>CAMTWZ010000001.1:0-93124 GCA_947085565.1 uncultured Bacteroidota bacterium
GTAGATGGTAGATGGTAGATGGTAGATGGTAGATGGTAGATGGTAGATGGTAGATGGTAGATGGTAGATGGTAGATGGTAGATGGTAGATGGTAGATGGTAGATGGTAGATGGTAGATGGTAGATGGTAGATGGTAAATTGCACCACTAAGAAACCATGTCAAGCCCCTCTTACAGATTCCCGATTCCCGATTCCTGATTCCCGATTCCCGATTCCCGATTCCCGATTTCAACATTCAACATTTTTCTTCGATGACCAAGAAGCGCATCCAAATCAACGTCACCCTTGACGAAGCCAAGTTCCCGACCGAGATCGAGTGGGAAGCCGAAGACGGCGGCCTGGAAGGTGTCACCACTTGCCGTGCCATGATCTTGGCGCTGTGGGACCATCAGAAAAAAGACACCCTTCGTCTGGATCTGTGGACCAAAGACATGACCGTCGACGAAATGAAGATCTTCTTCCACGAAACTTTGCTCAGCATGGCCGACACCTTGCAGCGCAGCACCACCGATGAGCGCATCGCCGGCGACATGCGTGATTTCTGCGACTATTTCGCCCAGAAGATGGAGATCGCGCCTAAGGATCCGGATTCGTTGGTTTAGGAAATGTTGAAGGTTGAATGCTAAATCTTGAATTCAACTTCGAGAAACTCTTGAAGCGTCATCGCTCTTACAGAGTCTGATAACGGAAATGACTCCCCTTTCGGGATGAGGATGGTACCACGAACGGCCGACAGCGTTTCCATGCTTTCCCTAAACGCAGGGGTAAGTTTCGGGGAAAGTGTCCGTTTGATTTCAATGGCTTGGGTTTCTCCTGACGGCCATTCCAGTACCAGATCCACTTCCGCGCCAGCATGGGTTCGGTAATGGCTCGCAACCACTCCGAGTGGCAACGCATTCATGATCTGTTCCAGACAATATCCTTCCCAAGATGGACCACAGACCGGATGTCCAAGAACATGCTCCAAATGATTCAATCCAAGCAGTTCGTGAAGAAGACCACTATCACGCCAATAGACTTTGGGCATTTTGACCAACCGTTTCCCGGTATTTCGACTCCAGGCCGGTATTCTTCGAATAAGGAATAAGCCTTCCAGAAGATTCATGTAACGCAATACCGTCTTGCCATCGATGCCTAACGCATTCCCGATCGATGCCAGGTTCACCGTTCCCGCTTGCTCATGTGCCAGCATCGTACAAAAGCGTCTTAATTGAATCGGACTTGCGGAAATCCCTTGTTGCGGGAGATGGCGTTCCACATAGCTGGTGATGAAATCCGCACGCCACTGTCGTGAAGACGCATCATTTACCGCCAAAAAACTGTCTGGATAACCTCCTCTGAACCAAAGCCGATTGTTCGCCTCCACTTCAGAAGCCACTTCTTGAATTTGGAAAGGGGTCATTTCCAGATAGGTGATGCGACCTGCCAAGGTTTCCGAACTCTGACGCAGCAGATCGGGCGAAGCAGAACCTAAAAGGAGAAAATGACCTGCCGATTCACCACGTTGACGTCGCTCATCCACCAAAGAACGAAGGACTGGAAAGAGCTCCGGAACCCGTTGGATTTCATCCAAAATCACCAATTGATCGGAATAAGACGACAGATAGAGCTCCGGATCAGCCATTTTGGCTAAATCGGACGGACGTTCCAGATCCAAATAGTGACACCGTTTGTTCAATTCCAACGACATTGCAAGGGTCGTTTTACCGACCTGACGTGAACCAAGCAATGCCACAACTGGGACATTGCCAATTCGCTCTGTCAATCGAGATGCTAAATGTCGTTGTATCATTTGCATAGATATTACGGAATCGATTCCGGATTTTCAAGTAATATTACTCGCATCACCTCGTTATTGATAACAAAGCGATCGAATCGCATTAGGCTACCTCTTTAATAAACCGTATCTTACGCACCTTACTCCTGCTTCACAGGATTTTCGGTCTCAGATGGGTTGTTTTTATGCCGGCATCATGACACGCGAGAGAATTGAGATGCCAGGTACCCATAGACTTAGAAAACACAACCATGACGACTCCTCTTTTTTCGGAGCTGGACCTCAGCCCTGAAATCCTTCAAGCTCTAACGGTGATGGGCTTCGAAGCCCCCACCCCCATCCAACATGAATGTATTCCGGCGCTTCGTGCCGGTCGCGATGTGTTGGGACAGGCCCAAACCGGAACCGGTAAAACCGCCGCTTTCGGAATTCCAGCTCTCGAGCATATCGACGTAGAAAACCGCAACGTGCAAGCGCTTGTGCTTTGTCCGACCCGCGAACTGGCCATCCAGATCACCGGTGAGCTGATGAAGCTCGGGCAGTTCAAAAAAGGCATTCATATTGTGCCGGTGTATGGCGGACAGCCGATCGACCGCCAGCTCAAAGCCCTCAAACGCGCCACCCACATCGTGGTTGGAACGCCGGGCCGCGTGATCGATCACCTCGAACGCCGCACACTCGACATTTCCAAACTCTCCATGTTTGTTCTGGATGAAGCCGATGAAATGTTGAACATGGGCTTCCGCGAAGACATCGAAAACATCTCCAAATACTGCGCGAAAAAGCCGCAGACGGTGATGTTCTCCGCAACCATTTCAGCCCCCATCCGCGATATCATCAACCGCCAGATGGTGGATCCATTGACCATCCGCATCGATCGGACCGTCACCACGGCGCCGAACATCGAGCAGTTCATCGTCGAAGTACGCGATTCCATGCGTACCGAAGCGATCAGCCGCATCATGGATGTGAAGAATTTCAAACTCGGACTCATTTTCACCAACACGAAAATGCAAGCCGATATCCTGGTTCAAGACCTTGGCGCGCGTGGCTATGACTGCGACGTGCTGCATGGCGATATGAAGCAGAGCCAACGCGACACCGTGATGGGCAAATTCCGCCGTGGCGACCTCGATCTTCTGATCGCGACCGACGTGGCCGCCCGCGGTATCGACGTCGACGATATCGATGTAGTGTTCAACTACGACATCCCGAACGATCCTGAGTATTATGTGCACCGGATCGGTCGTACGGGCCGTGCAGGTCGCTCAGGCACCTCCATCACCTTTGCCGCAGGTTTCCGCAACCGCCGGATCGGATTCATTGAGAAAATGGTGAAAACCACTCTCAAGCCGATGATCTTGCCTTCTGTGAAAGAAGTGGAAGCGTCGCGCGCGAACGAGTTCATCGCACAGATTCGTGCCACACTTGAAGCTGGCGCACTGCGTCCGTACATCGAAATGCTCGAAAGCATGGATGAGCACACCTATTCGCCGATCGAGATCGCAGCGGCTTGCCTGAAAATGCAAGTGGCGCTCAAACCTGAGCAAGCCAAAGAATTCGAAGCCCCGCGTTTCGACCGCGGAGATCGCGCAGACCGTGGCGACCGTCCTGAGCGTTTCGGACGCGAACGTGGCAGCGACCGCGGCGACCGTCCCGACCGCGCCCCACGCGAGCGCGACCGTGGTGGAATGGAAGTCGGCATGACCCGCCTGTTCATCAACGTGGGCAAAACCCACAATGTGCGTCCGGGTGACCTTGTCGGCGCCATCGCCGGCGAAACCGGACTCAAAGGCAGCCAAATCGGCCAGATCTCGTTGCAACAGAACTTCAGCTTGGTGGATGTCCCTTCAGACGAAGCTCAGAACGTGATCAGCAAAATGGGTCGGGCGAAGATCAAAGGAAACAAGATCAATATCCGCCTCGATCGCCCATAGCCTTACACGGGCAATTCACCCCGTACGTCTTACAAATCTCATGATCGGGCGCCTGCGAGAACCGCGCTTTGCAGGCGGCCCGGCCATGTAAAATCATCAGATGCGAGAGGTTGGTCCATTCCTCCTGCGGAAATTGCCGCATCAGATCCTGTTCGACTTTCACGGGATCATCGTGCGTGGTGAGCCCGAACCGACGCGACAGCCGTCCCACGTGCGTATCCACCACCACACCATGGTTGATGCCGAAGGCGTTCCCTAGCACCACGTTCGCGGTCTTACGCGCCGCTCCGCGAAGCGTCAACAAGTCCTCCATGGTGCTTGGCACCTCGCCTCCGTACACGTCCAGAATCCGATTCGCGGTCTCTTTGATCGACAACGCCTTGTTCCGATAGAAGCCGGTTGATTTCACATCCATCTCGAGCTCGGCCAAGTCCGCATCCGCCATCGCCCGAACGGTCGGATATTTCTTGAACAGACTCTCCGTCACGATATTCACCCGCACATCGGTGCACTGCGCCGACAAGATCGTGGCAATCAGCAACTCGAACGCATTCGAATAATTCAACTCGCAATGCGGATTGGGGTAGTACTTGTATAGAGTTTCGAGAAGGGCTTGGGACATGGGATGACGTGAGACGTGAGACGTGAGACGTGAGACGTGAGACGTGAGACGTGAGACGTGAGACGTGAGACGTGAGACGTGAGACGTGAGACGTGAGACGTGAGACGTGAGACGTGAGACGTGAGACGTGAGACGTGAGACGTGAAAAGTACCGATTTCTTCCTACTTCCTACTTCCTACTTCCTACTTAAAACCCCGTTAACAGCCGATCCACCGCGGCTTGGATCTCAACCCGGTCGAGTCTCACATCCGACACTTCCGATCCCAAAGCCGATAACGGCACAGACGCCATCATCGGAATGATGACCCGATGCGGATTTCCTTCGATGCGGAGGGAAGGGGTGAGTCCGGCGATGTTGACCGCCCAAGGCCGACCCACTTCCACCACCGGCGCCACCACCCTGGTTTCCAGAATGGACATGTGAACATGTTGTAGCTCAATCAAATACGGATACCGACTTTTCGAAGCCGGATTCGCATTCATAAACACACGGCAGGTCATCAGAACCCCCGCAACCCGTCGCTGAACGCGCCGTGCTGCTGGACGGAGGCATTGTACGCATCCACCTGTTCGCGCACTTCGATTTCCCACTCGCGCCGACGTCGTTCCACCAGAAGTTCGATGAGCCGAGTTTCGAGTTCGGCCGAAAGTCCGATGCCCAAGGCCCGCGCTTGGCGCAGCAGATCGCTGTTGATGCTCAGATTTGTCGCCTTTTTCGGAGCTGTTTCGTCGTAGATCGATTTCATGCGCATCAATATGCGCATCATCATGCGTATTGTCAAGAATTCATATTGCATCCTGCATCCTGCATCCCGCTTCTTTATATTGCCCCGAATTAATCCATTCTTATGAATAATTCGAACCGGTATGATGCGATCGTGATCGGCTCGGGGATGTCGGGCGGGTGGGCGGCCAAAGAGCTCGCCGAACGCGGCCTGAAAACCCTGATTCTGGAACGCGGCCGCAATGTGGAACACGTCAAAGACTACCCCACGGCCAACACGCAACTATGGGAATTTCCCCATCGCGATACCCTCCACCCGCAGGTGCTGCGCGACAATCCCGTGGTGAGCCGATGCTACGCCTTCAACGAAGCCACCGAGCATTTTTTCGTGAAGGATGGGGAACATCCCTATGAGCAGACCAAGCCGTTCGATTGGATCCGCGGCTATCAGGTCGGCGGAAAATCCCTGCTCTGGGCCCGCATGGTGCAGCGATGGGCCGAGTTCGATTTCGAAGCGAATCTGGCCGACGGACACGGTACCGACTGGCCCATCCGCTATGCCGATCTCGCGCCATGGTATTCGCATGTGGAAAAAATCGCAGGCGTTTCCGGAAACCGTGACGGACTACCGCAAATCCCCGATGGCGAATTCCTGCCGCCCTTCGAAATGAACGCCGTGGAACGCTTTGCCAAGAGCACGGTCGAAGCCAGATTTCCGGGTCGCCACATCGTTTCGGGTCGTTCGGCGAATCTCTCCGTTCCGCACAACGGACGCGTGTGCCTGAACCGTACCTTGTGCGAGCGCGGATGTCCCTTGGGCGGCTATTTCAGCGCGAACTCGGTCACCATCCCCGCCGCGATGGCCACGGGCAACGCCACACTGCGTCCTCATTCCGTGGTGCATTCCATCCTGTATGACGACTCGCTCGGCAAAGCCTCCGGTGTGCGCGTGATCGATGCTCAAACCTATGAAACGATGGACTTTTTCGCGGATGTGATCTTCCTGAACGCGTCTACCATCAACACGAACCTCATCCTGTTGAATTCGACCTCATCCCGCTTTCCGAACGGCTTGGGCAACGACAGCGGCATGCTAGGCAAATACATGCTGTTCCACAACTATCGCGCGCGGGTCTTCGGCGAATTGGACGGCTTCCATGACGCCTATGTGGCCGGACACAAACCCGGTGGATGTTATATCCCCCGATTCCGGAATGTGGGACGCGACAAGCAATCCACCTTCCTTCGCGGGTACTCGTTTTCCTTCGGTGCGAGACGCTCGGTCGGTGCGATGAATGAAACCGACAAGCCCTTCGGCGCCGAGTTCAAGCAAAAAATGACGGAATTGGGTCCGTGGAGCGTCTATGCCACCGGTATGGGCGAAGTGTTACCACGTGAGGAGAACCAAGTGCGCTTGAGCAAGGACAAAACCGACGCTTGGGGCATCCCGCTGATCGACCTCGATATCGGCTATACCGAACACGATGATGCGATGACGGCCGACATCCTCGCTACCGGCACAGAGATTCTGGAAGCGATCGGCGCGAAGAACATCCGCCAGCAAGATTCCAAACAGGCGCCCGGCCTCGACATCCACGAAATGGGTGGCGTGCGGATGGGTCGCGATCCGAAAACCTCCATGCTCAACGGCTTCAACCAGATGCATGCGGTGAAAAACGTGTTCGTGACGGACGGCTCCGCCATGGCCTCGACCGCCTGCCAGAATCCTTCCCTCACCTTCATGGCACTGACGGTCCGTGCGGTGGATTATGCCGTCAACGAGCTCAAAAAAGGAAACCTATGAACCGCAAAGATGCCCTAAAAACCTTGATGCTGATCACCGGAGGCACGGTATTCGGCGCGCAGGCCTTCCTGAACGGATGTTCGGTACGCAACCGGGACTTTTCACTGTCCGCATCCGAAAAAACGCTCTTCAATGCGTTCGGGGAAGTCATCATTCCGGCAACGGATGGATCGGGTGGTGCGCTGGCAGCCGATGTGGCCAGTTTCGCGGAAACCATCGTCCGTGATTTTTATTCGGAAGAGGAACAGACCACATTTCGGAATGCGCTTGAGGATCTCGCCACGAACGGATTTTCGGAATCCCGATTGATGGAGTTCGAGACGACGAAAAACGAACCCTATCTCATGCTCAAGCAGTTGGCGGTGTGGGGATGGTTGTCGTCTTCGGTGGCGGCGAACGAAGCGTATAAGTATGTGCCGGTGCCGGGTCAGTTCACCACCGACATCGCGTATCAGAAAGGGGATAAGATCCTGTATCCACGTCCGGGTGCGGGGATGGCGCGCGGATTCGCACGCCATCACGCGGAGAAGATCACCTCAGCTTAGCCTTTTCGGCCGGGGCCACCTCGTTCTTCGGATTGATGCGCATCGCCTCATCGAAGGCTTTTCGTGCGCCGGGAACATCCTTCTGATGCGCCAAAATCTGCCCGTAACGGGTGTGAAGCATGGATTTGAAATCGGTACTCATCGCGGATGGGTTCTCACGAATCAGCTTTTCCAGTTCGGCCCGACCTTGCGGAAGATGCTGACCGCTCAGCGCCGCCAATCGACCGATCTGATACCGATACGACCATTCGTCCGGCTTCATCTTCACCAACGTGTTGAATTGCTCCAATGCGCCGTTCCAGTCTTTGTCTTCGATCAGCCTCAAACCCAACCGGTTCCGGAACGCCGTGCTGTCGGGATACTGCCTAACGCCATCTCGCATCAGACGCAACGCGGTGGCATTGTCTTTTTTTGCTGTGGCGATGAAAATGCGATCTTGGAGTCCGCGATACGGAGCCAGTCTCATCAGATCGGTGGCGAATTTCTCCGCGATGGCCGGGTCTCCCCCCATGATCGACGGCGCTTGCATGTGGTATCGGATGAGACTGCTTCGGGCCTCCACGTTGTTCGGATCCAATTCCAGGGTGCGGTCATAGGCGTTCTTGCACGACTTCGCCAAATACGCCTGTTTGAGCACATTCGCAGAAAGAGCCGCGCTACAGGTGCTGTTTCCGACCCATAAGGGGTATTCCGCGGTGCGCTTATCTAAATCCGCGGCTTTCTCGAAATGTCCGATCGCGACATCGGGTTTGTTTCGGGCGAATTCGAGACGTCCGTATGTGTAATGCCATTTGGCGTTGGTGCGGTTAGCTGCCGCCGTGGATCGGAGCGCCGATTCGGCACGGGCGAAATCCCGCGATTGGATCAATGCGAGAACGCGATCGCTGTTGAACGTCGCGGTTTGTAGTAGAAGGAGGAGGATTAGCATAGGTTCGAAGTTAACAGATTTCCGTTTTTAGATTCCTGATTCCTGATTCCTGATTCCTGATTCCTGATTCCTGATTCCTGTTTTTCCTACATTTCCACACTTTCACATTTCCACACTTTCACACCCCGTTTGAGCACCTCCTCACTGTGGACCGACATCAAAGGCTCGGTCGCTGGTAACGAATACGATTTCACGACAGGCAGCATCCGTCGCGCCATACTGCTTCTATCCATCCCGATGGTTCTGGAGATGATGATGGAATCGCTGTTCGCCATCGCCGATATCTTTTTCGTGTCGCAACTGGGTCCTGAGGCTGTTGCAGCGGTCGGACTCACCGAAGGCATGATGACCATCCTCTACGCCATCGCCATGGGCTTGAGCATGGGCACCACGGCGATCGTGGCACGGCGCATCGGCGAAGGCAACAAAGACGCCGCGGCCGTGGCCGGTGTTCAGGGGATTTTCGTCTCCGCCGCGGTCTCCATCCCCTTCATGATCACAGGCCTGTTCTACGCTCCCGAATTACTGAAATGGATGGGAGCCTCGAAAGTGATCCAATCCGAACTGAGCTTGTACACCACCATCATGCTCAGCGGAAACATCGTCGTGATGCTGCTCTTCGTGATCAACGCGATTTTCCGAGGCGCGGGCGACGCCGCCATTTCCATGCGCGTGCTCATCTACGCGAACGGGCTGAACATCGTGCTCGACCCCATCCTCATTTTCGGTCTCGGACCCATTCCCGCCATGGGCATCGCCGGTGCGGCCATCGCCACGGTGTTTTCTCGTGCGCTGGCGGTGATCTATCAGCTCTACATGCTCACCGGGCGCAGCAACCGCATCGCGGTTTTCCGTAACGACTGGGTGCTTGATTTCGCAATTGTGAAGAACCTTATCCGCTTGTCGCTGGGCGGCATCGGCCAGTTCCTCATCGGCACGGCGAGTTGGGTCGTTCTCATCCGCATCCTCGCCCAATTCGGTAGTGAGGTCTTGGCCGGGTACACCATCGCCATCCGGATCTTCATCTTTTCGTTGCTACCGAGCTGGGGGATGAGCAATGCGGCAGCCACGCTCGTGGGACAGAACCTCGGCGCCGGAAACCCCGATCGCGCCGAATATTCGGCTTGGCTTTGCGGCGGCATAAACACCGTGTTCCTGGTGCTGGTCGGCATCAGTTACTACATCTTCGCGGAAAACATGATGAGTTGGTTCACATCCGAACCGGAAGTGATCGCCGTGGGTGTGCGCTGCCTGAAAATCATCTGCTTGGGCTATCTGATTTACGGGATGGGGATGGTGATGGCGCAATCGTTCAACGGCGCAGGCGATACGGTGAGTCCCACCGTGATCAATTTCATCGCCTTCTGGATCATCGAAATCCCCTTGGCCTATTATTTGGCGACCTCGTTGGGATGGAGGGAAGACGGCGTGTTCTGGGCGATCGTGATCGGTGAGAGCCTGCTCGGAGTCATGGCCATCTTCTGGTTCAAGCAAGGAAGGTGGAAGACGAAAGTGGTTTAAGACTCGTCGACCATCGCGTTGTAGGCTTCGATTTCCTCGTTCAGAAGAAAATCCGTGTCGTTGAATTCAAATCTCTTCAGACCGAATCCTTCGAATTCCGCCATGGAATGATCTGTGGAGACCAATGTGAGATTTCTTGAAATAGCCTGCCAGGCGAGCATCCGGTCGAACGGGTCTTTATGGACGGTTTTTGACAACGCGATCGACCCGATAGCTTCTTGAGGGTCCAAATCCAGGATCGTGAATTCATGCCCTTCAATAGCTTTAAGAAGTTCATCAGCATAAATACCGAAATAGTCCAGCTTCCCCAATCCCGCTTTGATGGAAATCTCCCAAAGGCTCACCACGGAAACATGGACCCGCGTCTGAGAATCCCCCAACAGCATGAATATGGATCGAGGAAGTCGTGACGATTCATACAGCCACCAAAGAAGAATATGGGTATCAACCAAGACCAATGAGTTCCTCTGCAGTCATTTTAAAATCGGGTCCGATGTTGACGGGACCCCGATGAGCCAATACTCCTGCCACCCGCCATTTCTTTTGAGGTTTGGGAGGCGGTGTGAGCATGGCCACTGGTTTTTTTGCCCGGCCATACACCACTTCGATGGTATGGCCTTGCTCGACCTCCTTCAGCACTTCAGAGAAACGCGCTTTCAGCTCGCCAACGGTCATTTGTTTGGTACTCATACCGGCAAAGTAGGTTTAACTTGACAAGTTGTCAAGATAACCTTCAGCGAATAAAAGGATCGCTGAATTTGGCATCGGTACGGAGGGTTTCGTCGGTGTTCCGCAAGAGAAGCTTGCCAGAGTGATGAAAAGGAGTGCGTGTGTTTTCATGATGAGGATACACGGCGATTCGGCTTCACCCACAATCATCGGTATATTTTCAGATGCATTATTTACGCTATCCCATCATGGCCATCGCTTGGACGTCTCTGATTGTCCAGGTTTATCTCACCGCCACCACGCATTCCGAAGACGTGAGCCTGCAGATGGCCTTGTTCAATCTGTTCAGTTATTTCACCATTCTCACGAATCTGGCTGTGGCCTGCAGCCTTACCTTCATCAACAGCCGGTTTTTCACGGATAACCGGACCCATGGCGCCATCACGGTTTACATCACTGCGGTAGCTCTGATCTATTTCCTGGTGCTTCGACACCTTTATGACATCCAAGGATTGAACCTGGCCACCGACATCGCCTTCCATTACCTCACGCCGATCTTATACATCCTGCATTGGCTTTTCGTGGTTGAAAAGGGCGATTATGAGTGGTTTGATGCGGTCAGATGGCTCAAATTCCCAGCCATCTATTTGATGTACACCTTGGGCAGAGGTGCGTTTTTCGACGTGTATCCCTATCCCTTCATGGATGTGAATGAACTCGGATATCTGATGGCCATTCGCAACAGTTTGGCGGTAGCCGTGGTTTTCTGGGTCTTAGGTACAGGTTTGGTCGCCATCGACAAAGCCATGGCGCGCCCCGAGCGCATCGGATCGCGCTAAGCGCAAACAAAATCCGGAAGCCACATCCGTTCAGGATGTTCCATGGCGGGTTTTCTAACCCTTTCATTCCGTAATCCGTGCGAATCGTGTAAGATTTCGCCGGAAAACTCCTTTATACAGGTAGAGTGTGATTCCAGGGACGCCAAACCCCGGATTACAGCGCATGACTACAGTCCATCCTGGGCCGGGGGCGGATAGCCTTCGGCCTTGATTTTCAACCCCCATGCTTTACCTCGTCTTTCTTATCTCCCATTTGCCGCCGAAGGTGGCCATCACCGAATTCAATTACGATCCGGTGGAAGGGCGCCCGGCCTATGTGGAGCTTCATAATCCAGGTTTCGAACCCGTCAATCTGAAGAACTGGCGTTTGCAACGCCGTCAGACATCCTCAGAAACAAATCGTGTCATTTCGAATGCCGACCTCATTCTGAATGCCGGCGCGTTTTTGGTGATGGTTGCCGATGCGGCTCCGATGATCGACGCGTTCGGACCAGGACCATATCACGCCATGGCTCGGTTTCCCACATTCAACCGCACCACGGCCGATGAGATCCGCCTGTTCGATGCCTCGGGAGTCCGCATCGATTCGCTCCAATATGTGCAGACGCATTGGCCCAGAGGAACCCCGCATGAACGACGAACTGTGTCGGTTTCAGCGGTGTTTTTCGAAAACTGGTCACCCGGCCTCTCACCGGGAACGAGTAATCTCGCAAAACCGCCCACCAATCCGCTTCAGATCCAAGCCATCGCGATTCGCGAACCCGATTCGGTGGCGATCCGATTTTCCCGAAGGCTTCATCCTTCGCTTGCCGGAACACAGCCGGATCTGCTCCGGTTCGGGGGTGCCATCGACGGAAACATCGATATCGCGCTCATCGGCATCCACGATCTGTTTGGAAACACCTTCCCAGACTCGAGTTTGCGCATCCGAACTCGTTATTCGAAACCGGTCCGCAATGACATCATTCTGAATGAACTCTTTCTTTGGGGTGCGTCGCCCTTCATTGAAATCATGAATCGGAAAGCGCACCCGTTCGACCTTTCGGGATGGATGTTGAACGGGCGCGCGCTGCCCAAAACCCACCTCACAGCCGGATTTCATATCCCGATCCCGCTTGAACCGGGCGGTTATGCCGAATTCACCAGTTGGCCGACATTGACGAAAACCTCCAGCGGAATCGGACTCCGACATCCTGACGGCACCCTCATCGACACGATTCGATACGGTTCCGGATGGCTGTTCGGAGCCGAAACCGTTTCCTTGGAAAGGATCGATCCCGGCCGACCGTCAAATGATCCGAAAAACTGGAAGGCACATCCGACATCCCATACACGAAAGGCTCGGAACCTGAACGAATCCATCGGTGCGCCGTTTCCGAATCCGGATATCATCGACATCCACAGCGGGAAACTGCGAATCCGATTTCCGAGATTCGTAATAGCGGATAAATCCATCCGGATCTTCGTGGATGGTGTTCGGATCGAAACTCCGAATGTCGATCCGATGACGGCCGACACGTGGATGATTCCTCTTTCTTCCGGTGATGCCGTGACGATTGAAGCGGATGGGATTGCGATCGGGCCGATACCTGTGAGTCGGCAGGCTGAATTCGGAAATCTGCTCTTCAACGAGGTGATGTATCACCCGCAACAGGATCGATACAGCGACAAACCCGATCAACCGCAGTATCTCGAGATCTTCAATTCATCGGTATATGCCATCTCCTTGGAAGGAATACATCTGAGTGATGAGCCGGATAAGAACGGACAGACGACATCCATGCATCCTGTCTCCTCGAATCGCAGATGGGTGGCTTCGGGAAATTGGATAGTTCTGAATCCGGATACCTCGGCTTCGTTCGGCTCCACCCGCCTCGCAAAGGCCTTCCCCGGAATCGAACCCGCATCCACACTGCGGTTTCATCGCTCCACGCTGAGCCTCACTCAAGCCGGTAAGCTCGTCCGTTTGGTCGCCGGCAACGGAACCCTGATCGATTCGATCCGCTATTCCCCCTCCTGGCACCATCCTTCACGAACCGAACCAAAAGGCCTGAGCCTGGAAAAAATCGATCCCACCCTCGCTTCGCACCTGGCCTTCAATTGGACATCCACCGCCGCCCCGGCCGGCGGCACTCCGGGTGCGCGAAACTCGGTGTTCAGGCTTCCTTCCGCCAGTATCGATTCCGCAGGCATCAGCGCGCATCCGAATCCGTTCAGCGATCTGCAAGCCATCCGAATCCAAGCTGATCAACCCGATTATTTCGTGAGATTGCGCATTTTCGACCGCTATGGGCGGCATATCCGAACCCTTGCCGATAATGAACCTCTCGGCAACGGCCGTTACTGGTGGTGGAACGGACTGCGTGATGACGGACAAAAACCACCCATCGGCGCGTATATGCTGCATGCCGAGCTGGTTGGTAGTCGGCATGCGGAAAACCGGATATGGCGGCACATACTCGTACTTGCCCGTTAGGCCTGAGAATGGTTATCCTACGGTCACATGAGTACTTCAGAAAAAGCGCCGATCGGCGTGTTCGATTCCGGAATCGGCGGCTTGACCGTCGTCAAATCCATCATGGAGCGCATGCCCGAAGAGCGAATCATCTATTTCGGCGATACCGCCCGCGTTCCTTACGGAATCAAATCACCTGAGATGGTGAAAGAATACGCGCTTCAGATCACCGATTTCCTGCTTAAGCGCGATGTGAAGATGATTGTGATCGCGTGCAACACGGTTTCCGCGGCGGCGGAAAGCGATGTCCGAGCCAAAGCGGCGCCCATCCCGGTGATCGGAGTGGTTGAAGCCGGGGCGAGAGTCGCCATACAACGGTCGGTCCGAAACCGACTCGTCGGCGTGATCGGAACTTTGGCGACTGTGGGTTCCGGAACCTATGAATCATCCATCAAGTCGATCGATCCGGGAATGCGCGTGTTCTCGAAAGCCTGCCCGATGCTCGTTCCCTTGGCCGAAGAAGGCTGGATCGACAACGATGTGGCCCTGCTCACCCTGAAACATTATCTGGAAGATTTCCAAGACAAGGATCTCGATTCTTTGATTCTGGGCTGCACCCACTATCCCCTGTTCAAAGACTCCATCCGCAAATTGCTGCCGAAATCCGTCAATATCATCGATTCGGCCGATGCTGTGGCGGAATCCGTGGACAAAGCGCTTCGCCATCACGGACTCCGCAACCCTGACGGCGCCGGCTCGCTCGATTGTTTCGTTAGCGACAAACCGCAACGGTTCCAACTTCTCGCTGAGCGCTTCCTCGGCCGATCCGTCAACAAACTCGAAATCGTGAATGTGGCTTAGAGCAGATGGCTGGCCATACTCGCCAGCTCCGAGCGCTCGCCTTTCTCCAAAGTCACATGCGCATACATCGGATTGTCTTTGATCCGGTCGATCAGATACGACAAACCGTTCGATTGCGCATCCAGAAACGGGGTGTCGATCTGGAAAATATCTCCGGTGAAGATGATCTTCGTGTTCTCTCCAGCCCGGGTGATAATCGTTTTCACCTCATGGGGCGTCAGGTTCTGCGACTCATCCACAATGAAAATGATGTTCGACAAACTGCGTCCACGGATGTACGCCAACGGCACGATGTGGAGTTTTTCCTGCTCCACCAGTTCCTCGATCTTCTTGTATTCCTTGTCTTTTTCGCCGTACTGATTCTTGATGAAGCTCAGATTATCCCATAGCGGCTGCATGTAGGGATTGATTTTGGATTTGATGTCGCCCGGTAGATACCCGATGTCCTTGTTGCTCAACGGTACGATCGGACGGGCCAGATAAATCTGCCTGAAATCGCGGCGCTGTTCCAAGGCACCTGCCAATGCAAGCAGGGTTTTTCCCGTACCTGCCGATCCTGCGATGGTAACCAGCAACACATCCGGATTCATGATCGCATGCAATGCGAAGGTCTGCTCCGCATTGCGAGCCTTGATGCTTGCCGCACTCTCTTTGGCCACTCTTTCGATTTTACCGCTCTGAGCGTTGTAATAGGCGAGTGCCGTCACGCCATCGCAGGTCAACGTGAAATACTGATTGGCGATGGGCTTGGTTTTCATCACATCCGACACTTCGATGAATCCTTGCGAATACAAGCGGTTGATGACATCCGGATTCTTCACCGTCACTTCAGCCTTTCCTGTGAACATGTGCTCCACATCCTTCACCTTGCCGGTCTCATAATCTTCGGCCGGGAGATTCAATGCCCGGGCCTTGAGTCGCAGATTCACATCTTTGGTCACAAGCACGACTTTCCTGTCCAATTCGGTCTCGGCCAATCTCATCGCCGTGTTTAAAATGCGATGATCATTCTTGTTGGCCCCGAATGCGGCGCTGCTGTCCACTTTCGAACCCTCATCCACCAATACACGCAACTTTCCATGCGAAGGACCATCCAAAGCGATCCAGTTCTGCATCAGATTCTTATGCGATAATTTGTCCAGATTCCGAATGAACTCCCTCGCGTGGAAGTTCAACATGGTATTGCCTTTCTTAAAGGTATCCACCTCTTCGAGCACGGTAATCGGAATGGCCACATCATGCTCTTTGAAATTATATATCGCATTGAAATCGTAAAGAATCACCGACGTGTCGAGCACGAAGATTTTTTTCTCACTCATGGCTGGAGCTTTTTTGGGCATCAGGGTAGGATTTCAGAGGATTTGTTATTTGTGAACATGGTGCATGGCGATCGAGCCTGCGATGGCGGCGTTCAGACTCTCTACATGCGATGGATTCCCGCCGATCCGCACTTTCAGATATGGAAGATCCAAGACGTCGCGCGAGACACCGTTTCCCTCGTTCCCGATCACAATCACCTCACGGGAAGTAGGTATGAACGATTCTAACGCGATCGAATCGTCGCCACCATCAAGAATGAGGATGTCACGTCCCAGGGATTCGGCGATCCGAAGCATCTCAGCCAAGGTTCCTTCCGAATAGGGTATCACTCCGGTGGCGCCGGCCGTGCTTCGAACCACCTTGGGTTGGAATAATTCGGTGGTTCCGCGACCCAGAAGAAGTCCGCCTGCTCCGAACCAAGCCGCGGTTCGCACCAGCGTTCCGAGATTTCCGGGGTCTTGGAGTCCGTCGAAGGCTAAAATCAACCCCGGCCTGCGACATAAGAGCTCCATCGGCTCAGGTAATGGCGTCACGCAGACGGCGATCACCCCTTGGGAAGACTCCGTATCGCTGAATTCTGAAAACTCGGCTTTGTTCAACGCCACGACCGGAATGGAGCCGGCATCGAACTCGCCGCCATCGGTCAGGATGGTTTCTATCAGGATGTGGCCGTTGCGCAGCATCTGATCCACGGCCCGGCGGCCTTCGGCAATGAATCGCCCAGATTCGATCCGGTATTTTTTTCGAGAGAGATTGCGGATATCGGCGCGTTTTTGGCGGCTCAGCATACCGGAATGTAGCCATTTTTGTACTTTGCACCTGCTATGCGGCACCACATCTTACCCGCCTTTTTTTTACTCTCGCTCACGGTGTCTGCCAACGCCCAAATCATCCATGGTGAGACGCAGTTTTCACGGCAGCTCGATGCCGTGAATTGGCGCCAAAGAACTCAGTTTTCGCAGAAAACCACATTCTTCGATCTCTCATTGAGCAATCGGCTCGGGTCACGTTTTTTCCTGCTGAACGACAAGGCGCAGAACATCCAGAATGACCGGCAAACCGATGTGAGCCTGTCCACCTGGCTTATTCCATCCGTCGCCATCGCCGCGGATGTGCGCTCTTTCGAATTCAGTTCCACAAATACCCGGCAGGATGTGGCCCTGGCCGGCATCCAACTTCGTCCGGCGAATCTGCTCTATCTGCGTACCCAATTCGGAGTGATGTCTGATGCGCGCAACCGCGCGGCCGACCAAGGGTTCATCTACGGCATCAAAGCGTGGACACCCGAACTCGCTCCGGGTGAAGGACTCTATCTGGCCCCGAGCCTGTTCATGGAAATCGCAGACATCCGCCCGCGCCGGTATGTGACCACCCGATACATGGCCGAGATGGGATATCGAACCGAACAAGTGCAGATGTCGGCCAGGCTGCAGCATGGAATTTCGCGCCGTGAAGGGTATGCGAACACCAGTTTTCTGAACACCTCCGATTCCGAATACATCGAATCGATTCGGGTCGACACCACGTCCATTTATTTGCAAACCCGGTTTCCGATTTCCAGACGCTTGACAGGCGACATCGAAGTCGAAGCTCTGAACCAGATCCGAATGGTCGATAACCGGCAGATGCCGAGCGAAACCGGTGCCACGCTGTTCAATTCCCGGACATTGAGACAGGCGGTGGATACCCGTGTAAGGCTTTCAGCCGACGGACGAAGACTGCGATCCGTTTTCGGACTTTCGATCGGGGCTGGAATCCGCGATTCGCGTTTGACCGATGCCGAAGGCTTGCCTCAGGACCAGGTTCGCCGCCGCTCGGAATTACTCACGAACTCCAATTTCAATCAGAACCGGTTCGAAATATTCTCCACTCAAGACATCCGCATCACAGAGCGGCACAACATGTCCATTTTCGCCAGTTCGGCGATCTTGCGGTACGATACTCCAGAAAGCAATCCCGACGACCGCGACGAACTCACGCTGCTTTTCAGAACGGTGAACCGCCACCGTTTTTCCCGCTCTTTCGAAGGATCGATCACCACCGCGGGCGAAGCCTATCACTACGTGTTTCTGTTTTCGGAACGGAGCATCGAAAACAACTGGCGCAGATCCATCCGCTTGATGCCTGAATTCACGTGGACTCCGGTCGATGCGGTCACTTGGCGCAATGCGTTTCTGATCCGCGCGAACTACACCGTAGAGGATTATCAGTTGGAAAGCCGCCCGAAGAACGACCAATCCGCTCGGGAAATGCTTCTGTTCAGCGACATCCGGATACTGGTCGCACCACAGTGGGAATTGGCGGTGCAGGGTTCAAGAAGCGAATTGCGCATCGGAAAGTTGTTATGGAAAGGATTCCGCGAAATCCCCATCGACACGCTGATCACCTACGATGCCACCGCCGAGATCCGGCACCTGGTGGGAAAAGGGGAAGTGGCGATCGGGATGCGGGTGTATCACAAAACTGATTTTCTATTACGCGCCACCCAGACCATTCAGTTGGCCGGATTTCCGATCTCACGAACCGCGACGGGTTCGCAGACCACGGTACAATACGGACCACTCGTCCGCATCGCCTACCCGTTCGGAAACAGTCAGGAGATCCTGCTCCGAGGATGGTACCAGGTGCAAGACACGCGAACCAAACTGTACACCACCTATCCGGAAGAGACGCGCGAGGAATTCCTAAGGGCGGAACGCCGGGCACAGACCCGAGTCTTTCCGAACGTGGACATGACCGTACGCTTCCGATTCTGACAGAGGGAATCGCTATCTTTGGGGATTCATCAACCATCCGCCAGAATCCATGAACCAGAGCATTTTAGACTCCCTCGGCCTGAAGGCTGAAAACCCGGGAACCAGCACCGGCACCCGTTTCCTTTCCACATCTGGCGCGAAAAAACGCGCATCCTATTCCCCTGTGGATGGAAGTCTGATCGGAACCGTGTCTGAAACCACCCGCGACGAATATGAGCAGGTGATGCGCAGCGCGGAGAGCGCCTTCAAGGTGTGGAGAACCATGCCGGCGCCGAAACGCGGGGAAATCATCCGCCAGATCGGAAACAAATTGCGCGAAAACAAAGAAGCCTTGGGCTATCTGGTTTCCCTCGAAATGGGGAAAATCTATCAGGAAGGATTGGGAGAGGTTCAGGAAATGATCGATATCTGCGATTTCGCGGTCGGACTTTCCCGCCAGCTTTACGGACTCACCATGCATTCAGAGCGTCCGGATCACCGTATGTACGAACAGTGGCATCCGCTGGGCGTGGTAGGTGTGATTTCCGCGTTCAATTTTCCCGTGGCCGTATGGAGTTGGAACGCCATGATCGCGGCGGTTTGCGGAGATGTCACCGTTTGGAAACCCTCGGAAAAAACTCCTCTTTGCGCGGTCGCCTGCCATAACCTCATCGTGGATGTGCTTCGCGAAAACCAAGTGCCCGAAGGCGTGTTCTGCCTGATTTCGGGTGACCGCGAAGTCGGCGAATGGCTCACCAGCGACAAACGCGTGCCACTGATTTCCGCAACCGGATCCATCCGAATGGGCAAACAGGTGGCGCAAGTGGTGGGTTCGCGCTTGGGTCGCTCCCTGCTCGAACTGGGTGGAAACAATGCCATCATCATCACTCCGAATGCGGACTTGGAGATGGCGATCCGCGCCGTCGTTTTCGGAGCGGTGGGAACCGCAGGACAGCGCTGCACTTCCACACGTAGGATCATCGTTCACGACAGCATCTTCGATCAGGTGAAAGACCGGTTGGTCGGTATCTACAAGAACATCAGCATCGGAAATCCGCTGGAAACCGGAACGTTGGTGGGTCCGCTGATCGACACCGTGGCGGTGGATGCGATGCAAAGCGCGCTTTCCGAATTGAAAAAGAGCGGCGGAACCGTGGTTTTCGGTGGGGAAGTGATCAAAGACACCTATGTGCGTCCAGCGATATGCATTGCGGAAAACCACTACCATGTGGTACAGGAAGAAACCTTCGCGCCGATCCTGTACATGATCCGCTATTCGGACTTGGATGAAGCGATCGACATCCAGAACGGAGTGGTACAAGGGCTCAGTTCGGCGATCTTCAGCTTGAACATGCGCGAAACGGAGCGTTTCCTGAGTGTGAGCGGATCCGATTGCGGCATAGCGAACGTGAACATCGGAACCAGCGGTGCGGAAATCGGCGGTGCGTTCGGAGGAGAGAAAGAAACCGGAGGCGGACGCGAATCTGGATCCGATTCCTGGAAAGCGTACATGCGTCGGCAGACGAACACCATCAACTGGGGCGACACCCTGCCCCTTGCCCAAGGAATCAGGTTCGAGCTCTGATCAGCCGGTCGGCGATCTCATCAACAAAGGTGAGATGCGAGGGTTTCATCATCACACTCCGCAGGATGGTGGTGAACTCCGCATCCGCCTCGAGCTCGGGGCGCAGCGCGGCGAGGCGCCGCGTCGGGATGCGGTATTTGCTTACCCAGACGCCGGCGGAGCCGCCTTCCATGCCACGTTCAAATACCGCATCCGACGCGGCGGAGATGGCGCTGGCCGACGGCCGGCCGGTGACCGGTACATACGCCACGATATCCAGCTGCGGCGTCTCCAGAACCGTGTACGCGCCCGAAGCCTCCAGCCGGCCGGCCAGCGCCAAGGCGGCGGCGCGGCAACGCTCCAGGATGAGGCCCAGGCCACGGCTCTGTTCGAAAGGCACGACCTTCATCGTGGCCCACAGCGCCGCCGCCGCCGCGCCTGCGCGCGAGCATTCGAGGCTGATCTCTCCCAAGTGCAATTCATCGGAGGAGAAATAGGTGTAGGGCGAATCGTGCAGGTAAAACCGTCCGACAGCCGGATCCTTGAACAGCACGCATCCGCACCCATACGGCTGCATTCCGTGCTTATGCGGATCCACGACGAGGCTGTCCACCTCACCGGTCAAATCCCAATCCTTTCCACCCAAAAGCTTGAAGAATCCGCCATAGGCCGCATCCGCATGGATCCGGATTCCCAATCGCTTGCAATGGGAAATCACGTCGCTCAGCGGTTCCACTTTGCCAAGTCCGGTGGTTCCCAGGGTCGCCACCAAGGTCCCGATTCCGTCTTCACCGATCACATCCGTCAGCGATTCCAAAATGACGAAAGGAAGTCCGAGCACTTCGCACATCCGCTGATGCGTGTAATGCGCGTCGCGGGTGAACGCCACTTTGAGCCCGGGTTTACATTTCGACGCGATCCATAGCGCCTCAAGATTGGCGATGGTTCCCGAACTGGTGAGGTGTCCCAACGGGTTGGCGAATCCGAACAATGCGCCAAGCTCTTTGATCACCTCTTTTTCCATCTCGGAAGTGGGCGGACCGCCGTCCAAAGCGTGATTGTTCGGATTCACACTCATCGCCAACGCGTATGCGGCCCAAGCCACAGGATGCGGCGGTTTGAGCATTTGTCCGGCATAGAACGGAGTATGAAACGGATAATTTCCCTTGAGCCGCTCGGCCAGCTCAGACAACACCGCCGGCGCGTTGGCTAAAGAGTCGTCAAAAACGGAATCGCTGGCGTCATCTGGCCATTGATGCTTCCACTCATCGAGGGAATTCCACGCATCGCGCAGAAAATCGATGGAGGAAACGCGAGCCATGTCAGAGGATGCTGTAACTGAATCCGACGGAAAGAACCTGCTTCACCTGTAACTTCTTGGTCACATTGTCATCGAAAATGACGGCGAATTGGATGTTCGTGGTCAGATAGTTGTTGATCTTGCCCACGATGTCGTTGTTCACTTTCACTACCGTGCTTGAAACCGGACGAAGCAGGTTTGTGAAGGTGTCTGCCGAGCCGCTGTAATTCACATTGGTCGCCAATTGGCGGTAATGTCTGATTCCCAATGAAATCCCACCTTCGTTTCTGAAGGTCTGATCAGATCGCATTCCGTAACGCGGGGAAAGCAGAGTATCGATCACGATGGTCTGTTTGAGGGAAAGACCCGCATTCATCTGGAAGTTTTTTTTCGGGGTAAACGCCAAACCCATAGTTTCCGTGAAATACGCCGGGGCCATGAACTTCGAAATGACGTTGACGAACGACTTATCATACCCTTTATAGAACTGGGTGTCGAAATTGAATTGAGCGATCAGCGAATAGTGAGGATCGTCGAACTTGCGGCTCACCTGATTGCGGATTCTGATTTCATCATCCGTTTTGCGGGCAAGATTTTCATTCAAACGCGCGCGGCCGTATTTCAGACTGGTGGAATGATCGTAAGTAAACCTTTCCATAGAATATTTGGCGGTGAATCGGGTTCCACCGGTTGCCGCGATGGAATTCACCCCCCCTTGCGACCAGTTTCTATATGTGGCTTGGGAACCGTTCAGAGTTCCGATCCAACCCAGATTCCAATCGGACGTTTTCGTGGAATCGGATTGCGCTTGGGCACTTGTCGAAACTCCCACAACGACGCAGATGACAATAATAACGGACTTCATGATTTCGAGAATGATGAATCCGCAAAATACGGCTAATGTCGCTCCAAAACCACGGCTTCAGGGCTTCCATCGCTGCCGAAATCAACCTCCACATGTTCATTGAACTTGGTGGGCGACACCAGTCCGGTGAAGTCGGGATGGATGGGGAGGGTTCTGTGGCCACGATCCACAAGCACCGCGATTCTGATGACGGCGGGTCGTTTTTCCGCAGTGAGCAGTTTCAGTGCGTTGAACATCGTCGATCCGCTGAACAGTACGTCATCCACCAGAACCACATACGCGGACGGGTTCACATCCAAAGGTTCGTTCAAAATCCGATGCAACGTGACCGGTTGGGTGCAAATCGGAGCCAAGGCATCGACCAATTTACCGGCTAGGCTGTACCCTCGGGTGTTGATACCGAATACCTGAATCGGATTCGCACCTTTATGGTCTTCCAAGATCTGGTAAGCCATACGTAGAATTGCCCGGTTCATGTGGGCCTTCGGCATGAGTTCGATGCGTCCCATCATCGGGGATTATTGGAACATCGACTTGATGCTGCCCCAGGTACGGCGAATGGCCGTCGATGTGTAATTGACCGTGACGGGACCTTTTTCTTCGACGGATCCGTTGCGGTAGACGATGAGCAGCTTGTAAAAAACGGCATCGCTCGCAACGCCAGGCTTGAAGACACTGCGGTCGATGAATTGGAATTCGCGACCTGAGCCTGTGATATCGCCAGGATTCACTTGAATCGCATGCACGTCTGAATAACTTTGATCATTGCGCAGACTGCGGGCGATCCGGAACCCGACGACCTGATCGGCTTGGCTCACCGTCCACACCACGGAGACCTCGCTCTTGTTCGCAGGGTTCAGTTCCGCACGGAACGAGCTTACCAGTGCCGACTGGAAACCCAGGGCAGTGAGTGCGGAGAGAGCCAGAAACAGGGATGAACAGCGTTTCATGATGTGTGTGTAACCCTCATAATATACAGCAATAATAAGTGTCGGTTCCTCGAATTTTTTTCCAAAAGAAATGGGATTTCTGTACGTTAGTCATAAGTAAACCTCAACCAAACCTACAGCACACCATGGCATCAAAAACAGCTTCCTACCTTGTCGTGGCAGCAGGCGCCTTTTTAGGCGGCTTGGCGCTCGGACTTCTTGTCTCCCCTAACTCGGGGCGAGAAAATCGGGCTTTGATCCGGAAAAAATCAAGCGATGTTGCCGATTTCGTCACAAAAAAAACTGAAACCGTTCGCGCGGACATCTCGCGAGGCGTAAAGAAAAACTTCCCTGATCTTTATGCCGCCACGAAAGATATCGGACTCAACGACGACGACGTACTCACCACCCGCGGATGACAGAAGCTCTGTTCCATCTCGTATGGGCAGAGCGTCTTTTTCGTTCCGAAAGTTTACATACCACCGAAGGCGACCCCCTCCGTATTGAAAAATCCGGAATCCTTCATCAGGGAGACGGCCCTGATTTCAGGAATGCGACCATCCTTCTGAACCGGCTTCGGTTCGAAGGCGACATCGAGTTGCATGTGCGTTGCCGAGATTGGTACCATCATCGGCACCATCAAGACCCGTCCTACAACAACGTCATCCTGCATGTAGTGCTGATGGCGGACCACGCCACGGCCGTGCAACGTTGCGACGGCACGTTTTGCCCAACCCTTGTGCTATTTCCCAATGTGACGGCACGGATCACGGAACTTGCGAAAAGCTCGGCTTTCCGAGGGAAGCTGGCCTGTCACGGTCAGATTGGAAATGTGCCCGAGCCGATCATCGATGCACAGTTCAGGGATGCGGAAGCCCGCTATTTCGACCAAAAGCAGAACGATGTGTTGAGCCTGCTCGACCCGACCCTGCCGCGCTCGGAAGGTTGGCGGCGAATGCTGCGAAAAGCCTGCTTCGATGCGCTCGGTATCCGTTTCAATCGGGATGCCATGCGTCAACTTCATGATTCAGCGACGAACCTGCACCAGTTGTTCGTCACTGCCGATGAAGCCGGCCTGGTGTTGTCCGAAATCGCCTTCGGACGACTCACCTCACCCAGATGGGACAGCAGCGGTTCGCGCCCCGACAACCAGCCCCGAACACGTGTGGCCCAAGCCGCGCAGATCTGGTACAATCTTCAAAGCGCGGAACCGGACACCCTCACCTTCGCGCAGCTCATCCATGACACACGTTTGGGCGCCGAACGAAAAAACGTGCTGTTCAAAAACGTGTGGCTCCCTTGCCGACATCTTTGGGCTCAATGGACAAACAACCCATCCGCCCGACATCAAGCTTTGGAGCAATGGTCCGCCCGTACCCTCGCCGTACCACTTGCGGTAGCGAATCCGTTCATTGTGGCCGGATTTCCGGAGTCCATCGTCGGTAAATCATCCGGTACCGCATGGCAACTCAGGGAACGATGCCGCAGGTCGGGTTGTCAAGAATGTGGAATCATGCGAACCCTTATCCGTTCTTGACATATTGCCGGATTTTGGATAATTTTGGCGTCTGTTTGAAAAAACAAGGATTGCCCGGTCGTCTAATGGTAGGACAGCGGTTTTTGGTACCGTACGTGGGGGTTCGAATCCTCCCCGGGCAACTGTCGAATCATATGTGACTCTGTTTTGGAAAAACCTTTAGCCATCTTTGCGGGTCGAAGTAACATCGCACTGGCGAGGGCGATGGCGGAGCACTATGGTACCAACCTTGGCGAAGTCACCATAAAGAACTTCTCGGATGGTGAGCTTTATGTGAAGTTCCAACAGAGCATCCGTGGTGTCGATGTCTTCATCGTGCAATCCACACCGCCTCCCGGCGATAACATCGTGGAGCTTTTGCTTCTCATCGATGCCGCCAAACGCGCTTCGGCACATCGTGTCACTGCAGTGATTCCCTATTTCGGATACGCCAGGCAAGACCGCAAAGACCAGCCACGAGTATCCATCGCGGCGAAACTTATGGCCAACCTGCTCACCACAGCTGGAGCAGACCGCGTATTGACGATGGACCTTCACGCCCCGCAAATCCAAGGCTTTTTCGATATTCCTTTGGATCACATCTACGCCAGCAGCATCTTTGTGGATTATCTCACCAAGAACCCGATCGACAACCTGGTTGTGGTGGCACCGGATGTGGGCAGTTTGAAAATGGCCCGTTCCTATTCCAAACGACTGAACGCCGGGTTGGCCTTCGTGGATAAGCGGCGCCCTCAGCAGAATGTGGCTGAGGTCATGAATATCATCGGTGAAATCGAACACAAGAATATTCTTTTGGTCGACGACATGATCGACACCGCTGGCACCATCACCAACGCGGCTACCGCATTGCGCGAACGCGGAGCGAGGCAGATCATCGCCGCGTGTACCCATCCCATACTTTCGGGTCCGGCCTACCAACGCATCGAAGATTCGCCCATCGATCTGATGTTGGTAACCGACACCGTTGCTCTCAAACGCCCCTCATCAAAGATCAAAGTCTTGAGTGTGGCGGAAATCTTTGCTGATTCCATCCGTCGGATATTCACCGACGATTCGATCAGCACTCTGTTCGACGACTAAACCAACCCATAAAAAAACCATGGAAAAACCAAAAACCGTAGACATTACCGGGTACCCGCGTGAGCTTGGCAGCAAAGCTTCTGCGTCGGAGCGTTCTGAAGAACGTGTACCTGCCGTTTTGTACGGACCCACGGTGGCTGAAAACATCCACTTTTCTGTCCGCCTCATCGACATCGAACGTATTCTCAGCGTCAAGAACACCCAGTTTTTGAACATCAAGCTGGAAGACGGAACATCCTATGTGACCTTGCTGAAAAAAGCGTCATTCCACCCTGTGACCGACAAGCCGATCCACATCGACTTCTTGGTGACGAACGAAACTTCCCCTGTGACCGTGGTTCTTCCGATTCGTTTGGTCGGAACCGCGCCAGGAGTGATCGAAGGCGGACGTTTGATCCAGTCGGTTCGTACGCTCAAAGTGAAGGCTCTGGCGAGCGCATTGCCAGCCGAGTTGAACATCAACATCAGCAAGTTGCGCATGGGGCAGTCGCTCCGTGTGAAAAACCTGCAGCTGGAAGGTTTGATTCCTCAAATCGCACCTGAGCGTACCATCGTGATGGTTCGTTCCCCGAAAGGCGGCGCTAAAGTAAGCGCGGCGGAAGAAGAGGAAACTGGCGAACCTGAAGGCGAATCGGCAGAAGTCTAAGGCATGGTGCTGATCTTCGGATTGGGTAACCCCGGCCCCGAGTATGAAGGAACCCGACACAACATCGGGTTCCATGTTTTATACGAGGTCGCTCAAACACTCGGGATTCAATTCCAAACCGGCAAAGGACCGTTCAGGTATGCGACAGGAAGTCACAAGGGTCGAAAAGTGGTCTTGATACTTCCCAACACATATATGAATCTCAGTGGACAGGCCGTTACGAAAGCCCTTTCGGTTTTCGGAGCCGACCTGATGGATTGTCTTGTCGTCACAGATGATCTGAATCTACCCGTCGGGAAAGTTCGCATCCGGGCATCCGGCAGCGATGGTGGTCATAATGGCTTATACAGCATCATACATACTGTGAACAGCGACCAATTTCCAAGACTTCGGTTCGGTGTCGGCAACGAGTTCGCTCGGGGCCGGCAAGCGGATTACGTGCTTTCCGCATTCAACCCGGAAGAGCAGGAAGCCGTGCAAGGCGGGGTCGACCGATCGAAAGAAGCGATCTTATGCTTCATCCGTGAAGGTCTGACCAAAACGATGAACACGTTCAATTGAATCTAACCTAAACCAAACACCTCTGACATGTCTGAATTATTTTACCTAATCCCGGCAGCTGGCGTCATCGCGCTGCTATTCACCTTCTTCCGCGCACGCTGGGTGAGCAAGCAAGAAGTAGGCACTGAGAAAATGGCGAAAATCGCCGGTCATATCTCCGAAGGAGCGATGGCGTTCCTTCGCGCCGAATACCGCGTTCTTGCGGTCTTTGTGGTTGTCGTCGCCATCCTATTGGGTGTGCAAGGGGCGAACACGGAGAATTCCTCGTCTCTGATCGCTCTATCATTTGTTGTCGGTGCGTTATGCTCGGCTCTGGCCGGCTTCATCGGCATGAAAGTGGCTATCAAAGCGAACGTACGTACGGCCAATGCCGCCCGTACCAGCCTTGGTGCCGCATTGAATGTCGCCTTCACCGGTGGTTCCGTCATGGGAATGGCCGTTGTGGGTCTGGGCGTACTCGGTTTGAGCACGCTCCTTCTGGTATATACTTCGATGTTCGGCATCGAGACCATCCAGAGCGTCAGCAAAGTGATCACCATCATTACGGGCTTTTCGTTCGGCGCATCATCGATTGCTCTTTTCGCACGTGTGGGTGGTGGTATCTACACCAAAGCCGCTGACGTGGGTGCCGATCTTGTGGGCAAGGTGGAAGCAGGAATTCCTGAAGACCATCCGCTCAACCCTGCGACCATCGCCGACAACGTGGGCGACAACGTAGGTGACGTAGCCGGAATGGGTGCGGATCTGTTCGAGTCGTTTGTAGGTTCGATCATCGCGGCCATGGTATTGGGAGCTGTCTTCATGACGGTTCCGTCTTTTGCCTCAGAAGCCTTTTCTCCGATCGCGGGTGTGCTTCTTCCGTTGTTTCTCGCCGCCGCGGGCATTGTGATTTCCATCGGCGGAACCTTCTTCGTGAAAGTTAAAGAGGGTGGCGATCCGCAACGCGCGTTAAACATCGGTGAATTCGGTTCTGCCGCTGTGATGGTTGTCGCTTTCTGGTTCATCATCAAAGCGATCCTTCCTGAGTCGTGGTTTTTCGCCGATCCGCTTTCCACGTCCTTCGCAGGATATTACACCGCCAATGGCGTGTTTTATGCCACCATCATCGGATTGATATCCGGTGTGTTGATTGGTGTGGTCACTGAATACTACACCGGTTATGGAAAAAAGCCAGTGCTTGATATCGCACGTCAATCGTTGACCGGCTCGGCAACGAACATCATCGCGGGTCTGCAGACCGGAATGATGTCTACGGGTATCCCGGTTCTGATCATCGCCTTCGCGATCATCGGTGCCTACCATTTCGCAGGCATGTATGGCATCGCCATCGCCGCTGTGGGAATGTTGGCCAACACGGGTATCCAATTGGCCGTTGACGCCTACGGACCGATCTCAGACAATGCCGGTGGTATCGCCGAAATGTCGGAACTGCCGAAAGAAGTGCGTCAGCGCACCGACCGTTTGGACGCTGTGGGCAACACCACCGCCGCCATCGGAAAAGGCTTCGCCATCGGTTCGGCCGCCCTCACCGCATTGGCTCTGTTCGGCGCATACATGACCTCCGCGAACATTGCGAGCATCGACGTGTCGAAAGCGAACGTGATCGCGGGTCTGTTCATTGGTGGTATGCTCACCTTCGTCTTCTCCGCACTTTCAATGGGCGCTGTTGGACGTGCAGCCATGGCGATGATCCACGAAGTGCGTCGCCAGTTCAATGAAATCCCTGCTCTCAAAGCCGCTCTTGCCGTGATGCGCAAGAACGACGGAAAAGACATGGAAACCTGGAGCCAAGCTGATAAAGACATTTTCCGCGCCGCCGACGGTTCCGCCGAGTATGGCAAATGCGTGGAAATCTCCACCAAATCCGCCATCCGTGAGATGATGCTCCCAGGCTTGCTTGCGGTTTCCGTTCCTGTGGTGATCGGTTTCGCACCGATGTTCGGTAAAGAAGCGCTTGGCGGCTTGCTCGCCGGCGTCACCGTAACCGGCGTGCTGATGGCCATCTTCCAAGCCAACGCTGGCGGCGCTTGGGACAATGCCAAGAAAATGTTCGAAGCCGGCGTCGAAATCAACGGACAGATGTACTACAAAGGCTCTGAGCCGCACAAAGCAGCGGTTGTGGGTGATACCGTAGGTGATCCGTTGAAAGACACCTCGGGTCCGTCGTTGAACATCCTCTTGAAACTGATTTCGGTTGTGGCTCTCGTGATTGCGACCTCGCTCTAATCCCGGATTTCTTCCGGTTTCCAAAAGGCCTCGTCGGTTTACCGGCGAGGCCTTTCTATTTTACGGCATGAACCTTTTCAAACTTTTCTTCGAGCACGACATGGTGCTCGAACAGCTCCAGTCACCCGGCCAACCGGTTAAACCCTCGAAAACCTCTTCATTGGAGGATTTTCTCAAACCGGTGCAAACCTACTCCAGATTCTATCTCTCGTCGACGGACATGAACGGTCCGCATTTCGGACTGAGCACCCTTCCCCAATACCGTGAATTCTGTTATGCGCTACAGATCGCCTTGGAAGCGAAATATTTCCTTAGAAATGACGGAGCGACCTCACCGGATCTCTGGACGCTTTTGGATGGAGCCCCAAGCGACACCTCGATCGTAGCCGTGATGAACGAGTCGTTTGTCTGTCCGCTGCCCGGTCTCTCCAACCGTCAAGGGTTACGTGAACAGATCGGAGATCTGTTGGAAATCCTGACCAACGGTCACATCGCGATCTATCTCGAAAAAGCTCATAATGGTACGGATATGCATCTTTTTTCGAAATCGAATATCTACGAGAGACTCTTCTATAGCTATAAACCATTCCTTTCACAGGAATTCAGATTCTTCAGCATCAATGCTAAAAGAGCGCGGAGCGAGCGCCTTTTCTACTTCGAAACCTGGTCGTTGGAAAATCCTCCCCATGGGTTTGAAGAGGTTTTCAGAGAGACGAAAATCTGACCGGAAACGCACTAACCGGCCGTTCAATCGGTGAACGGTGCATTAAATGATTTGACATCCCGACGAATGAGCGTATTTTCTCGCATTGGAAGCGGTTTTCCATAGCTACACACCACTAAATCAAACGGTCTCTCTTATGAATCTGAAGTCGTTTCAACTCTTGTTGATACTCATCCTATGTGTCGGAGTCACCCAGGCATTCGCCCAGGGAACCCTACGCGGTACAGTTACCGACGAAGCCACCAAGGAACTCTTATCAGGAACCAACATCCTGATATCAAGCTCCGACGGAAGCGTTTCGCGCGGCATCAACTCTGGCATTGATGGTACGTTCACCTTTACGAACCTCCCTGCCGGCACCTACACAGCCCGAATCAGCTATGTGGGTTACAATGACAGAACCATCACCGGAATCAGCGTGACCAGCGGACAAACGACGACCCTGAACGTGACCTTGGCTCCAGGCGTAAGCTTGAACCCGGTGGTCATATCCGCGTCGAAAGCGCAAGAAAAAGTGACGGAAGCCCCAGCCTCGATCCAAGTGATCACGGCTCGCGACATCCGCAACATCTCCACCGCAACGGCCACAGACTTTGTGAAAGGTTTGACCGCAGTCGATGTCGCTCAACAAGGCGTGGCTTCCCAAACGGTGGTTACCCGTGGGTTCAGCAACATCTTCTCCGGATCGCTGTTGGTGCTTACCGATAACCGTATCACGCACATCCCATCGCTTCGCGCCAATGCGTTGCACTTCATTCCACAGACCAACGACGACATCGAATCGGTGGAATTGGTGCTGGGCCCGGGTGCTGCGCTTTACGGTCCGAACACCAACTCGGGTGTGATGCACTTGCTCACCAAATCGCCCCTCACTTCCACGGGGACCACAGTGAGTGTGTTCGGTGGCAACCAGAACTTCATGAAAGCGCAGTTCCGTACCGCGCACAGTTTCAACGACAAACTGGGTATCAAAATCTCCGGTCAGTATTTGAATGCGAAGGAATTCGAAATCGACGAAAACAATCCTTACCGTCAACAGGAAATCGCCGCACGTAACGCCTACATGGCCGGTGGCGGAAGTCCGTTAGATGCCAAGGGCCGCCGAATCGGGATTCGCGATTACGATATCAATAAAATCGGAGTGGATGGGCGCTTGGATTACCGCATGAGCGATGACCTTTCCCTGATTCTGAACTCCGGCTTCAACCAATCGAACAACATCGATTTGACGGGCCTGGGTGCAGGGCAAGCGGTCGACTGGACCTATTCCTACTACCAAGGTCGAGTTCTGTGGCGCAACTGGTTCTTCCAGACCTTCCTGAACGCCTCCAACTCCGGCGACACCTACATCATCCCGACCGGAAATGCCATTGTGGACAAATCCAGCCTGATGGTGTCTCAAGTTCAGCACTCAGCCAATTGGAACAAGTTCAATTTCGTGTATGGTCTGGATTACATCCGAACCAATCCTGAAACCGATGGAACCGTAAACGGACAGTATGAAGACATCGACACCTACCAGGAGTTCGGTGGCTACCTGCAGACGAAATACCGGTTGATGGAAAACCTCGACCTGTTGGCGTCGTTCCGTGTAGATCAGCACTCCGAGTTGAACGACCCGGTGTTCTCGCCTCGTGCGGCGATCGTGTTCCGGCCTATTCAAAACCACAACTTCCGCCTCACCTACAACCGTTCGTTTAGCACACCAAGCTCGAACAACTTGTTTTTGGATTTGTTGGCTAGGCAGAATGCAATTTTTCCTGGTTACAATGGTACAGGATTTTTGGACATACGCGCGCAAGGTGTCCCATCGAGCGGCTTCACATTCGCACGTGGTACGAACGGGTTACCATTGTGGCAATTAAATTTGCCAAGTGTTATGCCGGGCCAACAGACATCAGACTTGGAATTTATCCCAAGCAATCTCAGTCCCCTTCACTGGGCCGTGTTGCGAAATGTTTTAAATGGAGCAATTCAACGGAATCTAAACGTGCCAGATGGCATTAAATCAATGCCATGGAGTACGGCAGGTAACCCGGGGTCAGGCGACCTGCCTGCCATTGGTATGCTGTTATTCAATCCAAGCAACGGCGCTTTGGTCACAGATGTAACAGATATCAAACGCATTGAACCAACGACTTACAATACATTTGAAGTTGGTTATAAAGGCATCTTTAATAACAAACTACTTTTAAGTGCTGATTTCTACTATACGATTGCTCAAAATTTCGTGGGGCCATTGCTCGTTGAAACGCCGACTGTAAATATGAATCCTACTGAGTTGGGTGCTTATTTGGTAACATTCATGATGCAAAACGGTGCGGATATGGCAACTGCTCAAGCAATAGCTGCCGCGGTTACTCCGGATTTTGCTCGCGTCCCACTCGGGGTTGTTACGCCGCAGGGTGCGTTTGATCCAAACGCCGTAATGCTAACCTATCGCAATTTTGGCGAAATCAGCTATTTCGGTGCCGATCTAGGATTTGAGTTTCTCTTCAATGAGACTTACCGCCTCATGGGTAACTACTCATTTGTTGGCGAGGACCGTTGGCTCGAAGTAGATGGTAACAAAGACTTTAACATTATGCTAAACGCACCCACTCAAAAATTCATGATAGGGGTTGGTTACGATAACCGCTCGCTTGGATTAGATGCTGGTGTTAAGTTTAGATTCGTTGGTGGTTTCCCTATTGAATCAGGCATTTACAATACATACGAAAAAGAAGTAGATGAAGAAGATGGGGAGTTCATTTATCCAAATCCACGTATTCTAACTGAAATGCCCGGTTACTACACCATCGACCTGAACGTAGGCTACGACATCAAGCCTGTTCGTGGTCTTCGCGCTTCGTTGACGGTGAACAACCTCACGAACAACGCGAAACCTCAGTTCGCTGGAACGCCGGACATCGGCCTCTTCGCGATCGGCGGATTGACGTACTCGTTCTGATTTAAGGGCGCATCGTTTGGGCGGTTGTGGAGGCGTAAGATCTTACGCCTCTGCAGCCGCCCTTTTTTTATGCGTATTTTCGGGCATGACGTTTCTTGACAAACTTTCTGCGGCGGTACGGACCAAACGTTCGGTGTTGTGTGTGGGTCTCGACCCCGACCCCGCGCGTCTCTCCACCTCCGTTGAAGACCATTGCCGACGCATCATCGACGCCACCCTTCCCTATGCCGTCGCCTACAAACCCAATCTCGCTTTCTTTGAAGCCCTCGGCACCGACGGCCTCCGCACCTTCGAACGCGTTCTGAGCCACATCCCGTCCGACTGCATCACCATCGCCGACGCGAAGCGAGGCGACATCGGCACCACCGCCGACCGCTACGCCCATGCCTTCTTCCAGGAATTCGATGTCGATGCGGTCACTCTCAATCCGCTGATGGGCTTCGAGACGTTGACCCCGTTTCTGAACGATCCCTCCAAGGCGGCGTTCGTACTCACACTCACCAGCAATCCCGGCGCGGCGGATTTCTTCCTACAGCCCTTCGCCGGAGCTCCTACCCTGGCCGAACACATCTCCACACACCTCGGCGCCATGGACACCGCCGGACACATCGGCATGGTGATCGGCGCCACCCACTCGGGAGCAATTGCGGGCATCGTGGCCAAGCACCCGCGCGGAACGCTGCTCATCCCTGGCGTGGGAGCGCAAGGCGGATCGATCGAGGAGTTGCGCGTGGCACTCGCGGCACACGAAGGCATTCCGCTGGTGAACGTAACCCGCGATATTTTCTACGCCACGGACCCGGCCAGCCGAGCGTCGCAATATCATCAGGAATTGGCGGCAATATCGGAGCGTAATCATGGCTGAGCGTCGGCCGGATGTGGTGATGTACACGGACGGCGCATGCAGCGGGAATCCGGGTCCGGGCGGATGGGGCGTCATCCTGATGTGGAACGGTGTAGAGAAAGAGCTCAAAGGTGGCGAACCCGACACTACCAACAACCGCATGGAAATGAGAGCCGTGATCGAAGGACTCAGCGCCCTGAAAAAACCCTGCAATGTCACCATCTGCAGCGACAGCGCCCTCATCATCGACACCTTCACCAAAGGCTGGATCGATAACTGGATCAAGCGCGGCTGGAAAAAAGCCGACAAACAGCCCGTCGAAAACAAAGATCTCTGGCTTGAAATGATGAACGCCATGCTTTCGCACCGCGTCACCTGGAAAAAAGTGAAAGGCCATTCCACCGACGAACTCAACAACCGGGTGGACAAACTGGCGGTGGGGGCGGTGTACGGAAGACCGTAATAAGTAGGAAGTAGGAAGGGTTAAGTAGAAAGAGTCGTCTTCTTATCTCTTCCAACTTCCTACTTCTACCTTCCTACTTCAAAAGAACCATCTTCCTCGTCTCCACCTTCCCGCCGCTTTCCAGGCGGTAGATGTACACCCCGGAAGCCAGGCCCGTGCCGTCGAATCGGACCGTGTGCCGCCCGGCGGGGGAGACACCATCCACAAGAACGGCGACTTCCCGACCAAGCAAGTCATAGACCCTGAGGGTGGTGCGTAGGGACGCAAGATCTTGCGTCCCTACAGAGAACCCGATTTCCGTCATCGGATTGAACGGATTCGGCACGTTCTGTTCGAGCTCGAAACGCTGCGGCGCTTCCGCATCCCGGTCTTCAATTCCGACGGTGTAACGCAAGGCTTCGACGCTGTAATTGTTGAAGGTGACTCGGTTTCCGGCATCGGCAGACATGTCGCGGCCGTCGAAGCGGATGCGGATCTTGAAATTCGGATTCTCATCCGCTTCCGTGATAAAGGTGAAATCCACCACGAATCTCTGATACTCTTGGGTCAGGGAATAGACAGCGCGATTGAGTTTGGTGGTGGTCCAAACCGGGTCGCCCGCGGTGGTGGAATAATCGATGAGCAAGCGTTCTGCCGCACCCTCATCCTTCACGGCGAATGCGAACCGGATGCCGCCCATGCCGGTCGTGGGTACATGGAACACGAGCTCGTTCTCGCCCGCATCGCCGCGGAATGGCTGCCTGATCTGCAATCCGCGGGTGTTGCCGGTCATCACCGAAGGGAAGGCGTTCAGCGTGGTGGGCTCATTGCGGCGCTCCATCGACGCTTTCCGCCAGGATGGATGCGTGCTGGTGAACGGATATCCTGCCAAGGCCGATTTGAACTCGATGCGGGCGCCCGAGTTCACCGGATAGGAGGCGTTCAGTAGCGTGAGCGGGGTGTTGTTCGCAACGGCATCATTGATATGCCAGAAACGGGTGAGTTGGCGCGCGGTGGATTCGGGCGCGGTTCCCATCTGGCTGTCGATCCAATTCAAGCGGGTCAGCAACCAGTTCCGCATCCAATCCACTTCGGCCTGATAGGTGGTGAGCATCCAATAGCCGGGTTGGTTGGGCCACACATACTGACCGAGAATCGGCCACTTGGCGTAATGTCGTGCCTGCGCTTCGTTGAGTTGTGTGGCATTGGCGGTGATCATGCCCGAGATGTTCTCGTTCGAGAACATGCTGGCACGCAGTTCCCACCAACGGTAGCGAAGTTTCCGCATGTATTCGGGATCCTGCATCATCCGCACGTACCAGTCTTTGGGCTCGCAACCTAGAGTGCAATCCCCTGTATTTGTAGACGGCAATTGTGTATGATACCACCCAGTAGGGATCCAACCATTCAAATAATTCGCGTTTCCAGCGCTGATGTTGAAATCCCAGACCGGACCCATCATCAGTTTTTCGTCTTTGTTCTTGTGCATGAACATGCTCAAGCGAAACCCATCGATCTCTTTCATGAGCTCGGTAATCAGGAAATGGTCGATAAAGCTGTCGGTGTCGATGTATGCGGCATAACCGACATCCGGATTCGCGAACGTGGTGCCATACAGCGCCGACTCGAAATTCGTCATGTAGTTTCTGATGTAGTTCCTTTGCGAAACATCCAATTCGAATTCGTCGGGATCGACAAACCTCAAGCGTGTTCCGGGGATTCCGCCAGGGCGTGAGTTTGTCGTGAATCCGGACTCGCCCGCATTGAGCCGGTCTTTGGCGATGATGTACCCACCGGAAATATCCGGTTCGGACGTTTCGAGGCGGTTCAGTTCATCGATGGCGACACGGTGATCCCTCACGCGAATGCGTTCCACAAGCACGTACACGCCCACATAATGCGACTGACTAACCGAGCCCGTTCCCGAATGCAGGAACACTTCCACGAAGCGGGTTCGCGGAGCCCAGCGGCCGAAGCCGGCGGCGAGAGAATACGCCATCACGTTCCGCATCAGCGATTTTTCGCCGTATGGTGCATAGAGAATCCAGTTATGGTCGGCTGGCATCCCTAAGAGCGCTTCTTCGCGGTTGCCGTTCCACTCGTCGCGAAGTTCCACTCCATACATTTTTTGCGGATAGGATTGGGAGCTGGATCCGCGGATATCCGCATCGACCCGGGTATGCAGAGTGGTGGGACCCGCCAATTTCGCGCGCCCATCAGCCTCTCGATCAATCAGGATCATGCTCGCCGCGGTCTTATCACCCGTGGTGATGGGAAGATTGTGCTGCAACAGCACCACGATCGGCAGATCCGAACTCCAGGTCGGAATCGTTGAGCTCACTCGGGCGTAGGTGTGGGTCACCACATCGCTCTGAAGATCGGCCCCGCGCGTTGCTCGGGCACGGATGCGCTGAGTGGATGAGAACGTGATCGGCGAGGTGTACACTTGCGAGACTCCCGGACGCGGCAGGGTTCCATCCGTGGTGTAATGGATCACCGCCCCAGATTCAGCGGTAAGGGTGAGAGTCACGCTGGTCAGATACATCCCGCCCTGCTGGGAAAACACAGGTGGCGCCACAATTCGCGGAAACGCCGTGGTCGTGTTCGCCGCAGCGGGTGTCGGTTGCGCGAAAAACGCCCAGCCGGTGGCTGTGTGTCCGTACGAAATACCCGTGTACATGGCCACGGCCGGAATCCGGTCTACTTCCGTGCCGTTCGGCGCGGTCAGTACCACAATCTCACCTCCGGCCGACAAGCTGAAATTCGTGTGCAGCCTTTGCGACGGGTTGCGACGGTTTTCTCCAGAGGCGAATACCACCAAATACCCGTTCGCAGGGATGGAGACGTTCGGAAACACCCATTTGAATGGGGAATTCGGGTTGTCGCTGAGTCCGTACCCGTTCAAAGAAACCGGCGAACCGGTCGGGTTTCTGAGCTCGATCCAATCCGGATATTTGTTCAGATCGTCGATGTAGGTCGACACATTCGATGATTGGATTTCATTAAGCTGTTGGGCGGTAAGCGGTAGCGAGCAGAAATAGACACCGATAAGCCACACGTAGATGAACTTTCGCATCTTAAAAGGTATCCACCCCCAACGGGAGTTCCTAACTGCTGTTTTTTAATTACATTTGAGCGAACCAAGTCGCTCCCCTTGCACACTCGATTCCTCTTATTTATTCTGTGCGTGTTTCCGATTCTTTCGGAGGCTCAAGGCATCGCGTCCGTCACGATGGCAGACACCACACAATGGGGCAGTTTGCAGGTCTACCGTATCGATGGATGGACTTATCGGCCCGACACCTTGTCCGAACCGATCCCGGTGAATTTGCGCGAAATCGACGTGCTCCGCCAACGGCCCGACTGGACCGGCTACGCTTGGTTCGAAAACACCTTCGAAGCAGATTCCGTGTTGGCATCCAAACCCTGGGTTCTCAGTTATTTCTCCGCCGGTGGCGCCCGGTTCTGGCTGAACGGCGTGATGGTGTTTCAGAGCGGAAGACCTTCCACCGATCCCGATCAGGAAATTCTTTCGCGGTTTTTCTATCCGGCACAGCAGACGATTCTTCTACAGCGCGGAACCAATACCCTGCGGATCGAATATTCCGAGCATACCGTGAATCACCGATTCGCGGGAAACATGCCGAATGTGATTCCCAGCCGGATCGATTTGGTCTTGGTGAAACCGATCTTTGGTGCGCAGAGGCGCCTTCGAGCTGTCATTTTCGGCGGGTCGATGATGGTCTTGCTCACCCTCATCCTCATCCACGGATTTCTTTCCCTCCAATTCAAGAATGAATACCACTACGCCGTGATGCTGACCATCACCTTCATCGCGGTGCATGCGTTTTCCGGACTCTCAGACAGTGCTCTCGACTGGACCTTCGCCTTCGCTCCGTATTACGAAATCACCTACGCCACCGCCTTCCTTTTCGTCACCTATTTCTTCAGTCTCTCGATACGGCTTTTCTTCAAGCTCCCGATACCGAAAACCACGCTCTCGGCCATCCTCATCATGTCGGTTCTGGCAGCCTTAGTCTCGATTTGGAATGACCGCGCTTATCTCAACGTCATCCACACCCTTTTGGGCTTCGCGACCCTCGGGTATGGGTTCTATTCGATGTGGGAAGCGAAGAAAGTGTCGAAAGACAACGAGATCGGAATCATCGCCGGCGGCTTCGGCGTGACCATGCTCGGCGCCATCCTGTATGCCGGTGTGTATTTGGGGATGGGGGTGACCAATGATGTGCTTCTGATCGCATCGGCTTTGATGGCCTACACGGGTATTCCGATCGCCCTCACCTTCAACATCGCGAAAAGTTATGCCGGGTTGTTCAAGACCATGGAACTTAAAGTGAGGGATCGAACCGCACAATTGCAGCAGGCCAACGAGTACAAATCTCGCTTCTTCGCGAACATTTCACATGAATTCAGAACTCCTCTCACCATCGCGCGTGGCTTGCTCGACCGTCTTTCCATGCGCCGTACCGACAATATCGAGCTGCTCAACGAACTGGGTCCGGTTCAACGGAATCTGAGCCGCCTCGGCGACATGGTCAACCAGATCGTGGACCTCACCAAATCGGATCACGACCAGATGGCCTTGAACCGGAAGAACTACCTCATCGATTCGATCATCACTTTGTCGATCGAGTCGTTCCGATCGCTGTCGGAGCAACGCAAGCAGAATCTGTGGTTCGTATCGGCTACGCCGGATGCGGTGGTGCACGCCGACCGACTCAAACTCGAAATCATGATCAACAACCTGGTGTCGAACGCCATCAAATTCACGCCGGAGGCCGGCACCATCCACGTCAGTTCGTTTTCGGATGACGGGGTTTTCCATCTTACTGTGCAAGATTCCGGGCGCGGCATCCCCGCCGAAGAGCGCGAGGCCATCTTCGAGCGCTTCCATCGAATCCGTCAGAACGACACCGAATATGTGGAGGGAATGGGAATCGGATTGGAGCTGAGCCGCACGTTGGCCCGCCTTCATGGCGGAGACATTCGTCTGCTGGATTCCGAGACCGGCTTCGGTTCCACCTTCGAACTCACGCTGCCGTTGTCCACCTCAACCGAGGCCGAGGACATCCTCCACGATTTCAACGCCGATTTCCACAGCTATTCGCCGAGGCTGCAGAGCTTGACCGACGACCGAATCCTTCTGGTCGAAGACAACGACGACATGGCGGCGTACATTTCGGATGTCTTGCAGGATGTGGGCAAAGTGGAACGCGCCATCCACGGCGAAGAAGCCCTTGCCAAAATGGAGAGTTTCAAACCCGAACTGATCATCACCGATCTGATGATGCCGAAAATGGGCGGCGCCGCACTGATCGGAGAGCTTCGCAAGCGAGATGAATGGCATGAAGTGCCCGTAGTGGTGCTCACCGCGAAAGCCTTGGAGGCCGACAAGCTGGATCTGCTTCGCATCGGCGTGGTCGATTACATCACCAAGCCGTTCTCGGTGGATGAGCTTTTGTACAAATCGCGCACCTTGCTCAGCTTGTCGAAAAAGCGGAAAAAAGCGCGGATCATACTCAGCGCGGAAGAAGCTTCGCTCGATCGCGAGCGCCTCACGCCGAAAGCCGCGGAATGGGTGAAGGCGAACATCCGCGACCAAAGCCTTTCGGTGGATACCTTGGCCGATCAGATGAACATGAGTCGGCGCACGCTCTACCGGTTGATCGAAGCGGAGACGGGAATGTCGTCGGCCGAGTTCATCCGCGAGATCCGATTGCAGACGGCGCGGATTCTGCTGCACAACAGCAACTCAGCCACGCTCGACGCCATCGCAGACGCCGTGGGCTACGCCAACGGGCGGAATTTCCGCAAGCTGTACCAGGAACGGTTCGGGGTACACCCTCTCGACGAGCTCAAAACGGGCGGTTGACACAACTGCGCACCCAAGTTGGCATGATTGTGACGTAGGAAGAGGCGTATTCTCGTGATGCGAAAACCATCTAAACGTTTGCACCATGAGACACCTTCTGACCATCGCCCTGCTTTTGGCAGCCACCACCGTTTCCGCTCAAGTTCCGACTTCCGGACTGCGAGTCCATCTCAAGGCCGATGCCGGCACATCCACCACCGTCGAAAACGCGGGAGTCAGTACCTGGACCGACCAATCCGGAAACGGATTTTCCGCCACAGCTCCAGCCGGGCAGCCGGTGTATCAGTCGAATGCGATCAACGGGATGCCAGCCTTGTTCTTCAACGGCGCGCAGTACCTCCATATCGCCAACACCAGTACCCTCGGCTTGGTGAACAGCGATTACGAGATGTTCTTCGTGGCCAAGAGCAGCAACTTGGCTATCCAGTTCCTTGCTTCAGGAGGTTTGCCCGAACATGAGGCCCATTTGAATGGAGATGCTGGATTCCGGTTCATTCCGAGGTGGCCATTGGTCTTCGCCGACAATGGTGCCAATCAGGCCTTTACCGATGGTGTTCAAAGGATTTTCGGCGTTCGCGCATCCTCAACCTCGGGTGTGGCTCGAGTGAACGGCGTGGATGCGATCCTGGCGGCCAACGCCCATTCGTCTCTCGATGCCATGTTCCGACTTGGAATGCGTAGCGACGGCTCTTTTGCTCTGAATGGCCATATCGCCGAAGTGCTCATCTATAACCGTACCCTTTCCGCGCAAGAACGGGCACAGGTGGAAAACTACCTCGCGCAGAAATACGCGATCGCTTCAAACAACCTGATCCTTCCGACGGCCTCTATCGAGGCGCCGACCACGAGCCAGAACCTATCGGCCAGCTTCTCTGGCACGGTGAATCCGAACGGGGTGGCCACCAGCGTGCGCTTCGCCTACGGTACCGACCCGAACAACCTGACGCAGCTCACCAATCCGGTCGCCATCGGAAGCGGCACCAGCGCGGTGCCGGTCAGCGCCGCGGTATCGGGGCTCTCACGTTTCCAAACCTATCACGTGAAACTGATCGCCTCCACCGATTTCCAGACTGTTGAAACCGGTCAGTTGTCTTTCGAAACGAACTATCTGGATGTGGTAAGCACCAGCGTGGGTATCACTGGTGATGCTGGTGAAACCTCGATTTTTGTTCTTGCAGAACTCACTGTCCCGACCACGGGTGGATCGGAATACAAAATCCGATTCGGGTCCTTCGAGACCGAGTTCGCACCTGCTGATACCCTGAGCGGCACGTTCAACATCGAACAAGCCCTTCCTAACGACGACCTCGAGTTCGGCACCACGTATGATGTCACCATCATCGGGAAAGGTCCGACCGGACAACTCACCTACGGCGACACCCTCTCCATTCGCTACATCGGTTACCCCACGGCGCAGCTCACCTCCCTCACCCCACTGCAGACCGGTGAGGTGATCGTGAGCGGCACTGTGAACCCGAACGGATCGGAGACGTCCTACATCATCCTCTACGGCACAGCTCACGATGACCTGTCCACATCCACAAACCCTGTTTCCATCGGCGATGGCATCGCCGCGGTCTCCATCACCGATACTCTGGCGCTAGCCATCGGAACGACCTATTGGTTCCGTTTGGTCGGTACGGACGGGGACGACCTGACCGGCAGCTCCGACACCTTGTCGGTATCCACATCGTTCGCCGTGGCATCCATCGACAGCGTGACGGTGACCCGGACTTCGGACATCACCTTCCATGGCCGTGTGAATCCAACCTCGCTCGAAACCTCCATCCGTTACCGGTACGGCTCATCGCGCAGCGCACTGGACCAAGCCACGCAATGGGAAACGATCTCTTTGATCGACATCATTGGAGGCGTCACTCGCGCCATCCCCATGCTCCCTTTCGGAAGCCAATACTATGTGGTGTTGGAAGCCGACAACGGCGTGAACATCGCCCGGTCGGACACGGTCGCCTTCGATACCAAGTTCGTGGCCGTGGAGTCGTTCGGACTCTCCCTCACGGCGGCCCCTTCGCCTCAGATTTCCGCGACAATCTCGATCGACACCTTTGACACGGACGGTGCGGAATACCAACTCCTGTTCGGCACGGAATCGACCAATCTCGAGCCTGTGAGCGACTTCCAGGCCGTAGGTACTCAGCCCATCACGGCATCCATCAGCGGGAACGACCTCACGCCCGGCGCCACGTATTACGTTGCGGTGCAAGCGCGCAGCGCCACCGGAAAAACCGCCATCAGCAGCATCGAATCCATCCGCTTCGCCGGTTTACCGATTGCCGTGCTCGACACCGTCGTCGCAACACAGGATTTCACAGCCTATTTCAATGCTCGGATCAACCCCAACGGCGGCGATATCACCTATGTGCTGCAATTCGGTACCGACCGCAACAACCTGGACCAGATAGGTCCCTTGCAGACCTTCGAAGGCAACGGAACCTCCTTTGTCTCGGAACTGGCGGAATTGTCTGAGGTGATGCCCGCCGCCATCTTCTATGCCACCTTGGTGGTCACCAATTCGAACTACCCGCCGCAACGATCCGACACGCTCTCCTTCGACATGCGGTACGCGATTCTGGAGTATTTCAATCCGGATGTGGTGAGTCCAACCGATGTGCTGTTCTACTTGGGAATGAACCCCTACGGCTACGATAAATCCGGTACCATCCAATACGGCGCCCATCCGAACAACCTGAACCGCAGTTTCACGGATCCCGCATCCTACACCGGAACCTCGACCGTCTCACGGACACACCTTTTGGACGCCTTCTCTCCCGATTCCACGTACTATGCCCGATGGATGATCGAAGATCTGAACGGCGGACCCACCACCTACTCCGAAATCGTCGAATTCAACACGTTCTTCCCGAGCGCGAGCCTTGATTCCGTTTCAACCATCAGTAATCTCGTTCTGGGTGTGCATGCTACCCTCGATACGAAGAATCAGTCCACAACTGTGAAACTCCGCTACACAGATTCCAACGGCTCGAGTTTCTCTGATTTCACGGGAATCACTTTTGAAGCAAGCACCGAACCTGTCAACATCGTGATTCCATTAACCATGCTTGACATCGATGATGAGTATGAAGTGTCGTTCGAATTGGTGAACGCCTCCGGGAATTCAGTCGTCACCGATACCCTCTCCATCGACACCTACTTCGTTCGATATTACCAACCCACCGTATCCTTTTCCGGGGCGGATGTGGCTGTGCGTGCTGAGCTCCAGGCGCAACCGGATCTTGAGTACGCCTACCGCATCCTTAGAGGGACACGCGCCGATTCTCTCGTCGCAGTCGGTGATTTTGTGTCCGTGACCACTTCCGAACGCTACACCGACATCGAAGAAGTACTCTCTGCCGATGATTTCATCCTTGACAACACCTATTACTTCGCCATCGAAGGACGAGGAACCTCCGGATGGATCTCGCGCAGCGACACCCTTAGCCTGACCTACCGTGCCTTGGCGTACGCCACCCGTCCGGTCGCCCTCATCGATTCCGTCGTCTTCGGATTCTCTGAAATCCCGGTCACCTTGGGCTCCACCATCTTCCCGAACGGACGCAACGTCAGTTATCAGTTCTGGGTCGGCACCCACCCCGACTCGCTCGTGGCACTTGGTTCTGCCACCGACGTGGCCTCGAGCGTCGATTCGCTCGTCGCGAGTCTTCAGTTGACCAACTTGGACCGCTTCAAAGAGTACTTCGTCTCCGTTTCGGTTCTTGAACAGGGACAACCGACAGCCGCCCGCACCGACACGGTCTCGTTCACCACCGATGTCCCCTACTTGTACGCCTATGACGCCTACACCTTCATTGATTTCGAGGACGAGGGGCAGATCGTAGGAATTCTGCGGGCTTATGTCGACACCAACGATCTCGACACCTATGTCCGAGTGGTGTACGGCACCGATCCCGACAACCTGACCCAGAGCACCACGCCGCAGCTTCTGCCAGCCATGGACGATCAGGAACAGATCGATGCGGATGTGGTCTTTGGTCCGCTACAGCCCAACACCACGTACTATGCCCGGATGGAGTTGAGCAATGCCTCGAACACCACCAGCACCTACAACTACACGTTGGGAACCACCTTCCCCGACATCGACCTGGTCTCGGTTCAAATCAATCCTGAGGGCAGCGCCTACATCATGGGGAACATCACCCGGAACGGGCTTTCGGGCCAGTACGGAATCCGGTACGGCACAAATCCCGATTCGCTCAACCAGGAAGACACACCCCGGTATTTCTCCAACTTGAACAATGAACAGTTCGAAGCCGGGTTCAGCCTGAACGAACTCACCCTCGGGCAGACCTACTACGCGTACCTGTACGTGAACAGCGATCAAAGCGCGTTCAACCGCACAAGAGTCTTCGCCATGAATTTCGCATTCCCGAGCGTGGACACCAGCATGGTGGTGACCCGCCAAGACCTGACCGCTTCGGTGGTAGCCTACATCGACACCAAAGGTCAGGATGTGTCGTTCTGGGTGAGAACCTTCAACGCCGCCACCAGCAGTTGGATGTTTTCCGACACCCTGTCTGTGGCCGGAAGCACGATGAGCGAGTATGTGTCTGTGGAACTTGGCAGCTTCGCCCGGTTCAGCAGCAATGTGCTGGTCTTGGCTCTTCAGACGGAGGGCGGACCGGTGATCTATGCCGATACGACGTACTTCAATTTCAACTATGTGGGCATCGCTGACGCGGCCATCGCGCGGCGCGTGGCCAATGATCAACCCGTCTTCGATGTCACGGCAAACCTGACCGTGCGTGTCGATGAACCCATCTCGTATCGGATCCTGTTTGGCGAAGACGGCGGCACCTTGACCGAGATCGGCGATGCGACGGACATCACCCCTGATATCTCCTCATTCGCATTGACCAGCAGCATTCCGACGGACAACCTCGTTGTCGGCACCACCTATGCCGCGGTGATCTGGGTCGACTACGGCGACTACACCACCTTCAGCGACACCCTGCGCATCACGCATTCGACCCGGCCCGAGATCGCATCGTTCACCGTGAACACCTTCCAAGACCTCTCGGCAACCTATTCGGCCACCATCACCTCGAATGGCAGCGAAGGCACCTACCGTGTGCTCATCGGATACGACCCGTACTCGATGACCGGCTCCAACGAGGGCTTGCCTATCGGCGACGGATCGATCCAAAATGCGGATCTCGGCACCTTCCAGCGATATCTGACCTTGTATGCGGTCTTGGCTGTGGAAACGGACGACTTCAGCACGGTCTACTCCGACACGCTGTCGTTCTCGACATCCTATCCTCAGATCGCCAGCATCAACCCGAATTTCGGTCTCGCATCGAACAACCATGTGATAGTGGACATGAGCGTCTTGCATCCGAATCTACCGGCTATGGTGACGGCACGATACGGTTACGCCCCAGACAGCCTGATCTACGAGGGCGACCCCTGGGATCTGGCACCATTCCCGGTAAGTCAGAATACCAGCTACTGGTTCGGTCCAGTGGTGCGCAACGACACCCTCCATTTCCAAGTGGGTGTGACTTATGATGGGTTGACGACATGGTCCGACGTCCAGACGTTCTACACGATCGGACATGAGTTCACGTTCGGCACTCCGACCTTGACCTCCACCGGCGGTGGCAAATTCCGCGCCGAGGTGAAGGTGGTTTTGGATCCGAAAGGGATGTCGTCTTCGGTTCTCGAATTCATCGCCACAAGCGCTGATTTCTCCGATGGCACGACGAATGGGGATGTGCCCTTGGCCAGCTCGGAGATCCAAGAATTGAATTATGTCTTTGAGGATTTGGTGATCGGACAAACCTACTACCTGAAGGTGGAGGCGTACGATAATCAGACATACCAAGTCTCCAGCAGCTCCGGCGTCTTGGAGATCGCGTTTGACACCACACCGCTGATCGAGAATCTGGCGCTGCAGTCGAACCCAGACCTGTCCATCGGGCTCAGCGGCACCTTGTATCCGTTCAACAGCGACCTCACCTACCACGTGGCGTACGGACAAGACCGGAACAACCTCAGCCTTCGCACCGATTCCGTGACCGTTTCGGCTGACAGTTCCACTGTCGTCATCGACCAGCGCATCGCAAACTTGGAACGATTCAGCACCTGGCATGCCGTTGTGGTGATCGAACGCGAAGGCTACGCCCCCCTCCGGTCCGACACTCTTTCGGCCACCTTGGCGTTCCCGACGTTCGTGTTCGGATCCCCATCCACTGCCGCAAACGGGGATGTGAGCGTACCGTTGACAATCGATAACGGTGGCTTTGACACCAATGTGTGGTTGGCCGGCTTAAGCGCTGACACCACAGCGGTGGATGGATCCAATGAACCCGTTCCGGTGACGATCGTGATTCCAAATCCGGGTGTGGGCGTGCAGCTCGACATCATCGCTGTGGCTGACACAGACGGGCTCATCAGCCGAAGCGACACCTTGCGTTACACCACGAATGCGCCCGACTTCACGCTCGTCCGTGCGTTCGCCCGGCAAGATTACAAAGCCATCCTCCAGGCATCGGTGAACCCGAACGGCATCGCCACCCAGATCCGATTCGAGTGGGGAGCGTTCGGCACTTTCAACCGAGCCAGCCCGAACATCGACCTCGGAGGCGGAACCGATGCGATCGATACCACCTTTATTTCCACACAAGATCTGTCCTTCAACGCCGATCATGTAGCGCGATTGGTGGTCTTCGGAGAAGGGTTTGAATTCATTTCCAATACGATCCATTTCAATGCGCGAATTCCGGGCATCGGAATCAACGACATCCGAGTGATCAGCTCCGATTCGGTGGTGGTCTCCGTCCAGATCAATTCGCAAGGCATCGACACCTATGCCCGCTTGGTGTACGGACCGGTCGGTTCCGGCTACCCTGATACCACGGTGGCTGTGGCTAGAACTACTGATGAGAATGTTCAACTCTTCGACATGACCTTGACAGGATTGGCGTCGAGCACCCAGTATCAGGTGAAACTTCTGGTGCAAGACCAAGCCGATCTGAACAAGATCGTGGTGTCGAACGCCTACACCTTCACCACCCCGGTCGGAACCGATGTAAACTTCGCACAAACCGCCGGTACAGCGATCCGGTTCGACGGACAGAATTCGCGCCTTCAGTTCCAGAGCACATCGGTGATGTCGACCACATCGACTTACACCATCCAGATGTGGTTCAAAACCGATGATGCGAATACTCCGGTCCAATTCCTCAGCTCGAAAGGTATGGAATACATGGAGCTCCACCTCACGGGAGGCAACCGTTCGCTAAGGTTCATTCCCCGCGACGGAGCGTATTTCGATACCCCGTCGAATACGATCCAAAGCGGTGTATGGACGCATGTGAGCGCCACCTACGACCACGCCAACCAATCGGTGAAGGTGTATCTGAACGGGGTTGACATGCCGCTCACCACTGCCGGATTCAATTCTGGTAGTCCGTTCATCGGACAACCCACTTCCTCCAGTGAACTCTACATCGGCCGTCGAAGCGACTACTCCTTCAGTTTCGCCGGAGAGATTGATGAAATCCGTCTGTGGAACACAAGTCGCACCCCGCTTCAAGTTTGGGACGACATGCACAACACGACGCCCTCCGAGTTCAACCCGTCGCTAGTGATGTATGCCCAATTGAACCAAGGCTCAGGGGAGATCGTGAGTGATGTGAACAACGGCGTCACAGGATGGCGGTACGAGTTTGGAGGCAACGAAAGCTGGGTGCCCTCCACCGCGCCGATCAACGGCAACGCCCGCTATAGCGCGCAACTCACCGGCCAGGCCGGCTGGCGCTTCCTGAGTTCGCCAGTGCCCACCACGGTCGGCAATCTGCTTTCCGGCATCTGGACGCAGGGCTTCGCCGGCGCCACCACCTCCAACGGCGCTCCGCACGTGTTCACTTGGAACATCGCCAACGCCTCGAACAGCGCTGGAAACTGGACTCCGGTCACCTCCGGCGATCAGGAAATCGCACCCGGCGACGGACTCTTCGTCTATGTGTACGACGGTGCTCCCGGCACCACCGGAACCTGGCCGAAAACCCTGAGCGTGACCGGACAGGCCTCGCGCACCGCTCCTTCGCTCAGCTCCCGCCTCAATCCGAACGCGGACGGATGGGCGCTGGTCGGAAACCCCTACAGCACCGACATCTCTTGGGGCGACCTCAGCCGCAGCGGACTTTACAACGCCGTGTACTCCTGGAACCCGAACGCCGAAGAATGGGCCACATGGAACGGCACCACCGGAGGCTTGGCGAACGGACGCATCGGAGCCTTCAACGCCTTCCTGGTCGCCACCATGAGCGAATCGCCCTCGTTGAGCGTTCCGTTCAACGCGCGCCGCGCCGGAACCTCGCAGTTCCTCGGTAAAATCGTGGAAAGCCAAGCCGCCACGTTCTCCCTGCAGGTTGAAGGTCCGGACGGACGCACCAACAAAGCCTGGTTCTCGTTCGATGCGAACGGGAAACTCGGCCTCGATGCCTATGACGCGCTCAAACTCGCGCCATATTCCGCGAACTACGTGCAGCTCGCATCGGTCGTGAGCGACAGCATCCGCCTCGATATCAACCATCTGCCCATCCTCACCGAGGAGGTCACCATCCCGCTGAGAGTCAAATCCACAGCGAATGGAACGTACCGACTCAGCTTGAGCGGAAACGCGCTTCCAAGCGGATGGGATTTCGCGGTGATCGATACCCAAACGGGCGAATCCTCGAAACTGGCGCAGCCTATCGAGTTCGCATGGACCGGAGGTGGCAAGGAGTTGTCGCGCTACGTGCTCAAGCTCTCGCCGAACACCATCACATCGACCGAACGCGGCCCGGATGCGCCTTTCGTCTTCGCGCTGGGGCAGAACTATCCGAATCCGTTCAATCCAAGTACGGTGATACGCTATACGCTTGACGCCGGACGCCCGACGAGCCTCAAGGTATACGACGTGCTTGGTCGCGAAGTGGCCGTGTTGGTGGATGGCGTGATGTCGCCCGGAACACATTCGGTGACATTCGACGGATCGGGCCTGGCTTCGGGCGTGTATCTGTACCGTCTGGAATCGGGCGGAAAGGTGCTCAGCCGCAAATTCACATTGATTAAGTAGTAATTGGTAGTTGGTAGTTGGTAATTGGTAGTTGGTAATTGGTAATTGGTAATTGGTAATTGCCTAAATTAATATCCAAATTCTAACTACCAACTACCTACTACCTACTACTGACTACCTACTACCTACTACTGACTACCTACTACTGACTACCTACTACTGACTACCAACTACCTACTACTGACTACTAACTACCATCTACCAACTACCAACTACCAACTACTTCCCCACATGAAACCCTTTCTTCTTTCACTCGCCCTGCTGGGTGCCGTTTCAACGCTCACAGCCCAGCCCCCGCCCCCTATCCTTCCCTCGCAACCTGATCAAGCTCCCATCGACGGAGGCCTCGGCCTCCTCGCCGCGGCGGGTGGGGTTTATGCGTTGAAGAAACTAAGAGGTGGAAGTAGGAAGTAGGAAGATCTTTCTACTTCCTACTTCCTTCTGTAAAACTTCATCCACTGCGGCTGGCTGCTCGCTTCTTCGGTGGTGGTCATGAATCCGGAGCCACTCAGGGTGAAGGCGATTGCCTCGCCCTGGGGCTCGGTTTCGTAGGGTACGGTGAGGGATGGGCGAAACAGCGTTTCAGAGATCGGTTCGTTGCCCTGGCGCTTCCAATAATGGACTGCTTCGTAGGTTTTGACAAGGATTTCGGTGCCGTCGGGCGACACATCCCCGCCCGCCACGCTGGTCATCGGCAGCTGACCCGGAATGCGTTCGAGCACCTTCACCACGGTCGGATCTTGCGGATGTGGGTAGCGGTAGACGCGGACCGAGGCTTCACGTTTTGTGATGATGTACCAATCGCGCGTGAGGGGATCCACAAGCAGCGTTTCGGCATCGCGTGCGCCATCGGGATAGGTCATGCGATACACCGCGTTCGGCGTAAGCGACCGGTTGCCAAGGGTTTGCGGCTCTTCGAAGGCGATGATCGAAATCGTTTCGCGCACGGCTCGGTTATCGCCGATATCGGCCACGAGGATGTTGTACCCGTCGCGGGCGATGTCCTCGAAATCACGATTTGTGATGGTTTCCAGAAAAATCACGGATCGTGAATTTCCGGTAGAGTCGACCAGAAACACTTCAGCGGGGGAGCCGGAGTCGTTGTGGGTCCACATCCCACCGGGAAAACGGAGCGAAGCGACAAGGCCCGAGGCTTCGCTGATGTTGGCGCCGCGAAGGCGACCTGTGTTGACGGCCGACGTGAACGGAACATCGGTCGTAGGCGGCGCTTCCGGCGCGGTGCAGGAAGACAGGACGAAAAGGAGGAAGGAGATGCGCATCTTGGAAGATAGGGTGAAGTAGGAAGTAGGAGGTAGGAAGATCTTCACCCTTCCTACTTCCTACGTCCTACTTCCAACTTCCTACTTCGACCTTCACAAAGCGAACAGCAGAAGCGGCGTGCATTGGTTCACCGTGACCTACGGCGTGCTGCTCGGCTTCCTGGCCATCTCCTCGTTCTGGATGCTGAAGCCGGGAAGTGTTATGTATCGGAGGGAAGTGGCTTTTGCCGTGGCTGGATTGTTGTTCGTAGTGGGGATGGTGGTCTTGATGTAGAAGAGTAGGAAGTAGGAAGTAGGAAGTAGCATTCTACAGAGATTGCTGATTGTTGGAATAAACGCTGATGATATTCCGTAAAATCCGGGATGTCAACACGCAAGAAACTTACCCGACAACTCCCTGATGCCCGTGCCATCTTGACGAGGCTCTCTGTTACCATAAGAGCCTTCGCCGGAATCGTGAAGATTCCGAGACGGGTTAATGCTGAAGAGCAAGCATGGAAACACCGCATCGAGCGGCAATCCTGATTATTGTTTTCAGTTCAAGACTCCCCACCGAGATGACTGCCACATCGGACCCACGTTTCATGGCTCAGATTCCACAGAGAATGATTTGCCGCAAGAGCCCGTGATTTCCTATCTTGATGTATCAACAAGAGTATATACATCATGGCGACTGCAAAAGTCTTTCAAAGTGGGAACAGCCAAGCCGTACGGCTTCCTAAGGAATATGCCGTGCAAGCGGACGAACTCCGCATCCGGAAAATGGGAGACCGCCTCGTGCTGAGTCCGGTCCATGACCGTTGGTCGGCCTACCGTGAATCTCTAGGACTCTTCACGGAGGATCTCTTTGAGGAAGGACGCGAGCAACCGATTGCGCCATGATGGTGTTGGACACCGATGTATGCATCGGATTGATCAAACGGCGAGAACCTGAATTGGAAGCCGCCATTCTGGCATCGGAACCCGGCTCGGTCTCCATCAGCGCCGTCACCGTCGGCGAGTTGGCGTTCGGCGTGGCGAACAGCGCTTGGCCTGACCGCAACCGCGATGCTCTGGACCGGTTCCTGTTAGATTTTCGGCTCCTGCCCTTCGACGTGGAAGACGCTTTTTACGTCGGAGAGATCCGCGCTTGGTTGAAGCGCTCTGGCACACCCATCGGTCCGTATGACGTCCTCATCGCCGCGCAATGCGTGCGGCACGATGCGATGCTCGCCACCCGAAATCGTCGCGAATTCGAGCGGGTGCCGGGGCTGAGGTTGTTCAGGGGAAGGAAGTAGGAAGGGGGAAGTAGGAAGTGAGAAGAATCATTCGCTACATTTCTTCCTACTTCCTACTTATCCCTTCCTACTTCTTATGCTTCTTAGCACCACCCACACCGTCCCCGGCAAAGAGATCGTCCAGATATTAGGCATCGCGCGGGGGAGCACCGTCCGCACGCGGAACATCGGCTACGACATCCTGGCCGCGCTGAAAAACCTCGTTGGCGGCGAAATCGAGGAATACACCAAACTTCAGGCGCAGGCGCGCGAGCAGGCCATGCAGAGGATGCTGGCCGATGCGCAACGGATGGGAGCCGACGCGGTGGTGGGAGTGCATTTCACCACAGCCATGATCATGCAGGGCGCAGCCGAGATCCTGGTGTACGGAACAGCCGTCAAACTACGGTGAGGCACCTCATGAGCATCGAATACGTGCTGATGTACGCCTTCGTGGCGGTGATCATCGTTCTGGGCATCCGGCGGTACCGCATCTGGAAAGATGAGGATTTCGGGGATAGGGAAGATTAGGATGGGGGAAGGGGGAAGTAGGAAGTAGGAAGTAGGAAGTAGGAAGAGATTACTTCGAGACTTTCTTTGGACCAACCACAAACCGTCTGGAGGCCTTGATCTCACCACGACGGATTTGACCGGCTTGGCGGACGCTTTTTAGCAATTCTTTGAAATCGTGTTTGTTCATAAGGAATAAAGTACGCTGATGGCGTGTGATGACCAACGGTAGACAATGCTTCTTGACAAAATCATTGCGACATACCGTCTAGAAGGTATATTCTCCAATGCTTTCCTACCACAAAGACCTGATCACATCCCTTCAGACGTTGCGTCGCGCTCCGGGTGCATCGTGGGGCGAAAGCACGCTTCATCGGGCGCCATACAAACCTCTTCTGCTGATCAGTGTGATGGATGGGATTGATGAAGGATGGATTCCGGAAAACCACATCACCCCGTCGGAAGCGTTGATCGAACGGTTTGAAGCGTATTGGGAACTGGTCGGAAAACCTGGTACTGGAAATATGATGATGCCCTTTGAACATTTGGCATCCGATAATGGAATCTGGTTTCTTCTGAATGAGCGAGAAGCCAAACTGGGTGATGAGTTATATGATCTCCTGAAGACGGAAACAGGTCGGGAAATCGTCAGAGGACTCCTGATCAGTTCCTATTTCAATGTGGCGACAGGACAGCGATTGAATTCGCGTCATTCCGAATTCGGTGTCGAACGAATCCTTTTGGATGAGATGTATGCCGATCTCGATCGGCCCTTCCAATTGAACCATCTGAATGAACCGCCGAAGACAAGAAGCATCACTCAAAATGTGCGAAATCAGGCGTTTCGCATCGCTGTAAGGCGTTCATACAATTACACGTGCGCGGTTTGCCGCTCGCGGTTGATCACACCGTCCGGACATATTCTCGTCGAAGGGGCGCATATCGTCCCTCACAGCACGAGCTTCAATGACGACCCAAGAAACGGTCTTGCGCTTTGCAGGACGCACCATTGGATGTTCGACCGATACTTGCTCACCATCCGACCGAGTCTGGACATCGACATCGCTCCATTGGCTCTCGAATCGCCGAATCAGATCTCCGGCTTGGCGGATTTTTACCAGAAGAAGATCTTTGTCCCTGAAGATGCCCGCGCACACCCCGCAGTATTGGCCTTGCTTGATCACAATCAGCGGTACAACGCCGCGAACCGGTTGGATTAAGCCAACCGGAACAAGAAATGCCGCCAGGTGACTTCGGGGCGGTCAAGTGAGTCGGGCGTGGTGGTGTTGAACTCGATCAGGGCGCCGTGTTCGCGGGCGAGGGCTTCCATTTCGGAATCGGGTACGTCGTGGAGGCCGCGTTCGGGTTCGACCGGACCTTGGCGCAGGGTGATGTGGATGCGTCCGCCGGGATTCAGAAGCAGGGTGAGTTTGCGGAAGGCGCGGTCGCGGTCGGCAGGCGGCAGATGCATGAAGACGGCGCTGAGGTGGATCAGGTCGAACTGGAGTCCGGTGGCGATGACCTTGGTGAGCGCGGGGAGCGAATCGGCGATCCAGCGGATGTTCGGATGCGGATGGGCGGCTTTGGCATGCTCCATCATTTCGGCGACCGGTTCCACGGCCACCACCTCATAGCCTTTGGCAGCGAACCAGGCCGCGTCGCGACCCGAGCCCGCGCCCACATCCAGCACCTGCGCCGGCGGATACGGCAGCCAGTTCATCAACGGCGCATGGATGCGATCGAAGGGAATCGAATCGTAGAGCGGCGCAAGGCGATGAGCGTGGATGGAGTAGAAGGACATGGGCAGATTCTTAAACCAAAAATGGGGCTTGACTTAACTTGGCTTTATTGCTTTATTTGTTCAGCCCCATCCAACAATATAGAATTACTATCCGCCATGAAAGCCCTACTCGACACGAACATTCTCATACACAGAGAAGCGGCAACTGTCCGCAATGAGAATGTAGGACCCCTTTTCAAGTGGCTTGACCAGCTCAACTATGAGAAAGTCATACACCCCATTTCAGTTGACGAAATACAAAACCACGATGATGAACGTGTTCGAACCAGTTTCCGAATTAAACTAGCCTCTTATCAGGTCATCGGCAAGGTTTCGCCGATTCATGCGTCGATTCAAGAACTGATCGACAACAAAGATCAAAAGGTGAATAGCCGAAATGATTCATTGATTCTGAATGAGCTGGTCGTTGGTCGAGTTGATGTTCTGATCACCGAAGACCGCGGGATTCATCGAAAAGCTCGAGATTTGAATTTCGGTCAATACGTCTTCACCATTGATGATTTCCTTGAGAAAGTTGCCAGCGAGAACCCGGCACTTGCTGCTTACAAGAATCTGACAGTCGAGAAGCGGAAATTCGGGGATGTGGACCTTGCGTCTTCTTTTTTTGACAGCTTCAGATTGGACTATCCAGGATTCGACAAATGGTTCATTCAGAACAGCGATAAAGACGTATATGTGAGTTATTTGGACGATCAACTGGCCGCTTTTCTCTATTTGAAGCCCGAGGGACCAACGGAGAACTATTCGGATGTCACTCCGCCATTGAAAACCGGACGACATCTGAAAATCGGGACGTTCAAGGTCGAACTGAACGGATATAAACTGGGTGAGCGCTTTTTAAAAATTGTCTTCGACAACGCTATCATCCAAAATGTCGATGATGTGTACGTCACCATTTTCGATAAAAGTGTCGCGCATTCCCGATTGATTGGATTGCTTGAGGAATTCGGATTTGTCAGGCATGGTGTCAAACGATCTACTGCCGGCAAAGAACTGGTTTATTGCAGAGACATGGCCAAACAGGTTCGAATTGACGATCCGAAGCTCAGCTTTCCTTTTTTCAGCAAATCAGCTCGTGCGTTTCTGGTTCCGATATATCCCGAGTACCACACCAGCCTTTTGCCTGACTCCATCCTCAACAATGAATCGGCACATGATTTCAAGGAGCAACGGCCTTATAGAAATGCAATAAGGAAAGCCTATGTGGGCAGAAGCGTCTTTCGCGACCTGAAACGAGGTGACGTGATTATCTTCTATCGAACGGGTGGGTATCACAAAAGTGTTGTGACATCAATTGGTATCGTCGATGGTGTTGCAAAGAATCCGAAATCTCTTGAAGAATTCCTCCGACTCAGTCGAAAACGAAGTGTCTTTAGCGATCAAAAGCTCGAAGAAATATGGAAACACAAACCAAATATTCGCCCGTTTGTCGTCGGATTTCTGTACTCTTATGCATTCCCCAAACGTCCACCTCTCAAAGACCTTATTGAGCACAATGTCATCAAAGACATCGATTCCGTTCCGCGTGGATTCAGCCCCATCACCCAATCTCAGCTCGAAACCATCCTCCGTCTCGCGAAAGCAGACCCGCGCTTTGTTGTCGATTAAACCCGAGTTCGTCGAGCGGATTTTGGACGGTTCCAAGCGGTTCGAATTCAGACGGACCATGTTCAAAGAACCCGTGAGATCGGTCGTTGTCTATTCCACGATGCCCGTCGGGCAAGTGGTCGCGGAATTCGACGTGAAGAGAATCCACCAGCTTCCCATCCACGACCTTTGGGGCTTGACGAAAGAGTATGCCGGAATATCTGAAGATCGGTTTTTTGACTATTTCAAGGGTAAGGAACTTGGCTATGCGATTGAAATCGGTACGATAGAGCGCTATAAAGAACCACTTTCTTTAAAAGCGGATTTCGGTGTAAGCCCGCCGCAGTCGTTTGTGTATGTGGAGGGCTGATTTTGGTGGTTTAAGAGCTTTTCAACTCCTGAAATAGCTCTTCCAATGTTGTCGTGAACGGCACTCCTTTCTTTCTATGCGGATTGAATTTGGATAACCGGCTCAAATCCCAATGTTTACCAGTCAGTTCATTCTCGATATCCTCTGTGACACTAACCACCAGATACTGATCCCTGACTATATCGCTCGGATATCCCAATTCAATCATCTCGGCTCTCTCAACCACTTTCAGACCAATAGGTTTGATTTTTAAAAGGATATTCGCGTTCAAATCATCACCTGTGTGCAGAAGCAGATACTTCGCGGTCACTTCTTCAACTCCCAACTGCAACGCACCCTCTTCATGATCACCAGTTCTGAAATTGTAAAGCTTCTTGTCTAAAATCCATTTCAGATGCGCCGGAGATCGATAGTACCCAACTAACACGTACGTCTCATCTGGGATCAAGCCACGCTTGTCGTCATACGTCTCGGGTAGTGGCTCGCGAATGATGAAGTCATTTGACGGAGGATCCTGATGGATATCGTACGTACGGTAAGCCATCTTCTCACGCTGAGAGGTTCGATTCACAAAGTGATCAGTCAGATCTTCAAGAAATTCCTTCAAGGCCTCGATTCCCGAATCGTCTTCTTTTGGACGAATCGGAAATGCCCCCAAACCAGGCACGATCTCACGGAATCCGCTCCGCTCCACTGGCACCCTGCCAGGATAAAGCACATAGGCACCGCCTGTGCGCCGAATCGCGTCTTTATAGGCATGCATCTTAAGCAGATCGGCGTTCTTGTAGTTACCCTTTCGGTTTTCGACTTTCTCCTGAACGTCTTCCTTTTCAGACGAGATCATCCGCCGGTAGTTCTCCACTTTGTACTTGGCGTCGAAATGGACATGGACAATCAGCTCTTGCCTCTCGGCCTCAACGTCTTCAATGCCTATCGGCCAAATGGAAAGGGTGTAGTCCGGACGCATCGTGGTTGTCCAACTGCCCTCTTTCGGATAGTCTTTCGCACCTTTGAACATCCGGTTATAACTGAACTGAATGTTCAACTTGCGGCCGTTCCGATCACAGATTCCTCTGATGGCGACTTCGTCACCCTGCCTCAGCGAGAGTGTCATCCCATCCTTTGATTCTTGGATCAATTGATCCAACTCCTTCGGTTCGATTTGGTACATCGATCGCATCAGATCCAATAGCTTGAAGAACAGCCAGTACTCATAGAGAGTGGCGACGTCTTTCTTGCCAGCAGAGTACACATCATCACCCCCGGACCAAATCAATTTCGCTGCTAAGTCGAACAGCAACCAAGCATTGAGGACTTCCCGGTAACCCGCCTTCCGCTGAAGCACTGGACTGTTGAGCTTCAGTAGCGTCACTCTCGACTGGGATCTGAACACATCGTGCTGAAGCCAACCTTCGATGTGCTCAGCCAATCTACGTGCCTCCGCCTTGGTTGCTACCCCAGCTTTCGGAGCCCCCTCGACATCCTCACAGAATTCAAGAAACGCCTCGAGCGCATGTTTTACGAAACGGTTCTCGGTGGTGTCCACCGAGTCGATTTTGTGCGTGACACGGATCCGATCGGGAATCGAATCGAAGCTGAGCTCCCGAAGCGGATGCCCCAAGGCAACAGGGATCCGTCTGCCCCCTTTTATCAATTCACGGATGTTCGCGGATGTGAGTCGCCCGGCTTGCCGGACATTTTTCTCTTCCACAGTTTCCGTCCAGCGGGTGACCGGTGCGGAGAGGATACGCTGCACAGCTTCTTCAAACTCCTCCGAATCCACCACCGACTTCACAAACATGAACCGCTGGTACAGAATTTCATCCTTCGCGTCCTTGTCGAAATCGTGCGTCAGGTTCTGGGAGACCACCGATTCCGCCTGCAGAAGAAGGTCCACACACTGTTTGGTTATAAACTCGAGCATGGCTCGATAATCCTTCCTATACCCCGTTTTGCCCGACCGCACTTCGATTGGAAGAACATCGATTTCGGTGTTATCCGCTTTTCGATAAATGGGCAGTTTCAACGTGCCAACAAAGATGTTTGGAGTAATACGCCCCAAATGCGGATGGCTTTTGATCGGCTGTATGATGTCTTTACGATAGGGACCGAAGATGTAGTCACCCGGAGTAAACTCATACTGATATTCAAACCCTTCTAGCAACTGGTGGCGGGCTTCCCCGTTCTCCAAAGCATCATCAACAGCATCGATCAAACTGCGTCGACTTTGCCCATAGATTATGAGTTTCTGTCCATTTACATCAGATCCAATTGGTATTTCGAGATGGTGGTCGACCGCCATGGTCACGCCTCAGCGTAGCTCGCGTAGCCGTTGTCTATCGCATTCCGATACATTCGCCAGACCTTCTCGAAAGAGAGGGGATGTCGGATATCCAGACCCGACAATGCCTTATCATAGTCGGGCTCATCCAGGGCTTTCTTGACCGTTTTGGACTCAGAGCCACTGGCACATTGCTCAGCCAATTTGGTCAGTACTCCGGACAGCTTCCGTCGCGAACCGTGCAGCTTCGGCAGCAATTTCTGCATCACAGCGATGTCGATGATGGTGTTGATATCCATGGTCGGGTCCATGACTTTCAGACGAGTCGCCAGGCGATAAATGTCGCCGGCACTACGGTAACCGAATTCAGCACCGACTTTCTTCAACTCGGCGAAAAAGACGAGCAGCTTGGCATTCAACTTCGACGTATCATCTTCCGGTAGCGAAGCCAACTCGACCTTGGCCAGAGCCAGAAAATCAGATGCCATTGATTTTCCTTTACCCGCAATCGTGTCCAAATCGACCTTCATCTCCGAATCGAAATACACCTCCATGTCGGTCGCTTCCACTCGGAACTCGATCACATTGGCTCGGTCCAGCACTTTGGGACTGAACATATAGGTCGTCTCGTCGATGTTGACCGTGCCAATAATGAAAAGGTTCTTGGGGATGATCAACAACGATGGAGCCATTGGCACCCCATCTTCCATCACCAAACCCTTTTTTACAGAATGTAGCAGTATGCCCTCCTTCGATTCCATCGCACTCAAGAAGTCCGCAAAGTATCGTTCCACATGGCTCAGATTCATCTCGTCCAAGATGAGGAAATGCGGCTCATTGGATTTCGCTTCCGCCCTTAGAATTAAATCCAACACCCCCGTATCGGGCTTGACGTACTTCAATCCACTCAATGCATCCCGATAACCAAGCAAGGGTTCACGATTGGTCCAATCTGCTCCGACTGGAACCAACTTGTATTGATCTCTTGAGGTGCACATCCACATCGCAAAAGCCTGTGCCAATTTAGTTTTTCCGGAACCTGCTAGCCCAGTAAGGATTAGGAAACGTTTAGAGAGCAGGGATGCGACCAGGCGAAACTGTAATAGATTGCTATATTTAAGCTCACTATGAGTAAGATCGCTGATAAAGTGATTGACATCGAATGGAATATTTACCTCTACTAACGAAAGTAAGAATTCTCTGTTTTGACCTAGAAATTTTAAATAATTCTGCTTCCCAAGAATCGCACTTGGAACACCATTCCCGAGTGCTGTTTTAAATTTCTCCCACCGCTCTGTCTTTATTGATGTAATTAATTTGTTCGCGGAACTGATGTACAGATCTACATCACTAATTGGTTCATGGAATAACTTGCCTTCGAAAAATTCCAAATCCAAGAAAGAAAGAAATTCCACTTCAACAACCCCATCATAGGTCTCCTTGAAGTTTTCTGCCAAGTAAAACCACTCAATATATTTCTCAACTAAATTCGAGTTAAAAAATGATGTGTTTCTTTCAACCATTTTGCCATTTAAACTCATTTTAGTGACTTTCTTTCCGTGAATGAGCTTCAAAAGATCGTTATCATAATCATGGCCTAAATCTTTAAGAGCTAGCAACAACTCCAGCACGACCTCGCTACTTAATTTTCTTATGGCTTGTGAAGCAGGCCCCTTCGTGTCCGGTCCGATATATGGTGCATCCACTAATTTGACATAAGGATACAAGTCGAACTTAGTAATTGAATTTGAAAAAGTATTAATGATCTGTAAACCAATTGAATATTTTTTCCCACCCGCTAAAACAGGCATCGCCGTTACCTTGGCAATCGACCTTAGCCCATTTGTGTAATCGAATTTCTTAGCAGCTTCATCGCCACTTATGACTAAAAAAACAATGTCGCCTAATTTTATGTCATCTTTATGGGATGACAAATCACCAATCACAATTTCCTTTTCCCCGTTCAAAATTTTTTGAACTGCACCGGGATGGTTAGTTCGGATTGAAAAAAAACCGCTATTCATTTTTTTGTGATATATAGGTGATAGAGTCATTAATCGACAAACTCCTCGTAACTCCCCGTTTTTGCGATATCTATCTTATATGACCGCGTCCCGGTCTTCTGTACGTACACACTGTCGAAGCCAAGCTTATCCAGCTTTTCAATCGTAGCCAATTCCCCTTCTTTCAATTTCAGAACCTTGCGGAGCAGCCATTGCGACAAATCCTTGTTGGGATTAGTCATCAGCGCTTTCGAGTTGTCCTGGCAAACTTTCGCTCTCAGAGTCTCCCCGGTCGGAACTGTCAGTTCAAATTCCACATCCCTCCCAGGAAAGAAGCCCGGGGCCAAGTGATGGATTTGCATCGGTATCGGAATGTAAACTTCCCCATAATCCCTTGCCCTTCCCCCTGCATTCCACTGATTCAATCCGCTTTTTTCTTGGACTTGTCGCGTTTTGCCTCGGACCGAATACAAGGGCAGAATGACATAATCGACTCCCTTGGTCAACATGGGATCCCGTCGGAATCCACCTTGCTGATTGAACATTTGCAACAGGATGTCGAAGGGATCCGATAGGATCTCAACATCTACCAGGAAAGCCGAATCAGGCACTGAAAATCGTTTGAACAGCGTGCTTTTGGATTTATTGAATCCGTAGTGGTTCTTGCCATCATCGAAAGTGATCCCCGCATTGGATGACTTGATCGACTGGATGTTCTCGGTGTCTATGCTCCCATATTCATCTTCAAACAGGATCAGCCTTCCATCAGACCTACCGATCACATGGTATTGCGAATCATCGATTCCATAGGTTCGCTTAGCCAATTCGATTCGCTCGTTCCTGTACCCAGCCAATTTCAAAGCCAATTCTCTTCCAGAATAACGCGCCAGTTCTGTTGACAACTGATTGAACTCGGCGACTTTTTCAACACTTCCTGAGCCACTGATGATGAATGTCTTGATCCCTATGCCAAGCTTGTTCAAACTGGCATCGAATGCCGTGTCAGATCGCGACAGATTGTTCGCATTGAACGCTCGACAAAAGATGTTCTCCGCAACCCGATAATTGATATAGGGAACCGCGCTTTGACTGAACAGACCCGAAAGTTGAGACACGGCTTGAAGTAGCTGCACATATTGCCCACCCGTTTTTACATCCAGCTCAACAAAGCGGCTCATAGCACATCCATGATCTGTTTGGCGATTCTCGCAATGAGTGGTACTGTGACCGAATTCCCAGCCTGCATGTAGAGCTTGCTGTTCGAGATGTTGGGAAGTACGAAGTCTTCGGGATAGCCTTGGAATCCGAAGCACTCTTTGGGTGTCAGTTTGCGGATGCCAAATTGATCCCGGATCAATGGCACATTATGGCCACCTGCCCCCATGTTTGCAGTCAACGTCGGACACACATTGCTCTTGTTTTCCCGGACATAAACCCTGCGCCATTGATAAGTCGTGTCCCTGTTCGTCATTGTTGAATCCAACATCGGATAATAGGGGTGATCTTTCCGATAATAGAATTCATCCTTCTGTTTGGCTGGATCAATCACATCGTGAATGGTCTTCGTCAGCTCAATTTCTCCGGGAAACTCGAAGTTCATGTAGTTAGGCACTCTCTCCGGATCAAAAGCGACGATGAAGATTCTCTCTCTGTTCTGCGGCACATTCGCATGGGTCATCGAATTCAAGACCTTGTGGAACACCTTGTATTTGAGCTTCTCTTCTAAAATCTCCAAAATCACTTTGAACGTCTTCCCATTGTCATGGCTAACCAAGTTTTTGACGTTCTCTAAAAAGATGATCTTCGGCTTGTGCTTTTCAGCAATCTGCTCAATATCAAAAAAAAGAGTGCCCCTCGTGTCCGCAAACCCTTTCCTGTAGCCTGCGATCGAAAAAGCTTGGCAAGGAAAGCCGCCACAAAGCATGTCAAACGATTCCGGAATATGTCCTTTCACCACATCGCTTGTGATATCGCCGAATGGGACTTCCCCATAATTAGCGAGATAGGTCTTCTTTGCCCCATCATTCCATTCACTTGAATAGAGGCACTTTCCTTTTTGACCTTGAAGTGCAAGACGAAAACCACCGACGCCAGCAAAAAGATCTATGAAATCGAAGTCGGGGTCGTCAGGTGCGCTGTATGGAACGCTATTTAGTTCAAACAGAAGTTTCTGAATGTCATCATCAGACAAAAAGGACTGATACTTGTTTTTTTTATCGCCTTTCGCCGAACCAAGTTCACCGGTGTTTTTTGACAAAAAGTACTCCGCCACTGGTTCAGAAGAATACTCATACTTCAGATTGTGGGTTAATTCAGCTAACTCATCCGTTGTTTCCAACCGGTCTAGGACACTGCTCTTTTTTGTCATCAGGGAATCTTGGATCATGTTTTTTCCTACGCGATTTACATAGATCGCACAGTATAGCGCTGTCCCATCTTTCCTGCAAGAATGAAGTCGATGATTCAGCGTGTTCTTGAAAGTACGGCTAACTCGGCAGACCTCACCTCGCACTCCCAAATCACCACCACCTTCCAACCCAGGGTTTCGAGTGCGACGCGGTTTTCCGCATCCCTCGCGCGGTTTCGATCGATCTTCGCCTGCCAGAAGGCTTCGTTCGTTTTCGGAATGCGGTTCGCTTTGCATCCTTCGTGTCCGTGCCAGAAGCAGCCATGCACGAAGATCACGGTCTTGTGCTTGGGAAGGGTGATGTCGGGCCGACCGGGCAGGTCTTTGCGGTGAAGCCGGAACCGATACCCCATGGCATGAAGTTTCCGCCGTACCTCGATCTCGGGTTTGGTGTTCTTGCCACGGATCCGTCCCATGATCTCGGAGCGCTTCGATGGGGTGAAAATGTCCACGTCAGAATATAACAGGGTGGATCTGCAAGATGCCTACGTCTATTTCGACGAAGTCGAACCCGCTCTGTACTTTTTCGCTCCATCTGAGCATATTTAAGGGTCGCTTCATCTTTTCATCACTTCGCCGTTTCATCTATCCCCTCTTATGAAACCCCTCTCCATTCCTCTATTCCTCCTGTGCATCTCTTCTTTCGCGTGCCAGAACATCGAAGAGCCCAATGTCAACCTCCGCATCTTCTACTCCGTCGGCGATTGCATGCCGAGTTCAGACCCCTTCCCTATGGCTGAATATTCCTTATTCACAGGTACGCTCAAGGTGGTCAAAGACCGCTTCTGCGCTGGCGGATGCGCCGATCCAGTGACCTCCCTGCGCGTATACAAAGGCGTGCTGCGGATGACGCTCGAACCCGCCAATTACCTGCTTATCATGGATGAACCCAATGTGGCAATCAAGCGCTTCACTGTGAAGGCCGACTCGGTCAGCGCAGGACCGATCTATTTCCGCAAGTGCACGAGTTATTAACAGGGAGGAAGATTTTTCACAGGGAGCAACGGAGAAAAGGAGTTTTGTTCTTAGCGGGCACTGGCCAAGGCCTCCCCAAAAAACAATCTCCTTATCTCCTTTGCTCCCTGTTCAATGAATCCCTGTGAACATCCGCCCTGTTCAATCACTTCATCAGCGTCATCTTCTTCGATACCGAGCGCCCGCCCGCGCTCAAGGTGTAGATGTATACGCCGCTGGCCAGCCCGCTTCCATCGAACCGAACCCGATGCTCCCCGGCCGGCATCACCCCATCCACCAAAACGGCAACCTCACGGCCCATGAGATCATGGATGGTCAATCGAAGAGGCGCAAGATTTTGCGCCTCCACACCCACCCGAAAGCGTATGTCCGTCATCGGATTGAACGGATTCGGCCACACATCCATCAATTCCATCTGAACCACCTTTTCGGATTCCTCTTCGATCGAGGTCACGACCGCCGTCGATAGGATGGAATAGAACACGATTTCGCCGGGTTGGTTCTGCGGCCAACTGCGCAAGGGCGGAATCACACTGGCCACGATGTCGAGGCCGGCCTGTCCGTCGAGATCGATCATGTATCCGCGATGCATGCCTGGACGCTGCTGCCACTGCCGCAATCCTTCCTCACCTGCGATCTGCCATGGCTGCACCCAAGGCATCTTCGCCGGATCCACCTGCCGCAGTTGTCCCTCTTTGGCCAGATAGATGGTTACGCCGTGGCTGCCGGTATCGCCCCATGGTCCGCTGCCCGAATGCACGAGATCTGGCGTGCCATCCGCATCCACATCCACCAGCTGGAAATGTCCTTCGCCCTGCATGCTGTCGAGATAGGGGTAATCGCGGACGATGTCGGCTGTGGCGTCCACGAACACACCGTCGCTCACGTTACGATACACCTGCAACTGCCGCCCGTGGTAGTAGGGGTTTCCGCGGGTCACGCCGAACACGATGTCTTTGCGGCCGTCACCATCCGCATCCATCACCATCCCTGAATTGAATTTGGTGTTTCCGTTGCCATAACGCCCGGGCGGAAGCGCGACCACCGCGCCGGTTTTGCTCATGCGCACGAAGCCGGAGTGTTCCGCGTTTTCCGCGTACATCGACACCACATCACCCATTCCATCGCCGTCGAAATCACCGATGAGCGAGGTCATGATGTAGGTCGAGTTGGGACGGATTTCCTGCGGAAGGCTGGATGTGGCGTTGGTGAATCCGCCCGTGCCGTCGCCCAGGAAGAGGTATTTCCCGGTGAAGAAGTCCGGATTTCCGTCGCCGTTCACATCCCCCGAAGACATGTCGTGACCGAAGGTGAATCCGGGTGGCGGCGCGCCCGATTCCTGGCCTTGGATACGGTTCGATCCGTCGATATACACACCCGACGGCGTGCTGAGCATGAGAAGGATCGGCTCGAACTGGGTGCTATAGGTGCCGTCGGGGTTGCGCTTGAACATGCCCATGGGCGAGGCGACGAAATCGGGCTTGCCGTCTTTGTTGAAATCTTCCACGGCGGTGCGATAGGCCATGTGCCGTGTGGGCGGACCGCCCGCTTCGAAGAGTTCCGGCGCCAAGCGCATGGTTCCGTCGCCGTTGGTCACCAGGATGCTGAAACTCACTTTCGATTGACGCTCGATGGTGTGCGGAAAGATGGCCCAGGTGATGAGCAGATCGGGGCGGCCATCGCCGTTGAAATCGGCGACGTGTGCGTTGTGCGGATCGAAGCTGAAGTACCCGGCGTCGTTGAAATCGCTCGGCGAGGGGTAATACCAGACGCCGTGCTGCTCGTTCATGCTGGCCTGGAACCAGCCGAAGGGTCCGACCCGGTAAAAGGGAGTTTCACGGTTTTCGGTATTGGTGCCGAGGCGGTACGCGCTCGGACCGAAGCTGAACAACGGTGTCTGTGCCACGGCCTGCGCGGCGAACAGGGAGAAAGAGAGGAAGATGAGTTTGCGCATGCGGCAATATCTGACTTAGGAGAGACTTGTTCAACATGAGGATGGGAGGAGAGGAGTAAGTCATTTGTCAATGCCCTAATGAAGGTCCGCCAAGCAACCACCTCACATCCCCCCATCCTCCTGTTGAATTGTCTTCTAACTCCCCGTCGCGAACGCTTTCAACTCCAGCCCGTCGCTTCGACCCGCTTCCAGCATCATGCTCCCTGTGACGGCGATCATGGCGCCATTGTCGGTGCAGTAGATGGGCCGAGGGATGTGGATTTGAAGTTCCTTCGCGGCCCCTTCGCTACGCTCAGGGCTTCGGCTCAGGATGAATTTCGATCGCAGCATCGAGTTGGCGCTGACGCCTCCGGCCAGCACCACAGTGGAAACGCCGGTGTCTTTCACCGCTCGCATGGTCTTGGTCACAAGCACGGTCGTGATCGCCTCTGAGATCGCCGCGCACAGATCTCCCAGGTTTGCCTCGATGTAGGCGGGGCGGTCCGCTTCCGGCACGGCCTGAAGATGGTACAGAACGGCCGTCTTCAAGCCTGAAAAGCTGAATTCGTATCCTTCGTTGAGGAAGGATTTCGGAAAGTTCACAAAACGTGGATTTTTTCCTTGTGAAAGCTTGTCCATCACCGGACCCGCCGGATACGGCAATCCCAGCAATTTCCCTGTTTTGTCGAAGGCTTCGCCGGCGGCGTCGTCGCGGGTTTCGCCCAAGAGTTCGTGGTCCATGAAGCCGCGGACGAGCAGGAGGCGGGTGTGTCCGCCGCTCACGATCAGCGCCACAAACGGGTACTCGGGCGTGGATTCGATGAAATTCGCGTAAATGTGCGCATCGAGGTGGTTCACTCCCACGAGCGGGATGCCGAGCTGCATGTGCAGCCCTTTGGCGAAGCTCATGCCCACGAGCAGGGCGCCCATCAAGCCGGGACCGTTCGCCACCGCGATGCCGGATAGTTCACGTTTTGTGATGCCTGCTTCCGAAAGCGCCTGTTCCACCACGTGCGAGATATGGGTGTGATGAGCCCTCGAGGCGAGTTCGGGCACAACGCCGCCGAAACGCTCGTGGACCTGTTGGGAGGCGATCACATTGCTGAGCATGCCGCGCTGCGGATGATAGACCGCGGCCGAAGTTTCGTCGCAGGAAGATTCGATGCCGAGGATCATGGTTTAGGAGACGGTTTCAGATTCGGAAACTCAGTCCTTCTTCCCTTGCTCCAATCCATGTAGTCGGCACTATCGTGGGTCATCCAAAACTCACGCTCTTCGGTCTCAGACGCGAATTCAGGGATAGGTTTTGTTGGTTTCTTTTCCATTTCGTAAGGTAAAACAAAAAAGCCCCGGATCTCTCCGGGGCTTCAAGCATTCAGCGTCCTGCATCAAGCATTCAGCGTCATTTCTTCTCATCCACGACTTCGAAGTCGGCATCTACCGCTCCGTCGCCTTTTTTGGGCTCTTCGTCGTTGGCGTCGGCCGATCCTTGGGCGGAACCTTGGGCTTCGGCATTCTGAGCCGCGGCGTACATCTCTTGCGAGAAGGCGTTCATCGCGGTGTTCACGGCGGCGCTGGCTTCTTCCAGTCCTTCGGTTTCGCCGGACTTATGCAGGGTTTCGAGTTTCGCAAGGGCGTCTTCCACGGCTTGACGTGTGGAATCGGACACTTTCGAGCCATGCTCATCCACCTGTTTGCGCGTGGTGAAGATGAGGTTGTCGGCGGCGTTGAGCTTGTCGATGGTTTCTTTGAGTTTGCGGTCTTCTTCGGCATGCTCTTCGGCGGCGCGACGCATTTTCTCGATCTCGGCATCGCTCAATCCGGAGCTGGCTTCGATGCGGATGGTCTGCTCTTTGTTGCTCACTTTCTCTTTGGCTTTCACGCTGAGCACGCCGTTGGCATCGATGTCGAAGGTGACTTCGATCTGAGGCACGCCGCGGGGCGCGGAAGGAACTCCATCCAGATGGAAGCGTCCCAACGTGCGGTTATCGGCCGCGCGGGTGCGCTCGCCTTGCAGGATGTGGATTTCCACGCTGGTCTGGTTGTCGGCCGCAGTGGAGAAGGTCTCGGTTTTGCTGGTCGGGATGGTGGTGTTGGCATCAATGAGTTTGGTCATCACGCTTCCGAGGGTTTCGATGCCCAGCGACAGCGGAATCACATCCAACAGAACCACGTTTTTCACGTCGCCGGTGAGCACGCCGCCTTGGATGGCCGCGCCGATGGCGACCACTTCATCTGGATTCACGCCTTTGTGCGGCTCTTTGCCGAAGAAGGCTTTCACCACTTCCTGAATTTTCGGCATACGGGTGGATCCACCGACCAAGATCACCTGGTCGATCTGACTCACGCTCAATCCCGAATCTTTCAAGGCTTTCTCGGTCGGACGCAGACTGCGCTGCACCAGATCATCCACCAGTTGCTCGAATTTGGAACGGCTCAGGTCGATGTTCAAGTGACGCGGACCCGTTTGATCGGCCGTGATGAACGGTAAGTTGATGTTCGTCTTGGTGGAGCCGGACAATTCGATTTTGGCTTTCTCTGCGGCGTCTTTCAAACGCTGCATGGCCATGGCGTCTTTGCTCAGGTCCACACCGTCCGATTTTTTGAATTCGTCGATGAGGAACTGGATGATGCGTCCGTCGAAATCGTCTCCGCCCAAGTGGGTGTCGCCGTTGGTGGATTTCACTTCGAACACGCCATCGCCCAATTCGAGGATGGAGATATCGAAGGTTCCGCCGCCCAGGTCATACACGGCAACGGTCTGCAGTTTGTCTTTTTTGTCCAAGCCGTACGCCAAAGCGGCCGCGGTGGGCTCGTTGATGATGCGTTTCACATCCAAACCGGCGATTTTTCCAGCTTCCTGTGTGGCTTTGCGCTGCGCGTCGTTGAAGTAGGCAGGAACGGTGATCACGGCTTCGGTCACTTTTTCGCCCAGATATTCTTCGGCGGTCTGCTTCATTTTCATGAGCACCATGGCCGAGATTTCTTGCGGCGCATACTGGCGGTCGTCGATCTGGACGCGGGCGGTTCCGTCTTCGCCTTTCACGACGGCATAGCTGATGTGTTTGGTTTCGGAGCTCACTTCATCGTGCATCCGGCCCATGAACCGCTTGATTGACGCGATGGTTTTCGCCGGATTGGTGATCGCTTGGCGTTTGGCCGCGGCACCTACGAGGCGCTCACCGTCTTTGGTGAATGCGACAACGGATGGGGTGGTGCGTCCGCCTTCGGAATTCGCGATCACGACCGGTTCGTTGCCTTCCATCACCGATACGCACGAGTTTGTGGTACCTAAGTCTATTCCAATGATTTTACCCATGATGTTGTCTGTGTTTAGTCTTGTATGTCGATAGTGGAATCGCCGGCTTCGTCAACGTTCTTCTTCACGGTAAGTGTGAGAACGCCGTCTTTGAAGCGGGCGGTAATGTCTTTTTTGTGGACCGGCTCCGGAATGGAGAACGACCTGTGGAAGGTGCCGAAGCGGCGTTCGCGTTTGATGTACGTGGCCTCGGAGTCGATGTCGCGCTCACCGCGAACCACGATGGATCCGTCCACCACTTCCACCTTCAATTGGCCTTTCGCCATTCCCGGCACATCCAATAGGATCCGATATTCGGTTCCGTCGTCGATCAGATCGGCGTCGGGTAGAAAACGGTCCAGCGACTCTTCCGTGAGAAGCTTGGACGCCATCGATTCAAGCCCTTTGGCAAGCCGGTCGATCGTGTTTCCTAAATTGGACATGTGGAGTTCGGGTTGGTTACCCTAACCTTGACAATCGACGTGCCTTCATGGGCGATTTGCGGCCAATTCTGACGAAGTGTCAGACTTGGGGTGTCAGTCGGACACAGCCGTGAAATCATCCCAGAACCGCGGATAGGAGATCGCGGTGCATTCGGAATGCCTGATCACCGATAATCCGGGGGCTCGGCCGGCAAGGATTCCGGCCGACATCGCGATGCGGTGGTCGTGCCAGGTTTCGAAGGTTCCGGCGGCAGGCACGAAATCGGGTCGGCCATGGATTCTCAATCCATCCGGCAATTCCTCCACGTTCACACCGGCGGTTTTGAGCATGGTGGCGACCGCCATCAGCCGGTCGGTTTCCTTGTGACGCAGCTCTTCGGCGCCTCTGAACTCGGAAATCCCATCGGCGAAGGCCATCGCCACGCTTAGGATCGGAAGCTCATCGATGGCGTTCGGAATCTCGTGCGGTTCGATCACCGTCGGTTTGAGCACCGTGCTGCGCACAGACAGGGTTCCGGTGGGCTCAAGGATGCTGTCGTCGTCCACATCGATCTGGATATCGGCACCCATCCGCATCAGGATTTTCAGTGCGGCGGTACGGGTCGGGTTCAAGCCGGTGTTCGGCAGATGGAGTTCGCTGTCGGCATAGAGGCTTCCTGCCACGAGCCAGAATGTGGCGGCGGAAAAATCACCCGGAACGCGCACATTCATTTTTGGGATGTACATGCCTCGGTGAGATCTGAGCAATCGGCTTCCATCGGGCAGCGTTTCGCTGGGAAGTTGCAACAGGCGTTCGGTATGGTCGCGGCTGGGAAGATGTTCGATGACTTCCGTGGCCTCATCGGTGAACAAACCGGCAAGCAGAACGCAGCTTTTGATCTGCGCGGATGCGATGGGAAGCGAATAACGGATGCCGTGCAATTTCGCTCCGGCTTCGATCTTCAATGGGGCGAGGAATCCGGTTCTGGAACTGATCACCGCACCCATGGTGCCCAAAGGGTCCAAAATCCGCTTCATGGTTCGCGAACTCAGCGAAGCGTCTCCCACGAGTTCGGCACGGATGCCCGCACCGGCCAAGATTCCGGCGATCAGACGCATGGTGGTGCCCGAGTTTCCGCAGTCGATCTCTCCGTCGGAGGCGGTGAGTCCGCCGCGGCCAACGCCTTGCACCGTCACGGTTTTTCCATGTTGCTGGATGTCGACTCCCAACTGGCGGAAGCACGACAAGGTGGTCTGGGGATCGGCCGCCAACGAATAGTTTTCGATGACGGATTCGCCATCGGCAAGTGCCGCGAACATGGCGACACGATGGGCGATGGATTTGTCGGGAGGCAGATTCAGCGTACCCCGCAAGGTGCGGAGTTCAGAGCGTGTGAGATCCATTCAGGTGCTTATTGTAAGAGACGGCGGGCTTCGGCGGCGGCCGGAGTTCCGGGAAACCGTTCGATGACGGCTTGCAAGGTGCGTTGGGCGTCGGCGGTGTTGCCGACCGCGTTCTGACACTCGGCGGTTCTGACCATGGCCATGGAGACCCAATTTCCATAGGCTTCATACAGCACTCTCACGCGCGAGTACGCGTCTTGAGCGGCGGCGTAATCACGGCGCTGCTGCAGCAGGGTTCCCAGCAGATATTGGGCTTCCGCGCCTTGCTCCAAGGTGTTCGTCGAGGCGATGGCGCGAAGCGTGGGTTCGGCTTCGGTGCCGCGATTGGTGGCGAGCTGGACCTTGGCCAATCCCAGGCGGGCCTGGTCGTTCGTAGCGCTGGCTTGCAACACGGTTCTGAAGGAGGCTTCCGCTTCGGAAAAGCGGCGGAGCAGGAAATACGACTGGCCCATTCCGATATTCGCCTCATTGCGCAATCGACGGGTGTTTTTCTGCAGTTCTTGGAAATAACCGAGCGCTTTGTCGCCTTGCGAACGCTCCAGAAAGAGGGTTCCGAGGTTCAGCAAGGCCGATTCCGCACGTGAAGACCGGGGGAAATCCTTGGCCAGGGTTTCATAAGTGACGATGGCGGATGCCGTTTGGCCCAACTGGCGATACGCATCGGCGATGTTGTACAAGGCTTCAGGAACGGCTGCGGTGGAGTTCGTGGTGCGGATGTATTGGCGGAAAGCTTCGATGGCGGCGGTATAATCACCGCTTCGGAGCAGGTTTTCGGCTTGACGGAAACGGAGGCGGTCGGCCGTGCCGGCTTGCGGGTTTTTATCGATGAACGATTCGAGCACGTCGGAGCTGCGGTCGGCCTGTCCGGCGGCGAGCATCGCATATTGGATGCCGTTCACGGCTTCGATGATGAAGGTACTGGTGGGATAAAGGTCGAGGACCCGCTGATACGCCGCGATGGCTTTGGCGTGCTCACCGGCGTTGTAGTACGCATCGCCGATGTTGTATTGGGCGCGAGCGGCCCAGTTAGATCCACGGTATTGGCGTGTCACCATTTCGAATTCCTCGATCGCCTGAGCGAAGTTACCGGCCAGGAAGTAGAGATACCCGATGTTATACATCGCTTGTTCGCGCAGACGGCTTTGAGGGTACATCCGGAGCAGGCGTCGGAAGGTTTGCACGGCCTCGTAGGTCTGCTCGCTGCGGTAATAGGAATTCGCGATCTGATATAGGGCGTAATCTCCGCCTCGGTCGCTGGCCGATGCCAGTTCGTAGAAACGGATGGCATCGGAATACTTTTTCAGTGCGTAATACGCGTCTCCGATGCGGAGCTGGGCGTCGATATCGTACGGAAACAGGGCGATGGGCGGCGGACGGTACGCATCCAGAAACGCTCTCAACGGGGTGATGGCCCGCTCATAATCGCCCATGGCGAAGTAGCTCCATCCCAACGAATACCGGGCGGCGCCAAAGAATTCGCTGCGCGGAAATTCATCTATGAATTTCTGAAACGCGAGTGCCGCTCTCGGGTAATCACCCAACATGTACCAAGAATCTGCGCTCCAGAACAGGGATTCGGCGGCAAGTTTGCCTTTCGGATCGTGGGCGTACACTTCCATGAACAGGAGTTGCGCGTCGCGGTAGGCACCGTTTTGGAAAAGCACCCATCCGCGTTGGAAACGCGCCTGCCATTTGATGAACGGATCGATCTGGGTGAGGGTCTCCGCGAAGGTGAATGCGTCGGTGCTTCGTCCGTATTCTCTGTTGGCGAAATACGCCTCGCCGAGCAAGGTGTACACCTGGCCGGGATTTTCGAGTCGGGTACCGGAACGCACCAATTCCAGCAGAGTGCGGATAGTGGACGGATTGTCGCCGATTTCGAAGGTAGTCACCGCCCATTCGTAATATGCGATTTCGATCCAGAATCCATCCTTATAGCGTTCACCGAAGGTGGAAAAGGTGCGAAGCGCGAGATCGTAGCGACCCGAAAGCTTTTCGTTGACCGCTTGGTAATACAGGGCTTTGCGGGCGAGATCATCGGTTCCGTCGGTGGCTTTGGCGAAGGCTTGAGCCGCCCAATGGTAGATTTCCTGCTTGTGATACACCCATCCCAACCCGTAATTCGCGTTTCTCTCCAGAGGCAGACCTCTGGTTTCGTTCGCCAAACGAAGATACCAGGTGGCGGCCTCGTTGAGTTCGTTCAGAGCGTTGTGACTTTCAGCGATCAGATAGATCGCTTTTTGCTCGGAGGGTTTGTCGTCGAGGGAGGTGAGTGAATTCTGAAGTGCGGTGATGGCATCGCGATAGCGGGCCTGCTGGAAGTACGATTCGCCGAGTGCGGTACCCACACGTCGCGTCATCGCGTCGAACGGATATAGCTTGCGAAGAAGTTCGAAAGCTTCGGTGGTTTCTGCGAAGCGGGCTTCTTTCAGATACAGCCGTGCGCGCGAATACAAGGCTTTGGGCGCCCATTCGGAACGGGGAAACCGGTTGGCCAAGCCGAGGAAGATGGTTCGGGCGGCATCGTTGTCTTCCATGGCCAGATAGGCTTCGGCCTGCCACCACATGAGCTGTGCACCATTCGCATCCGTCTGAGGGATGGTGAGCGCGCGTTCGAAGTGCTCGGCGGCCATCATGTGCTGACCCGATTTCGAATACCGGTGTGCGGCTTCGATGAGCAATTCCGCTGAGCGCAGATTCGTCGAATACCTCGAGATATACTGGTCGTAATAGGCGGTGATGTTGGTGGAATCGGCAGCGGCGCGCGATTTCACAAGGAAATACCATGCGGATTCGCGAAGCGGCTCATGAACGGCTTCCGCAAGGTAGCGTTCAAATGCTGCTTCAGCTTGAAGGAACAAGCCTTCCTGATACAGACGGAAACCGTCGAGATACGCTTGGTCGGTGGATTCGATCGGTGCGGGCGGTTGCGCCTGCGCCACATTGAACACCCATAAGAAGAGGAGTATAAGCATCGGGTCTAATATACCTACATATCGAGATAGCGCAGAAACGCATCGGCACGGTCGGCCCATTCCTCATCCTGCTCTTGCGTGCGCGATTCCATGGAAACTACGAATCCGTGACGGCGCAATGTCGCAGCCACGCGACTCACATCCGCAAGATTCAATTTGAAGGAGATCCGGTACAACGGAGTGTTATCGTCGGGCGCCTCGACCGAAACCGTGAGGATTTTGGCGCCTTCCTGCTCGATCAGCCGAACCAGCACTGAAAGTTCGTAATCCGCCTCTTTGAGTTCGACGGTGAGCACGGAGCCCAATTCATCCAAATGGAGTACCGAGGTCAACGCCGACATCACCCGGCTTTTCACCAAGGTTCCGAGATAGGATCCGTCGGGATTCACCACGGCCAAGGTCTCGCGCTTCAGCTGATTCAGCGTGCGGCCGGCATCGAACAGGTGCATGTCGGGTGAGACGCTCAGAGTTTCGCGTTCCATCAGGTCTTCCACCATTTTGGAGTCGTCGGCAAGGGCGAGCAGGAACTCGAGTCCGATACCGACCGGCTTCGAGGCTTTGTCTACCACGGGCCATTCACTCACACCGAGCTCTTGAAGGCGCGTCAGGGCTTTGACAGCCGACATGTCTTCGGAGAGCGGTGGTTCGAAACGGATGAGTTCGGAGACGAGCATGATCAGCGGATTCCAGGTAATGCGTTCACGCGGTCAAGATAACGACGTGGAATGATGACATGTAAACGTACTCTGTCTTCGGAATAGTTTACGGCTGAAACTTCGCACCATTCATGCAATCTTGCGATGGTACGGCCTTCCGATCCCGGGATTTCGAGATCCATATGGATGAACTCATCGAACGATTGGGTAAGGAGACGATTTTTTAGCTCGTCGAGACCGATACCGCGTTGCGCTGAAATGAACACGCAGCCGGGATTGTCTCTGCGCAAAGCGACCAAGGTTTCGGGATTGTCGATGAGATCCACTTTGTTGAATACCAGGATTTCGGGAGTGGCCTCGGCACCGATTTCACGGAGCGTGTCGCGAACCACCCGGATATGCTCGGAGGCATGCGCGCTCGACACATCCACCACATGCAGCAATAAATTGGATTCGCGGATTTCATCGAGGGTGGATTTGAAACTTTCTACGAGTCCGTGAGGCAGTTTTCGGATGAATCCGACGGTATCCGACACCAGGAAGGTCTTTCCTTCGGCTTCATAACGGCGCACGGTGGCATCGAGCGTGGCGAACAGCCGGTCTTCGGCCAACACATCGGCATCCACCATGGCATTCATCAGCGACGATTTCCCCGCGTTGGTATAGCCCACGAGCGAAATCCGTGGAAAATCTCCGCGGCCTTTGCGTTGCGTTTCGCGCTGAAGCGAGAGTTTTTCGAGCTTTTCTTTGAGTAAGGCGATACGCTTTCCAACCAAACGCCGATCAGTCTCGATCTGCGTCTCACCGGGACCCTTGGTCCCAACACCGCCTTTCTGCCGCGATAAGTGGGTCCATAACCGGGTCAACCGCGGAAGCACATACTCGAGCTGGGCCAATTCGACCTGGGTTTTGGACGCGGCCGATTGCGCGCGGGAAGCGAAAATATCGAGAATGAGTCCCGACCGGTCCAACACTTTGGTTTCGGTGGCGCGCTGGATGTTCCGGGCTTGCGTGGGTGTGAGGTCGTCATCCACGATCACCAGATCGGCTTCTTGCGACTTCACCATCTCTTTGAGTTCCTCGAGTTTCCCCTTGCCGAAGTAGGTGGAGACATGCGGGCGGTCGCGTTGCTGCAGGATGGAATGAATCACCCGCGCGCCGGCGGTATCTGTGAGCAGAGCCAGTTCGGCGAGATAGTCTTCGGCTTTGGCGCGTTGGTTGCCAGACGAGTACACGCCAATCAGAATGGCGGATTCGGGGCGTTTCGTTTGGATATCAATCATCGCTCAAAGGTACGCATAAGTGCCTTATGAAGCGGGTTCAAACGGTGAAATAGCGGGCCACCAAGGCTTCCACCGCCAAAAAAAAGAACCCGAGAAGCAGAAAAAAGCGACTGATTTCACGACCGAACACCGCAGCCATGGTTTCAACCACCGATATTCCGGTGCGCTGAGAGAGTTCTTCTTGCGACAAACCGCGTAAATCATGATCCTCATGAGAGGGAATCACCGCTATATCGGTGTTCGAGGTACCTGAAACGAGAGTTTGAAAGCCGGAAGTCCATTCCTCGGCTTGGTATCTCACGCGAGTATCGCCGGAGGGAAGCCGAGTCACTTCCGGTACCACCGACCCTGATCCGCTGCGGATTTCCGCCACCAAGGATGGAAGCCGCAGGCGCAGATCCAAGGGTTCGCCCACGCGGATCATCAATGGCCTCACTCCGCCCACCATCGCGGCGTGCATCACGATGCGGGTCATCAACGGCGCGAACAACGGGTTCGACGGAAAGGCGCTCCACGCCGCATCAGTACCGATCGCCGAAATCAGAACGTGGCCTTGACCGAAACGGTGTTCTGTGAGCAGTGGATCGGAGGTGGCGGTGGACAGGATCACCGACCCCGTGGTGGCACCCGCCGGATCGTATCTGAGCACGGTGAAAAGGTCGGGCAGTGGAGCGCGGATGGCTTCGGAATCGGTCTTGTCGAAAAGTCCGTCGATGATCGGACTTCCTTCCACAATCCGGTCGATCGAGGTTGCGCCGCGCCGCGAGCCGAAAGATCCGGCGCCGAGCACTTGCAGAAAGCGGTTGGTGGATTCCAGATCCGCGGTCATGGTTGGGAACACGACCACACCGGCGCCTGCTTGCACGCGCGCCGCTATTTTTTCGCGAAGGATGGCGGGAATCAGCGCCACTTCATGCATCACGATCGCATCGTAGCGGTCGAGCGTGGAGTTGGTCGCTTCTTCGACACTCAGCCGCCGGATGTCGAGAACGGACGAGATTTCCTGCGCCGACTCGAGCGCGCCGCGCAGATAGCGCATCGGGCGGACATCGCCGATCAGGGCGACGGACCGCCGCGCGGGAATCCTGTAACTGAGCGGAACCTCGTTATCTGGCGCATACCCGTCGCCTTCGAGCAGGATGCGCGCCGTGAACCGGTCGGATGTGGGCACCACCTCGAAAAGCACGGTTTCCTTGGCGTCGGGATCCAAGCGGATGGGGAATTGAGCGCGGAGTCGGGAATCTTGTTCAAGGGAGACGAACCCGGCCAACACGGCTTCCTGGCCATTGTTCACGAGATCGACCTCGATGGAGAGCGGTTTTCCGGGTCCGCCGAGCTGGTTCCGGACTCTGACATCGGCGACGTGGAGATTCGAGACGGATTGGGAGCCGATGCGCACCACGGTGAGTCCTTCACGTGGCGGGGCATCGAGAGGAGCGGTTTGGGCGGACCGCGCGTCGGTGACCCAGAAATAGGCTCGGTTTCCGCTGGCTTCGGTATCTACCGTGGCGGACAGTTCCGCCCAGCGTTCGGAGGATCGGTTCGACGCGGCCGAGATCGAGATGCCGTCGAGCACGGAACGTGCCATATCCGGCGCGAGGGGGGATGTCGGGGTATGGGGGCCGAACGCGGGTGTGAGGAGGAATCGGTCGTCGGGATCAGCGTTGGCGATGAGTTCGGCCACGGCGGCTTTCGCCTGGTCGAAATACGGACCTTTCGCGTCGATGCGGCTCATGCTGGATCCGTTCTCCAGCATCACGGCATACAGCACCGATCCGCTGTTCCAGAACACGGCTTCGGGTTTGATGAACGGCCGCATCAGAGCGAACACCAAGGCGGCGATACCGGCGATTCGCAAGGCCAGGAGCAGCCAGCGTTTGATGAGAAGTCGCCGCATCGTTTTCTTCTGCAGCGTGGAGAAGAACGCGAGAGTGGAAAATCGCACGGTTTTGGGCTTGTGCACTTGCAGAAGATGCACAAGGATGGGCACCGCCACGGCTGCCATCGCGATAAGAAATAGAGGAGCTAAAAACGCCATTCGTGAAACTGTCGTACCTTTGAGCCTGATGATACCAATTCGTTTCCAATTCTTTTTGTGGATCCTCGTTGCGGGCGTTTTCGCTTGCGGAAGAACCACCACCCCGGGTTGGATGAAGGCTTTGCCCGCATCCGCCCCTGTCATTATCATTCCCGCGGATCACTCCGATATCGCGAGTCTGCTTCGTCGCGATTACATCCAATGGCTGGATCAGCTCACACCGGCGCGGGTGTCAGACATCCAAGCGGTGGATTTCCAGCGCATGGGCATCAAGAAAGCCGAGGCGATCGCCATCCTTCCGATCGGCGCCACGCAATGGGCGCCGCTTTGGGTGATGGGAGCTCCGATCGGAACCCTGCATACGATGGGATTGTTGTTCGAATCGCCGGCGCCCGTTTCCACTTACGACTATGAGCGTGAAACGGTGTACACCTATACCGTGGGAAATGTGAGGCTGGTGGCGGCCCAGGTGGGCACCACGCTGCTCATTTCCGTGAACAGCGCTTCGGTGGAAGCGGCGCTTCGCGCTTACAAGAACAAAGAAGCGTCGTACCCGGCTCGGCAGAAACCGCGGCCCGGCTCCATCCTCGTCCAATCCCAGATGATCCACACGTTCCTGGGGCTTGAAACCTTGGTCGAGCTTCAATCCAAGCTCGAGCCGGTGTTCACCGGCCTGGAGCCGCTCGAACTCCACGTCGAAAATCCGGACCGCGCCACGGGTGAGCTGCGTTTCACCCCAGCGCGCCGTTCACCGCTTCTTCGCGCACTCACATCCACCACCGCGGCGCCCCAGATCGATGCGTACATCCCGGCCGACGCCATCCTGTATGCGCAGTTGAACGGCCTGTCGAAGGCCAATCCCACCGACGCCACGCTCCGTGCCCTTCAACAGAACATCGACCCCCGCTTCGGTTTCGTGTACATCCCTACCACCACCAGCGCCCTCGGCGATGAAGGCGTTTATGTGCGGTTGGTGTCGCAACCTGCCGAAGTGGAAGAAACCCTGCTCGCTCTCGCCCGCCGAGGCTCTCTCACTCCCGACCGCGACATGTACCGCATCCGCAACCGCGTGATCACCGAACTTGTGACGGCCGACATCGCCAGCGAAGGCGATTATTTCCTCAAACACGTCGGTAACGCGCTGTATGTGTCGAAACGGACCGGCGTCATTTCGCGCATCGTCGCCGATCATGCCCGCGGCCGGAATCTCGCCCAAGACGAATCCTATCAATCGGTCAGAACCCAATTCGCGACGCAGGTCACCGGCTTCCTGTTCGCCCGCAGCGAAGGACTCACGAACCAGCTCGCGCCATGGCTGAACACTGAAAACCGTATGAACCGCTATACCAGCCGTTTCGACATCCTGGCTACCGCGTTCACCGCCATCAACGACAGTTCCGTGACCGCCGTGGTGCGCATGTTCACCTTGGAAGCCTCCACGAAACCCGTGGTCGATGGCTGGTCTACGAATCTCGACGGATTCAGCATTTCGGGTCCTGCCACGTTGACCGACATCACCGGAGACAATCAGGCGGATGTGGTTGTGGCCACGTCGGGCGGACGACTTTACGGTTTCGGATCCGACGGCATCGAACTGTTCAGCGTAAGCATCGGTTCGGACGGCGTCCAAGGTTCTCCCATCGTCACCGATTGGTTCTCGAACGGCGATTTGGCGATTCTTGTGGGTGCGGCGGATTCGATCCATGCCTGGAACTCCTCCGGAATCCGGCTTCCGAATTTTCCGATTCCGCTGGGAAGATCCCTCAGCGCGCCACTTCTGATCGCTGATTTGCGCGGGCGCGGCCTGTTGGACATCGTGGCGGCAACCGCAGACGAGGCCATCGCCATCATCGACCGGCGCGGCCGACCCATGCCGGGCTGGCCTCAGCGCATGACCGATATTTCCACCACCACACCGGTGTTCGCGCGGATTTTCGGTCAACACGCCATCCTTACCTACGCCGACGACATGGTGTATGCATGGGATCTCTCCGGTAAAGCGATCAACGGTTTTCCGGTACGATTGTCCTCACCCGCCACCGGTGAACTTCTCATCGACGAAGAACACATCCTGGTGGGAACCATCGATGGCGACCTGGTGTCGATCGGTAAAACCGGATACTTCAAAGAGGCGCGAACCCGCGAACTCAACGGCGGATTGAAATCGCAGCAATTACGTTCGGCAAGCCGCTCACTGCGTCTGGCCGGCGTGGTTGCGGGACGCGTAGCCGGAATCGGGCAACAGGGCGAAGTGCGGGTATTCGACCGCGCCGGGAAACTCGTCTATTCGGATGAGATCTTCGTGACGATGAGTCCTGCGAAACCGATACTCGTCGATTTGAATCGCGATGGACATCCGGATCTGGTGGCGGGAAGCACATTTGGCCGCGTGTTTGCCTGGGACGTGGTCAAAGGAGCGATGCTCAACGCGCTGCCCGCGTGCACCTGTTATGAGCCGGCGTTCAGCACACAATTCGGCAAAGACAACATCCCTTACATGGTGAGTGATTCGCCCGAAGGAATCCGGGTTTGGCGCTTGCAGGGTCCGCTCAGCCCAGTAAATCAGTAAGAGCGGGGCCTACAGACGGAAAGCCGAACTCGAAGCCTAAGCTGAGAGCGCGTTCTGGCAACACCCGCTGACTCGCCAAAACCGCGGATGCGGCTTCGCCGGCCACAAGCTGAACCAAGGCGCCTGGAACCGGAAACCATGACGGACGATGCATGGCCGAACCCAAGGCTTTCGCGAACTCGGACATGGTGACAGGGTTCGGTGCCGAGGCGTTGACCGGACCTGAAACCGTGGGATTTTCCGCCGCCCAGATGAACATGCGGCAAAGATCATCGGCATGGATCCATGGCATGTATTGCCGGCCGGAGCCCAAGGGTCCGCCACCGAACAGCAGGAAGGGGATCTTCATTTTCTGCAAGGCGCCACCCGCGGGATCCAATACAATGCCGATGCGCGGCAGTACCAATCTCACCCCAAGTGATGGAGCTGGTTTGGCCGCATTTTCCCAATCGACGCAGAGCTGGGCCAGAAAATCATCTTTCGTGGCGGATGCTTCGGTGAGTTTCTCGCTGTCACGGTCACCGTAAATTCCCACAGCGGAGGCGGATATGAGAACGGCCGGGCGCTGTTCCGAAGACCGGATGGCGTCGATGATCTTGGTCGTGCTGTCGATGCGGCTGCTCACCAAACGCTGTTTCACGGCGTCGGTCCAGCGCGAACCGAACAGATTTTCGCCAGCGAGATTCACGACAACATCCACGGTTCCGATGATATCGGGCAGGTTTTCCCATGTGGCCTTGGCGCTGGGATTGCGACTGAGGATGGTGACCGTGTCGCCACGGCGTTGCAAGTGAGAGGAGAGGCGGCGGCCGACCAAACCGGAGCCGCCAGCAATGAGCCAGTGTTTCATGTAGGGATAACCCCCAAACCCGGTAAATCGTTGAGCACCACGTGCTGATGGTTGTCGAAAGTGAGCCCTTTGAAGGGATCGTCTTTGATGAGCACGTGGCCGTCGAGGTCGGCGGCGTCGGCCCATAAGCTGATCAAAGCGGAGGCGGTGTCTGCCAGAGACGATTCGATCATGCATCCGACCATGACGCCGAGTCCGGCGCGTCGGGAACGGTGGACCCATTGCATGGAGCGACGCAGGGAACCGGTTTTCATGATTTTGATATTCACGCCGTGGAAACAGGCCGCAAGTTCGTCGAGGTTTTCCTTACCGGTGAAGCTTTCATCGGCGTACATCGGCAGCGGGGATTTCGCTTTGAGCTGGGCGAGTTCTTTGGTCATCGCCGCAGGCATCGGTTGCTCGATCATTTCGACACCGTGGTCGGCGAGGAATCGGATCCGCGCCAACGCGGTATCCACGTCCTTCCAGCCTTCGTTCGCATCCACCCAGATGGGTTTGGAGGTGATCGTGCGAAGATGCTTCATTACGGCTTCATCCTGATCGGTTCCCATCTTCACTTTCAGGATGGGAAACGCAGCGGCTTCATCCACCCTGGCTTTCAGATTTTCGAGAGTGTCGATTCCGATGGTGTAGGTGGAAAGCGGTCCGGTGGACGAGGCCGCGTTCCATAATTGATGCAGAGGAACCTTGAGTGATTTCCCGATCCAATCATACAATGCCATTTCCATGGCCACTTTCGCGGAATATTCGCCCGGCGCCGTGGAATCCAGAATGGCGAGAAAGGCCTCCGCATCGTACGGATTGGTGATTCGCGACAGATCCACCTTGCGCACGAAGGCCATCGCCGATTCCTGACTTTCGTCGTAGCGCTTGTTGGGTGCGGCTTCGCCGATGCCTTCGATGCCATTCGATTCGAGTCGAACAAGCACGTTCGGAGCCACATCCCGCGACCAGCGCGAAATGGTGAATGTTCGCCGAAGCGAAAGATTCAGAGGTTCGGCGGTGGCGTGGAAGCGGCTCATGCTACCAGAGATGCATCAACAGGATGTACAGATAGAGCGCAGGGGCGACCAACAGCATGGAATCGAAGCGGTCCCAGAAGCCGCCATGTCCGGGAAGCAGATTGGAGGAGTCTTTGGCACCGGCCGCACGTTTCACCTTGCTTTCGGCGAGATCGCCGATGGGTCCGAAAACACTGGCAAGGAGGATCATGGGCCAAGCCTGCTGCCAAGTGAACGGAGCCGCGAACTTTGGGTCCATGACACCGAGGAGGTTGGCAAGCACGAACGCTAGAACGAACGCGAGGCCCGCACCAAGAAACCCGGCCGCGAAGCCTTCCCAGGTTTTCTTCGGACTCATATGCGGCGCCATGAGGTGTTTTCCGAAACGCCGGCCACCGTAATAGGCCAACGAATCATTTCCCCAGATCATCAGACACATCACCATAAACAGGAAGAAACCGGAGTATTCCGACTGACCGTGGCGCATGGCGATCATGGTGAGCACCGCCACCGGTGCGTACATGCTGCAATAAAGCGTGCTCATCATGCGGAAGAGGTTGCGATGCTCTTTGTTCAGCGTTTCCACGGTGATGAACGCCAGCAACATCACCAACAGAGCCGGAACGGCTTGGTCCCAGATGGAGAACGAGACGATGGCCAAGCCGAAGGCGTAGGTGAGATAGGGATTCGGGCGGAATCCTTGCATCGACATCAAGGTGATCATTTCCCGTTGGATGAGGATCATGATGGCGACCATCAACACGCCGAAAGCCCAGCCGCCGATGTAGGTCACCGCCAGAAACGCCGGTGCGGCAACGATCGCGAACGCAAACCGCTTCACAGTTTCAGTCATATCGATCACTCCTTCGAATCAATGGACGCCAAGGCTTCGCGCGCCTCGGTTTCGTACGACAGCGGAACGTAAACATAGATCATAGACAGATGCCCGACCGTGGTGGTATAGGAAGAATCTTTCTTGGAAAGAATCTGGACAGGAATCTGCGCATCGGCCAGGAAAGAGCGGATGATTTCGGCTTCGAAATCGACTGCGGTCTCGAAGATGCAGGTCCAATCCCGGATATTATCCGGCTTGGGATCGTGAAGAGGTGGCATTCAGGTGCTGAATTAAGAGAGTGAAAACAGCCGGGGCGAAGATCAAGCCGGCAATCACAAGATAAACCGGTGGAGCCGATTCCGTAAAGGCCGGATCGAAAGCGATTTCAGGATAGAACTTGGCGAAAACCACGGAAGCACCGTTGTTCACGAAATGCACCGCCACGACCACCCAAAGGCTTCCGGTGCGCCATACCAACCAGGTGATGAGGATGCCGAGCAGGATGAGAGGCAGCGCCTGGGTGAACCGCAAGTGATACAAACCGAACAAGGTTCCGGTGAGTACGATAGCGACCCAAGGGGGCAGTTCGCGTTCGAAATTCCGTAAGATCACTCCGCGGAACATCAGTTCTTCGCAGATGGCGGGAACCACGGCGACATGGAAAAGCATGACCCAGATGGGCATGTCGCCACGGATCAGACGCTCGATCATAGCCATTTGCGATTTGTCGAAATCGACCCAGTTCTGAGGCAAGGGCAATTGCATGTTCATCCACCCTAACCACTGGATGAGCGGTTGAACCGCGATGGTGAGGAGTACGGCCAGAAAGATGGTTTTTCCCAATTCCGGGACCGGCTCCAACCGAAAATACGCCTTCCTACCTTCTTTGGAGACGGCGATGCGGCTCAGCCACCAGGATCCGAGTCCGAGAATCAGGATCTGTCCGGTCGAGTTTCCAATGAACAAGGCATCGGGGTAATTGATCAGATTGGAAATGTTCGATGCGATTTCGGAAAACGGCATCATGGTAAGCAGTATGCCGAGCGCCACCATCGCCGCCAGCACCTGAAACCCGAGAAATGCGGTGATCAGCCAGAGAATGGCCACCATCCAACCGGGAAAGCCGTTGCGAGTCATCCAATCCATCAGAGAATCTCTTCTTTTTTCGCAAAGACAGACACACCGATGATGCCGGTGATCAGATTCAACACGCCGATCACCCCGAGTGAAATCAGGCTGTAATAGACGATACCGAAAAAGGTTTTCTGATCTTCGAACTGCTTATATGTAGCATCAATCATCGTATTGAGCGAGTCTTCAGGCATGTTCGGAATGGCTTCGAAGTTGGCGATGGTGGCTTGGGTATAGCGTTCCATCATCGTCGGGTCGATGAGTTGTGTCCAAATCTGACCAATGACAACCACGAAACCTGTGATCACCGCGCCGGTGATGAATCCGATTTTGGCGCCATCGCCGGCTTTCATGGTGAGTCCGGTGGATTTGGCATACCCGCGAACGACGATCAAACCTCCGAAAGCCGAAACCAGACAGGCAAACATCGGCACGAGAGAGGCCATGCTGAACAATGATCCGGTAGGTGGTGTGGAGATGAACTGGTACATGGCGACAAAACTGATCGCCACGTTGATCACTCCAAAGATTGCGCCGATGCGTAACGCATCAGGCAAATAGGACGGTTTTTCTGTGGGTTCCATGACAGCGGATTATGGGTCTTTGGGTATGGATGTCCGCCAAGATACGAGAAGGAGTCCACCAATCCATCCCAACAGGAAGCCAGTCGCAATCCGTAAAACCGGCATTTCGCCCCAGATCACATCCATCAGCAAGACCGAAGTGGCGAATATGCCGAGGGTGCGGAGTACTCGGATGGGGATGCTAACCAGAAATCCGGCCAATACGCCGAACCAGAGTCCGGAGTAGATTCCAAAGCAGCGTTCGCACACAGCCATGGGCGCACCGTTCAGCCAAAGGCTGCGGCCAGGATTCTGGTGGCAGACCGATGAAAAGACGGTTTTCTGCCAACTGGTGTACCAGGCGGCCAAGTCCGATTCGCCCCAGAGTCCGGTTCCGAAAGCGATGAGAAGAAGTGCCGAAACCAGCCCGAACAAGGCCAAATGCCCTTTCATCGGAAGAGCATCGAAAGATCGAGGGCGTTCACTGAATGCGTGAGCGAGCCGATGGAGATGTAATCGACGCCGGTTTCGGCAATGGCCGCGATACTCGTTTCGCTCACATTCCCCGACGCTTCAACCTTTTTCCTTCCCGCAACCCGTGCCACCGCTTCGGTCATTTCAGCCGTTCCCATATTGTCGAGCATCACTATGGCGACTTCCGGAAACCTCAGCACTTCATCCAATTGCGCGAGCGTTCCCACCTCGATTTCGATTTTTGCGCTGAGCCCGGTTCTGTCCCGATGCGTGGTACATGCCCGTATCGCTTGGGCGATTCCCCCCGCCACGGAAATATGGTTTTCCTTGATCAGGTACATGTCGTAAAGCCCTACGCGATGGTTCTGTCCGCCGCCCAAGCGCACGGCCCATTTGTCGAGCGAGCGATGACCCGGCAAGGTTTTCCGCGTGTCGAGAACCACGGCGTTGGTATGCGCGATCAGATCCGCGAAATGCCGCGTTTTCGTGGCCACACCGCTCATCCGCTGCATGAAATTCAGAATGGTGCGCTCGGTGGTGAGCAGATGGTGCGCGGCTCCGGTGGCTGTGAGGATGAGATCTCCGCGGCGGACCCGATCGCCATCTGTGGCATGCTCGACGACACGGATTCCTGAATCTGTCCGCGCGTAGATGTGTCGCGCGAGCTCGATTCCGGCGATCACTCCGTCTTGCTTGGCGATGATATCGGCCGTGGCCGTTTCCGCACCCGAATACACGGCCTGGGTGGTGATATCACCTAAGCCGATGTCTTCGGCAAGGGCCGCATCGATCAGCGCATCAAGCTCGGGAGTCATGGATGAGTTTTTCTAAGCCCGAAAGGAAGAAATCAGGCGCTTTCACGGGTCGGCGGGTCGCCGCATCCACAAAGCAGAGCTGTACCTGACCGATGGTGTGGAGTTTGCGTCCTTCATCGGTGCGGATCTCATAGTACGTGTTCAAGCGGATACCGGGCATGTCATACATCAGTACGCGGATTTCCATGAGCTCGTCATAGAATACCGGCTGTTTGTACTGGATGCGCGATTCGAGCACCGGAAGCATGAACCCGCGCTCTTCGAGCTGTCGGTAAGGGATGCCCGCGGCGCGGATGAGCTCGGTTCGACCCACTTCGAAGTACTCCATGTACCGGCCGTAATACACATAGCCCATTTTGTCGGTCTCGCCATAGCGGCTTCGCATGGGATGCGAATACACAAGCAAGGGCGACGCGTCGGGCAGCATGTCAGACGGTGGTGAAATGGCCCATCGCCGAATATTTCGCGATTCGATGGTCGATCAGTTCGGCTGGCGAGAGTTTGCTCAGGCGCTTCAGAGAGTCGAGGATGGTCGCTTTCACCAGTTCGGCCGCGGCGTCATGGTCGCGATGCGCGCCGCCTTTGGGCTCTTTGATGACGCCGTCGATAATTCCGAGCTCAGTGAGATCGTCGGCGGTGAGCCGGAGCGCATCCGCCGCCTGCTCTTTGTAATCCCAGGTTTTCCAAAGGATGGAGGAACACGATTCGGGGGAAATCACCGAATACCAGGTGTTTTCCATCATGAAGACTTCATTTCCCATGCCGATGCCGATGGCGCCGCCGGAGGCTCCCTCACCGATCACGATGGAGATGAGCGGCACTTTGAGCATGGCCATCTCTTTCAGGTTGCGGGCGATGGCTTCGGCCTGGCCGCGTTCTTCGGCTTCCAAGCCGGGAAACGCGCCCGGAGTGTCGAGCAGAGTCACGATCGGAATTCCAAACTTCTCGGCCAGCTTCATCAATCGGAGCGCCTTGCGGTACCCTTCCGGATTGGGCATGCCGAAATTGCGGTATTGGCGCGATTTCGTGTCGCGGCCTTTCTGCTGACCGATGATCATCACCGACAAGCCGTTGATGGTGCCCAAGCCGCCCACGATGGCTTTGTCATCGCCGAAAGATCGGTCGCCGTGCAACTCCATGAACCGTTCGGTGATCTTGTAGATGTAGTCGAGCGTGTACGGACGGTCGGGATGGCGGGCGAGCTGCACACGCTGCCAACGCGTGAGATTCTGATAGATGGTGTCGCGAAGCTCTTCAACCTTGGCTTCGAGTCGCAGGATTTCAGGCGCGAGAACCTTGTTGTCGCCGATATCCAGTTTTTTCAATTCGTCGATTTTCTTTTCAAGCTCGAAAATCGGTTTCTCAAAATCGAGGTAATTCATACCGTTTGGGTTCCTCTGTTTTGCATGAGCAACTAATATACCACTTTAGAGTGAGCGGGTAAGGCTGCGCAGTTTGAGCGCGATCACCATGTACATCGCTTCCCACATGATGGCTTTCGACATTTTGGAAACCCCTTCCACACGTTCACGGAAGATGATGGGTACTTCTTTGATGCGGAAACCTCGGTCATAGGTGCGAAGATGCATTTCAATCTGAAAGGAATATCCGTTGGATTTGATGCGTTCAAGGGGAATCGATTCAAGCACTTTCCGATGGAAGCATTTGAACCCGGCGGTGGTATCCATCACCGGCATGCCGGTGATCACACGGGCGTACAAATTCGCTGAATAACTCAGAATGAGACGGGAAAGCGGCCAATTGATGATGCTGATGCCGTCGCAATAGCGCGATCCGATGGCCAGATCGGCTTCGTCTTTCCTCACCACTTCCACCAGACGCGGAATGTCTGACGGATCGTGAGAAAAATCGGCATCCATCTCGCAGATATAGACATACTTGTTCTTCAGCGCGAATCGGAAACCGGCCACATACGCCGTTCCCAGGCCTAACTTCCCTTTCCGCTCAATCAGATGCACCCTTCCGGCGTATTCGTGCTGTATTTCCCGAACCACCTTCGCCGTGCCGTCAGGCGAGCCGTCATCCACCACAAGCACATCCATCAGCAGATAACTGTTCATCAACTTGGTGATCATACGGTCGATATTCCTCGACTCGTTGTACGTCGGAATGATGACAAGCACTTCAGATTGCATCGCTTATTGGCCCTTTCCGGTAATCACGGTCATGATCGTGTTCAATAAGATCTTGATATCCATTCTAAGGGAAATATTCTCCACATAAAACAGGTCATATTTCGTCTTTTCGACCACGTCTTCGAACGATTCGTCATATTTCCATTTCACTTGGGCCCAACCTGTGATTCCCGGCTTCACGCGGAGGCGGCGGCTGTACAGCGGAATCTCTTTCTTGAACTGATCCACAAAAAACGGGCGTTCCGGACGCGGACCCACCAAGCTCATATCACCCTTCAACACGTTCCATAATTGTGGAAGCTCATCGAGACGAAGTTTCCGCATCCAGAAACCGAGTGGTGTGATTCGGGGATCCCTTTTTTGCGCGAACACGGGGCCGGTAGCCTTTTCGGCATCCGTGATCATGGTGCGGAATTTATAAATCGTGAATTCGTGTCCATGAAGACCAACTCTGTTCTGCGCGAAGATGACTGGGCCCTTGGACGTCAGTTTCACCAAAACCGCAACCACGATCATCACCGGTAAAAGCACGACCAAGATGACCAAGGAAAAAGCCAGATCCATCGTCCGTTTCGCCACTTTTTCCCATGAAGGCATCGGATCCGGCATCACTTCGATCAGTGGCAGGCCATGGATCTGATTCGTCTGGTTCATGCCGCTGATCAGTTGGTAGAAATTCGGAACCAGTTTCACCGACACATCCGGAATCTCGATGGCATCAAGGATGCGGATGAGCACATTCTCATGGGCGGGGTCCACGGCGACAAGAACATCCTTCACGTCATGTTCTCGGATGAGCCGGTTCACGTCTTCGATGGTACCGACCACCGGAATCCCGTTGATATCCTTGATGGATGTGGGCGATTCGGAAACATACCCGATCACATTCATACCGGACAACGCATGTCGCTTGATGTTTTCGTGAATCTGGGTGGCCATTTCGCCGATACCGACAATGAATGCCTTATGGACACCTTTCCCGCGCTTCACTTGGCGGATCTGGTACGAAAGGACGACGAGCCGACCCACACTCACACACGAGAAGACGACCATCCAGTACATAAACGTCACATATTTCACCGAATCCAGATTTCCTTGGTTCCAGCCCATAGAATCGATGAACAGCAGGAAAAAGAGAATCAGCACACCGATGATGGAGACTTTCAAAATCCGGACCACCTCGTCGAAACGGGAGATGAGATACAGATTCCGATACAATCCGAAGGTCGCGAAAATGAGGATCCAGAAAAAAGCGACGACCACCGCAGGAAGCAAGAGGTGGGGCGGAGTCACGTTCACAGCCACATCCAGCCATCCCAACTCAAATCGGATGAAATAAAAGGCGTACCAAGACCCGATGAGAGTCAGGATATCGGTAACGAAAAAGGGGGCGGTATCGCGGAAACGATCCATGAAAAATGGGTAAATTTGCTTTTAAATATACGAATCCCATTGTTCACCCTACGTAAGCGCTCTGCGGGCACTAAAGCCCGGCTGGGTCGGTTGCAAACCGATCACGGAACCATCGAAACTCCGATCTTCATGCCGGTGGGCACGCTTGCGACGGTCAAAGCCGTTCATCAACGCCTGTTGCGGGATGTGGTGAAAGCTCAGATCATTCTCGGTAACACGTACCATCTGTATCTGCGTCCGGGAATGGACATCATGCGCGAAGCCGGCGGCCTACACGGATTCATGAACTGGGATCTTCCCATTCTCACCGATTCGGGCGGATACCAGGTATTCTCCCTCGCCTCACAGCGCAAGCTGGAGGAAAAAGGGGTGGTGTTCAAAAGCCATATCGACGGTAGCAAGCATTCGTTCACACCTGAAAAAGTGATGGAGATCGAGCGCGACCTCGGCTCAGACATCATGATGGTGCTGGATGAGTGTCCGCCGTACCCGAGCGAACGCGATTATGCGGTCAAGTCGATGCATCTGACCCATCGCTGGGCGGCGCGATGCAAAACCGCATTCGCGGAGATTCCCGCGCGCTACGGACATCGCCAATTTCTCTTCGGCATCGTGCAGGGAAGCACTTATCCCGATCTGAGGGTGGATTCGGCCAAGGCCATCGCCGATCTGGATTTCGATGGAAACGCCATCGGCGGACTCTCCGTCGGCGAGCCCGCCCACATGATGTATGAAATGACCGACCTGGTGACCGATCACCTACCGCACGAGAAAGCCCGCTATCTGATGGGTGTGGGCACGCCGGCGAATCTGTTGCATAACGTGGCGCTGGGCATCGACATGTTCGATTGCGTGATGCCCACCCGGAACGCACGCAATGGAATGATCTTCACCCGCAACGGCACCATCAACTTACGCAACGCGAAGTGGAAGAACCGGTTCGAATCGGCCGATGAAGGCTTTCCTTCGGTCTTATGCACCGATCATTCCATGGCCTACATGCACCATCTCTTCCGTTGTGGCGAATTGCTCGGGCTTGAGCTCGCCTCTGTGCATAACCTGCAGTTCTATCTCTGGTTGATGCAGGAAGTCCGCAACCACCTCGAGAACGACACCTTCGACTCCTGGTATCTGCCGATGGCGGAACAACTCGATCGGCGCTTATAGATATCCGTCGTGAAAACGGCGCTGCCAAACCGCCTTCGCCAGAATCCCCAAATCCATCCACACGCTATGGTTCTGCACATAATAGCGTTCGTGGTTATCGCGCTCTGAGGTGGATTTCAGCCGGTCTTCATTCAATTGCCGCAAACCTGTGAGGCCGGGTTTGTAATAGACAGGCATATGGTGTCGGTCGGGATGCAAAGGCGCGCCCACGAAACTCACTTTTCCGGTGAAAATGTAGCCGATCAGCAGAAAACGGTTCATCCAGATATGGTTCTGATGGGGAAGAAACAGCCGGATGGTGGTGGGATGCGATTCCTCGGCATAAAGCCGTACGGTTGAGCGGTGGCGGCCGTGGAAATGATGAAGCATGAGGCCGATCAACCCCGGTACGGCGGTGATCATCAGAACCACCGCCGACAGAACCACATCCAGATTCCGTTTCAGAAACCGGTTCCAAGGACGCGTGTAAGGAATGTCCACATCCACCAAGGCGATGTCTTCGAGATATTCGACATTCGATTTTCCGATGATGAAATCCATCGATTCGGGTACCAGTTTCACTGTCACATTCGGATTTCGGATCTGGGAAATGAGCGTGAGCATTTCACCCGTGGGAATAGCGTTTCCCGAGAACAGGATCTGGTCGACCTTATGGAATCGGATCAGATCGGGAGCGTGCTCGGTACGACCGATGATGGGAACCTCTTCGAACGTATCGGACCAGACCGAATCACGCTGGATCAGTACCCCGACCAAGTCGGCGTTCCATTCCACCTTGGAACGGATGTTTCGGATCAATTGGGCGGTTTGCGGTCCTACGCCCACGAAGAGGATCCGCATTCTCCCGTTCTTTCCAAGAAAATAGCCCGTCAGAAACCGCGGAAGCGACAGAAGCGGCACCGATCCCACAAAGCCCAATAAGAGGATCCACCTCGAAAACGCGTATTCCCTTAGGAAGAAGGTGATAAACGCGAGGGTGGCGAAGGTGAACGCCGACGTTTTGAACAATGCGCTGAATGAACGCGATTTGTGGCTATGCAAATCGTAATACTTGGCTAATGCGATGAAAAGAACACTGGCCAAGAGATGAAGCAGGACGAAGCCAGGCTGATAGGCTTCGGGCATGTCCGACACGTCGATTCCGTAGCGGGCCATGAAAAGCAGCGTGAGAAGAGAGTTCAGCAGGGCAAGATCGGTGAATGTCCAGGCCAAGCGGTGCGCCAGCGTTGCCAGATAGGAGAAAAAAGCGCGGATCACAATACCCGACTTCACAATCGCCTTGAACCAGAACGTGTAACCGGAACTGTAATGCTTCTCGAAAAACTGATACATGGCCTTGTTGAACAGGATCACATAATCGAGATTGTCTTTCTTCGTGCTTTCACCCTTGTAATGAATGATGGCGGTCTGAGGCACATAGTCTATGCCATAACCGGCCTTTGAGATGCGATAACACAGATCGATATCCTCACCGTACATGAAAAAGCGCTCATCGAAACCGCCGACGGATTTCAGAACATCGGTACGGCAGAACATGAACGCGCCGGACAGAACGGGAACCGGTCCGGGTTCGTTTTCAGCCATCGACGACACATAATATTTCGAGCTCACCCCGAGCACTTTGTAAAGCGCGGAGAGCGGTGTGGGGAGATGGCGTTTGGATTCGGGCGCGAAACTGCCATCAGGGTTGAGGAGCCTGCATCCCGCGGCGGCCGTTCGGGGGTTGGCATCCATGTGGGAGAGAAGCGTGGAGAGGGTGTTCTCCTGGATCAGCGTATCCGGATTGATGATGAGCGTGTAGGTTCCGGAAACTTGAAGAATCGCTTGGTTGTTCGCCTTGGCGAAGCCGAGATTCACCGGATTCTGAATGTAACGGATGTCCGGAAAGCGTGCGGTGAGAAATTCCTGCGAACCGTCTGTGGAAGCGTTATCGACAACGAAAATCTCAGTGGAAATCCCATGTGACGCTCTTTGGATTGAAATCAACAGACTGGCGACATACTCCTTCACATTGTAGTTGACAATGACAATAGAAATGCGAGGAAGATTCATGGATGGGGCACTGTTTTTGTTCTTCAAGGTAGGGAAAATAAAAAAAGCCCCGTAGCGAAAGGCTAACGGGGCTTTTAAAAAAGATGAGGTGGCGACCTACTCTTCCGCGAATTGCAGTACCATCGGCGCAGAGGAGCTTAACGGCCGTGTTCGGAATGGGAACGGGTGTGGCCTCCTCGCCAAAGCCACCTCATCAAAAAGTGGACATCAACGGGTA
>CAMTWZ010000002.1:0-82165 GCA_947085565.1 uncultured Bacteroidota bacterium
CCTCTAACCCCCGGTTTAAACCGGGGGTTAGAAGAGGCCTGGCGAGGTTGTCATCGTTCGCATGACGCATATCGTACCTCCTCCTTGTCTCTACCCCCTTGTCTCTCCGTAGGGATGCGGCGTTTACCCCCTCTAACCCCCCGGTTAAAACCGGGGGTTAGACGTCTTCGCTTCGAGTGATGCGTCGCTTCGAGTTGGTTTGGCGTCACTCATGAGAAGAGCGAATAGTCTAGCCCCAGGTTTTAACCTGGGGTTATTCATGTTGTTATGCCGCCATTTATTTAAAAGCGATGCGCATGTCATCCTGACCCTGAGCGAAGCGAAGGGGAAGGACCTGCTTCATTTTTATAGAGCGCCCTCCTCATCCTGAGCGCAGCGAAGGAGCACTCATACAAATTGAAAATCACTTCTTCAATATGTATATTATTTCATGTACACTCGCTCCTTATCCGATACGCTGCTTCGTCTGGCCCGCACGTTCCCAGTGTTGGCCGTGACCGGTGCCCGCCAATCCGGGAAAACCACCTTGGTGCGTAAGCTGTTTCCGGACATGCCCTATGTCAGTTTGGAAAATCCGTCCGAACGCGCCTTCGCCAACGAAGACCCGAAAGGGTTCCTTGCGCGTTTTCCAGATGGTGCGATTTTCGATGAGGCGCAGCGTTGGCCGGAACTGTTTTCGTGGCTGCAGGGCCTGGTGGACGAAGATCGTCGTGCCGGCCGTTTCGTGCTGACCGGTTCCCAGCAGTTCGGCCTGCGTTCTGGCATCAGTCAGTCGCTTGCGGGGCGGATCGGGATGACGCGATTGCTTCCACTGGCTCTGGGTTCGGAATTGCCCGTTGAGGAGGTGCGTGCGCAAGGACTGGATGCCTTGATGCTCCGTGGCTTCTATCCGGAACTTCATGCCCGTGATGTGTTGCCGCAAGATTGGTTTGCCAGCTATGTGGCCACATACGTCGAGCGGGATGTCCGCCAGGTGTTGCAGGTTCAGGATCTGTCCGTCTTCCAGCGTTTCCTGCGATTGTGCGCATCCCGCACCGGGCAATTGCTCAACCTGAGTGCATTGGCGGGGGAGACTGGAATCTCCCAACCCACGGCGCGTGCGTGGCTATCGGTTTTGGAAGCCAGCGACATCGTCCATCTGTTGCCGCCCTATCATCGCAACTTCGGGAAGCGGTTGGTGAAGATGCCCAAGCTCTACGTCGTCGATGTTGGATTGGCCTGTAGGCTGTTGGGCATCCAAACGGCAGACGTGCTTGCTCTGCATCCCTTACGCGGAGCGCTGTTCGAGACCTTTGTGATGGGCGAATTCCTCAAGGAGCGCTTGCATGCCGGACAGCCGCCCAACCTGTATTTTTGGCGCGACAACAACGGGTTGGAAGCGGATATGGTGTTCGAGGTCGGCAATCGATTGCAAACAGTGGAGATCAAATCGGGGCAGACCGTGACGAGCGATTATCTGAACGCCGCACGCAAGACCACTCGCTTTGCCGGCGACGAAGCGCTGCAACCGTGGCTGATCCATGGCGGCGACGAGATGTACGAGCGCAGCGGGGTGCGGGTATTACCGTGGGTCGTAGGCGGTAGACCGTAGACCGTGGGACGTGAGACGGTTAACGCATCTCACCTCGAACTTCTCCCCTCTTCCTTGTCTCTTGTCTCTTGTCTCTTGTCTCTTGTCTCTTGTCTCTTGTCTCTTGTCTCTTGTCTCTTGTCTCTACCCCCTTGTCTCTGAAAAAGACCTCCATCCCTTGCATCAGAAATAAATTCTTCATATTCTTTCCCCAGAAATGAAAACCGCTCTCATCCATCCTTCAAACGACGCTTCCGCGGCACCGGTGCTCACGAAGGCGGTGGTCCGTGCTTCCGACCGCCTGGGGCTCACTCAGTCGATCGTCGCCCTTGTGCTCGGACTCAGCGCCTCCACGGTGAACCGCATGGTTGCGGGGACCTATGAGCTGCAGCCCAACAGGAAGGAGTGGGAGTTGGCGTTGCTGTTCGTACGAGTGTTCCGCTCGTTGGATTCGTTGGTGGGCAATGAGCGCACCGCCAGGGCATGGCTCGACAGTCAGAATCTGGCTTTGGGGGGGCGCCCGGTGGAACTCATCACCCGAACGGAGGGCTTGGTTCGTGTCGTACACTATCTGGACGTCTCGCGCGGTCGCCTCTGAAGCTGTGCCCTGGAAGGGCGCGGTCTGGAGGTTGGTGGAGTCGCAGCACGTGGCCTCCACAATGAAGCTGGTCGACTCGCTCGACGAGCAGCTTGTGTTGGAGCGGTTGCTGGATGAAGCCAAGCCAAGGGTTCCGCACGACGTCTCTCATCTGCATTATCTGATGTCGACACCCTTCCGCTATCCGCCGCCAGTGGGTGGCTCGCGTTTCCGAGGAGAGACGGATCCGGGCGTGTTCTACGGCGCAGAGGAGGTGGACACCTGCTGCGCCGAAGTCGGGCATTGGCGACTGAGGTTCCTGCACGATGCGGTGGACCTGACCCACATCGATCCGGTCCGCCATACCGCGTTTCGCGTCCGGTTGAATACGACCTCGATCGATCTGCGTGTCGGGGCCTTCGCGGCGAATCGTGCCGATTGGGAGCATCCCGACTCTTATGTGGCGACCCAACTTCTGGCGCGATCGGTGCGTGAGGCGGGAATCGGGTGTATCCGGTACCGGTCGGTGAGGGATCAGAACGGAGGCGGCTGTGCGGCGGTCGTTGATCCGGCCGCTTTCGAGCGGACCCAGCCGGAGCAGGAAACGATGCAGTTGTGGTTGTCGGTGGGAGACAGGGGCGCGTTTTGGAGAGAGGGATGAACCGTGGGTCGTAGGACGTGGGACGTGGAACGTGGAACGTGGAACGAACTCCTCTTCTATTTTAATAAGCGATGCGCATGTCATCCTGAGGGCTGAAAGCCCGAAGGACCTGCTTCTATTTTATATAGCGATGCGCTTGTCTTCCTTGTCTCTTGTCTCTTTCCCCTTGTCTCTCTATCTCAACCGTTTCGCCACGCGTTCAAGATCGGCCTCGGTCGGGGTGTCGGAGCCGGCGAAGGAGGTCATGTGTCCGTACGGATGTCTGTGGTCGGGAACCAGGTCGTAGGCAGGGGCGAGGCTCCATCGGCCATCCATCCAAAGGAAACTGAAGTTTTTGGCATGGTCGTCGCGGTTGCCGATGCGGGCGTTGAAGGCCATGAGCCGAAGCAAGGCCTCCACTTCGCGGATGTCGTTGCTGAGCGACCATAGTGCCGCGCCGATGTCGACATAATCCAGGCTGGGGGCGCGGTGGTCGGCGTGCAGCAGGCCCGACGCTGTGATGACATGGATTCGTTGACCGTCTATTCGATCGAAGCGTCGGGTTCGTACGAGAGGGCGCCCATGCCTCGGGAGCCGACCCAAGCAATTCGTTCGAGCGGACCGAGTCGCTCCGGGCGGAGTCCTCGGGTACGCAGGTACCGGTCCAAGAGATAACGTCCCCATCCGTCGGGAAGACTGTCGTTGAACACGCCGTGCAGGCCGTCGAACGGTTCGCGCGGTGCGATGTGCACGCCCGACGTGAAGGGAAGCCTCAGCGGCGAAAGGGAGAATCCGGTGCGGAGCCACTCGGCATCGTATTCGAAGGCGATGCGCCGGTCGGGAGTGGTGGCCAGGCGTCCGACGAGGCGCCCGTCGCAGGTCACCCTAACCACGGCGCGGAGCCCGTTTCCGGGTTCGTGTGGTGGTCGCCCGGATCACATCGTCGAGACTGGTGTAGGCGGGTTCTGGAAACAGGTGATCGAACTCGTGCAGTGCGGCGAGCGGGCGTGCCAGGCAGAGGAGGGTGTCCAGGGAGACTTGGCCGCTGGTTTCGAAGCGTTTGAGTGTGCCGAGCGGCACGCCGGATCGTGCGCTGAGCTCGGCTTGGCTCCAGCCTGCGTCCAGCCGGCGACGGCGAAGACGCTCGGCGATGGATCGCCGTACAGAGTCGATGTTATGAGATAATATGGTATCCATTATGGGAATATATGGAGATAATAGATATTATGGTAGACGGTAGGCGGTAGACGGTATGACAGTGCGGCGTTTACCCCCTCTAACCCCCGGTTTAAACCGGGGGATAGAAGATGTCTCTTGTCTCTTTCCCCTTGTCTCTGAATCGGGCCGCAGGCCCGATTAAAGAAACTCCGCCACCCTCCGCATCCATCCCTTCGCGAACACCGCCTGCCGCGGATCGTTCGTGATCAGTTCCCCGAAGAAGATGATGCGTTTGGCAAGGATCGCCATCCTCACTTTTTGAGCTGTCGCCGCTGTCATCCTGAGGGAGGGCGCCTTGCGACCGACCGAAGGACCTGACATCGCTTCCTCGAACCAGCGTTTGGCCCGCGACGGACCATGATGCACCGCGCAATCCAGCAGCAGGTCGCGCAGTTTCGCGTTCTTGATCTGGTCGAAGCCCGGATCTTTGAGATAGCGCTTGGTGTAGATGGCCCGGGCTTCGCGCTCGGTCAGAGCCTTGACCTCCTCGCGGGAGGCAGGGCGGCCGAGGCCGCGCCAATCGCCCAGCGTGGCGGCGGTGATGCCGAAGTTGGTTGCCCCGCCTCGATCGGCGGGATGATCGACGAAACCGCCTTCCCGGCGGAGGATGTCCTTTAAAGACATGGTAATTGGTAATTAGTAATTGGAAATTAGTACCCCTTAACATAATAACCAACTACCAACTACCAATTACCAATTACCAACTACCAACTACCAATTACCAACTACCAACTACCAACTACCAACTACCAACTACCAATTACCAACTACCAACTACCAACTACCAATTACCAATTACCAACTACCAACTACCAACTACCAACTACCTCCAAGGCATCGCGATCACATGTTCTGACAGATGGACGGGTCTTTCGACCGCGCAGATGAGAAGGCCTTTTGCGACGGGCAGGTTCGGATGGGCCGCGCGAAAGGCATGAATGCCCGGCCAATGCGCCAGGTGAGGAGAGGAAGGCGGCATGTCCAGCGACTGGAAAGGCTACGCAAAGTTTGGTCAGACGGTCGGATAGGAGTTTTGGGGTGTACATACCTTGCATTATGATGACGATATCATCAAATTGCAAGGTATTTCAGCCGGGAAGGATTTGCTTGTGGGAGCTGGGATTATGGATGAGAATCATTCATTCACCGAGCACTTCAAGAGTTTATGTACAGAAGAAGATCCGGATTAATCCTCGGCTTTCACGGCTGCGATGAGTCGGTCGCACAGGATGCTCTCGACGGGTCCTTCGGTCGCTACGCCTGCCTGCCGGCAGGCAAGCTCCCTCAGGATGAGGAGTTCACTTCAATCTTCCACGGGGTGGGGCTTAAGCCCCACCCCGTTTTCGAAGGACCTTTGTTATTTGCCACGAAGCGCTGTCATCCTGACCCTGACCCTGAGCAGAGCGAAGGGGAAGGGGAAGGGGAAGGACCTACCTCAAACACCCCGCTACCACCTCAATCCCTTCCGCGCTCGGGTGCGGATCGGTGGGCAATTGTAGGTCCTTTGTATCGCCCCTTCTTTCAAGTCTCTTGTCTCTATCGCCTTGTCTCTCATTCGCGAAGCGAAGGACCTCACCACAATCCTTCCACGTCACTCCAAGTTCCGCGGCGATCGCCGCCATCGCCGCCATCAGGTAGCGCTGGTTCACATCCACCTGCTGAATGGCCGGGTAGCCGTTCGAGGCGAGCACCAACGTGCAGCCCGAGGCGGCGCACAGGTCGCGCATCCGACCGAAAATCATCGTGTGAATCTGCGCGATGTACAGGCTGTCGCCGTTGCCCACCGGCGTGCTGAGGTCGTCGAAGTACCAGCGCGTCCAGGCGAACCGGATGAAGCCGTTGAGCAGGTAGCTGTGTTTCTGGGCGGCATGATAGCCGGGAATGGCTTCCATGGCCTCGCGGAAGGCGGTTTTACGCCAACGCTGCGATTCTCCGTCGAGGCGGTAGAGGTCCTTGGCCAGGGTTCGGGTGGCGTCGTCGATGCTCAGAAGCACGATCAAAGTATCGGCTTCGAGCAGGTGCGGAAAGGTTTCGAGTTGCGCGAGGTAATCGGCCGGACCCGCGCCCCCCACCGCGAAATTCCGCCATCCCATGCGATGCGCCAGGGTTGATGAATCGGGGAGATGCAGGCCGAAGGCGTAGGAGTCGCCGAGGAGGATGGTTGCAGGGGCCGGCCTATGTGCCGGCCCGTCTGCCAACGCATCCGCCCGAGGGACGACACGCGGGTCGTCCCATGATACCCTGAACCGATCTCGATCAAACGTGTAGGTCACGACCACCCCATCAAGTTCGTGGATGGCCGTTCCTCCGGCGCGGTTCATCACGAAGCCGCGGTCGTGCATGTCGATCCACGTCTGCATCCGGTCGAAGGGATGCACCACGTGAAGCACGCCCTCGGCAAGCAGGAGGGAGACGATCAACGAGCCGAGGAAGAGGAGGAGGTTGCGCATGGGGGAAGATAGGAATCGGGAATCGGGAATCGGGAATCGGAAATCTTCCTATCTTCACGACGAACGACGAACGACGAACGACGAACAACGAACAACGAACAACGAGCAACAGACAACATGAACATCCTCCTCACCGGTGGGGCCGGCTTCATCGGCTTCAATTTCGTCTCGTATTGGCTGGCCAACGACCCGTCGGTCCGTTTCGCGAACATCGACAAGCTTACCTACGCCGGAAATCCCGCTTCCTTGCAGCTTCTGGCCGCTTATGGCGACCGCCACACCCATCACAAGGTGGATATATGCGACGGTGCGGCCGTGCGCGCGGTGTTCGAGAGCTTCAAGCCGGATGTGGTGATCCACTTCGCCGCGGAGAGTCATGTGGATCGGTCGATCGACGGACCCGGTGAATTCATTCAAACCAACATCAACGGCACATTCACGCTCTTGCAGGAAAGCCTGCGTCATTTCGAGAGCTTGGATGAGGCTGGTAAAGCGAAATTCCGGTTTCATCATGTGTCCACCGACGAAGTCTTCGGCTCGCTGGGCGACACCGGCTATTTTTCGGAAACCACGGCATACGATCCGCGGAGCCCGTACTCGTCGTCGAAAGCCGCATCAGATCACCTCGTCCGCGCCTGGTATCACACCTATGGCTTGCCGGTGGTGCTTACGAACTGCTCGAACAACTACGGTGCGTTCCACTTTCCTGAGAAACTGATCCCTCTCATGATTCTGAAACTCCACAACGGAAAACCCTTACCGGTCTACGGCGACGGTTTGAACGTCCGCGATTGGCTCTATGTCGAAGACCATGTGCGCGCGCTGATGACCGTGCTCCGCGGCGGACGCTCCGGCGAGACCTACTGCGTGGGCGGCGGCGCCGAGATGAAGAACATCGACGTCGTGAAGACGCTGATTCAAGTGATGGATGAGGCTTATCCGCATCCCGAGATCAAAGACCGCACCTCCCTCATCACATACGTCGAAGACCGGAAAGGCCACGACCGCCGCTACGCCATCGACGCGTCGAAACTGCACACCGAGCTCGGCTGGTCGCCGCAAGAAAGCTTCGAAAGCGGGATCCGCAAGACGGTGAAGTGGTATATGGAAAATGAAGCGTGGTGGAGGCCGTTGCTTCGCTAGTCGCTCACTAAATTTTAAATTATAAATTTTAAATGGTGGGTCTTGAGATCGAACCACGCAACGTGCTTCTAGCCAGGTACATCTCGGAGCCCATCATTTAAAATTGTCCATATAAAATTCACATTCGAGCTTTTAGCTAAGCACAGCTCCCCATTTATAATTAATAATTGTCAATTTAAAATTGGTGTATCTCGAAACGCGACTAAAACCTCTTAACCAAGTCCTATGAAAGGAATTATTTTGGCCGGCGGTTCCGGCACCCGTCTGCATCCGCTCACGCTGGTCATGAGCAAGCAACTGTTGCCGGTCTATGATAAGCCGATGATCTACTATCCGCTGAGCACGCTCATGATGGCCGGCATTCGCGACATCCTCATCATTTCCACGCCGCACGATCTGCCGCATTTCGAGCGCATTTTGGGGGATGGGAGCCGCATCGGATGTTCCTTCACGTACGCCGTTCAGCCCGAGCCGAAGGGCTTGGCGCAGGCGTTTACCATCGGCGCGGAGTTCATCGGCCGTGAAAAAGTGGCGCTGGTGCTCGGCGATAACATCTTTTACGGCGCCGGACTCGGTTCCCAACTCCGCAACTGCGCCGATCCGGATGGTGGCATCGTGTTCGCGTACCGGGTGAGCGATCCCGAGCGCTACGGCGTGGTGGAGTTCGACGCGGAGGGGCAAGTCCTTTCCATCGAAGAGAAGCCGGCCAAGCCGAAATCCAATTATGCGGTTCCGGGTTTGTATTTCTATGACAACTCGGTCGTCGAAATCGCCCGCAACATCCAGCCGTCGCATCGCGGCGAGTTGGAAATCACCGATGTGAACCGGATGTACTTGGAAGCTGGCAAACTGAGCACGCGCATCCTTCCGCGCGGCACGGCCTGGCTGGATACCGGCACGTTCAACTCGCTGATGCAAGCGGGTCAGTTCATCCAAGTCATCGAAGACCGCCAAGGCTTCAAGATCGGCTGCATCGAAGAGATCGCGTGGAGGAACCATTGGATTGGTGATGCGGAGCTCGTGGCGCTGGGCGATCAGCTTGGGAAGAGCGGGTATGGGGCTTATCTGAAACGCTTGACGCTGGACGCTTGACGCCTGACGCTTGACGCTTGACGCCTGACGCTTGACGCCTGACGCTTAGGAGCGGACGCTTTTCATGTAATTGAGCAATGTCGCCCTGGTGTGGTTGACGTCGTTGTTCAGTGAGATAAATAGGGTTTCATCGACATATCCCAGATCGTGAGCGATGATGAGATGGCATTCCACCTCATTGGCTGAGCCGAGGGCAATTTCTAAAAAGCGATAGAAATCTGCTTGAGATCGCCGAGATGCGCCTTCGGCGATGTTTGCCGCAATAGACACAACGGCTCTGCAAAGTTGATCGGTCAGTCGAAACCTCTCTTTCGAGGGAAAGGTGTCGGTTAGGGTATAGATGGCGACAGTCAATCTGCGTGATTTCTGCCACACTTCCATTTTCTTGAATTCTCTCATGTTGCTTCTCCAAAGGTTATATTTGGATAGAGCTGATTTTCAGTGAATTCTTACAAACATTGCACAGATTTAGGACAAAAAGCGTCTAGCGTCTGGCGTCAAGCGTAAACCCATGCTCCTCCCCGGCCTCATCCTCATCGAACCTCGCGTCTTCACCGATGCACGCGGCTATTTTTTCGAATCCTGGTCGAAGGCCAAGTACGATGAGCTCATCGGACCGGTCGATTTCATCCAAGACAACGAATCGCAATCGGTGCGCGGCACCTTGCGCGGGCTGCATTATCAGCGCGAGCCCTTCGCCCAGTCGAAACTGGTGCGAGTGATCGCTGGAAGCGTGTTCGACGTGGCGGTGGACATCCGTCCCGGAAGCGCCACATTCGGCCAATGGTACGGCGTCGAGCTCTCGGCCGAAAACAAGCGCCAATTGTTCATTCCGAAAGGGTTCGCCCACGGCTTTCTCGTGCTCAGCGACACCGCGATTTTCTCTTACAAGGTGGATGCGCCCTGGAACAAAGACTCGGAAGCGGCGATCCGCTGGGACGACCCGAGCATCGGGATCGACTGGCCGATGAAGGAAGCCGAGTTGATTCTGAGTGAGAAAGATCGGAACGCGGGGCGTTTGACGCCTAACGCTTGACGCAAGAAGAGAAACGCATGACGCAAGAACATCCTTCAGACAATGTCCTGCATAGAGCGTCTAGCGTTCAGCGTCCGGCGTTAAGCGTCCGGCGTCAAGCGTCCAGCGTTCCGCGCCTCACCGTCATCCTTCCCGCTTATAACGCCGCCAAGACCTTGCGTGCCACCGTCGCCGCCATTCCGATGGATGTGGTGCATGATGTGGTGTTGGTCGATGACCACAGTGGCGACGACACCTTCGCTCTCGCCCAGGAACTTGGCATCCACTGCGTTCGGCACGACGCGAACAAAGGATACGGCGCCAACCAGAAATCCTGCTACGACATCGCTCTCTCTCGAGGCGCCGATATCGTGATCATGCTCCATCCCGATTACCAGTACGAGCCGCGCCTGGTGCCCGCCATGGCCGCGATGATCACCTCGGGTGTGTACGATGTCTGTCTCGGATCACGCATTCTGGCGCAAGACGCGGTGGCCGGAGGGATGCCCGTCTATAAGTACATCTCGAACCGCATCCTCACGCTCATCGAGAACCTGCTTCTCGGACAAAAACTGTCCGAGTACCACACCGGCTACCGCGCTTACAGCAGGAAGGCGCTCGAATCGGTCGATTATCATAAGAACAGCGACGATTTCATCTTCGACAACGAAATTCTCGCTCAGATGCAGCACAAGGGGATGCGGTTCGGGGAGATCAGTTGTCCCACGAAGTACTTCGACGAGGCGTCGTCGATTAATTTCCGCCGCTCGGTGACCTATGGCTTCGGTGTTCTGCATACCGCGCTCCGATACCGGCTACACCGATGGAATCTGATGCGCTATGAGATCCTGGACTGAGTCGCGATGGCTGCTGCCGCTGTGTTGGCTTGCGGCCGTGGTTGTGGTGAATCCGATCGGGAACTTCCCCCTGAACGACGACTGGAGCTACGCGTTGAACGTGCGCTCCTGGGTGGAAGGAGGCGTGTTCAAGTTCAACGACTGGGCGGCGATGACCCAACTCACACCCGTTCTGCTCGGCATCGGAGTGACGGAGGTGGTCGGATTTTCGCACACGGCGCTGCGGTTGGTGACGCTGGGGGTGGTGTTTTTCTTTGTTGTTGGGGCGCGCAGTACGGGCACATCATTGATGTGCCCGTACAATGCGCCCCTTCTGTTCAACCCCCTCTTCTTCTCCCTCTCGTTCACGTTCATGACGGATGTGTTTTTCCTGATTCTGTTTCTGGTGTCGATGGACCTGATCGTCCGGGAACGGTGGGGATGGGGCACGGTTTTCGCGGTGCTGGCCACCTTGACCCGGCAAACGGGCGTGGGACTGGGGTTGTCGTTGGTGGTGGGGTCCTTCTTTGGAGGCGCATATCATGCGCCTCTGCGGAGGTCGTTCTTGATGTCGATCATTTTGGTCGGTGTTTTGATCGCCTATTCGGTCCTGATGTCCCATTTCGGGGTGATTTCGGGGAATTACAACACTTTGGGTGATTTGGCCTGGATATTAGGACACGATCGCCCGCTGGCGCGGATGGGCGCGAACGCGGCGCTGGTGGTCACGTATTTGGGGCTGTTCACGTGGCCGGTGATTCCGCTGGCGTGGAGCCGGATCCGGACGATGGCGCCGTGGTGGGTCTTCGCAGGCATCACGGTGGCGGTCGCCGCGCTGAGCTGGGGCCGGTTTCCGATGACGCACGACGGCAATCTGCTGGCAGGGTGGGGCATAGGTCCGCTGGTTCTGCCCGGCGGCCATGGGTTCGAAGGGCCGGGGCGATGGGTGGATGTCGTCTTAGGGCTTGGGGGCGCGGCGGGGGGCGGTGTGGTGATGGTAGCGGCGTGGAATGCCATGCGCAGTCACGATACTTCGCTATGGCTTCGGTGGGCGATTGTGATCTCCATCGGCTACACGCTTTTCATCCTTATCGGACGCTTTTTCTTCGATCGCTACATCCTGTTGCTGGTGCCCTTCGCGTTGCAGGTGGTCTTCGCACAGCAAGATGCCCCATCCAAGCCGGCCCGCTGGCTAAGTTATGCGCTGATGATCGCCATGGCCGCGTACTCCATCCTCGGAACGCGTCAGCTGATGGAGGTGAACCGCGCGCGGTGGGAAGCGGTTCGCTCGCTGACCCAAGCCGGCATCCCTACATCCGATATCGACGGCGGATTCGAAGTCAACGGCTGGCATCAGAACCCATCCCCCGAAACCGCGACCTACGTGATCGGGCGAGTTCCTCCGCAAGGCGCGGTCATAGTGCGCAGGTTCGAGGAAGGGATCGTGGTTTGGAGACGGGACCTAATTTTAAATGATCAATTTTAAATGGGGTCCTTCGGGCCTTCGGCCCTCAGGATGACAGTGCCGTCGCTTTTTTGAATGGCGGCATAATGACACCCCAAGCGTACTTTTTATCTTGCTATGCCGCCTCTTCATTCATTTATTGACGCACTGTCATCCTGAGCGGAGCGAAGGACCCATTTATAATTCCTTCCCACTTTCTACTTCTACCTTCTCACTTAAAGAACTCCACCACACCCACATCGCGAAGATGACGATATAGAAGATCGCCGTGGTTGAATAATCATGCGTGACGGTGAAGATTGACGGCGCGTGCTTCTGCGTGATCACGAGCACCACCACACGGACGATGTTCACGAGGTAAATGAGAAAGAGTCCGAGCGGGATGAACCATGCGCGGTTTTTCCAGGTCCCTTTGAACGCCACCACAAAACCCACGAACAGGCCCAGCGCTTCGATGCCGTTGCACCCATCCACCATTTCGATGCCGTTCGCACCCGGGAGCGTGATCACACGGGCGTAAGTGATGATATCAAATCCCATCAGCTCCATAATCCATTTCGACACGGAAATGATGTGTAGCGAGAGGGCGTGGTCCACCCGCCCGTCGGGAAGGATCCACAGGTCGTAAAGCAGATACCAGGCCACGAAGATGCCCAGTGATGTGATGATGAAGCGAGTGAGGTCTTTGTTCACGAAAAGTAGGAAGTAGGAAGGTTGAAGTGGGAAGATAGGAATCAGGAATCAGGAATCGGAAATCAGGAATCAGGAAATCGGAAATCGGTAAATACCAGCGTACCAGCGTACCAGCGTACCAGCGTACCAGCGTACCAGCGTACCATCCTACCAGCGTACCAGCGTACCAGCGTACCAGCGTACCATCCTACCATCCTACCATCCTACCATCCTCTTTGACCAATCAACGGCACGAACTTGAACCCGTCGTAGCGCTCCTCTTCGTACCCTGTCTCCGACATCCGCCATAGGCGAAGCATCTGTTGGGTTTCGTTGTCGCCAACGGGGATCACGAGTCGCCCGCCGATTTTCAGTTGCTCCAACAGGCTTTCGGGCACCACCGGGGCTCCCGCCGTCACCACGATTCCGTCGTATGGAGCGTACGCGCTCCATCCCAACGTGCCATCGCCGCATTTCAATTCAGGGCGGAACCCCATCCCACGCAGCAAATCCCGCGCTTTGAGATAGAGCGGCTCGTGTCGCTCGACGCTGAAGACCTTGTGTCCCATCTGGCACAACACTGCGCACTGATAACCCGATCCGGTTCCGATTTCCAACACGGTTTCGCCCGGATGCAGCTCCAACAACTCGGTCTGCCGCGCCACGGTGTACGGCTGCGAAATGGTCTGCTTCATGCCGATCGGCAGTGCGGTGTCCTCATACGCCCGATGCGCCAAGGCCGAATCGATGAACTGCTCGCGGGCCACAACCCCGATCGCACTCAAGACCCGCTCATCGAGGATGCCTTTGTCTCTGAGCTCTTGCACGAGCCGTGTTCTTGGGGCGGAGAAGCGCATGGGTAGGATGGTAGGATGGTAGGATGGTAGGATGGTAAAGATAGGAATCAGGAATCAGGAATCGGGATGGTCGAGGAAATGTTGAATTTTAAATGTTGAATTTTAAATGAAGAGGTGCCACCTCGACATTCCGTAAAATCGCCATCTTACCGATTACCGATTACCGATTACCGATTACCGATTACCGATTACCGATTACCGATTACCGATTACCGATTACCGATTACCGATTACCGATTACCATCCTACCTAACCACCAACGGCAGCACATACACCCTGAACCTCGCATACCCCAGCGGACCTCCAAGCACGAGGAAATACGCGATCAACACGGTGAGCAGCACGAAGAGCTTGCGATCCTCGCTCCACAGTCGGTAGAAACCCCGCACCGCGAACATATACACTACGCACAGGAAGAGCACATACAGCACCAGGAAGGGGTAGGCCTTGACCAGCTTCCAAGCAGAACTCACGATTCCGTCTCTGGCCATGGTCTGAAGCAAACCGCCGGGATCCGCCTCCGACGCGCCGAAGGTGCGCACCCAGACTTCGCGTCCCGGATCGAACAACGTGTAGGCCACACCCTTGGCCATCTGGGCGACGAACGTGATCGGATACTCCGCCAGAATCTCTTTTGCGATGGCGGATTTGTTGGATGAAATCGTGTCGAACGTGTCGCCCTCGCGCTCCAGCAAGGTGTATCGAGCTCGAACCGTATCGATAGCTTGGGCATGGGTATAGCCTTCGGCGGCGGACAGCACAATCGCGGCATGACCCGTCATCAGATTCTCCGCCGCGATGCTGGTGTAAGCGAAAGTCCCGTGCGAGGCGTAATTCCTCGCCTGCCACAGAAACGGCAGCCCCGCGGCGATCAGCACGAACCCGGCGATGCGCGACCATTTCCAGCCCAGGTAGCGAAGCACCGGAATCATCACCCACGGCAGGTAGAACGTGATGGGCTTTAGAAGCGTGGCGAGGCCGAGGAGGGTCCCGGCTCCGTAAGGGCGCATGGGAACGGGCGCATCATTGATGCGCCCCGCCCATGCGCCCCGAATCCAAACCACCATCCACACCATCAGCGGCGCGAAAATCATCTCCGTCAAGATCTCCTTCGAAAAGAGGAGGTGGCCGAGGTCGAAGAGGAGGACGAGGGCGGGCGCATTGTACGGGTGCATCACTGATGCACCCGTGTCCATGCGCCCCACCCCCCACCAAAGTGCCACGCTCCCCGCAAGGTTCACAAGCAGCAAGCCCACCTTTCCCCAAAACCCCGTGCCGAACACCCAATACACCGCCGCGATGATAAGCGGGTAGCCCGGCGGACGGATCATATCCGCCATCGGGTCCGTGTCGGCCGAGCCGTAGCCTGGAGCCAGGTATTCGCCCGTCTCCAGCAACGACAGCGCGATCTGCTCATACAGGGCCGAATCGCCGTTGTACATCCTCGTCTCAGGGTCTTGCAGGGCCCAGAGGGCGATGCAAAGCCTGGAAACCAAATAGAGGCCGAATAACCAGGAGGGAAGAAATTTTAAATTGAAAATTTTAAATGGCATGCTTCACCACGTTCTGTGCAATGAAGAAAAGCCGCAAAACTCGAAATTCACACATTTAAAATTTCAAATTTAAAATGTGTGCTGGCCATAAACCTGCCACATACTCTGGAGCAACGTCCTCAGATCCGAGTGCTGCGCTTTCCAGCCGAGTTTCTCTTCAGCGATGGTCGATGTGGCGTAGACGGTCGACGGATCCCCTTCGCGGCGACCCACGAACGTGAACGGAACCTTCTTGCCCGTGATCTCTTCTGTCATCGAAATCACATCCAGGATGGAATAGCCGACGCCAGTCGCCAGGTTGCATTTCAGGTTCTCGCCGGTGCGGGTGATGTAATCGACCGCCGCCACATGCGCCGTAGCCAGGTCGTTCACGTGGATGTAATCGCGAACGCAGGTACCGTCGTGCGTCGGATAATCATTGCCGTTCACCACCATCGACGCGCGCGTTCCGTTGGCCACTTCCAGCACGATCGGGAGCAGGTTCGCCGGATTCTTCTCCAAGCCGCGCACGCGTCCTTTCACGTCATACCCCGCCGCGTTGAAATAGCGCAGCGCCGCAAATCGGATGCCTTTCAACTGCGAATACCAATCCAGATACCGCTCCACTTCCAGCTTCGTGAAGCCGTAATAACTCATCGGCTGCTGCGGATGCGCCTCGTTCATCGGCAGATACTGCGGCTCGCCGTAGATGGCACTTGACGAGGAAAAGACGATGTTCTTGATGCCAGCTTCGCACATCGCATTCAGGATGTTCAAGGTGCCGATCAGGTTCGTCACGCTGTATTTCTCGGGCTTGGTCATGCTTTCACCCGCGTTCTTGAACGCGGCGAAATGGACGACTGCGTCGTAGGGAGCTTGCCCTGAGCGAAGCGAAGGGTGGACCGAAAAGAGGGACTTCAAGTCGTTTTCGTTTAATATGTCGCCTTTGATGAAGGTTGCTTGAGGGGGGATGTTCTCCTCCCAGCCGGTGAGGAGGTTGTCGAAGATGGTGACTTCGTGTCCGTTTTCTATGAATTCGTAGGCTGTATGCGAACCGATGTATCCGGCTCCACCGATGATGAGGATCTTCATAAGTAGGAAGTAAGAAGGGTAAAGTAGGAAGATACGGGTACTGAGCGACGCTCAAACGGGAAGTCTGATCATGGTGAATTTTAAATGAACAATTTTAAATGAAGAGGTGCTTCGCATTAACACTCTGACCTCGCACCCTTCGCTTCGCTCAGGATGACAACGCATCAACGTAAAAATAGAAGAGACGGCATAGCGCTTTTTAGGCGCACTTATGATCTCGCCATGCCGCCTCTTCATTATTTTCTAACTACGTACCCTCATCCTGAGCGAAGCGAAGGACCTCTTCATTTAAAATTGTTCATTTAAAATTCAACATTCAGCACTGTCATCCTGAGCGAAGCGAAGGACCTCTTCATTTAAAATTCAACATTTAAAATTCAACATTCTTCAATTTGGGATACCTTTAGCGCATGAAAAGTCAATTCCTCCTCTATCTAAAAGGCTTCGCCATGGGTTCGGCCGATGTGGTCCCGGGTGTGAGCGGCGGAACCATGGCCCTGATCACCGGCATCTACACCCAACTGCTGGATTCGATCAAAAGCGTGGATGCCGCCGCGGTCAAACTCCTTGTCACATTCCAGTGGACATCCGCCTTTGAACGCATCCATTGGCGGTTCCTCGGGGTGCTTTTGGCCGGACTCTTTTCCGCCATCCTATTTTTCACTCGCGTGGTTCCGCTGCCCGAACTCATCCACTCTCATCCGGTTCAAGTGTACGGACTCTTTTTCGGACTCATCCTGGGTTCCGTGTTCATCGTGGGAAAGGAAGCGGCTCCATTCGATCTGCGAGCCATCGCATTCACTACGCTTGGTGTGGCGATCGGATTTTGGGTAGTGAATCTGGTGCCGACGGAGACTCCCGAACATCCGCTCTTCATCTTTTTCGCGGGTTCTATAGCCATTTGCGCGATGGTTCTGCCGGGGATTTCCGGCTCCTTCATCCTGCTCATCCTGCGCAAATATGACTACGTACTCGGCCAGTTTGCCTTGCTCGGCGGACCCGAAACTCTCTCCGCCCTCGGCGTTTTGGTTCCCTTTGGCCTGGGTGTGCTCACCGGCATCGCGCTGTTCACCCGCTTTCTGAGCTGGTTGCTGCATCATTACGGAAAAGCCACCATGGCTGTGCTCATCGGGTTCATGATCGGGTCGCTTTGGGTGATCTGGCCCTGGCAGAGCCGCGTCTATGAAACCGTGCGTGGCCAAGAGAAACTCATCCACAGCGAGCCCATACTACCCGTGGTCGGAACTCCTGAATTCTATTGGGGAATCGGGATGATGGCGGTGGGGTTTTTCATTGTTCTAATATTGGAGAGCGCCGCACGTCGATCCCGTTAGAGTTCGTTAATTGTCGGAACAGTGGTGTAACATTGTGGTACTTTTAGACTCATTGAGGTAAACGTATCCAGGTTTCCCCTCACCCATGTCTTCAGGTCAAGTTTTTCTCGCACTCGGTGCCATCATCCTGTTCAGCTTCACAGCGCTGAATGTGAACCGGACCTATATCTCCGCTTTGGAAGAGGCCATTCTGATTCAATCGGAACTCGATGCGGTTCAATACGGACAAACCCTATCCGAAGAAGTCTCCTCCAACAGGGCGAATTACGCCACCCTTGAAACCATTTACGCGAATCTGGGGGATGTGTCAAACTCCGCAACCCGTCGCGTATTCGTCACACCGGCTTTGGATACCCTTTACGCCACGATTCAGGTAGCCGCAGAAGCGGAGACATTATATGATGTGATGGGAAAAATCGTCACCGTGACGGTCTTCTCAAGGCAGGAAACCGGTGATTTCCGGATGCGCGCCACCTACTCCGTACCCATCATTCAACCTGATTAAAGGACACCCATGGGCTCACAATTTGATTTGATCACGCCGGTTGTCATTCTTGGAATCCTGATGTTGCTGGTGGTCGGTTTGCAGCAATTCATGCAAACCTCATCCGCAGAAACCCGATTCATCAACCGAAATCAAGCTGAAATCGGCATTGCCATGCAGGTGATGCAGGAAGAGTTGAAAGGTCTCACTTCGGTCATCGCCATCAACGACAGCGTGTTCCGCTATACCACCGCTACGAACGATACCGTCCGAGTTTTCCGCTTGAGCGCGCGTCTTGCGGTTCTCCGCAATGGCGACACCCTTTTCTATGATGTGGGCCTGACCGACATCCAGTTCAACCTTATCAGTGATTCCGGAGAAGCTCCTTTTTTTCTGCGTTTGCGTCTGGACGCCGAAAATGCCGCGACTCAGCGAGAATTCTATCTTCGAAATCTGGAGTAAACCCCCATGGGACGATATGCCATCATGGTTGTGATGTCCTTGACCTTCGGACTCATCGCCTACAATCACGGAATGGTCACCTCCACCTTGTATTCCAAGGCCGAAACCACATCCGAATTCAACCGGTCGCAAGCCCGATTCATCGCGATGAGTGTGGCTGAAATCGCAATTCAGCGACTCAATGATGAGGACGACGACGTATTCACACCCTCTGCGGATGACACCATCTCGGTTCCCGCGAACGGATTTGAAAACTGGGGCGGTGTGGGTGGACAATACCGCGTCTTGGTGATCAATTCCGGCGATTCTCTCTTAAGCATGCAAGCGGAGGGGTTGTTCAACGAGACCACGTACACGGTGAATGTCAGTATGGAATTCGCTACCGCGGATGACACTTGGGAGCCGGATTTGAGCAAGGCCGTATTCGCCGGCGAAACGATCAACCTCCAAGGAAGCGCTCGAATCCGCGGCCACGTGGCAACCAATTCGACAGCGGTGAACGGTGTTCGGATGCAATGGTCCACCAAAATCGACAGCAGCCTGACCATCGGCCCCGGTGGCAACCCTGCCACAGTGGTGAACCGCGCGAACCCAGCCGGTAACATCGGTCCACAAGGCATCAAGGTGGGGACCTCCGTGAAAACACATCCTATGCCTGTGTATCCGGCATATCCTGATATTGTCAGTTCGGTTGCGCCGTGGACGGTGGAAGGCGCATCAACAGTGACAATGAATCCAGCGCAATATTCCGGTAAATACGTTCCGTCCATCTCTGTATCTGCTAGTGGAAGGCTCAATATTCAGACGAACAATGTGGATCAGGTGATCCATACCAATTCCCTTTCCATTGCAGGATCCGGTCGGATCATCGTTCTTGGCACCGGTCGGGTTACCTTGTACGTGGTCAACACCTTCTCGATCGCGGGAAGTGCCACCGTCAACCACACCAGAGCGGCAAATACCTTGCTGATGTATTATGGCGGCGCATCGATGAGTGTGTCCGGTTCCACCGCCTTCAGAGGAGACGTGTTCGCTGAAAGAGCGAACATCACCCTGACCGGATCGGGCGGGTTCCAAGGCCATATCATCACCGGTGGAACGGCCGTGACAGTGACAGGTTCGGCTGACGCCCACTCACGAGTCATCTATGCCCCCAATGCCACCGTTTCGATGACGGGGTCAGGCAGGGTGACCGGAACCATCGTTGCCCGACATTATCTCGGAAGCGGATCTTCGGATGTGTATTTCGCCACAGGCTTGGATGAGAGCATCCCACCACTCAAAATCTCCGGTGGAGGTGGTGGTGGCGGCGGACCAAGAGTTCGGGTCAGGGCGTTTTACTGAAAACTCGGCAGCTCATCCAGCGTGAGCACCAACGGATGTCCGGATCGGGGATGATGCCGTTCTCCGTGAGCGCCACGATCATCGGTCGTCCGGGCGTGTTCTTGGCTTGGTTGAAGCGCTTGACCTGCGATCCGTAATCCGGACACGTCAGCAGACCACATCCGCATAGGCGTCTTCTCCGATGATGTCGACCCATTCATCGCCCGGGTACCAGTCGGGATGTTCCCGTTGTACACCCAGATCATGGTCGTGAGTCCGTGGTGGTCGCGTATCCGTTCCACCATGAGTTTCCAGAGGTCGATGAACGGCTGCGGACCCGAAGCTCCCCAGCAGAAGGTGACGAGCCCGCCGCGCTTCCAGTATGCGATGGCTTCCTCGACCTGCGACAGTCCGCTTCCGCCGTCGATCGACGCACGGTGGTAGTTCATGAAATCGTACCCCATCACCGCTATCTCCTTGCCGGTCATTTCACGCACGCGCGCCACCATGTCGGTGCCGCCGCGCCTCGGGCGAGGTGTCGGGCGTGATGAGTGTGGTGTTGGGCGGCGACGCCAACAGCGCCGTCGCGAGGAAGGAATAACTCATCCCATGAAATCTTCCAGGATCGCGTTCAGGGTTTCGCTCGGACGCATCGCCACCTCCGTCTTCACCGGATCGGGATGGTAGTAGCCGCCGATATCCTGCGGTTTGCCTTGCGCTTTGATCAGTTCGTTGGAAATCTCATCCTCATTCACGCTCAGGGTTTTCGCAAACATCTTGAAAGAGGATTTCAGCTCGGGATCTTTGTCCTGCTTGGCCAATTCCTGCGCCCAATACAAGGCCAGGAAGAAGTGGGAGCCTCGGTTGTCGATCTGACCCACGCGACGCGCCGGCGATTTGTCGTTGTCTAGGAAGGTGCCCGTGGCGGCATCCAAGGTTTCCGCAAGGACCATCGCGCGCGGGTTGTCGAAGGTCTGAGCCAAGTGCTCCAGACTCACGGCCAGAGCGAGGAATTCGCCGAGCGAATCCCAGCGGAGGTAGCCTTCTTCCTGGAACTGTTGCACATGCTTGGGCGCTGAACCGCCAGCTCCGGTTTCGAAGAGTCCGCCGCCGTTCATCAACGGCACGATGGAGAGCATTTTCGCGGACGTTCCCAGCTCAAGGATCGGGAACAGGTCGGTGAGGTAATCACGAAGAACGTTTCCGGTCACGGATATGGTGTCGAGTCCGTCTTTGGCGCGGCGAAGCGACAGATTCGTGGCTTCGATCGGCGAGAGGATGCGGATGTCCAAGCCGCTCGTGTCGTGATCGGCGAGGTAGGTGTTCACTTTGGCGATGAGCTGCACGTCGTGCGCGCGGTTCGGATCGAGCCAGAACACGGCCGGGGTGGACGAGAGGCGGGCGCGGGTCACAGCCAGTTTCACCCAATCGCGGATGGCGGCGTCTTTGGTCTGACACATGCGGAAAATGTCGCCTTTCTCCACAACCTGCTCCATGAGAACGGCGCCGGTAGCGATGTCCACCACGCGGATCGCGCCATGGTCGCTGGCTTGGAAGGTCTTGTCGTGCGAGCCGTACTCTTCGGCTTTCTGGGCCATGAGTCCGACGTTCGGCACACTGCCCATGGTGCGCGGATCGAAAGCCCCGTTCTCACGGCAGAAATCGATGGTGGCTTGGTACACGCCGGCGTAACTGCGGTCGGGAATCACAGCCTTGGCATCTTGTTCCTTGCCTTCGGCGTTCCACATCTTGCCCGAGGTGCGGATCATGGCCGGCATCGAAGCGTCGACGATCACGTCAGACGGCACATGCAGGTTGGTGATGCCTTTGTCGGAATTCACCATGGCCAGAGCCGGACGCTTCGCATAGACCGCGGCGATGGCGGCTTCGATCTCGGCTTGAAGGGGATGTCCGTCGATCTTGGCATAGACGTCGCCCAATCCGTTGCGGGTATCCACACCCAGCTCACGGAACAGGTCGCCGTAGGCCTGGAACACGTCTTCGAAAAAGACATCGACCGCCGCGCCGAACAGGATGGGGTCGGAGATCTTCATCATGGTCGCTTTCAGGTGAAGCGAGAAGAGCACGCCCTGGGCTTTGGCGTCGTCGATCTGCCGGGCGTAGAACGATTTGAGAGCGGAGAGGCTCATCACGGAACTGTCGACCACTTCGCCGGCCTGGAGTTTCAGGGAGGGTTTGAGCGGGGTTGTGGTGTCGGGGCCCACGAACTCGATGCGGACCGTGGTGTCGGCCGCGATCGTCAGCGACTGCTCGCTTCCGTAGAAATCGCCGGAATTCATGCTGGCCACATGCGATTTGGAGTCTTTGCTCCAGGCTCCCATCGAATGGGGATGCTTCTTCGCATAATTCTTCACCGCTTTCGGCGCGCGGCGGTCGGAATTCCCTTCGCGCAAGACCGGATTCACCGCCGATCCCAGCACTTTCGAGTACTGCGCCTTCACGGCTTTCTCGGCGTCGGTGGTGGCCACTTCCGGAAACTCCGGCACGTTGTAGCCCTGGGATTGCAGCTCTTTGATGGCGGCTTTCAACTGCGGGATGGAGGCCGACACGTTCGGTAATTTGATGATGTTCGCATCGCGATGTTGCGTGAGCTCACCCAGTTCCGCCAAATGATCGCCGATGCGCTGATCCGCAGTGAGATGCTCAGGGAAATGGGCGAGGATACGGCCCGCCAAAGAGATGTCGCGCGTCTCGACGGTGATGCCCGCCGGCTTGGCAAACGCCTGTATGATGGGAAGGAAGGAATACGTGGCCAGCATCGGGGCCTCGTCGGTGAGAGTATAGATGAGTTTGGGTGTCATGGGGTATCGGGAATCGGGAATCGGTGATCGGTGATCGGAAATCGGAATTTACGCAATCTTCACTGTCTATGAGCCTGCCCTGAGCGAAGCGAAGGGGTCTTCGGTCTATGTAACCGGATTGTGTTGACTATAAAACACAAAAACAGTTCATTTGTTGATAATAGTCAACACAATGAAGCCCAAAACGCTTCTCATCTTTCCTCAGCATCAGAAGATCTTTGCACAGGTCGGGGAGCAGATAAAACTAGCTCGCAAGCGGCGCAAACTCACGACCATTCAGGTGGCCGAGCGTGCCGGCATCGATCGAACCACGTTGTATCATATTGAAAAAGGAAAACCAACCGTGGCGATGGGGGCCTATTTCCATGTGTTGCGTGTGCTCAATCTCCATGAAGACGTTCTGAAACTGGCCGCTGATGATGTGTTAGGACGCAAACTGCAGGATCTGGAGCCTTGACCTATGGCTGTGTCAAAAACTGGCATTTTTGTCTATGCGCAATGGGGATCCATGCTGGAGCCTCAAAAAATGGGAGTGCTTACTGCGCAAGAAATCCGAGGGGCGCTCATCTGGAGTTTCTACTACGATCGAGAGTGGCTTGCAGGGAAATCCACAATCCTATTGGATCCGGATCTTCAATGGTTTTCGGGTCCACAATATGCTCAAATGTCAGAGCCGAATTTTGGACTCTTTATGGATACAAACCTGGTGATGGAAGTCACAATAAGTAAATGGAGACTTGTCTTTATATCAAGGAAAACGATGATATCGCATTGGGTCATACATCCCTCCAAAGAGAGTGTTCGCGCCAGTTTGGTGGCATTCCCATCACATCAAGGGGTATAGACGGATGCTTTTTGACCAACTCGACGACACGATTCGCCCATTGGCTGTTGGGGGCGATGTGCATCATCAAGTGGCGGCAGATGGAAAGAACGCCGATCAAGCGATCATTTCGAATCGGGTAGGGCTCGTGCCATGTCGGCCATTTCTCCTGGCTTGGCATTTTGGGACGTAACGTGAACGCTCGGTTATACATTCGGCTGTGGTGGGCGCAAAAATTGCGAACCGTATTCAGGCTCAGAATCCATGAATCAAGGAGGTAATGATTTACTCCAAGTTGACTGGAAATCTGTTTTTGAATGGAAAGCGGGCTTTTTCGATAGAGGGCAACGACCGTACCAAAGGACAGGACCTCTGTGGCAATCCATGTAGGGGGTAATGCATGATCCGCCCCATATTTTGCTCTGAAATGATCCATGAAGGGTTCACGGCTTCTGTCCACATCTTTTCGGATCCATTCCATCAACTCGGGGCGATCCGGCTTTACTGGCATTGGTAAAGCATCCGGATTTTCAACATAACCGAAAGGCCCGAATTTTGCCGACTGATGATAGGCCATTTGGGTTCGAACGCAGACTTCGATCCGTTCAATGGCATCCATCAACAAAAGACGAAGCATGCGATCGAACATGTATCGTCTCCAAACTTCTTCAATATCGGTTTCCGGCTTGAACGTATCGTCCGGATTGCGAAATGGATACCAATAACCGCTAAGGCGGTAGTAATTGACGACCTTCAATCGTCGGGCGATGCGGGCTGGATCACCTCCCATCCCTCTGGATTGCAATAAAGCAACCTGCTCATCGATGGTTAGTGGGGGTTTGGTGTACTTCACAGCTCAATCCCCGAAAAAGAAAAAGCCACCGTAAGATAGCATGTGTTTCCACAGAGGCCCGGCAGCTTTGATACTGCAAATATAATAACAGTTGTAACTAACAGCAAGTAAGTAATGTGGCTTGTGCTACTGGTCATACCCGAGCCCCTTCAAATTGGCATCAATCACGGTATCCAATCGAGCGGCTTCCGCTTGCAGGGTTCGCCATTGCGAGCTTAGGCGCTGCATCTTGTCCACGAAGGCTTCATCGTCCTCTTCGGCGGCCTCGGATCCCACATATCGACCTGGGGTGAGCACGTGGCCATGCTTGCGGATCTCTTCAATACCCGCTGATTTGCAGAATCCGGGGACATCCTCATATGTACCGGTCGAGGTCTCGCCCCTCCAGGCGTGGTAGGTATCGGCGATCTTTTGAATATCCTCGTCGGTGAGTTCCCGTCGGGTACGATCCACCAGTTGACCCATATTGCGGGCATCGATGAACAAGACTTCACCACGTCGGTCACGCAACGTCTCGTTGCCACGTTTTCCATTGGATTTTTCGCGAGCCAGGAACCAGAGACAGGCAGGGATCTGTGTCGAATAAAACAGTTGACCCGGTAGAGCCACCATGCAATCGACGGCATCGGCTTCCACCATCGCCCTGCGGATCTCGCCTTCACCGCTGCTGTTGGAGCTCATGGATCCGTTGGCAAGCACCACACCTGCCGCACCGAAGGGAGCTAGGTGCCAATGAATATGCTGTAACCACGCATAGTTGGCATTGGTGACGGGCGGAGTGCCGAATTGCCAGCGAGAGTCTTCCCTCAGGCGATCGCCACCCCAATCGGATATGTTGAACGGAGGGTTGGCCAGGATGTGATCGAAGCGAAGATCGCGCAATTCATCCTTATGAAAACTTCCCTCGTTGTTCCATCGGATGTCGGCGTCGATGCCACGCACAGCCAGGTTCATTTTGGCCAAACGCCAGGTCGTGTAATTGCTTTCCTGGCCATAGATCGCGATGTCGCCGAGGCGTCCACCTCGTTCGCGCACAAACTTCTCGCTCTGCACGAACATGCCGCCGGATCCACAGCAAGGGTCATACACACGTCCTTGATAGGGTTCGAGCATTTCCACCAAGACCCGGACCACCGAGCGTGGTGTATAGAACTCGCCACCGCGTTTGCCCTCACTGCCTGCAAACTGTCCTAGGAAGTATTCATAGACACGACCGAGCACATCCTTTGATGAAGCGCCTTCCTCATTCAAGGCGATACCGGAGATCAGGTCGATCAGCTCACCAAGCATCACCTTATTGAGTGCTGGACGTGCGTAATCTTTGGGCAGCACACCTTTCAGGGATTCATTCTCCTTCTCGATGGCTCTCATGGCATCATCGATCAGAATCCCGATTTCCGGACGTTTAGCATTGGCTCTGAGGTGCGACCAACGGGCTTCTTTCGGAACCCAGAAGATGTTGTCGGCCAAGTACTCGTCTTTGTCCTCAGCCACACTCGAATCCTCAGCGAGAAGAGTGGTGTGCCGGGCCTCAAACGCGTCAGAAATGTATTTAAGGAAGATCAACCCCAGCGCGACGTGCTTGTAGTCGCTCGGCTCCATATTGCCGCGCAGCTTATCGGCGGTTTTGAACAGCTCGGCTTCGAAGCCAAGGTTCGCGGCTGATTCGGAGGCTTTGTCGGATTTAGATGGTCGGCCAGGGCGTGGTGCGGATGAGATGTGCATGGGAAAGTGACTGCAGTCGCTATAAAATCTTTCAGCGGAATATAGGCGATGAGTCCGATTCGTCTATGGTAAATTCAATCGAGTTGGCTCACTCCATCAAATAAAGATCATCCATGCTGTACGTGTCCCAAAACTCCTGTCCCTAACCGCTTGAATTCTTGGACTGGTTTTTTGGCCTAACCAGGACACACCATGTATAGAAAGTGTCATTTAGTGACGATAACAACTTTTGGAGTAAAGTCTTAATTGGCTCAAGGACATAAAAAAACCCGCTCTACGTGCACATAGAGCGGGTTTTTATGTTGTGGGCCCAGAGGGACTTGAACCCCCGACCAAGCGATTATGAGTCGCCTGCTCTGACCAACTGAGCTATGGGCCCTTTATTCCTTAAAGCTAAAAAAAAAGCACCAAGCTTTCGCCCGGTGCTTTTTAATAGTTGTACCGACGACTGTTAGTTAGCAGTGGTGGTGTCAGCTACGGTGGTGTCAACTACAGCAGTAGTATCAACAACTGCAGGAGCTTCGGTAGCAGGCGCTTCTTGGGAAGAGCACGCTACGCCGGCAACCACGAACAAGGCAAGGAGGATGGAGCGCATACGATTGGTTTGGTTTAGGATATGCTCCCGACAACGTTTCATCGGAAGTGGACAAATTTACGACTATTTGCAAGCGATAGTCAATGATCATCTATTGTTTCTTAATGCTTTATGGAAGCGGTTTTCCAACCATCCCGTGAATCTCCGTACCTTGCGCCCATGAAATCATTCCGCACCCCTCTCTTTTTTTTGATGGTCCTGTTGGCGTCGACCTCATCTCTATCCGCCCAAGACGCCGATGCCACCCGACTTTTCAAGGATATCGAATCCAAATCCAACGCCATCACCTATGAATCGGGTCGGGTGGTGATGACCATCTTCGACGCCCGCGGTCGTTCCCGCGTTCGCGAGATCGATTCCTGGAGCTATACCAAAGCTTCAGAATCTAAAGTATTGGTGAGGTTCCAGTCTCCGGCCGATGTGAAAGGCACTGCTCTGCTCACGCTTCAAGAGGGAGGAAGGGATTCCCAAAAACTGTACCTGCCATCGGTCGGACGCATCCAAACCGTTGGTTCGGCCCAGCTTTCGGATCGCTTCATGGGTTCCGATTTCCTATTCGATGATCTTCGTCCGGTCAGTTATGCCGATTTCAAGTTCGAAACGAAGGAGAAATCCGCCACGCGATGGCTTGTACGCGGCACTCCGTCCACTTCCCGCACGTTCTCCTATGCCGATTATGTGGTTGATCCAGTCCGTTTGGTGCTGCTGGAAGCCACCTATTACAACGCCCAAGGCAAAGCCACCCGCAAACTCACGGTTTCGGAATTCAAAGAAGTGGTGAGCGGCGTGTGGCGCGGAAACACGCTGGTGATGCAAGATCTCATCGCGAATCGCCGCACGGAGCTGAAATGGTCCAACCGGGTGGTCGATAAGACCATTCCGGCATCGATGTTCACCGAACGCGAACTTACGAGGTTTTGACGGGCCGCCAGGTCAGCACCGGGATGTCCGTGGCATGAATCACGCGTTCGGTCGTCGATCCCAGGAAGAGGTGGTTCAGTCCGCTGCGACCGTGCGTGGTCATCACAATCATGTCGGCATGTTCGTTGGCATACTCGGTCACTTCGTAATGGGCGGAAAGTCCTTTGGTGACTTTCACACGGATGGGGACTCTTCGCTCCTCCCCGCTTTTGGATAGAACCAGATGCGAATGAGGCAGGCCTTCTTCGAAACGGATGTTCAGTTCGGGATGCCGGTCCAGCCAATTCGAGATCCGCTTGGTCAGATTCTCACGGATGCTTTCCAATTCATCGCGTCCGGCCAAACGGGGTTCATTTTCCGAAAGGCTTCCATACAGTTCCACGACGTGGAAAACCACGATTTCAGCGGAAAGGGAATCGGCCATCGACATGGCGCCTCGAAGGGCATGGAAGGAGGTTTCCGAATAATCGCTGGGCACCAGAATCAGATTCACATCGCCTGGAACGGCGTTTTTCGGGATGGATAAGACCGGCGTGGATGCGATCCGGGTCACTTTTTCGGTGGTGGAACCGGTGAAACTCATATGGTTGCCCGTTCCGGTGGCACCCATCACGATCACGTCGGCTTGCCGCTTTTCCGCTTCACGGGCGATGCAATCCGATGCCTTGAAATCCACTTTCACAATCACATCCCCTTGGTGGTTGGTGAGGATGTGGTGGGTCATGTCATCACGCAGTCGCGTCTGGGTTTCGGTAAGCAGATGCGGATAGATGTCTTTGTCCATGTTGATGGGCAGTCCCATCCGCGAAATGCTGTCGTTGAGATATCGGAACGACGGAATGACGTGGAGCAGGTCGATTTTGCCACCGTATTTGGAAGCCAGCGCATTGGCGAAAGGGTACGCCGCGCGTGAGTCTTCAGAGAAATCAGTGGCGACAAGGATGCGGTTCAGATGCAGCATGGGTACCTCGGGAGGGATGATGTCTATAGGATAGTGTATCGCTTTATCCGCCCTTGCGCAACTTACTTCAGATGCGTGTCGAACCAGCCCATCATCCGCAGATGGTAATCATAACGGGCTGTGGCGTTGCGGTTTCCGTGGCCTTCACCCGGATACAGCACCAGCTCAACAGGAAGCTTCGGTTTGCGCACTTTCAGGTGGCGGAAGAGTTCCAATGACTGACCCGGATGCACCCGCGTATCCTCCTTTCCATGAAGAATCAGCAGCGGCGTGCGTGAGCGGTCCACATAATAGATCGGGCTGCGTTTGAGGTTGTCTTCCCAATTCTCCCAGAGGCGTTTGCGAGAATGAACCAGGTAAAGCTCTTCAGGGATGTCGCTCGTACCCCATTTGGAGATGTTGTTGCTGATTCCGACCGACATCACGCCCGCGGCGAAGCGATGCGAATAATAGGTGCTCATCCATGCGGTGGCGTATCCGCCGTAGGATCCTCCAGTGACGCCCACCCGGGCGCTGTCCACCAATCCGATTCGGATGAGATGGTCCACGCCATCCACGATGTCATCGAATTCCTTGCCGGAGAGGTCGCCCTGCGAAGAAAACACAAACTCGATGCCGCGACCGGTGCTTCCGCGGTAGTTCGGATAGAAGACGGCGTATCCGCGGGCCGCGGCGTACTGTCCGGGGTTGTTGTGGCCGGTCACCCAGCCGTTCGAGACGTGGGCTTCGGGTCCGCCGTGCACCACTGTGATCAGCGGATAGCGTTTACCTGCGGTTTCGCCCGCCGGACGGATGAGGATGCCGGAAATGCTGCGTCCGTCGCGCGCGGCGTAGGTCACGACTTCCTGTTTGGCCATCGGGATGTCCTTGAGCCAAGGGTTGGAGTCGGTGAGGCGGCGGAGGGTGGTGCCGCGGAGCACATAGACCTCGTTCGGATGCGCCGAGGTGTTGGCCACGAAGGCGACCGTTCCGCTGGTGGAGGCGGAGAAGGAGGCGAAGATCGGTCCGCCGACCGGCAGCACTCGGGTGAAGTTGGATCCGTCGGGACGCACCGTTACGAAGCTGGTTTCCCCGTTCTCGCTGGTGATGGCGTGGATGGTGGTGGCGCCGGTCCACGAGATGGCTTCGAAATCGCCGAGGAACTCGGGAAGCAAGGTTTTTGGCGCCGATTGGTTGCGCACGGGTACCACGCGAAGGCGGGCATCGCTCGGATCGTTGATGTTGTGTGCGCCGCGGATGGCCAGTGATTTGCCATCGGGACTGAATTGGATCGCAGAGAGTTTTCCGCGATGCAGGAGCGTGTCGGTCACGGTTTTCGTGCTGTGGGAAACGATGTAGATGGTTTGGGCCATGAGTTGGTCGTCGACAGTGGGGGTAGGGGCGACGGAAACAGCGATGGAGAGCACATCGGGACTCCAAGAGGTGAGCGTCACCGAGCCGGGAATGTCGATCAAGTGCGGTGTGTGGCCGACTTGGGTGACATTCTGAACATAGGCTTTGCGATGAGGGACGAACTGCTCGAAGAGCTCGGGCTGATAGGGCAGGTCGGATTTCGGTCGAGAACTGGGTTCATTGGCCACATAGACGATGTGGGAGCCGTCGGAGGCCCAAGAGTAGGATTGAATGGATGTGGGATGGGAGTGGAGGAGTTTGGGAGTTCCGCCGGAGGAGGGGATTTCGTAGAGTTGGGAGCCGGAGTCGCCGGGGCGTCGGGAAAGGAAGGTGATGGTTTGGGAGCGGGGCCGGATGGAGACTGCGGCGACGGAGGCGTCGGTCACGAGAGGTTGCGAGACCCCGGTGGCGGGAGAGGCTACGTACAGGTGGGTGGAGCTGGGGAGATTATGGGTGAGCGGGTTGGCGGGAACGGAGAGCGTATAGGCGAGGAAGGAGGCGTCGGGGGCGATGGCCACGGACGTGACCGAGCGCAGCGAGGCGAGGAGTTCCGGAGTGAAGCCCTGGAGCAGGAGAGGGAAGAGGAGGATGAGGAGATTCATGCGATGAGTTAGTTAGTAAGTTGTACTGTCCGCAAGTTGTTCTAAACACCCAACATACCTCATTCCGATCACCTGGGCAAGGTTTTTTCGCTTCGATTTGATGAAATCACGCACAGATTCCACAGATTTTTTTAGGAACGATTCCCTTTGGTTTTTGCCCGGCGAAGTGGCATACTCAAAGTGGCCGGGCAGCCTATCATCAACCCCCTAATCCCCCCCCCCTAAAAATGAAAGCCCTTTTGATTCCAAACACTATTTTTCATGTGTACACCCATGCCGTCGGATCCGACAATCTTTTCCGCGATCCGGATGATTACATCCGGTTTCTGACCACGCTTCCTTACCATACCCGCTATTTTTGCGATATTCAGGCCTACTGCCTGATGCCCAATCATTTTCATCTGTTAATCCGGATCTGCAGCAAATCGGAGTTGCTTGAAAGGGCTCTTTTCGAAGATGTGAAGCGTATCAATCGCATTGATAAGACACGGTTTATGACTGATGAAGAGCTGGGCCGTTTCCTGTCTGGATGTTTGGGTCGCGCCTTCAGTTCGCATTCCCAGTATGTGAATAAGCGATATGAACGGATGGGGAATCTCTTCATCTCGAATTTCAAGCGGAAAGTGATCACCGATGAAGAGTATCACAGAAATGTGGTGAAGTACATCCATATGAATCCGGTAAATCATGGATTCGAAGTGTCGCCGCTGAACTGGGCGTTCAGTTCGTATTCCTACATGAGATTCATGCCGGAAAAACATCGTGAGGATGATGATATCCTTCGACTTTTCGGCGGACATTCTTCCTTCATCGCCGCCCACGAGGATTTTAAATCCGGAGCTGGATTTTCACCGGATTACAACAACAAACCCATCAAGAAAAAAGACAACGAAGAGGATGCTAACGAATGAGTTAAGGGCAACTTGCGGACAGCATCTCCCATTCCCATATATTCCCGTACTCTTAGTCTTCTATTGCCATGTTCGCACTTCTTCTGCTGCTCTCGCTAAGCGTTCCGCCGCCGTTCGTCGTTTCCGACTCCCTGTTCAATCCCACAACGGGATTGATTTTTCTTTCCGCTCGTGACGGATGGACCTACACCCCCGGCGACAACCCAGCCTATGCCGAACCGGATTTCGATGATTCGGCTTGGTTCCGGACCTCTCCCGCGCAAATCCTCCTAAACGCCGACGCTCCCGACTCGCTCCGCTGGTCGGGCATCGGCTGGTTCCGGTTCCGCTTCACCATCGATTCCACTCTCACAAACATCCCGCTGATGTGGCGAGTGGGCACCTGGGGCGGACTCACCCTCTTCATCGATGGCGTCGAGCAAGGTTCTTGGGGTCGTCCCAGCGCCGATCCCGATTCCGTGATTCACGACCATCCGCTGAATCAGCTACCGCGACCCGGACCTACCCACCTCGAGGTGGGCCGCACCTACACCATGGCAGTTCGGTACGCCAATATCCAAGAACCGGCGACGTTCAAGTGGATCAACTCGCCCACCGAGATCGATCCGCTCATCCGCCTTGCCAAACCCCAGTATGCTCAGTACATCTTAGACATTTCGCGCGTCAATTTGTATCAGAACATCACCTGGATCGCGGTGTTGTCGCTGCTGACGCTGGTCTTTCTCTTCTTCTGGATGCTGAACCGCTCGAACAAGCTCGTGGGTAGCACCCTGGTGTTCACCATCCTTCTTACTATCGCACAACTGGGCAACAGCTTGCCGGGCATCCTTCAACTCGAGCATATCCGATTCACCCTCATTCAGCTGTTGTTCACGTTTGGGATTGGCTTTGCAGTACCGGTCATGATCATCATGATGCACCATGTGGTCGGGAAGCGTCCGCCGAAACTGGTCTATGGTCTCATGCTGTTCTACATCGGCCTCACAGCCTACGCTTTCCAAACCAACGACGCCCAATTCGGATTGATCGCCTACATCGCGTTGGCGGGCCTCCTCGTGTTGTGGAGGGTGATTCGCGATTGGGCGCAGATCAAGCGGGAAGGATGGGTGATCCTCGTGTCCATCATGATGGTGGTCGCCTCCATGCTCACGGTGTTGCTGGCGGAGAACACTGAATGGTACCAGCAAAATGTGTATGTGCCGTTCACAGTGGTTTCATTCATTTATTTGAGCATTCCGATCGGGATGCTCATCCACATCATCCTGAATTACACGCGGCTGAATAATGAGCGTAATCAGAAATTGGAGAAGGAAGTGGCCGAAGCCACCGCCCATCTCAAGCAGACCATGGCCCAGCTCGTGCAGCAGGAGAAGCTCGCCTCCCTCGGTCAGCTCACCGCCGGCATCGCGCACGAGATCAAGAACCCGCTTAACTTCGTGAACAATTTTGCCTCAGTGAGCCGGGAGTTAGTGTCGGAAGCGAAAGAAGAAGCGGATCGTCTTGTTTCAACATTCAACATTCAACCTTCAACATTGGGTGAGACACTCGGCGATATCGACCAGAATCTGCAAAAGATCGTCGAACACGGCACCCGCGCCGACAAGATCGTCAAGTCCATGCTGATGCATTCTCGCGGCGGAAGCGGCAAGAAAGAGCCTACCGATCTGAACGCCCTGCTTCGCGAGTACGGAAACTTGGCGTTCCACGGAATGCGCGCCGGAAAAAACCCCATCACGGTCGACATCCGCTACGAACTGGACGAATCGGTGGGGAAAGTCCCTCTCGTGGCTGAAGACTTCTCCCGCGTGATCCTGAATCTGTGCAACAATGCCTTCGACGCCCTTCGGGAAAGCGCGATGCGCGATGTGCGAGGTAAAGAGCCTGCCCTGAGCGAAGCGAAGGGTGCGATGTCAGACTCCCCCAATTCAACATTCAACATTCAACCTTCAACATTAATCCTGAGAACCAAGCGCACCCCAAGCGCGATCGTCATCGAAGTGGAGGACAACGGTCCCGGCATCCCCGACGAGATCAAAGCCCGCATTCTGGAGCCGTTTTTCACCACGAAGAAAGGCACGGAGGGCACCGGTTTGGGATTGAGCATCAGTATGGATATTATTACCGCACACGGAGGGTCGTTACGCATCGAAAAAGCGTCTCCTGGGGCCATTTTTTCAGTTTGTTTGCAATCTAAGTAAGTACCGAAGGTATGCTAAAGTTTCTGGTCGTCGATGACGAAGTGGATGTGGAAATGCTGTTCCGCCAACATTTCCGCAAGGAGATCCGCAGTGGGGAATTGGTTTTGGAATTCGCCTTTTCTGGAGATGAGGCGCTTCAGATGCTACGCAACACGGATCCACCCGATGTGATGTACATTTTTTCCGACATCAACATGCCCGGTATGACCGGCATCGAATTGCTGGAGCGTGTGAAGGTAGAGTTCCCGTCAATCCATGTGAGCATGATCTCCGCGTACGGGGACGAAGACAACATGCGTAGCGCCATGACCTCCGGAGCGAAGGAGTTTTTCACAAAACCCATCGATTTCGAAAAGCTGAAAGAGGAGATTCGTCAGTTTTCCGATAAGGAGGAGTGATGGCACGTAATGTAGTGGAGCTCGCAGCTTTGCTCGCTCAACGGGAAGCGGAGCTGGCTGTGATAGGAAGCGTGCAGGAAGCCTTGGCCGCGAAGCGGGAACTTTCTGAAATCTATACATTGGTTGGCGATCAGATCCGCGACCTGTTCGCTTCACCTGCCGCAGGAATCTATACCTTCGATCTGGAGACCGATACCGAGCATTTCCAATATCTGTTCGAAGATGGAGAGCGGGTTTATCCGCAACCGCGACCGTTGAACAAGCTCCGCAAATGGATCATCGCCAATAAATCGATCCTTCATGTGAATGAGAACGCGGCCGAAGAGATTCTGCGAATCACCGGTGATCCGCTCTCCTCCGTACCCGGAACCAGGCTGCCCAAATCCCTTCTCTTCGTTCCTCTCATTGTCGACAATGAGGTTCGCGGATGTGTGAGTCTGCAGAATCTCGACGAGGAGAATGCCTACAGCGAGTCGGATGTGCGCCTGCTCAGCACCCTGGTCAACAGCATGAACGTGGCATTGGAGAGCGCGAGGAATTTCAGCGAATCGGCTCGTCTATTGGCCGAGACCGTACAGCGCAACGCCGAGTTGGCTGTGATCAACAGCGTTCAGCGTGGCTTGGCCGATCAGATGGATCTGCAAGCGATCTATGATTTGGTGGGAGAGAAGATCCGTGATCTGTTCGATGCCCAGGTGGTGGTTGTCGCCACCTTCGATCATGAACATCAGTCAGAAATCTTCAAGTACACGTTTGAAGAAGGCCGCCGCCACTATCCGTCTCCACGTCGGCTCGACAAGATCCGTCAGCGCCTCATCAAGACTCAGAAAATGATTCTGATCAATGAGAATTCTTCGGAAGCGTATACGACCATCACGGGCGAAGCTCCGAAATCACTGCCCGGAACGCAGTTCCCCAAATCGATGATCTTTGTTCCTCTCTCCATCGGCAGCCATGTCCGGGGTTATGTGAGTCTTCAGAATCTGGATAAGGAAAACGCCTTCAGTGAATCGGATGTGCGCCTGCTCAATACCCTTGCCAATTCGATGAGCGTGGCCTTGGAGAATGCGCGCCTGTTCAATGAGACCGAACAACGCAATGCGGAGTTGGCGGTGATTAACAGCGTTCAAGACGGATTGGTCGCGGAAATGGACATGCAAGGCATTTACGAACTGGTTGGTGAGCGCATCCGAACTCTGTTCGATTCGCAGGTCACTGGAATCGTATCCTTCCTTCACGACGAGAAAAAAGAGCATTTCAATTATTACTTCGAAGACGGCGATAGGCTTTATCCGAGCGACCGCCTCTACGACAACTTGCGTCAAAAACTGATTGATGAGCGGGCGATTCAGCTTTTCAATGAGAACACGATGGAATTGGTTTCAAAGATCAATCATCAGCCGTTCAAAGCCATTCCTGGAACTCGGGTTCCTCAATCGGTTCTTTTGGTGCCGATGATCGCTGGCGATCAGGTTCGTGGTTATGTCACGCTGCAAAACCTGGATCGTGAGCATGCCTTCAGTGAATCGGATGTGCGTTTGCTCAGCATGTTGACCAACTCGATGAGTGTCGCCCTCGAGAATGCCCGCTTGTTCAACGAGACGGAGCAGCGAAACGCCGAGTTGGCGGTGATCAACAGTGTGCAAGATGGACTCGTGGCGGCCATGGACATGCAAGGCATCTACGAACTCGTTGGCGAACGCATCAGAGGCCTTTTCGACGCCCAAGTGACTGGGATTTACACATTTGACACATCTCGCGGACTCGAAATCTTTCAATACCTCTTCGAAGATGGCGAGAGATTGTATCCGGATCATCGCCCATTGAATCAGATCCGTCATTGGCTCATCAAGAATAAAACCATTCTGAATATCTCCGAGAATGCGGATGAGACGGTGGAAAAAATCACGGGCGAGCGTCACCTTCCTATTCCGGGCACTCGGCTTCCGAAATCATTGGTGTTCGTTCCGCTCATCGTGAATGATGAGGTGCGGGGATGTGTGACTCTGCAGAATCTGGATCGGGAGAACGCCTTCAGCGAGTCGGATGTGCGCCTGCTCAACACGTTAGCCACAACCATGAGCGTGGCCTTGGAAAACGCTCGGTTGTTCAGTGAAACGACCCGTTTGTTGGCCGAAACCGAGCAACGAAACGCCGAATTGGCCGTGATCAACAGCGTTCAGGACGGCCTGGTTCGAGAAATGGACATGCAAGCGATCTACGACCTGGTGGGCGAACGCATTTGCGACGTGCTGAACACGCAAACCCTGATCATTCGCACGTTCAACCATCGGACCGGACTTGAGCATTGGCAATACGCCGTTGAAAAGGGGGTAAGAATTGAAGTGGATCCGCGTCCGCTGATCTGGGCGAACAAAATCCTCGTTGAAAAGAAAGATTTTTTGCTGATCAACGAGAAGTATGAGGAAACCGCCATCCGAATGCAGGGAACAGCAATCACGAAAGGATTGGCGCCGAAATCCGCCATTTTCGTTCCGATGATCGTCGGGGATGTGGTGGTGGGCTCGGTGAGTCTCCAAAACGTGGAAAGAGAACACGCCTTCAGCGAATCGGATGTGCGCTTGATCACCACGCTCACCAATTCGATGAGCGTTGCGTTGGAAAACGCCAGGTTGTTCGACGAGACGAACCGCTTGCTTCGCGAGACCAATCAGCGCGCCTCGGAATTGGATACCGTGAATCGGATCAGTAACGCGTTGGTCGCCCAGTTGGAATTCGATGCCCTTATCCATCTGGTCGGCGATATGATGCGCGACACGTTCAATGCGGATATCGTCTATCTGGCCATGCACGACAAGGAGGAGAACACGATCCACTTCCCCTATTATTTCGGGGATGTGGGTAAATCACGTTTGTTTGGCAACGGCATCACTGAAAAAATCATCACAACCAAACTACCCATTTTGGTGAATGAGGACATTGACAAGGCGTATGAGACGCTGAATGCCGTAAAACGTGGGAAAACCGTGGCGTCATTTCTTGGGGTTCCCATCATGTCGGGTGATGTAGCCATCGGTGTGATCAGTATCCAAAGCACGACGGAGAAAAACCGATTCGGCGACAATGATCAACGTTTGTTGAACACCATCGCCGCGAACGTGGGCGTGGCTTTGGAAAACGCTGAAGCGTACAAGAAACTTCGTTCCGCTTTGAATGAGCTCAAAGCTGCGCAAGAGCAGCTCGTGCAGCAGGAAAAACTCGCTTCGCTGGGTCAGCTTACCGCCGGTATCGCCCACGAGATCAAAAACCCGCTCAATTTTGTCAACAATTTCGCCTCTGTGAGTTTGGAACTGATTGAAGAGGCCAGGCAGGATGTTGTCGGGTTTCAGTTCTCGGTTAACGGTGAAGACTCCTCGCGGAAAACCGAAAACGGAAAGCTCAAAACCCGTCTCGAAGAGACATTGTCTGACATCGCCCTGAATCTTAAGAAGATCCACGAACACGGTACCCGCGCCGACAAAATCGTGAAGGGAATGCTGATGCACTCGCGCGGAAAATCGGGCGACATTCAGAAAACCTCCATTAATGGCTTGGTCGACGAGTATGTGAATCTGGCCTATCATGGCATGCGCGCAACGGATCCGTCGTTCTCGGTCGAGATCAAGACCCATCTGGATCCGGCAGTGGGTGATCTGAACGTGGTTCCGCAAGACCTGAGCCGAGCGATTTTGAACATCGTGAACAACGCCTGCTACGCGGTGAACGAGCGCAAACGCGCCAAAGGCTATGCCGAGGGCGTGAAACCGACCGTTGTGGTTAAGACCAAGATGTTAAAAGACAGTGTACTGATCAGCATCCACGACAACGGAACCGGAATTCCGGACCATGTCCGCAAAAAGATCTTCGAGCCGTTTTACACGACAAAACCAACCGGGGAAGGTACAGGACTTGGATTATCCATGACCTACGACATCATCGTGCATACGTTAGGTGGTAGACTGGAGATCGAAACCATGGAGGGGGAGTTCACTGAATTCCTGATTCACTTACCTCATGCAAAATAGGGACACCTTATGGCGAATCTGATGGAAGTGACGGCCATGTTGGCCCAACGGGAGGCTGAGTTGGCAGTTGTCGGTGTGGTTCAAGAGGCCTTGGTCTCGCGCAAAGAGTTGTCCGAGATTTACACGCTCATCGGCGAGCGCATTCGCGACCTCTTTGATGCGCAGGTGGTAGCCATCGCCACGTTCGATTTCAATGAGGGCGTGGAATTCTTCAATTTCACTTTCGAGGAGGGCAAGCAGTACTTCCCTTCCGAGCGACCTATCGACAATATCCGGAAGTTGCTTATCCAATCTGGTCAGATGATCCTGATTAATGAAAATGCGGATGAGCGTGTCACGGAGATCACAGGCAAACAAAGGGTGGTGGCCGTTCCTGGAACAAAACTCCCAAAATCACTCATTTTCATGCCCCTGATGGTGCAGGATGAGGTTCGCGGCTATGTGAGCCTTCAAAATCTGGATCGTGAACAGGCGTTTACGGATTCGGATGTGCGACTCCTATCCACTCTGGCCAACACGATGAGCGTCGCTCTTGAAAACGCCCGCCTGTTCAGCGAATCGACTCGGCTTCTTGCCGAGACCGAGCAACGCAACGCCGAACTGGCTGTGATCAACAGCGTGCAGCAGGGTCTTGTGGCCCAAATGGATCTTCAAAGCATTTATGATCTGGTTGGAGATCAGATCCGGGATTTGTTCAATGCCCAAGTGGTCGGCATTGCGACACTCGATGCCGATAATCAAACTGAAACCTTCGAATATGTGTTCGAAGACGGACGTCGTCATTTCCCCACATCACGACCTTTGGATAAGATCCGTCAACGCCTGGTCAAGACCCGGCGCATGATCTTGATCAACGAGAATGCTGACGAGGCTTGGACCACCATTACTGGCGAGGTGCCGAAAGCTATTCCCGGCACAGCACTCGCAAAGTCCATGATTTTCGTGCCACTCGTGATCGGCGAGATGGTACGCGGGTATGTGAGTTTGCAGAATTTGGACCGCGAACAAGCCTTTTCAGATTCGGATGTGCGCCTTCTCAGCACCTTGGCCAACTCCATGACCGTGGCCTTGGAGAACGCCCGTTTGTTCAACGAAACCCAGCAACGCAATGCCGAGCTGGCCGTGATCAACTCGGTCCAGGACGGACTCGTTGCGGAAATGGACATGCAAGGCATCTACGAGCTGGTTGGCGAACGCATCCGCAGGCTGTTCGATTCGCAGGTGACGGCTATCGTCACGTTCAACCACGAGACGAAAAGCGAGCATTTCAATTACTTGTATGAGGATGGCGATCGGCTCTATCCGCGCGACCGGTCTTATGACAAGGTCCGCCGCAAGATCATCGACGACCGCTCACCTTTGCTGTTCAATGAGAACGCAGCCGAAGAACTTTCCCTCATCAACGGTGAACCGCACAAGCCTGTGCCTGGAACCCGGGTGGCGAAATCGGCATTGTATGTGCCTATGCTGGGTAGCGATTCGGTGCGCGGGTATGTGACGTTGCAGAACCTGGACCGCGAACAGGCCTTTTCAGAATCGGATGTGCGCCTTCTCACCATGCTCACCAACAGCATGAGCGTGGCCTTGGAAAACGCGCGGCTCTTCAGTGAAACCGCACGTTTGCTCACGGAAACCGAGCAACGCAACGCCGAACTGGCCGTGATCAATAGCGTGCAAGACGGATTGGCGCGCGAAATGGACATGCAGGCCATTTATGCCCTCGTGGGTGAGCGGATTTACGATGTGTTGAAAACCACGCAAACGTTGATCATCCGCACCTTTAATCGCAACTCAGGGATGGAATATTGGCAGTATGCGGTGGAAAAAGGGAAGAAGATCGAGGTGGCGCCGCGTCCGCTCATCTGGGCGAACAAGATCCTGGTGGATACGAAAAAGTATCTGCTCATCAATCAGGATTATGAACTGACCGCCATCCGCATGCAAGGAACGGCAATCACGAAAGGACTTCCCCCGAAATCGGCCATTTTCGTGCCGATGATGGTTGGGGATACGGTGGTGGGGTCGGTGAGTCTTCAGAATGTGGAAAAGGAAAACGCGTTCAGCGAATCGGATGTGCGTCTGCTCACCACGCTCACCAATTCGATGAGTGTGGCCTTGGAGAACGCGCGTCTGTTCAATGAAACCACGCAGCGTGCTCTGGAAATGGATACGGTGAACCGCATCAGCCGCGCTTTGGTGTCGCAGCTTGAACTCGACGCTTTGGTGAACCTGGTGGGTGAGCAGATGAGGGAGACGTTCCAAGCCGATATCGTGTATCTGGCCATGTATGACCGTGATTCGGGCATGATCACCTTTCCCTATGAATACGGCGATAAGAACCAGCCTCGGAAATTCGGAAACGGGTTCACCGAGAAGATTCTCACTAGCAAAGAACCGCTGCTCATCAACAAGGATTTGTCGGAAGTGCGCGAATCGCTCAAATCGAAGCGCATCGGCCGGGAAACCTCCTCGTTCATGGGTGTACCCATCATCTATGGCGATGAAGCCGTGGGTGTGATCAGCATTCAAAGCGTGGAAGAAGAGAACCGCTTCGATGAAGACGATCAGCGCCTTCTACCACCATCGCCGCCAACGTGAGCGTGGCCATGCAAAACGCCGAAGCCTATCGCAAGCTCAGTTCGGCCGTGTCGGACCTCAAAGCCGCGCAAGAGCAGCTTGTGCAGCAAGAAAAACTTGCTTCACTCGGGCAGCTTACCGCCGGCATCGCGCACGAAATCAAAAACCCGCTCAACTTCGTGAACAATTTTGCAAGTGTGAGTCTGGAATTGATTGAGGAAGCGAAAGAAGAGGTTGACCGAATTTCTTCAACATTCAACATTCAGCCTTCAACTTTAGGAGAGTCACTCGCCGACATCGGCATGAACCTGAAAAAGATCCACGAACACGGTACCCGCGCCGACAAAATCGTGAAAGGGATGCTGATGCACTCACGCACCAAATCAGGGGATATCCAGAAAACATCCATCAACGGTTTGGTCGATGAATATGTGAATCTGGCGTATCATGGCATGCGCGCAACAGATCCGTCGTTCTCGGTCGAGATCAAGACCGATCTGGATCCTACGGTGGGTGAGCTCAACTTGGTTCCGCAAGACCTGAGCCGAGCCATTCTGAACATCGTCAACAACGCCTGCTACGCCGTGAACGAGCGCAAACGCGCCAAAGGGTATGCCGACGACATGAAACCCACCGTGATCGTGAAAACCAAGTTGAAGAAAGACGGTGTGCAGATCAGCATCCACGACAACGGAACCGGCATTCCGGACCATGTCCGCAAAAAGATCTTTGAGCCGTTCTACACGACCAAACCCACCGGGGAGGGGACTGGACTCGGATTATCCATGACCTACGACATCATCGTACACACTCTTGGTGGCAAACTCGATATCGTGACCGAAGAAGGGAAATTCACTGAATTCCTGATTCATCTACCATTTTCAAAGTGAGGACTTCATGAGTAATCGCATTTTAGTTGTCGACGACGAACCCGATTTGCAGATGCTGGTGCTTCAGAAGTTCCGCCATCAGATCCGCGAAGGCGTCTATCAGTTCGAATTCGCCGAAAACGGCGCGGTGGCCTTGAAAATGGTGGAAGAGAATCCTGACTATTCGCTTGTGCTCACCGACATCAACATGCCCGAAATGGATGGCCTCACTCTGCTCGGACATTTGGGCGACCGAAAGCGTGCCGACCTGAAAACCGTGGTCGTCTCCGCCTACGGCGACATGGACAACATCCGCACCGCCATGAACCGCGGCGCATTCGATTTCATCACCAAGCCCATCGACTTCGCCGATCTGGAAACCACGATGCTCAAAACCATCGACGAGGTGGGCCGCATCCGTGATGCGATGAAAGCCAAAGAGCAGCTCACCGGCATCCGTTTCGAGCTCGACACCGCCGCTCGCATCCAGCAGAAGATCCTCAAGCGTGAGTACCCGCCCTATCCGAATCAGAAAGGCTTCGATATCTATGCGAGCATGGTCGCGGCGAAAGATGTGGGCGGAGATCTGTTCGATTTCTTCTATCTGGACGACGACCGCCTCGCCTTTCTCATCGGGGATGTGAGCGGGAAGGGGATTCCGGCCGCGATTTACATGGCGGTCTGCCGGACCATGATCCGTGCCGTGGCTTCGCAGGTGGTGGATCCGGGCGAATGTCTGCGCAGAGTGAATGCCATGCTCATCCCTGAAAGTGAGATGACGACCTTTGTGACGGTGTTTTACGGCGTGTACAACACACGGACGGGGGAAGTCCGCTATTGCAACGGGGGGCATAATCTGCCCTATGTTCGGCGGGCCGATGCGTCGGTGGAAATGTTGGAGGCGACCGAAGGGCTGCTTTTAGGGAAGATTCCCAACATCGAATACGATGTGAAGAAAGTGAAGCTGGCCAAGGGCGATATGATCGTGCTGTTCACGGATGGGGTCACCGAAGCGATGGATCCGGATGGCGAGATGTACGAAGAGCCGCGCTTCGAGAAGTTTTTGGCCAAGCTGACCCATAGCGGACCCGAAAATCTTGTGAAAGGCGCCATGGCCGATGTGCTTTCCTTTACTCGAGGTGCCGAACCATCGGACGATATCACGCTGTTGGCGTTACAGCATCTGGCGTAAGACCCACTGCTGGCGTCCGCGTACGTAAGGCCCCGGCCGGTCCAGCTTCATCCGCTTCGGATTGGGCAGAACCACGGCCATTAACGCGGCTTGTGAAGAGGTCAACTTCACCGCAGGTCTGTCGAAATAACGCTGCGCCGCGGCTTCCGCACCATACACACCGTAACCGAACTCGGCGATGTTCATGTAGATTTCCAAGATGCGCTCCTTGGGAAGCACGAGCTCGAGCCATAACGTGTAACCGGCTTCCAGTCCTTTGCGGATCCAGCTTTGTCCGGGCCAGAGGAACAGATTCTTCACCACCTGCTGACTGATGGTGCTCGCGCCGCGCACCCGGCGGCCGCGTTCACGGTCTTTGAGCGCTTTCTGGACCGCTTCCACATCAAATCCAAAATGGTCCCAGAATTTCTGGTCTTCCGAAGCCACAACCGCCTTCCCGACCCACTTCGAAATGTTCTCAGACGGTTCCCAGTCGTACGAATAGGTGGTCTGATACATCACCGCATGACGGATCATGAACGCGGTGGTAGGGACGGGAATCCAACGGTACAGAACCATCAGAACAAGAGGGGAAATCAGCAGGATGCCGACCAACTGCAAAACCCGCTTAAGGAATCTCATTTATGGGGGATCTTAATACCCGCGACGAGTTCCGGTTCTGCCGATCGGCTTGACGTTCGCATGGCGACGGCCGTTCACTTCGAACACGCGAACAGGCTCTTTTTTGCCGACCATTTCGAGAGCGTCGATTTCGGTGAGGTCGAACACGTCTTCGACTTCCACCATGGTGCTTTCGCTGATGAAGATGGAATTCGGCTTTTGCTTGGTCATCGTTTCGATGCGTGAAGCCACGTTCACGGCGTCGCCGATCACGGTGTATTCGATGTAATCGGCGGTTCCGATGTTGCCGACGACCACTTCACCGGTGTTGATGCCGATACCGATCTTGATTTCCTCTCCGAGCACATCCTGATACATGATGTTCACCTTTTTCAAGGCTTCCATCATATCCAACGCGCACTGTACGGCGTTCTGTTGGTTTTCCAGATAGCTGTTAGGAGCGCCGAAGACCGCCAACACGCCATCGCCGATGAGTTTGTTCACCGAACCGAAGTTTTTGCGCACGGGCTCGGTCATGATTGCCCAGAAATCATTGAGGAAGGAGACCACATCGGTCGGACTCACTCGCGCAGCGAAGCGGGTGAAATTGCGGATATCCGCGAAAAGGATGGAAACGACCCGCGTCTCGCCCACAAGCACATCGTCGGTATTGCGATACAGGGTTTGAGACACGACCTGCTCGGGAACGTAGCGTTTGAAGAGTTCCAGGATGCGGGTCTGCTCATCGACGGAGCGTTTGAGTTCCAGCGACAAGGATTTGTTGTCGTCGAGCAGGCGGACCTGCTGCACAGCCAAGGAAAGGACGGCTTGTGCCTCGTCGAAATCGAACCCGGCTTTGAGATAGGTGAACAGGCGTTTCGATTTTACGGCAGCCTTCACCGCATGCATGTCTTGTCCGGAAGTCATTAACACAGACAGCAATTGCGGGAAGGTGGCGTGCACGCTTTCGCAGAATTGGAGGCCGCTCATGTTCGGGAGCCGATCGGCGACCAAGGCCACATCCATGTCGAATTCTTTCAGGATGCGGGCGGCGGTTCGGGTATCGCTGGCGGTGAACACATTGAAATAGGGAACGAGGCCGTCGCGCAGTTCACCCAGCGAGACTTCGTCCGTATTCAGGATCAATATGTTACCGTTGTTTTTCATTGGTATACACCAAATCACAACTTAGTGATAGATACCGCTAAATGCAATACCTCAGAGACTTAGCGTCATGAGTTCTTGCCCAGGTACTTGATAACTGCCTCGGTTCGAGACCGGACGTGCAGCTTTTCATACACACGGCGAAGGTGGGTTCGCACTGTTTCGATGCTGATGAATAGCACATCGGCGATTTCCTGGTACCGGTAGCCCTTGGCAAGGTACCTCAAGATGTCAAACTCCCGGGCGGTCAGGCTGTGCAGCTCATTTCCGGAGTCGGGTTGGGTTTCGCTCTGCGAAAAGAAGGAGACCACTTTTCGAGCGATTTGACTGGTCATGGGAGAACCTCCGGCATAGACGTCCCGGATAGATGTCAGAATCTGGCTGGGCTCGGTTCGTTTAAGCAGGTAGCCGCTGGCTCCGGCTTTCAAGGAGCGGAATATCTTGTCTGTGTCATCATACACGGTGAGCATGATGATCTGCAAGTTCGGAATCCTCTGTTTGAGGATTGCCGCGCATTCGATTCCACTCTGATCGGGCAGGTTGATATCCATCAAAACCACATCCACCATGTCTGTTTTCCACTCTGAGATGGCCTGTTCTGCGGAAGAGAACAGATGGTGGCAACACAAGTCGTGGGTTTGGTTGATCAGATCTCGAAGACTGATGCGGATGTCTTCGTCGTCCTCAATAATGGCGATATGAATCATGGTGGTAAGATAAAATGGCAACGTGCCCGATGGTATCCCCCGAACATGTGACTCGCAATATCACATATTCGGGGGATACCGCCGGCTGCGGCCGACTGCTATTTTAGTGCTTTGAAGGGCTCGTCAAAATCACGCGAAATCAATCATAAGCATGAAAAGACTGTTTATCGCCATCATCCCGGCTCTATTGATTTATTTATTGACCGCAGAAACCCTTACGGCTAAGCCACCCGACGCAAGAATCGGAAATAACTTCCTCGTCTACGGAGGCACGTTGAGTGGGAGTGATTTGTTTATGGGCTTAGAATTTGATTACGACTGGAACAACTACGGATACATTGAAAAACATAAACTTGATATCCGGATTTATTCTTTGCATGAGATTGGAGCGGGTACAAGAACTGACAATAGCGCTATTGGAGTTCGATTGAGAGAAGGATTTGGTGTTCAAGTTGCAAGAGCCACCACTTTTTACGACCTGCATGTCAGTCTCGGCTATCTCCCATTGGATGCTAACCTTTCCAATACTGCGATTTACTTCGGTTCTTCATTGGCATTAGGGGTACATGGTGAGGATTTCTCCCTTCATTATGAGCGAGGTGGGCATGGATTTGCAACCGGTTTTATCATTGCCTCTGAGGAAAATTCGTCTATCGTCAACAGTTTATTCGTACGCTATAAGTTGCCAAGGCGACACATGAAAATTCAAGCAAAAATAGTTGAGTCGTATGGTCAAATGAACATGTTTGCTGGAGCATGTCTTTTTTTCTGATGCATTTCATTCAATGCATCGCTCATTTTTAAACCTCAAGTTCACATGTTCGGGGGATACCGTATGACGGGTCTCTATAGTACATTCTTGGCTTGAGGGGTTTAACTACAGTCAAAAGGAGCCAATACATGATTCAATCAGTTAAAAAACAAGCCGTTCTTATGGCGCTGCTGTCAGTCGGACTAAGCGGATGCGTGGGGGCGATGAGAAAGCCGGATGACCGGTTCCGTGCGAAGAACAACTATACCTATCTGCAAAATGCGAAAGAGATTCAGAACACTCAGAAGGGCATCGTCATCGGAAAAATTGACATCGATCCCGGACGTGCAGTCGGTTTGATTGGTTCCATGGTCACTAGCTATTATGAGACAGATGCCAACGCAGGGTCGATTTTCAGGATTAGCCGCATCGAGAACGGGCGCGTCACTCCGGAGACATTCAGCGTTCAATACCACTATTCAAAGAATTACGGCATCATACCGTTGGGAACCGATGTCAAGACAGTGCCTACCAGAGACGTGTTTGCCGGGAATCTTCCAAAGAGCCGAGACAAGGATTTCAAAGAGCTAGGCTCTGTAGGTATGTTGACTTCCGATCTGTTTCTTGGCACCACGCGCACCCGGCGAGCCCTGGCGTATAATACCAATTATCCTCCTGGCTGGTTCATTGTCCAATTGTCTCCTGGCCGCTACAAGATTCATGATATTCAGCATGAGTATACCAAAATCAAAAAGATTTCAAATACCATGGATGAGCTAACTACCCGCACGTTCACCGTTCTATCCGATCAAAGTGTCGAATTCGAGGTTGTCGCAGGTAATGTGAACTACATCGGCAATTACAGGTATTCGTTTACAAACAATCAGGATTATGAGCTCATCCGAACGGTCAATGAAAACGACGCGGCATCGGTGCTGAATGTTGAAATGAAGCGTCGTGGCATCTCCGGGTTCAACTGGCCGAGGATTGTGTCGAAGTGATCGGCAGATCAAGCATGATGCGGACGATCGTACCGGGGTTCTGCCCGGATTCAAAGGCGATCGTTCCGCCATGCCGGGAAACGCGGTATTCCATGTTGCGGATGCCGTTGGAACCGGATGGGGCTTGGCCACTCATCCCGATGCCGTCGTCCTCGATCGAAATCATCAGCGTTCGACCAGTTTCGACCCCGATATGAAGTCGGACCGTCTTGGCTGCGGAGTGCTTCATCACATTGGCCAACGCCTCACTGATGCAAAGGTACAGGTCGTGCCTGATCTCGGATGAAATCCGAACATCCGGGATGGGATCGACAATGTCGAAACGGCATCGGATGGGGGAGTCCCGGAAAAAGTCGGTCGTGTATTCGATCATGTATTCCACAAAACGCTCAAGCGTGTCGTTCTGAGGGTTCGTAGTCCAAACGATTTCATCCAGCTGGGTGATCACCTCGCGGGTGGATTTGTAGATCTCGTTGATGTGATCGGTTCTTTTGGCTTTTCCTTTGCTGGTCCTGATCAGTTCGGATAACAATGAGATGCGCGTGAGTCTGGCACCTACCTTGTCGTGGAGGTCCGATGAGATGCGGTTGCGTTCCTGGTTGATTTCATTCTCGCGTTCCAGTTGCAACATCCGTTGCCGCCATTTCACCGTGGTCGCACGGTAAACCGTGAATCCGATACCCAGCAATAGTCCCAAAAAGGACAACACTCTGAACCAAGTCGTTTCCCAATAGGGTGTCAAAATCAGGATGCTTATCCGGGTTTCATCCCCTTCCCAAAAATCAGCGCTTGAGGAAGCCATGACTCTGAATGTGTAGCTGCCAGGCTCGAGATTGATGAAGCGCACGTAGGTCCTTGCTTCATTGTACACCCAGTCGGTATCGATGGGATCAAGTCTGTACCGGTAGTGGACTTCTTTGTCCGGCCGAAACGATAGAACGTTGTACTCGAATGCGATCTCGTTCTGATGAGGCTTCAGTACGATGTCTTTGAGATAAGGATGGGATACGCTGGCGGCCAAAGGCTCGAAATGATGAGTGATGCTCGAGATGTACACCGGCAACGATTCGCGCGTTTTTCGCACCTGATCCGGATAAAAGAGATTGATCCCGTTGATGCCGCCGAATGCCATCAACCCGTCGGATCTTCGCGAGTAGGCACCGGTGTTGAACTCGAGCGATTGAAGTCCTTCGCGCGGGGTGAAATTCTGAGCACTCAGATGGCTTTCTTCAGTGATCCTGACCTTGCTCAAACCGCCGTTCGAACTCACCCACATGTTCCCGGATCCGTCCGGCTGGATACCGTAAATGAAATTGTTGGGCAAACCATGCCAAGTGGTAAAGTGACGCACGTTCCAAGTTCGTGAATCGATAACCCTTAAGCCTGAATTCGTACCCGCCCAGATCAGGCCGCTATCATCCGCATGAAGCGACCTGATCGTGTTCTCCTGATACCTGCTTTCGGATGGATTCTCGAAAAGGATCCACTCTGTGGTTCCCGTCTGCTTGTGCCATTTCAGGATTCCCGAGCCATAGGTGCCGAAATACAGATGCTCTTTGTCGGCCGCTATGCTGAGAGTTGAACTTTTGCTGAAGTCGAGCCGAAGCGAAGAGGGCAGTGGGACGAGTCGCTTTTCGTTGAGATCGAAGAGTAACACTCCGTTCAGGGTTCCGATCCAAATCCGGCGACCTTCCGGAAGAAGGGAATTCACTGCGAAATCGTGCCTCGGTACCGCTTGAGTCGCCCCTGTGAGTGAAAACGTCTCCATGACTCCGGTATTGAGATCAAGCAGATGCAAGCTGCCATTTCCACCGAAGAGCATCTTTTCGGATTCCAGGCGGGTTATGCTCCACACACCGAATGTGGCGATGTCTTTCCAAGGATGCCAGATCTTGACATTCCCATTCGATAGCTCATACCGCCCCAGTCCATTGCCGGCGGTGCCGTACCACAAATATCGGTCATCCAGGAACAGAGATTTGATCAGTCCCTCATGGATGTTTCTCGGAAAGGGCAAGGAGTTGTTGACCAGGCTCAATGGGTTCGGCTGCAGTGTGGATGTGGCCAATCCGCCGGCATCCGTACCGATAAGGTAGGTTCCGTCTTTGCTTCTGTGAATACTTGTGATGTTATCCGATGGAAGTGAACGCGTATCGGAAACTTGGTGCCTGTATCGGGCTGTGATGCCCTCATTCATGCGGAATCGAATCAATCCGTTACCGATGGTGGCGGCAAAGAAATCGTCTTTTCCCTTTTCATAGAGGGCATGAACACGGATTCCATCCGCCTTCGATATGGAAATGCCCGGTGATGTCCATTTTGGAACAAGGGAATGGACATCCCGATACAATAGCCTCCCTTTGCTTAGTGCGATCCATAAGCGCCCCGATCGATCCAATAGAAGTGGTTTAGGGTAATCCTCTTCGGCGCCTTCATAAGTAACCGAACTTTGGCCGGATTTGATGTTGTATTCAAGGATTCGTGAACGCAGCCCCAGATAAAGCAGCGAATCGCCTGCTCCAAAGACATGATAAATGGCATCAGTGAGCGGTTTGCCGTCAACCATGATGCCAATGTTTTCGAGGGATTCCCCGCCTGCTTCCAGTAGAAAGAGTCCGCTCCAACCACAGATCCAAGCATTTCCACGAGTATCCAGGTGGATGTTCTGAAATCCGTGGCTGACCTGCTTCCATCGGGCATCCCGAAAACCGATCCGGTTGATTTTTTCGGTTTTCGTATGAAGTCTCGAAACTTGGTTTGATGTCAGTACAAACAGATTGCCATTGGCGTGGCCCAAGTCCATGATGAAATTGTCGGGCAGAGACTGTTCGCTGCCGAGCTCGTTGCGGAAGACTTTGAAGGTTTTGCCATCGAAACGGTTCAGTCCATCGGCAGTTGCAAGCCATGCAAAACCAAGCGAATCTTCAGTGATCGAAAACACTGAACTCTGACTAAGTCCGTCAGAGATGCCGAATGTGTAAAAGGAGATCGATGTGTATTGGGCTGAAGCCTGATAGCAGATGGACTGAAAAGCCACCGCCATCAGGCACAGCATCCGAAAATGTCTGAGTGTCGACGAATTCGGTTTACTCGACACCCGTCCGCAATTTAAGTCTCTCAAGCTCTTTCGACAGCTGCTCGATCTGCTGCTGTTGTTCCTGGATGGCCTTGATCAGCACCGGAATCATTTCCGTGTAATTCACCGATTTGAAATCGATGGAAGTGGTGCTGACCGAAGGACCCGCATTCGACGCTTCGATATTCGGAATGCGTGCGGTGTTCTGATTTACCAGCTCAGGAAACAGTGGCTCGAGCTCTTGCGCGATCACGCCGTAATGCGTGCCGGAGGGCAGGTACAGGCCGGTGTCTTGGCGGTATTGGTACGACACCACATTCATGGCCAGAAGTTTCGACAAGGTCGATTCCAGCGGAGCGATGCCTTCTTTGAGCAAACGATCGGACGGGTTGCTGAGTGTGCCGCTGACAGTCAGGTTGCCGTTCACATTCACGTTTCCGTTGGAGATGATCGCGGTCGCGTTGTTGCCATTGGCGTTCACGATCAGTCCGATGTTGTTGCCTGAAGCGTTGTTCACGGAGATGTCCGCACCGATGTTGTCGCCGGCGGTTTGTCTGTTAGCGCGCGCGTTGATGCCGATGTTGCGCACGGATGAGTTCCACGCCGAGGCGACGACCCCCAGATTGTTGGTGTTTCCGGTTGTGAACGATTGTCCCTCAACCCCGACATTGCCACGGTTAGCTCCAACGTTTCCGCCGGCGGTTCCGAACACGCCGATGTTGAGGTTGTTGTTCAAGCGGGACACACCGTAGATGCCATAATTGGCGGAACCGAAGTTGTTTTGGGCTTCGCGCGGGTCGCCGAAAGGTACGATTTCACCAGATCCGGCTCCGATGGCGAATCCGATGGAACCAACGGTAATTTTGGATGTGCCCTCAGCCACATTGTAGCCGGCGTAGTTTCCGGTACCCGTCGGCGAACCCGGATTGTTCTGACCGGTTACCCGGCTGTACGTTCCGTAGATGAATGTGGGAGTGGTTCCGGCAGGTGTCACATGGGTGAACGTGCCACCGGCAGTAGGGGAGTTGGTGGTGATGTAGTTCTGATAGGCCAAGGCGTTGCGGTTGCCGCTGATGCGGGTCACGATGGCTGAATCGCCCTGATCCGAGTTGATGATGCGCGGTATTCTCGGATCGAACGCATTGCCTGCGGCCAAGGCGAAGGGAACCGACCATACACGGCTCGCGCCCAGATCGGTGTAAGTGGTTCCGCCGGAGAAATCGGCTTCAAGTTTCACGAACACGGATTCGCCTTTCCAGTTGATGTTCGAGAAGGCGCCGACCGATGGTGTTCCACCGCCGATGACGAAGCTAAGCACCCCGAAGGCGTTGCTGGTCAATGAATGGGTCTCGGTGTAAAGCACGGTTCCGGTTTCGGAATTCGCCAAGATGGAAACACGCAAACCCACCGCTTGGTTGGCAAGGATGTCGCCATTGGTGTTTCTGGCCACGGCCTGATAACTCACGCCCTGTGGGACATTCGTGGATGCGGTTTCAATGCGTCCGGAATTGGATTTGAACGCATTGGATTCACCGATGAGAATCGGTTCTGCGTGTTGGGCGGAAAGAGAAAAAGCGAAAAGGGTGGACACACCCAGTGACAGGAGTCTTTTCATGATAGAGTGGTATTGACGTTGAATTATTTGACTAAGGTCATGCGGCGCGTGGCGATCACGTTGCCATTCACCTGAAAGCGATACAGATACACGCCGGAACTGAGTCCTGTGGCGTTGAAAGCGACCTGATATCGGCCTGCGGTGCGTTCCTGGTTCACCAACACGGCGACCTCGCGACCAAGGATATCGTACACGGCCAAGCGTACGGCCCCAGCCGATGATAACTGATACCCGATCACCGTGGATGGGTTGAACGGATTCGGATAATTCCCATCCAAACGCGTTTCCAACGGAAGTTCAGAGTGCGATGGATTGTCGATAGAGACGACCGTACCCGGCGTCACATAAGCGAAACCGCCGCTGAGCGAACCTCCTGCACCGCTGGCGTTGCCGATGTTCACTCCGCTGATCACTCCGCTCAAGGAGCGCCCGGCACCTGAGAACGTCCCAGGCAAGGGATTGAATGTGCCACTGGACAATGTTTGTGCATGCGATTCTGAAAAGCAGAACGCCAGCGCAAACAACCCGAACACATAGAGTTGTTTGGTCATGGTTTTTTATTCGGTTGATGTTGCAAGACCAAGGAAGATACTATCGAGTTCCCTAATGCTTACAAGTGTTTCTTCAGGTAATCTATGTAAAGATTCATCAAATACAGGTTGCTGGCCCGATTATAAGCCACTCCATGCGCTCCTGGTGGGAAAATGCGCAAGTCGTGGTCGATGCGATGGTCGATTAGCGCCTTGACGAATTGGAAGGTGTGTTGCACGTGCACATTCTCATCCATGGTGGAATGGACGATCAAGAGTTTTCCTTTCAGTCGGTCGGCCCGTGTGGTCGGACTGCTTTTCACATACCCCTGAAGATTGTTCCCGATCAATCCCATGTAGCGTTCCGTGTAGATGGTGTCGTACAACCTCCAATCGGAAACCGGAGCTCCGCAGATTCCGACAGAAAAGCGGTCGGGATGGGCGGTCATGGCATAGAGCACCATGTAACCGCCATAGCTGTGGCCTTTGATGGCGATCCGGTTTCCATCCACATATCGGAGGGAGGCCAGATAATCGGCGGTTTCCTTGAAATCGCGCGCTTCCAACTCGCCAAGGTTCAGATAGACCTGTTTCTCGAACTTCCGACCGTAGCCGCTCGATCCGCGGTTGTTCACTCCCACCACGATGTACCCTTGTTGGGTCATGTATTGGCGGAAATTGCCGCTTTCCCATTGGTTGTACACCGATTGCGAGCTGGGACCGCCGTACACTTCCATCACCACCGGATAGCGCTTGGTGGAGTCGAAATCCGCCGGATAGAGAATCATAGCGTCCAGATCGATTCCTTCGCTGGTTTTGAAGCGGAACAGATTCCGTTTCGCGTACAGATTCGTCTTCACCGCCTGTTTCACGGCTTCGTTCGTTTCCAGGGTTTTCACCACCCGACCGCGACGGTCTTTCAGCAAAACCTGGGTCGGTGTGTCGATATTCGAATATCGGTCGATGAAATACGCCGCATTCGGTCCCATGTCGATGGTATGGCGGCCCGCTTCCGTAGTGAGCTTCTGCTTGCCACGTCCGTTCGTACCGATCACGTACAGATGCCGTTCCAAGGGCGATGCCTCGGTCGATGCGTAGAAAATCTGCTTCGATCGGGCATCGTACGCATACAGATTGGTGACTTCCCAATTGCCGCTGGTGACTTGCCGAATCAGTTTCCCATCGTAATCAAAATGGTAGATGTGCCGGTAGCCGTCGCGGTCCGACATCCAGAAAAAGGCTTTCGAATCGGTCGGAAACAGGAAGTGATGATCGATGCGCTCGAAGAAATTGAAGACGTCGATCCACACTTCGGAACGCTCTTCCATCACCAATTTGCGGGCGCCCGTCTTCACGTCGAAGAAAAACAGCTTGAGGTGGTTCTGCTCGCGGTTCATCCAAACCACTGCCAACTGACCCGGCACCGAGGTCCAGTAAATCCGTGGAATGAGGCTGTCGTCGGATTCTCCCGTTTCCAAGAAGGTGCGATCACCGGTCTGTATATCGACCACTCCGATCCGCATGGTTGGATTGATGTCGCCCACTTTCGGATATTTCAGGGTGACGTATTCGGGGTGTCCGGCGCCTTCGTAATCCGTCATCTGGAAAATCGGAACCGCGGATTCATTCTCCTGCCAGAAAGCGATGTGTCGGCTGTCGTTCGACCAGCTCCAAGCCTGTGCCAAGCCGAATTCCTCTTCATACACCCATCCGAATCGGCCGTTGAACAGGTGCTCGGAACCATCGTGAGTGAGGCGTTTTTCCGTTCCGGTGGCGAAGGAATACAGATACAGATCACCTCCGCGCTCCATCCCGACATGCTTTCCATCGGGGGAGAGTTGAGCGGTTCCGGCATCTTTCGCCACCAATTGAAGCGTTTTGGATTGCAGGTTGTACAGATAATGGTCGGATATGCCCGAGCGGCGGAAGATCGGTCTGAAATTGGCGGAGAAGAAGAGATGCTTGGAGTCGTCGGTCCAGCCGAAATCGTCATAATCGAACGGAGTGCTGGTTCCTGGGAAGGTGAGCCCTTTGCCGTCGAAAACCAAGGCGTCTTCACCGGAAGCGGGATTGAACGATCGGATTTCCAGGGTATTGGTCGCGCGGTTGAACAGCGAATAAGAGTACCGGTTGCCGCCGTCCATCCATAAGATGTTCTGCGGACCCGATGCCCCACTGAACATCGCTCCCGACATGAGGGCTTGGTCGAGGCTGGTGAATCGCTGCTGAGCGCTCAGCGATGGAATGAAAAACAGGACTGCGATGAGCAAATACAAGGTCTGGCGCATGGCTTGGGTTCGATTGGAGTTGGAGAATGAACGCGCAAGATAGTAGTTTGCGCACATGCAACAACCCGTCATCGCCGAACTGATTTCCGGAAAACCGAACTGGAGCGTGCTCGTTTCCCATCCGCCCGTAAGGTTGACCGAAGCTGAGGAACGGGTGGTGGAAGGCCGCATCGATGATGTGTGCCTTACTCGAGATGTATCCCACGAGCAGATCGGTCTGTCTTCTCTTCGCTCGGAAGTGGCCAGTGAGGCGGTGGTTCGCTTGGTCTCGGCTTCGGTGGATTTGGTTCCTTTACACATGCAACCTTTGGCGCAACTCACAGGAATAGCGAAAATGGCACTCCGGGCCGCATCGAATGTGGCGGTGTCGAAGCCGGCATCCGATCATCAGCTGCGCTTGGGGCGGATGGCCGGACGCATCTGGATTCTTGATTCGATACGCCGACTTTGCCTGCCATGGCCGGCGCCTTCGTATGTGGAACAGGTGGCCATCACACTAATGAGCGAGATCCTCCATGAAGCGGATGTTTTTTTCGCCCGGGATGTGGACCTATCCGCGCTTTCAGGCTCATGGAAAACCCGTGTGGATGCCCTCAAACCTGAAAACGAAGACGTGGTCTGGGATGGATCTCGCCATAGCAACGGGATTTCGCATGCGATCCGATATGCCTTGATCCGGGCGAGCGGCGGTGTCCTGGTTCCAGTTCCCATCGGAGGCCCGTCTCGGACCTATCTGCAGCTGATCAGCCAGACTTCGGCCAGAATGGCTTGGAAGCGTGATTTCGCCGCTCTGCCTTGGCTGTTCGCGGCAACCGCGGTGATCCATCATTTCGAGCATTCCCATCGTCCCAAAGAGCATCGACCGTTGTTTGTCTGGTCGATGTACCACCTTTTTGGAAGAATCAAAGCGATCAAGGAGATAGAGAGTGATAGCTCATCTCGGCGGATCGGGCTGCAAATGCTCAGGCCAGTGGGTATCCGAGAGGCGCTCACCGCCGGCATCCATGTGCCCACCTCATCGTCGGATCCCATCGGTCGGCTCGAGCTGCGATTCGCTGAACATCACCGCGGAAGAAACTAACAGTCGTGAGTCAACCCACCGCACGTATTCTCATCGTCGAAGATGAGATGATTTTGGCCAAAGAGCTGGAAATGCGCTTGAAGAAGCGCGATTGGGAGGTGGTGGGCATCGCCCGGACCTCGCAACGCGCGATCGAACTGGCGGCGACCGAGAAGCCGGATCTGGTGATGATGGACATCCACATCGAGGGTTCGCCCGACGGCATCGATACGGCACGTCAGATCTGGCAGCAGTTCTCCATCGGATCGGTGTTTCTGACCGGATATGGAGACGAGGCCACCATCGCGCGGGCGAAGTCGGCCGAACCTCTCGGCTACATCCTCAAGCCTTTCGGCGACAGAGACCTGCAGACCACCGTGGAAATGGCCTTGGTCAAGAGCCGGCTCCAGCAGAAATTGAAAGAGAGCGAGCAATGGCTGTCTGTCACCTTGAACAGCGTGGCTGAAGGCCTCATCGCCACCGACGCGCAAGGACACATCCGCCTGATGAACAAACCTGCCGCAGATCTTACCGGATGGAACGCTGCGGATGTGATCGGCTACGATTTCGATGATGTGTGGCGGGCGGTGGGCGTGGCCGATCCGGTTCAGGAAGTGATACGGTCGCGTCGGCGTGTGGGTGCCGATGAGAACGATGTGATGCTGAAATCACTCACGGGTGTGCTCACTCCGGTCCAGTATTCAGCCCAGCCCATCAAAACGGACAAAGGGGCACTGCTCGGAGTGGTGGTCACCTTCGCCGACATGACCCGACACCGCAAACTCGAAGATACGCTTCGGGAAAACGAGCTCACATTCCGCCAACTCATTCAGAACAGCAGCGACATCCTGTGGTTGGTGGATGCTGAAGGCCGTATTTCATTCGCCAACCCCGCATCCCAACGGCTCATCGGCTACAACCCGGACTACCTCAAAGGCCGGGAACTCTTCGCGTTCGTACATCCCGACGATCGTCCCGATCTGCGTGTGTTATTGAGCCAAGCGTTCCGCAAAGAGGAGGTCTCCAAGCCCCACAGCATCCGCTTTCAACATCGGAACAAGTCGGTGGTGAATCTGGAGACCATCGCCACCGTGAACCGTTGGGGCGACGAGCGCATCGGCGTGATTCTGAACGCACGCGATATTTCGGGTCAGGAGCGCGTCGAAGACGTTCTGGCCAAAGCGGAAGAGAAAGCGCGGCAAGTGAACAAATTCAAAGCCGGTTTCTTGGCCAGTCTGAGCCATGAGATGCGCACTCCGCTTTCCGGCATCCTGGGAATGGCGTCGATGTTGGAGATGGATCTGGAAGGCGAGCCTTTGGAAATGGCTCAGAACATCATCCTGAGCGGTAAGCGGCTTTTGTCCACCATGGAGGCCGTGGTGGATCTGGCGAAAGTGGAATCGGGACAGATCAAGCCCCAACCCGAACGCATCGACGTGGTGACCTTGGTGAACGATACGGTGCGCACCTTCGTGCCGGTGGCGGAGGAGAAAGAGCTTCGCTTGAAGGTTCAGGTGAAACAGAACCCGGGCATCGCTTTTTTCGACAGCCGGTGGACCAAGCAAGCCTTGCTTCACATCCTCCGGTTCCATATCCAGAACACGATGAAGGGCGGTATCACGGTGACCGTGGGCCACGATCTCGAAAAAGAGCTCGCTGTGGTGACGATCGCCGACACCGGTTTCGGTTTCTCCGACGACAAGCTCGCCACCATGCTCGATTCTCCGGACGTGGACATGGGGCTGTCGATCGCCACGGGGGTCATCCGTCTGTTGGGCGGGGATGTGGCCATCGCCTCGACCATCGGCAAGGGCACCACGGTGACCGTGCGCCTGCCGCTGAACCGCGACGCCGAAATCCAAGACAAACGCGCCGCATACAAAGCCGTGGACGAAGCCTTCAAGAGCATTACCGAGCGCGCCTATATCTTGGTGGTGGACGATGACGCCGACGCCCGCCACACCCTGTCGAAATTCCTGAATCCGATTTGCGATATCCGCGTGGCTTCAACCTTGGCCCAAGCCTTGGAGATCGTTCCGGTCGAGCCGATCGACATGGTGCTGGCCGACATCCGCATGGAAACCGAAGATGCCGGCTTCCGCCTGTTGGAGCGCGTTCAGAACCTTCCCAAATTGCTCAAACCCTCGGTGATCGCCATCACGGCGCATGCCGAATCGAGCGATCGCGACCGTTTTCTGAACGCCGGTTTTGATGGATATGTGTCCAAACCGTTCTCCAAAGAAGACCTGCTTCATGAAGTGAAACGATTGTTGCTGAAGCGCTGATTCCGCGCTTGATATATGTGCGGAATATGTGTAAGATAGCGAAGGACGTGGGACGTGGGACGTAGAACGAAAGGCGTTTTCGTCCCACGTTTTTCGTCTCACGTCCTTCGTCTTATGCAACACTCCTCCCTCGAAAAGATCAATGTCATCGCCTCTTTCGCGGCGTTCGTCACCGACAAGCAGAAGCGCCGCCTGGTGCCTCACCGCTTCATGATGCGCAACGGCGATGTGCACGTGGTGGCCTCGGTTCGCAAGAGTTACACCGAAGTGGTGGGCGATTCCAAACACGTCCATTTCGTGGTAAAAACCAGCGAGAACCGCTATTTCGACATCGTGTACGACAGCAAGGAGATGGCCTGGCTTTGCGTGCTGGAGATCGAGGAAGGATTTTTGATAGAGACAAGGTGAAAGAGACAAGGTGAAAGAGACAAGGTGAAAGAGACAAGAGACAAGGAAGAGTTAATTAGGGAGTTCTCTTGTCTCTTGTCTCTTGTCTCTTAACCCTTGTCTCTTGTCTCTGCCCCCTTATGCCTTATGACTTAATTCGGAACGTTCACCGCATCACGCTGTACAACACCATTTCGGCGGGGCAGCAGCATGTGGATTCGCGTCCGAGGTTGTACCTGCATCTGGACATGAACTGCTTCTACGCTCAGGTGGAGCAGCTGTCGTACGATCTGTACGGCATCCCCATCATCGTGGGCGGGTGGCGCAAGGAGAACGGCACCGCGCGCGGCATCGTGGCCACATCCAGCTATGAAGCGCGCAAATTGGGCATCAAAACCGCCATGAGCGCGTTCGAAGCCACGCAGATCTGTCCGTATATCGTGTTCATGCAGGTGCATTATGAGAAGTATCAGGCCATCTCCAAGCAGATCCGCGCCGCGTTGGACACGTTCTCTCCGGATGTGGAAGGCTATTCGATGGATGAGTTTTTCTTGGATGTGACCCATTGGCGCAAGTTTTCGCCGCAGGAGATCGGTCGGCTGGCCGACGAGGTCAAGAACACCGTGTACCGGCAGACCGGCCTCATCAGCTCCGTCGGCGTCTCGTTCTCCAAGACCTACGCCAAGCTCGCTTCCGACCTTCGCAAACCGAACGGCCGCGTCTTGGTGCTCACCGACGACGATGCCCGCGCCTTGCTGCATCCGCTCCAACTCAAAGAGGTCTGGGGTGTGGGTTCCAAGCGCTTCGCGAAGCTTCAAGCCCGCGGATTGTCCACCATCGCCGATGCCATCAGTCAGGGTCCGGGTGCGTTCATCGACCTCTTCGGCGCCTACTTCGGGAAGATGCTGTTCGAAACCGTTGCTGGGCAAGATCGGGCCAAGGTGGTGGACCCCGCCGAGCACGTTCCCAAGGAAATCAGCTACATGCACACCTTCTCCGACTGGACCAATGACCCCCTCCAGATCGAAGGCGAGATCAACAAGGCTGTGACCCAACTCTGCTACCGTATGCGTGGTTACGATCGCAAAGCCATCAAATATGCGGGCTACATCCGGTTTCAGGACATCGGCTGGAAAGGCGTCTCTTTCGTGTTCAACACGCCCGGGCACACCAATCTCGACGATTACGTGCTGGATGGATGTCTTCGGGGCGCCATGCCATTGGTGCACCGTTTCCTGAAAGAAGGGATGAGGATCCGCGGCATCGGGCTGCATACCATCGAACTGACGATGGGTCGGCAGACCGATCTCTTTTTCCGCGAAGACGAGAAAATCGCCGGCTTATACCAAGCCATCGACGGAATCAACAACCGCTATGGAATCGATACGATCATCCGCGCCGCCAATGAGCACGACGTGAGTGGAAAGACGCATTTTTTTGAAAGGGGATGATCCGTAGGCGGTAGACCGTAGACCGTAGGTCGGTCTTCCCGGTCTACGGTCTACGACCCACGGTTTACCAGAATACCGTGTACAAAAGTGCCAGAACCACCATCAGCACATACGATCCGATGGCGAAGCCTTTGGTGGTGCGGAAGGTTTCCGAGGTGAGGCGGATGGCCTTCTCGTCGTCGTCATCCGGATTGGTGGTGAGGCTGATGCCCACCATCAGTACCATGGTCAGAATGGCGGTGTAGAACATCTGGTCGAGGAAAGGAAGCGCCACGGCCGGAAGCTTGAGCAGGAAGGCGATGAAGATGGAGGCGATCACACCGATCACTGCGGCTTTGGCGGTGGTTTTTTTCCAGAACAGACCCATCAGGAACACAGCCAGAATACCCGGACTCACCAACCCCGTGTATTCCTGGATGTATTGGAAGATCTGGGCTTGTCCGGCGAGAAGCGGTGCGATGACACTGGCGACGACCAAAGCGACCGCGGCCGTGGTGCGACCCGTGAACAGCATCTGCTTGTCGGTAGCATCGGGACGGATGTACGCTTGGTAGATATCCATCGTGAAGATGGTGGATACCGAGTTGAGCATGGATGCCAACGATGAGACGATGGCGGCCACAAGAGCGGCGATCACCAAGCCTTTGAGTCCGGCTGGAATGAAACTCTTCACCAGCCAAGGGTAGGAATTGTCATACTGGATGCTTCCGTCGCTGTTCAGAAACGCGCCCTGAACCCCATCGATCACAGCGGTGCCTTCAGGTGCGGTGAACATCACATAGGCGATGATGCCCGGAACCACGACGAGAATCGGAAGGATCATTTTGAGTCCGGCCGCGAAAAGAAGTCCTTTTTGGGCTTCCTGCAGAGATTTTGCGGCCAGCGCGCGCTGGATGATGTATTGGTTGAAGCCCCAGTAGTACACGTTGGCAACCCACATGCCCCCGATCAGCACGCCGATGCCGGGAAGGTTGGAGAACTGGGGATGATCTTTGGGCAGAATCATGTGGAACTTGTCGCCGGCCACATCCATCATGTGTGTGAACCCCGCCAATACGCCGCCATTGGGCGTGAGAGCGTCAAGGGCAATGAAGCAGGTGAGCAGGCCGCCGATGACGAGAAGAACGACTTGGACCACATCCGTCCAGGCCACCGCAGCCAAGCCGCCATAGAGCGAATACGAGGCCGCGAGCACTCCGAGGAAGATGATGCCCGGAATCACATAGGATCCGTCGCCGATGCCGACGATGGTGTCGATGGCTTTGGAACCCAGATACAGCACCGAAGTCAGATTCACGAAGATGAACAGCGCGATCCAGAACACGGCGAGGATGGTTTTGAGCGTGCCGTTGAACCGTTGCTCGATGAATTGGGGGATGGTGTACAAGCCTTTCTCGATGAAGATCGGGAGCAAGAATTTGGCCACGAGGATGAGTGTGAGAGCGGCCATCCATTCATAGGAGGCGATGGCCAACCCGATGGCGAAACCTGAACCCGACATGCCGATGAACTGCTCGGCGGAGATGTTCGCAGCGATGAGCGAGGCGCCGATGGCCCACCAGGGCAGCGTCTTACCGGCGAGGAAATAATCGTTGGCGTTGGTCTGGTGACCTTTCTTGGTGCGGGATACCCACAATCCCAATCCGATGATGGTCAGGATGTAAAGGGTGAAAATGACGATGTCAATCATGGTGATTTTGGTGCGAAGTGCGATGGGTGAGGTGCGAGGTTCGAATCGCAATGTATGGAAAAAGTACGTGGACCGTGGACCGTAGACCGGAAATAGGAAATCAGGAATCGGAAATCAGGAATCGGAAATCGAACTATCTTTCTTGTCTCTTGTCTCTTGTCTCTTGTCTCTCAACCCTTGCCTCTATCCCCGTGTGCGGCCGATACACCTTCTTCACCACTCAAGATGATCTCGAAGCCTACTTCGAGGCGCTGGTCTCGCAGCAGGGATCCATTTTCCCGAATTACAATGTGACCCCTGGCGCTAAGATGCCGGTGGTGGCCATCGGTCGCGACAAGGCGCCTGTGATTCCGATCTTCCGATGGGGACTGATTCCTTCCTGGGCCAAGGAAGCCTCGATCGGATACAAGATGATCAATGCCCGCCGCGAAACGCTTCATGAGAAACCCGCATTCAGCCGCTTGCTGGAACGACGTAGATGCCTGATTCCGACGAACGGATTCTTCGAATGGAAACCCGACGACAAGGCCAAGGAACCGGTGTACATCCATCAGCCCGGAAACGGAATCATGCCCTTCGCCGGAGTATGGGATCGCTGGAAGTCGCCCACGGGCGAAGATGTGTTCTCTTACAGCATCATCACGACGGAGGCGGATGAATCGATGTCGCACTGGCATCACCGGATGCCGGTAGTGCTACCGAAATCGCGTCACAAGGATTGGCTTGACGACGCCATTTCGGTGCGCGACCATCTGGATATGCTTCTCGACTGCGATACGTCGCGCCTCATCCTGACTCCGGCCGACAAACGCCTAAACAAACCTTCCGAGAACGACTCAAGAATAATACCCCTTGAATAAGACGTCCAATTCATCGAGCAGTCCGTCTTCGATGGTGATCGCGGTGTATTGAGCCATGCAATTCAGTACCACGAGGGCGTTCACATTGGCATCTTCCTCGAAATGGGCTCGCATCCGATTGCTCATGGCATGGTTCACATCCGAAACGGATTCATAAATGTCCATGAGTCCGGAGAGGTCGTAGCGGGTATCCAATCCTTTCCGTTCGCGCACATGCTGCGACAGGATGTACATGGATACGGCCCGATACAGGTTTTCGCGTAATGAAGCGAAGGGCAGATGGGTCCGAACCATGGGCCTGAGTTTGTCGAGGATCGGACATCCGCTGCTGGCCATGATGATTCCCAATAATGCCCCGAGTCCTTCCTGAACACCGCATTCCTTGATGTAGGTACGCTCTTCTGTGCGGATGGCGACCACCGCGTTCCGGTGCGAAACCGTGTCTTTGAACAAGTCCGACACATGGACCAGATTCACAGCTACCGGACAATACGTCGTGGTTTCCTTGGAGAGCGGGCAGCTCGGGCATTGCAGATACTCCAAGCGCGTCCATTCAGGCAGATCGCTGGGCGGAGGATTCTTGAACGACAGATCCACATCGTCGAGCGAGACATCCATTCCGATCCGACTGCCATCATCAAACGAAAAGGAGTAATGATAGGTGCTTGTCGACATGCGTTAACGCACCACCCAGGTTTCGTCACCTTCCAGCAATTTGTCCAGATTCGGTGCGCCATAACGCTGTTTGGCGGCGGACATCTGCGCGGCGACTTGCTTGTCGTAGGCTTCGCGCTTGTTTTCGTAAAGCACACCGAATGGACGTGGAAGTCCGTCTTCGTTGCCTACGGTAAAGAAACGCGACAATATGTAGGCTTTCACCGCATCGTGTTCATCGTGGATCCACAGGTCATCGGCGGAAACGTCATCGGCCAGCTCTACCACTTCCGGGCGCAAGCCGACCAAACGCACACCCTTGTCGTTGTTCTCACCGAAAATCATCGGTTTGCCATGCTCCAGATACAGCGCGGATGCGGGTCGGGTCTGTTTGTCGGTGTAGAGTTCGAACGCCCCATCATTGAACACCACGCAATTCTGATAGATCTCCAAGAATGATGTCCCTTCGTGCTGGGCGCTGCGCAGCAGCATCTGATTGAGGTGTTTCGGATCGCGGTCCATCGCGCGGGCCACGAATCCGGAGTCGGCGCCAAGCGCCAGCGCCAGAGGATTGAACGGGTGATCGAGAGATCCCAGCGGGGTGGATTTCGTGACCGAACCCTGTTTCGAGGTCGGTGAATACTGGCCTTTGGTGAGACCGTAAATCTCGTTGTTGAACAGCAGCACGTTCATGTCCACATTCCGCCGGAGCAGATGGATGATGTGGTTGCCGCCGATGGAGAGCGCATCGCCGTCGCCCGTCACCATCCAGATGCTCAAATCGGGACGGGAGATTTTGAGTCCGGTGGCGATGGCCGGAGCCCGACCATGGATGGTGTGCATACCATAGGTGTTCATGTAATAGGGAAATCGGCTCGAGCAACCGATTCCCGCCACAAACACGATGTTCTCGCGCGGTACTCCCAACTCTGGCATCACCGACTGCACTTGTTTGAGGATGGTGTAATCGCCGCAACCGGGGCACCAACGCACATCCTGATCGGATGCGAAATCTTTGCTGGTTAGTGTGGTGGTTTCCATCAGATCACCTCGCTGATAAATGCGTTCTTAAGTTCTTCGACGGTGAAGGGCACTCCTCTCACTCGGTTGTAGCCTTTGGCTGGCACCATGTATTGGTCGCGTAGCAGACGTACAAGCTGGCCGTTGTTGATTTCGGGAACCAGGATTTTCTTGAATCGACTCATGATCTCGCCCAAGTTCCGCGGAAAGGGAGCCAGATGGCGGATGTGGATCTGCGAGATCTTGTGTCCTTCGGATCGGGCTTCCATCACGGCTTGTTTGATGGAGCCGAATGTGCCACCCCATCCGATCACAAGAAGATCTCCGGTCGGGTCGCCTTCTTCGATTTCGAGAAGGGGGAGCCGATCGGCCACGGCATTGCGCTTGTTTTCGCGCATCATGGTCATGAAATGGTGGTTGTCGGAATCGTAACTGATGTTACCCGTGCCATGCTCTTTTTCCAATCCGCCGATGCGGTGCTCGAGTCCGCGGGTTCCGGGCAATGCCCATGGCCGCACATGGAACTCGTTCCGGCTGTAGGGCATGAAGGGAGCGTCGTCTTCTTTGCGCGGTTTGGAGAATTCGACCGTGATTGGAGACAGTTCGGCGGTTGTAGGGAATTTCCAGGGCTCCGCGCCGTTGGCGATGTAGCCGTCGGAGAGGAACATCACCGGAATCATGTGTTCGGCGGCGATCTGGCAGGCTTGGTACACGATGTCGAAACAGTCGGCCGGGGATGCGGGCGCCACGACCACGACCGGACACTCGCCGGCGCGTCCATACACCGCTTGCAGCAAGTCGGCCTGCTCGGTTTTTGTGGGCATTCCCGTGCTCGGACCTGCTCGCTGCACGTTGATCACCACCAAAGGCAGTTCATACATGGTGGCCAGGGCGATGGCTTCGGTTTTGAGAGCCACACCGGGTCCCGAGCTCGTGGTGATGGCCAAACTTCCACCATAGGCCGCACCGATGGCGGAAGTGACCGCCGCGATTTCGTCTTCAGCCTGAAATGTGGTGATTCCGAAATGCTTCAGCTTCGACAGACCGTGAAGAATGTCGGACGCCGGAGTGATCGGGTAAGAGCCGAGGAAGACTGGCAGTTTCGAGGTTTGTCCGGCAGCGGCGATGCCCAACACCGTGGCTTCGTTGCCCGTGATGTTGCGATAGGTGCCGGGCTGGATGCTGGCCGGCTCGAGCATGTAGCGCTCGGAAAACAGTTGCGTGGCATTGCCGAAGGTGAAACCGTCTTTCAAGGCCTTGATGTTGGCATCGGCCAGATCCAGACGCTTTGAGAATTTCTTGCTCAGGAAATCGATCGTCGGTTCCAACGATCGGCTGTACAGCCAATACACGATGCCCAGAACGAACATGTTCTTGCATCGGTCGATGTCTTTGACGGTGAGTCCGGATTCGGCGAGACTCGCCCGGGTGAGTTTGGTCACATCCACCGGAACCACGGTGTAGCCGGTGGTTTGAACCTCGTGCAAAGGATCGGCTTCGGGAGAGTACTTCGCCAGCGACAAATCTTTTTTACCGAATCCGTCGATGTTGGCGATGATGATGCCACCTGCGCGCAGATGTTTGATGTTGGCTTTGAGAGCGGCGGCGTTCATGGCCACAAGCACATCGCAGGAATCGCCTGGTGAGTGGATGGCTCTGCTGCCGAACTGGATCTGGAAGCCGGAAACGCCGGCCACCGTGCCCGCCGGAGCGCGGATTTCAGCGGGAAAATCTGGGAATGTGCTGAGGTCGTTACCTAACAGAGCGGTGGTGTTTGTGAACTGGGATCCGGTTAGTTGCATGCCGTCTCCGGAATCGCCAGCGAACCGGATGGTCGCTGTCTCCCGGGCAATCTGCGCGTGGCTCATGGTGCCAAAGTTTAGGTGGTTACATACCGCATAATAACCATGAATCCTCTATCTTGGCAAAGATGAAACATGCTTTGTTGCAGGACGCCCTCGCGTTCCTGACCGGTACCACCGGCGCCATTCTGATCTTGCTCATCTATGCGGTAGGCGTGTTCATCATCACCGCCTATTCGGTGATGCAATTTCATCTTCTCTACCTGCATTTCAAGCTCCGACGTCGCGCCGATTGCCATCCATCGCTGCCGGTACCCAGTGATTCAGACTGGCCCATGGTCACTGTTCAGATTCCGATGTACAACGAGCGTTATGTGGCCGCCGATGTGATCAAAGCCTGCGCCGAGTTGGAGTATCCGCGCGACCGGTTCGAAATCCAGGTTCTCGACGACTCCACCGACGATACCAGCGCCATCATCGACGACTGCGCCGAATATTGGAAATCGAATGGGGTGGATGTGAGTGTGCTGCGGCGCCCGGAGCGGGTCGGATACAAAGCCGGCGCCCTCGCCCATGCCACACCTCTGGCGAAGGGCTCCATCCTGTCGATCTTCGACGCTGATTTTCGTCCACAAGCCGATTTCCTGCGCCGAACCGTACCCTATTTCATGGATCCGGCCGTAGGCATGGTGCAAGCCCGTTGGGGGCACATCAATCGGAATTACTCGTTGCTCACCCGGGCGCAAAGCCTGCTGCACGATGCGTTTTTCCTGGTGGAGCAACAAACCCGCCATTTGGCAGGGCTGTTCATCCGTTTCAACGGCTCGGCCGGGTTGTGGCGCAAAACCGCGATTCTGGATTCCGGTGGATGGCAGCACGACACCATATCCGAAGACATGGATCTTTGTCTGCGCGGCCAGTTGAGGGGCTGGAAGTTCCTCTTTGTCAAGGATGTGGTGGCGCCGGCGGAATTGCCCGTCACCATGCACGATTACAAAGTGCAGCAATACCGATGGGTGAAGGGTCGCATCCAGGTGGTGCGGAAAATCCTGCCGATGTTGTGGAAATCCGACTTCAAGCCCATGGTCAAAGCCCACGCCATGCACGACATGCTCAATGTGTTTGTGATTCCCAGTGCCTTGCTGATCGGCATTTCCAGCCTCTGGTTCCTGATGGCACTCGACCGAAATCCTTGGATGATGGCTTGGGTGCTTGCCTTCGGTATTTCCCAGATCAATGTCGTCTTGTTTCCGATGATGGCTTGGCTCGCTTTGCGGACCTACGGAGTGACCTTCGCCGGAACCCTTCGTGAATTCGGCAGACAGTTCCTCCCCTTCCTGATCCTGATGATCGGATCATCACTGATGATGTGTACCGCGATTGTGGCGGGATTCACAAAAAGCAAGCCCATTTTCCACCGAACCGCCAAGTATAACATCGTGAGTCGCACGGATACCTGGCGATCGAAAGTCTATTCACCGAAACAGATTCCAGCCCTCACATGGTTCGAAGGCGCATTCGCTTTGTATTTTTGCGGAGCCGTTCTGTTTGATGTGGTCACATCGACGTATGGTTTTCTACCATTCCATACATCCATGTCGCTCGGATTCGCTATCATGTTCACGGCTTCCATTCTCAAATCCTGATCAATGTTTGATTTCATCGCCTCTTGGAATTGGTTCGATTGGCTCATCGGCACATGGGTCTGTTTTTACTTCGTGTTGATGTGGTTCCTCGTGCTCGGACTTTCCCGGTTGAAGCGCTCCGTGCGTTTAGCTGATGAGGATTGCATGCCGGTTACCGTTCTGGTGAGCGCACGCAATGAAGAGCAGGATCTGCAGAAATGCCTGGATGCCTTGGTGAGATTGGATTATCCGGCAGACAAGCTTCAAGTGATCTTGGTGAACGATTTTTCGACCGATTCCACCGGCGACATCATGGAGAGGGTGGCACGGGAGCATGCGAATATCCTGGTGTTGCATTCCGATGCGATGCCACCCAACGGACTTGAGGCGAAGGCGCGCGGCATCGCGAACGGATTTACCCGAGCCACCGGCGAATGGGTGATCATCACCGATGCCGATGCGTCGGTGCATCCGCAATGGATCCGCAACACGCTCGGCCGGGTGACGCCCGAAACCGGCATGGCTGGCGGGTCGCTCGTGGTACGGGCCGATTCGTGGTTTGGGGTGATCGAACGCGTCTCCTGGGGCTTCGTCCAGATGTTCAACATGGGAATGGCCGGTTGGGGAGTGCCATTCGTCTGCCTCGGACCGAATATGGCGATCCGCCGCTCCGTCTATGAAAAAGCGGGTGGGCTGCAGAATGTGAAATTCAAAGTCGCCGAAGATCTGGCTCTTTTTCAGATGGTGGTCGATCAGAAGATGAAGATCGATTGTTACATGGATGAGGAGACCACCGCCACCCTGTGTCCGGTTCCTTCGCTCAAACATCTCGTCAGCCAACAACGACGGTGGCTGGGAGGAGGCATCGCACACGATCCGATCTACATGGTGGTCCTGTTTCTGGCATTCTGGTGGGGTTTCGGGGTGGTCATCTACCTGTTTCTGGGTTGGTTGATCAGTTGGCAGGCTTGGCTCACCTTCGTGCTCGGGAAAGCCTTTACCGAAGCCTTTTTCTTTGTCCAGCAGAAAAGGAGGATGAATCTCGACAAGCATGTCCGGTATTTCTGGGTTTTGGAATTCTACCACTTGTTCATCGTCGCCTTGCTTCCCGCTTCTTTTCTGTTCACGCGCAAGATCAAATGGATGGGCGTGGGCTATTCCATCGAGTACGACTGATGCGTACCTCACTACTCTTGGTGACCCTGCTTCTGCTCGGCTCCTCGGCCATGGCGCAAAGTTCGGTGGTTCCCGCATCCCATCCGGTGTATGAATGGCTGCATACCCAACGCGTGAATGGCTCGATCACCGGGTACCAGCACGAACAGCGGCCGATGTCGCGTGGGGATGTGCTCGGTTATTTGCGACAGGCCGAAGCGGGGGCGGAGCGGGGGCGGCTTGGGCGTACCGACCGGCTGCTTTTGGAAGATTTCATGAATGAGTTCGATTTCAGCCGATTCAGGCATAACCGGAGATTTATGCGCGATGCCATCGGTTGGTTTTCACATTCGGTTCCCAGCGGGATGACTGAACGCCGCGATCCGCATCTGTTCGCCGGAATCACAGCCGATTCATCCCTAAGCGGGGCCTATTATGTTCAATATACGTTCGGAAGCTTCGGATTGACCGACGATTCGGGGTCGCGCAACGGACCCGTATCCGCCGTCGCCATGAAAGCGTTCATGAATCTGAACGGTTTCGGGATGCATATCGAAGCGGAAAACGCCTCCATCCATTCGAATATCGATCTGTTGAAATATGATCCGCAATGGGGTGCGACCTACGAGCAGGATGAGACCACCGCGAATGGAATTCCGACTTCGACCACCTACCGTTACGAAGGCTTCGTGTCGTACCAAAGGCCGTATGTGAGTTTGCATTTCGGAAGCGGAGCGATGTCGATGGGTCCGTATGTGACCGAACCTTTGCAAATCCGCCAAGACGCCCCGTATTTCACATCATTCCGTTATCAGATCGGCACACCGAAGCTGAATTTTTCCTACATGCATGGGCATTTGTTTTCGGAAGCGCGTTTCATGGACATTCTGTACCAACAAGACACGATTCGCATACGTCGGGGGCCACAGCGTTGGATCGCATCCCATCGGCTCACCATCGAACCCATTCCGCAAGTCACCATCGGTTTGCACGAGACCATCGTGTATTCAGCACGTGGATTGGATATGAATTATCTGAATCCGATGTTTCCCTATCTCTTCGGGGAATACAACACCGGCGACCGCGATAACAATATGATCGGTGCGGATGTGATGATCCGGCCGATGCCCGGAACCGAACTCTTCGGCAGTCTGCTGATCGACGACCTTCCGAGCATCGACAAGATCGTGAAGCTGGATTCCACGAAGATGATTTTTTCACTGGGAATGCATCAGAAACTGTCGACGAATACCCAGCTTGGCATGAGTTACACCCGCTCCGACGCGCACATGTACACCCATTACATGAGATTGAACACGTATGAGAATTTGAATCGTCCTTTGGGGCATTCCATCGGGCCGAATGCTGAAGAATGGGCGGTTCGGCTCACCACTCGGTTGCCCTACCGCACCCGGATCATGACCGGATATCGGTTCATCCGAAAAGGACTCAACCCTCCGGGTCAGAATGTCGGAGGAGATCTACTCGCGGGATTCAACACGCTGTCGGTTCCGCTTTATGATGGCGCGGATGTGCACGACCGTCAGGTCTTGGAGCTTTCATTGGCGACGGAGCCGTATCGCGGTATCCGGATATCGCTGGATGTGACCGATACCCGAGTCTTGAAAGGGACACGCATCCCGAGTGAGCGGTTTATGGATTTGCGGTTCAGCTACGGATTTTAAAGATGTGGATCCTTCTTCTGTTCGTGTCGAGCCTGCAATCGGCGCCTTGTCCCGAATCGGTGATCGCCGAAGCGCAGCGCGTGCGTGAACAGAGCGGTCGGCAACGCGAAATGACCTATCTGGAAAGCCGCTTACGCGGATGCGTGCCAACGACATGGGTACGTTTCGAAACTGCGAACCGGTACATCGAACTGTCGGAAACGTTGAAAGGAAATAAAACCCAGTCGGAATATCTCGAAAGAGGATTCGTCTGGGCGCGCAGCGCGGTGAAGACCGACCCGTCGAACAGTCTCTCCCATGAGATATTGGCCACGGCCTACGCCGCGAAATTGAATCAATCGGGCTTGCTTGGACAAATGCGCTTGGCCGACAGTGTGCGAATCCATGCTCTGCGTGCCGTGGAACTCGATCATAAGAATCCCAGGGCGTTGCATATTCTGGGTCGATGGCACTACGAGCTGTCGAATCTGGGATGGATGACCTCCTTATTCGCCGGAATGGTGACCCAAGCCGATGTGAGCAGCGCGCATCGCACGGCATTGGCGTATCTGAGAATGGCTTACGAGGTCGACGATTCGATACAGAATCGGTACTGGTACGGAAAAGCCATGGCGCAATCGGGTCGGAATCGGGACATCCGGCGGCTGTATGAAGACTCGCTCAGCAAGCCGGCTCGGACCGATGCGGAGAAATCGATGCAGAACGACATGCGTGCTTGGTTGCGGATGAACCCTAGTTAGCCGTATATTTGCATCCCTGCCGAAGTGGTGGAACTGGTAGACGCGCACGTTTCAGGGGCGTGTGAGAGCAATCTCATGCGGGTTCGAGTCCCGCCTTCGGCACATAACAAACAAACCCCGTTCAGCTCCGCTGAAGCGGGGTTTTTTGTTAGGAGGAATCGGGAATCTGGAATCGGTTTCTCTTCACTGATTCCTGATTCCCGATTCCTGATTCCTACTTCAGTAAAATCATTTTTTGAGTTTGCAGGAATCCGGACGTCTGCATTCTCACGATGTACACACCGCTGGATAGCGAACCCGCATCGAATCGCACTTGGTGCCGACCGGCAGAGACCTGGCCATCGACCAGCGTCGCCACCAGTCGACCTGTGACATCATACACCTGAATGCTGACCAACCCGGCTTCTGGCAACTGATATCCGATCATCGTGCTCGGATTGAACGGATTCGGGAAGTTGGGATGAAGCGCGTAGTAGGTGACCTGTTCCGATGGATTCAATTCGATGGTCTCCAAGACCTGTTCACTTTGGGATGTGGTCCGAGTCTGGACCAGGTCTATTTGATGTGTGCTTCCCAAAGGCTGGTTCGAAGACACCAGGAATCGGATTCTGGCGTTTCCCGCATTCCCCTCAGGTACGGTCAGGCGGTATGTGCCTTTCGAATCGTCTGGAATGGATGCCGCAGTGATCTGCCGGGTTCGGAACGTTCCGAGAACCTGTCCGTTCTCATCGACCAGTTCGAATCCGATGGTGATCATCGACTGTTGTGGCAAAGCGGACCGGATCTGTTCTCTATGAATCATCCGATACTCGTCCGAAAAGGTGATGGAACTGCCGGTTTTGATCGGGAACGGATCGGTTATCCATTCGTCGGTCAGTGACGCGCGACGGGTCGGATCCTTCGGTGTGTTGACAAGCTCTTGACGGGGTTTATCGGACGGAATGACCGCTTCGGATAGGGTGAATCGAACCGGTAGCTGGTCCACGGTCACATCGCCCAATTGCAGATAGGCCGCCGATTCTGCGCCAATCGGGATTTCCACGCCTCTCGAATGGCTGAGCGGCTGATCCGGGTCCACCGCTTTCTGGGTTTCCAAGGTATTGGAGAGTAGGAACTGGTTGGGCGTGCCGGTATGCAGAGACGACAGTCTCATCGATTCACCACTGGATGCATCATACAATTGAACCCCGGGACCCGTGGTGCTTGCCAAGCGCAAGGTCGACATGGCCGAGCTTCTCACGTACCGGTTGACATCGGTGTTGTACTGGCTCTCCGGATAGTAATATTTCTCACTGAAGCCGACATAGAATTCGCCGTTGCTTACCGATTTGGCGATCGTGGCGGATTCCACAGATTGCTGGTAGGCATTGATGGAACCCAGTTCCTCAGTGTTCCAGTCGAACTCCCGGGTGCATGCTTTTGCGCTCATCGGATCCCAGTTCAACGAGGTTCGGCAAACCCAGGCGAATCGAGGACCATTCGCATAACTGATCAGCGACACGTTCGCATTGAACGCGTGGCTGGCGCTGGACACCGTGATCGGTGTGGAGGGGTATTGTCCGGTTCCATTGCTTTGATAGTACAAATATTTGTACTTGATGGATGCCGCGCCGTAGGCACCGCTCTGCTCCCAGGCCACATCGTAATAGGGATTAAAGGTATTTGTCATGTCCGTGGCGACGGAGGGAAAACGCGAATTCGAATCGGTTCCACCGATGGTGCCGGTTGCCACCACGCCGATGTCATCCGGATTGGTGAGGATCTTGTACCTGCCGAACTGAAGGCCGGTCGGACTTGCCCAGACGATGATGAACTCGTTCGACCCGCTCCAGGCGATAGCCGGATTCGGTTCGGAAGTCAGCGGTAGATCCGTTGAAATTGTCCGCTGAAGGTAATGGGTGTAACTGCCATTGAAAGGATGGTAGATCCGGGTCTTGATGCCGTTATCCACTTGCCAGGTGATCATCACGGCGCTGGCCAGAGTGCCGGTGAATCCACTCCCGCTCGGTAGCGTCGAAATGGATGGTGATTTGGCAGCGAGGCCATCCAATGATAAATTCGCGCCATCGCCAATGATCTGCCAATCACCTGTGGGTGGTTTCGCCTCGTACCAGACCCTGCCCATGCTTTCATAGGTGCGATGCAGCCAACCGTTGGCCGTCTGCACGATCTTCTGCTGATTCGGTTTGGAGTTCGATGCGACGGACGTGGCGAGTTGGGAGCCTTTGTAAACGGCAGTGTAAGTGGTGTGGTCGGTAGGTGTGACCGAGCGTGGGTTGGAACTTACGCCGTCCGACCATCCGGTGAAGATCAGCGTCTTGCCATTGACTATTTTTAAGGCAGGGGCGGTGATGGTCGTATCATTCCCCTGAACAGCAGTTGCCACAACACCGATGGAGGTGTTACCCATTTCGGTTTGGTCGATGCGGGATATCTGGTAGTTGCGGCGAAGAACTGCGATGAATTCGGCACCATTGTCATGAAGAATGGGATGGGTTATGCTTTGTGGATATGCCAAATGGGATTCAGCACCACCTTGCCTCCTTCTCCACGTGCTTTCACCAATCTCGCCTTCGTTATCGTTGAACACCCATTGGTTGCCCAACATTTCTTGACCATCATAGGCCTCCAATTTCAACATCTGTCCCTCCAATCCGCTGGTGGAAAATGGGCTAGTACGGGAGGTTGGATCCGCATCGATGCCTACACCGATTTGCCCGCACATTGAGCCGCATGTCAGGTTATCCAGTCTGTTCATCACCGCGAAATTCATTAGGTATGCATCTCTGTCATAGGTGATTCTGATCTCAAACGTGCTGAACCCAGTCGCTGAGTTGTTGTAGCTGGTTCCCTCCTGTTCACTTAATACACCCACGTATATATAATTTGAAGTCAAGGCGTTCTGAACAGGGGTTACCATGTTAGTGAGATTCAAGGTGGTCAGGTTCCCTGTATAGGCGATGCCGGTTTGAACAGAAGTACCGTTAGCAATGGCGGCCCAATCTGCCAATGCATTGGTAAGGCCATTTATTGAAGAGGGACGCGTTAGCTTGAATGCGTGTGCCCCATTTACAGTATTGTAAATGAGTTCAACTTTCTTGATTTGAATCGCACTTGCCCCAGTAGTGATGGAAGTCAAATCAAAACGAAAGGCTGTCCTGAATATTCCCCAACTACTTGTATCGGAAGTGAATGGCTTGATTCGGCCAATATTATATGTAACGTTTTCATAAGTCGTGGTCTCAACACCACCGATTCTTGTTTTTGAAACTAGTAATAGTGCGGCGAAATGGTTTTCACCTCTTCGACCTTCTGTGATAGGGCTGAGGCGAATGGGGTCAAGGCAAAAATTAAGATGAAGACGAGGTTGTATGAGATGGAGGGGTTCATTGTTTTTCCTGATTTGTTTCAGTTTTCCAATTTTCCGTGATGGATGATGTTCACACCGGCTGGATAATCTGCCACTAAGAAAAACACGTCGTTTTCAAGTATCTGTCCTCGGAATGCCACTGCGTTGGGCATGTATTGGATCAGATACTGCGTGTCTTCGCCGTTGTAGTGCATCACTCCGCTGCGGGTCGTGATGAAGAGGTCTTTTTCATGACGTCCATGGATGCCGATGATGATATCGTCAGATTGGAATCCCGGATAGAGACGGAATCCTGAATTCGAGTAGAGCTGCAACGTATTGTCGATGACGAAGACATTTTGCTTGCCGATCCGTTCCATAGGTATCCAAGCCCAGTCGTGGCTAGTGAGTTTCATGACGATTTCCACCGGTCGGTTGCCCTCCAATCTGTACACCGGGAGGGTGTCTGGAGCCGCGACGCCATAGGATGGTTTCATGGCACTGATAAATACCCCGCGACTGTCTTTGCGGACTCGGAGCATTTGCACCTCATAATCTGTGATAAAGACTTCTCGCCATGCCTTGCCATTGTAATGAAGCAAAAAACCGAGAGGTTGGCGGTCAGGGTATATAGCGTACCCCGTCGCATAGACATCCGAAGGGGAGGTTCCCCAGATGTCGACGGCATCTACAATCTTCATACCTGGTTTCTTGTATTGGAAGTTGAGCGACCAGCTGGTGCCGTCGAAATAGTAAATGGTACCGTCATTCCCTCCCAACCAGACATTGTCTTGAGCAAACCCGAATACGGCATAAAAGCCGGCATTGGGTGGATTCGGCCATGGCGTCCATTCAGATCCGTCGTAATGCCAAAGCTCATTCGGGCCGCCTCCAGCCACCGCCCACACATCATTTGGTGAGGAACCCCAGATGGCGCTTATCCATTGGCCACGTAGCGTATCCACCGTCCACACATAATCGCGTCGACCGGGAGGCAGGGGCTTGGCGGGATCGTCTTGACGAAGGAGATCACAACCAGTGAGTGTCAGTAGGATCGGTATAAGTAGGGCGAGGGTTGGGGGCATGTTCGACGGGGTTTGCGAGGTGTGTAGCCCAATGAATGCAATCTCTTGATCATAGTAAATGCGTACTGAGCAACCTGACAATAGGTGTTTAGTACTCGACAAGAATTGTCTGTCCAGCATTCGGGTCAGACTTGCCAACAGAGTCCACGCCTAGATGACCGTTTCATTACTCGATAGTTCATGGTTGACTGGGAGGAAATGACGGATGTAGATAAAGTATTTTATTTCCCTTAATTCCCATTTTGTAGCATCAATTGTAGCACATATCGGCGAAAAAAATGGGCATATCGCGCTCTAAAGACCACATACAATACGTTTCAGGGGCGTGTGAGAGCAATCTCATGCGGGTTCGAGTCCCGCCTTCGGCACAGGTAAAAACCCCGCTCAGTTAACTCTGGGTGGGGTTTTTTGTTTTCTGCCGCCAGCGAGGGAAAACAAAATCTTGCTTGATTTCCCTGCTTTTCCCCTCATTTCCTTTTTTGTAGTATCAAAAGTAGCAACAGAATTGCGAAAATAATATAACTATAATAATATCAGATAAAATCAAGATTGTTCCAAGAATGTACCGCCTCGTATTGTTCAGTTCATAAACCTCACCACTTTTTCACCAGACCATTCATGTCGAATGGCGCCGATGAAAAGCCCCACGCCTCCATCCACATTGGTGACGGTGACCGGAACCACATTGGTCGATCGCGTGCGCGCATAGGTCGCATAAATCGGCTCGGGAATGATGACGGTGTACTCAAATTGGACATCTGTTTCGCCTTGTGGTTTCTCATCCAACGGGTAGTACACGCGAGAAAAACGGTTCATTTCGAGTTCGGATGTTCCCCTCACATCGCTTCCATATCGAATTTGGAACGCAACATCCTCTTCGTTCTCCGCGATCCACTGAGCCGCGGTATATGCCGGAACAAACGGGATGTGGATGCTCAAAGGAAATGTTCCCGTCCACTTCAGTTGTTGTTCCTCTTGATGGAAGACCTGCTGCAAAACCACATCCGCATCGACGGACATCGTGATGAGTTCCACGGGAAATTCAGGCACATCAGCGATGGCGTTCACTTCGCGTCCGTCATGTTGAACCCGGATGTGAATGCGATCTCCCATCCGAACCGTATCGGTCGACAGTGGACGATAATACCCCGCGGAATCTTCGATCACAGAGACGAGTTGTCCGTTTCGAATCAATTCAATCACCGCGCCCGAAAGATTCAACTCATTGGCAGGAATCACATTGGGTGTACTCCCGACCACAGTTATGGATTCTCGGATGCGGATGACCGGCATGGGCTGTCCTGTGAAAAAGACCGCATCCACCTGAATGACCGGATCATGTTTGGTGTGGATGGACACGGGTTGCTGGCAAGAGACCAACACTAAAATGATGAACCAATACTTCATTTGCCGTCTCCCCCTAATGCGATTCGCATGCTGAGCACAGGCAGGATCGGAAGCTGACCCAGTTGCGTGTACTTCGGAGTGACTCTCAATCGATTGTTCGAGATCAACTCGATCGTGCTTTGGTTGTCGATGGTCAAGACATTTAAGCGGTTATAGACATTCACGATATTGAGCGAGATTTCAGTGTTCCGGCGCAAAAGTCGTCGATTCCGCCAGGTCAGATTCACATCCAAGCGGTGGTAATCGGGAAGCCGGTAGGCGTTGGTCTGAAGAATGACGTTATCGGAACCCACATGCCCGCCGACGCCAAGTGGATCGGGTTCGCTCACATAAAAACCGGTGCTAAATGTGATCGGCTGGCCGCTTTTGTAATTGAACAGGAGTCCGATCGACCAATCGCTTGCGAAATCCCAATTCCAAAATGTCTGAATATCGTGGCGTTTATCGGTCCGCGATGGAAAACGATCGCCACGGTTCAGTTCATCAAATTGGTTCCATGCCCATGAGAGTGAATACCCGACCCAGCCAGTGACCGGCCCATCCAGTTGTTCCCATAGCATCTCCACGCCATACGATTCCCCGTTGCCATGTATGGTTTGAGATCCGAATTGAGGGATGTCGGAATTCAGATAGGCGTCGGTCTGAGCCAACGGACTGAATCCCATCAAACCATCCATCCGCTTGTAATATCCTTCCATCGTGAAGCGGGAATTGGATCGGGGTGTTCCGCCAAAGCCAAGCGTATAGGTTTCGGAGGTGAGTGGTGCGCGGGTTTCATCGCTCCAAAACCATCGGTCGGTGGGCGCTCTCACCAGATCCAAACCCACCACTTGCATGTATTGCGTGAATTGTCCGTAACCCGCGGTGATGAACCAGGATTCATTCAAGGCCAATGTCGCCGAAATCCGTGGCATCACATGCTGCGCATTTCTGAGGCTGTACTGTGTTGCACGCAGTCCTGGAAAGATGGATAAAGACCCGATTTTAACGGATGCGGACACATACACCGATTGTTCGATGGTGGATGTGGATAAGGAATCGCCGGATGTTCGGGTGGACATCCTTGTGATGGGTGGACGCGGATTCGGTTGACTTCCATTCGGTGCGAGTGCGAATCCGTTTTCGTATTCGAGCCTCGTAGAACGATCCTGAAACGAATGCTTCAACCATTGAACGCCAGTATGAATGGTGATGGAAGAATTCAGGAAGAACGTCGCATCCTGTTGAAATCCCACATCCCGGAACCGTTGGCTGAACGATTCAAAACGATGCTCATCGGTTGTGAAATAGGTGTTGGGCTCGGTCACGCCGATGTCGCCCTCGAACGCCGCTAAGGTCGAGAAGTCCGATTCATAGCGACTTATGAAGGCTTGGGTGTTTACTGTGAATCGCGGATGATGGTAGCCGAGGCGGATCAATCCGGTATGGTTCAGCCAGCCCAGCACTTGTTCATTTTCGCGGAATTCGGATTCCTGAAAAAAAGTGGATCGGACCGTTTCTCCGGTACGGAAAGAATCGGAACTGCGGAAATAGGCGACATCCGCTTTCCACGACGGATTAAACGAATGAGTCACCTTCAGATTGATGTCGGAGAAGGAGTAATGATTATCGGGACTGGTTTTGCTTTCGCCGAAGGGTGTTGAGCTTTCCTTTGTGTTGACACGATCATACGCCCAGAATACCGGATCCATATAGGTACGCCGAATCGCCATCAGATAGGATGTTTTTTGATTCAGCGGACGCCCATACGAAAAGGAACTGCTTAGTGGAGAAACTGTGAGATATCCCGCACCAAATCGTTCGCTGCCATCTTGCAGGCGGATGTCGAGCACACTGCTCACGCGACCACCATACCGGGCAGGAAACACGCCTTTGGAGATTTCCGCCGATTCGAGTGCTTCCGTGTTGAACGCGCTGAACAGGCCGAACAAATGCCACGGATTGTAGACCGGAACCCCATCCAGGAGAATGAGATTTTGGTCGTTGCGTCCGCCCCGCACATGGAATCCACCCGTGAAATCGGATTCGGTTTTCACACCCGGCAGATTTTGCGCGATGCGGATGAGATCGGGCTCGCCCATCAAGCGCGGCAAGGTGAGCAAGGGCAACTTTACGATATCATGTGTGCCAATTGGTGAGGATAACCTCATTTCGGATTCTGGCGCTTCACCGGTTACCGAGACCTCATCCAGCTCAAGGACATCCGGCTGCATGAAAAACTCGAGTTCGGATGCGGATGGAATCGTGACCTGAGTCTTTAGTGTCTTATAACCAATGAAGGAGATCTCAACGGGATGGGTTCCGTTAGGAATGTTGGGTATCGAAAACGCGCCCTGGATGCCGCTTGAAGATCGGATATTCAGTGAGGGAAAGGATATCGTGGCACCATAAAGCGGCGTCTTGTATGCGTCATTGAGAAAGACGCGTCCACGTAGTGGTGATCCTTCGGGTTGGATGAGGGCAAAGAGGAGGATGAGTAAGAAACTCATTAGTTCGGGCAAAAATTTGGATAGTGCCCAGGAAGGACACTATCCAAGAATATAGTTTTTAGGAATTAATATGGCACGTAATGGCCGACCATTATCGGTGAATTCGTGTTCACGTTATTATATCGGATATTTGCACTATGATAACTGTCAGTTCCCATGTCGTTATTTCGATGAACCGCAGTTCGGGAAACACGCCACGACGCAGCATCGCTCGTTCTCGACTGTTTAATTGATCCCGGGAAGGAGTTGTATGTAATTACAGTGACAGATGTCCAAGGAAGTGATACGTCTAGGCTGCCATCCTCATGATGAGAGCCAATGGGTGTGTTGTTATCTGGCAGTGGTACCCAGCCATTGAGGTCATGCAAGCGGTAAATTTCAGTAATTGTACCCCCCCGAGCTCTTGCATCTCCTCCACTTCGATACGTCTCATCCCAACAGTACCATCGAATATGAGCTGTGTATATCGGTCCGGTAGCGGAATTGCGATATTTAAATTCATGCAAGGCTCCCGTTCCACTGTTATTCTCGTGGAAATAGTAGTAGTTATAATCTAGAGCCAATATTTGATCTGGATCCGGAGTTTGTTTTGGAGCACTCAATGCAGCTTTAAGTGATTCATAGCGTCTTTTTGCGCTTGGATCAAGAAACTCATAGTTCGATAGAGCAGAGATGTTATTTCGATTTGCGATGATGAGCTCATGTTCTTTCAGGTCAACATCGCCACTTAATCCGAAGTAAACCTCAACTTCCCAATTGCCGTTTAGGAGTTTGTAGAGAGCTTTATCAGTTGCTTTGTACGAGTTCGAACCAATATTAACTTCCGCCTTTGAGTCCATCGCATAAACTTCAAAGGGTGTGAAATAGTGGCTAAGGGCCTGATACATTCCCTTGTTGAGAATCAATTCATTTTTCTCGATTGCAATTTTTTCGACGCTTGCCTTAAAATGATCGTACTCCTCCAATGTGTTGAATTTTCTGTCTGGGTGCCTGTACTCTTCATCGAGCACTAATTGAATGGTTGACTCACCAATTTGATAAGTCTGAATTTCGCGACTAGTTTGAGAATCAGTAAGTGATTCGCATGCTGAAAAAGTAGCTATTAAGAGCATTAGCGATAATTTGACCAGATTGCATCGAGTCAAATCAAGCCACGCTGTGATTGCAGTTCTCATGATATGTTTTCCTTTGGTTATGGAGTGTAGGGTGAGGTCAATGTTCAATGAAGAATGGGGCCCTCACTATACATGATCATTTGGAACCCTAAATGTTACACGAGTTCGAAATTTTTTATTTTTATAAGTGCTGGAAGGGAAATCAAGGCAAAAAATCGTTTCCCTGATTTCCCTTAATTCCCGTTTTGTAGCACAAAATGTAGCACAAGGTGGTAACTAATAACGCTGAAAAAAGCGCTAATAAGCCACTATAAATACGTTTCAGGGGCGTGTGAGGGCAACCTCATGCGGGTTCGAGTCCCGCCTTCGGCACATAACAAATAAACCCCGTTCAGCGAAGCTGAAGCGGGGTTTTTTGTTATCGTGAACCGGGAATCTGGAATCGGTTTCTCTTCACTGATTTCCGATTTCTGATTTCTGATTTCTCACTTCACCAAGACGATCTTCCGTGATTCGACGAATCCGGACGTCTGCATCCTCACGATATATACCCCACTCGATAGCGAACCCGCATCGAAACGTACCTGGTGCCGACCGGCAGCGACCTGGCCATCAACCAGCGTCGCTACCAGGCGCCCGGTGACGTCATACACTTGGATGCTCACCGAGCCGCCCTCAGGCAATTGATATCCGATCATTGTGCTTGGATTGAAGGGATTCGGAAAGTTGGGGTGCAACGCCATGTGGGTGATCTGTTCCGATGGATTCAATTCGATGGTCTCCAAGACCTGTTCACTTTCGGATGCGGCCCGGTTCTAAACCAAGTCTATTCGATGTGTGCTTTCCAATGGCTGGTTGGAAGACACAAGGAATCGGATTCTGGCGTTTTCCGCATTCCCCTCAGGTACGGTAAGGCGGTACGTGCCTTTCGAATCGTCCGGAATGGATGCCGTGGTGATCTGCCGGGTTCGGAACGTTCCGAGAACCTGTCCGTTCTCATTGACCAGTTCGAATCCGATGGTGATCATCGATTGTTGTGGCAAAGCGGACCGGATCTGATCTCGATGGATCATCCGATACTCGTCCGAAAAGGTGATGGAACTGCCGGTTTTGATCGGGAACGGATCGGTTATCCATTCGTCGGTCAATGTCGCGCGATGGGTCGGATCCTTCGGTGTGTTGACAAGCTCTTGACGGGGTTTATCGGACGGAATGACCGTCTCGGATAGGGTGAATCGAACAGGTAGCTGGTCCACGGTCACATCGCCCAACTGCAGATAGGCCGCGGATTCTGCGCCAATCGGGATTTCCACGCCCCTCGAATGGCTGAGCGGCGGTAGTGTTTCAAAAAGTGTGTCTGGAAGGGTCTCGATCGGTTTGTGAAGTTTAGTTAAAAATAGTCATTGATTCCAGTTGTTGTGGACTCGTCCGGATCGGCTCCGAACAGACCCTCGTCGTAGTCAAGTTTGGGTACGATTCGCCGGTACGCCTTCTTGTCCATGGCCACTTTTCCGATGAGTGTGATCACCGAATGTTCGCCCGGCATGCTCGCTCGCATGCGCAGCACCCTCCGAAAATCTCGGTTCAGCCGCTCGATCCAGTTGGTGGTGTAGATCATCGAGCGCATGCGCGGGTCGTAGTTCAGGTAGGTGAAGGCGTGGATGTAGTCCGGATTGTCGGCCAGACGTCCGAAGTAGGCGTACCGGTCGGCCCATCGCCGGCACATGGCCTGCCAGCGGTTCCAGCCTTGTTCGCAGTTGTCGCCAGGGTCATCCACGCGGAACACACTGGCCAGATCACCAGCCAAAGCGGCCTTGTCGGCCGGCCGCACCCGAGCCAGAAGTTGCCGTTTGATGTGGACCACGCAGCGCTGCATGCGTGCGGCGGGAAAGCGCCGAGTCATCTCCGGAGCCAGTCCGGCAATACCGTCAGCGACGAACAGGTTAAC
>CAMTWZ010000003.1:0-108443 GCA_947085565.1 uncultured Bacteroidota bacterium
GATCATGCCCGGGAAGGTGAATCCGGTGGCGGAAGAGTCGATGGCGATGGTCTGCGCGCAGGTGATCGGCAACGACGCTACGATCACGATCGGCGGCGCATCGGGCAATTTCGAACTGAACGTGATGCTGCCGGTGGTGGCACACAACCTGCTCGAATCCATCCGCATCCTCGCATCGGCGTCACGCAATCTGGCGGACATTTCGGTATCGCTCATCCATGTGAACGAGGCCTCCATCCGCGCGAAAATCGATAAGAATCCGATTTTGGTGACGGCGCTGAATCCGCTGATCGGCTACGACCTCGCCGCGAAAATCGCGAAGAAAGCCTTCGCGGAAGACCGCGCGCTGATCGATGTGGCCCTGGAGATGACCGAGCTCAGCCGTGAAGAACTGGCGCACGCGCTGGATCCGAAGGCGATGACGAGGGGCGGGTTTACGGAGTAGGGGGAAAGGTGGGGCTGAAGCCCCACCTCGGGGAGAAAAGATGAATCTACCTCGAAAAACCTATCCTTTCTGATTTCGGCTTCTGAATCGGTCGATGTCTGGGTTACGAAGCTCGGCGTGCTTCTGACTCACGCCGCTGTTCACTCGTTTGCGCCAGAGGTTGAAACTGCTGTGTTTGAGTTCTTTCCGCATCAGCGCGATCACATCGGCTTCGGAATACCCGAATTGAGCTTTGATGGCTTCGAACGGCGTTCGGTCTTCCCACGCCATTTCAATGATTCGGTCGGTGTCGGATTGGGGCAAGGGGTCCCCCTCCCTACTTCAACATATAATCCGCAAACAGCACGATCCATACGGCGGGCAAGTAGCCCAGCGAGGCGAACATCAATCCGCGACCGGTCTCTTTAGTACGCTCCATGAGGAAGCGGAACCCGGTGAAGAGGAATCCGAGGGAGATAGCGGTGACGACGATGAGTCCCCACACGGACGTCAGACCGATCATGTACATCCCGAAACCGACGGGAAGCAGCATGATGAGGGAGGTGATGCTGTACATGGACGTGTCGTAACCTGTGATGTCGTCTTTGGGCAGCATCCGGAAACCGGCTTTTTCATAATCATCTTTGAGGATCCAGGCGATGGACACCACGTGCGGAATCTGCCAGAAGAAGATGAATCCGAACAGAAGCCACATGCCGGGGTGACTCAGATCTCCGCTCACGGCCGCCCATCCGCCCACAGGGGGAAGCGCGCCCGCAACCGCGCCGATGGGCACATTGGCGAAGGTGATGCGCTTGAGCGGGGTGTAGAAGCTCAGGTAGATGAAGGATGTGGCCAGGGAAACGAGTCCGGCAACGGCGTTCACGCTCAGAATGAGATACACCAAGCCGCTGAAAATCATGGCAAGGGAGAAAAACAGCGCGTGAATCGGCTCGATGCGAAGCATGGGCAACGGGCGGCGCGATGTGCGCACCATGAGCTTATCCAGATCGCGTTCCAGGTACTGGTTATGCGCGGCGGTTCCGCCGGCGATCATCCACGTGCCGAGAAGGGCATGGAACAGGGTGATGTAATTCACCGATCCGGCCGAGGCCAGGAAGAAACCGATCGCCATGCTCGCCACCACAGAAGCCGTGATTCGGGGCTTCGTCAGCTCGAAGTAGGCCTTCGCGGACTGAAGAAACGGGATGGAGACGGATGCGGTTTGAGACATGGATGGGTGAAGGAATTTCAAACAACTAAGGTACGGATTTTTTACCTTGCAGGACACTTAGAAGCAACAGCCATGCGACTCAATCGATTCCAAAAACTTGCGATACTGACCGTATCCGCCACACTTTTTCTCATTCTGGTCGGTGGTTTGGTGAGAGCCACGGGGGCCGGACTCGGCTGCCCCGACTGGCCGAAATGCTATGGCGTCTGGATTCCGCCGATGCACGCGGCCGATGTGCCCGCAGGCTATGATCCGGCTGAGTTCAACGCGGCCAAAACCTGGACCGAGTATGTGAACCGGCTGATCGGAGTAGTGATTGGGTTGCTCATCATCGCCACGGCGGTGAGTTCATTGCAATATCGCAAAACGAAGCCCTCGGTCACGATCGCGGCTTTCGCCTCGCTCATTCTGGTGCTTTTTCAGGGCTGGCTCGGCGGTATGGTGGTGCGCTCCGGACTCTCCCAAGGCCTCATCACGGCGCACATGGTGGTGGCGATGATCTTGGTGGGGCTACTGGTCTTCGCGGCGTTCAAGGCCGTGTCGGATCAGTTGCGGATCTCGTTGCCGGTATCGCACCGCAAGCCGTTGTTGTGGGCGGCGTGGAGCTTGTTGGGAGTGACGATGATCCAGCTTGGAATCGGAGCCCAGGTTCGCGAAGCGATCGATTTCGTGGCAAAGACCATGCCCGGGGTGGACCGTCCCGATTGGTTACTGTTTACGGGCTTGGTGGATGTGATCCACAGGTCGTTCAGCTGGTTGGTGTTAGGCGTGCTGGGGTGGACCATTGTGGTCAGTCGCAGGCCTGGTGTGCCGGATTGGGTAGGAAGGATGGCGGGGTTGGTGACGATCCTCGTAATGCTTCAGATCTTGGTCGGCGTTGGACTCGCCTACGGCGGGATGCATCCCGCGCTTCAAGTGGCGCATCTGAGCGGCGTGAGTCTGCTGATCGCCGCCCAGTTTGTAATGCTGCTGATGATCAGCGAAGCAGAGCCTACATCTGAGTTGTAGGAGGCGGAGCTGGCATCTTATTGTAGATATCCGACGGCTTCTCGCGGAACATGGTGTCGAGCAAGGTCACGCCCACCATCAGGGTCAAGAACACCACAGACAGAAGCAGCGCGATGGTGTTAATCTTCTTGTCCCAATACAAGCCCATGAAAAACGCCGCTACGCAGACGGCTTTGGCGACAGCGATACCGATCGCCACGATGATGTTGAACGGCGTTGGGATGTGGATGTAGGCCACGGCGACTGTGAGTCCGGTGAGGACCAGCAAAGCCCCTGCCGTGGCAAAAAGCACTTTTAGGGGAATGATGTGATGCGATGATGAGCTCATGTGTTGGTTCCGATTAGTCGATCAGATAGAGGAGAGGGAACAGGAAGATCCAGATGATGTCCACCAAGTGCCAATACAGGCCGGTGATCTCAACTGGGGTGTAATAGGAGGAATTGAACGCGCCGTTGCGGGTCTTGATGATCAGCCAGGTGATGATCCCGATCCCGATGATCACGTGGATGCCGTGCAATCCGGTCATCATGTAATAGATCGAGAAGAAGATGTGCGCTTTTGGATGGTCGATTCCTGTGAAAGAATACGCTTCCCCTGGATAGATGCCCAATTCGAATTTGTGCGTGTACTCGAAGTACTTGATCACCATGAATACGAAGGCCAAAGCCACGGTCGAGGCCAGGTATTTGATGGACGCGCTCGGATTGTCGGTCTGAGCCGCGCGAATGGCCAAGGCCATGGTCAGCGAGCTTCCGATCAGCACCAGCGTGTTGATGCCGCCCATGACTGTATCCAACTGTGTGGCGGCCATGGTGAAGAGTTCCGGGTTCCAGGCGCGGTACACGATGTAGGCGACGAACAACCCGCCGAAGAAGAGGATTTCCGTCACGAGAAAAAGCCACATTCCCAGTTTCGCGGAGTCGAACTGTTGATCACTGTCCACGAAGTGGTGCTGCAAGTGGCTATTGGAATGGGTGGCGTCGGTGTGGGACATAAGTCTTAGTGAGCTTTGGTCTCTGTGTGGCTGTGTCCGTCATCGATTCCCAAACGGAATTCGGCGATCGGCTGGTGATAATCGTACGGTCCGTGTTTCACCACAGGGATGTAATCGAAGTTGTGCGGAGGCATAGGTGAGGAAATCATCCATTCCAGCGAACGTCCGCCCCAAGGGTTCGACGGCGCCGCTTCGCCTTTGCGAAGGGACTGCACCAAGTACCAGAAAATCAGTAGGAAACCGACTCCAAGCACCCAGGAACCCACGGTCGAATATTGGTGAAGCGTTTGGAACTGCTCGATGTAGCCGTAGTAGCGACGTGGCATTCCTTGCGATCCCATCACGAACTGCGGAAGGAAGGTCATATTGAAGCCGATGAAGAGGATGACAGCCGCGATCTTCGCCTGAAGCTCGTTGAACATTTTTCCTGTGAATTTAGGCCACCAGAAGTGCAGACCGCCTAGAAACGCGAACACGGTTCCACCCATCATCACGTAGTGGAAATGGGCTACCACGTAGTACGTGTCGTGCAAGTGGATGTTGACCGACAAGGCGCCGAGCATGATGCCGGTGAGACCGCCGATGGTGAACAGGAACAGGAACATGATCGCGTAGAGCATTGGTGATTGCATCCAGATGCTCCCTTTGTACATCGTGGCCACCCAGTTCAGGATCTTGATGCCGGTAGGTAGACCCACGAAGAACGTGAGGAAGGAGAATACGACGGTGGACAGTTCAGACTGACCCGAGGTGAACATGTGGTGTCCCCATACCAGGAAACCGATGAAGGCGATGGCCAGCGACGAGAACGCGATGGCCCAATAGCCGAAGATCGTCTTGCGGGAGAACGTCGCGATGAGCTCGGAAATAATCCCGAACGCAGGCACGATCATGATATATACGGCCGGATGTGAGTAGAACCAGAAAAAGTGCTGATACAGGACCGGATCACCGCCCAAGGCCGGGTCGAAGATCCCGATGCCGAGAGTGCGTTCCATGATCAGAAGCAGCAAGGTGATGGCAAGTACCGGTGTGGCAAGGACTTGGATGATCGCCGTGGCGTACAGCGACCAGATGAACAGCGGCAATTTGCCCCAGACCAAGCCGGGAGCTCGCATTTTGTGGATGGTGACGATGAAGTTCATTCCGGTCAGAATCGACGAGAAACCCATCACAAACACCCCGAAGGTCATGGAGATGACCGCCGAGCCTGAGGTGGTGGAATACGGCGTGTAGAACGTCCATCCGGTGTCGATACCGCCATGTGCCATTGAGTACAGCGTGAATAGAGCCCCGCCTACGTAGATGTAGAAGCTGGCTAGGTTCAACCGCGGAAAAGCCACGTCTTTGGCGCCGAGCATCACGGGCAGGAAGATGTTGCCCAGAGCCGCGGGAATCGACGGAATGATGAACAGGAAGATCATCACCGCACCATGAAGCGTGAAGATGCGGTTATAAGTATCCGCGTCCATGAAATTGCGCGCCGGTTCCCACAACTCCAAACGCAGGGCAAGTGCGAGCACTCCACCTACGAAGAAGAAGAAGATCACCGAGGCCAGATACATCAGACCGATCCGTTTGTGATCGACCGTGAGCAGCCATGATTTCAGGCTTTTGTCGTGGTTCAGAAAGTGGGTCTCAGGATGCTCCTGTGCGGGATATTCCTTCAATACGGGTAGGGTTGCCATAATATTTTTCAGTTCAGCTCTTTGATATATTCGATAAGCGCATCCACTTGGCGATCGCTCAACACTCCGGAGTAATTGGGCATAGCGGGAGGGTAGCCAGTCACAACTTTGGTATTCGATATGAGGATGGCCTCACGCAGATAGCTTTCATCAGCCACGGCGCTGGTTCCGTCCGTGAAATTGCGGGTGGCACCGAAGAGTCCTTTCATGGTGGGTCCGATGCCGGCGGCGCCATCCAGTGAGTGGCAGGCCATGCAGCCTTGCTGTGAGAAGACGTTCTCACCGAGGCGTGCGAGTGGCAATTCCTGCTCGGATTTCGCTTTCTCAGCGGCAAGCCAGTCGTTGAATTCGTTTTCCGGGAGGACGATCACACGACCCATCATCGCCGAGTGACCCGAACCGCAATATTCCGTACAGAAAATGACGTGTTGTCCGGGTTTGTCGGCTTGAAACCACTGCGTGGTGTAGCGGTTGGGAAGGAGATCCTGTTTGATCCGAAAATCAGGCACAAAGAAGGAGTGAATCACATCGCGTGATTGCATGAGCAGTTTCACAGGCCGGCCAGCCGGCACGTACAGATCCGATCCGCTCATCACACCGTTGGTGTAGGTGAACTGCCAACCGAACGAGAGTCCGGTCACGTACACTTCCATCGAATCGCCCGGAGCGTTACGCAGGTTCATGTATCCGCGGAAACCCCAAGCGAAGACAATCATGATCAGAATCAGCGGGATGATGGTCCAAGTCAGTTCCAAAGCCAGGTTATGGCGGATCACGGGAGTGACATCTTCAACCGATTTACGCCTGTATTTCCAAGAGTAATAGATCAGTGCGATCGTGATGCCCAAAAGCAGCAGACCGCCAATGATGTTGATGAACATGAACAGGTTGTCGACGTCGCTGGCGACGGTCGAAGATTGTTCGGGGAGGAGATATTCTCGTAGACGTTGCATCTAAGTGGTTCTGACTAAATAACGTTCGCGGTACCATAGGATTCCCAACAATGAACCCAACACAAGCAAGGTGAGTAAGCCACCAAGCTTCATGATGTTCATTGCGGATGCGACATACGACCGGGAATCGGGGTCGTAGGTGTAGCAATACATGATCACTTTATCAATCACCGAGCCTAATTTCCCCTCTGCGGCATCGTACAGCGCGTTTCTCATGTCTAAATTCGCAAACTGCGCGCCAAACAGATAACGGGTGATCCTTCCTTTCGGACTGACGAACACGATGTTCGCTGTATGAAGGTATTCTTGGGATTCCTCACTCCATTTGAACGAAAAACCGATGGCAGAGGATAGTGCGGCGATGGTCAATGAATCCGCGGTCAGAAAATGCCAACCGTTCTGGATGTCGGCACCGGGGTTTTCCTTGATGTAGCGGTTCTTTTTCGCTTCGGCGAGTATGGCGTTTTCCCGTGGATTGATGGAGTAGGTGACGATGATGTAATCGGTTCCCAATTCCCATGCCAATTCTTTGACGGCATCATTCACACCGTTGAGGATGAGCCCGCACAACATCGGACACCCATAATACACAGGAACCAGAATTACAGGTTTTCCAAGCTCGAAATAGGAACCCAACGACACCGTATCGCCTTTTTCGTCGATAAGCGAGAGCTCCAAGGGTAGAAATTCGCCCAAACGCTCCGACACACCCACTCCCTGCAGTTCAGGAGGAAGGGTGTTTACCTGCGCCGTCGACAAACGCGCGCCGAAGGCAAGAATCACGATAAAGAGGATATGTTTAGTTCTTCTGTTCATTCAGAACCAGAGTGATGGCACTGTCGACCGGAATTCTGTAAATCTGTTTCCCAGCATCGATAACACCGACGGTGGTCAGGTCGTTCTGATGCGAGTTCTTCAAGTTTGTGATTTCAGGGTAGGTCGCTTCGATCGCCGCATTGAAAGAAGCTTTGAAATCGTAATAACGATACAATTCAATCGCGAAGTAACCCAAGATCACCACAAGGATGACGCCAGCGGCAAAAAGACCGAGCAATCTGCCGTCGTTGAGTTTGTCCTCGACAACACCAAGTTCGATATCCGCACGCAGCTCTTGAACGCTCAGACCGTATTCCGGATCCAAGTTGCCGATTTCGATGGATTCTTTGGTTTTCTTAGCCATAAATGAATATCAGTGAGAGTGCTGGGATTCTTTGAACTTGGGATCGTTCACGCAGACCATCGACGCTTTGCCGAATTTGTCGAAGAACAGCCACAGGCTGATTCCGCCCAATCCGACCAAAGTGGTCAGATCCATCCAGTGAGGATTGATGTAGTGGAAATCAGGGTTGGTCAAACCGCGATTCGGCATCACCACCCAATACTGCTCGATGAAGTGCACCACTACGATCCAAATCGCCATGAATTTGAGGAGCTTCAGATTCTGCTTGGAAGCTGCGGGAAGCAGAATGAAGAAGGGAACGATGAAGCGGGCGATCAGCAGGCCATACGTCACATATTCCCATCCGCCTTCCAAACGGTGGTAGAACCAAAGCGTTTCCTCAGGGATGTTGGCATAGTAGATCAGGAAAAACTGGCAGAATGCGATGTAGGCGTAGAACACCGTGAAACCGAACAACAGCTTACCCAGAGTGCTGTACTCTTGGACCGTTATGGTGTTCACCAGCAAGCCTTTGGATCGGAGATACAAACTCATCAACAGGACCACGGCCAGGGTGGCTTGGAATGCCATCGCGAAGTAATAGACCCCGAACATGGTGGAGAACCAATGAGGATCCAAGCTCATCAGCCAATCGAAGGATGCGAACGCCACGGAGAATCCGAACAGAAAGATACCCGGAGCGCTGATTTTGCGTTGTTCGGTCTCGATTCCCCAATCATTGGTCTCATCCAGCTTGATCGTGTTCTTATAAAGCTTGTAGCCCAGATATCCCCAGAAGGAGAAGTAGAGGATGTTCCTGACGATGAAGAAAGGAACGTTCAGATAGGGTGCTTTGCCTTGGAGGAGTGCGTCGGTGGCTACGGCGTCTTCGTGGGTCCAGTGATACAAGCTGTGCATTCCGAATAGCACCGGGATGAACATGACTCCCAGCCAGACCAAGTTGGCGGCGCTGGTTTCAGGGATTCGCCGCATTGTGATCGCCCAAGAGGAGCGGGTGATGTGATGGATCATCACCAGAAACAGGGAAGCGATTCCGATACTGGCGACGAATGAGAAACTCGTCAGATAGCTGTAGAAGAACTGGTCGTGATCCGAGAAATATCCTGCTACGCTGAGCCCGAGCCCGGCCAGACCGGCGTATAGGAATTTCTTGGCCGGATTGATGTTCTGAGGAAACTGAACAGAGTCGAGTGTGGTGTCTTGATGCATGGTTCAGTTCTCCACTGCGAGGTTAAGAATCTGCAGATCGGCGGCGGTCGCATTCTGACTGCGCTGCAACGCGCGGATGTAGGCAACGATCGCCCAACGGTCTTCCACGGTGATCTGATGCCTGTACGAACTCATGGAACGGACTCCATTGGCGATAGCGCTGTAGATTTGCCCGTCGGGCATGGACGTGACGGAGATATCGTGGAAGCTTGGTGGTGGAACCAAACCGGACCGGATCACGATACCGTCTCCGGCTCCTGTTGCTCCGTGGCAGGGTTGGCAAAAAATATCATATCGCTCTTTTCCTCGGTACAGGAACGCTCGTGACAACTCCACTGGAGCTTTAACCACATAGGCTCCCGACTCGGTGACGCCCTCATGGTACGCCGCATCCGAATTCAGAAGTCCGCGGGCTACGGTTCCTTCCACAGGAGTGCGCATGCCTCGGTTGTCTTCGAAGAAGGTGTTCTTGTCTTGAGCCTTGAATTTAGGCTGCCAATCCATGTTCGGGTTGATGTGGATCGGTGGTTTCTCTGACGGCATGCCTTGGCATCCCGCAAGAATCAATCCAATGATCACTAAGGAAGTGTGTTTGAATCGCATGATCAGGCTGAAATCGGTTCGATGTGAATAGCACCGGCTTCACGTAGGAGGTCGGCCGTTTTGCTTTCGTGGAACAGGGTGTCATCCGATTCGATGACAATGAACAAGCCGTCGTCGGTGGCGCGCTTGAAACGCTCTGAATTGAACAGTTTGTTGTGGTGTTTGGGCATGTTGTTCAGGAAGAACATACCGAACACGGCGCCGAAGGCAGAAAGAAGAATCGTAAGCTCGAATGTCACCGGAACAAAAGAGGGCAGGTTCGCGAACGGCTTGCCCGAGATGTTCAAGGCATAAGCGATGCTGGAGGTCCAGATGGTGAGCGAAGCCCCCAAAGTGAACCCGGCCAGGCCGTGACCGAAAACGATGCGACCCAGGATGGAGGGTTTCAGCCCCATGGCCTCGTCCATGCCATGCACAGGAAAGGGTGTGTGCGTGTCCCATTTCTTGTACCCGGCTTTGTTGACCAGTTTGGCGGCCTTGAGCAAATCACCAGTGTGTTTGAACTCAGCCAGGAGCGCGAAAATAGAATCGGATTTCATGGGTGGTGTCATTTTTTGTCTCCTTCATGATGTCCGTGGTAATGCGGATCGGCTTGCGGCAGCACCATTTTGATTTCAGCCATGGCCACCATCGGCATAAACCGCAGGAACAATAGGAAGAAGGTGAAGAAGAGTCCGAACGTGCCCACATAAGTCAGGATGTCGACCCAGGTCGGGGAGTAATAACCCCACGAAGAAGGCAGGAAATCTTGCGCCAATGACGTGACCGTGATCACGAAGCGCTCGAACCACATCCCGATGTTCACGACGATCGACAGGATGAAGGAAGCGGTGATGCTGGTACGCATCTTTTTCGACCAGAAGAACTGAGGTGAAATCACGTTGCAAAGGAACATCGTCCAGTAAGCCCAAGCATATGGACCCATCGCTCGGTTGATGAACGCCGCCTTCTCGTAGGTCACACCCGAATACCAGGCGATGAAGAACTCCATGATGTAAGCGAAGCCGACCATGTTGCCGGTCACCAGAATGATCAGGTTCATCTTCTCGATGTGGTTGATCGTCATGATGTCTTCGAGCTTGTACAGCTTCCGGGCGATGATCATGAGCGTCATCACCATCGCGAAACCTGAGAAAATGGCTCCAGCGACGAAGTATGGCGGGAAGATGGTGGTATGCCAACCGGGGATGATGGATACGGCGAAGTCGAACGATACGATGGTGTGAACTGAGAGTACCAACGGAGTGGCCAGACCTGCCAGAAGGAGGTAGGCTTTCTCGTAATGCTGCCACTGGCGGTTGCCGCCGGTCCAGCCCAAGGCGAAGAATCCGTACACTTTCGCGCCGACGCTGCTTTTCACACGGTCGCGGAGGGTGGCGAAGTCAGGAACCAAGCCCACATACCAGAAAAGAAGCGATACGGTGAAGTACGTTCCTACCGCGAACACGTCCCAAAGCAGGGGAGAGTTGAAGTTGGGCCACATCTGCATGCCGTTCGGGATGGGGAACATCCAATAGGCGAGCCAGATCCGACCGACGTGGATACCGGGGAAAATCAACGCGCAAATCACCGCAAAGATCGTCATTGCTTCGGCGAAACGGTTGATCGCGGTTCTCCATCCTTGTCTGAACAGGAAAAGAATGGCGGAGATCAGCGTTCCGGCGTGGCCGATACCGACCCACCATACGAAGTTGATGATCGCCCAACCCCAACCTACCGGATTCGTGATTCCCCATATCCCGGTTCCTTCCCAGACCAGATACCCGATCATGGTGAGAAGCAACCCGAGGAGTAGGTTTGAAATACCGAAGGCGATGTACCACCACGTAGGTGTGGGTTTCTCGGGAATGTCGCCGATCAGAGCTGTAATGCTGGCGAAGGTGTGATTCCCTTCTAAAAGCGGTTTCTCTGGGACGTATGCTGTTGACTGACTCATGCCGTAGCGTCGTTAGGATTGCGAAGTTTCGCCAAGTAGGAAGTCCTTGGGCGAATGTTCAGTTCTTCGAGGAGCAGGTAATTGCGTTCGTTGCGTTTGGTCTGAGCCACAACGCTGGCGTTATCGGTGAGATCGCCGAAGTAGATGGCGTCAGACGGGCAAGCCTGTTGGCAGGCGGTTTTCACCGATCCGTCTTTCGGTTTCACGCTGTCGGTTTCACGTTTGGTCTTGATGCGGGCGCGGCTCAGACGTTGCACGCAGTAGGTGCATTTTTCCATCACACCGCGGAAACGGATGGTCACGTCAGGATTCATGGCCATTTGCACCACTTCTGGATCCGTTCCCTCGGTAAGGAAGGTTTTCGGATAGTTGAAGAAGTTGAATCGGCGCACTTTGAACGGACAGTTGTTCGCGCAATAGCGGGTTCCGATGCAACGGTTGTAGGTCATTTGGTTGAGACCGTCGTCGCTGTGCGTGGTGGCGGCCACTGGACACACCTGCTCGCAAGGTGCCAGTTCGCACTGCATGCAAGGAATCGGTTGATGCACGATCTGCGGGTTACCGTTCACATCGCCGTTGAAATAACGATCGACGCGGATCCAGTGCATTTCGCGACCGCGGCGCACTTCGCTCTTACCGATCACCGGAATGTTGTTCTCGGCTTGGCAAGCGATGGTGCACACGCCGCAACCGGTGCATGCGTTCAGATCGATGGTCATTCCCCATTGCGGCTCGCGCTCTGGGAAGGTCTGTTCGTTGAACAGGGAGATAGCTTGGCCGTTTTCGTCGATCGGGCCGGGGACCTTCACCAAATCCGGCGCGAAGGTCGGATTGGTTTTATAGGCGACCAAAGTCGCTTCGCGGATGAATGGGCGACCCTCCATGCTGTGGTGATCCTGAGTGGAAGCGATCGAATACGAATTCGAGCTCTTAGCCACTGTACCGGTGGTATGCAACGGAGACGAAGTGCCGAACAGGCCGCGAACGTCAACGCCTTGGCCGGATCCGACACGGCCGGAGTGGGTACGTCCGTAGCCCGAATAGAGTGTGATGCTGTCGTCGGCATGGCCAGGAACCACCCAGATCGCCAGTTCGGCGGTGGAGCCGTTGGCGCTGATGGAGACCATGGGTTCTTCGTCGGCTGGAGCGCGGAGAATCGAAGCGCGGGGAAATTCCACGCCATAGCGGGCGGCCGTGGCGGGGCTCATGAGGGCCACGTTGTCCCACGTGATCTTGGTGATCGGGTCGGGCAGCTCCATGAGCCATCCGTTGTTCGCGAATCGCCCGTCAAGTATCTTCGAATCGGGTTTGAACACCAGCTCGATGCCCTCCACCGACGCAACGTTGTTCGCCTGCGCGCGGATCGCTTGCCCCGCCGCGGCCGACACACGCGCAGCCTCGGCGCTGAACGCCGTGCCTTTGCGTAGTCCGTCGTGCAGGATTTCGCGCCATCCGACCGTTCCCCAGGTCTGCTTCACCAGGTCGTGACCCGGTGTGAAGCTTCCGGTAAGAACCGTGTTCAACACTTCGATTTCACTGTATGCGCCGAAAAGGGGTTGGATCATCGGTTGGATCACCGATGCGGCTCCGGTGTAGGAGAGTCCGTCGCCCCAGGCTTCGAGAAAATGGGTGCGGTTCACATGCCAGCCATCCCGACCGAGTGCGGCAGAGGTCTCATCCACATGCGTGGCGACATGGATCACGGTTCCTACCGCGTTCAAGGCCGCTTTCACGTCAAGATCTTTAGGTGCGGTATATACCGGGTTGGCACCGACGATGATCAGAGCGTCGTAAGCGCCTGATTTCAAATCACCGATCAATGTGGTGAATGCGGAATTTTGATCCGCTTCGTCAGTGAAAGGAAGGGCGGCGTAGGTGACTCCGGTTCCGACAGCGCCGATAGCCGTATTGATCGCGGCCACGGCGGCATGCACATTGGCAGGTTGGTCGTCGCCGGCGATCACTACTGCTGCGCCGTTCTGGGATTGAAGGTCCGCAGCCATGGATTTGAGAATCTCATGGGAGTTGTGTGCGTTGCTGTATCCTGAAAATCCTTCGGCGCCCACAGCGGCGGCCAAAGCGTATGTCACTAATGTGACTTCCGAAGATTTCACACGGATGCGGTGCTCCGCGTTCGATCCGGTCAGGGTGTAGTTGCTTTCCACCACATAAAGACGGTTCATGGAGTCTTCTGTGGAACGCACTTTCCGAGCTTGGGCGAACAATTTGGTGGCGCGTACGCTGTCGGGTCCCGGTGCCATGAAATCGGCATCCAGAGAGACGACCACGTTGGCCTTGTCGTAATGGGGAATGGCGCGCATTTTCTTACCAAATGCGGCTTTCGTACCCAGAAGAGCGTTTTCTTCGCCAAATGGCTCATAAGTGACCCATGCGCTCTTCGCGAACCGACCCGTGAAGGATTTCTTCAAGCGGTTCATGGTTTGCGAAGACGTGGCTTCGCTGATTACGGCCACACGTTTGTCGCTGGTGAAATTCTCGGCGCAGAATGCGGCGAAATCGGCGATGCTCTTGCTCTCGGCGCCATGCATGATGTTGCGGGAGCGGTCGGGATCATAGAGGTCGAGAATCGCGGCCTGTTGCAGAATGTTGGTGCCGCCCAAGCTGTCAGGATGCAAGTCGTTGCCTTCGACCTTGGTCGGACGCCCTTCGTTGGTTTGAACCACAAGCCCCGTTGTGGCGCCGCGAAACGGCATCGCTGTCGCGTAGAACAACGGATTTCCCGCTACAACGAACTCAGGTTGTTTGCTGTAGGGAAGGATGTGCTGGATGGGCTTGCGGCAGGCGGCGAATCCGGCCAAAGCGATCGATGCGCCCATGATCTGCAGGAAATTGCGGCGAGAATAGCCATCGGTCAGTTCGGTCGCGTTCTCCTGAAACTCCCGCTCGACGAAGCGTTTGTACTCGTCGTTTTGCGACAGCTCGTTCAGACTGCGCCAGTAGGTTGTGCTTTTTGCTGTACTCATGCGTTCAATCAGTAATGGCAGGCATTGCAATAGACCGGCGGTGCAATGTTCTTTTTAGAAATGATATCAGAGGCGAATTGGAACTGATTCTTCGGGGCGACCCAACTCATGTTGGTGACTTGATCCAACGGGCGTAGGCTCGGTCCCGGGTTGTTATGGCAATCCAAGCACCATCCCATGCTCATCGGTTCGGCTTGCATCACCACTTCCATGCGGTCAACGCGGCCGTGGCATGATGCGCAACCGACACCCACATTCACGTGGGCGGAGTGGTTGAAATGCACGTAATCCGGTATGTCGTGCACTTTCACCCATTCGATCGCCGTGCCGTTCTCCCAGCTCTCGCGCAGCAAAGCCAACTTCGGACTGTCGGGCAGTACTTGCGCATGACAGTTCATGCAGGTCTGGGTGGACGGGACCGAAGCGACGGCTGAGACTTCGACAGACGCGTGGCAGTAGCGGCAATCGATACCTAACTGCCCGGCGTGCAGCCTGTGGCTGAAGTCGATGGGTTGTTTCGGTGAATACCCGACTTCCAAGTATTGGTGCGATCCGAAATGATAGAAGAAAAAAACAATTGAGGTGACCAACAGTACGGATCCGATAAGAACGAATCGGGGGACTCGATTGCTCCATTCGGGAAATAGCTGAGCCATTTTAAACGGGTTTGTTACGTGTTCTGCGAAGCATTATCCTGCGGGTATTCTGAACAGAATAAGCCGCAAATATAACCACGATCGCGCGGTTATTCCGTATCCGATTTTCTTATTTGTACTGATTCTACCCTGTTTTAACAACACTGTTCAAGATCAGGAAAATCAATACACCTGTGATCGAAACATACAACCAGACGGGAAAAGTGATTCTTGAAACAGCCCGATGCTGTTTGAATTTTCCGGCGAAGGCGAGGTAGAAGCTGAACAGGATGAGGGGAACCACCAAGGCCGACAACAGGATATGGGTGATCAGGATAGTGAAGTAGATCGGACGGATGAGACCTTCACCGGTGAACGTCGTGTGACCCACCGCATTGTGATAGATCACGTAAGTGAGTAGGAAAGCGGTGGATGTGCCGAACGCCGCCAGATTGAACTTCATGTGGGTGGCGTATTCTTTTTTAAAAACCGCTCTTACCGCAAGCAGAAGAAAGACGGTACTTAGTGAATTCAGTGAGGCGTTCACTGCCGGAAGGTAGCGTACCCAATCGGCGTATGTCTCGCTTCCACCTTTGAAATAAATGAGCCAGACCAGAAACGCGAAAGCGATGAGGCTTACACCGATGATCAGAAATGCGGCTTTGAAGGCGTCCAGGTTCTTGAAGGCGTCGATAGTGACCTGATCTTTGAATGACGTGTTTTGCATGCCTGAAAATACGATGTCCCTGCGTATGTTTTGCCATGGCCAAGCGTATTTCCCTTCATCCCGTGACACCTCAACCCAAGCGACTTTTCGAGGTGGTGGATTCGCTCCGTGCCGATCACATCCTGTTGATTCCCACAGATACACAGTTCGCCATCGGATGCGTCTACACCAACAAGCGCGGCTTGGACCGCATCCGCACCATCCGACGGTTGGATGCCTCTCACACGTTCACTCTTTTGATTGATTCGATGGCCGGCCTGTCGAAATTCGCTCACATCTCCGATGCGCATTACAAGTTGATCAAGAGGTTGATTCCGGGTCCGTTCACCTTCATTCTTCCGGCGACGAAGGATGTCCCCAATCTGCTTGTGCATCCAAAACGAAAAACCATCGGATTCAGGGTGCCGGGCACGGTGATCTGCTCTCAACTGCTCGCTGAACTCGGCGCTCCGATTTTGGCGGTGACCGCGCAGGAGATGTCCGGAGACGGACCCCTGCTCAACCGCGAGTTGCTCATCGAGCAATTGAATCCTGTGTTAGACACGATTGTGGATGATGAGGTCGAGCCTGCGAACCTGCAGACCACGGTGTTGAATCTGACAGGAACCGTACCACTGATTCAACGTCGGGGTGCGGGTTTCGACCTGGTCGAAGACGTGTTTCATCTGCTGAACATCCCAATAGAATCCGAAGACGAATGACCATTCGAAAAATCGCTGTGAACACGGGCGGGGGTGATGCTCCCGGCTTGAACGCCGTCATCCGCGCCGTGACCTTGGCAGGTCTGCGCCGTGGCTGGGAAGTGGTGGGCATCCGCAACGGCTACCGCAGCCTTCTCGATATTAATACGCCGCTCATGCGGCTGGATCGAATGGCCGTTTGTGGCATCACCCTGCAAGGCGGTACCGTACTCGGAACTGCGAACCGCGGTAATCCATTTGAAATGCCTGTTCAGAATGAGGATGGTAGCTGGCGGACCGAAGATTGGAGCGATGCGCTCGTGGCTCGTTTCCGCGAGGAGAACATCGACGCGTTGGTCGCCATCGGCGGTGATGGTAGCATGCGGATAGCGTCGATGCTCATCGAAAAGGGCATTCCTGTGGTCGGTGTACCCAAAACCATCGATAACGATCTGCCGGAAACTGATTTCACGCTCGGGTTCGACACGGCCGTGTCCATCGCCACCGAAGCCATCGACCGCATCCAGACCACCGCCGAATCGCACGAGCGGGTGATGGTGGTTGAAGTGATGGGAAGGTATGCGGGTTGGATCGCGCTGCATTCTGGATTGTCCGCCTCCGCGGATGCCATCCTTATCCCTGAAATCCCGTTCGACTTCGAGCCCTTGGCGGCCAAGATTCGGGACAATGAGGCCAATGGCCGGCATCACACGATCATCGTCGTCGCCGAAGGCGCCAAAGAAAAGGGCGGTTCAGTAATGGTGATGGGGAAAGCCGTGGGACAAGCCGAGCAGCTCGGCGGCATCGGGGCGTATGTCGCGAAGCGCCTCGGCGAGATGACCGGCAAGGAAACGCGCTCCACTGTGCTCGGACATCTGCAGCGCGGCGGCTCACCCTCCACCTTCGATCGTCTCATTTCCCTGAAATGCGGCGCCGAAGCGGTTCGAATGGTCGAAGAAGGCGCCTTCAATCAGCTCGTGATCCTGAAAGGGTTCAAAACCATGCGAGTGCCCATTCCCCAGATCGCCGGAGGTATGAAATTTGTGCCGCTGAATGGGGATGGAATCAGCACCGGGCGGGAATTGGGAATCAGTTTTGGAGATTCACTGTAGGGGCGGATCGCATCCGCCCCTTGGGGCGCGTGCGACGCGCCCTTATGTTTATAGTCCCGGGGGACGCAGATCAATTAAGAATACAAGCATAGGAGATGAGCATGGGTAGGCAGATCGTTAGCATCGCATGGATCGCACCGTTTTCACTTGTGATGGATCTCTTGTTCGGTTATTTCGGTTTTACTGAATGGGTGATTGAAGTTCTAGCTTTGCCTCCTTTTATATTGATCGAACTAAGTCTCATATTTACAGTAGCCTACATCTTGATAAGAGATTCTTCTGTCGAAAAAGACATTCAGAAGGTTTCCTATCTTATTCTTGGAACTTTTACCGGTCACCTGTTCATAGTACCCGTTGTTTTTGTTTTAGAGCCGAAACTTGGTTTGATCGGAACACTTCAATTGCACGTCTTACTTGCGTTGGCAGTCTCTTTACTGACGACTCTCTGGTACTTCTTATTGGCTTTTGTGACCTATTTGCTAGGCAAGCGACTTTCTTAGCAATTGACTGTTTAGGAAAAGTCTATTTGAAGAGGATTCATAACAACCCATCAAAGTCACGACGCGAATCCAAAACTCGGATGACGTCGATGTGGGAATGCGTTTCCACATAAAAGATGAGATGGCGATGAGGAAGCATCACCGGGAAACGTAGGTCAGGAATCCCTAATTCAACCGCGAATCTCGAGCTTCCGGATTGTGGAATCTCAGAAATCGCACGTACAGTCATTTCGAGTTCTGTGATGAATGAGTCGGCCATGCTCAGGCCGTTATCCTCGACAAGCCAATCAACGGCTTCCTGCACATCAAGTTTGGCCCTGTCGCGGAATTGGACGGGTTTTGGCATCACTTTTTCGGACGGAGCGAATCAAACCACGCGTGATCGACCGGAGGACCCAATTCGGAGTCCAATCCCTCACCGATCAATCGACGAAGTTCTTGAATCGCCTTGTCTTTACGGATCAAGTCGCGGACAAATTCGCTATGTGTTCCGTACCCTCTGGATTCCACTTGGTCGTCCACATAGGATTTGAGTGAGTCCGGAATGCTGATATTCATGGTTCCCATACATCAATCTACTCCGCTTGGCAAAAATTGTCAAGTCTTCAAAACGCGTACGGCGGCCGGATGATCCCTTTCTCCGTGATGTAGGCGGTAATCAACCCCGCGGGCGTCACGTCGAAGGCCGGGTTGTACACCGGGATTTTCGCCGGGGCGATCTCGGTCTGACCGATGGTCGTGATTTCCTTCCCATCCCGCTCTTCGATGACGATGTCGTCGCCGGTCGCGGTTTTCGGGTCGATGGTGGAATACGGCGCCGCCACGTAGAACGGAATGTTGTGATGCTTGCAGGCCACGGCGAGCATGTAAGAGCCGATTTTGTTGGCCATGTCGCCATTGGCGGTCACCCGGTCGGTACCCACGATCACCAGATCCACTTTGCCCTGTTTCATGAGGGAAGGGCCCATCGAGTCGGTGATCAGATGAAACGGAATTTCGGCGCGGTTCAGCTCCCAAGCCGTAAGTCGCGCGCCTTGCAGCAGCGGACGCGTCTCATCCACCCACACATGCACCTGTTTTCCGGCTTTGTGCGCGTGGTAGATCACGGATAGGGCGGTTCCGTACTGGCCTGTCGCCAAGCCTCCGGTGTTGCAATGCGTGAGGATGTTCGCTTTTTTCGGAATCAGATCCACACCGTTCTCACCGATGAGTCGGCACATGCGCTTGTCTTCCTCGTGGATGGTCTGCGCCACTTTCAGAACTCTGGCTTTGATCGCATCCAACGAATCTTCACGATGCGCATGGATGGTGTTTTTCAGCCGTTCGATGGCCCAGGGCAGGTTTACGGCGGTCGGACGCGCCGAAATCAGATAATCGCCGATGCGGTTCACTTCCACCCAGAAACTCGGATACTTGGTATCTGGAAGGTCGCGGATGCCCAGGTAGAATCCGTACGCCGCGGCGATGCCGATGGCGGGGGCGCCGCGCACTCTCAGGCTTTTGATGGCTTCCCACATCCGACCCACATCACGGATGTCGGAATAGACGGTGCGTCCGGGTAAAAACGTTTGGTCGAGGATGCGCACGTGGGTGTCGCACCACTCGATGGATTTGACGGCGTTGTCGGTAGAATCACTCATGGGTCGAAGATACGGCTCTGTGGCGAATTACGCCCTTGGATGAAATTCCTTGTGCACCTGATGAAGGAAGCTGCGGTCCACATGGGTGTAGATTTCGGTGGTGAGGATGGAGACGTGGCCGAGCATTTCCTGCACGGCGCGAAGATCGGCACCGCCCTCGAGCAGATGCGTGGCGAAGGAGTGGCGCAGGATGTGCGGATACACCGGCTTGGTGATTCCCGCCTGCTTGGCCGCACCGTTCACGATCTTCCACATGCTCATCCGGCTCAGCGGCGTGCCGCGTTGGTTCAGAAACACCCGGTTTCCGGTTTTACGCGCATCGCGGATCCACAACCCGCGCGCATTCTTCACATAGTCGGTTACCGCTTTGATGGCATGCTCGCCCACCGGAACCAAGCGCTCTTTGGAGCCTTTTCCGAAGACACGGATGAATCCGATCTCGAAAAACAGATGTCCCTGCTCCAAGGTCACCGCTTCGCTCACCCGCATCCCGCAGGCATACATCAGTTCGAGCAGGGCTTTGTCGCGTTTGCCGGCCGGGTTGTCGGTATCGGGCACATCCAACATCCGGAAGATCTCTTCTGGATGGAGCACCTCGGGCAGGATCCGTGCTTTTTTTGGAAGATCGACCAGCTCGGCAGGGTTCGCTGTGGTCAATCCGTCGCCAACCAGGAAGGAATGGAATCCGCGGATGGAGGAGATGTTTCTTGCGATGGTGGCCGGATCAAGCTCCATGGCCGACAATTCCCCCAGAAACTGTTCAATGTGGTCGAGGGTGACGCCACCCGGATCGGCGATGTTGAAGCGGTTCGACAGATAGGCCAGATAGCGGGTGATGTCGCGGGTGTACGCGTCCAACGTTCGACCCGAAACGCCTTTTTCAAGCTTCAAAAAGCGGAGCCAGGCTTTTTTCTCGGCCTCCATCAGGCATTTCCGGGATATTTGATGCGTTGATGGTACACGCCCACAAGGATGTTGCGGAAGGTATCTTTGATGATGCGAAGATCTTGGAAAGTGAGCGGACAGTTATTGAGTTGCCCCTCGGCCAGGCGTTCATCCACCATCTTATTGACCAGGTTCTCCAATTTGGTGTATGTCGGCTCCGACATGGCTCGGGCGGAGGCTTCCACACAGTCTGCCAATAGCAGGATGCCGGTTTCTTTGGAATGCGGAAGTGGTCCGTCGTACTTGAAATCTTCTTCATTCACATCCGTATCGGATTGGTCTTTCGCTCTTTCGAAGAAGAACCGGATCACCGAAGTTCCGTGGTGGGTGCGTATGAAATCACTGACGATGTCGGGAAGTCCGTGCTCCTCAGCCAGTTTGATGCCCTGGGCAACGTGGTTCTTGATCACCAGAACGCTCATCCGAGGTTTGAGTTTGTCGTGCTCGTTGGCGCCACCCATCTGGTTTTCAACGAAATACTCGGGTCTGTCGGTTTTGCCGATATCATGATAGAGAGCCCCCACGCGGCAAAGCAGTGAATTCGCGCCGATGGCGGAAGCCGCCGCTTCGGAAAGATTCGCCACTTGCAAACTGTGCTGAAACGTGCCGGGTGCCTCGGTCATCAACAGCTTGAGCAAAGGATGGTTATTGTCGTTGAGTTCCAGAAGCGACACATCGGTGGTCACTTTGAAGATTTTCTCGAAAAGCAGGATGATGGGATAGGTGAGCCAGATGAGGACGACACTTGCGGCAACGGAAATCATGTCCGACATCCAGCTATCCCAGGCGTCGGCTTTGAGCAGGGTGAAGCCCAAGGTGACCAGGAAGTAGGAGCCGAAGACCAAGCCTGGTGTGGTGAGGAAGAACTGGCTACGGTTCTTGACGTCGCGAACGGAGAAGACGGCCATGCTTCCTGCGGTGATCGATGCCAGCACGTATTCGTAATCGCTGCCGTGGATGAAACCAACCATGAGCGCCAGGGTGGTGGTGGTCATCAGACCCACGCGCGAATCGAAAATGATGGTGAGGATGATCGGGGCGATGGCGATAGGCACCAGGTACAAAGACAAGGCATCGGCACGGGCGATGAAGAACGCCAAGCCTATGGTCATGCTGAAGGCGATCAGCACCAACAGAAGCATGCTGTTGCTGTCGAAGATCGGATTCCGATACAGGTACAGATACAGCAGATAGGTGATGAAAATGGCGATGATGATCAACAGTTTGCCGATGATCCGACGCCAATCGTCAACGGTTTCATTCTTTTCCTGACGCGCGGCCGCAAGGCTTTCCAAGGCATTGAGTGTGGATATTGAAATGACATCCCCTTTGCGGATGATCAGCTCACCGACGGGCACGGCACCTTTGGTCGGACTGACGGCCTGCACGGCTTCGTCGATCTTGGCCCGGGTTTCGTCCTGATTGTAGATCAGATTTGGCTCGATCACCGCTGTGAGAACCTGCTGGGCCACATGGGCGGCATCTTCGCTCAAGGTTCTGGAAAACCGGTATTGCGCGTAATCCCGCACTTCGGGTAGATCCCGGATCTGAGAGGCGACCGCATTGCGTTGCGTGCGGTCAACCGGATTTCTGATGAGGATGCCTACCGCACCAACGTTCGATTTTGGGGTGTCGATGATGCCATCGCTGAAGAGTTCGCTGATGAGAAACTCGGTTCGGATTCGCACATCCACCCCGATGAATCGTTCGTTATGGACTCGGTTCCGAGTGATTTCCGCAATTCGCAGCGCGGAATATTGCGCAGTGAGGATTGACCATGACCTGTCGTCGAAAACGGGAGGCGCTGCCGCCCTTTCCTGCATGTAACGAAGCGAATCGGAAAGAGCCAGAGAGGAGTTGCCCGCGAAGTGGCTCATCCTGTATTGAACGTGCAGCTTTAGCACGCGCTCGGTCTGCGCGAAGAGTGAATCCAGGCGGATTTGAATTGTATCGTCGATGTTCGGCTTCTGGTGGAAGATCGGGGAAGTGTTCGCCGTGATGTCCGCGATTTCGGCCTGGGTTTCGGCTTGGCTTTTGAGCAGCGCGAACGTGAAAGGAGCGATGAGGTCGTCATTACGCCAGGTGTCACCCGCTTTGTAGGTCATTTCGTGAAACAGTCCGCCAGGGTAGAAGACAATCAACCCGAGAAAGAACACGAACAGGATGGCGGCCTTCACGATACCGTTTCTACGCACATTGAAGGCTTCTTCTTTGCGCTTATCGCCCATGTAGCCGGCACCGCGCATTTTACGTCCCAACCCGATTTTCTCGAGGGTACCCATGGAGGTTATCCCCTCACTTTAGACAGCACGGCGTCAACGGTAAGTGCGGTGACCACATAGATGGTGCAACCGATCAGAGTGTACCACGGGAATGCCAACCCTGCATAGAAAATGATGAAGACCATGCTGATGATGGTCGTAAAGAAACCGACATAAGCGGCCGGAGTGCCGATCTTGGAGAACCGGCCGAGCATGAACGCCCCGAGAAGAGCACCGTACGTGAATCCTGCGATTCCCAATCCGATTTCAACAATCGGATTCTGTTTGCTGGTGAACGACATCGCGAACAGGATGAAGATGGAGGTCCACAGCACCATGGTTCCGCGCGACCACTGCATCGCATTCGGCTTTTTGGAAAGGCTTGGTATCAGATCGAAAAGAGTGCTGGAAGAAAGCGCGGAAAGCGATCCGGTGATGGTGCTCATGGCCGCGGCGAAAAGTCCGGCGATGATCAGCCCAGTCACTCCCACGGGAACTTGCTCAATCACGAATTTGAGTACGAGTTCATCGTTGTTCTGCAATCCGAGTTCAATGATTCCCGCTCCGCCGTAATACACGAAGAGCATCAGACCGACAGTGAGAAACAGCGAAAACTGGATGAAGACGAACAATCCGCTTCCGATGAGGGCTTTTTGCGCCTGACGCAGATCGGCACAAGCCAGAAGGCGCTGAACGATGAGCTGATCGGTGCCGTGCGAGGCCAAGGTGAGGAAAATTCCGCCGATGAACGCGCCCACAAGGTTGTATGGGGTCATGAACACTTCGCTCCAACTGCTCGGAAGGGTGATCATAGTGAGTTTGCCGGCGTCACGTAGGGTTTCGAAAATGGGCACATCCACCCAGAACACCACGTGTGCGATCATGTAGATGCCACCGAAGATGTACACGCAAAGTTGAAGGACATCAATCCAGATAACGGATTTGAGTCCGCCATAGAAGCTGTATGCCAATGAAAGTACGCCCATGATGGCGATAGAGACCGGGTAATCGAACCCGGTAATGATCTTGATGGGGATGGCGGCCGCGAACAGGCGGATGCCATCGGCAAGGAGCCGAGTGACCAGGAACGTCGCGGAAATCGTGCGGCGGAAATTATCGCCGAAACGTGCACTGAAGAAGGTGTAGGCGGTTTGCTGCTCACCCGCGAAATAATGCGGAAGCATGAAGATGGAGACCAGAACCCGTCCGACGATATAACCGACAACGATCTGAAGGAAAGCCAAGGTGCCCAGATAGGCCACCGCCGGAATCGAAATCACGGTGAGCATGCTTGTTTCTGCGGCCACGATGGATAGGGAAATCGCCCACCATGGGATTTTTCCTTTCGAGGAGAAGTAAGTGGAGGTGTCGGTGGCTTTGCCACCCGCTTTCACACCAATGAACACGCACAACGCCAAGTATGCGGCGATGACGACGAAATCTGCGATAGGTAGCATCAGGCTTGGATTCGTTTCGCGGCGTCTTGAAAATCCGCTGCGATGGTGAAAACCGATGTGAGTTGGGAGATGTCGACGAGTTTCTGCACACGCTCGGAAAGATTGCACAAGACGAAAGAGCGGTCGGAATCGCGGAACAGGCGATGCGCGAGCAGCAGGGCGCTGAGTCCGGAAGAATCCGCGAACTGGATGTTGCCAAGGTCGAGCACCAGGTGGCCGGAATCGGGTGCGTTCGCCAAGCTGATGAACTGGCTTTTCAGATCAGGCGCGATTTTCGTGTCAAGACGATCTGATTTGAGCACCATCTTGGAAATGCCGTCTGACTGGGTGATCTCGAATTTCATGGGTTGGTGACTTTTGGTTCCTCAAGCATACGAAAAAAAATCGCTTCATCGATGATATTTATGCCCAGCGCACGTGCTTTGTCCAATTTGCTGCCCGCTGATTCGCCCGCCAGCACATAACTGGTTTTCTTGCTGACCGACCCGGAAACGCTGCCTCCGTTCTTTTCGATGAGGGATTCGGCTTCGTTGCGTGTGAGTGTGGGTAGGGTTCCGGTAAGCACGAATGTCTCACCGGTGAACCGGTCGCCCCGTTGTTCGTTTTCGGAGACTTCGAACTGGAGTCCGTATCCGATGAGTCGGTCCACAAGTGCTGATGTGGTCTCATCCGCGAAAAAAGCGGCCACGGAGGAGGCCACTTTCGGACCGATACCGTTGATGCGGCTGATGGTCTCTATATCCGCTGAGCGTATCGCCGCTACCGAGCCCAACCCGCGGGCGAGATCTTTGGCGGTGGTTTCCCCCACGAAACGGATTCCCAATGCGTAGAGCACGCGCTCGAAAGGTTGGGATTTCGAGGCTTCGATGGCGTTGATCAGGTTCACGGCACTCTTCTCACCCATTCGATCCATCGCCAGGAGCTGCTCTTTTTTCAGGGTGTAGAGATCGGCATAGGTGTGGATCAGTCCGTTCCAGAGCAGAGCTTCGACCACGGCTTCACCCATTCCGTCGATGTCCATCGCATCGCGGGATGCGAAATGCTCGACACGGATCCTCACTTGCGGCGGACATCCCGGATTCACACATTTCCAAGCCACTTCCTCATCCGATTTCACAAGGCGCGAATCGCAAGCCGGACACGTCTGCGGCATCTTGAACGGTGCAGATCTCCCCGAAGCGTCCGTATTCACCACATTCACGACTTGAGGGATGATTTCACCCGCTTTTTCCACGACCACGATATCGCCGACCCTGATGTCCTTGCGATGGATTTCCTCCTCATTATGCAAGGAAGCGCGCTTTACCGTGGTTCCGGCCAGAAAGACCGGTTCGAGCTCGGCGACAGGCGTGATGGTACCCAACCGGCCCACTTGAAGGGTGATGTCATTGATGCGGGTCTGGGCTTGCTTGGCTTCGAATTTGTACGCGATGGCCCAACGCGGCGCTTTCGCGGTGTTTCCGAGCGGATCGCGGTATTTGTCCTCGTTCACTTTGATCACCACGCCGTCGGTGTCGTAAGGAAGCGAGTGGCGCATCTCATCGATTTCGTGAATCCGCTCGATCACCTCATCGATAGTGGCGCAGGTTCTGGATTGATTCGAAACACGGAATCCGAACTGGTCGAGCATCACCAGTTTCCAAGCATGGGTGAGTTCGGGATCGGGTTTGACCGTCACCATGTCATACGCGAAATAACGGATCGGGCGCTTGGCAACGGTTCTTGAGTCTTGTGATTTCAAGGATCCCGCAGTGGCGTTGCGCGGATTGGCGAACACCGTCTCGCCATTCTCTTCGCGCTGAAGGTTGAAGGAGGCGAACGCCTGCCTCTCCATGAACGCCTCACCGCGGATTTCAAGCACAGGCGGCGGGTTTCCTCTCAATCTGAGCGGGATATCGCGGATGGTGCGCGCGTTCTGCGTGATGTCATCGCCTTTTTCACCATCGCCTCGGGTGGCGGCAAGTACCAAGAGTCCGTCTTCATACCGCAGTCGCAGCGCCATGCCGTCGAATTTGAGTTCTGCGACGTAGCTGAAATCGGAGTGGCCGAGAAGATCGCGCACTCTTCGGTCGAAATCGCGCACTTCGGCTTCGTTGTACGTGTTGGAAAGACTCAGCAGAGGGACGGGATGGGTCACCACCTCGAACTTGCTGGATACGGCGCCACCGACTCTCGCGCTCGGCGAATCGGGTGTGCCCAAGCCGTGGTCGGCTTCCAATCGAAGGAGCTCTTCCATGAGAGCGTCGAATTCGCGATCCGACAGGATGGGGGCGGCATCCAGGTAGTAAGCGTCGTTGGCGCGGTTCAGAAGGTCGCGCAGTTGAGCGACCCTGAGCGATGCCTCCTCATGCGTCATGGCTTGAAGATAGGCCGTTCCACGATGCGTTTGGGCATCGGCAAACCTGGAAGCGAATCAGGTGCCGCGGCTCGGAACATAGGCTGAGATTCCAAATAACTGCGACGGATCGTAATCGTGTTCCCGCCTACGAGGAAAGATTCTTTTTCAGGGATGATGTGACCTTTGAAGAGAATCACAAACCGTGGAAATGCTCCGCGGATGCTGATCTGGTCTTTGAATTCGAATCGCATTCCTGTGCCCTGATCGATCCAATAAGGATAGATGTCAGTGCTGAAATCGGTCTGAACACGCACCGGTTCGAGTTTTTCGTAGGCGGCATAGATCACGATGTCAAGTGTTTCCGGTAGCGGAACGGAGATTGAAGACACCATCAGCGAATCGTCGAGCGCCAATGGGCTATCGGTGAGAGCCAGCACCGGGGCGGGTGTGATGGGAATTTCAGTGGTCAGGGATGATTCGCCATCGTCGGCAAACAGACCGAAGCCCTGTGTCATGATCGCGGAAACGAGGAAAAAGCCGATGAGTACCGCGCCGGCTCCGATCACGATGAATCGGACGGGGATATTCAATGAGGATGCGCGGATACCCGACCAATTCACATCCGTCAAATCGGGCGGTGCTGGAGTCATCTGATTGTGCTTGCGTGAGGGATCCGGCCGTGAGAATTCTTCGGTCTCACCCAAGGTGGAGGTCACGATTACCCGTTTGAACATATCTACTTGCGGTGAGTCAACCTCATCCGATTCTCCGCCCAGATAAGTCACGCGAAGAAAGCCGGAATACCCGTCGCTGCTGAAATACTCATCCAAAGCTCTGACGATATCTTTGTCGCTGACCTTCAACGCTTTGGCGTAATTGCGCACGAAACTGCGAACGTACGTGCGTTGTGATTCGGGTTGATTGAACAGAATACCCTGCTCGATTTCACGGATCACTCCAGCTGGAATGCGGGTTAGGGTGACCAGATCCTGAGAGGTGAGTCCTTTGGAATCTCGAATGGCTACTAAATCTTCTGAAAGGTGCGACATAAGACCCAATTTCGCTAAAAAAATGCACGAAATGAAAGATTTCCTGTAAGGATTTCGTGTTTTTCGACTCTATAAGGATATGATCTCTTTGCTTTTCCCCCATGTTTGCTACGCATGCGGACACGCCACCGTAAATCCGGGGCAGCTGCTGTGCGTCTATTGTCTGCCAAACGGTTTGCAACCTGCGGTGGAAGATCCCGCCGTGATTCTGCCGGACGGAATCGTCCGACGCATATCGGCGTGGCAATTCGACAAGAACGGTCTTATTCAGGTGCTTCTTCACGGCTTGAAATACAATCACATGCCCCGGCTTGGATTCGAAATGGGATTCGAAGCCGCCAGGCTTCATGCCCTGCCTCCGATGCTCATCGTTCCTGTGCCGCTGCATCCCGCAAGGTTGAGAAAGCGCGGATACAATCAGGCCAAAGCCATCGCAGAGGGTGTCGCCGCGGCCACAGGAGGAGAGGTGTTGGGCGATGAGGCGCTGATTCGAACAAGGAACACGCGCACTCAGACCGGCTTCGCCCTCGACCAACGCAAGGAAAACATCCGCTCCGCATTCGTCTGCGTGGAACCTGAGCGCTTGCGCGGTCGCGATCTGCTTCTGGTCGATGATGTGTTCACTACGGGCGCGACCTTGTTTGAACTTTATGAAACCATCCGTCACGCGGCGCCGGCAAGTGTGTCGATCCTCACGCTGGCACAGGCGTGAGCCTAAAAATCCGTATTTTAGGGCGTGAAGCGAATACAACTCGATCCCGGATTGCATGTGGTGGAAACTCCGAACGGCCTGTTCACGGCCTCCGGTTTCTGGTTTCGGACCACCTTCGCGGGCATCGATGATTTCGCTCCAGGTCTGCGTTCGCGCATCGACATCCACAACGTGGTGCGGGATACCGAAACCTGGATCCGGTCTTTCGAATCCATCGGTCTGTGGTCGTTTATGATCTCGATCCTCTTTCTGTCGGTGTATCCCTCGGCGCTGATCGCCTTAATCCTGTCTTTGGGTTGGTACTTTTTGCGAAGCGCGGCGATCCATCCATCCGTCACGCCCTTCATCAAGCCCTTTACGATGGATGCATCCGTGTTTCTGGCTACGGTTTTCGTGATCAGCTACGTCGGCAACTCCGGCCGAACCCTGGATGCGGTGATCGGACTGGCGTTCTTTTTAATCTTCCGATTCGGATGGCTTCGAAAAATCCTCGACAAATGGCACGATTCGGTGCGTCCGATCAGCATGAACGACCGCCTGTTGCGGATGATGCTGCTCCGATTGGCCATCCGGCACGATATTCCTATCGCATCGGTTCAAACTATGCGGAACGACCTGATCGAGGCGTTCCAGAAATCTTCCCTTACCCGAAAATGATCCGATTCCTTCCGTTATTGCTGATCCTCGTGGGCTGTTCGTCCTCAGGATGGATCACCGAAAAACCCGTTTCCTACGGCAACAGCTCGGTATATGTCGCTCCTGTGGATGCGGGTAAGATCCGTTTCATGACCGACAAATTGGCTGAGCCGGTGCGAGCCCGGTTTGTGAGCGAGGATGCGGATTCGATCCTCGAAGTGCTGGTGCGGCGCACCATCGCCGTGCCCGCGGCCCGTTACCGCGATGCCCGCATGGTGTCGAGCTTCGCCCAATCCGACTACGCGTTCACCATCACGGGAGTGGAAGTGACCACATCCGCCAACCCGTTGCATTACCTGGTGAAAAACGGTCCGGTGTTCGTGGTTAAAGTGGGCTTGGATGTGCACCGTGGCGAAACCTTGGTATTCCGGTCCAAAGCTTCCGATTATGCCAATCTTTCGGCGTTGGCCTCCACCGAACCCGGGTTCAAAAAAGCCACGCCCGATGAGCTTGCGGATGTGGATTTGCAGCGCGCCACCCTCATCAGAGCGTATTATTCGGCGGTCGGGGAGTTGGTGTCCGACTTTTTCCAACTCAACCAGCCGTGATGCGCGACACCCTGATTTATCTGATACGCCACGGAGAGACCGAATACAACCGGTTGGACCTCATCCAAGGCCGAGGCATCGACGCTCCGTTGAACGCGACCGGCGAAGATCAAGCCCGGCAGGTGGGTCGTTGGTTGGAGCACAAAGACATACAAGCCTACTACAGCAGTTCTTTGCTTCGTGCCCGGCAGACCGCGGCGATTGCGTTGGGAGTGGACCTGGCCGACATCCCGTCATTGGCTGACCTCGACGAACTCAGTTACGGAGCGATGGAAGGCATTAATGTGGATGAGCAACGTGGTGAATTGGCGGAGCTTTACGACACGTGGACCCGCGGCGAACTTGGCGTAGCGCCCGAAGGCGGAGAGAACCCGATCCAGGTCTATGAGCGCGCGAGTCGTGCGATTCTAGACATCGTGGCGCGGCATCCGGGTCAATCCATCGCTGTGTTCACCCATGGCAGAACCTTGCGGGTGCTGATGACCGGTTTGACCGGCCTCGGACTGGCCAATATGCGGGATATTCCTCATCGAAACGGATGCGTCTATTCATTACGCTATCGAGACGGACATTTTCAGCCGGAAATCACTTTTCAAACCGAACATTTAACGGAACCACAACCTCATGTCTGAGCAAGTTAGAACCATGTTCGCTTCCATCGCGGAGCGGTACGACCTCGTCAATTCGGTATTGTCGATGGGGATCCATCATCGATGGAGGAAGAAAGCGGTGAAACTCAGTGGTGCGCGGATGGGCGATTCGGTGCTGGATTGTGCCACGGGCACCGGCGATCTGGCCATCACTTTCAAACAGAAGGTGCGTGGCGGAGAAGTGATCGGAACCGATTTCTGCGCTCCTATGATCGCACCGGCACCGGCCAAAGCCAAGAAAAAAGGGCTGGACATTCGCTTCGAAGTCGCCGATGCCATGAATCTGCCTTATGAATCGAACCGGTTCGACGTGTCGAGCATCTCTTTCGGCATCCGGAACGTGGACGATCCCTTGGTCTGTCTCAAAGAGATGGCTCGGGTTGTGAAACCCGGCGGGCGCGTGGTCGTGCTTGAATTCGGTCAGCCCACAGGACTCATGAGCTGGCCTTACCGCTTCTACAGCACGCATGTGATTCCGCTTGTGGGCGGACTTCTCACCGGAAACCGCGACGCCTACACCTATCTTCCCGAGACCAGCGCTCATTTTCCGGCCGGAGATGCGTTCCTCGAACTCATGGAGCGATCCGGAGCGTTCAGCTCGAAATCTGCGCATCGCCTTAGCGGCGGGATTGCCTACATTTATGTGGGAACCGTCGCCTAACCGCATCATTCACCTAAGCATTTTCCGTCATGATGACCATTGAAGACATCAAAGCCCTAATCCCTCACCGATATCCATTCCTGCTTGTGGACCGGGTGCTTTCCATCGAGGGAGACACCATCACCGCATTGAAAAACGTGACTGCCAACGAAGAATTCTTCAACGGTCACTTTCCTGGCAATCCGGTGATGCCGGGTGTGCTTCAGGTCGAGGCCTTGGCCCAGGCCGCGTGCATCCTGGCCATGAAAACCAGGGTTGATGATCCATCGCAGTATCTCATCTTCTTTTCGGGCATCAGCAATTGCAAATTCCGCAAGCCGGTGGTTCCCGGCGACCAGCTCATCCTTGAAGTGACCTTGGGCGAGCAGAAACGCCAATTCGCGACCTTCACCGCCAAGGCGATGGTGGCAGGCAACGTGACCTGCGAAATGGAAGCCGTGGCGGCCATCGTGCCGAAAAACAAGTTATGAGCGCGCCCCGCATCACCACGCGCACCGTGGTCGATATGAAACAGCGCGGGGAGAAGATCTCCATGCTCACCGCCTATGATTTCACGATGGCGCGGATCATCGACTCGGCGGGCATCGACATCATTCTTGTGGGCGATTCAGCCAGCAATGTGATGGCCGGTCATGAGACCACGCTTCCGATCACCATGGATCAGATGATCTACCACACATCGACGGTGGTCAGAGGCGCATCGCGGTGCCTCATCGTGGCCGATCTTCCCTTCATGAGTTACCAGGTGACCGCTGAAGAAGCCTTGAGCAATGCCGGACGCATGATGAAAGAAGCCGGCGCCCATGCGGTGAAGCTGGAAGGAGGGAGCGCGGTCGCAAATACCATCCGCAAAATCGTGAATGCCGGAATTCCGGTGATGGGTCACCTCGGACTCACACCCCAAAGCATCTACAAATTCGGAACCTACAAAGTGCGCGCCACCGACGTCGAAGAGGCCGAAGAGCTGATCGCGGATGCCGTGAAATTGCAAGAAGCCGGTTGTTTCGCGGTGGTCTTGGAGAAAATACCCGCATCGTTGGCGAAGAGGGTCACCGAAGCCTTATCCATCCCGACGATCGGAATCGGCGCCGGCGCGGATTGCGACGGACAAGTGCTGGTGATGCATGATGTGCTCGGACTCACCAAAGATTTCAAACCCCGGTTCATCCGCCGATATCTCGAACTCCACGAAGCCATCGGTTCGGCAGTCAAAGAGTATGTGAAGGATGTGAAAAGCAAAAACTTCCCATCCAAAGACGAGCAATACGAATGAGAATTCTGGTATGTAACGACGACGGCTATTATTCACCCGGAATCATGGCCTTGGTGGAAACCGCGGCCAAATACGGCGAAGTGGTGGTGATCGCGCCCGATCGACAGCAAAGCGCAGTGGGACATGCCATCACGGTGACCCAGCCTCTCCGCGCCAACAAAGTGAAAATGCTCAACGGAAAGTACGCCATCGCCGTGAACGGAACCCCTGCCGATTGCATCAAACTGGCACACGACAAACTGCTGGATGTGAAACCCGACCTGGTGCTCAGCGGCATCAATCATGGCTCGAACGCCGGCATCAACACCATCTATTCGGGAACGGTGAGTGCCGCCACCGAGGCTACGATCCTCGGATATCGTGCGATCGCGGTCAGTTGCGTCGAATTTTCCGAAGACGCGGATCTGAGCGGATGCTGCGAGGCGGCCGACAAACTCATCCGCTTGGTCCTCGACAACGGATTACCACCAGGGGTTCTGCTGAATTTGAATGCGCCGGCCGGTCCTCTGAAGGGATTGTATTGGACGCGCCAAGCCAACAGCCGCTATGTCGAGGAATACGAAGGGAGGATGGATCCCTACAACCGTCCCTATTATTGGATTACCGGCAAATTCGAAGTCTTGGAAAAAGGAGAGGACTTGGATGTGGAAATGCTCAAACAGGGATTTGGCGCGGTCACGCCCATCCAATACGACCTTACCGCATACAAGGCATTGGAACATCTGAAACAGTTTCCGCTCTGATTCAGAGCACGTTGCGGTCGGTGTTCAAAGCAACCGTACGAACCACTTTCCCGCGATAGAGAATGTGGATTCTCAAGTGGCGATCGGGAAATTCGACCACGCCGTAAGTGTCAAGTCCGACTTTCCGAAGTGAATCGTTCAGAACCAAATGGAACCGCGTTTTCGGCCAGGCCGGTGGCACGGCCACCGTGTGAACGATGCGTTTGGCTCCGTTTTCGAACTCGATGCTACGCGTTTTCACTTCCTGTTCGGTGATGGAATGGGATGCAAGGATCGAGCGGATGATCGGCTCGGCATCGTCGATGCTGGCGATCTTGAGAGGGGCTACGGCGGGAATCGTCCATAGCAATACTCCACTCACCAGTATGCCACCAAGGATCAAAAAGAGTAAAAGGGATTTGTTCACATCTCGAAGTTACAGCGGTTTCGGCTATCTTGGCGACATGAAAATCATATCCTTCCTGCTTCTCGGCGTCTTCGCGCTGAGTTGCGCCGCACCCGAAGTTCCAAAAGTCGAATCCGTCGATACGACAGTCACTGTCACTGCGGATGATAAAATCTCGGACATCCAGGAACGACTCAGAGCCGGTAACAATACTTCGATCGACGAGCCGACCTATCGCATCGATCAGGAGCGTTTCGCGCCCTTTCGCAAAGCCGATGGAACCATCGACCTGCGCGGCAGATCTGTGAAAGAGGTTCGCGCAGCTCTCGGTGAGCCGTTCACCTCAAAACATTCAGGCTCCAAGTCGGTTCTTCTCTACCGAGTTTATCCCGACGATTCCACAGCACTTTATCTGTTCGTGAACGGTTCCGTGGTAGATCGTTTCCGACTCGACGAATTCAACGGATGGGAAGGTTCATCCGCACTATCCTGGTTCACTCTCTAATCTGAAGCCATGCGTTTGATGTCGCTTATTCTCATCGGTTCGGTGTGCGTTACTGCGGCCACAGCCCAAGTCCGCACCGATTCGAAATCTTTCCCCATCCATCCCTCGATGCTGAAATCCCAAGGTTTGCATCGTGTGATCGAATCGGATGTGATTCCGATCTCGGTGGCCGGAGAGCCGTTCATCTCGATCGCGCCGACGATGGACTTCGGGGCGAAAACCCCATCCCATGCCCACATCCAGCTTCGCGTGTCGGAAGACGGTGTGACTTGGGGAGAATGGCTTGATTCCGCCCACGACGATCATGTGGAGTTGGACGCCGGATTGGTCCGTGGAAACGTCCTCTTCTTTCCGGCGACATCGCGTTTCGCTCAATATCGGGTGATGGCGGGCTTGGCGGATGTGTTGCCTGAATCGGTTCATCTGTTCGCTGTGAATCCAGGAAAAACACCCGAAGGTGATGTGAAAGCCAAAGCGGTGGAGTTCGAAGTGAATGTGACCGCGGCCTACGCGCTTCCGACCTATGTCACCCGCGCCTCGTGGGGAACAACCCTCAATCTGAGCAACGTGTCGGGTGTTTCGCCGATCACGGTCACGCACTTATGGGTGCATCATTCCGCCGGACAAACCAACAGCAGCGATTTCGCGGCGGTGGTGCGCAGTTATTATGTGTTCCATACCTCACCGCAGCCCTCAGGTAATGGATGGGCAGACATCGGATACAACTGGCTGGTCGATCCCAACGGTGTGACCTATCAAGGCCGGGCTCATTCTTTTAATGTGCAAACTGGTGGCAGTAATCCGGATGTGCAAGGCGCTCATTCTCCTGGAGTGAACTCCAGAACCATGGGAGTCTGCGTGATCGGAGATTACACATTATTCACTCCCTCAGCCGCCGCAGTCACCGCGCTGCGCAATATCCTGGCATGGAAAGCCAATGAAAAGGGGATGGATGTGTTGGGAACACGACTCATCAACACCAATAATTACAACATCATCTCGGGACACCGGGATGATGTGGCGAGTTCGACGGCATGTCCGGGAAGCGCGTTCTATCCCACTTTGCCGTCGGTCCGTCGCCGGGTGCATGCGTATTTGAATCCGCCGGCCGTTACATGGAACCGTGTGGCGCCGGAAGCGGCAGGAGAGATGCGCATCGGGTTCACCATCCATCCGAAACGCTCACAGACGGTGTATTTCGTCGAATACTCGACCAACGCCAATTTCGCCGGCTCGATGAAATCCCCTGAGCGCACCATCGCCGTCGATGTGAATGAACCAGTGTATTTCAATGAAACCCTTACCGGACTCCAAACCGGAACCACATATTACGCACGTGTGATTGCCGTGAATTCGGATGCGAGCACCGTGGGCGAGACGCAGAGCTTTGTGGCGGGGGTGACGACGTCCGTAGAAACGAGGGACGAGGAACGTGGGACGATGGACGATTTCGCGTTGAACCAGAATTACCCAAACCCTTTTAATCCTACCACTGTGATTGGTTTTCGGTTGTCGGTTGACGGTTGGGTCACCTTGAAAGTCTTCGATCTGATGGGAAGAGAGATTGCAGTTTTAGAGAACGGACAGCGCCACTCGGGAAGTCATAGAATAACCTTCGATGCGACTGGTCTAGCCAGTGGGGTTTATATGGTCGAACTGGTGGCGGAAGGGAAGAGGGTCACCCGATTGATGACCCTCGTGAAGTAAGCCGTTATTTGAGCAACATCATCCGGATGGTGCGAACCTCGTTGCCGGCCACAAGCCGAACGAGGTACACGCCGGAGGAGAGTCCATCGCCGTTGAAGGTGACCTGATGCGTTCCCGCGGGCATGGCGCCATTCACCAAGACGGCGATCTCGCGACCGAGTACGTCGAAGACCGCCAAGCGTAGGGACGCAAGATGTTGCGTCCCCACTTGAAATCGAATCTGAGTACTAGGGTTGAAAGGATTCGGATAGTTTTGAGCTAATGCGAAATCGTCTGTCGTCCCACGTTCCTCGTCCCTCGTTTCCACGGAAGTCTCCGCCACCACGTCCACATGAGCATAATCGTCGATGGCGATGCTTCCGCTCAACGGATTTCCCAAGGTGTGCGTGAGCTGGAAACTGTCGGTGTACAGGGTTCCGTCCAACACGCCGTTTCCGTTCACCCAAGGCGTTGAAATTCCCGGGCGAAGATCCCATTCCACTTTCTTCCATCCGATCCAGGTGATCGGAATCCAAGGACTTCCCTCAAGCTGATTGTTTCCGTCACGTAGCATGAAACGGAATCTGACTCCGGATCCATCCCCTAAAATGTAGGCTTGCAAGACCCTGTTCTTATTGAAACGGAGATTGTTGGATGCGGATGGGATCATGTATTCGCGGATGAGCCAATTGGGTCCGTCGGCCAACCATCCATAATTAAGATGCATGGCGTTTCCGCCGGAAAGCATTGGGAAGCCGGGTTGACGCGCCGTACGCGAGGTCTGCTCGGTTTGAATTCCGGTTGTGCTACCCGATTGTTGCGGCACCCACCAGCTGTCGACGGTCGCGAACGCGTCTATCACCGTGCGCTGAGTGACTCTCGAACCGGTGGAAAACTCGAAAAACTGCACGGATGTGGTACGATTCCCGAATCGGTCGGAGATGCCACGCACGACGGTGACCTCATAATCTGTGTTGTCTTGAAGAGGCGCTGCGGGATAGAATTGGATCATGGATCGGTTGCCCAAAGTGAACACTTGGTAAGCGCGCATGGCGACCGAGTCTTGACGCCCAGCGACCGATACCCGGATCGGGAACTCGATGCCCAGATCGGGAGCCAGCGGCTCGTCGTAGGTCACTGAAATGATTGTGAGTTGATCTACGTTCGTCGATCCGTCTTCAGGGGAAATAGCGATGATCTGAGGTGGAACCATGTCTTCCGGACGCGTTCTGTAAGAGATCGAGAACGGGATGAGCGCGTTATCGAAGTTGTCTTCGGCACCCTCGGTGATCGTGAGTGTCACATCTGTCAGAAATTCGCTTGCGATGCGGATCTCCAGCTCGGTGTTCGAAATCCATCGATGGTTGGGTTGAAGGGTTCCGTTGGTGATGCGGATGTTGGCGATCACCGAATCACGCTTCATCGGGCGGGAAAAGCGGATCAGGATCGGATCACCCGGCACCAGATTCAGGGCTCCGTTCGCCACGCTTGCGAAAACGACAGATGGAGGGACGGTCGAAATCAATCCCACATCCAAAAAAGTGAATGTGGTGTCTCTGAGCGTGATCTGACGGGTTGCTGGACGGAAGCCCGGTGCGGTGATGCTCACTGAAACGGTGGCACCGGGAGTGAAATTTTCCATGTAGTAGAATCCGTTGGCCAACTCATCGGGAATGTTCGAATGACGGTTGAACAGGCTCTCATAGGTATCGGTGGTGTAGAAGCGATCTCCCACAGTCACGGTGGCGCCATTGATAGGTCGACCTGATTCGATATCCGTCAATATTCCCGTCAGAATGCCGACTTGCGGGCGTCGCAGTCCGTGATAGCGTAAAATGGACCAGAACGCGGATTGCGCTTCGAGCTTTTTCCATTCGGCGTTGAGATTGCGCTGCTGTTGGGTCGGGTTGGTGTGGAAACCGCCTTCCGACAACACAGAAGCCATGTTTGATTCCCGGTTCACATGTAGATAGGGAGTGGTGCGAGTGGTGAAGCCATAGAAAGGTGAATCTCCACGTGAACCGATGGTGGGAATGCGCATCGCGGCGGTGAGATCCAGGATCATGATGTCGCCCATTTTCTTTCCACCTTGCGGAGTTTTCTCCACACCCGCTCCATTCGCGCCCCACAACATCAACGTGTTGTTGGTGGATGGCGCCCCGGCGTTGGAATGGATGGAATAGTAGAAGCTGGCTCCGAGGGCGTTCGCCATCGTGGTGCGCTGCGTGAGCCCGACAAAGTCGTTGTCGGTTGTGCGGGCCACATACACCGTATCGATGTCGGTCTGTTCAAGAAGCATCTGACGCAGATGCAGGCCTATGCGGAGCACTTTTTCCGCTTCTGAATATCTATATAACCCTTCGTTCTCTTTTTGGGAGTGGCCTTGGTCGAGAAAGATGCTCCATCCCGACATGCCGGTGACGGATGCGGTGCTTGGAATCGCTCTTTTGGCGCGCGAGCGCTGTTCGTGCACCGTAGGTATGAAATTTGGACGCGCTTCGCCTGGAGCCAACGGCGATTCGACGCCAGTGGTGGGGGAGTAGTGGAAGTAGAGGATCTCTTCGGTGTGGTCCTCGTTTTCGATCGTTTTTTGAAAATGGAGGCGGCCGAGCTCGTCCCAAACCGGATTGTTCACAGAGCCGAGATCGATGCTCGATTCCGTCTGGGTATCGTAGATGAACAGGGAAGAGCCATAGACTTCATACGCGATATATCGCGAATCAGGCGATGGCGATGCGTTCAGAATGAAGCGCCCGGAAGTGCCAGGCAGATTTTTTGTCTTAACCGTCTCAATGAAATCGGGGGGTTGGATTGATCCGGTGTCCAAGACCATGTCAACGGCTGACATGGCACTGGTAGGCATCGCCAAAGCACTGTTAATGAGTAGGATAGAGAGAAGGAATTTGTAAAGAGGTCGCATTTCGCTGGGTATGGTGGATCGGTCTATGTACTCCGTAAAACTACGGAAAAATACCATGGAAGGGCTTTTTTAATGCTTTACAAACCGGCTCAATTTTGATAGCTTGAAGCTTACCAACGTGTACCGGCTCCTTCAAGTACCAATCTATGATGTCTTCAATACGGACTCGTTTCCTCACCTATACAACCTTTCTCTTCCTTCTGACCGGGCTCACATCGGTCGCGAACGCACAATCAGGACGCCTCGAGGGAACCGTCCGTGATGCGAAAACCGGTGAACCGCTCACAGGTGTGAACATCATCATCGAAGAGTTGAGCATTGGTGCGGCGAGCAATCTGAACGGTTATTTCACGGTCATCAACATTCGTCCGGGTACCTACACCGTGAAAGCGACCTACATCGGTTTCACGACAGTTACTCAGACTGAAGTACGAATCAATATCGGGCAGACCACGACCTTGGATTTCCGCCTACGTGAGGAAATCTTCCAAGGCGAAGAGGTGACCATCGTCGCAGAGCGGCCCATCGTTCAACGGGATGTGTCTTCGAGCCAGGTGAACCTGAGCGCCGAAGAGATCCGGAACTTGCCTGTAACCACGGTGTCCGGCATAGTCGGACTTCAAGCCGGTATCCAAGGCTTGGCGGTTCGTGGTGGAGCCAGTGATGAAGTCGCCTTCAACGTGAACGGACTCACTCTTCGTGATGACCGCGACAAATCCCCATTCACAGCGGTTTCAATCACTTCCGTTGCAGAAATCCAAGTTCAAACGGGAGGATTCAACGCCGAATATGGCGATGTGCAATCCGGTATCGTGAACGTGGTGACCAAAGAGGGAAACCCGAACAAATTCGAATTCGACATCTATTACAGGCACGACCAACCCGGACAGAAGCATTTCGGTGAGGCCATCAACAGTCCGAATTCTTACTGGATCCGTCCCTATGTCGATCCGGAAGTGGCGTTCACAGGCACTCAGAACTGGGATTTTTGGACGCGTCGCCAGTATCCGCAATTCAATGGTTGGAACACTGTCGCGTTGAATTCCTTGGCCAATCCGGATCCGAGAAACCATTTCACCCCTGAGTCGGCTCAGCAGATTTTTTTGTGGCAACATCGCAAAAACATGGTCGCCACCGAGCCCGATTACGTATTGGATGCCGGCTTCGGCGGACCCGTACCCTTCGTCAGCAGCATGCTGGGCAATGCGCGGTTCTGGGCTTCATACCGCCGCACACAGAACATGTACATGATTCCGTTGTCTCGCGATCGGTATTCGAACGATCTGATGTCTTTGAAACTGACCAGCGATGTGCGTCGCGGTATGAAACTGTCTGTGGAAGGCTTTTATTCCACCGAACAAGGCACAAACAGCAACAACGTTGGAAATCCGGGCTTCTTCTCCAGCGCATCGGGAATTGCCGGAGCCGTTGTGGATCGCAATAGTTTCGGAAACTCACGAATCTATTCCAGCGATTATTTCGCACCGAGCCGCGTGGATCGTTTCATGATCGGCGGAAAGTTCACGCATACGCTTTCCGCTCGAACCTTCTATGAAGTGCATGGCAGCTTTTATAACACCGAGTATTCGACGAACCCGGGCCGTCTGCGCGATACCACCAAGATCAAGTTTTTCGGACTCACAGGTGTGGATGAGGCACCTTACGGATTCTGGCCGCTTCCATCCACGGGCATTGGTTCAGGTCTCCGTATGGGTGTGGGGATGAGTAACTCGAGGGATTCTTCCAAACTCGGAACACTTTCGCTTCGTTACGATCTCACCAGCCAGGTGAACCGTTACAATCAGATTAAGACCGGCATCCAGTTTGTTCAGATCTTCAGCGATGTGAACTACGGCTCGGTGGATACCTACCTGCCGAGCGGACGCTCCACCACCAAGTGGAACAATGAACCAATCCGCGCCGCTGCGTATCTGCAGAACAAGTTCGAGTACGAAGGAATCGTCGCCAACATCGGCATGCGCTTGGATTACTCGAACGCCAATACCGATTGGATAGTCTATGAAATGTTCGATCCATTGTTCAATACGCCGGTGGAAGGTGAGATCACTGATGTGTTCCCTTCCTCCAAAGCCAGGGAACATCTGGTCTTGAGTCCTCGGATCGGGATTTCCTTCCCCATCACGCTCACCAGCAAACTGTATTTCAACTACGGCCACTTCCAATCGTTCCCATCCACCTTCAGCTTGTACCGTGTGGAGACCTTCGTGGAAAACTCACGCATCAGCTCGTTGGCGAATCCGAATCTTCCACTGCAAAAAACAGTGTCCTATGAATTGGGTTACGAGCAGAGCTTCTTGAATGAGTATCTGATTCGTATTGCGGGTTATTACAAGGATGAGACGAACATCCCGATCACCACGAACTTCGTGAATTCATTGAGCCAGACGCTTTACCGCACTCAACGCGCCGATACGTACCGCGATACCAAGGGCTTGGAACTGACGCTGAGCCGTCCAAGAGGCCAATGGTTTTCCGGTTTCGTGAATTACACCTATATGATCCGCTCCACAGGTCGTTTCGGATTTGTGAACGTGTACGAATCGAGAAAGGCACAGCGCGATTACGAACGCTCGGTTTCGGCGAACGCCCAATCCAAGCCACGTCCACGACCATTCGCCCGAGCCAACTTCGATGTGTTCACACCGAATGATTTCGGTCCGCAATTGGGTGGTTTCAGTCCGTTCGGTGGATGGAGACTCGGATTACTCGGGGAATGGCAAGCAGGTTATTATTTGACTTGGGCTGGAGGCGGTTCCATCCCAGGGCTTACCAACAACGTCAAATGGGTGGATTCCTACAATTTGGATATGCGTCTGACCCGCACTTTCCGAGCATCCGGTCGCACCAGTGTCAACTTTTTCGCGGATTTCAACAATGTGCTGAATTTGCGCTACATGGCTACAAACATAACATCAGGAATACCGCATGGATTTGTGGACGGCGATGATTACAACGATTACATGAGATCCTTGCACCTCCCGGCTGCAACGCTTGAGCGTCTGCAAGGTTCGTATCTGTCGGTGCCGGGGAACGACCGTCCGGGAATGTACCGCAAACCGGGTGTCGGGTATCAGCCTATAGTGACAGTCCGCAAACTCGCCGATATCAGTTCGCCACACGCCCGCCCGCTGTATTACAATTATCAAGACGAAACCTATTACCAATTCGTGAACGGCGCGTTTGTCGTGGCTGATGCCGACCTGGTGAAACGCACTTTGAAGAATAAAGCCTATATCGATATGCCGAATTACTCCAGTTTCGTGTTTTTCAACCCTCGCAATGTCCTTTTGGGCGTGCGAGTCTCGTTCTAAGCTAACCCCATTCAATAAGCATGATGATGAAACGGATATTGATCATTCTCGCCCTCCTGATTCCAGCCAAAGAGGGGTTGTTCGCCCAGGCCGAAGCCCGTTGGCTCGGTGTCGGCTCGCTTCATAACTTCTATATGAGCTCCGGTATCGAACGCGAGCACGCCTTGGTGCCTTCGCAGCAATTCGGACTCCGCTGGCCGGCGATCTACGCTTTTCAGGATATGCAAGCCGCCAAAGGCTTGTGGATCGGCACCACGGATTTCACCGACGCCGGCGGAAACGTGTTCCCACACAAAGTGATGCACATTGGACCTCGCGCAACGGGTCTGAACGAGTTTTTCCCTGTTCAACACAAACTGATCAGCCGGTATGAGCCGGTTACCGTCACTGTGGATGATGAAGTCTCCTTCGACATCCCGAAAGAAGTGGATGAAGTCAATCCGAACCTCATTTCCGACCGGATGATTTATAACAAGGTGAATACCGCGATCGGCATCACCATGGAGCGTCGGATCTACCAATGGTCGAATGAGTACCACGACAACTACCACATCCAAGATTACACGTTCACGAACACCGGTATCACCGATGCGACCTCCACGGTATCGCTTCCCGGCAAGACATTGACGGGCGTGATGTTCTTCTGGCAGTATCGCTATTCCGTAGTCAGACAAACGCGTTACATCATTGGTAACGCCACGGGTTGGGGAATCAACGCCATGACGGATCGTTTCGGCGATGGTCTCGGCCCCAATTACGGAGCTTCCGCCGGTTTGCGCGGCCATTTCACCTGGCACGGACGTTTCCCTCTGTTCACCCTCTATGACAATATCGGCGGCCCGATTTTCACAGCGGTGACACTCGGCGGTTTCGTACCACCTTCTGACACCACCGGTCGTTTGGGAGCCTATCATTTCGTGGGTAACGCGGTACTTTTCGCGCAGCAGTCGCCTGCGAACAATGTGGATGACCCGACTCAGCCATTCACCATGACCGAAGTCAATTCCGATGATGAGTTGAACTCATCGAACGATCAGTTCAACAAAGATAAAATGACAGCGGAATACAACACATTCATGCGAGCCGGAAGAAACACGCGTCATGCGTACCGTGTGGAGCCCACAGGTGATCCAGGTTTCAAATCACCCACCGGCGACCCTGCTCAACAGACTTCGGGTGGATGGTCTGCCGCGAAGGGTATCGGACCCTACACGTTGGCTCCAGGAGAGAGTATACGGATTGTGATCGCAGAAGGGGCGTCGGGTATCAGCCGTGAATTGGCCAATACGACCGGGGCATTGTTCAAACGTAATCAGATCACTGCTTTGCAGAAAAACACCATCGTGTTCCAGGGTCGTGATTCGCTCATCCAAACTTTCGAGCGCGCCAAAGCGAACTTTTTGGCCGGGTACACTATTCCGCGCGAACCCGCACCGCCCACGGAATTCCGTGTGACTTCCCAAGGGGATAAGATTTTTCTCGAGTGGGATTACAAAGCGTCTGAGTTGGCTAGAGTGGATGGTTTCGAAATCTACCGCACACGCGGAAACGTGGATTCTTTGTATGTCAAAATCGCGGATCTGCCCACAACCGCCCGCAGTTTCGATGATAATGATGCCAATCCCGCTGGGGCCCCCATCCGTGGCTTGGATTATTACTATTACATCGTGGCACGTGGCCGCCTTGCGGATAACCCGGGTACGGCGCTTACTCCGGCGCGCGCGCTCAGAAGCAGCCGGTATTACACACAAAGTTATGACCCAGCCCGACTTCTGCGTCCGGCGGGCACATCCATCGATCAAGCCGTTGTGGTGCCAAATCCGTTCATCCGGACCGCATCCAACAGTCTCACCCTCGGTGGACGTTTGCAAATCGCGTTTTATGAGATTCCGGGCCGATGCCGAATCGACATCTTCACGGAAATCGGTGAGCGAGTGAAAACCCTCATGCACACCAACGGAAGTGGTGATGAATACTGGGATTTGAACACGGATGCACGTCAGCGCATCACCAGTGGCATTTATATCGCACGGATTGAAGACTTGGACACCGGCGCGGTCACCAATCTCAAATTCGTAGTCGTCCTTTAATCATGGGAGTTCCGAAAGTGAAACGAATTCTAACGCTTACACTACTGGCTGCGATCCTGGCTACGGGATCGGCCACCGATGTCTTCGCTCAGAAGAAGCGCGCCCAAACCGTGATGAAATTCCTGTCAGCGCCGATCAGCGCACGGGCTTCCGGTATGGGTGATGCCTTGACTTCCATTGAGGGAGGGGCTCAGTCCATGTTCTATAACCCGGCTTCCGTGGCTTGGGTGAAGGGTAACGGAGAAGCGACGTTCGGTCAGGTCAATTGGATTGCCGACATCAATTATCAATATGCGGGCGCGGTTTTGAGTCCAGCGAACGGATTGTACGGAGTGTTCGGAATCTCTTTGCTCGGAGTGGATTACGGCACATTCACCGAAACGATATTCAATGAAAGCAATCCGAGTTCCTACGACATCATCGGGAATTACTCTCCACGTGCGACGGCGATCGGATTCACCTACGCACGCGCATTGAGCAATCAGTTCTCGATGGGTGCCAATCTGAGGTACATCGACCAGAATCTTGTGAACGGAGCCGTGAACCGCCTGCCAGGTGGCGGATACGAACGCGAGCAGATTGGTGCGGAAACCGTTTCGGTGGATTTCGGAGTGTTCTACAAGACCGGTTTCAAGAGCCTGAATCTGGGTATGTCATTACGCAACTATGGCAAGGAAATCACCTACCAACTCGATGGTCAGGAGATGCCCCTGACGTTCCGCATGGGACTTTCCATGAATGCGTTGGATTTCACAAGCATCGATCCATCCAAACATTCGCTTTTGGTGAGTCTGGATGCGAACCGTCCGCGTGATTTCCAAGAACAATTGATGTTGGGTACTGAATATCTGTTTATGAACCGCCTGGCTCTACGTGGAGGGATGATCCTCCCGTCGGAAGAGCAGAGTTTCTCCTTCGGAGTCGGTGTGATCCAGCCCATAGGCAAGCGTTATGGAATCAAAGCGGATTACTCCTACACCTCGTTCGGAGTGTTCGACAGCGTGAACCGCATCGGCGTTCAACTCATTTTCTAAATCAATGGTATGGACCAAACCATGAAACAACGTTCTTTCAACCGCTCGATTCTGCTTTGGCTACTGCCTGCTGTGATTCTGATGCAGCAGTGCGATACGCCAAGCTCAAACAGTCTTTTCGATGAGAAGGCGGAATTCAAACCGAATCCGGCGATCACTTCAGTCTCTCCGGCGAATGGATTTTTTGCAGGATATCTGACAGTGACCATCAACGGATCCAACTTCTCATCGGTTCCTGCTGAGAACAAGGTCTGGTTCAATAACCGCCCAGCGACCGTAGTTTCGGCAACTCCGACACAAATCGTGGTCAATACCCCGAACTATGTGGCCGATTCCATCAATATCAAAGTGAACGTGGTCGGAGCTTTGGCTTACAGCAACGCCATCCGATACAAACTTGAAGCCTTGTTTGAGAATGCGACATCATTCGCACCTGGAACCATTCCTTTTGTAGCGGCCGTTGGCCCAGCAGGTCAATATTTCGTTTCGGTTGAAGCCTCGGGACTTCCTGCAGGTGTACATATCTACAATAGGGTAGGCGTCGTTCGTGAAGCCTATACTCCCGCCCAAGCGTTCACCTATCGTGCGATGAAGTACGGTAAAGATGGCGGTTTGTACATGTTACGAGTGACCGGTCCTGAGCCGTTGGTTCGTCGCTCGCCACCAAACGGTGGAGTCACAACGAACTGGGCTTCGAACATCGGTGCCCCGGAAGACCTTGATTTCGATGCTCAGGATTTCCTCTGGGTGGTAGGGTCTAACGAAGGTGCCGTGACGGTTGCCAACCGGAGCATCGTACGTGTACAAAATCTCGGAGCATCACGTGCGATTGTGCGCTATCCGTTCAATGCGAACGGAACGGCAGTCAAAGTATTTAATAATTTCCTGTATGTGGGTGGCACTCAAGGTGGAGTGCCTTTCATATGGCGTTTTCCGATCAACGCAGACAACAGCCTCGGTGCTGCTGAAGTGGTTGTGAACCTGTCTACGGCATACAACGCGGATGTGGTGCCACGTTCCATCGCTTTTGCAACCGATGGTACCATGTTCGTGGCGGTATCAGGAAACCAAGCCTTCAATCGCCTGTCGCCTGCGCCTCAGCCGCTTCTGGCGATCTCTCCGGCAGGAGTGGTTTCCGAGCAATATGCGGGAATTCTGCCGGGTGTGATATTGAAAATGCATTGGATTCCGGGCACTCAGAAGATCTTGATGACACTCTTGCCCGTTCAAGCCGGACAAACGCAACGCTTGATCACATTGAACATGCAGAAAAACGGAGCTCCGTATTACGGCATCGAATAACCCCATGATTTTGATGCTTACCCCTCATTCCCTACATTGAAAAGACCTAACCACAACTCTCAAAGGAGAAACACATGATGAAATCGTTACTGACAGCACTCGTCCTTCTTTGTGTACCGGCCATGGCCAGCGCACAAGGATCTTGGACCTTCGACAAAGTTTTCCCTGATTCCACCACTTTAGTTCGCGGGGTGCATGGCTTGGCCGTGGACAACGCCGGCAAACTTTGGGTCGCACCGTACTTTGAAACCATTGTCAGCGGTGTGAACATCAACTCCTTATGGTCTTTCAACGCGGATGGAACTCAAGCATTCCCGCCGATCAACGCCGTAACCATTGGCGATTCCATCGTTCATTTGGGCCGTTTGACCGGTCTGAACCGCGATATCGACGGTAATATCCTGGTGTCATCCCATGGATGGAGAAGCCCACGGCTTGGTACCGCACGCAGCTGGTCTGAAGGTTCAGCAGGCAACGTGCTGACCACAGGAACAGGTTGCAAATCCCCCACTCCCGCCGATGGTTGCTTGCTCCGCGAGTTCTCATTCATCGCTAAATTCAACGCCACGACAGGAGCTCAAATGTGGGTCAAGGATGTGACCATTTTGCGTGTCGCATACACCGAACCCGGTCTCTTCAATGGCGCGAGCCAAGCCCCGAACCGCGTTGCGGTGACGGCTGAAGGACAATACGTCCTGTCTTACGTGTTCGGCGGAAGCCCATTGGTGATTTACACCTCAGAACGTGAACTACTCGCTACCGTAACTAACAACAAACGCGGGTTCTCGCGTACGCTTGAAGTGAGCGCGGATGGTAATGTGATCTTCAACCCGAGCTACGACTCGTTCAGCATCACCCAGTACATCGGTGCCGATGGAGTCTTCTCTGACACGTTCACGGAGTTTGTGAATCCGGTTTTCGCTGGTCTACATACCGGAGCGAGCGCCCGTTACACAGCCAACTCAGGTGTGATTTACTTCTCTGGTAGTGGTGGAACCGGCGATCCATCGGCGCTTGCTCCATGGAACACCAGACGGTTCTACGGTTTTTCTGCGGCTACTGGTGCCGTTGTTGATTCCCTAAGCTGGAATGACGGCACGTCGACCACTTTCCAAGTTCCACGTGGCATCGCTTTCAGCCAAGACGGCCTTACGGCCTACGTGGCTACGTTTAACAACACAGCTGGAACAGTGCAGAAATTCACCCGCAATGGTGGCGTGGTGAGTGTGGATCGCAACGAAGATGTGATCAAAGGTTTCGCACTCAGCCAAAACTATCCGAACCCGTTCAACCCAAGCACGTCCATTTCCTACACGCTTCCTGAAGCCGGAATGACCACCATCAAGGTGTATGACATGCTTGGTCGTGAAGTGGCCACCTTGGTCAATGGCGTCGTATCGCAAGGCACCCACAGCGTCACATTCAACGCATCCAACCTTGGTTCAGGTGTCTATCTGTACGAACTCCGTTCAGGAAACACCCGCATCACGAACAAAATGACGTTGATGAAATAAATCATCCCGTCTTTTTTCAGTAGATTCGAAGAGGCACCTGCCAACGCCGGTGCCTCTTTTTTTTAAATAGAACTCAGATACGATATTGATGTCCCTTCGCTACAGAATTCTCTTACTCTCACTTCTCCTTCCAATTTTCGTTGCCGCACAGAGCTCAACCGATCCGAAATTCGAATTCCGTTCGGTTTGGTTGACCACTGCCGGAGGCTTGGACTGGCCCAAATCCACAGATCCCGCTGTTCAGCAAAGCTCGCTTCGCGACATCATCCGCCAAGCCAAAGCCATGGGCTTGAACGCCATCACCTTTCAGGTGGCTTCCCGCGGAGATAGTTACTATCGCAGCGACCGGCTCCCGTGGTCGACGCAACTCACAGGAACCATCGGCAAAGATCCGGGTTGGGATCCGCTCCAGTTCCTGATCGACGAATGCCGCCTTCAAGGGCTTGAAGTCCACGCGTGGTATAATGTCTATAATGTGGGCGGCGCTACCGTCACCGAACCGGGAGCTCCTTTGCACATCACCCAAACCAATCCGCAGTGGATCTATTCCATGGATAGAAGCACGTGGCTGAACCCAGGCTATGCCGGCGCGCGGGATTGGGTCGTGGCCAATGTGACAGAATTGATCTCCCGCTACGATGTGGATGCGATCAATTTCGATTTCATTCGTTATGCCGGCGCCATCGACGATTTCGGCCTGTGGCTCGCCGATGGGAGAGGAATCAGTACGATTCCAGATTGGCGCCGCGATAACGTCACCGATATCCCGCGACGTGTCACTTCATGGATTGCTCAGAACAAGCCTTGGGTGAAAGTCGGATCCGCACCCATTGGCCATTACAAAACCTCCGGTGGCTGGCCAGCTCTATTTGCGTTCAGCGGCGTGTTTCAGGATTCCAGAAGCTGGTTGAAAAACGGGTACATGGACTATCTCATGCCTCAGATCTATTGGAAGATCTACAGCGGGCCCTACACAAGTTCGCCAGAACACTCCTGGATTGTTCGTGATTACGCTAAAGAGACCTATGGTCGGCACATCTACACCGGAGTCGGTGCCTATGTGGATGGGACGGTCCAGCAGATTCCACGAATCATCGATACCACCCGAGTGAACAATCTCCACGGGCAGGTGTACTTCCGCTGGCTAAGTATTTACGGGTTCCAGCCCGCGACCGGTGGATTCGCCCCTCTATACACATACCGTCGTCCGGCTATCGTGCCTTCGATGCCTTGGCGCAGCCAAGTGGCGCCTGGTGCACCCGTGGTTCTCGATTACAACAGGGTTGGGAACTCCCATGTGATCTCTTGGGCCAGAGGGTTTCACAATGATCGGGGAGATACTCTCCAACGTTTCGCCGTTTACCGTTCTTCAACGGAAACCGATCCGGTTGCGATCGTTGCCAACGCCGCTAACCTCGTCGGACTTTCCGGCGGCCCCCGCTTCACAGCCACAGGGGTGAATCAGAACACAACCTATACCTATGTGGTCACCGCGTTGTCGCGTAATTACGTGGAAAGCGCGCCATCCAACGTATTCACAGTGCCAAGTGCCACAAGCGTGGAATCCCGCGAGATCGCCGTTTTGGTTGATGGACCGATGAGCGCCGGCTCGCACTCCGTCACCTTCGACGCCAGCAATCTTTCCTCCGGTGTGTACATCTACGTGCTCACCAGCGGAGAAATCCGCCTTACACATACCATGACCTTGGTGAAATGACATGAAATCACGCATCGCCCTCATCCTTTTATTGCTTCCTTTGGGTCTGATGGCCCAATCGCTTCCAAAACCTGAGTTCCGTGGCGTTTGGATCGCCACTGTAGCCAATCTGGATTGGCCCGCATGGCGCACGGGAACCCCGGCGCAGCAACGCGCCGATCTGATAGACTTGCTCGATAAATTGAAGGCTGCCGGGACCAACGCCATACTGTTCCAAGTACGGACAGAGGCTGATGCGTTATATCCATCGGCCATCGAACCTTGGTCGACCTATCTTACCGGCACCGAAGGTGTGGCGCCGAACCCGCTGTGGGATCCGCTCGCTTTCGCCATCGAAGAATCACACAAACGCGGGATGGAGCTTCATGCCTGGCTCAATCCATATCGCGCCGACCGCGCGCCTGGCTCACGCACCCGCGCCGCGAACCATGTCACCGTAACCAACCCCGAGTGGATCATCACCGCCACATCTGCCTCCAGCTCCATCAGGATCATGGATCCCGGTCTGCCCGCAGTTCGCGAGCGCGTCACTGCCGTGGTGATGGACATTGTGAGACGCTATGATGTGGATGGGATCCATTTCGATGATTACTTCTATCCGTATCCGCCCAACGACATGAGCGTCGGCGGACCACGCGAAGGCCTGGATGACGCCACCTTCGCCGCTCACCGAGGCAGCTTCACCAGTAAAGCCGCCTGGCGTCGCAACAACGTCGACATCATGGTGAAGGCTGTGCACGACTCCATCAAAGCCGTGAAACCCCACGTGAAGTTCGGAATCAGTCCTTTCGGCATCTGGAAAACCGGCGTTCCATCGGGAATCGTTGGGATGGATGCCTACAACGTGATTTTTGCCGATGCGCTCGCCTGGTTGGAAGACCGCAGCGTGGATTACCTCACTCCGCAGTTGTATTGGAGGTACGGTGGCGGCCAGGATTACGGCAGGCTCGCTCCCTGGTGGGCGGCGCAGACCGCGGCCAAAGGGCGGCATATTTACCAGGGCTTGGCGCCTTTCCGTCTTTTGTCGGCCATCGATGGTGGACAAAATTGGGCTATCGGCGACCTCACAAGCCAGATCCGCTTTAACCAAAGCGATGTATCTACCCAAGGGCAGATCTTGTTCCGTGCCCGATCAATCACAGGTAACACCAAGTCCGTGGCCGACACGCTTCGTCAGTATTATTACAGAAGCGATACCATCACGCCACGCGCGAACTGGTTGCCTACATCCACGCCACCGGCTCCAGTTGATTTTCAGATCGAACCATTTGTGGAAGGAGGGGTCACCAAACATAGACTTTCATGGAAAAAGCCGGCTTACGCGGCATCTGCCACCGATACGCTGCTCATGTACCTGGTCGCGACACGTGCGATGACCATCATTCCAACGAAAGCCGTTTCAGGCGACCAAACACTTTCAGTTCCTCTTCGATCAGCGCTGACCGGACAAACCGTTTGGGTGGATCACAACCCCATTCCAAACACCGAGTATTGGGTATACTCGGTCGGACGTAACGGTTCGGTCAGTTCACCGAGCGTCAACGGGATTTCGACAAGCGTCGAACAGGATCCCGAGATCGCTTCAGGCATCCACCTCGAGCAGAACTATCCGAATCCGTTTAATCCGGAAACGGAAATACGATGGACGATGGACGTGGCACGAAAAACGACATTGCGCGTGTATGACATCCTCGGTCGTGAAGTCGCGGTGTTGGTTGATGGCGTGATGCCGGCCGGATCGCATTCCGTAACCTTCGACGCCAGCTCGCTATCCTCAGGCGTGTACATGTATGTGCTGAGCGCTGGGGATGTGAGGGTGAGTCGGATGATGAGCTTGGTGAAGTAAGATGGTAGTTGGTAATCAGTAGTTGGTAATTAGTATCCCTTGCGAAGCTCTTGGGTACCAATTACTATTTACCAATTACTATTTACCATAAGCAGTGCTTCCCGAGCTACGTTCGCTTTCGTTCCTTTGAACGTGAGGGGCTCTGCCTGTTCATCCTTCCCGACGGCATACAGCGTGTTCATATCACCGCCAAAGCCGGAACCCTCATCGCTGAGGGAGTTGGCCAGAATCCAATCCACATTCTTTTCACGACGTTTGCGGCGTGCTTCCGTAATCAGATTCTCCGTTTCCATGGCGAAGCCGATGACGGTCTGATGCGCGGTTTTGTGGGCGCCGATCCACGACAGGATGTCGGTCGTGGGTTTGAGAACCAGCGTAGTCGCGGCCTCGGATTTCTTGATCTTATGCGCGACCTGCGTCTCCGGTGTGAAATCGGATACCGCCGCGCTCATCACGATGATGTCAGAGCCGCTCAAATTCGCCTTCACAGCCTCGAAGAGGTCGGAGGCGGACACAATGTCGATGCACGTCATTCCGGTCGGCACAGAGACACTTAGCGGTCCATGGATGAGGGTCACTTCCGCACCCAAGGCTTTCGCGGCTTCGGCCATGGCCACGCCCATCTTTCCGGTGCTCGGATTGCTGATGAAACGCACCGCGTCGATGTGCTCGCGAGTGGGACCCGCTGTCACCAACACGCGTTTTCCTTTGAGGGGAAGATCATGGGTGAGGATCGCATCCAACGCGGATAAAATGGCTTCAGGTTCGGGGAGGCGGCCGGTGTCTTCGAGTCCGCTGGCCAGATAGCCGGTGTCGGGTTCGAGCAGATGGAAGCCCATGGCTCGGGCTTCGGAGATATTTTTCGTGACGGAAGGGGACCGGTACATGCCGCCATCCATGGTGGGACAAATCAGCACCGGACAGCGCGCCGCCATCACCATGGTGGTGAGCATGTTGTCGGAGAGGCCGTGCACCAGTTTCGCCAAGGAATTGGCAGTGCATGGCGCGATCACCATCGCATCGGCCCATTCGGCCCAATGGATGTGTTTCGACCAGCTTTCCTGGATGTCGGCATTGTCGGAATTGAACACATCGACGGCCACTTCATGGCGCGTTATGGCGAGAAACGTCTCGATTCCGACGAATTTCGTGGCGGAAGGTGTGAGAACCACACGAACCTCCGCACCTTCTTTCTGAAGCGCCCTGACCAGGGTCACCGCTTTGTATGCCGCGATGCCGCCGGTCACACCGACGAGGACGCGCTTGCCAGTCACTCCGGTTTACGGAAGGTCGTTTCGCCTTTGAGAAGTTCCGCGACGCCGCGTTGGGTAGGATGCTCGCGCTTCTCGTACTCTTTGGAAATGCGTTCTTGCTCTTCGTTGAACGCGAATTCCTCTTCTTCCTCGAATCCTTCGAAGTATTTGAGCTTCTCGTCGAGCTCCATTTTCTCGCGAGCCGCGATCTGGCGCGCGCGTTTGGACACGATGACGATGGCTTCGTACACGTTTCCGGTCACTTCTTGGATTTTTTCGACTTCAAGGGTCTTGATGGACATAATGTTGGATCAGTTCAATAAATGGCGTTCAACCAGGTTTCGAAGCTCGCCATAGGCGCGCTCCAAGTTGTCGTTCACGATGACGAAATCAAACCGGTCGGCAACTGAGAGTTCCATTTCCGTGCGTTCCAGCCTGATTTGAATCGTTTCAGGGGATTCGGTTCCTCGGGCGATCAACCGTTCTTTGAGAATCTCCAAAGAAGGCGGACGCAGGAAGATGGCCAGGCTGTTTTCCGGATACATGGAACGCACGTTCAAACCGCCGTTCACATCGACATCGAGAAGAGGAAAATACCCAGAAATCAGCATTTTATCAACTTGCGCGCGCAAGGTGCCATACAGGGTTCCGTTATAGAACTCCTCATGCTCCAGAAACTCGCCATCTGCGACTTTCCGCTCGAACTCGGCCCGACTCAAAAAAAAATACTCGCGTCCGTCTTCCTCACCGGCTCGGGGTGCGCGCGTGGTGGCGGAGATGGAGAGCCGGATCTGTGGAAAATCCGCCATCAGGCGCTTCGCCATGGTCGATTTGCCACCGCCGCTTGGAGCGCAAAGGATGAGCAGTTTTCCGGCAGCCATCACTCGATGTTCTGAATCTGTTCGCGGATGATTTCCAGGATTTCTTTCAATTCCACCACCAGATGCGCGATACTCGAATGATTTGCTTTTGAACCCATGGTGTTCACTTCGCGATGCATTTCCTGAATGAGGAAGTTGATTTTGCGTCCGGCAGGCTCCGAACTTTCCATCGCTTTGCGGAAATAAGCGATGTGCGAACCCATGCGCACGATCTCTTCGGTGATGTCGAGCTTGTCGGCCAATAGAGCCACTTCGAGCTCCAATCGACCCGCATCCAACACTTGGTCCGAATCCAGCAGCGCTTGGATGCGGTCCGTCATTTTTTTCTTGGCTTCAGGGAGGCGGTCTTTACTCAGAGCGCCGATCTGCGCGCAGGTCGACTCGATCACATTCAACCGTTCGGTGAGGTCGGCTTGCAGATGGTCGCCTTCTTCCTTGCGCATCTTTTTGAGACTCACGATCGCTGCGTTCACGGCATCGATGAGCACGGCTTTGGTCGCCGGATCGAATCCATCCGAATCTTTGGATTGATACAGGCTGTCGAATCGTAGCAGATGATTCAAACCCACAGGCTCGTCGAGCTTGAGTTCATCGCGGAGCGCGTTGAGCTGAACGAACAAAGCCTTGGCGGCACCCAGATCGAAGGAAGGGGTGATGCTATCGCCCACAGGCATCTCCACTCGCACATTCACGCTCAGTTTGCCACGATCCACCTGCTTTTGGATGAGGTCTCGAAGCTCCTGTTCCATGGGCTGGAACAGTCCGGGCAGCTTCATGCTGATTTCGCAATACCGGTTGTTCACGGATCGGATTTCGACTGTGATTGTTAGACCGTTGAGGGTGATTTCGCCACGGCCGAAGCCGGTCATTGAACTCATCATGATTGTATGCGCTTTAAAATGGGCTCGGCGAGTGCTTTCGCTTTTTCCGGGGACGCCGCTTCGGCATAAACCCTGATGATCGGCTCGGTGTTGGATTTTCTCAGATGCACCCATCCGTCTTCAAAATCGATTTTCACTCCATCGATGGTGCTGATTTTCTCATTGGAATACGCGGCTTGGATATCCGCCAAAATGGCATCCGCATCGATTCCGCTGGAAAGCTCGGCTTTGAGCTTGACCATGTGGAATTCGGGAAGGGAATCGCGGTAGGCTGCGGCGTCGACGCCGCGTTCAGCCAACAGTTGAAGCACCATGGCGATGCCGACGAGCGAATCACGGCCGTAGTGCAAATCCGGATTAATCACTCCACCGTTGCCTTCGCCTCCGGAAATCGCCCCGACTTCCTGCATTTTTTTGACCACGTTGATCTCACCCACTGCCGCACGATAGCAGACTTGGCCGTAGCGCGCCGCAATGACATCCGACACCCGCGAGGAGCTCAGATTCACCGCCACCGGACCCGCTTTCTTCGACAGGTGAAAATCCAACGTCGCCGCCAATGTGTATTCTTCGCCGAAAAGCCGGCCGTTTTGGTCGGTAAGCGCAAGGCGGTCCACATCCGGATCCACGATCACGCCAAGATCGCATCGGGTTTCGCGGACGAAGGCCATGATATCGCCAAGATTCTCAGGCAGCGGCTCGGGATTATGCGGAAACAGTCCGTTCGGTGTGCAATGGATGGTTTCGATGCGTGCGGCGCCCAAGCGTCGTAGCAGATGCGGCACGATCTCGCCACCGGCGCCATTCACGGCATCCACCGCGACGGAAAATCCACGCTTGCGGATCACATCCGCATCGATGTAGGGTAATTCCAGGATCTTGTCGATGTGCCAATCGACGATGGTATCGTCGACGGTGACGCTTCCGATCTTCGAATAATCCACATAACCGATGGAGGAGGGGGAGTCGGCGATTTCCATCACACGTTTGCCTTGGTCGGCATCCAGAAACTCGCTCTTCGAATTGAGCAATTTGAGGGCGTTCCATTGCGCGGGATTGTGCGAGGCGGAGATCACGATACCACCGGCGGCTTTATGGCGGATCACGCCCATCGCCACCGTCGGGGTAGGTACGATGCCGAGCGAGACCACATCGCAGCCCACGGATTGCAGCGAGGCGATCACAATGTCTTCGCAGATCTTGCCAGTGACGCGCGAATCGCGCCCGACCACGATCTTGCCACCGGCCCAAGTCCCGAACGCCGCCGTGAAGCGAGCCAGGTTCTCCGGAGTGAGATCGGTGCCGAAAATGCCTCGGATACCCGAGACGGAAACCATAAGTGCCATGTGTTATCTGTTTACGAAACGTTCAAGTTGTGCGACCCATTCGCCAATGCCGGGAAAATTCGGAGTCTGCCGCTGAATATCGCGTGCCACGTCCAAAGCCTTGCGCAGATCACCCTTCTGGGCATAGGCTCCGGAAAGATTGTACCTGGCTTGCGGATCATTCGGATTGATGGCCAGCGATTCGTTCAACAGCTCAATCCCCTTGTCGAAATTGCCGCGGTTGACTTCGATCGCGCCGAGCATCTTCGTGGTGAAGGCTGATTTTTCAATGGCTTGGGCTTTGAGCAGATACGGTTCTGCGGAATCCAGATACCCGGCATCCAACAGCGCACGTGCGGCGAAAATGAACGGGGAATCGTTGAAATGCTGATCACGGATGAGGCTTTCATATTCGGCGATCGATTCGGGAATCATCTTCCTCAAGCGGTAATACTCGGCAAGTTCCACTTTGGCCTCATCCCAGCGCTTGTTGGAATTCACCACCATGAAAGCGAAACTGTCGGCCACGCTGGTGTACCGGTAATTCGAATAGCGGAAGGGTACGCCGTTTTTTACGAACGGCCAGTTCTGCGTCAGAATCATCATGCGATGGGCCACGATGCGGTGATCCAACTCGGTGAGCCGCATCCGGTTCAGGTAGTCGGCATCGGACTGGAGTTTGGAAAGATCGGCGGTACGTCCGGCGAATCCTTGAGTCTGCATGGCTCGGAAATACGCCATGCCGAGTATGTGATAGCCTTTGTGGTTCGGATGCAGATGCTCCAACATCAGATCATAGCCGATGATGGAGTCGGCGGCGGCGGCGCTCAGGGCTTCTTCAGAGGCGACATAGGTGGCAAGCCCTTCTTCGGCGTAGCGTCGGATGAGGTCGTTGATCTGGGAAGGAGCGCGGAAGCGGAGGGCGTCGAGGTCTTTGGCATAGGTGAAACTCTGCTTTGCCGCGGCGATGTCGCGGTCGGCGCGTTGGGCGAGGGCGGAGGCGTAGGCGTCTGCGGCCGGGATGTGGCCCTCGGCAGGAACCGATTCGAAAGGCGCGAAATCACGGATGTTGCTCGCTACGGAGCCCATGAAGACCGGAACTCCGGCAGATTTGAACTCACCAAGTAGCGCCCGCATGTTGCTGTCGAATTGGCGGATACCCAAATGATACAACGGCGAATCCAACGGGATGATCTGCTCTCTGACCACCTGCTCCATCAAGGTAGCGGTCGATCTTTTCGAGGTGTCGGAGAAGAGTCCGCCGAACCAACGACTGGTTTTCGTCATACCATCTCGTAGCAGCATGAAAGTTTTAAGTCGTTGGATGCCAAGATAAAACCGAACGAAACCGGGGAAGGCGCCAAGGCTTTCCGATGAGCCTACGCCCAGAGCTCCGTAGTACTCGTTGTGTCCGGCGTAGATGAGGATGGCGTCGGGTTTGAACTGAAGAATCTCGCGCACCTGGTCATACAGCGCGTAACTGTTGATTGCGGAGGTGGCCACGTTGATCACCTCGACGGTGTGATCGGGAAGAACATCCTGAAGGGCGTCTCTGGTTACCCTGGAAAACGCCCCGTTCGCCGGGTAGGGATATCCGGCCGTGGTCGATTCTCCAATCACGAAAACCCGGAACCCGTTCGCCGGTTTTTCGATCAAGAAGAAATCATGGTTCGGGGTGGGGATGACCGTCGTATTGAAGAAATAACGCGCCGCGAAAGTCCGGTTCGTCGTCACATATTCGGGGAATTCCTCCGGATACATGAACAGATCCGTATTCCCCCGATAATCAGCCCATCGCAATCCCACTTCCAAAGAGACGAAGAACAGGATGGGGATGGAAATGGCAAGGATGGTGAAAATCGTGTTTTTCTTCATCGAGGAATCCATTTCACGTCGTCGATGCCTTTGGATTGGTTCTCGGCGCGAGCCATCACGAACAGCAGATCGGAGAGTCGGTTCAGAAAACGGAGCGTTTCATCGGAGATGTCTTCCGTTTCACGCGCTAAGATGAGGATGCGTTCAGCTCTGCGGCAAATCGTGCGCGCCACGTGTAAACCAGACGCTGTGACGGCACCGCCCGGTAGGATGAAGGATTTGAGTGAGGGAAGCCGCGCATCCAGGGAATCGATCCAATGTTCAAGTTCAAGGACCTCTTGCCCGGAGATGCGTTCGATGCGGGTGGTGGCGTCGGGTGGGGTGGCCAGATCCGCGCCGAGAGTGAACAGAAGGTGCTGGATGCGGAGGATCATGGCCGCCAGTTCTGAATCGGTTCCAAAACTTTGCACGACACCGAGCTGACTGTTCAGCTCATCCACTGTGCCATAGCACTCGATTCTAAGGTCCGATTTGAGGACACGTTGACCACCAAACAAAGAGGTGGTTCCATCATCGCCGGTTTTTGTATAGATTTTCATTCGTTGGAAGCAATATCGGCTGAAAAAGTACGTCAATTTGGCAAGAAACGCTAAATGGAATGGAGTTTGCCCTATTCCTTAAAACAACCAATCCTATCTCTTATTTACGATTATGATTACGAAAAACGGTATCCGAACAGTGTTTTTGATGACGATGGTGGCCGCTTTGTTCATGTTCATCGGCGGGATGCTCGGTGGAAGTTCCGGCATGACCATCGCCTTTCTCTTCGCTCTGGGGATGAACTTCTTCAGTTATTGGTACTCCGACAAGATGGTTCTGAAGATGTATCGGGCCATCGAAGTGGATCCCAAGAAACTGCCGCGTCTGTATTCGATGACGGAGCAGCTTGCGGTGGAAGCCGGCGTTCCCATGCCCAAGCTCTACATCATTCCGCAAGAGCAGCCGAACGCGTTCGCCACGGGCCGCAATCCCGAGAACGCCGCTGTGGCCGTCACCGAAGGTATCATGCGCCTGCTTCCTGAGGATGAACTGCGAGGTGTGATCGCCCACGAGATCGCGCATATCAAAAATCGCGACATCTTGACCCAGACCATTGTGACTACGGTCGTGAGCGCGATTTCGATGATCGCCCAATTCGCCATATTTCTACCGATTGGCAATCGCGACGGCGCGGGGCCGAATCCGATCGTAGTTCTTCTGTCTCTTTTGCTGGCTCCGATCGCCGCTGCGATGCTCCAATCCGCTATTTCACGTGCCCGTGAGTTCGAAGCCGATCGTGTTGGAGCGGAGATTTCCCATTCACCGGAGAGTCTTGCGAAAGCGCTCCAGCGCATCGAGGCCTATGTGATGCGTGTGCCAATGGTAGCCAGTCAGGCCACACAGCAAGCCACTGCGCATATGTTCCCAGTGAATCCGTTCCGTGGCGGAGCGATGTCGCGTCTTTTTTCCACACACCCCGACACCGCTTTGCGCGTAGAAAACCTCATGACGATGTCCCGTTCAGGGTTCTACCCATAATCTTATCCGGAATTTGTGCTGATCCTGTAAGAAATAAGGAAATCTTTCCTCTTACATTATACACGTTAACACAAAATCAACGCACCCTATGGGATCTCTAAACAAAGCCATGATCATCGGCCGACTCGGCGGTGATCCTGAAGTACGATATACTCAGAACAATACCGCAGTCGCTACCATGAACATCGCCACGTCCGAAAAATATCGTGACGCGAACGGTGAATTGCAGGAAACCACCGAATGGCATCGCGTGGTGGCTTGGGGCAAATTGGCCGAAGTCTGCCAGAAATATGTCAAGAAAGGAAGCCAGATCTACGTCGAAGGCCCGATCCAAACCCGCCAATGGGAAGACAAGGAAGGACAAAAGCGCTACACGACGGAAATCAAGGTTCTGACATTGCAATTGCTTGATTCCCGGCCTGATGGCGGCGAACCGCGTGGCGAACGTCAGGCGGCGGTCGGCAAAGGAACGCCGGCCACTCCGATCATAGAACAGGATGTCGACGATGATCTTCCGTTCTAAGTCCGCGAGGTAATGCCAGATATCGCCTATCAATTAGCGGCTATCGTACTGGGATTGATGTTTTCGGGCATCTTTTCCAGTGCGGAAGTCGCTTTTTTCTCGTCCGGTACGACACATTCGAATTCCGGCAACAAATCCATGGCGATGGTCAACGCCATGTTGGCCAAGCCGCGCCGTCTTTTGGCGACCATACTCATCGGAAACACATTCGCTAACATCGTGACCGCGGTTGTGGCCGCTGTGGCCACCGCCGAAGCATTGCATGCGCTTGAAATCCCGTATTGGCTGATTTTCACCGCGGAAATCGCCGTGATCACCTTCATCATCCTCATCGTCTCGGAAATCACGCCGAAAATCATCGCGTTGAAGAATCCGGCAGGAGTGGCCAAGCGCCTGGCGATCATCATCTATCCCGTGTACATCCTGCTCACTCCGTTTTCCTATCTGATCGCAAATCTGACGAACTGGCTTGAGAACCGGCTGCCCAAACCCAACAATATCATCTCTCCTAAAGATCTTAAGACTATCGCCGAGGTCGGACAATCGCACGGCTCCCTCAAAGACGATGAGCGCGAAATCATTGAGAACATGGTCGATTTCGGAAACACGACGGTCATCGAAATCATGACCTCACGTGTCGACATCATCGCTCTTTCCGCCGATGATACCCTTGGTGAAGCCTTGGAAATCATCCGCAAGGAGAGTGTCTCACGCCTTCCGCTGTATGAGAAAGATCTCGATAACATCCTCGGCGTGGTGCACACCAAAGATCTGCTGGCGTTTCTCGACCAGGATATGAAACACGTGCCTGATTGGAAATCCTTCGCGCGTCCCGCCCTCTTCATTCCATCCACAAAACGGCTGGACGACCTTCTCCGTGACTTTCAAGCCCAGAAAAACCACCTCGCCATTGTTGTGGATGAGTATGGCGGTACCGAAGGCATCGTCTCTTTGGATGATGTGATCGAGGAAATTATCGGAGATCTCGGATCGGATGATTCGGGTCCTTCCGAAGTTCTCTACACGCAACGAAAGAACGGAGATTACATCTTCGATTCGAAAATCAATCTTGAAGACATGGACGACATCCTCCATGTCAACCTTGCCAGCGACGACGATGAATTCGAAACCCTTGGCGGACTCATCTATCACTTGATGGAACGGATTCCCGAAACCGGTGAGGAAGTGACCTTCAAGGGCGTCGAATTCCATATTCACAAGGTCGAGAACAACAGAGTCACCAAAGTCCGAGTACGGATCAAACCCGCATGATTGAACGGTATTCCCGCCCCGAAATGACGGCCATCTGGTCGGAAGAACAGCAATTCCAAGCCTGGTTGGATGTGGAGTTGGCCGCTTGCTGGGCTTGGAGCCAATTGGGACATATTCCCGCGGAAGATGTTGAAAAGCTCTATGCCAACGCCCGTTTCGATGTGGCGCGCATTCATGAGATCGAAGAATCGACGCGACACGATGTGGTCGCGTTCACCCGTGCCGTCTCGGAAACGCTGGGTGAGGAGAAGAAGTGGGTTCATTACGGACTCACCTCCACCGATGTGGTCGATACCGCTTGGGGTGTGCGACTGAAAAAAGCGAATGCCATTCTTGGGAAAGGCATCCAAAACATGCTGGATGTACTGGCCCGAAAAGCGCAGGCACACAAGTATACGGTGATGATGGGACGCACCCACGGCATCCATGCCGAGCCGACCACGTTTGGACTCAAATGCGCGCTCTGGTATGCGGAAATGCTTCGCAACAAGGAACGATTCGCCTTGGCGGCCCGCGATGTGGAATTCGGGAAATTATCCGGTGCCGTCGGCACCTTCGCCAATATTCCGCCGGAAGTGGAAACCTTGGTTTGTGAACGCCTCGGACTCGGCGCCGCGCCCGTATCCACCCAAACCCTTCAGCGTGATCGCCATGCCTTCTACATGGCCACATTGGCTCTGATTGGCAGTTCCTTGGAGAAAATGGCTGTGGAAGTTCGCCATCTTCAGAAATCCGAGACCCGTGAGGTGGAAGAGCGGTTTTTCGAAGGACAGAAAGGTTCATCCGCCATGCCTCACAAGCGCAATCCGATCGGTTCGGAGAATATCGCCGGATGCGCACGTGTTCTTAGGGGATATATGGTCACCGCGTTTGAAAACATTCCACTCTGGCACGAGCGCGATATCTCGCATTCTTCGGCGGAACGGATCATTCTTCCCGATGCCACGATCCTGCTGGATTACATGCTGAGTCGGTTTAGTCGCATTATCGACCAATTGGTGGTTTTTGAAGACAACATGAGAGAAAACATCAACAAGACCTTCGGATTGGTCTTTTCTCAGCGCGTGATGCTCAAGCTCATCGACAAAGGTCTCTCGCGCGAGAAGGCCTATGATCTGGTTCAACCCTTGGCGATGAAAGCCTGGGGTGAGAAGACTCCTCTGCAGACCTTGGTTGGCGAAAACGAGGAAATCACCTATCATCTAAGTCAGGCGGATATCGCAGACGCCTTCGATCTGAACCACCATACGGCACAGGTGGACACCATTTTCAAACGAGTCGGCTTATGAAATACATTGCAGTTCTAATCTTGACGATCACAGCGTCTTCACTCCATGCCCAGGGCGTTGGGTATTCCTTGGAACAACTGAATCTGAATTCTTCGGGCAATCAGATCGTACCCTATCAGTTCAATTATGATCTGCTCAAGGGGCATCCCTACCATATCGACCAGTGGAATGTGGGATCTTTCCGGACGTCATCCAGCATCGTGTTCACGGATGTGCCGATGAAATTCGACTCTTACTCGGGGTTTTTGGCCATTCGTTTCGAGCAGGATTCCGTTTTCATGAAACCCGCAGTGGTCACCGAATTCCAATATTCCGTCAATGGAATGCCCTATCTCTTCAAGAACGGATACTTCGAATACGACCTGAAAATCAAACCAGAAAGTTATCTGATGGTGATCAGCGAGGGAACGTGGTCGATTTACGTGGAGACTCGGAAAGTGTACAAGAAAGCGAATTATGATGCGGTGTTCAACACAGGCAGCAGGTTCGATGAGCTTGTCGAGGCGAACCGATATCTGGTGAAACGTCCCGACAACTCATGGATTGAAATCGTCCCTTCACGTAGAACGGTGTTGAGACTTTTTGGACGGAATTCCGATGAGGTGGCGGATTATGTCAGACTCAATCGGTTAACCTACACCAAGGATGTGGATCTGGCCCGGATCTTCGAGCACGCCTCAAGCCTGGTTCAGAACTGATTCGCGGACTTCGGCGCGTTTGAGTTTTCCGTTCTCCGTTCGCGGGAGGGAGGAAACCCGAGTCAAACGCTTAGGAACCATATGGTGCGGCAAGGCGACCCGTAGCGCGGTGAGGATGTCGCTGTCGGTGAGCGCAGGCTCCGCAACCAGCACCGCCTCCACGCGCTGCCCCCAAACTTCGTCGTCCACACCCACCACCGCCGCGTCCAGTACGCCCCCAATCCGACACAACGCTTCTTCCACGGGCTCGGGATCCACATTCTTCCCGCCCGTCACGATGCGGTCCGTTCGCCGCGTTTCGATCCAGATCCAACCGTCCGCATCCATCCGCGCGTAGTCTCCGGTCGAAAACCAACCATCGTCCCACAGCTGCGGACCCCTGACCTCCAGCACGCCATCCACGATCCTCGCCTCATTCGGCGCCAATACGCGCCCGCAACTGGCTTCCGGGGCGTCGCGCCATTCCGCGATCGGCACGGCGATGATCTGAGCGTTGGTCTCGGTCATTCCGAAACTGGAAATCACCGGGATGTCCCTGTTCGCGCATCGTTGAATGAGAGATGCGGGTATGCGTCCGCCGCCTAAAAGCACGGTTTTGAACCCGGGATGGGTCCTGAACTGCGGATCGTCCAACAGCTTGACGAGTTGCGCGGTGACCAGGCTCGCCATCTGCACCTGGACACCGCTAATCAGAGCCGGTTTCGCATCGCCGATGATCACCGTGGTGCCATAGATCACCGACCGAAGCACCACGCTCATTCCGCCGACATGATGCATCGGCAGGCTAAGCAACCAGCCTTTGCCGGGTTCAGGTCGCACATTCTTCGCGGCACTTTCCGCTGCGGAAATCATCTGCCGACGTTTCAGCCGCACGATTTTCGGAATTCCCGAGGTTCCGGAAGTCAGCACCACCGAATACACCGATTCCGGATCCGGTTCGGTCCTAGGTATCGAGGAACCGGATTCCATCCGCTCGCTGAGCACGGCTTCCGGTTCTTCGGCGAACGGATACACGGTGAATGGTATTCCCGCCAACCATGCCGCTGCGATGGCGGTGGCGGTGTCTTCCGTCTGTGGAAATCGGATGCCCAATAACCGGATTCCGGAATACGCTGAGCGAATTCGAGCGGCAATATTTTCCAACTCACCGTATGTCAGCGCGCGATTCGGCGATTTCAGGAAAAGATCGCTTTTCATAGCGGATGAAGCAGATCGGTTCGGATCTCGCCGATCGGTTCGGGGTGATAGAATCCGTCGCGGATGAGATGGTCATCGCGAAGGATGTCGGTGTCGTGGATGAACCCGGTGGCGAGTCCGTGTGCATGGATGAGCGGCGCATAGGTGGACGTGAACATGGCGGTGAGGCGGCGTCCCACGCCCGATTCCAGACTTGTGGTGACCACGCAGGCCACGTTTTTGGCATATGCCGATTCCATGATGCGGATCACGTCGCTCCAGTAACCGATCATCATCGGCTTGAGGATCAGAATCTTGACCGCGCCGTCTTTGAGCAGAAGCTGAGCGTCTTCGACTGAGCGCACAGACTCATCCGCCGCGATCGGTATCGGGGAAATCCGAGCCAAGGCCATCAGATCTTCAGCGGAGGCCACGGGTTGCTCCAGATACTCAGGATTCACGGGAGCCAGCCGCGGGAGGAGGTCGGCAGCTTGACGGAGCGTGAATCGCGTGTTCGCGTCGAGCCGGAAGCGGAGGTGGGGTCGGGCCGACGCAAGGGTGGATAGGAACTCGATTTCAGCGTCGATGTCGCGGCCGATCTTGACTTTCAGTGTCCGGAAACTGGCCGCGATGGCCGCTTCAGCGGACGCGCGCATGGAGGGAATGTCGCCGGAGGGAATCAGAGCGTTGACAGGGACTTCGGCGAACCGCGCCGGCGGAGCGCTTTGTTGAAACCGTAGCCCGTCGAGGGCGAAGCGCAAGGAAGGGAGCGAGGCGGGGATGGAGGAAAGCGGCGCGGTGAGGATGTCGGCCAAAGATTCTGTCGAGAACCCCGGAAGGGGCGAGGCTTCAGACCAGAGGTAGGGATCTGCCAATCCGTAGCGTAATAGGATGCCGTCGCGTTTGGGGAGGGAGTAGCGCAGGCGGGTGATCATACCTGATCAAGCAGGATTCCCAATGCGAAGAGCACGCTGTACGCGGCCAGAAATTGTCCGGTCTGCACCAATGCATGATTAAGATCGGCTTTGTCGGCATGTCTCAACACGGTTTTCAAAGGCTTCATCACCAAAGGAATCGACAAAAACGGGATGAAAATGAGAAGATTGTATCCTTCTTGGAAATACAGATGCGGTGGAATGGCCAAGGCCAGCAGGATCAGACCGATGTATTCCGCTTTCAGCCACGATTCGCCCAACAACACTCCCAAGGTGCGCTTTCCGGCCACTCGGTCGGTGTTCACATCCCTCAGATTGTTCACCACCAAAATGTTGGTGGCCAATGCGCCGACCGACAGACTCACCCAGAACGATTCCATCGACCAGTCCAAAGCTTGCACGTAATAGGTGCCCATGACCGCGACAATTCCGAAAAAGATGAATACGAACACATCCCCCAAGCCATTGTATCCCAATGGATAAGGTCCACCTGTGTAGAGGAACCCGAACAGGATGCTCAGCACGCCGATCAGCAGTATCACCCATCCGGCATGGAAAACGAGAAGGAGTCCGAGCAGGAACGCGGCAAGCATGGTTTGCTTGGTGGCGAGCCACATCCTCTCAGGGGCGATGAGTCCGGAAGCGCTTGCGCGGATGAAACCGACACGGTCGGGGGTATCGGCTCCTTTTTTGAAATCGAAATAATCGTTTGCGAAGTTGGTTCCGATCTGGATGAGAATCGCACATGTCAGGGCGATTGACCAAGGGAGCGGATCGAACACGCCATGTCGTGAAGCCAAGGCTCCACCCAGCAGAACGGGCGCGATGGCGGCAGGTAAAGTTCGCGGACGTGCCGCAAGGATCCAAGTGGAAATCGGTGTCATGGCGCAAGGTACGGAACCGGATGCGAATGGCGCTCGGAAAAGCGGTTCCAGAAAATAGATAAAGGGGTAAAAGGGTAAAAGTGGGTAAATGTTTAGAGTATGTGGATAAAAAGTCTTAAAAAATTAGTGAGAAATAAAAAAAGTCCTTCTATTTTTAAGCCGTGAATTGAATTCGGGTCTTCCCTTTCATCATTCAACATTCAACATTCAACCTTTTTCAAATGAGCAAGAATTTCCGTCGATTCAGCCCGATTGCTGCGGTTCGCAGCGTGGAGCCTTCTGTATCCCAGCCACCAATGAACATCACGCAGATTTTCGGTGAGAACACTTTGACACTGGAGACTCTCAAATCCCGTCTTCCCAAAGGGATTTGGAAGGAACTGAAGAAAACCATCACCGATCATGAACCATTGAACGCCGATGTGGCTGATGTGGTGGCCGTGGTGATGAAAGATTGGGCGATTGAAAAAGGGGCGACACACTACACGCATTGGTTTCAGCCGTTGACGGGTCAGACCGCTGAAAAACACGACTCGTTCATCACCCCGAACCAAGGTGGCGGAGCGGTTGCCGAATTCTCAGGAAAAGAACTTATCCAAGGTGAGCCGGATGCGTCCAGCTTCCCGAACGGCGGCTTGCGTGCCACGTTCGAAGCGCGCGGTTACACCGCTTGGGATCCGACATCCCCCGCCTTTATCGTGGAAAATCCGAACGGATCCACCTTATGCATACCGACCGCCTATGCGTCGTGGAAGGGCGAGGCATTGGATGCGAAAACTCCGATTCTACGCTCCAACGACGCGTTGAACCGTGTCGCGATCCAAGCCCTCGAATTGCTCGGTGATACCCAGCCTCAGCGAGTGTATTCCACCGTGGGTTGCGAGCAGGAATATTTCCTCATCGATCAGGAGTTCTATTACTCGCGTCCGGATCTGCTCCAGGCCAACCGCACTTTGTTCGGCGCGAAGCCGCCAAAAGGTCAGGAGTTGGAAGATCACTATTTCGGATCGATCCCTGAGCGTGTGTTGGCGTTCATGATGGAAGCGGAGAAAGAACTCTATCGTTTGGGAGTGCCTGTGAAGACCCGCCACAACGAAGTGGCTCCCGGACAATTTGAAATCGCACCCATCTTCGAAGCGGCGAACGTCGCGGCCGATCACCAGCAATTGACGATGACCGTCTTGAAATCGGTCGCCCGCAAATACGGTATGGTCGCCCTGATGCACGAGAAGCCCTTCGCAGGTGTGAATGGTAGCGGAAAGCATACCAACTGGTCGATGAGCACCACCGCAGGTGTGAACCTACTTGAGCCGGGCGAAGATCCGCATTCGAATCTGCGTTTCCTGTTTTTCGCCACCGCGGTGATCAAAGCCGTTCACGACCACCAGGATCTTCTTCGTGTGGCAATCGCCCATGCGGCGAACGACCACCGCTTGGGAGCCAACGAAGCGCCTCCCGCCATCATTTCCATCTTCACGGGCGATCAATTGGCGGATGTGTTCGAGCAACTCATCGCCGGTTCAGCCACATCATCCAAAAAAGGCGGCTTCCTCGGATTGGGGTCCCAAGTTCTTCCGCAGTTGCCGAAACACGCCGGCGACCGTAACCGCACTTCGCCGTTCGCTTTCACAGGCAATAAATTCGAGTTCCGCGCGGTGGGATCGAGCCAGTCGGTCAGCTTCCCGATCACCGTGTTGAACACCATCGCCGCGGATGCTATCGAGAAGATGACGGTCGCCCTGCAAGCCGAGCTGTCGAAAGGCGTCGGACTCGAAGCCGCGGTGGGTTCTGTGATCCAATCCACACTCAAAGAAACCTACAAGATCGTCTTCAACGGCGACGGATACAGCGACGACTGGCAGAAAGAAGCCGCAAAACGAGGATTGCTGAATCTGAAGACCACCATGGATGCGATTCCATACCTGGTGTCGAAGAAAAACATGGCTCTGTTCGAGCGGTTCAAAGTGCTGAGCCATTCCGAAGTCGAAGCCCGTTCCGAAATCCAGTTCGAGCAGTATTTCAAGACCATAAACATCGAAGGGGAGACCACCGAAAACATGTCGCGCACGATGATCATCCCGGCCGCGGTTCGTTACCTGAACGAGCTGGTGGCGGTTGTGGAACGCAGCAAGGCGGTGGGCATCGACGCGAAAGGCGCGGCGACCACGCTGAACAAAGTCAACGATCTGTTGAACGAGCTCGTGGCGGCCACCGATGTGCTTGGCAAGCAAAACGCCGAGCTGGGTGGAGACGACATCCACTCCAAAGCAACTCATATGGCCAAGAACGTGTTGCCCGCGATGAACGCGGTTCGCGCCGTTGTGGATCAGCTCGAGAAAGTGGTGGCCGATGATTTCTGGCCCTTGCCGACGTATCGGGACATGCTCTTTGTGAGATAGTAGGATGGTAGGATGGTAAGATGGTAGGATAGACTACCGAGCCCCGGTTTCGAAAGAGATCGGGGCTTTTTTACGGTGGTTCGATTCAGGTTCACAATAGGTTCGCAGTTGGTACGAATCTTTACTATGCGCACTGACTATCTTCATCATTCAATTTTGAAATAGAATCACGCCTACATGATGAAGCAAAAGAAACCGTCTTCTACTCATTCGTCCCTTCAAAACATTGAAGAAAATTCTTCAATCAGACCGATATGGATTTTTTGACCAGAGCTGAACAAACGGGACATTTCAACGCTCGATTCCACCCTTAATGAACATCTTCAACGCATTGATAGACTGTCCCCTCGAGAAAATCCGACCCAAACGGTCACGTGAGTAGACAAACAAGAGAGAGAACGCTAAAAACGCGAAAAGCCCCGAACGTGGAACCCGTCCGGGGCTTTTTTTTGGAATCTTCCACGTCCCACGTCCCACGTTTCTCAAACCAGCTTCAGTCCGATCCTTCCTCGCTCGGCGTCGATGCTCACCACTTCCACGCGCAGAATATCGCCTACGGCCACCACGTCGTGCGGATTCTCGATGCGCCGCCCGTCGCGCGACATCGCCGAGATGTGAAGCATTCCGTCTTGCTTGAGTCCCACATCCACGAACGCGCCGAAATCCACCACGTTTCTGACGGTGCCTTCCATCACCTGACCCGTGCTCAAATCCTCCAAGCGCGTGATGTCTTTGCGCAGCAATGGTTTCGGAAGCGCCTCACGCGGATCGCGACCCGGTTTGAGCAGGTTTTCGATGATGAGATCCAAGGTCGGTACTCCGATTCCGAGCTGTTCTGCGGTCTTGTGCTTGTTCACGGTCTGCAACCGACCCGTCAGCGTATTCTGGATGCGGTTCAACTCACGCACGTCGATATCGAACTGCGCACACAGTTTTACCGCCGCATCATAGCTTTCCGGGTGGATGGCGGTGTTGTCTAAGGGATTCTCCCCGTCCGGAATCCGTAAGAAGCCCGCCGCTTGCTGGAATTTGTGATCGCCGACGCCCGCCACCTTTTTGAGCTCTTCGCGGCTTTTGAACGCGCCGTGCTGGTTGCGATGCTTCACGATGTGCTCGGCCAAGGACTTGCCTACTCCCGCCACATGACTGAGCAACGGCGCGCTGGCCGTGTTCAGATTCACACCCACGGTGTTCACACAGCTCTCTACCACGTCGTCGAGTTTTTTGGACAGTTGCACCTGACTCACATCATGCTGATACAATCCTACGCCAATCGATTTCGGATCGATTTTCACCAGCTCGGCCATCGGATCCAGGATTCGTCGCGCGATGGAGATGTTGCCGCGCTGGGCGGCTTCCAGCTCCGGAAATTCCTCTTTGGCGATGGGGGAGGCCGAATACACCGAGGCTCCAGCTTCGCTCACAATAAGATATTGAAGGTCGGGAAACGCGTTCTGGATGAGATCCGCCACGAATTCTTCGGTTTCGCGGCTCCCGGTGCCGTTTCCGATGGCGATCAGATTCACCTTGTGCTTGGTGATCATGCGACCAAGGATGGCGGCCGCTTCAGCGAGTTTCTTGTAGGGTTCGGTAGGGAAGATGGTGTCGCCGTCGAGGTATTTCCCGGTCGGATCCACCACGGCCACTTTGCAACCTGTTCGGAAGCCCGGATCAATCCCCATCACCACTTTATGTGCCAACGGAGGCTGCATGAGCAGGTTCTTCACGTTTTCGGCGAAGGTGGAAATGGCGCTCAAATCGGCGATTTCGGTGAGGTCGTTGCGCAACTCGCGCTCCAAGGAAGGATAGAGCAGGCGCTTGAACGCATCCTCGTAGGCTTCGACCAATTCATTGACGAATACGGCGCGGTCGTCAGTCACGATGATCGGATCGATGATGTCGAAGCATTTCTCTTCCCACACATCGAGGTTCACGTTGAGGATCTCGTCGCGTTCACCACGGTTCAGCGCCAACACCTGATACGGCTTGATGTACTTGACCTTGGCGTTGAATTCGTAATATGCTTCATAGACACTGCGTCCGGCCGGGGCTTTCGGGTTTTTCTTGGAGGTGAGCGCTCCGTTGTCGCGGAACTGCTTACGCAGTTTTTCCCGTACCACCGGATGCTCGCTCACCCACTCGGCGCAGATGTCTTTCGCCCCTTGGATGGCTTCGGCGACAGTCGTAATCCCCAATTCTTTATTCACGAAAGGCAGGGCCACATCCTCGGGTTCTCCATCATGCAGCGTCTGCTCCCACATGATGAGCGCCAGCGGCTCGAGGCCTTTTTCCTTGGCGACCGAGGCCCTCGTCTTGCGCTTAGGCTTGTACGGCAGGTACAAATCTTCGAGCAGGGTGAGGGTCTGCGCTTCCAGGATCTGCTTTTCAAGCTCGGGCGTGAGTTTGCCCTGTTCGGCGATGGTTTTGAGGATGGTGGCGCGGCGGTCTTCCATCAGCCGTCTGAAATCCAACGCATCGCGCACGGCGCGGAGCTGCTCTTCATCGAGTCCGCCGGTCATTTCGACACGGTAGCGGGCAAGGAAGGGGATGGTGGCGCCTTCGTCAAGAAGGGTGGATACGGTTTGGATTTGTCTTGGAGCCAGTTTGAGCTCAGTCGCGACGGCGGAAATGATCTGTGCTTCGGTCATGCCCAAAGATAGCGATTCCGTATCTTTGGCCATGATTCCATCTACATCAGAACTTCTCGCTTCCGCCATCGAATTCGCCCAACTCGGCGGTGATTTTACGCTCACGCATTTCCGCACCTCCCTCGACGTGATCCGCAAATCGGATCATTCTCCTGTCACCATCGCCGATCGCGATGCGGAATGGCTCATCCGTGAAGCTATCCTCAAACGCTATCCCGATCACGGAATCATCGGTGAAGAGCATGGAACGGTGAATGAGTCGGCCGACGTGCAATGGATTCTGGATCCCATCGACGGCACGGTGTCTTTCATCCACGGAATTCCTCTGTACACCACGCTCATCGGCGTGCTCGTGAAAGGACAACCCGCGGTCGGCATCATCTACGCCCCGGCCATGGGCGAACTCTGCGACGCCGCCATCGGGATGGGAACCCGGCTCAACGGAAATCCCGTCACCGTCCGCGACACCCGCACGTTATCCGAAGCGACCCTTATCACAACGGACCAATCCAACATCGCCAAATACGGCCATGCTGAGCGAATCAACGCACTGATCGGAGAGGTGTCGATCCATCGCACCTGGGGCGACGCGTACGGACACATGATGGTGGCCACCGGTCGCGCCGACATCATGTTCGATCCCATTCTCAATATTTGGGACGCCGCGGCGTTGTATCCCTGTGTGACCGAAGCCGGTGGTGTGTATATGGATGTGTACGGCAAGGCCGACATCCGCTCCGGAAACGGCATTTCCTGCGTTCCCGGACTGAAAGACGAAGTTCTACAGAAATTCAAATGACGCGATTCCTTTTATTCATCTTGATTGCGGCGAGTGTCGCCCTTCCCGGGGTTTCGAATGCGCAATCGCTGCGGTATCAGACGCTGACCGCGATGTTCGCCGTTCAACATACCGATTCATCGATGTATGGGGATGTGACGTATGTGGTGAGTCCGGCCAGATCCAGCGTCCGCGACATCCATTTCACAACCCGCGGATTGCGCGTGGGCGTGGTGACCATGAACGACGTTGAAATTCCGTTCACACACCTCAACGACACGTTGCACATCGCCTTGGATTCTCCGCTTCGCTTCGGGGGCCGTTATCGGGTCCAGATTGTGTATTCCACCTCGGCCACGTACGGATTGCACCGCTGGCCGAAGAATGTGTTGTGGACATCTTTGCTTCCCGGTGCCCAATCGTCGTGGCTGCCCTTGCCCATCGAACCGAATGTTCGATTGACCACCAACATCCAATTCGCGATTCCGGAGCGTTATCAGGCCATCACCGCAGGCAAACCGATTGCCAGTGAACAACCGTACACCCATTGGAAAAGTGACGCACCGGTTCCACTTTCCGGGATGATGATCGCCGTCGGGAATCTGGATCTTCGTGTGCAGGGCTCAGGAACGTATCAACTGGTGTTACCCGACGACCGTTGGGAAACGGATGTGAGCACTTCCGTGGTCGATCTGTTGTTTCTGAACCGCAAAGACTCTGAGAAGGAAGTGGAATCGGACCGACTCCGACTTGCGTTGGACATCCGCATCGAGGATGAAACCCAGGTCGTGATCCGTGTGCGACCCATTTCAGGTCGGGCTCGAGGCAACATCACCCTTCCATTGGTGCAGCATCTGGCCGGAACCATCGTTCCGTTCCCACTTACGGTGGCGAGCAGTGGTGATGTGATCCGGTTATCGGTTGTCAGCCGCTTGGATAATATCATGGTGGATGACCGGCTCGAATCGATCGACATCATCGAAACGAAACCGGGTCGTTTCTGGCTGTATCAGCTTCGCACCTCTCCAGATCCGGCGCATCGATTGGAAGCGGCCGAAGCCTTGGGTGTTGTGACCGACGCTCCCGACATCGGCTTGGCGCTGAGTCAGTTTTTCCGGCATGAGACCGATCCGAATGTGAAGGCGGCGCTGCTCACCAGTTATGCGGCGCAATCCGCCGGCCGCATCGGTTCGCATCCGCTGATATTGAACACCGTCCGCGACAAAGGCGATCTGCGCCTGGTGGCGATGCGGGCTCTCAAAAGATATTCGCAAAGCGAACCCGTCAAGGAAGCGGTATCGCAGATCATCCGCACCTCAGACGACATCCCGCTGGTGAACGAAGCCCTGATCACGTACAGATCGTTGGTTCCGGCTTCGGTGTCCGACGATCTGATGCGACGTTTACTCAATGAGGACAATGACGGTGATTTCGCACTCACCATATTGGAAGCGTTTTTAGGAAGGGCAGAGGCGTTGATGGTGTCTCCGCGCGCCGCATTTTATTTGCAATCGAAATTCGACATCCGGCTGAGAATTACTGCGCTTTCCATTTTGAAGGTAATGGAAAAAGATCCATCTTATTGGAGAGATGTGTTTGCCCGGTACTCGGAAGACCCCGATCCGCGCTTCAGGAACGCTTTGCTGGATGCGGTCACATTGTTAGCAGAGTCAGACCGTAACGCGTTTTTGTCCAACCGTCTCCATAACGAATACGATTCCCGAGTACGGAACCGGATTCTTGGTTTGGACTAATCTTTTTTTATGAATCTCATCATCAAACTTCCACCGAAAGCCGAGCGCGACGAATTGGTCGATGCTTGGGTGAATGGTCTGCTTTTCGACCATACCTACACCGAATTCCACAACGTGATGCATGTGATCACCGGGTCCGGTTTTCATCACAATGGTGTGATCTGCCTCTTCTTACACGACACCACGACCCATCTGGTGCATCAACGCATCTCCAAACTCCGGAATTCGGAATGGATCGATGCGGCGTTCAAAGTCCCGATCTGCCTCAATTAGTTATAGCGGATCCACTTGGCCATCTCTTTGAAGCTGGCTTTCTTTCCATACATCAGGATACCGACGCGATAGATCCGCGCGCTTAGCCAGATCAGTCCCACGAACGTGGCCGACATCAGCACAATGCTGCTGGCCAATTCCCAAAGAGGGACATCCGTCATCGCGATGCGCAAAGGCATCAGCATCGGCGAGAAAAAGGGGATGAGACTCGACACCACGGCCAAGGTGGAATTCGGATCGGAACCGACCGGACCGATGAGCATCATCGGGATGATGATCGGCAGACTGATCGGAAGCATGAGCTGCTGGGTATCGGTTTCGTTGTCGGCCGCTGAGCCGACCGCGGCGAACAGCGCCGAATACATCAGGTAGCCCATCAGGAAGAAGAAGACGAAGCTGATCCATAATCCGAGTCCGATTTGCGGCATCGCGAAGGGCGCATCCGCGGCGGCCGCGGCGGCGGTGGCGCCAGACATAGGGTCCGCGCCCGAAGCCATGAACAAGCCCGCTCCCGCCATGATGGCCGATGAGGAGACCGCCCAAATGGTGAACTGGGTGAGTCCTACGGCTCCTACGCCGAGCACTTTGCCCATCAATAACTCGAATGGACGCGCCGATGAGGTGATGATTTCAATGATGCGGCTGGTTTTTTCTTCGATCACGCTTCTCATGATGATCGCTCCGTAGCCGAACATCGCACCGTAAATGATGAAGCACATCACGTACCCCACGATGAACAGGGAGAGCGTGTCGGTGGTTTCCTCGCCGGTTTCGGTGAGTTTGCGAGAAACCACGGAGGGGCGGGAGGCCATGATGTCTTTGACGGTCTGACTCACCGCGGCACGGTCGAGACGCTCGTCGCGGATCACGGTTCGGATGTCGCCTCTGACCTCGCTGATCAGACTCAATCCGCCTTTCCCGCTGGAGATGAATTCGATTTCAGATTCTCCGGAAATATGGGATTCGTTCAGAAGCAGATAGCCGTCGATCTTGTTCTTCAAGACCAAGGCGCGGAGCGTATCTACAGGCTGATCGTTGTAGGCCACATACCTCAATGAGTCGATTTGAATGAATCGACCTACCAGAGCGCCGGTCTCATCTTGTACGCCGATGCGGTTCGGGCGGTCGGTTTCCAGGAACGACAGCAGGATGGGGATACCGATCAGCGCCAGGATGAAGATCGGAGCCAGGATGGTGCTGATGATGAAGGCCTTGGTGCGGACCCGCGTCAAATATTCGCGCCGCAGAATGATGAAGATTTTATCGAGCGACATGGGCGCGGTCTTTTTTTACAGATTCGATGAAAATTTCGTGAAGGGACGGATAGACGCGCTCGAAACGATGCACATCCACCGAAGCCATGGCTTGTTCCAGAATCGGACGGATCAAGGATTCGTTCTCGGGTGTGAATTCCACAAAGCGGTTGGATCGGTTGTTGAAATGGACGCCTGTAAGATTGTCCAGGAAAGAGGCGTCACCATCAAACTCGAGAACCACGGTTTTTTTGCCGAACGAGCGCTTGATATCCTGCACTTTTCCTTCCAGAATGGTGCGTCCCTCATTGTAAAGCACGATATCGTCGCACATCTGCTCCACTTGCTCCATCCGGTGGGTGGAAAAAATGATGGTTTTTCCGTTCGATTTGAGTTCGAGAATCACCTGTTTCAGCAATTCGGAATTAATGGGATCCAAGCCGCTGAAGGGCTCATCGAAGATGTAAATGTCCGGGTCGTGCACGATCGTGGCGATGAATTGGATCTTCTGCTGCATTCCTTTGGAAAGATCGCCCACTTCCTTCTTGATCCAATCGATAGCTTCGAAACGCTCCAGCCAATAGCGTAGCGATTTTTTCGCATCATCGATCTTCATGCCTTTGAGTTGCGCCAGATAGATCAGATGCTCGCCCACCTTCATTTTCTTGTATAGGCCGCGTTCCTCGGGCATGTAACCGATCAGAGGCTGGGTTTCGCGTCCCACCTGGATTCCTTTTACAGTGATGCCGCCCTCATCGGGGATGGTGATGTAATTCATCATCCGTATGGTCGTGGTTTTGCCGGCTCCATTCGGACCGAGGATTCCGAAAATGCGTCCGGGTTCCACTGAAAAGCTTACCCTGTCGACAGCGGTGAATTCACCAAACTTCTTGGTGATGTTATTAACATGTAGAATAGCCATAAGGATGTTTTGCGGACTGAGTATCGTGCGCTTAACTTACAAATCATTTCCCAAATCGACTCTCAGTTTCGTCACAATGCATATCATTCATATCAGTGCCGAGTGTTATCCGGTGGCAAAGGCCGGTGGACTCGGCGACGTCGTCGGTTCCCTGCCCAAATACCAAGCCGCGCATGGCTCCGAAAGTTGGGTGGTGATGCCTGCCTATGATGTGCCTTGGATTCAGAACCACGATTTCGAGATCACGCATCAAGGATACACGAACCTCGGCGGAAGCTGGTTCGATTATTCCATCAAACGTGAGAAACACGATACGTTGGGCTTTCCCTTGTACATCGTGTATATACCCGGACGGTTCAACAGATCCGGAATCTATCTGGACCCGACCAGCGGATACGGGTATTGGGATGAGTTCGAGAGATATGCCTCGTTTCAGATCGCGATTCTGGAATGGATCCGCTCTTTCGCCAAGAAACCCGACATCCTGCATTGCCACGATCATCACACAGCGCTGATTCCGTTCATGACGACATCGTGTCCGCAGTTCGAATCGCTGATCGGCATTCCGACCGTGCTCACCATCCACAACGGTGAATATCATGGCAATTACGATCTCGGAAAGAGGTTCATGCTTCCCTATTTCCATCCCGAAAGAGCTGGATTCCTGGAGTGGAACGGACGATTCAACGCCTTGGCCTGCGGAATCCGCACATGTTGGAAACTGACCACCGTCTCGCAACAATACATGAACGAGATGATGTATGGAAGCAGCGGAATCGAGCCCATCATCCGTCAGGAAGCGGTCAAATCCATTGGAATCCTGAACGGAATCGATACGGAAGTATGGGATCCGTCCAGAGATCCGCTCATAGCACATCCCATCACTGCGAAAACCTTGTCCAGTGGAAAGAAAAAGAACAAGGAAGCGCTATGCCGCGAATTCATGCTTCCACCGGAAAGGCCGACCTTCGCGTTCATTGGTCGCTTAGTGAAGGAAAAAGGGGCGGATCTGTTGCCAGACCTGTTTCAAGCGTTCCTATCCCATTACGAGGCCAATGTGATCGTTCTCGGCACGGGCGATCCCGACTTGCATTTCAGGTTCAACAACATGAACAAGTCGCACATGGGGTATTTCGACGCCTCGTTGCAATACAATGAGCGGTTGTCGCATCAGATCTATGCAGGGGCCGACTTCATCCTGATGCCTTCGCGTGTGGAGCCTTGCGGGTTGAACCAGCTCTTCGCCCTGCGTTATGGCACCATCCCGATCGTTCGGGATACCGGAGGGTTGCATGATACGGTGGTCGACATGTCGGAGGAAGGCGGTTATGGAATCCGCTTCACGAATTTCTCACTTGATGACGCGTTCGTCGCCATGGAACGCGCTTTTGAGTTGTATCATGACGGCAAGAAATTGCTCGATTTGCAAAGAAAAGCGATTTCATTAGATTTCTCGTGGCAATCGTCGGCGAAACAGTATTTGAACGTTTACACATCTCTCCTTCAAGAGGCCTGAACATGACATTAATGAACGACAGCACCATCGCCGTGATTTTGGGCGGAGGGTCCGGTACCCGCTTGTATCCGTTGACAAAAAGCCGTTCCAAGCCGGCGGTTCCCATCGGTGGAAAATACCGTTTGGTCGATATTCCGATTTCGAACTGTCTTCATTCGGATGTGAGAAGGATCTATGTGCTCACTCAGTTCAACTCGGCCTCGTTGAACCGCCACATCAAGAACACCTACCACTTCGATGCGTTCACGAGTCGCGGTTTCGTCGACATCCTCGCCGCCGAGCAGACACCCACCAGCTCGAACTGGTTCCAAGGAACGGCTGATGCCGTGCGGCAATCGCTGCACCATCTGGAGAACAACCAGTATGAGTACGTGCTCATCCTTTCCGGCGACCAGCTCTATCAGATGGATTACCGCCACATGATGGACCAGCACATCAAATCGGGTGCGCAGATCTCCATCGCCACCATCCCGGTGAATGCCGAGGATGCCACAGGCTTCGGTATTCTGAAAACCGATAAGAAAGGGATGATTTCCACCTTCATCGAAAAGCCGTCGCACGATGTGCTTCCCAACTGGAGTTCGGAAGTTCCCGAAGCGCTCAAAGCCCAAGGACGCGAGTATCTGGCTTCCATGGGCATTTACATCTTCAATCGCAAAGCGCTCATCGATCTGTTCGACGAACATGCGGATGCGAAAGATTTCGGGAAGGAAATCATCCCGAAAGCGATCGAATCGCACCTGAAAGTGGCCAGTTATCTGTATGATGGGTATTGGACCGACATCGGAACGATCAAATCGTTTTTCGATGCCAACCTGGAACTCACTGTCGAGCTGCCTCCGTTCGACATCTACAATGAAGGCAAGCTCATCTTCACGCGTTCCAGATTGCTTCCGGCATCCAAGATTTCAGGAACCACCTTGGAGCGGACCATCGTCGCCGAAGGTAGCATCATCGAAGCCTCGCGCATCGAACATACCTTGGTAGGAATCCGATCGCGGGTAGGGAAGGGAACCACCATCGCGAACACCATCATCATGGGGAACGACTTCTACCCGACGCTTGAAGAATTGAAGTACAAAGATGGGATTCCGCCGATCGGCATTGGTCAGCGCTGCTACATCAACAATGCGATCATCGACAAGAACTGCCGCATCGGAAACGATGTGCGGATCAACGGTGGAACGCATCTTCCTGACGGACATTACGACACCTATTCCGTGGTGGACGGCATCGTGGTGATTCAGAAATCCGCCATTCTCCGCGACGGAACCGTCATTTGAGCAAGGTGATGCGGCGGGTGAGGGTTACCCCATCCGCCTGCATCCGCACGATATACACGCCCGATGGCAAACCCGACGCGTCGAACGTCACGGAATGATCCCCGGCGGGCATCGGTCTGTCGACCAACACCGCGATTTCGCGCCCTAAGATAGCATAGATTTTCAGGCTCACAGGTACAGACGCAAGATCTTGCGTCTGTACTCGAAATCCGATCTGCGCGCTGGGATTAAACGGATTCGGATACGCCCCGTGCAATTCCACCCGGTTTACGGTCTCCGGCCCACGGTCAACGGACGTCTCCACCGCGAACACCGCCTGGATGGATGCCGTGCCGATGGGCTGATATCTCAACACGGGATTCAGCTTGAGGGATGTGGGCACTCCGGTCCATTCCACGAATCTGTAGCCCGGTGCAGGAACCGCGGTCATGGTGAACGGATGATTGGATGGAATATTCAAGGTGGTGGTGGAGCGGAAGGTGACGCGTCCGCCGATCAACGTCCCGCCTTGGGTCATGCTGAAGGTGACGGGAAAATCCGCTTGTCCGCCGAAGAACTGGGACCGCAGATGCGAGCGCATCGCCGCGGGACGTTGCTGGGCGAAGGTCCGCATCCTGCTGATGTGGGATTGCCATTCAGCGTATGACTCGAAACCTCCCCATCGATCCGAGTGCTCCGCGATGTAGGGGGAAAGGTTGTTCGCGAGGGAATCCAGAATATGCACGACACGAGCCGCCGCGAAAGAGGAGTGGTTCAGCGCGATGTACCGGTCGATGAACGCCGATTTGAAATTCGCATTCAATAACAGCCGACGCATCAGCAGGGTGGATGCGGGTGGATTGGGCCAACTGGGCCCGTTTGTGGATAGTGCGAACGCCAAGGTGTTATGCTGAGCGCCTTCGTTGACTCCCGGCACATACGGAAATTGCAGGTCGAACCCGAAATCGGAATCATAGACCAGCCATTTCCACTTGCGATGCTCTGTCCCGTTTTTCGCCCGCCATAATCTCACATTGTTACCCGGCCAATCCGTATTTCGGAAATAGATGTGCGAGAGATAGAAATCGGTGTAATTGTCCAAGTCCAACCCTTCACTGAGTTGAGCGAACACCAACGGATCTTGCGGAATGGATGTGGAGGCGAGAGTCACCAGGTTGTTGTAATGGATCTCATCACCGACGGCCCCTTCAGCGACTTCATACGCGTTGAGCCCCGAATTACGCTCCAGGATGGTCACATCCGAGCGCCGCACGCCATACGCGAGGTTGATGTAGTGATCGTCGTATCGATCGCGAAGATTGTGGATGCCCCAGTATTCGCCGTTCAGAAACACCACCGCCGGACGGTAATGCTGCACATCCGGAAAGAATTCGGTGATGAGCACTTGCTGGAAGGCATCACGCAGGTACGATTGGTCCCAGTCGTTCCCCGAATTGCGGAGCAGGAATCGTTTGAACTCGGCAGTGGATTTGCTTTTGAAAATCTGATGCTGAAAGGAGTTCTTCCCTCCGGGAACGGCTTCCCGAGCATACAGTCGGAGTCCTTTGATGGGACGGCTGCGCGTGGTGTTGCCATGAAGGCGGATTCCCGCGCCTTGCGAAAAAGCCAGTGATCCGTCGCTTTCGAAGAATTGGACGAATACCGGTCGCTCCCAAGCGTCGCCGCTTTGCCACATGTTGTTGTTCACCGGGGTGTAGATTCCGATCGCCGGATCGAAAAAATTAGCCGCATCGGTGATGATCGAAATCACCGGCACATCATAACGTGTGGGGACATTCGCCCCGACGAAATAAGTGGCGTAGGTTTCGGGTCCGGCAATTCCGTTCACAAATGCCGCGGCTCGCACCACTGTGGCCTTGAACACATCGCCTCGGGGTAAGCGCCACGCTTCATCGTTCGTCGCCGTATTCGTCGGAATCACGGACAACACGGCGGGCTGCGACGTGCGGTTGGTGATGGGTATCGGTTGGGTGACGGAAGAGGATGCGGAGGTGGGTGCGGAACCATCCAAGGTATAACGGATGATCGCGTTCGGATCTGTGGATTGTGGCGTCAGAAACAAGACCGAATCCGCATAAAAACCGGATGGAAGATTGAAAGTGACCGGCTGCGCCGAGAGGTAAGATGCCGATAAGGAAAAACAGATGATGAGGAGCAAGGCAAATCTGTTATTTTCTTGATGATGAGACAACATAAAGCTGTAATTCTGTTATCCGTGCTTCTGGGCGCGGTGATGATGTATTCGGGTACCGTCAAAGTACTGAATACAGCCGGTTTTATAGATATCGTAGAACTCTATCAGTTTCCAACGGTACTCACATGGCTCGCTTACGCCATCCCGTTGTTCGAATTGGTTTTGGGTTCAGCATTGGTGCTACAGCTGAATCACAAGCGAATGGCCATGACCACGTTCGCCCTGCTGACGATGTTCACCATCATCTATCTGTACGGGTATCTGGCGCTGGGAATCGAGGCCTGCGGCTGTTTCGGCCAAGACAACTTGCTCGATTCTTCCCCCATGCTCATCATCGCCCGCAATCTGATTCTGCTTTCGATCGCCGGTTCACTATGGAGGTTGGATATACGCCGCCGTGCGATCAGACCCTATTCTGTGTTTGTGATCGGCATTATCGCTTTGGTCGGCGCTTTCGTGTCGGGCAAATCTTCAGTAACATCAGAAATCGCAGCGTTCGAAACGCCAGTTCGCGTTCCTATGCAAGGGAAAGTCGTGATGGAGACGGCTTTGGGCGGCCTCGCTTACATCGACAAAGATCGCAACGTTCTCGTTTTTGTTTTCGGAATGAATTGCCCGGATTGCTGGGATGCGATCGAGAACATCAAGGCCTACAAAAGGTCAGGCACGGTTGATGAAATCGTGGGACTCACCTTCGGAACCGAGTCGGAACTCAGCGATTTCGTCGCGACGTTCGAGGCGGATTTCCCCATCCGTCTGCATCCCGTAGAGCGGTTGGCCGCCATCACGCCAATTCTACCGAAGGTGTTCATCATCGAAAAAGGACTCGTGACCGCGGAAATGGATTTTCCGATTCCATCGTTTCATTCATTCAAAGGGAAGACTCCATGAGAGTGATGTCTGCATTGCTACTTCTCGCCGTGTCGTGCGGCACTGTCGATGACCCCAAAGTTTGGGATTTGCAAGGCCATCGTGGCGCGCGTGGTTTGGCGCCTGAGAACACAATTCCATCCTTCATGGCTGCCCTCGAGCATGGCGTGGATACCATCGAGCTGGATCTGGTGGTTTCCAAAGACGGAAAACTCGTGGTGTCGCACGAGCCCTGGTTCAATCCGGTGATCTGCATCACTCCCGAAGGGCTGGACACGAATCTGTACCGCCTCACCTATGCGGAAATTGCGAATGTGGATTGCGGATCGATGGGACATCCCAGATTTCCCCAACAGCAACGGCAGATCGTCTCCAAACCCTTGCTCGAGGATGTGATCACTCAGATAGAGAAAAAAGTGTCTGGACAGGATCGCAATCCGGTCTGGTACAACATCGAAACCAAGATTCAGCCGGGTTGGGATGGAATATTCTCGCCTCCCGCCGACTCTTTCGCACTTTGGGTGCTCACCGCGATCCGTGATTTGGGAATCGCAGAGCGGACGATCGTCCAATCGTTTGATGTGAGAACCCTCAAGGCCATCAAAGTCTTGGATCCGAGCATCCAATTGGCGCTTCTCGTCGAAAATACCGACGGATACGACGCCAATATCGCACGCCTCGGATTCAAGCCCGACATCTATTCCCCATCTTTCATGCTTGTGGATGAGGATTTGAGAATACGCACAGCCACGGATAAGATCCGGCTCATTCCATGGACGGTGAACAACCTTCAGGAAATGCGGCGATTATTGGAACTTGATGTTGATGGGCTGATTACCGATTATCCGGACAGCGCGGCCACACTGCGCTTAAAATAAAGTTTCAACAAGGAAAGAATGCAACGATCGTATGTGAAATGGTGGAGTCCCAGCTTGGGACGTGATATGGAAATGTTGGTTTTCGGACATTCAGGAACGCCTGTTCTTGTGTTTCCATCCAGTATGGGACGGTTTCACGAGTGGGAGGACTTCAAAATGATCGAGGCCTGTGCCCATCAGATTGGCAGCGGGTACAATCAGTTTTTTTGTGTGGATTCGGTGGATGCGGAAAGTTTCTATAACAAATTCGCCGATCCGTATGTGAGGATCGTGCGACACCGGCAGTATGATTCATACATCATCGACGAAGTGGTGCCTTTCATACGCACGAACAATTCCAATCCGCATATCATCAGCACAGGGGCGAGTTTCGGCGCCTATCATGCCTTGAATGTGGCGTTCAAGTATCCGAACACCTTCGCCAAGCTGATTGCGATGAGCGGCAAATATGATATCCGCAATTTCATGCACGGCTTTTACGACGACAATGTCTATTTCAACAATCCGGTGGATTATGTGCTGCATATGCACGACCATCACCATCTGGAAGCGATGCGCCGCATGGACATCCGCCTTGTGGCGGGTGAGCACGACATCTGTCGAGCAACTACCGAAGACATGAGTTGGAAGCTCAACTCGAAATCCGTTCACAACACTCTCGACATCTGGGGCAACGGCACGGCGCACGATTGGCCATGGTGGCGGAACATGATTCAGCAACACATCCCTTGACATGAAAAAAATCGGAATCCTTCGGGGAATGGAAACGACCTTTCCGGACGCCCTCATCCATCATATCAACACCGAATACGCCTCGAAGGGCGTGACTGCGGAATTCGTTCAATTGGACGCCGTTTATCAGAACGGAACCGCGGAGTATGCGGTGATCATCGACCGGATTTCGCATGAAGTCCCGTTCTACAGATCCTATCTGAAATGGGCTTCTCTCAAAGGCACCTACATCATCAACAACCCGTTCTGGTGGAGCGCCGACGACAAATTCATCGACAACATCATCGCTGAGCAGGTCGGGGTGGCGGTTCCACGCACGGTGATTCTTCCGCATCGGCAGCATCCGCCAAACACCCAGGGCACATCCTTCAGGAATCTGAAATATCCGATCGATTGGTCGAGCATCTTCGCATACATCGGTTTCCCTGCGTTTCTAAAACCGCATGACGGCGGCGGTTGGAGAGGAGTGACCCGTTGTGAAAATCCGGATGAGTTCTTCGCCGCGTACAACGACTCCGGCACTGATTGCATGATGCTTCAGGAGAACATCGAATTCACAGAGTATTACCGTTGCTATGGCATCGGTCGCAAGCATGTGCATGTCATGCGCTATAATCCGCTCGCGCCGCATGCGGAGCGGTATTCATCGGTGTTCGATCTGCCCATTCCTCCGAAAACGAAAAAGAAACTCACCGAGGATGTCCTTGCGCTGTGCAAAGCGCTCGGTTACGACATGAATACGGTGGAATTCGCTGTGCGTGATGGGATTCCTTACGCCATCGATTTCATGAACCCGGCGCCGGATGCAGATTACCACTCGGTCGGACCCGCGAATTTCGAGTGGATCATCAAAACCATGGCGGATTTCGCCGTGAAAAAAGCGCTGGAGCCTCGAAAGGAGAGACCATTCACCGCTAACGGAGCTTTGGAGTCGCATGCAGGGTAACGTTCGTCCTGTCATTGATGCCTATCATCGGCTGATCGAAGCGGATCTGAAGGCCGCGGATGAGCAGGTCAGCCAACTGTATCATCTGCAACATGAGAGGAAAATCCTGTTCGGCGACCGTCCGATGGCGCATAGTCTGCGTCCGGCGTTTCTGTCGGAAACCGCCTATACCCAAATTCAGGATACGGTGTATCTTATCCGTCAGGCGATTCTGAAAATCGCCGCGGCCCATTTCAACACTCTCGAAGCCTTGGACGAACTCGGCATGACTCCCGAAGAGATCGAGCTCGCCGCCATTCCCACCAATGTGATCCGGCTTTCGGCCACCGCCAGGATGGATGCGTTTCTGACACCCACATCCTTCAAATTTGTGGAGTTGAATGCGGAGAGTCCGGCGGGAGTGGGATACACGCACAAGATGGCGCAAGTGTATCGGGAACTGCCGGTGTTTCAGGAATTCATCCGCAAATATCCGGTGCGCTTCGTATCGCCCTTGGAACATCTGGTTCAGGGTTTGCTTCGCACCTACCACGAGGAATTCGAAGGAACGGTCGAAAAACCGAGCTTCGCGATCATCGATTTTCAAAACATCCCGACCATCCACGAATTCGCGATCGTGAAAGAGTACCTTGAACGATTGGGATATCCCTGCGAGGTCGCCGATCCGCGCGATGTGGAATGCATTGATGGTTGGGTGTATGTGAACGGACGCAAAATCGACATCCTGTACCGACGGCTTCTCACCAATGAATATCTCGAGATCAAGGATGAATGTCCGGCGTTCCTCGAAGGGTACAAGGCGCAGAAAACGTGCTACTTGAATTCGTTTAGGTCGAAACTGGTGCACAAGAAATCGATCTTCGCTTTTCTCACCGATCCTCGGTACACCGGCATCCTGAATACGGTGGAGCTCCAGACCATCCGCAATCATATTCCATGGACCCGCAGATTGCGCGATCAGACCACGATCTACAAGGGACAAACCATCAATCTCTTGGAATATGTCTATCGGCATCGCGCCGAATTCGTGATCAAGCCGAACGATGAATATGGTGGAAAAGGCGTGGTTCTCGGTTTCGCGAGCACCGAACAGGAATGGGCCGATGGAATCGCTTTGGGACTTCGTGACGGATTCGTGGTTCAGGAAGTGGTGGATATCAGCCGTGAGCCGTTCCTGTTGAAAACCGCCCAAGGATGGCATTCCGTGCCCACGGTTGTGGATCTGGACCCGTATCTTAACGGACCGATGATGGGTGGGTGCCTGGTGCGCACATCCACGACCAATTTAGCCAATGTGACGGCGGGCGGCGGTTCCTTGCCTGTTTTTATTCTCCGATATGTACGATAACTCCGCGCATCCTGTAAGGGTCGCCGTGCTTGACCTTTACAGAGGCGAGCCCAATCAAGGGATGCGATGCATCCGTCAGCTACTCGCAGACCGTGATTTCGAAATCCAGGAATTCGATGTGAGGGGCGAGGCGCAAGCCGTGCCAGATCTGTCGTTCGATATTTACATCTCTTCGGGCGGACCCGGGAGTCCGTACGACGGCGAGGGTCAGGAATGGGAAAAGCGTTACTACAACCTTTTGGATGAGGTCTGGAATCATAACCAGCAGTCGGATGAAAAGAAGTATTTCCTGGCGATCTGCCATTCCTTTCAGATGATGTGCATCCATTTCGATCTGGCCACGGTTCAGCCTCGGAAAACAGGCTCGTTCGGTATTTTGCCGGTGCATCATACGGAAGAAGGTCTAAAAGACCCCTTGCTCGGATTGCTACCCGATCCGTTTTATGGCGCCGATTTCCGCGAATGGCAGGTGTTGCAGCCCAAGCATGAAAGCATCCAGAGTTTGGGAGCGCGTATTCTCGCCATAGAAAAAGACCGGCCGCATGTTCCTCTGGAACGGGCGGTGATGGCCATGCGGATCTCACCGGAAATTCTCGGCACGCAATTCCATCCCGAAGCCGATCCGGATGGAATGTTGGCCCATTTCAGCAAACCGGAACAGAAAAACGTGATTCTGGAAAAGCACGGGGATGAGAAATATCAAGATATTCTTCATCGCCTTTCGGATCCGAACTATTTGTGGAAAACATACAACACGTTTATTCCGGCTTTTTTGGATGACGCCTCAAGGGTAATCAGGCTGCGGAAGCCTGCGATGGCGTAATCGCAATTAGATCATATGTATAGGGTATTCATCATATAGGAAGTCATGAAACAGTGGAAAGGATTACAGATTCAGGCCGAAGGTGAGGGGATTTCCCCCGAATTGAGCCGGTTGGTGAATTTGCTGGGATCGTTATTGGGACAAGTGATCCGCGACCAGGCCGGGAAGGAAGTCTTCGACTGGATCGAATCTGTGAGGACTCGTTGCAAACAGGCCTATTCGACCGATGATAGCGGCTTGCATGAGAGCGTAGCCAAAGATCTCGCCGCCTTGAGCACGTCGCAGCTGGAATGGCTTGTGCGCGCTTTCACCACGTTTTTCCATCTGATCAACAAGGCGGAACAGGAAGAAATCATCCGCATCAACCGTGATCGCGAGAAAGCGGCGGATGAACAGAATCCAAGATCCGAATCCATCGCTCAGTCTATCAAGGTTCTCAAAGACAAAGGACTCAGTTTCGAACAGGTTGTCGAAGTGATTCGCAAAACGGACATCCAGCCCACTCTCACGGCCCATCCCACGGAAGCCCGCCGGCGAAGCATCCTTTACATTCAGAAAGAAATCGCATCCCGTCTGTCTCGTCTGAATCGCGAGCCGGTTTTCGGGCGGAGCCAATCCGAACTGTTTCAAGAGATCTACAATGAAGTGGTTCTCATGTTGAACACGGATGATGTGAGGGCATCGAAAATCAGAGTCCAGGATGAGATCGCCAACGGCATCTATTTCCTGACGAACTCGATTTGGGAAGTGATTCCGAACATCCATCGGGATGTGAATGAGGCGTTGGAAACCTATTTCGGAAAAACAGCCGAACTGCCCGCATTGGTGACCTATCGTACCTGGATAGGCGGCGACAGGGATGGAAATCCGTTCGTGACCGCTGAACTCACACAGTATGCGCTCGTGGAACTTCGGAAAGCGGCATTGGGAATGCATAAGACGGAGCTGCAGGTTCTCAGGCGTGAACTGAGTCTTTCCGAGCGGCAGGCCCCGATTTCGCCATGGTTTTTAGAGATGGTGCACAAGACGTTGGAGGAGGTCACCATCGATCCGGAGATCAAGCGGGTCTATGTTCACGAGCCATTTCGTTTGTGGGTCAATATCCTGTTAGCCAAATTGGATGCGCAATTGGCCAATCCAACGACGATTCTGTATCCGGTGGCATCGTTCAAAGAAGATCTCGATCTCATGAACAAAGCCCTGGAAGAAAGCGGATTCGGAGCGATCGCCAAGTTCGGGCGTCTGTCCAGGATCCGTGTTCTGGTCGACACGTTCGGGTTTCATTTGGCAGCGTTGGATATCCGTCAGCATAGCCAGATTTTCGGAAGCACCGTCGATGAATTGATGCGGGTGTCTGGCGTGCATTCCGAGTATCTTTCTTTGCCAGAGGATCAGAAATGCGAATTGCTGCGCAAGGAGATCGCGAATCCGCGACCTTTGATACCGAGAAACGCTTCTTTGAGTCCGGATTCCCAATCCACGATCGATACGTTCGCCTTAATCCGCGGCTCAATCTTGGCGAATCCCGCATCCATCGGATCCGTGATCATCAGTATGACCCATCACCTGAGTCAGCTTCTTGAAGTGGTGTTGCTGGCTCGCGAGACCGGTAACGACGATCATTTCGATGTTGTGCCATTGTTCGAAACCATTGAAGATCTGCAGGTCAGTGCCAAATTGATGGAAGCGGCATTTCAAGACCCGTGTTATTCGAAAGTGCTTGAGAAACGGGGCCGTTTTCAGGAAATCATGCTCGGTTATTCCGATTCTAATAAAGACGGCGGCTACTGGATGGCCAATTGGGCATTGCATCTGGCTCAGAAATCGTTGGCGGAAACCTGCGCGGCGCATAAGGTGGATGTCCGGTTGTTCCACGGACGTGGTGGCACGGTTGGACGCGGTGGCGGCCGTGCAAATCAAGCGGTAACAGCTCTGCCTCGGGCTTGCCACAACGGGCGGATCCGCTTCACGGAGCAGGGGGAGGTGATCTCATTCCGTTATGCCAATCCTGAAATCGCGCACAGGCACATCGAACAAGTCGTCAATGCGGTATTTCGGACGACGGCCAAAGCCCATTATTCCAAGAAGATTGTTTGGCAGCAATTCCCAGGCATCGCCGATGTGATGCATGTGGTGGCTGAAGATTCGATGAAGGCCTATCGCGAACTGATCGATCACAAGTCTTTCTGGAGTTGGTACACGAGCATGACTCCGATCGAACATATCAGCCGCCTGCCGATAGCATCACGTCCTGTGTCGCGCAAAACGGGTTCCGAAGTGGATTTCTCCAGCTTGAGAGCGATTCCATGGGTTTTCGCTTGGACCCAGGTCAGATACAACGTGCCCGGTTGGTATGGCATCGGAAATGCGTTGACCAAGGCCGTGAATCTGCACGGACTCAAGCTGTTTCAGGATCTGTACAGCGAATGGCCTTTCTTCAAGGCCATCATCGACAACGCGCAACGCGAAATGGCCAGAGCCCATTTGCAGACGGCCACATGGTATAACGCAGGTAAAACGGAGCGCTTTCACAAATTGATTGTTCAGGAATTCGAAACCGCCTCCAACATCATCAATGCCATCACGTCACAGAGTATCTTGCTGGAGCGCAATCCTGTGATTCGGAAATCCATACGTTTGCGCAATCCCTACACCGACGTGTTGAACCTATCCCAAGTGGAGTTGATGAGAAGATGGGATTCGGCAACACCGGAAGAGAAAGACCATCTGCGGCACGTGTTGTTTCTGAGCATCAACGGTATCGCGGCGGCGATGCAGAGCACCGGCTGAACGTAACCCGTAAGGGAGTATGTCGTAGCCTGAGGTTAGTGGATCCATCCTTATACTGACATATGTTTTTCACATCTCAACTTCGATCCGTCTTTTTGACACTCTTTCTGTTCATCTCGTATTCCGGTGTGATGGCTCAGACCCAGGGCACGCCGTTCGAGATGAAGGAATTCACAGTGCGACCCGGTGCCGTTGTCAAAGTGAAGACCATTTCCGGGAATATCGTCGTCCGCGGTACGGAAGGTTCAACGGTCAGAGTGGAGCTCTATGTCAAAAAAGGCCTCGGGTTCTTCCAACGCGGACAGCAAATCGACGATGCGAATATCCTGATTTATCAGCGTGATAATGAAATCGTTGCGGACATCCAGCCCCGCAGGTCCGACGCATGGACATCCAGTTCCACCCAGTATCATTTCGTGATCAGCGTTCCGAATCGCACCTCTTGCCAATTAAGCGCAACCGGGGGGAAAATCGAGATTTCCAATGTGGATGGTTCACACAGCATAAAGACGGCAGGTGGTGATATTCTGATCGAAGGCACTTCGGGTGAAGTAAAAGCATTCACCACTGGGGGAAATATCCGCGGTGATGACATCAGAGGTATCTTTTTCGCCCAGGCCGTTGGCGGAAACATCGATTTGAACAGCATCTCAGGTGAAACCCGATTCCGCGTCAGCGGCGGGAATCTTTCCATTCATAAAATGAACGGAACTGTTATCGGTGAGACAATGGGAGGAGGGATAGTAGGTGAAATCCTCTCCGTTCTGCATGGCATAGACCTCACGGCAACCGGCGGCAACATCGATTTGACAATTCCAGGCAGAATCGGAATGAACATGAATGTGCGTGGCAATCGAGTCACAGTAAACCGTTTGAGAAACTTCGAAGGAGAAATCAAGGCGAATAGTTTGAGCGGAACCATCAACGGTGGCGGTTTACCCATCAAACTGCGTTCAGCCGGTGGAGTTGTCGATCTTATCGTGAAGCAGGATCGTCCTTAAAGTCATTGTGTCTAAATCCTATCTGATTTTATTAGTCGGTCTCATCGGCTTGTTCGTGCCGATGTCTCTCCATGCTCTGCAGTGGAATGACGCCTACCCTGTGTCTAGCCGAGACATGGACAATCCGTATCGCACGTTGTACATCCCGAACGATTGGAAGTATCAGGTCGGCGACAGCGCCATTTACGCAAGTCCAGATTTCGACGACTGGGATTGGACACAAGTAAGCACCTTGTTGGGAGCGAATCAGTTTCCATTCATCGAGTGGACTGGAATTTGCTGGTTCCGCATGACGTTGGATGTGGATACGAGCCTGGTCGGTGTGCCGTTCGCACTGGATGTGGTGATGCAAAGCGGTGCTTCTGAGATTTATCTGAACGGGCAGTTGCTCTACCAATTCGGCCAAGTTTCTTTGGATCCCGATCTTGAAATGCCCTATCAGGAGCGGAAACCGCGTTCATTGGTGTTCAACCAGCCGGGTAAACATGTCATCGCAGTTCGGTACTCGAACCAGAATGCCCAATACTTCGTGGATTCAGGATATAACGCCGGTTTCAAATATCAGCTTGTGGAGATGAATCACCAAGTCTCCTATGTGGTGAATCTTACCCGCCAAGCCACGATGAACCAATATTTCTTCAGCGGAATATTGTTGGTGTTCACCTTGATCCATTTTCTGCTGTTCCTTTTTTATTCTAAGCATACTCAGAACCTCTACTTCGCATTGTTCACCGCTTGCTTCGGGATTCTGACGTTTTTGAACTACCAAACCAATTTCTCCACCTCAGGAATGGACATCCTGAGCATCATCCGAGTTCAATATGTTTTCATCGCCCTGACCATCACCTTTTTTATCCGTTTCACTTATTCCCTGTTCTACACACGTCTCCCGATCCAATTCTGGGCGTTCATCATCATGTTCATAGGCGCAGGTTTCTACATCTGGATGAGACCACTTGTCAATATGAGTGTCGTTTCGCTGGTGATCATGGGCCCCGCCATCTTGGAAATTGTTCGTGTGCTCGGGGTTTCTGTTTTCAGAAAACGTGATGGCTCGTATATCTTCGCATCAGGTATGTTTGTTTTCCTTACCGGTCAGGTCTATCAGACCTTGGTAAACTTGGATGCGATCGAAGCATTCAGCATGCTGAGTCTTGAGTCGGCATCCGTCACGTCGATTGTTTCCCTGCTGTTAACGATGTCGGTCTCCCTTTCAAGAAATTTCGCCGAGACAAACCGAAGATTGGAATTCAAATTGAACGAGGTCAATTTGCTCAATGAGAAAACCTTGGAGCAAGAAAGGATTCAAAAACAAAAAGAGCTGGAAAAACGATTGTTGGAGGCCGATAACGAACGGAAGACCCGTGAACTTGAAGAGGCCCGCGAATTGCAACTTTCGATGCTGCCGAAATCACTTCCCCATTATCCAGGCGTCGAGATTCATCCGTTCATCCAAACCGCAACCGAAGTAGGCGGTGATTACTACGACGTTCTCAAAGGCAAAGACGGTTCTCTAACAGTTGTCATAGGAGATGCTACGGGTCACGGATTGAAAGCGGGGATGGTTGTCGCCACCGCCAAAAGCTATTTCCATACCTTCGCTTCCGAATCCAGTAATCTCGAATTGATCCGAAAAATGTCGAAAGGTATCAAAAACATGCACTTGCATATGTTGTATATGAGCCTTGCCGTGATTCGAATCGACAAAGGAAACATTACTTACACAGGAGCAGGTATGCCGCCGATCCTGATCTACCGCGATGCCTCTAATTCGGTCGAGTCATTGATCTCGAAAGGAATGCCATTGGGTAGTGTTTTGGATTTCCCGTATTCCGAATTTCGTTTCACCGTTGAGCCCGGCGATGCGATCCTCATGATGAGCGATGGCCTTACCGAAGCGCATAACCGTGACAGAGATATGTTGGGATTAGATAAATTGACTCAATGCCTGCATCAAAATGGCTCCAAATCAGCATCCGAATTATCAAAGTCCTTCCAATCCCTGATCACAGACTGGACCTCATCCACACCGAGTCATGATGATATCACGGTTTTGGCCATAAAATTTTCGTAACCGCTCAGTCACACGAACGTAGGCATCCATCATGCGAAAAATCACACCTGCCGCTCTTCTCATCATTCTGTTTGTCGTCCCGTTTTCTGCGAATGCCCAAAACGATGACGACCCTTTCGCAGATGATCCCTTATTCAACAAACCCACCAGAGATTGGTTCAGTGCGGAACGCATCACACGTGTCGTGAAGCGTCGTACTGACCGCATCATCCAGCAATCGGGAATTGATGATTCTTATCATGATTTGACAGGGTTTTCGGATAAGCCGGGTTTCTCCTCGCTGTCTTCGGTGAAACCCATCATCCGATACAACAGAGTGGAAGGCGTGACATTGGGACTGAGTTCCGATGAATTGGATTGGAATCAGAGCGACCGATTCAGTCCTTTCGGCACTTTGCAATACTCTTTCGGAAGGGAGGAATGGCTCTATACTATCGGTGCTGAACGTCTGTTCGGGTTCAATAAGTCGTTCAAAGCCGGCCTCGAGTATCACCGGATCACTGATTCGGATGATGGCTTCCGAGTCGGTTGGAATGAAACCAGCTTGACTGCGTTTTTCGCCGGCTATGATTACATGGATTATTTCGGAAGACAGGGAACCAGCATCTATTCTATCTATAATGCTTGGAATGTCGCTGAATTCACAGCGATGTATCGAACGGATGACATCTATAATCTTCAGCGAAACACCCGTTACACCATGTTCGGGCACAAGAACACCTACAGAGACAATCCGTCCATCCTGATTGGTGCGGATACGGCCAGAGTAAGTCAGGTGGTCGCCGGTGTTCGGTTGAATCCATCCGGTAAGATGATCACTTCCCGTTTCAGCGCTTCATTCGACGTCCTGGCCCATGTCGGCAAGTCACTGAAAGGTCTGAACTCGGATTATCAGTACGATAGATTGGAAGCCGAATTGCGAGCTCTGTTCATCATTGATTCCGCTGCCGCACTCAAGATTCGCCTAAGAGCCGGAGAAGTGGTTGGAAATCCTACGCAAAACGCCTTTTTCTATCTTGGAGGACCCGGAACCGTGCGCTCCATGGGGTTCAAACAGGAATCAGGAAATTCGATGGCCTTGATCAATGCGGAATTGTTTCTTGGTGAGGAAAGAAACCATCGAGGCGATTGGTACGAAATGCTGGATATGGATGAACTTCAATTCAAGGTGTTCTTCGATGGAGGTTGGGTGGATAAGAATCCTATCATTCCTGCAGAATTCGGAACCAGCTTGCGCAGATTTTCACTTGATCAATTGAACACTACCCTCGGTGTCGGCATAAACACAAGCAAAATCCGTTTTGAGTTCGCTTGGCCCACCAATGATCTCGCTGGAACGCCAGCCATTTGGGTGAGATTGAACCCTACGTTCTAAGTTTTTTAAAACACGTTTTTTTACATCGAATAGGGGCTTCATGCCCCTATTTTCGTTTCACTACCCCATAACGTGTACAATTAATATTGCATGAAAATACTCAAGATCCTTACCCTGGCATTCGGTTCTCTGCTGTTGCTGGCACCTCAAATCAGCGCACAAAGCATACATAATCCCACTGTTGATCTTCAAATAGTGGATAGGATCAAAGTTGAAGGCATGAATAACTCCAAAATCATGGAGTATGCCACGATGTTGACTGATGTATATGGTCCTCGATTAACGAATTCTCCTCAAATGCGCAGGGCGACCGAGTACACGATGAGCGTGTTAAAAGAACTGGGTCTTGAAAACGTTCATCTGCATGAATGGGGTCCGTTTGGTGTGGGTTGGGAACTTAAACGATTCGCCCTTCATGCGAACACACCCTATGCCTATTTCCCGGTTTTGGGTTATCCTAAGGCCTGGTCGCCTGGTTATGCACGTCCCATGATTGGGGATGTTGTCATCTTGAAAGGTGCGACGAGCGAAGAATTGGCTCGGTACAGAGGTAAACTTGCGGGCAAGTTCATCCTCATTGAAGAACCTGTGAAGCCGGAACCAGGTTGGGAACCAGTCGCTCGCAGAACAAGCGATGAACGTCTTCTGACACTTTCAAATGCCGGAAGACAACCCGCAAGAGCCACTCAAGGTGGAGCACCCAATGCAGCCATGCTTGCTCGTGCGCAAACCGCATATCAGCGGGCTCAATTTCTCACCAATGAAAAACCCATCGCCATCATCGATCAGAGTTATCGTGGTTGGGGTGGGCAGGTTGCCATCAGTGGTGCCACACTTCCTTCTGATCCGTCTGTTCCTTGGTCCGATCGTCCAAGACCGTACCAACTGAATGCTCCGGCACCTGTTCCTCAGATTTCACTCTCGCGTGAGCATTATGGCCGAATGTACCGTTTGGTTGATCGCGGCATCAAGGTGACCATGGAATTGGACTTCAAAGCGGAGTTTGACCGCAAGAACCAGATGGCTCATAACACCATTGCGGAAATCAAGGGAACGGATCCTATGCTTAAAGATCAGGTGGTCATGCTGGGCGGGCACCTGGATTCATGGCACACCGGTACCGGCGCCACAGATAATGCGGCAGGATCTATTGTCATGATGGAAGTGATGAGGATTCTCAAAGCATTGGACGTGAAACCTCGCCGCACCATCCGTATTGCTCTGTGGAGCGGTGAAGAACAAGGATTGCTCGGATCCGCAGCATATGTCGGAGATCAGTTCGGAACGACATCTTCCGAAGGCGTGGTCAAGAAAAGCGAGTACGACAAGTTATCCGCCTACTACAATATCGATAATGGAAGCGGTCAGGTCCGAGGTATTTATCTCCAGGAGAACGAGGCTTTGCGGGATCTGTTCAGAACTTGGCTCACTCCATTCTCTGAGTGGAATGCGAGCACGGTAAGCTTCAGCAATACCGGAGGGACCGACCATCAATCTTTTGATCGAATCGGACTTCCGGGTTTTCAATTCATTCAGGATCCCCTCGAATACAGCACGTTGACTCACCATTCCAACATGGATACCTATGAGCGACTGATCGAGCAAGACCTCAAGCGCACAGCAATTATTGTGGCAACCTTTGTCTATCATACGGCCATGCTCGACGAACAATTGACCCGCAAGTAAGCAAAAAAAAGCCGCCTATCTTTTCAGGGTAGGCGGCTCTAAACCAAAGGTCATATCAGTTGTGTCTAACCAAAGAACCGGGTCAAGGTATCTTTGTCTTGCTTATAGATACTACGTCCGATATGGAAAGTTGTTGCAGACTGTTTGAAAAAAATATTAAATCCCGACCGAAGCGCGTGATTTGATCTGGCTGGCTTGGGCGGCACTTGACGAGGCGCTGTAGCGTGTGATCACCTCGTCAGCGAAGCGAAGCGCATCTTTAGTGTTTCCTGCTTTCAGGGCGGCGTTAGCGGCTTTCAAAAGATACACCGGCGTAGTAGACTCATTCTTATCCCATTCCGCAGCCTTCTTGTAGAGAACCGCGGCTTTGTCAAATTGACCCATGGACTCCAAAATGGATCCGTGAAGACCGATGGCGCCAACACCCATCACACCTTTAGGCGCATCGAACTTGGTGATGAATTCCAACGCCGTATCGAATTCATTGAGTTGTGAAGCGGATACCGCAGCATAGAAATTCGCAAGATTACCGGTTTCCGTGAATCTGAAATCTTTGGCGATCGCAAGAAAACCGATATTGTTGACACCATCGCCATTGAGTGCGGCGGCGTAATTTCTTTTGATGAGAGCCGATTCTGCGTCAACAAAAAAGGCTTGGGCTTCTTTTTCCTGATTGGAGGAATACACAGACCAACCCCCGAAAAGCACGATCAATCCAACCATGGTTCCCAAAACGATGTACACCAACCGTGTATGCGTGTGGTAGAAATCGAGGGTGTTCGCGTAGCCGGTGACGAGAGCGTCGGTTTTGATATCTTCTTGTTTTTTAGTCATGTCTGAGGTGTGGATAGAGTTGAATAGATTCGCAAAATAAGGTTATTTGGCGTCGGTTTCCATCAGATGTCCCTGATGCAATTCGCAAATACGGTCGCAGTGCGCCGCGATCAAGGGGTCGTGGGTCACCAAAACCAAGGTCAATGACTCGGATTTTTGCAGAGAAAGCAGCAGCTCGAAGACGGCTTTCGCATTCACCTGATCCAGATTTCCGGTGGGTTCGTCTGCCAACAGCAATTTCGGTTTGTTGATCAATGCCCTGGCGATAGCGACACGTTGCTGCTCTCCGCCGGATAATTCGGAAGGGCGGTGGTTCATCCGGTGTCCCAAGTTCAGGATGTTCAACAGATAATCGGCTCGCTGTTGAGCGGTGTCGCGATCAAGATCGCCGATCAGCGCCGGCATCATCACATTTTCGAGGGAGGTGAATTCCGGAAGAAGATGATGGAATTGAAATACGAATCCGACCTGGCTGTTTCGAAAGGAGGCCAACTGGGTGGTGGTCATTCCGGAGATGTCGGTGTTCTCGTAGAAAATCTGACCGGCTGTGGGACGATCCAACCCGCCGAGGATATGAAGTAGGGTGCTTTTTCCACTTCCACTTGCGCCGATTATGGCTATACGCTCATGATGTCGGATCGTTAGGTCTACGCCACCCAACACATCCACGGAGTCTTTGGCTCCTTTGGCCGCATAGGATTTGCGAATGGAGCGGGCTTCAATCAGATTGGTTTCAGTCATGCTTCAGTGCGAAAAGAGGGGAGGATGACGGGCTCGATGCGGGTGCAAGCTCCGGTTTTGGAATCGATATCGGCTATTACTGCGCAGATGCGGTTGTCACCATCCGCACCCATGTATTTCTGAGGTGTGGAAAGCATGAACCTTCGTAATGCGGTGTCTATGTCCATTCCGATCACCGAATTGAAGGACCCCGTCATACCGGCGTCTGTGATGTAACCGGTGCCCATGGGAAGGATTTTCGCATCGTTTGTAGGGATGTGCGTGTGCGTGCCTACCATCACCGATGCCCGACCGTCCAAATGCCAACCCATGGCCACTTTTTCAGCGGTGGCTTCGGCGTGGAAATCCACGAAAATCAGATTCGTCTCTTCACGGATGCGCTCCAGCGCCCAATCGGCGACGCGGAACGGATCATCGATCGCAGGCAGATACACTCTTCCCTGCAGATTCAAAACACCGATTTTTAGATTCGTTTTCGGGATGTCGTAAACGCCGTAACCGTATCCGCTCACGCCCTTGGGATAATTCAGAGGGCGCAGCAGATTTTTATCCGTTTTCATGTAGGGTAGGATTTTCCATTTGTCGAATGAATGGTTTCCTCCGGTGATCACATGTACGCCCCATTTGTAAAGATCCGCCACGATCTCTTCATTGATACCCATGCCTTCATGCGAATTCTCACCGTTGGCGATGATGAAATCGGGCTTGTGTTTCTGAGTAAGGGATGGGAGGAAGGTCTGAAGGATGTTCAGACCGGAAGTTCCGACAATGTCACTGATGAACAGGACTCGGATAGTGGCGCTTGAAGACATTTCTGGCAGTGGACGGAAATAAAAAACGCCTGTAGGATAAAGTTAAGCACATCAACCCTAGTTTGTTACAGGGTGGGAATCCGCTCTTCCGGGTTTGGCTACCTCCTACAAAGTGACGAGGCTTGTCAGTACCGGCAGACGTCAAACTCCCATTTTTACGATTAATAGTTAATGGCTTAAACGTGGATACCCTACGGGCGTGGAGTAATATGCGAAAAATCAGATTGAATATCAGCAATTATTTGACGGATTCTTCGACTCGCCTGATCGATATCCGCCGAATCGGTCTCCTTATTTCCGTTCTTGGAACGCTTTTCGATGAAAAGCTCTTCGGCGATACTCAAGCAGGCGAGAACAAGCACCGTGGTTTCCACTTGGTTGGCCAATTCATCACGGAACACGCGGAATCGGTCATCCACATATCGGGCGATCTGATACATGAACTCTTCATCGCTGTCCTCGACCCGAAGCGGATACTGCTTTCCAAGAATGGTCACTTTGATCGATTTCATGCGCTTTCTCCAAGGATATGGTCGATTTTGCGGATGTGCTCGATCACCTGATGACGCAGCGCATGCTTGTCGAGCTCGTCCAAGCCGTTCAAGGGGCCGGCAGTGGCGGAGGATAGTTTCGCGTTCTCCTGACGAAGACGCACCACCTCTTTTCGCAAGCGGCTTACTTCCGATTCCAATTGATCGATCAGTTCAGAGAATTCCTGGTTCATTTCAGCTCCGGAGTTTGGCGCCGAAAGTGGTTTCCAACGCAGTGACTACACGTGTTATGATAGCATCCACATCCCGAATTGTCAATGTCTTGTTGTCGTCTCTGAACACCATTCTATATCCGAGGCTTTTCGTGCCCTGTGGCAGATTTTTGCCTTCGTACACGTCAAAAACGGAAACAGAGCGAAGTAATTTGCCCGATTGCTTGCGGATGATCGTTTCGATGTCGCCGGAAGCCACACCCGACGCAACCACCAGAGAGATGTCGTACTCGATGGATGGATATTTCGGAATCGGCTCGTAGGTGATTCTGAATGTCCGTTCCATGGCTGAAATAAGTACCGACAGGGAGAATTCGGCGAAGGCGACCGGTTGGGATACGTCGAAAAGAGCGGTGGCTTCGGCGGAAGGTTGACGAAGATGGCCCAATGTTTCATTACCGATGGAATATTCGATGGAATCCGTTACAAATACAGAGCGGATTTGCGAGCTCAGACCCAAAATGGAGAAGAAATCCTCTACCTGACCTTTGAGTTCGATAAGCTGGAATTTCTTCTCCGCACGGGTCCAATGCGCTTCGGTGGTCACCCCGCCGATTCCGAGAAGCAGATGGGTGTCTTCATGCACGCCAGGAACATATGTTCCGTTCTCGGATTTTGTGAAGATGTTTCCGATTTCGAAAAACCGGACGGATTTCGCGCCACGGTTGAAATTGAAGGCCGCCGCGCGGAGGAAGCCCGGTGCGAGAACCGGGCGCAGTGTCGTCGTGTCGCGACTGATCGGATTCAGGGCATGAATCAGGGATTCGACCGATGCGAAAAGCAGAGCGTGCGCTTCAGGTAGAAGCGAGTTGCCATAGGTTTCGCGGAACCCGAGCCGTACCGCAGCATCCCGCAGATTTCCCAACGCCTTTTCACGGAATGGCAGCGGGTAGGGACGTGAGAATTGAATCTTGCCCGGATTCGGGATTTCATTGTAATTGAAAATCCGTGCGACTTCCTCCACAAGGTCGATCTCACGGGTGATATCGGGTCGGAACGTGGGTACGGTGACCATCAAGGTCTCATCCGCTTCCTTCAACACATCGAATTCCAACCCTTTCAGAATGGAAACGACCTGGTTGAATCGCAATGCGGTTCCCAAAGTGCGGTTCACGAAGGCCAATCTCAGAGCGATGACCAGCGGCGAGGTTTTTACGGGATGGATGTCGATTCCACCAACAATCTCTGAGCCCTCGCACATCTTCAGGATGAGATCGGCACAGCGCTTGGCCGCATGTGCGGTGATGTTGGGATCGATGCCCCGCTCGAAACGGTATGACGAATCGGATTGCAGAGCGATGGATTTCGCGGTTTTCCGAACGCCCGTAGGTTGGAAATATGCTGATTCGAGCAGCACATCGGTGGTGTCTTCGGAAATCTCGGAATTGAGTCCGCCCATGATTCCCGCAAGGGCGACAGGTTTTTCCCCGTCACAGATGTACAGGCTTCCGGCTGGAATCTTGCGCTCCTGTCCATCCAGAGTGGTGAATACGGTTTCGGTCGGATAATCGCGGACAACGATTTGCTTACCTGCGATGCGATGATGGTCGAACGCGTGCAAAGGCTGGCCCAATTCGTGCATCACGAAATTCGTGGCATCCACGATGTTGTTGATCGACCTCACACCGATGGCGGTCAGACGTTTTTTCAGCCAATCCGGCGATGGACCCACCTTCACATTGCGGATGAGCACGCCCACATATCGATGGCATTTTTCGGGAGATTCGATGCGGATGCGGATCTGCTCGTCGCTGAGAGATGCGAACGTAGGTTCATTCGATCCGAATGGTTTTTGAAGATGCTCGTTCAGAACCGCGGAAAGATCACGCGCAATGCCCAGATGGCACGTCGCATCGGGCCGGTTCGGAGTGATGGCCACTTCCATCACATGATCGATATCCAGAGAGACCACCTCACCGATGGGAGTGCCATTGGCTTTGTCGGTCTTCAGGACGATGATTCCGGAATCGTCCGATCCCAAGCCGAGTTCGTCTTCGGCGCAGATCATTCCATTGGAGTTCTCACCACGGATTTTCGATGATTTGATGACCAGTGGCGAGCCGTCGGGCAAGGTCACGGGCAGGGTAGTTCCCACCGTGGCGACCAATACTTTCTGTCCAGCGGCCACATTCGGAGCTCCGCACACGATCTGGACTAGATCACCGGTTCCGATGTCCACATGGCAGACAGAAAGACGGTCGGCATTGGGATGTTGGATGCGCGTGATCACTTCACCCACGATAACTCCGTCGAGCGAGGATCCGATTTGGACGACTTCCTCGACTTCGAGTCCGGCCAAGGTGATATGATTGGCGATTTCGTCGGGTGAAGCGGTCAGCTTCACATACTCTTTCAACCAGTTCAGGGAGACTTTCATGAAACGTGAATCAAGGAATTATCTGAATTGCTCAAGGAAACGGATGTCATTTTCGTAAAACAGGCGGATGTCGTCGATGCCGTAGCGTTGTTTGGCGATCCGCTCCACGCCCATGCCGAGCGCGAATCCGGAATATTCCTCCGGATCGATGCCTGCGTTTTTAAGAACGTTCGGATGGACCATACCTGCGCCAAGTATTTCCATCCATCGACCTTCCGAGCCCGGAGCATCCCACCAGATATCCATTTCCAAACTGGGTTCTGTGAAGGGGAAGAAGGAGGGACGCATGCGATACTTCACCTTGCGGTTGAACACCATCTCAGCGAGCATCACCAGGGTTTCTTTCAATTCGGCGAAGGTGACGTGTTTGTCCACATACAAGGCTTCGACCTGATGGAAGAGGAAATAGGATTTGTAGTTGACGGCCTCGTTGCGATACACGCGTCCCGGCATGATGGCTCGGATCGGCGGTTTGCGCGAGAGCATATGGCGGATCTGCGTCGGGGAGGTATGGGTGCGAAGCAGAAGGTCGTTTTCCGGGTTGGACACATCCTTGCGGATGAAGAACGTGTCTTGCATGTCGCGAGCGGGATGCTCGGGTGGAAAATTCAACGCGGTGAAGTTGTGGAAATCGTCTTCGAGTTCGGGTCCGTCGGCCACGGAAAACCCCAGACGGAAGAACACCTGCTTGATGTCTTCCAAGGTGAGGGTGATGGGATGCAGCGATCCCAGCGGCTGATGCGCGGCGTGCAGAGTGAGATCGTCAGTGGCTTTGCGCGCAATGGCGGTGGCGCCCAGGTTTGATTTCGCCTGGTCATACCGCTCTTGGGCGAAATCACGAAGTTCGTTCAGACGTTTGCCCGCATCCGCGCGTTCTTCGGCCGGAAGTTTGCCCATGGCAGAGAACAGATCCGCGATCGGAGATTTGCGGATCAGGAACCGAAGCCGGTACGCTTCCAGTTCATCGGCTGAAGACAGAGAGGCCGATTGGATCTCGGCACGGATGGCATCTATTTCGGAATACATAGTGGTGCTGGAAATAAAAAAACCGGGGAGTTCAAGCCAATTTGGCCCTCGCTCACCGGTTTCAAGAAACGGAAAAGACGGATTACTTCCCGAGGGCGGTGTTCACGACAGCCAGGAACGCTTCCGGGTGGAAGATTGCCAGGTCGGCCAATGCCTTGCGGTTGATTTCCATGTTTTGCTTTTTCATGGCTCCCATCAACTGAGAGTACGAGACTCCGTTGAGACGTGAGCCGGCATTGATCCGGGCGATCCAAAGTTTACGGAACGAGCGTTTGCGGGCTCTGCGGTCTCTGTATTGATACTGCAGGCCTTTCTCGACCGTGTTCTTTGCAACCGTGTAGACGTTTTTACGCCGGCCCCAGTAACCTTTCGCGCGGTCAAGGACCTTGGCGCGACGGCGACGGGAAGCCACAGAGTTAACTGAACGTGGCATTTTGGTACGGTTTTAGTGTGAATGAATGGTGAATGAACGGATCACAAGTAAGGAACAAGCGTTTTCAGATGGGTCTCTTGGGTATCGTGAACCACTGTCGTTTTTCCTAGGTTGTTTTTCCGCTTTGCCGACTTCTTGGTCAGAATGTGGCGTTTGAACGCTTTCTTGCGCTTCAGCTTACCGGTACCGGTGAGTCTGAGACGTTTTTTAGCGCCGCTGTTGCTTTTTACCTTGGGCATAATCCTAGATTATTTTGGATAGACTCCAAAAATACGGTTTTTTTCTACTTCGGAGCAATGATTATTGACATCCGTTTGCCTTCAAGGAGAGCTTGCTGCTCCACTTTGCCCAATTCTTTGAGATCACCGGAGAAACGGGCCAATAATTGGACGCCGTTATCACTGTAAATGATGTCTCTACCGCGGAATTGGACCGTCGCTTTGACTTTCGAACCCTCTTCGAGGAATTTCTTGGCGTGGCGAAGTTTGAAATCGTAATCGTGATCGTCGGTATGCGGGCGGAACCGAAGTTCTTTGATTGAAACCACGTGTTGTTTCTTGCGGGCTTCTTTTTCCCGTTTCTTCTTTTCGAACTGGTATTTGCCGAAATCCAGGATGCGGCAAACCGGAGGGATCGCATTCGGTGCCACTTCGACCAGATCCAGATTCAATGAGGAAGCCATTTTCAAGGCTTCATCAAGCGAAATGAGGGCATGTTCGTTGTTCGGCTTGATCACGCGGACTTTCAGTGCGGTGATTTCTTCATTGATGCGTTCGCGGTTTTCATCGCGACGCGGCTCTCGTTTGAATCGTGGGTTTAAAATAAGAGGCTCCTCAAGTGGTTATCGTTTGGTCGGGGTTACGCTTCGTACGAATATCGTCAGAAACGAGGCTAATAAACTCAGAAAAAGGCAAAGTTCCAATATTGCCTCGTTTATGGCGGCGAACGGAGACGGTTCCTTCCGATTTCTCCTTCTCACCCACAATCAGCATGTAGGGAATTTTGCGTTCTTCGGCGGCGCGGATTTTGGCTCCCATCTGGTTGGAATCGGTGTCCACTTCCACCCGTATTCCGATGTCCTGCAATTGCTTGGCTAAGATTTCGGCATGTGGGTTGAACGGATCGGAGACCGGAATCACGACCACTTGTACGGGGGCCAGCCATACCGGGAAATCACCGGCGAAATGTTCGATGAGGATGGAGATGAAGCGTTCCATCGATCCGAAAGGCGCGCGGTGGATGATCACCGGACGGTGTTTCTTGTTGTCGGAGCCGACAAAGGTCAGATCGAAGCGTTCCGGCATCACATAATCGACCTGGACGGTTCCAAGTTGCCATTTGCGACCGATCGCATCTTCGACGATGAAATCGAATTTGGGTCCGTAGAATGCGGCTTCGCCCATGCCCACGAAACTGTCGAGTCCGATCTCATCCGAAACTTCCGAAATGATGCGTTGCGCGTTTTCCCACATTTCAGGTGTGCCTGCATATTTGTCTTTGTTCTGCGGATCCCAGAAGGAAAGGCGGGTCTTCACAGGCATGTCAAAGGTTTTGAACACAAGCTGGGTGAGCTCGATGGCGTTCTTCAGTTCGTCTTTGAGCTGTTCTTGGCTGCAATAGATGTGCGCGTCGTCTTGGGTGAAGCCACGGACGCGGGTGAGCCCGGTAAGCTCGCCAGATTGCTCATAGCGGTACACCGTGCCAAATTCCGCCAAACGCACCGGAAGATCGCGGTACGAGCGTGGGAGGTTCGAATAAATCTGGTGGTGATGCGGGCAGTTCATCGGCTTGAGGAGGTATTCCTCATCTTCGACAGTGATCGGCGCGAATTGCGAATCGGCGTAATACGGATAATGACCCGACATGCGGTACATGTCCAGGTTTCCGATGTGCGGAGTGATGACTTCCTGATATCCGCGGCGGATGAGTTCGGTGCGCAGAAAGGCTTCGAGTTCACGGCGGATGATGGTTCCGTTGGGAAGCCAGACGGGGAGGCCGCGTCCCACCATGGGGGAGAACATGAACAGCTGTAGCTCTTTTCCGAGTTTCTTGTGGTCGCGCTTTTTGGCTTCCTCCAGACGGATCAGATGCTCGTCGAGCATCGATTTTTTCGGGAAAGTGACACCGTAGACCCGGGTGAGCTGTTTATTGTCGCTGTTACCGCGCCAGTAAGCTCCGGCGATATGCAGAAGTTTGACCGCCTTGATATGTTCCGTGTTCGGAATGTGTGGACCGCGGCACAGATCGGTGAAGCCGCCCTGCGAATAGAACGTGATGGTTCCGTCTTCCAAAGTTTCGAGAAGCTCGAGCTTGTACGGATCCTGTTTTTCAGTGAAATAGGCGATGGCTTCGGTTTTCGGAACGTCCTTGCGGATGAACTCGCTCTTCGTTCGGGCCAGATCGATCATCTTGGTCTCGATCTGGGCAAGATCGGCTTCGGTGAGTTTGTAATCCCCGAAATCCATGTCGTAGTAGAACCCGGTGTTGATCGGCGGGCCGATGGCGAACTTCGTGTCAGGAAATACGGATTGGATGGCTTCAGCCATCAAATGCGCAGAGGAATGCCAGAAGGTTTCTTGGCCGTCCTCATCCTCGAAGAGATTGATTTTGAGGGTTCCGTCTGTGGAGATCGGTCGGTTCAGGTCACGGATTTCACCGTTCAGAGTGATGGAGAGGGCTTCGCGGCCGAGGCGTTGTGAAATGGATGCGGCCAATTCGGCACCGGTGATTCCGGAGGGGAAGGTTTTGACCGACCCATCAGGGAAGGTCAACGAAACGGTAGCGGACATGCAGGCTGAATCACATTCAATTGGAAAGATGGGGTGGGACGTAATAGACTCGAACTATCGACCTCCACGATGTCAACGTGGCGCTCTAACCAACTGAGCTAACGTCCCATTACAGGTTCGGAAATGAAGATACGTAGAAATTCGGCATCTTCGTATCTTTGGGGATGATCAATCGACGACTGTTGCGAGAAATCGCCTTACGTTCTTTATACGCTTATGCTCTCGACCCGGAAAGCCCTGAGTACACCATGAATCATGTCATGGGTCCGTTGTTCAGGGAACACCCGGATTTGGCCGGTTCTCCGGCCGACAAGCTCTTCACCGAGAACCTGTTCCTGAAAGCCATCCGGCTGCAAGGAGAATGCGAACGCTTGATCACGTCCAAAATTGAAAACTGGGAATTGGATCGCATCGCGCTGATGGATCGACTCATTTTGCGACTTGGAATCGTGGAGTTGCTCGAATTCGAGGACATTCCACCCCGGGTCACCATCAACGAAGCCATCGAATTGGCTAAGAATTTTTCCACCGCGAAATCCGGCAAGTTCGTCAACGGCGTGCTCGATGCCATCCTGATCGACCTGAAATCCGAGGGCCGGATCACCAAGAAAGGTCGCGGTTTGATCGACATCTCTTCCACAAAATCCTGATATGAGTTTAAAATGCGGCATCGTAGGGCTACCTAATGTTGGTAAGTCCAGTCTTTTCAATGCTTTGAGTAATGCCGGCGCTGAAGCGGCGAATTTTCCGTTCTGCACCATCGATCCGAATTTCGGCGTGGTGCCTGTTCCCGATAAGCGGATGGATGTTCTGGCCTCATTGGTCAAACCTCAGAAAGTGATTCCGACGGCCATCGAGTTTGTGGATATCGCCGGATTGGTGAAAGGCGCTTCCGAAGGAAAAGGGAAGGGCAATGCGTTTCTTTCGCACATCCGCGAAGTGGACATCATTGTTCATGTGGTGAGATGTTTCGAAGACGACGACATCGTTCACGTGGAAGGCGGAGTGAATCCGGAGCGCGACATCCTGATCATCGATTCCGAATTGCTCTACAAAGATCTCGAGAGCATCGAGAAGCGGGTTGACAAGCTCAAGAAACTGCTCAAAACCAACGACCGGCTCGTGAAGATCCAATATGAGGCGATCGAACGACTGCGCGAACACGTGGAGAATGGAAATCCGGTGCGCACGTTTGTGGCCAATGAGGAAGAGAAAGAAGGCTTTGCCGATCTGTTCCTGTTGACTGAAAAACCCGTTCTGTATGCCTGCAATGTGGATGAGAACGACCTTCCGCATGCCGAAGGAAACGAGTGGGTGGCGAAGGTGAAGAGCATTGCGGGTCCACAGAACGCGGAAGTGGTGGTGGTTTGCGCCAAGATCGAGGCGGAAATCGCCGAGCTCGCCGCTGATGAGAAAGAAATGTTCTTGAAGGACTTGGGAATCGAAAGCGCCGGACTGGATCTGCTGATTCACGCCGCGTACAAAGAGTTGGGTCTGATCACCTACTTCACCGCGGGTGAGAAAGAGGTTCGCGCTTGGACCATCCAGCGTGGATTCAAAGCGCCGCAAGCCGCGGGCGTGATCCATACGGATTTCGAGCGGGGCTTCATCCGCGCCGAAACCATCGCATATAACGATTATGTGACGTATAAATCGGAAGCGGCGGCGAAAGAAGCCGGGAAACTACGTTCCGAGGGGAAAGAGTACGTGGTGCAGGACGGGGATGTGCTGCATTTCAGGTTTAATGTGTGAGGTGTAGAGTATCGCTGTCCGCAAGTGTCACTTTTGATAGGAAAATCGGCTCTGATTCACTTCAATAACCGATTATTTTTGCGGAAAATGGAAAATCTGCACAGATTTCACAGACTTTTTACGTAACGAAAGTCGCGTTTCAGGGCTTGATTTGTCGGTGCAAGTGTGGAAATTGTGCGAAATAAGTAATAAGTGGGAAGTAGGACGGAGACTAGAAGCGATCTCTAATTTCTGTTCCCCGATCCCTGCTTTCACCTGCCCCGAAGCGCATACTTTACGCCGATTGTCAGATACCTACCACGGCCTGTCTTCTCCACCCTCTCGAACACCACGGGTCCGTCGTCGATCGACACAAACCCGTCGCTGTATTGATAGCGGCGAAAAACGGGTATCCGGTACCCGAACGATATGGGGATTGATATTCGCTGCTTCCCGAATACATCATACGAGCCGCCAAGCAGCAGGAACGGCGTGACGCGACGGTCGAAAGAACTGTATTCTGTGAGCAGTGTTGTTGAAGGATCATCCAGCACCGATTGTATGAGACCACTGCTGTATCGGGATCCGATATGATATAGAAACTGTAATTCAGCCGTTAACAACGGGAGTAAGAAGTAGGCGTCATGCAAGTGACGGCTCGCATATCCGATGCTCGCAGCCAATTGGTAGTTAGTCGAGCCGACCCGACCTCTGTCCGCTTGAACCCACCGACCATTGCCAAGTTCAATGGGTTCCTGATACCAAAAGGATGTCGAAAATTCATCATCAATCAGCCCTATGCTGAATTTAATAACATCTTTCGTTCGCTTAACGCCAAACTCGAGGCTGATCCCCGGATCATAACTCTCGCTCAAATTGTAGTGCTTGTTGACTTGGGTGTATTCGCCTGCCATCACACCTGTCCTGAGCGAAACATAGTGGTGATGCTGAGTAAAGCCGACCGATGGAATGAGTGTCAATCCAACGGCTAAAAGAGAATAGCCGCAGATTCGGGATAAAATAGATTTGGTTTTAAACGTGATCATAGGGCTATTTCCACTCCGTGTTCAGATTGATCCGGCTAGGATTTTCAATGAAATGTTCAGCACGGATGTAATGCACTTTAAATGCTCCGGCACCTTTATTCTGGATGATATTATTGGCAAATATCCCTGTTTTCCAGTCAATCGTGTAAGATGCTGATTTTGCATTGCTTTTTATTATCCATGGCAGCTCATTTGTCACATCATATTCTTGCTCATGCCCACAAGCACCAGGACACGGTTTGACTCGATAGCTGTACGATGTCCTCACACCGATTCGATCCGCAGGCGCTTTAAAATAGATGCCAAGCGTTTTCTTCTGATTTTTTGTCAGCGCACCCATGGAAGCATAGATGAACCAGCTTGAGTTCCATGATTCCGCTACAACTCTTCTCGAAGGATTTGATGTGTAATCACGCTTTTCAACCCGATTTAATCCTGGGTTATTGGTTCCGCTCCCAGTGCCAGCCAACGGGCTTCCACTACAACCACCACCTTCCTGCATCCTCACCACTTCTGTGTAATAGAGGATCACGGATAAAATCTGGGGATTTTGGAATATATACATAGCTTCGAGCTATGGAAAAAGACTTACTTGAATTGATTTTGCCGGAAGGCATGTTGACGCATTTTGACATCGACCGTGTGGAACAGGGTGTCAATCCCGGA
>CAMTWZ010000004.1:0-107899 GCA_947085565.1 uncultured Bacteroidota bacterium
GTTTTGAGCCCGATTCGGGCTTGTGGGAGGGGGTTTTTGCCTATTCAGGCAGAAAAACGAGGTCCGATCATCGGATCGGGTTCAAACACAAGCTCGGAAATCGTATTTAACGAGATTCCGAAAGGTTACTCAAAGGGTTCTTATATGCGCAACCCTACTTCGCCAAAACACCTTTCTATGGCAGTAAATGAAAAGGTCTGTTTCGTTGTATTTAAGTAATTCGACATCTACTATCCAGGTCCTCGGTGCTTGGGAATGACTTTGACCCTTACAGTATCTGCAAAACCGCACTTATTTCCAAAAACCTTCTGGGTTTCGGTGTGGGAAAAAACGGGGCGCCCAAGATCCGGTCTTGTTCTAGCACAAGAGCCATCTCGCACCGATCGAAAATGGATAGCGCTAATAGCCCAGCGTGGCTTCCAAGGAGGACTTAAACTCGTTCTCGTTGTTGTAGTTATAGAACGGAACGGCCGTAATCAGGTAGGTATCTGTGTTGATACGTATCGTTTTTTGATCTGCCGTGACGGTTTTCAAGAAATCTTCTTTCCACTTGTCATACCCCATCAGATATTGACCTTTGGGTTCGATGAAAACTTGATATGTCAGTTGTTCTCCGTCGCGCTGCTTGCAAAAAAGCAAAAAATCGGGTTCGAAGGCGCGTCCGAGTTTGTCATAGATTTTAATTTCCCGCTCGTTTCTTATCAGGTAGATCTTCTCAAATTTCTGTTTGAGTCCTTCAAAACGCCCGGCAAATAGCTCAACGAATTTCTTCTCTTCAGTTGTTCCATAATTCGCATTGTAAACATACCATGGCTCGTTGGCAACCAATGTTTCCTGCCCGTCGGCCCGGGGACTGTCTTTTTGAACCTTGATCTCCTTGTCTTTAAATACATTGTGTATTCGTTCTCTGATGAAGTCAGATCCTTCGTATTCGGTTGAATGACTCTTAATGTCGGCTTCAATCGTTTGCAGTAGGCCATTCAACGCTTTTAAATAGTCGAAGTAATCAATTTCCTTTAATCGGTTCATTGTTGCCGCAAAGGTGATTTCTAGTCCAGCTAGATAATCTGCGCTGGTTACGAAATTGGTTAGTGACCCAACGCTTGGAAAGTAATGGGAGAGGTTCTCAAAATAGTAGAACGGATTTTGGCTTAGGGCGAAACGAATGATGTTGTTCGGGATTTCGGTTAGTTTTACTTCCTTGGTTTTAATGACTTCTTCGTTCGATTGAGTTGGCTCCAATTCAAAAAATGCGCTCGACATTCTGCCAACACCGGATGAAAGAGCATGACGATAGTTGGTTTTGACGACGCCTAAATCGGCAAATGATTTGATGTTGTCGAAGCTCTTTGGAATTTTCTTGTTGAAGAAAACATAGCCTTCCCGATAAAAATCTGTTTCTTTAAAATCAAGTCGCAAGGTCAGCTGTTTCTTCACTGAGTTTTCTTCATCTTCATAAATACCGGAATCAATAAGAGCTCTCTTCAATTCGGAGATGTATCGACTGTCTTCCTTGGTGTGGTAATACAGTTCTTCCAATGCTTTCAAATCATTGGAGAGATCGTCATCGTATTTTCGGGTGAACTTGTCCTGACCCTCTTCCAGGGCAAACGGATAATATCTTGCACCACGACCAATCAACTGAGCTTCAGAAAGCGTGGTTTTACCGGGTCTGTTGTTATCACTATCCCGACCTTCATAAAGCCGTACAATGTCAAACAAATTCAAAACGTCCCATCCTTCATTCAGCTTTTGTACGGCGAAAATGGCTCGGATCGGATTGTTTTCATCTTCGAGGGTGTTGAGCAGAATCTGGTTTCGCTCGGCTTCGGCGTCGTTATTGGCACTCAAACAATTTTCGAATTTGAAATTGGCTTGTAGACGCTTGACGATTTCATTTGTTGAAATGCCTTTGGATTCGAAAAAACGAAACCCCTTCTGAACAATTGAAACGGTAGACGTTTTCCGGATCTTCTCGACCATGGCTACCGACAAATCATCTATGAGTACATGAAAATTCTGCTTATTCAGTTCGGACTCACTTATGGTCCTTTTGGCTTTAAACAGAATGACCGGCTTCAGATTAATATTGTTTGAAGTGGCCAATTCTTGGCGATACAAATTCAAGACAAGGGCTTGAATGATGCGGTCTTTTTCGTCATACAATGAGCGGATTAGGTTGATTTCCTTTGAATACTTGTCAATTCGGAATTGAGACAAGTCGTATTTGAAAATCACTTTGTCTTGATAGTGTTTGATCAACTCCGCCGTATCGGTGTCTATGGTTGCGGAAAACTCAAGCAGAATATTATCGATATTGGAATCGTGTATTTTTTTAACTGTGTCTTCCCAGCTTCCAAATAATTTGCCAGATTTGGTTCCTGCTACCAAATGGTGCGCCTCGTCAGCAATCAGTACCAATCTCTTGTCCTTGAAATCCTCATAGGTGACACTGTTCTCCTTGGTGTTATTGAGATCGATGTGAAGTTGTTGTATGGTGGTAAACTTCAAATTGATGTTCTGATCATCCGCTTCATCGAAATGTTCAACTTCTTTGATGAAGACCGCCTTGCCATCGACCACAATTTTGTCGTTGAACAAGTATTTTGAGGCTGAGGGATTGAGAAAATTGTCTTTTGTCTTCTGAATGATGTTATTACTGTTAACGAAGAACAAGAAGTTGCGATATCCTTTTTGATATAGGTGCAAGATCAAACCGGCCATGATCAACGTCTTGCCGCTACCGGTTGCCATATTGTATAGCAAGTGAAATGGTCTCTTGGGCTTGCCCTCAAAATGTTCTGAATCGCAAACGATAAACCGTTGAAAAGATTCTATTTGATAGGGTCGTTGACCAAATCCCGGCTTAAGATTGTCAAGGATATGAATAGGAACAGGGAAATTTGAAATGGCTCTTTTCCCAAACTCCTGTATCAGTATGTCATATAAAAATGCCATTACTCTGTCTTCTTCTTAAGATTCAATCGACTCAGTTTCTTTTCGGTTTGTTCAATGCTGGCGATAAACTGCTTTTCCACTTCCGACAATTCGTCGTCCGTTCGGAGTTTATATGCCTCATATTCTGATTGGGCTTTTCGTTGAGCGATCTCTGCTGAAATGGTTCCGGCATGGGTCAACACGTCTTGGCGGCTCATTTTAATAAATCCGTCCAATACCTCGATCCAGTCTTTCATTTGCATGGGCTTTCGTTGCATTGCGTTGATCTCCGCAATATCCAGATAAGCTGAAACCAAACGGTTTAGAACAGCCAGTTCTTCCTCTGACAGATAGTTCTTTGCAATTCCGATTTCCTGTTTCGTTGGCTTTTTACCCTTGAATGCGGTTAAGCCCATGAATGGCAAGCTGGCATTGGATCGTTGAAAGATGATTTCGGCAGCTGTATGGCCATGTGCGGCCCAATGCAATTTGTTTTGAACGGTTTGAAAAAACTGTTGAGAAACCTTGGCCTGTGGGTCATAATCCAAACTCGTGGCATAGATTTCAAGCACTTTGCGATAGAACACCTTTTCAGAAGACCGTATGTCGCGAATTCGGTCGAGTAATTCATCAAAATAGCCACCACCTTGCTTGAGCAAGTCGTCGTTCATGGTGAAACCCTTGATCAAAAACTCTCTAAGGCGCTCGGTTGCCCAAATTCGAAATTGTGTGCCACGCAGTGACTTGACCCGGTAGCCGACGGAGATAATGACGTCCAAATTGTAATGCTTGGTATTGTATTCTTTACCGTCGGAAGCAGTTGTTCGGAAATTCCGAACAACTGACTCTTCCTGTAGTTCCCCTTCTTCAAAGAGGTGCTTGATGTGCTCGCTGATATTGGATTTAGATGATTGAAATAGCTCAACCATATCCGCTTGGGTAAGCCAAACTGTATTGTTCTCCAAGCGAACCTGGATTCTTATTTGGCCATCTTGGGATTGGTAGAGCAGAATTTCGCTGGCGGCACTCTCAGACGGCATAAAAATCCCGGGTTACTTGTTTCTCCTCTTCGGTACAGGAGAAGTCGGAATCATTTAAGGAAGAGCGGTTTACGTACAGTTGGTTTTTGTCCAATAGTTCGCAGAGGTGTTGTTTCTGCTCTGCAAGACTCAAGGCTTTAAACTCATCCAGATGATTGTCGTGTTTCTTGATGTCCACATTGTAATTCAAGAAACTCTTGGCTTTCATCTGATCCCAAATTTGCAATAGGGTGTCCGTGTTTTGGGCCGCCTCAATCTGCTCTATGAAGGCTTGATTGTATTTTTTGAGTTCGAGATAGACAAATGAGCCACCGCCTTGCCAATTCTCACTTTCGCTGACACCTCCTTGCTCACCTGCGACAACTTTATTAATCCGTTGAATGGTTACGTCTTCAATGTAATCCATTTGTTCGGTCGTAATAAACTGTCTTTTCATTTTTAGTGCAACAGCTGCGGTTGTTCCACTTCCTGCAAAAAAATCTAAAACGATGTCGCTTTCGTTCGAACCAATACTAATTATTCTTTGAAGTAAACGCTCTGGTTTAGGGGTTGCAAAATCACTTTCATCTAAAATTGAGGTAATTTCTTTTCTGGCCTCTTGATTATGGGATACCTCTTGATGCGTCCATATTGTCATAGGAGTAACTCCATCCTTTACCTCAGATAAAAATCTTTTTAACCTTGGTACATTTCCTCCATCATCCCCAAACCATACTCTGTTTTCAGCAATTAAGATATCAAAGTTTTCTTTTGATGTATTCCAACATCTGCTTTTTGGAGGATTTATTACTTTACCGCTTGGTGTTGAAATGGGGTAATCATACGCGGCACTATATGTTTTCACGGTTAAATCATTTGATGACCAAGGCCCCCTTTCATCGTTGTCTGGATTTTTATATCTGTCAACTGCTTTTTCCCCTCTTTCAAGAAAATTTATCTTAAAATCATTTTTTGACTTACCAAATATTAAGATGTGGTCGTGGGTGTCTGAGAAATACCTTGCATCATTTTGAGGTGCGAATTTCTTTTGCCAAATTATGTTTGCAATGAAATTATCTCGCCCAAAAATATCATCTCCTAAAACTTTCAAATAGTGGGCTTCCCTGTCGTCAATGTTCAACCATATACTGCCATCTTTAGACAAGAGTACCTTAGCTATTTCTAACCTGTTTTTCATAAAAGTCAACCAACTACTATGATTGAAACTATCATTATAGCTAAAGCCGTCTTTGCCTGTATTGTAAGGCGGGTCTATGTAAATCAACTTTACTTTCCCTGCAAACTCCTCCTTTAATGTATGTAAGGCAAGTAGATTATTGCCTTTAATAATCAAGTTGTCAGTTATGGTACCATTCTCGTTTCGGTTAAAATAATCAAACGGTTTTTCTCCGTTTTTGTCAATGCGTTTGGCATTGGTCAAAACCTTGGGTTCCAGTAATTGGGTGATTTCGTCTTGCGCCAATATTTCATTGAAGAATATCTCTTCTCGCTCGTCTTCTTCACGGCTTTGTCCCCCTTCCAAAATGCAGTCTTTAAACGGCCAAACTAACGAGACCTCATTGCGTTGTTTGAGGTATTTGTTGCCAATAGTTAGACCAATTTTGTTTTTGAACTGGGTATAGCTGTCATTTAGATAATTCTTTTGCTCTAAAAACTGAACAAACAAGCTATGATTAAACACCAACGTGTTCTTTATGGTCAGAAAGAATTTTTCCTTTAGATCATTATTGTCGAGCAAAAGTCCGATCAATTCTTCATCAAAATTCTGTGCTTTATTCAAGACCACCCATTTTTTCAATTCTCCGTTGTCTGCTACGAAGTTGGGCTCTTTCTTGAGCTGATTTTCTAATGTTGAATATAATTTCATTTAAATCTCTAAATCTCTAAATCTGTGATTTCAGTAATCAAATATAGCACTTCCCACCCCTCCATTATCCAAAAATCCTCACTTATATCCAAGCCCCACAACAAACAACCCCCAACAAACCACTACCTCAACCTCCACAACCCAACCGCCGCCACCGCCAAGGAGTGATGAATCTCCCCCGTTCTCACCGCATCCAGGAACTCACTCTCGGTTTTCAGCACGACTCGGATTTCCTCAAACGGATCCAAGTCCTGCTCCTGGGTGCGCAAGCAGTCTTCGGCCAGGTAGATCTCGCATCGGTTGTTGAAGATGGCCGGGTTGGACGACACCGATCCGAGGAAGGTCCATCTCCCGCTGCTGTAGCCGGTTTCTTCGGCGAGCTCGCGCTGGGCGGCAAGGAGTCCTGAGACCTCGTGTCCTGCCACCCCGCCGGGGACTTCCAACGAGATATCATGGATTCCGTGGCGGTATTGTTCCACGAGCACCACCATCCCTTCCGTTGTGATCGCGATCACGTTGACCCACAACGGCGCTTCGGCGATGAAGAAATCCCCTTCCTTGCCATCGCTGGGCCGACGCATGCGCCTGCGTTTCAGTCTGAGAATCGGTAAGGTGAGTTCCGTATCTTCACGGACGATGTCCCAGTTTTTCAGCGGTGCGTCGGGTGGAGTCATAGTTTTAGGAGAGTACAGATGCAATTAACGAAAACCGATAGCGATAAGAAAATCCAGCAGGTGCTCGACAAGATGGTCGAGTGGGATGCCGCCGGAATGTATGGACGTGTGACCGTGCGCCGCTCGTGGTCGAAGCATAATCCGGAAATTTCCGGTGAATTCGCCAAACCGAGCGTGTATCGATGGTATCTGACGCGCGAGTTCCGCAAGCTGCTCAACATGGGCGCTGAGATCGAAATCACGGAATCGCGTCCGAAAGTGCCGCTCAACGATCCGGCGCTGCTCGATTTCATCGACGAGGACAATTGGGATTTCACCCAGAAGAAGCTTTTTCTCTTTCAGGCGGAGCGCATCGACCTGTCGATCGACCGCCTCCAGCATTACACCGGCACGCCGGCGGAAGATTTCCAGCGCTATATCCTCTTCACGAACTACGACATGCATGTGGAGGTCTTCAAAGACAAGTACCCCGATTGCGTGAAACCCGCGCGCAAGGGCGTGCAGATGCCGGCCTATCACCATAAGGAAGCGGACAATCTGGGCATCACGCTGATCAATATCGGGGTGGGTCCGTCGAACGCGAAGACGATCACGGACCATGTGGCGGTGCTGCGTCCCGATGCGATGATCATGGTGGGTCACTGCGGCGGACTGCGCAATCACCAGGACATCGGCGATTTCGTGCTGGCTTCGGGCTACATGCGCGCCGACAAGGTGTTGGACGACATTTTGCCCACATCCATCCCCGTCATTCCCAATTATCTGCTGAATCTGAACCTTCAGAAAGCGCTCGAGGAGTTCGGGCTGAATTACCGCCTCGGAACGGTGTACACCACGGCCAACCGCAACTGGGAATTCGTGAAACGCCGCACTGAGACCGAGATCCATATGAGTCGGAGCGTGGCGATCGACATGGAATCGGCCACCATCGCCGCGAACGGCTTCCGCTACCGCATACCGAACGCGACGCTGCTCAGCGTGAGCGACAAACCCTTGCACGGCAAGCCGAAACTCAATTCGCACGCGCAGAAATTCTATCTGAACTCGAAAGAGCGTCATCTGGATGTGGTGTTGGAGGCGATCCGCTATCTGAAGGAAGCCTCGCCCGGCGGATTGCCCAACGCGATGATCCGCGGCGCCGACGAACCTCTTATGGGAGGCAGTTGAGCGATGGATCTCGAATTGAGACGGGCCACGGTCGATGAGATCCTGCCCCTGAGGCACCGGGTGCTGCGCACGGGGATGCCCCTCGAATCGGCCATCTTCCCCGAAGACCGGCACGCGGACGTGATCCATTACGGCGCGTTTCTCAACGGCCAGGCTATCGTCTGCTTCACGCTGCTTCCGAGCGAGTGGGACGGCGTTCCGACCTGGCAACTGCGCGGCATGGCCACCGACAAAGTCCACCAAGGCGAAGGCTACGGCAGCAAACTGATCCGCTTCGCGGAAGCCGATGTGAAAAAAAGCACCATCGGACCCCGTTTCTGGTGCAATGCGAGGCTGGCCGCGGTTCCGTTTTATGAGCGGAACGGATGGGAAATCGCCTCAGATCGCTTCGAAGTGCCGATTTTCGGTCCCCATCACAAAATGATCCGTTTTTAGGAACGAAAGGGATGTAAGATTTCCCCGATTTCCGCCTCTATATAGGTATGGAATCGAACATTCATTTTGACGAGGCGGCGCCGTCGCTCACCCGCGTGGTGAAAGACATGCCCGCCGACGATCAGCCACGGGAAAAACTGATGCGTCTCGGGCCGGAGGCCCTTTCCGAAGCGGAACTCATCGCGATCTTGCTACGAACCGGCCTGCCGGGGACCAATGTGATCGAGGTGTCGAGGCTTCTGTTGGAGCAATCGGGCGGACTGCACAGACTGGCACGGCGCGGGTGGCTTCACCTGAAGCAGATGCCTGGCATAGGAGCGGTGAAAGCGGTGACGCTGGAAGCCGCGTTGGAGCTGTCGCGCCGGCTGGAGCGCTGGGAACCGGGAGCCACTGTACAATTCCGAAGTCCGCAAGACGTCGCGAAGTACTTTGGTCCGTCCCTGCGCGATTTGCGCAAAGAGGTGTTCGTGATCGCGTTTCTGAACGCGCGCAAGGTGATGATCGGCTTCGAGCGCATTTCCGTGGGCGGACAGACCGCGACCGTGGTGGATCCCGCCGAAGTGATGCGTCAGGCCATTCTGAACGACGCGCATTCCATCATCGCGCTGCATAATCATCCGTCGGGCAACGCCCGGGCGTCGGATGCGGATCTGGCGCTCACGCGTCGGCTGATCGAAGTGGGACACCTGATGGGGATCGCGCTCGAAGACCACGTGATCATCGCGGGTTACGATCATCTGAGCCTGCGCATGCAGGGAGGCGTGTCGGGATGGTGAGGCGCTTATTTGAGGATCAGAACCACCCGCGACTGGTCGGATTGAACCATGCTGTTCATGAACTGGCGGTAATCCTCATAGGATTCCACCGGTATGGTGTCTTCCTTGATTTCCAAAAACCGGCGATAGACCACGGATCCGCTTTCTTCGGTATACTCGGCCCGGAACGCGCCGAACGGAGTCTGGAGTTCGACCGGAGCCGGGAGCGATTCGATGCGATGCGTGGGAGGAATGCTGAACCGGAGTTCGTCACGATCCTGGTAGGTGTAAAGAAAACGTACGGGTTGGGTGCGTTCGGCGGTGGAGTTGAGCGTGAACCGACGTTGCTCGAGCACGTTCGGCTGGAAAATGAGCCGGTTTCCGGCTTTGTTCGCATACGTGGGAAGCCGCAGCGACAGATCGAGCGTGGCTAAGGCCGAATCTGGCGATGAACGCAGCTCGAAGCTGTTCACTTCGAACCGGGGAACGCTGATTCCGCGCCGTATGGCTTGATCTTTCTCGCGGGGTGTGAGGTTGGCGTCGATCGAGCGCACATCGTCGTGCTGATAGCCGGTGTAGCGGGTGGTGAAGGTCGCCACCGCGTTTCCGTTCACATCGAAAGTGATGTTTCCGGTGCGGATCTGTTGATTCTCATCGCGTTGGAGACGCGGCGATTTCACAAGAACTCCGCCCGTGGGGTACACGATCAGCGAATTTTTCCCGGCGTTCTCCAATCCGATGTATCCCATCGGCAACGTTTTGCTGGTGCATTCCAGAAAGAGCGAATCCCCGTTCAACGGAACGAACAGAACCACATGGTTGAACCGGTTGTTAGGAATATCCGCCAACACATCCACACCGTGTCCGAGGTTGATCAACGCCGGATACGCTTCGATGCCCACCGCCCGAAGCATGGCCATCATGTAATTGGTGAGGGCTTTGCAATCGCCGTATTTCGTGCTCACGGTATGCTTGGCTTCGTTGGTCTGCCAACCCCCGATACCCAACTGGATGCTCACATAGCGCGTGTTTTTCTGCAGATAGGTATAGATGCGGCGCACTTGCTCGCGTTGGGTGGGCGCATCGGCGATGAGGGCTTTCACCTTGTCGATCTCCGCCTGAGGCAGCACATCGCGGCCTTTCCACAGCTCGTGGATCCACAATCCCAACGACGACCAGCTTTCCAAGCTTCCTTGCTTCCCTGAAATCTTGAAATCTCGCGCGCTCACCACCAGATACGGGGCGATTTCCGCATACTGCGGCCCATTCGGCTCCCGCTTCATCGCCGGAATGTCTTTCAACACCCAGGAATAGACGGTGCGATTGCCGCGGACTTCCTCCGTCGGCTCCACATCGATGTTCCGAACTCCGAATTGGATGGGAATGGTGCTCGGGATGTCGATCGTGTAACTCGCGCGCTCGATCGCGGCGGTTCTGTATCCGGGTCGCCAGGACGGCAGACCCAGCATGCCGTTGAATTCCTGCGTGTACTCCGTTTCCACGATATAGGGATAGGTGTCGTGCGACATCTCGAAGTATTTGTAGCGAGAATCGTCCACGAGATTGCTTCCACCGGTTGCGCTGTGGTCGGAAATATCGCGCGGACGCAGTCTTGATATCTCCCGCCCCGACATGTCGGTGAGAGTGGATTTGATGTTCTTCGCGGTGATGAACGAGCCGTAATAAATCGCGCTATGGCCGTAATCGCGTCCGTCTTTGTTCAGCACGATGACGCGCTCTTTCACGGTGAGTCGCCCGCGGGCGGCATCGATGTAGGTGAAATGCCACGATTCGTTGATGATCGCATCGGCTCCGTTGGCCAGCATCGAGATTTGAAGAAGGAGGAAAAGCAGCATCAGTCGGTTCTCCGCAATAGAATGCCTTGGGTGTGGATGCTCGCCATCTGTGCGAAGAGGGCGCGCAGGTTGGCGTATTCGCCGCGGCTGAATTCGGTTTTCTGAATCCGGAAGCGGTATGAGGCATGGATGGTTTGTCCGTGCACCACGAAACTGGATTGGAAGAAGGCGTCTTGTCCGGCACGGGCTTGCTCGGTCGGCGGCAGCGATTCGATCTTGTATCCGTCCGGAAGTTCGATCTTGACGGTCACGTTCTGCTCCATTTCAACCCCAAAATTCACCGGATAGTAGCGGGTGACCGATTTGAGCGGGTTTTCATCCCATCGCAGGGCGATCATCGGGCGCAGCATCACCAAATCGCCCAACGGTTCGAGCATGTTTTTCGAAACCAGTGTTCCTTTCAGGATCAAGGGCTGGTTCGCATCATCGCGATGAATCACTTCCGGACTGATTTTATCGATCAGCGGCACAAAACGGAACGATCGGTTGGCGAAGTCTTCCAGCGACGATTTGGAAAGCTGGGTGCGGGCTGACATCCCCGCATGATCCGAACTGCGGATCTCGAAATCGATGGATGCCGAGCCGTCGTTCTGAAGCGTGATGGTGGCGCCGACATCTTCCCGGGCTTTCTGCCGCGGATTCAGAGGAAGCCGGATCACGCCCGGATCCTTCACCAGATATCCTTCCTTATTGAGCGATTGGAAACTGAGTAAGCCGAATGGAACCGACTCGGAAACCGGGTCGAGCAGCCAGGTCTGCGAGCCGATGGTGAGGTGGACAATCACATGGTCGAATTGCGAGACCAGCGGATATTCCCAGATGATGCGGCCGTTCGAGCGCGTGGAAATGAGAACGGGATAGGCTTCCAATCCGGCGTAACGCAGAAGATTGATCAGCGCGAAAGAGATGGAGGCGCTGTTTCCGGTGCGACCGTACACGAGTTTGGGAGTATCGACATCCGGGAAATATCCACCCTTATCGGAATGATTGAAATTCTTAGAGACATGCGCGAAGATCATCTTGGCTTTGTCGAGCGCCGAAGCGGTATCTGGAATCCCGATGTTGATGTATTCGCGGATCGCCTCAGGACTGCTGGCGATCTGAACACCGAAGTCGCGGTGTTTGAGCAGTTCCGTGGTCAGTTCCTGCCAAGTCGATAGGAAGACCTTGTTGGGCGCACTGTAATAATTGGTTCCGTGCAGCTGGAAATGAATCGCGGCGCGGTAATCCGACATGGTAGTGATGTACGACTCTTCGTAGAGTGCGGGCACGTTCTTCGCCACGAAATGGGTCTTGGTTCCGCCCTCGGGAGGCACCACGATGCCGATCCGGTCGTAGCTGCGATACGGGAACTGCTCCTGCCGCTCCAAGGTCACGAATCCGTTGCTCACTCTCATATATGTCAGCGAATTCGGGATGTAGGTGATGAATTCGCTGTGGAGCGTGGGGTAATTCTGCTGGAAATACCAGGTCGGGAATCGGAAATATCCCTGAAACGTGATCTTGTAGGTGAATTCCAGGATCGAGCCGACTCGAACATCCGGAAACGTAATCTTTCCGACATGAAGGTCTTTGCTGACCTCTTCGACGAAAACGGCATTCCGACCGACCGCGATTTTTCGGATTCGTCCGTTTGCTTCCATGTTCAGCGTATGGGCTTGCACATCCTGCCGACGGAATCGGCTGAATTCCGGATTGAATCCAAATCCTTGGTTGGCGGCATCCAAGCCGTTTTCATTCAGAATCCGGATGCGATGCTGCACCACATACACCAGTTCCGAATTCGTGTTGATGTACACTTCACCGTAACTCATCAGAATGAGGACGTTCGCGTTCGGATCGAGCGGCTGCTCGCGCACCGTGAACTCTTCAGCGTTCACCTTCCCGAACAGAAAACGCTCACTTTGCGAGCGGACTTCGGTTACCATGGAAAGGAACAGAACGAACAGGAGGAAAATGTGCGCCTTCATAGCTTTTTGAGAACGATCTGTTGCTGTTGCGCATCCACCATCCGGTTGAAAAACGCTCTGAGTGCGTTGTATTGGTCCGGCAGAAACTGGGTTTTCATGATCCGGTAGGTGCACATCACTTGCAATCCGATATCGGTGACGCCATACACGATGCTGAAATTCGCATCGGCACCGATTCCGAAACGCAGGCTTTCGGGCAGAGATTCCACCTTATATCCTTCGGGAATGGCGATGTTCACGACCAGAAGAGATTCTTGCGGATAGGCGAAGTCGATCGGATACACCCGCGATTCGCTCGTGAACGGATTGGCCGCCCAGCGATGGATCAGAATGGGATTGAGAAGGAGCAGATCTCCGGTGACGTCCGACAATTGGGATGACCGGAACTCCGCGTTCAGCAAGAGCGGAGTGTCGCGTGTGTCCAAGCCCGTGGTACGCGACGTATCGATTCCAAGACCATTCACGGAGCTCAGCATGTCCGTGAAATATGCGGTTTCGCCGTCTTTCTTGATGCTTTTGCGCGCTGCGAGAGCCTGATATCCCAGGAAGGTGCTTTCCAAGGTGCCGCTTCCGGATCCGTCGGCGCTCATTTCAAGGGAAATCACGCTGCGGTTCTTGTAAGAGTCGGGCGCTGTGATGGGAATCAGGTGATAGGCGTCTTTCACGAACAGGAATCCGCGCTCGTTCACCGAGGGCACATCGAGCAATCCGAACGGAAGATCGGGCGAAATCACATCCAAGAAGTGGGTTTTTCCGCCGACGGTGAGTCGTGTGATCACATGGTTGAATTGCGTGGGAATGGGATATACCGGAAGAAGGATGCCGTTGTCGCGCGTGGAAATGAGCACGGGATCGGCGTTCAGACCCACGGCGCGAAGCATGTTGACCAACATGAACGCAAGCTCGGCGCTGTTGCCTTTTTTCTCGGTGAGCAGCAGTTCGGGTCGACGCGCGCTCCAATAACTGTGGCGCTCATCCCAGGCGAATTCTTTGGTGACGTGGTCATAAATGGCCGTGGCGATCTCGAGTGAATCGGTGCGGTCTCCTACCAGCGATCGTGCGAGTGCCGTCATCTGGCGGTTGGGGCGCAAGCGTCCGCCCACATCCGCATCATCCATCAGGGTTTTTCCGAGCTCAGCCCAGGTATTGGTGAAATTCGTCGCGTTTTGACCCGAATATTGGATTTTCGACAGGTTGAAACGGAGCGTGGCACGGTAGTTGTCGATATTCGAGGTGAAGGCTTCGGGGTTAAGCGGCGGCACATCGGTGGCTACATACCGGAACCGGGTTCCACCCTCGCGCGGGAAATAGATTCCCATCCGATCTCCTCCGAAATAATCGGTCCGGTTGGGCGGTTCCAGGCGCACATACCCCGTGTACACCGGATCGTAACGCAACACGTTCGGGATGAACGCGCTCATTTCGCTGTACAAGGTGGGTTCCGACGATTGGAACGTCCAGCTCGGGATGTACACAGGATTTTTGGTTCGGATGGTGTAGGAAAACTCGACGACCGAACCCGGCTGAAGATCCGGAATCGCGAATTTGACCACGCTGTACACGGAATTCTGCGATTCACGGAAAAAATCGCGCGAGCGGAGGGCGCGGCGCTGGATCCGCCCGTTCGCATCTTTGGTGTAGACATGGGCTTTGAGCTCGTTCACTTCCTGGATGCCGTTCCGCGAGACATATGGGATGGAGATGTTTCCGTAATCCAACCCCGATTCGTTCAACACTCGGAACCGCTTGTGCCGCATGAACACGCTCTGCAAACGGTCGTCGATGTAGAATTCGCCGTAATCGTAGATGATGTAGGCACGGGCAGTTTCTTGTCCGGCGACGGGCATCACCTCGAAATCGTGATTGCTGACATCCCCATACTTGTAGGTGGTTTCCTGCGCGGAAAGCAGGAGTGGGAGCAGAATGAGCGCCGAAAAGGCGGTCCATCGTGCCAGGAAGGTGCATGATTCCATAAGGCTTCCTATCGAATGACCGTTGGTTCTGCTAGGATAATAGCGAACACCCATAATAATAAAAAATCAATAGTCGGCGGATTTTCTCAGAACGATCACTTCGCTTTGCGCGGCCACCAAGTGGTTGCAGGGTGCATATCGGGCGGGATTAAAACCCCCATCTTCCGTATTTTTCGCCATGCAAACCTATCTCATCGACCGCCTTCACGACGCCGCATCCCGCCTGTATCCCGGCATCGCGCTACCCGACATCCAGATCGAAAAACCGCGTCAGCCCGAGCACGGCGATGCGGCCACGAACCTCGCCCTGATGCTCACCAAGCTCGTGGGAAAGCCTCCGCGCAACGTCGCCCAGGAGATTGTCGATGCGATGGATGTCGATGCCGAGCACATCACCGCGATGGAAATCGCCGGACCCGGATTCATCAACTTCCGTTTCTCGCCGAGTTGGTTGCATATCAAGCTTCAAGACATCCTGGCGGATGAGAGCTTCGGCAAAAGCACGAAACTTGCCGGAATAAAATACATGGTGGAATTTGTGAGCGCGAATCCGACGGGTCCGCTCACGGTGGGACATGGCCGGAACGCCGTACTCGGCGACACCGTGGCCCGATTGTATGAATGGGCCGGCGCCACCGTGAACAGAGAATATTATTTCAACAACGCCGGCCGCCAGATGCGCGTACTGGGCGAGAGCGTGCATGCGCGCTATGCGCAGGAGCTGGGGCTGGATGTGCCCCTTCCCGAAGGCGGTTACGAGGGCGAATACATCGCCGACATCGCCCATGACCTGAGAACCCGCGAAGGCGACGGACTCGCCTCAGACCCCACGAATCCGAAATTCAAAGAAGCGGCCGAGCACCTCATTTTCGAAGACATCAAGCGCACGCTCAACCGGCTTCAGATCCGCATGGACACCTTCTTCAACGAAGACGACCTGTACAAAGACGGCTCCATCGAACGTGTGCTCACCGAATTGCGCGCCAAAGACTTGGCCTACGACCAAGACGGCGCGGTCTGGTTCCGCACCACGGCGTTCGGCAAGGAAAAAGACACCGTGCTTGTGAAAAGCACCGGCGAGCCGACCTACCGCCTGCCCGACATCGCCTACCATGTGAAAAAGCTCGAGCGCGGGTTCGATGTGTGTGTGGATGTGTTCGGCGCCGACCACATCGCGACGTATCCGGATGTGTTGTCGGCCATCCAGACGCTGGGCTTCGACTCGAAGCGCATCGATGTGCTCATTTATCAGTTCGTGACCATCGTGAAGGATGGCGTTCCTTACAAAATGAGCACCCGGAAAGCCAACTTCATCACCCTCGACGAGCTGATGGATGAAGTGGGCGCGGATGTGACCCGATTCTTCTTCCTGATGCGCTCACCCGGCACCCATTTGGAATTCGACATCGCACAAGCGAAAGAAGCCGGCGAAAAAAACCCCGTGTTCTATCTGCAATACGCCTATGCCCGCATCCATTCAATTCTCCGCAAGGCGGACTCAGATGGGGCAATTCATGAATTGCCCCATCAGCTCACATTATTGAATCATCCCTCCGAGCTCAAGCTCCTCAAAACCCTCGCCGATTTCCCCGACGCCATACTCAGCGCCGCGATGAGCAAAGAGCCGCATCGCCTCATCAATTATTTGAATGAAGCTGCGGTGGATTTCCACAAATTCTACCATGATTGCCGCATTCTGGGCGAAGAGCCGAATCTGGCCGCCGCACGGACCCTGCTTCTGAACGGAACCGCCCGCGTGATGAAAAACGGATTGACGGTATTGGGGATTTCCGCACCGGAGCAGATGTAAGAGCGGGAAAGGTATTCTTATCGTTTCCTGAAACGGTCTTTCCTCCAGTTCTTGGGGTTGTTGCGGATGTAATCGGTGATGATGCGAAACGCGCGGTCATCGCGGATGATGATGTCGTAAAACAAGGCCTGCCATTTGAAATCGATGTTTTGTTGACGGGCGAATTTGGTGACACCGATTTTGTAACCCCGAACCACCGATGCCAAATTCCGCGATTGCGGACCAAATCGATTCGCCGTTGGTCGTGGGGCGTTTGGATGTCGTTCGACCCATTGTAGATCCGCAAGATCTTGCGGATCTACGGGATGTCGTTCAACATCGGTATGCGGATCAACGCCCCGTCGTTCAACATCGGTATGCGGATCAACGCCATGTCGTTCAACATCCCCCGTTTTATCCACAAACAATATTCCGTGGACATGATTCGGCATGATCACAAATTCCCCCAACCGGACAAATGGAAAATGATTCGGGATGTCCGCCCAACATTGGTGGGCGATTGCACCGATTTCGGAATGATGCATGATTTCGCCGCGGATTTCCCCGAAATGATAGGCGCGGTTATGAATGCAAATTGTAATGAAGTAAACTCCCGAACCAGAGTAATCCCATCCCCTGTGGCGTATTGTGTCGATTCGATACTTGTTTCTGAATAAGCGTCGCATTCAGAAATGTAGAATGCCGGATGGGTGGCATTACCAAAGAATCATTCCGTAATCCGTGCCGAATTCAAGGTGCAATGCGCCCCTTAACGCCCCCTCCCCAAAACCCTCACGCACCTCGGAATCACTTCCGCTTCCAACCATCTCACATCATTATCTCCGAGTTCTTCGCCATCCACATGGACACCCACGGGTTCGGCGATTTCGACCCGCGCTTTTTTGCATCGGTAATGCTTGATGTCTTTGAATCGGAACTGCTTTCCTAATAGAAAGTATGGCAATCGCAGGAACAGGCTCGGTACCGAAAGCGGACCCAGCACCACCACATCCATCCATCCATCGGAATTATCGGCCATGGGGGCGACCATGAAATTTCCGCCTTCGGTGGTTCCGTTGCAGAGGGTGACCATGAGGAAGCGTCCGCGGATTTCCAGATCGTCGAGCGTGAGCGTCATCGGCACCGCATCGAATGTGAAGGCCGTTTTCACGGTGGCGTACAGATATTGCAGCGTGCCTTGGAAGAGGGTATTCTGATGTGCGTGGTAATTGGCCCAGCCGTCGAATCCGATACCCAAGGTGTTGTCGCAGATGCCGCCGCCCCGATTGCTGTCGTAGCGGATGAGGTCGATGTATCGAGGTCGGGCAACCTTCAGATCACGGATAGCCTCCTCTTTCTTGAGGGAAATCCCGACGCTTTTGGCGAAATCATTGCCGCTTCCCATCGGAAGCACGCCAACGACCGCATCCAGCCCGAACACGCCGTTCATCAGCTCGTTGATGCTTCCGTCGCCACCGCAGGCGATCACCGTGTTTCCTTGGAGGGCTTCTTCACGGCCGATGCGTGCGATGTCGCCGGGTTTCTTTGAAATCACGACGCGCGATTCCGACTCGAATCCCTTCACGGCATTGCGCAGCCAACCCAGGCGCTTCAGCGCTTTGGATCTATTGGCCGACGGATTGACGATAAAGACTTTGGTGGGTTCAGGCACTCAAATATCTGTCGAGGATGTCGAGAATGGTTTTGATGTCGCGCAGATACACGCGCTCACCCATCTGATGGTAAGGAAAAATGGCCGGTTCCAGAGCCACACATGCGATCGGCCGACCCGCTTCCGCCGAAAACACGCGTCCGTACACCAGATAATCGTTCGTGTTGTTGGAAATCAGGATGTCGGGACAAATCTCCTGGATCCTCTTAGTCAGCGCTTCGGTCTTAAGCCGTTCGCCGGTAGTCACTTCGCATTTGTTGAATTCCCAATGCGCCGCATACATGGCCACGCCCGGTGTTCCGCCGAAAAGCGGGGTCGTATCGATGGTGATGCACACGTTCGGCAGCTTGTTCTCGGCAATGAGGAACTTCGCGATGCGCTCGGCACCCATTCCGTAATAGAGTCCTTCGCCATTGTCGCGAAGCAGATGCGGGGTTTTCTTGAGTCCCCAGCTTTCCTCCATCTCAGAAAGAAGAATGAGCAGCGGCGGATACCGATGCTTGCGCGGATTTGCGGCCACCGCCAAAGCGATTCCCACGCCGGCGGCATCATCAAGCTGACCTTCCAGATAACCCATTCCGTCGCGGATGGGAAGCGGATCGAGGCTGTCTTCACCCAGATGATTGATCTTGTCGAGATGCGCGGCGATGGCCACGGTGGGCAGGGAAGAGTCGCCGGGAACCTCGATCACGATATTTCGGTCGTGGATCACATGAAGCACGGCGCCCGGGATCGATGCAGCCACCCGCCGCACGAACGGATGCAACCGCTCCTCCGTGCTGCTGAACGATGGGATCGCGGCGATCTCTTTGATGAACGAAATGGCGGAAGAGTGGAGTAGTGGCATGGGAAAGGCGTAGATCGTGGGCCGTAGGTCGTAGACCGTATAGTGTGGAACGAGAGACAAGAGACAGAAGAATGTAAGAAAGGGAATCGGGAATCGGGAATCGGGAATCGGGAATCAGGAATCAGTTTCGATAACTTCAACATTCAACATTCAACATTCAACATTCAACATTCAACATTATTGTGATCCACCACTTAGCCCTATCCTCGAACCATGCCATCGACTTCGGCACGATGTTGGCCTTGGAGGCGGCGTTGGAAATGCACGACCCGAAGCTGCGGTTCGAGCTCACGGGAGGGGCTAAGGCGTTTGCGTATGGAGGCGATTTGAGGGCATTTTCCACGCTGCGGAGCAAGGACGAAGGATGGGCGATGGCCCGACGCATGGATTCGATCTTGCGTCGCATCGAAACTTGGCCTGGGGGAAGCCGCGTGTTCGTGAACGGCGCCGCCTATGGAGGAGGCGTGGAGCTGTTGGGCGCGTTCAAGGAGGTGGTCGCCGAGGAGGGCGCGGTATTCGGATTCACCCAGAAGCGCTTCGGCCTGCCGCCGGGTTGGGGAGGCAAGACGAGGTTGGGGCGCCGCGTGGGGGAGGAACGCCTCTCGCTCTGGCTCGAAGAGATGAGGGTGATCGACGCGCGCGAGGCGCTGGCCTCGGGCTTGGTGGACAGGCTCGACGGGCGCATCATGCAAGGGCGCATCAATGATGCGCCCGTCTCAGATGCGCCCCTCCCCCCCGCCTTCTGGCCCCTCATCGACGCCGAGATCGAGGCGTTCGCCGAGGCCTGGGCCAGCGACGAGCACCATCGCCTGGTCGAGGAGTTCCTCAACCGAGCTCGGAAATGAGCCACTTCGCGTAAGAGTCGTTCACAGCGTCGGGCGTGAACACCGCCACGCACGGAATCTCATACGGATGGATCTCGAGCAGCCGCTCACGCAAGGCTTCCAGATGCGCATCATCCGTTTTCAACAGAAGAACGGCTTCCGCATCATCCTGGATTTCCCCTTCCCACCAATACAAGCTGTGGATCTGCGGAATGATGTTCGCGCAGGCCGCCAACCGCGCATGCAAAACGGCTTTCGCCAGACTTTTGGCCACTTCGGCCGACGGACAAGGCACATAAACCCATCGAATCGTTGACATAGGGACTCCTGAAAAGCACAATGATTGAGAAAATGCCTGAAAGTCCTTATTTTTCCAAGCTTCACGCTTCTTGTCGCGAGAGTGGTGGAACTGGTAGACACGCTAGTCTTAGGAACTAGTGCTCAAAAGGCTTAGGGGTTCGAGTCCCCTCTCTCGCACTCACATCACTTCATCAATCCCATCCGACCTGTGAACATTTCCGTTCAAGACCTGAGTAACGTAGACCGCGAAGTCACCGTTACCGCCGGAGCCGATTATTTGGCGCCGCGTTTCGAAAAAGCCTATAAGAAAATTCAAAAACAAGCCGTTTTGCCGGGTTTCCGCAAAGGCACCGCTCCTATGGCCGTTGTTAAGAAACGGTTCGGCAAGGATGTGGAAATGGACGAGATCAACACCATCGTCCAAGAGATCTTCCGCGAAACCATCGTTCCGGAACACAAACCCATCGGCGAACCGCTCATCACGAAGATGAATTGGGAAGACGGTCAGCTCGAAGTCGTGTTCAAACTGGGCATCAAGCCTGAATTCGAACTCGCGGATCTGTCGACCATCTCGGTGGATAAGATCGTCCACGATGTCACCGAAGAGGAAATCGACAAAGAGATCGCCTACGCGCAGCGCCGCAAGGGAACCTGGACCGAATCCGACGGCCCCATCACATCCGAATCGAAAGTGGTGGTGGATGCGGCTCCGATTTCGCACGACGGACACATCCACGACCATGAGATGGATGTGGACAAGGAAATGGACCTGGCTTCGCCCGATAACGCCGATGTGGCTCCACAACTGGCCGGTGCCAAAGTGGGCGACACGCGCAAGGTGTCCTACTCGCATGGCGACCATTCGCATGATTTCAACGTCACTGTGAAATCCCACCTGGTGCTGACTCCGGTCGAAATCACTCCTGAGTACATCAAGGATGCGACCCAAGGCGAAGCGGAAGACATGGACGGCTACCGCGCCCATCTTCGCACGCGCATCCAGGATTATTACGACAAAGCCGCTCACGACCTGTTCAAAGAGCACATCGCCGACGCCTTGGTGAAAGCGCATCATTTCGATATCCCTGAAACCATTCTGGAAACCGTAATCTCCAGCTATGTCGAAGAGTTGAAAAAGCGCAATAATAATCAGTTGCCGGTCGGTTTCAATATGGACAGCTATGCGGAGACGGTGCGTCCGCGGGCGACCAACGAAGCGAAATGGATGTTCCTGCAAGACAAGCTGAGCGAGAAATATCCGGATCTGGAAATCACCAAAGACGATGTGGAAGGATTCTTGGCCGCTGAAGCCGCCCGTTACGGACTTCCGGTGGACATGATCAAGAATTACTACGCCTCTTCGAGCGAGCAGATGGAAAATCTTCGCCAAACGCTTCGTTCTCAGAAGTTATTTGATAAATTGGCCGAAGAAGTGAAAGCGAATCCGGTTTCGAAAGACGCGTTTCAGAAAAAACAAAATTAATCCATGGTAACGTCCTTGTACCAAGACACGATGCAGAGCAACCTGATTCCGATGGTGATTGAAACCACCAGCCGGGGTGAGCGCGCCTACGATATTTATTCACGGCTGCTCAAAGACCGCATCATCATTCTCGGATCTCCGATCAACGACATGGTGGCTTCCAATATCGTGGCCCAGTTGCTGTTCCTGGAGTCGGAAGATCCCGACAAGGACATCAACCTGTACATCAATTCGCCAGGTGGCGTGGTTTCGGCGGGCATGGCCATTTACGATACCATGAACTACATCAAGTGCGATGTGGCGACCACATGCATCGGCATGGCCGCATCCATGGGTGCGGTTCTGCTCACCGCGGGTGCCAAAGGCAAACGCGCGGTGTTGCCCAACGCGCGGGTCATGATCCACCAGCCCCTTGGCGGTGTTTCGGGCCAGGCGAGCGACATTGAGATCGAAGCCCGTGAAATCATCCGCATCAAACAGAGTCTGAGTCAGATTCTGGCTGATAACTGCGGAAAACCGCTGGACCAGATCCTGTTGGATTCAGACCGCAACAAGTGGATGGACGCTGAAGAATCCGTAAACTACGGCGCGGTCGATAAAGTGCTTAAACGCTCGAAATGAGTACAGACAAGACCAAAAACAAGATTTACTGTTCGTTCTGCCTGCGTTCGAGTTCCGAAGTGAACAGCATGGTCGCAGGTCCGAACGTCTACATCTGCGACAGTTGCGTGGCCGACGCGTCGGGTATCGTCAAACACGACTTGGCCAACCGCACCACCCGCAAAACCGTTCAGTACAAAGCCGATCTGAAGCCATCTGAAATCGTCGACAAGCTCGATGAGTATGTGATTGGTCAGGTACTGGCCAAAAAAGCTCTCGCGGTGTCGGTGTACAATCATTATAAGCGCATCAGCGCGGATGGGATGTCTGACATCGAAGACACCGAGATCGAGAAGAGCAACATCATGTTGCTGGGTCCGACCGGAAGCGGAAAAACCCTGTTGGCCAAGACCCTGGCCCGCATCATCGACGTTCCTTTCTGCATCGCCGACGCCACCGCCCTCACCGAGGCCGGATACGTGGGCGAAGATGTGGAAAGTATCCTGACAGCCTTGCTTCAAGCCGCAGATTACAATGTGGAAAAAGCCGAGCGCGGCATCATCTACATCGACGAGATCGACAAGATTGCCCGCAAAGGCGACAATGCGTCGATCACGCGTGATGTTTCCGGCGAAGGCGTGCAGCAGGCCCTTCTCAAAATCTTGGAAGGAACCGTAGCCAATGTTCCGCCGAAGGGTGGACGCAAGCACCCCGAACAGAGCTTCATCCAGATCAACACGAAAAACATCCTGTTCATCTGCGGCGGAGCGTTCGACGGACTCAATGAGATCGTGGCACGGCGCATGTCGTCGTCCAACATCGGGTTCCACGGCGACAAGCAGGTCAAGTTCGACAAGAACGACCCGGAAATCTTCCTTTTCGTGGAGCCGGAAGATTTGCAGCGTTTCGGACTCATTCCTGAGATGATTGGTCGTCTGCCGGTGATCACCGGATTGCATGAGCTTTCCGAAGATGCGATGATCGACATCCTCGTGAAGCCGAAAAACGCTCTTATCAAGCAGTATCAGCGGCTTTTCAGGATGGAAGGCGTGGAATTGCGCTTCGAAGACGATGCGCTCAAGGCCGTCGTGAAGCAAGCTAAAGCCCGGAAAACGGGTGCGCGCGGACTGAAATCGATCTTGGAGAAATCCATGCTCGAGATCATGTACCATCTGCCATCGGCGAAGAACATCGAGCGATGCGTGATCACGCGGTCCACGATTGAAGATCAGGGCGAGCCGATCTACGAGAAACGCAAGGCATCGGCATAACCGATGACTTCGAACCACCTTCGCTACATTCTGATTTTTCTGTTTGTGGCGATGGCTGTGGCTTCTTTCGCCTACACGCACTTTCTGATCGACCGCATCGTGTTGCGGAACAAGGCCAGCGTGGAACTGTGGGCCAAGGCGATTGAATACATCGGAACGCAGGCCAGTGTGGAAGGCTCCGCAGAGTTAGACTTCGTGTTCAACCACATTATCGTGTCGAACCGAAACCAGGTTCCCACCCTCCTCACCGATGCGGAGGGCAACATCCAAAACTTCTGGAATATCGACTCGACGGATGTGACTCTCGATCTGGTGCGAACCTTCGCGGCCATGAACGATTCCATCCGCATCGAACTTCCCATGACCGCCACAGAGTCCATCTACCAGTACGTCTATTACGGAGATACGGCCACCATCCGCTCACTGAGGCTGTTTCCGTACATCCAATTCGGGATCCTGTCGCTCATTTTGGGATTGGCCTACATTTCGGTGCGATCCATACGTCGCAATGAGCAATCGCGGCTGTGGGTAGGCATGACCAAGGAAGCCGCGCATCAACTCGGCACGCCGTTATCAAGCCTGCTGGGATGGATCGAGCTGCTCAAAGTGCAAAGTTCCGATGACCAGCTGCCGTTGATCCGGGAGCTCGAAGAAGACGCCGGCCGACTCCAACGCGTTGCCGAGCGGTTCAACAAGATCGGATCCAGCCCGGAACGCACTGCGCAGCGGGTAGGTCCGCTGATTTCGGATGTCGCCGATTACATCCGCCGCCGTGTGCCACGGTTCGGCAAGGAAGTGTCGCTCACCTGCGACATCGACGATTCCATCAAATGCGAAGTGAATGCCGACCTGCTGAACTGGGCGTTCGAGAATCTGCTGAAAAACGCTCTCGACGCCATTGAAAACGACGTCGAAGCGGCGCAGATCTCCATCACGTCGAAGACTAACGAGCGTTGGGTGATGATCGATGTGTCTGACACCGGCAAAGGCATTGAAAAACGCCACTTCGAAGAGATCTTCACCCCCGGATTCAGCACCAAACGGCGCGGATGGGGATTGGGACTCACGCTCGCCCGCCGCATCATCGAAGAGTACCACGACGGGAAAGTCTTCGTGCTGCAGTCATCTCCGGAAAAGGGAACGACAATCCGCGTGATGCTCAGTCTTCTGAGGTGAATCCGCGATTGCGCGCGTAGTCTTCGAGCGCGGCGCGAAGCAGATTGCGTCCGCGGTGCAACCTGGATCGGATGGTGCCAATGGGCACATCCAACATGTTGGCGATTTCTTCATATGTGAAGCCTTCCACGTCGCACAGCATCACCACGGAGCGGAAATCTTCGGGAAGATCGTCCAAGGCCTTGGTCACGGTATCGTCGAGCATGTTGCGATACATCTTTTCTTCAAGGTCGGAGGTGTCGGTCTGGTCGGCGCGGATCGTTTCGTAGAAGGTGGAGACCTCGTCGTAATCGACCTCGTTGGGCCGTTTCGACTTTTTCCGGTAATTGTTGATGTACGAGTTTTTCAGGATCCGGAAGAGCCAGGCCTTCGCATTGGTCCCTTTCTCGTAACTGCTGAAGAAGCGGTAGGCTTTCACAACGGTGTCTTGCACCAGATCTTCCGCATCGGTGGATTCCATCGTCAATCGAAGCGCGAAGTTATACATCGCGTCGAGATGGGGTAACATCTCACTTCGAAAATCGGACTGTTTCTTAAGTTCTTCCGGCGTCAGTTCACCCATTCGTCAGGTTCGCGTTCCTTTGAGGTTCCCACCATCTATATTTTAATCAGTATATGACTTTTCAGGGGCTTTGAAAACGCATCTTTAACTGAATACCACCATCACATTGTACAGGGAGTGTGTCCATGCGGCGATTCCGAAGCCCCTGATCACAAGCAGCACGTTGAGTGCCACGCCGAAAAGAAACCGGAACGCGAAGCTTTGCAGCGTGAACACATCCCCCAATGAACCCATGTAATGCACGGCGCTGAAGAGCAATGCCCCCACCACGACCCCGGCGAAAATGCTTCCCTTCTCGCCGAATCCGAATTTCACAAACACATACACCAGCGCTGGAACGAGCATCACTCGGAAGACGAGCTCTTCATAGAGTCCGGCGCCCAGAGAAAGTGCGAATTGTTGTGTGGTGGTGATGCTTTCTCCGCTTGGCGCGAAGGCGAAAACAGCCCCTACGGTTCCGGAAACCAGTTTGTAAAGAAGCACGGCCCAAACGGCGGATTCGAGAATCATCAGCAACAGGAATTTCCCGTGAAGAGCGACCGGATTCTCCTTCGACTTGAAATACACAACCAAACCCATGGTCAGAACGATGAATACGGTGAATTTCAGTGTATCGATTCCGAAAACCGTAGCGATGGATTTGATCCAGATGTCGGCGCTGAGTCGGACGGCGATTCCGGCATCGGGCGTACTCAGCGCGATCAGCACCTCATAGAGGATGAGCAGGGGAAGGCTCATCACGAAGCTGTATTTCAGGGTGGATGTCGCCGATAAGTACGGTCCGAATACTCGGCGGATCATGGATCGGTACTGGTAAGTCGTACGGTTTGCTGTTGACCCGCACGCAGACCGAGCGCGTTATAGGCCGATCTGGATAATCGCAATTCCGCCTCCAGAATTCGGTCGTTCACCAAGACATAGATTCCGATCCCGCTTTGGGGATGTTCAACATACACCACACTGCCCAGAGGGATGGTATTATGCCCGGCGGTGAGGCGGTCGTGAGTGTAGAGGTCGCCGGAGGTGAGTCGTTTTCCGATATCCGAGTCGGAATACACGCCGGGGTTGAACGTACCCAAAGAGGCGGGATCGGGTCGGGTGGCCTTGTATGGATTCGCGTATGTCGCTGTGGGCGGCAATAGTAGGATGACTTCGTTTCCGGCGCGAAGATTCCGAACATCGATGTCCGGGTTGAGCTGATCGAACTCGCTCTGAGTGAGTTTGTACCGGTTGAGTATCGCGCCAAGGTTGTCTTCGCGTTTCCAGGTGTATCGGACGAACCGACCTTGAGGACCCGAACGCGTTCCGTCGGCACCGATGGCCGGAAGAGATTCGGGGCGGCGGATGAGAAGCAGCTGCCCGGGGGTGAGCGCATCGCTGCGAAGCTTGTTCAGCTCGCGGATTTCCGCCATGCTGAGGCCGAAATCTTGGGCGATCTTACCGAGAGCGTCGCCGCGTTTCACCACGTAATACGCCGAAGGAGCGGCTTCGCTGGCGATGGCCCGCGAATTGTCGGTGGTCGGAACGGCCTGGGCCACATTTTGCACCGACCTGCGGATTTGCAGCAACTGGCCGGTTTCGACAGTGGTGCTTGTGAGTTGGTTCCATTCCATGATTTCAGCGACAGTGACTCCGTAACGGCGGGAAATCGCCGTCAATGTCTCTCCGGGCGATACCCGATGCTGAACCGCGGTACTGGTGGCGGTTTGTCCGGCCGGTGGCCCCACAAACAAGCGCTGACCCGTCGAAATCGTGTTCGTGGTCATGTTGTTCCATTTCTTGATGTCTTCCACAGCGACATTGTACTGTCTGGAAATGGCGAAGAGAGTTTCGCCGGCTTTCACGACGTGGGTGGGCCGGGTTTGGCCGAAAGCTTGGGCGTGGATGCCGATGAGGAGGATGAAAAAAAGAAGAATCCGCATATCAGGTAAGTTCGAATTTGGCCGCTTCCAGTTCGGAGGCGGCATGGTGGTCTCCTAAAGAACGTGCCAAGGCGATACCTCTTGTGAAGGTATCCAAGGCTTTTTCGGTGTCGCCCCCACGTGAGTGGAGAATCCCCAAGTGGTAGTATACACCGATATAATGCTCATCGCGTGAAAGAATGTCCAAAAACCAGCGTTTCGCCTGTTCGTCATCGCCCAGTTTCACATGTTCCAGAGCCAGAGCGAACCGAGTGAAATGATCATCGGGATCTTGTTCCAAAAACGATAAAAGCGCCTGAATCTTATCCACGGAGACGTGAGATGATTTCGTCCATTGAATCTCCCCCGAATTTTTCAAGGAAGGCGTTTGCGATCACGGGCGCGATCACGTTTTCAATCACAACCACGGCACGGGGCAACGCGCAGACATCCGACCTTTCATAACGGGTGTCGACCTCTTTGTGAGTGTCGATATCCACGGTTTTGATGGGGTTGAGCATGGTTGGAATGGGTTTCATGACACCACGGATGATGAGCGGTTCGCCGGTGCTCATTCCGCCTTCCAGGCCGCCCGCGCGGTTGGTGCGTCGTCCGTAGCGGTCGCCGGTCCAGGTGATTTCGTCGTGGACTTCGTGTCCGGGGCGTTCGCCCATTTCAAATCCCATCCCGAATTCGACGCCTTTCATGGCCTGGGTTCCGAGAATGGCGGCGGCGAGCTGGCCGTCGAGTTTGCGGTCCCAATGGGTGTAACTGCCCAACCCGGCAGGAAGGCCAGTGACCACGATTTCATAGATACCGCCGAGCGAGGTGCCTTCTTTGCGGCGGACCTTGATCAAATCGACCATTTGTTGGGTGAGTTTCGGGTCGAGGCAACGCACGTCGGAGGCATCCGCGGCATCACTGAGGCGTTCGGCACCTTGCGAAGTGAGCGGATCTGCGGCGGCGCGGATGGAATCCCAGTCGGAATAACCGATACCGCCGAGATGGATCACATGCCCGCCGATCTGTATGCCGACATTCCGCAGAAACTGACGAGCCACGGCGCCCGCCGCCACTCTGGCTCCAGTTTCGCGGGCGGAGGATCGTTCGATGACCGGACGCACATCGTTAAATCCGAATTTCTGTGTGCCGACCAAATCGGCATGGCCTGGCCGCGGAATCGTGATCCGCTCGATTCCCGCTCCATCGCCGTCGATCGCCATGGTGACCGGCCAGTTCGCCTCATCTTTCACATAGGCCCGGTTCACCAACTTCATGGTGATGGGTCCGCCCATGGTTTTTCCGAATCGGATGCCGGAGGTGATGATGGGAACATCCTTTTCGAAGGCCATGCGTCCGCCACGGCCATAACCCTCCTGGCGCCGGGCGAGTTGAACAGCGATGTCTTCGGTGCTGAGCGGAATTCCTGCCGGTACCCCATCGATGATGGTGGTGAGTTCGGGGCCGTGCGATTCGCCGGCCGTGAGGTATCGAAAACGATCCATGTGATCCCTAAAAGTGTACGGTTGTCCCTAAATGAAGCATGGGTCCGACCACGCTTTGCGACGTGCGGCTCATGTCGATGCGGATGCCCTTCACGCGCATCCCGACGCCGATTCCGACGCCGCTCAGATCGATCCGGTTCGTGGTCTTCAATTCTTCATGCGCATTGTGATTGTAGCCGATGCGGAATACGAAGGCATCGGAAAACAGGAATTCACCGCCCAACTCGAGATGGCGCATCAGGCTGAGGTCCCAATCATGCAGATGATGCGCGGTAGCGGTGATTCGAAGCGGAAGGTAAAGGAGTTTTCGCGAATACCCGAGGCGGACGTCCAACGGAAGCGGTTCTTCGGCGCCATTGAATGAGGAAAGCTGGTTGCCGGCATTCAGAAGCGATAGGCCGATGGTTCCCTGCTTGTCGGGAAGCGTGGCAATCAACCCGCCCGAAACCGCCCAGGCCGTGGAAGCTGTATGGGTGTAATCGCTGCGGATGAGGCTCAGGGCGAGGCCGTAACGCAAATGCGGACCCACATCCATCGAATAGGCGACGCTTGCAGAGGCATCGTAAGCGGAAAAGGAACCGAGCGGGGCACCACTTTCGTCGCGGGTGGTGAGGTTGCCGTAACTGGCGAAACGCACGGAAGTGGCCAGCGTGCCGAGTTCGCCCAAGTCGTAAGCGAAGGATGCGTATCCGAGGGTGATGTCGCCGACCTGGCGCGTGATACTGGAGGTGAACTCGAGGTGATGCGAGGAGGAGAGGTAGGCCGGATTGGCATGAGCCATGGCCGCCGACGCGTCGGGAATGGATACGGGATGGCCTCCCAAAGCCGCAAGGCGTGGGGATGAGGGCACATTCAGGAACCGATACGTCTGCGAGATAGCCGAAATCGGGGCCAGAAAAAGGCAGAATGCGATGAAAAAAGGAATTCGAGAAGCCATTGTGAAGTTTAAAAATATAGCGGAATTTGTAGTCTATGTTATTGTTCTCCGAAATAGGGCGTTATTGCCGCCTTTTATATGAAGCTCTTCGCTCAATGACAGAGTTTCATACCTATCGGCAAAACCTCTTTTCTGAAATGGTGAAAACGGGGATCGATTCTCTCGGCATCTCCGCACTGGCAGGATTGTTCACCGGCGCGGTTCTCACCATCCAGACGTCGTACCAGCTCACCAGCTCGTTTGTCGACAAATCCGCCATCGGAGCCATCGTCTCCCAGTCGATGCTGGTGGAACTCAGCGCGATGGTCACGGCGCTGGTCTTGTCGGGTCGAGTCGGCGCCCGTATCGCCACCGAACTCGGAACCATGCGCGTATCCGAACAGGTTGACGCGCTGGAGTCGATGGGTTTCAACTCGGTCACGTTTCTGGTGATACCCCGGGTCTTTGCTGGCGTGCTGATGTTCCCCATCATCTACATGGCCGCCGCCGCGGGAGGAATCATCGGTGGTAATCTTGCCGGAATGTTCACAGGAGCACTCACCCCGGCCGAATTCATGGAAGGCGCCCGCGCGTTTTTCTTTCCATGGGATGTGGCTTTTGGCATGATCAAGTCGTTCGTTTTCGGATTTGTGATCACGTCGATCTCCTGTTTCAAGGGATATTACGCCTCAGGCGGCGCCGAGGGCGTGGGTCGGGCTACCACCAACGCCACGGTGTTGAGCTGTATATACATCTTGCTTGCGGATTTCATCTTAGCGGCAATCCTTCTCTGACATGATAGAAATTCAACACTTAGGAAAATGGTTCGGCGAACACAAGATCTGGGAAGATATGAATCTCACCATCCATGATGGAGAGACGGTGGCTGTGATCGGCAAATCTGGCAGCGGCAAATCCGTGCTGCTGAAGCATATGAACGCCCTGCTCCATCCCGATACCGGAACGGTGAAAGTGGATGGAAACGAGATTTTCAATCTGAGTTATGTCCAATTGAGGCTGGTCCGCCAGAAATTCGGCGTCCTGTTTCAAGGCGCGGCACTGTTCGATTCGATAGACACTTTCGAAAACGTCGCCTTTCCGTTGAGGTACTTCACCAAGATGAAGGAAACCCAGATCCGCGATCGCGTGTTGGAATGTCTGGATATGGTGAATCTGAACGACATGGGCAAAAAGAAGACCTCCGAACTTTCCGGCGGCATGCGCAAGCGCGTGGGACTCGCCCGCGCTATCGTGATGCAACCGCGCTATCTTCTGTACGACGAGCCCACATCGGGCCTGGATCCGGTGACATCCGACGAAATCAACGACCTCATCATCCATCTCAAGGAATCTCTGAAAATCACGAGTGTGGTGATCACCCACGACATGCATTCCGTGCTGCGCGTGGCCGACAATGTGGCATTCATCGACGATAAGAAACTGAGTTGGTATGGAACATTGGACGAGATGCGCGTCGCCAAGCATGAGCGATTGCAGGAATTCATCAAAGCAAGCGAATACAAGATTTAAGTCAAGGAGCGAATTGTGGTTCAAAATGAAGTGAAAATCGGAATCGCCATCGTGGCGGCCGTACTTATCGGATTCGCGGGGTTCCGGATCATGCGAGATGTGCCCATTTTCAAGTTGGGAACGGTGATCTATGCCACTTTCGACAGAGTGGACGGACTCACAACCGGTTCGCCGATCATCATCAGTGGCATTAAGATCGGATCGATCAGAGGCATGCAGATTTTGCCAAGCGATAGCGTTCGCGTCACGCTGAACATCAACATCTTGGATGGTATCCCGAAAGGATCGGTGGCTTATCTGAGAGGCACGGACTTATTGGGATCCAAAGCTGTTGTGATTGAGCGGAGCACCCATCCCGAATTCATACCGGAAGACGGATTCATCACCGCAGTGTATGATGAAGGAGCGTTCTCCGGCATTGCGGACATGGGAAAAGACATCGGTCAGAAAGTGAGTGATGGCACTGAGTCGCTGAAGAGCGTGCTGGCCCAAGTGGATCAGGTGCTGACCAACGGCGGGCGCGGCGATCTGGCCGCCATACTCAGAAATCTGAATGAGACCACCACGGATATCAAATCGGTGATGGAATCGCGCCAGAATGAAATCAAGAGCACCATCCGAAATGTGGAATCGCTCACTTCTCGGCTCGACAAGCTCACCGCCGAAGAATCCGCCAACATCAGCGAGGCGATCGGCAATTTGAAATCGGCTTCCGCCGAGATCGATGAACTTGTCGCAGGACTAAACACCACCAACACGCAATTGGCTGAAATACTCACGAAAATCAATTCCGGTGAGGGTTCACTGGGACTAATGGTGAACGATCCGTCGCTGTATCGCAACCTCGACAGCCTCAGTTACAACCTGAACAAGACCATCGTCAAGCTCAACGAGAATCCGAAATACTACTTCAGGCACTTGCGCCTCATCCGCTTGTTTTGATTGGGATAGCGCTTTCCCGTATATTTGTAGGCTATTTCACACTTTTTTTGAAACCTAATCGAATGTACAGGACTACTCCATGGGTTTGATGGAATCTCTCAGAAACAAGACCAAATACATTTTTTGGGTGCTGTTACTCTCCTTCGGTGTGCTTTGGGGCCTATCCGACACACAGATGTTCGAAGCGTTAATGACGGGCCCCCGCAACCTCGGCGAGGTGAACGGCCAACCTATCGGCTTCGATGAATACAATTCACGGCTCACGAACTATCTCGAATCGTACCGTCGCGAAACCAATGGCGAACAGCCGACCATGGAAATGCGCGCGTTCTACGAAGAGATGGTGTGGGATGAGTTGGTGCTCGACCGCATCCTCAACAGTGAGATGAAGCGTTTGGGAATCACAGTGACGGATGCGGAAATCATCGCGTTGGTTACGGGTCCGAATCCGGATCCCTTCATCACCCAGTATTTCATGAAGGAAGACGGAACCCTCGACCGCTTGGCACTTAATGCCGCCATCGAAGCTCCTGAAAACGGTGAGATCTGGATCAATGTGGAGAACCAATTGCGTGAGAAGCGCCGTCGTGAGAAGCTCAACGCCTATTTGGATGCATCCCTGGTGATCACCAAAGCGGAGATCGACAACGAGTTCGTTCGTGAAAACTCCGTGGCCCAGTTCCAATTCGTGCGCTTCCCTTATTCTGCGGTTGATGAAGCGGAAATCAAAGTGAGCGATGCCGAGATTTCGAACTGGTACAAAGCGAACAGAAATGAATTTAAGCAGAAGAAGAGCTGGAATTTCCGCTTCGTGGAGTTCTCCAAAGCCGCAACGGCCGACGATACCACCCGCGCGATGGATGAAGCCAACCATTTGAAAGGCTTGTTCGAAGAGGCCACCAACGATTCCACGTTCCTGGCTCAGAACGGCTCCATCACCCGCACCGTATCTTCGGTATTCCAATCGGAAGCAGAGCTGGGCTCGCATCTTTCTTCGATTTTCAGCATCGCTGACGGGAAAGTCACCGAGCCTGTGCTTCACAACGGACAAGTGGTTATGGCGAAGCGCCTCCAAGCCCGTGGCCGTACGGTTCGCGCCGCAGTGTTCACGATGGCCGTTCAAGCTGATGCGTTCCAAACCGTCGGTGTCCAATCCGATAAAGCACAGGATTTTGCGGCTTTTGCGGAAAACGATGGATTCGAAGCCGAAGCCGCCCGTCAGAACCTCCCGGTTCTCACCGCTTTCGCCACCGAAGACACGCCATTCATTCCGAGCATCGGTAACAGCCGTTTGATGCTCAACGCATTGAAACGCTCCAAGAAAAACGCGATCTCCCAGCCGATCGAGCTGGATGACCGTTTCATCGTGTTTCAGGTGACCGAAATCCGCGAAGAGGGCCCGCGTCCGTTGGAGGATGTCCGCTCGCAGATCGAAATGCGCTTGCGCAACGATAAACGCCGCGAACTCACAGTGGCACGTGTCAGCGCGTTGGCCAAAGGCTTGAATACGATCGAGGAAATCGCCGCGAAAGACGGGAAAGAGATTTTTTCAGCGACCGATCAGCGTCTTTCAGGAACAGCCATCCCAGGAGCCGGTCGTGAGCCGGGCGTGGTTGGCGCGGCATTCTCCGCTCCTTTGAACAAGGTGACGAACGTGATCGCCGGCGAGAACGCCGCTTTCGTTCTGTTGGTGACCGATCGCGTGGATGCGGATCCGTCAACCATCACCGACGCCAATGCCGCCTTGTTGCGCACGCGTCTGCAGGCCGAAAAAGCCCAGAGCTTCCGCGAAATCTGGATCGAGCGCCTCAAAGAGACCGCGGAAATCAAAGATTTTCGCAGCCTTTTGCTTCGTTAAGGGTAACGAACCCCGTACTTTTAAGCGGTTCCGTCTGAGACGGAGCCGCTTTTTTTTTGCTTATGGCCAAACCTGAATTCTCACAAGACGATACCAAATGGATGCGGATGGCGCTTCGCGAAGCGGCCAGAGGAGCGGGCTATGTGAGTCCGAATCCCATGGTGGGATGTGTGATCGTCTCCCGAGAAGGGAAGCTGCTGAGCAAAGGCTACCACGAACGCTATGGCGAAGCGCATGCCGAGGTGAACGCCTTGGCGAAGGTCCGAAATGAGCGCGACCTGATCGACGCCACCGTGTATGTGAGTCTGGAGCCCTGCTCCCATTATGGAAAAACCCCGCCTTGCGCACTGGCTCTGGCCGAAACACCGGTCAAGCGTGTGGTGGTGGCCATGATCGATCCCAATCCGAAAGTGAGTGGCAAAGGCATCGAAATCTTGCGAGCGAATTCCATCCAGGTGGATGTGGGATTGCTGAAAGAGGAAGCCGCGCAACTCAATGAGTTTTTCCTGCATTACATCACCACCGGACGCCCGTTCGTGACTCTGAAAATCGCGCAGACGCTCGACGGCTACACCGCCGCGCCAGACGGTTCCTCGAAATGGATCACTTCCGACGCGTCGAGAGCCCGCGTTCATTCCCTGCGCGCCGTGTACGATGCCGTCATGATAGGCCGTGAAACCGCCATGGCCGACAATCCCAGCCTTACCGTGCGCATGGTGGACGGCCGACAGCCCAAGCGCGTGGTGATCGACGGTCCCGCGTCGCTGCCGCGACATCTGCATCTGTTCTCCGATGCCTACGAAGCCCGTACCCTGCGCATCGGCTGGAAGCCCGGCGGCGATCCGCTGCTCTCTCTGCTCGATGCGAATGCCTTCGCCGGGCAAACCATTACCGTGGGACAATGGGACGGCCACACCGATCTGAGTGCGGCGTTGGACCGTCTTGGTGCGCTGAAGATGAGCTCTGTGCTCGTGGAGTCGGGCGGAACCCTCGCAACGGCTCTGTTGAAGCGTCGGTTGGTGGACAAAGTGCATCTGTTTGTGGCTCCGTCTTTTTTGGGTGGGGGCAAACGATCGGTGCTGGGGTTGGGAATCGACCGTCTGTCGGAAAAACTGGAGTTACGCGCCACCACGGTCGAACAGATTAGTGGCGATGTTTTGATCACTGGCTATTTTTAAGGAGCGACGCATGTTTACGGGAATCATCGAAGCGCTGGGTACGGTTCGTGGCATCGAGGAAATCGCAGGCTCACGCCGCATCACCTATGCCACGCCAATCTCGAATGAGCTCGAGGTCGACGACAGCGTATCCATCAACGGCGTCTGCCAGACCGTGGTGGCGTGCGACGAGGCGTCGTTTCAGACCGTGGTGATCGAAGAGACTCTGCGTAAGACGAATTTCGGCGCTCTTAGCACGGGCGATTCCGTGAATCTGGAACGATCGTTGCGCTTGGGCGACCGCCTCGACGGACATCTGGTTCAAGGCCATGCCGATTGCACCGGCCGCATCGAATCGATCACTCAGGAAGGAACCAATTGGCTGGTCGAGGTGTCGTTTCCGGACGATTGGTCCGCTTATATCGTCGGACGCGGCAGCATCGCACTGGAGGGCATTTCCTTGACCGTGGCGCGCTTGGAACGCTCGCGCTTCATGGTGGCCATCATTCCGTACACCTGGGCTCACACGAACCTCCACGCGCGTAAGGCGGGAGATTCGGTGAATCTGGAATTCGACATTCTCGGCAAGTACATCCTTCGCCGGCAGGAACTTCAGTCCTGATCAGAACCGGTTGATCGGGCTGGAACTGCGCTCGAGGTTGTTGAGTCCGGGCAGTTTCTGGAACAGACCTTGCATCTGCGATTGCCGAACGGTGATCCGGAACAGGTAATATTGGAAGTTGCCGAACGGATTCCACACGAAGCTCATATCCCAGCAATGCAACTGGCGCGTGATGTTGAACTGGCTCGGAGTGAGCTGTTTCTGGATGAAATCATAGCCGATGCTGGTTCCCACCTGCCATTCGCGGGCGATTTTCATCTGGATGCTTTGCGCGTTCAGAATCGCGGTGCGCTGGCGCCGGCTATGATCCTCCCATTGCCAGTTGTAGTTGAAGCTCAACGAGACCGACCAGGCCACATCCAAAGGTTCGATCGGCACCGCGCCGAAGCCTTGGTCATAGCCTCGGAATTCGGATTGGTCGAACGGATCATATCGCTCTGGGAAATACGGTACCACGGTGCTTTGTCTGAATCCTCCGGTTTCTCCCTGTTGGAACTGCGTTCCCATGGTGAATCCGATGCGCGTCATGCGGAGTGGAGAACGGCCCGCATCCCAACGATAGACATCGATACGCCGACCGAGACTGTCGGTATCGTAAAACGTGAAGTTGGCGTTCGAAGAGATGTTGATGTTGCGGATGATGTTCGACGAAAGGCTCGTGCTCAGGTCGCTTAACTTGAAGGTGGTGCCGGCAAGGTTGTAACTCACGCTGGCATTGAGGTTGTCGATCAACCGAAGGATCTGCTCTTTCTTCTCACCTGTGCTGTCGCGTCGAACCTGCTTCGCCTCGAAGACATTCCCGACGCTGAGGGAGATCAGATTCTGGCGGCCGGCGCCGGGTCCGCCGAAAATACCGCGCTCATAGATCGAATAAGATTGCGTTCTTCCGGTGGTGTCGATCTGAACCGTACGGTGGTTTCCCCAATGCGGACGCGAGAAATCAGGCCTCCAGGTATAACTCATCGACGGACGCACCGTGTGCCGGAATCCTTCCAGATTTCCGATTTTCATCATCGAAATGCCATACACCGTGGTCGATAACGACAACGAAGCGCTGAAATCGCGCGTGGCGGCGAATTCGCGAACTCTGTTCTCTTCCACTCGGTTCGAATCGGCGTTGAAGGTTCTGCGGATGGTTTCGCCATACCAGTATTCGGTGAGCCGGCTCGAGCTGGTCAAATTGATCTTGTTTCCGGAAAGCAGCGGCATGCTCGCATCCAACGATTGACGCAACCCATAATCGATATGGCCTTTCTTACCGGTCGCGGCTCGATATTGCGAAGGACTGAAGAGCGCATCGATCCATGAAGTTGCAGGGTTCGCCGTAGTGAGTGGCCGATATTCGAAGCGGCTGTTGAATTGATTGTTATAACCCAGACTAAGCGCCTCATACACTGGAGCGTTCGGTCTGCGGATGGGATTCGCGAACGGCGTGAGGCGCCGAAGGCTGAAATTCGCAGACGGTCCGCTCACACTCACCGAGTTCGTGGCGAAATTCTGACTTTGGGTCATGTTCGCGCCGAAGGTGTAATCTCCGTTCGGCTGGCGGTAATTGTACCCGATCCGCGATGTGGAACTCGTCTGCGCACGGTCGTTGATATTCAGAGAGTTATTACGGAAAAACTGAGCCGTTCGCAGGTTGATGTCCATGTTGAACGACGAATACGGATTGATCGTCTGGTTATGAGCCCACGATAGATTCTGGTTCACCGCACGGGTGAAATCGGGATCGGTGGGCTCCATCCCTTGGTCGCGCGAATAACTGTAGTTGAATGAGCCCCGGGTTTTATTCAACCAATGGTATTCGTTGCGGTTCTGGACGAAAAAGGTGCCGGAGGTGAACAAATCCGCACTCAGCGTGCTCGCATAGTGGTCGTTGAAATACTGGAACCATCCGAATCCTTGAAGTCCGAGTCCCCGGTTGTTCTGATTCTGAAACGCATAGGTGGGCGATAACAATCCGCTCTTTTTCTTATCCAATCCCGACGGGATATACCCCACGGGAAACGGAATGGGATAGGGGATATCGAGGATGAATAACCTCGCGTTGGTGAAGAAGACTTCCTCTTCGTCCACGATCTTCATGCGGCTGGCGCGGATGTAAAAGTGCGGATGATCGAGCGTGCAGGTGGAATACCGCCCGTCTTGGATGAAGACCACATGCGGCGTATGCCGTTTCACTTCTTCGCCACGCACATTTCCCTGTTCCATGGAGACACGGGTCACTTCGAATTTGCCGCGCTCCGTTTCGTAATTGTACAGAACGCGCCGCGACCGGATTTCATCATTGCCGCGCTTGAGCACGGGTTCGCTGAGGGTGTCGCCCGGGGTCGCTGTGCTCGCGCTCATCGTGGTTTCTGTCAGATTCAACGTGATGGTGCCCGCGGTGAGCGTGCCGCTGGGATGTTCCACTTTCGCGTTGCCGTACAGCGTGGCGATGCGCTTCGCTTTCATGGTGAAGCTCATCGAATCGGACGACGTGAACGTTATGGTGTTTTGCGCGGTGAGTCCGGTTGGGATGACGAGCATCAAAAGGCAAAACCGGATTCGGAAGCGCATGAGCGGCTCCTTAAAGGGGCTGATACTCGTACGGCAGACTTGCCGCGCCGAGCAGGGCCGCATCATTGCCCAAGGTTTCCGCGATGATCTCGAAATCGGTTCGATAGGGCGCCAGCATGCGGGAAAGGGCGGCTTCGCGCGCCGGTTTGAGAATCCAATCTCCTGCCAAGGCTACGCCTCCGCTCACGATGATCTTGCGGATGTCGAGCACGTGGATGTAATTCACGATGGCATAACCCAGTTTTTCTCCCGCATCACGAAGGATGTCGATCGCCAACATGTTTCCTTCATTGGCTTGGGCGGTGAGTTCTTTGGGTTCCAATTGATCCGGTTGGTCTTTGTATCGGTCGTACAATGGGTTGGCCGGTTCTTTATGTATACGTTCCCAAGCCAAGCGGCTGAGAAAACGTTGCCCGAGATAGGCTTCGATTCCACCCCTGGTGGGCGAGTTGCTGTCGGGTCCGGCGTGATCGATCGACACATGACCCAGTTCGCCCGCACCACCTGTGACGCCACGGAACAGCTTGTTCTGATAGATGATGCCGCCGCCCACACCCGTTCCGAGCGTGATCATGATGAAATTGGCATAAGGTTTTCCGGAACCGAAATACGAGGATCCCAGCGCCATGAGATTCGCATCGTTATCCACATACACATCGAAATGCGTGCGTTTCTTCAGCTCGGCGGCCAGATTCACGGTAATCCATCCCGGAAAATTCGGCGGGTTGCTTACCGTGGTGCGGTCATAGGAAATCACTCCGGGCGAACCCACACCCACACCGGTGATCGGCCCGTTCGCTTTTTCAGCAGCCACATTGATCGCTTCCGAAAGTTTTTCGATGATGTGCTCGACACCTTTCTCCGCTTCCGTCGTGAAAGAGAATTTGTGCAGGATTCCTTTTTTGTCGTCCACAAGCGCGGCTTTGATGTTCGTGCCGCCGAGATCGATTCCAATGGTGAGCATGGTGTCTGTAGAATTCGGGTTAATTGGATGGACGGATGCGGTACACGGTCTCGCCAGGTCGACGCATCCCGTAGTCTTCGCGGGCCACCCGCTCAAGAAGGCTCGGATCGGCTTGCAAAGCTTTGATCTTCGCGTTCAATGCATCACTTTCCTGGATGAGCTGCTCGGTTCGGCGGATGAGATCGGCGCGTTCGCGACTCAGACGCACACGCGCCCAGATGCTGTACGTGTCCAGAAATCCGATCCAAAGAACGACGAAACCGACCAAAACACCGATCAGAAACGAGCGTTTCCAGTGTAAGGGATTGAGTGCGGCCCAGGGGATATTCATGCGTTGAAGATAGCGAATTAGCGGAATGCAAACTTGTAATGGGTCAGTTCCGGAGCCTGACCGGGCTTCTCCAAAATCGCCACGATATCGAAACGGGAGGGGATTCCTTCCATTCGGCGTTCATGCAGCCAGAACCCGGCCACTTCATATAATTTCTTCTTCTGAGCCGGTTTCACATGCTCTTCGGGTCGGCCGAAAAGATCGGTGCTGCGCTTTTTCACTTCCACGAACACGATGAACGGATCGTCCAATGCGACGATGTCGATTTCACCGCGCATGAAGCGGTAATTGCGGTCGAGAATCACATACCCTTTCGATTCGAGGTATTCGGCCGCGGCGTCTTCACCCGCTTTTCCGATGTCTTGACGGCGTGTCATTTCGATTTTTTCTTGCCTTTGAGCGAACTCATGAGCATGAGCAGGTTCTTGAGCGACTGGCTTTTCTTGGACGTGATGAACGGAAGCATCGCCGAGGTCATGTCGTTCACGAAATCCAGGAATTTGATGAAATCGCCGATGCGTTCGCGGAAGTCATCGGTTTGAGGATCGGCCTGCTTCTCTTTTCCGAGGATATCGAGGCATTCTTGGAGATTTTCGCGGACCGGACCCAGTTCACGATGTTGCCGTTCGCGGATGATGATGGCCGCCACTTCCCAGACGTCTTTTTCGGCGGTGTAATAATCTTTGCGGCTGCCGGGTTTGGCCACTTTCTGAACCAATCCCCATTGCACGAGGCTGCGCAGATTCATGTTGGCGTTGCCACGGCTCACATCCAGCCGGAGCATGATCTGATCGGTGTCCATGGCTTCGTTTTCGGCATACAGAAGCGCATGGATTTGCGCCATGGTCTTGTTGATACCCCAAGCCGGTGCCATCTCGCCCCAATACAGGACGAACTGATTGATGGCATCGTTGTGGGCTTGGGTTCTCACGACAATGATACGAGGCCTTTTTTGAGTCGAGCCACGGATTCCACGAGATCGGACATGGCGCAGGCGTAACTCAGCCGGATGCCGTCGGGCTCGCCGAACGCGTCGCCGGGAACGGTGGCGATTCCCACGGCTTCGATGAGGTAGAGGCTAAGGTCTGTGGACGTGGCGATGACGGTTCCGTTCGGGCTCGTTTTGCCGAGGTAGGCCGATACATCCGGAAAGACATAAAAGGCGCCGCCCGGTTTGAAGCATCGGACGTTCGGAATATCGTTGAGGGCATCGACCATGTAATCGCGACGGGCTTTGAAGGCGTCGCGCATCGCGAAGACGGTGTCGAGGGGGCCGTTGAGCGCGGCCTCGCCGGCTTTCTGAGAGATGGTGCTTGGTGCGGAGGTTTCTTGGCTTTGGATTTTCCCGAACGCGCTCACGATCTCCTTGCTGGCGGCGAGGTAACCCAAGCGCCAGCCGGTCATGGCGTATCCTTTGGAGAAGCCGTTCACCAAGAGCACACGGTCTTTGAGTGCGGGTTCGGCTTGGGCGATGCTCACATGTTCCGAATCGAACACGATGTATTCGTAGATCTCATCGCTGAGCACCAGGATGTCGGGATGCTTCATCAACACATCCGCCAAAGCTTTCAGTTCTGCGCGCGTATAGCAGCTGCCGGTCGGATTGGATGGCGAGCAGAGAATGAGCATCCGGGTTTTCGGCGTGATCGCCGCTTCCAATTGCGCCGGTGTGAGTTTGTAATCGGTTTCGAACGCGGTGCGGGTCACGACGGAGGTTCCCTCGGCAAGCTTCACCATCTCCGGATAGGACACCCAGTACGGCGCGGGGATGATCACTTCGTCGCCGGGGTTGATGGTCGCCAAAATGGCGAATCCCACAGATTGCTTCGCACCGTTGGATACGATGATCTGATCGGGAGTGTAGCTGAGGTGGTTGTCGCGCTGGAGCTTGGCCACGATGGCTTCGCGAAGCTCGATGGTTCCGGCATTGACGGTGTAGCCGTGATGCCCGTCGCGGATGGCCTGGATCGCGGCGTCGCAGATGTGGGCCGGAGTTTTGAAATCGGGCTCTCCGGCACTCAATGAGATGACGGATTTGCCGGCACGCTGCATGTCTTTGGCAAGCGCGGTGATCTTGAGAGTCTCAGAGGCGGAAAGGGCGTTCGCCCGTTGGGAAGTGGTCATAACATCCTTACATGAATGAGACCAAAATAAGGCGAAAGAGGCTATGTATTGTAATGCCGCTTCAACGCCAAGGCCACATTTTCAGGCACGAAATGGCTCAAATCCCCGCCCCAGTAGGCCACTTCCTTGACCAAGCTCGCAGAGACGAAGGTCATCTCTTCATTCGGCATAAGAAAGATCGTATCCAGCTTCGGTGCCAGGCGCCGGTTCATCAGGGCCATGCGGAACTCATACTCGAAATCCGACACCTGACGTACGCCGCGGACCAACGTGTTCACACCCAGCGTCTTCGCATGGTCCACTAATAATCCTGTGAACTGGCCCACCTCCACTTTCCCGGCCCAATCCTTTCCTTGAAGACATTCCCGAATCAGCGTGATCCGCTCATCCGCCGTGAAGACAGACTCTTTCCGGGTGTTCACCGCCACGGTAACATACACTTTCTCGAACAGGAGCGTGGCCCGCTGAAGGATGTCCAGATGTCCGTAAGTGATCGGATCGAACGACCCGGCGTAGAGAGCTGTCATCTCGGGAGTAATTTTAAATTGAAAATTTTAAATGTTGAATTTCAAGGGTCGAGCTTGAGGTTCGGTCGAAATCCAACACTGAAGATTTACAATTTAAAATTGACCATTTAAAATTTAAATATCGACACAATCGTCTTCCCGTACGGCTTGGCGAAAACGCATTTCGGGTGTTCCACAAAGACATGGCGCACATCATGTTCCAAAATAAGCCAGCCGTCTTCTTCAAGCCAGGAGGCGAGCACGGTTTCGATGAGTCCGGGCATGTCGGCGTAATCGTAAGGCGGATCGGCGAACACGATGTCGAACCGGGCCGGTGAGCGCGAAAGAAACGCATCAACCAAGGAGCAGACTACGGTGAAGTGCTTCGCCACTCCGAAGGCTTCGGCGGTGCGCGCGATCGACTTCGTGGCGCCACGGTCCATTTCTACCGACACCACCGCCGCCGCGCCACGCGATACCGCTTCAAACCCGAGGTTTCCGGTTCCGGCGAAAAGATCCAGGATGGTCGCGTTTTCAATCCCCTTCCGGGCATCGATGATGTTGAAGATGCCGCTTTTCGTGAAATCGGAGGTCGGACGGATCACCCCGGATGTGGGAACTCCGATCTTGCGTCCTTTCAAACTGCCGGTGATGATTCTCATATCAGTTGATGGCCATCATGATGGCTGGAAACGCCTCATCCAACCCGAATCCGTAGGTTTTCTCTTCTGCGGCGACACCGATCAGATGGAGCGAATCGAGACGGGATATTGGAATCGCGGGATCGTGGAAGCCTTTGAGCAGCTCGGAATGATGCCAGGCCTGCGATCCGAACAGAACCACGCGATCGTGGATGCCCGACATCCATTTTGCCGATTCCGCCATATGCGGCCACATGTAACGCAGGTCCGAGGGGTCGTCGTAACGGAGCCAGGTGGCGGCGCGGAGTCCACCGAAGGTGTACGATGCGATGGTGAGCAGTTGGTTGTGGCTGCCGATCATCAGAACTCCGCCCGGACTCGATAATCTCGAAATCCACTGCATCCCGGCTTCGAATTCGCTGCAAAGATCATATTCGGGCGCCAATTCACCGATGGCCCGGTAGGCGGCCAAGACCGGTTTGCGGCGGATGCTCATCAGTTTGTAATCCCGGTTGCACATGTCGTGCCAAGTGGGAACGAGCTCTGCGCGTTCCTCGCCATGATAAAGCACGCTCAGATAGGCTTCGCGTTCATCCACATGGTCGTACACTAGTTTTGGAACCGTGACCCAGCTTTCCAGATCCGGAGAGACAACGATCCGGATGCGTTGGATGCCGAACTTGGTAATCAGATCTTTGACCGAGGATTGAACCACGCCCATGGCGCTGGAAGAGGGATTCCTCACGGCCCGACGCGTGTCCACCGCCAAGGAAATCCTGCCGATGTGATGAACCGAGTCGACATGTCCACCGGCGCTGACCGCGAAGAGCAGATCGTTACCGGCGAAGTTCAGCCCCAAGTTCACTTAATCCCAACTTGGCGCATTCAAACGGGTGGTGCGCTCCAAGCTACCGATCAGATCGTCGGAATCGGGATCTTTCAACAAGTAGATCATCGGACGGAGCGTGTCGTTGAGCGTGTACTCGAATCGGTTGTTCGTGCGTGGAGAAAGAAGGAACGTGGCACTGTCAAACACGGGATTCAATGTGGAAATGAACACGGAATCGCGTATGGCCAGCATTTTGGGGTTCGTGTCCAGGAAAACCTGGATGCTGTCCAATGATGGCGGATATTTGCCTTTTTCGCGCTGGTAGGCGATGAGTGCGTCGCGGATGCTCTGCATGCGCTCCCGAACCATGGCCGTCGTCTCGATCTCCGTGAGACGGGCCTTGTAAGGGGTGACGATCGAGTCATACAAGACGTAGGAAAGGCCGATGATGACTATCGACAAGAAGATGCTGATGATGCTGTTGCGTTGATCAATCGTCATGGAAATACAGATGTAAGAAGTTGCTTACCCTTTGTGAATCCGCAAAATACAAGAGGACCGGCTCACTTGCAATGAGGAATCCGTTCAGCGGGATACCACTTTTTGCCGGAGCCTCATCTTGGTTTCATACAAACGGCGGTCGCGGATCACTTCCACCCGCATTGTATCTCCTTCGGTGTACTCGCGAAACAGCGCCCATGCGTGCGGTGCGCCATGGATGGCTTCATTCCCTATTTTAAGAATGATGTCTCCGGGAAGGATTCCGGCCTGATACGCCGGACCGTCGCGGTTCACCGTCACCACGAACAATCCCTGCACCGTGGGAAGATTGTATTGATAGGCCAGGACGCGGTTGATCGGCAGAAACTCGAATCCCGGATCATAATCCAGGCGGACTTCTCCGGTTTCCGCCAACAGATTCAGAATCTTGATGGCCCGGTTGCTGGGAATGGCGAAGCCGAGTCCCACGAAACCGGTTCCGGTTCCGCCGGTGTAGATGAAGGTGTTGATGCCGATCACATGACCGAGGCTGTTCACCAAGGGCCCGCCCGAGTTTCCGCGGTTGATGGCCGCATCCGTCTGAATCATTCCCAAATAGATGCGCGGATCTTGCGGATCGGGGCGGAAGTCGCGCTTCACCGCACTCACCACGCCGACAGTGACAGTGGGCTGTCCGTCTTCGAAGAGTCCGAAGGGATTTCCGATGGCGATGGCCCACTCACCGACGAGGAGTTCATCCGAGTTTCCGAACTCGAGATATGGAAATGGCTGGTTATCCGTGATTTTCAGAAGCGCGAGATCGGTGTATTCATCCGAACCCACCCGAACCGCCGGGAATTGGCGGCCGTCGGCCAACGTCACCTGGATGCTTTTCGCATTGCGCGAGGCCACGTGCTCATTAGTGACCACATATCCGTCTTCGCTGATGATGAATCCGCTTCCGCTGCTGGTGAATTCGCGCTGAACTCTCGGATTGAAAAAAAGATCGAAGAACGGATCCTCATACATCTGCGTGCGCTGCACTTCGGTCACCGTGATGGTGACCACAGCCGGACTCACCTTCTTCACCGCCGTGGTGATGCCGTTTGTCCGCGTCTCCATGATGGTCTGGTTCGCATCACTGGCCGATTCGCCTTCAGTGATGGTGAATAGCCCGTCGGTGACGCGTTTTTTCACGTTACTGAGCCCGGTTCCATCGAAATAACCGCAGGATACCAGCGAAAACGATAACAGGAGAAGAAGAGCGTTTCGACTCATAATTGTTTCATGCCGATTCGAATCACGTCAGAGATGGTTTTGCGCATCGGACCTTTATGCCGGGCGCCTGCGGCACGTACATGGCCGCCACCGTCAAGTTCTCTGGCCCAGAGATTCACGTCGATGGGTTCGACCGAACGAAGGCTCAGTTTCACTCCGTCGTTCATTTCGCAGGCGAGAATCGCCGCTTTCACACCCGCCACAGACAGTCCGTAATTCACCATCCCGTCGAGGTCGCTGTAATCGCAGCCGTGGTCGGCCAAAAGGTCTTTGGTGACCGACAACGTGGCGATGGCGCCGTTGGCATGAAGCTCGAGAGTGCTGAGAACATCGCCCAAGAGTTGGAGTTGCTCGATGCTGCGTCCGTCGAAGATGCGCCGATGGATTGTGGCGGCTTTCACGCCGGTGCGTTCCATCATCTCGGAGACGAAAAGATGGGTGTCGGCGGTCACCGAATCGAAACGGAATGAGCCCGTGTCGGTCATCATCCCCGAATACAAGGCTTCGGCGGCTTCGAGCGTGAGAAGATTCAGGTCGCTTTCGCGATAGAGGCGATAAATCAGTTCGCAGGTCGACGAGGCCGCCACGCTGTTCACGGCCACTTTGAATCCGGAATCCGGATCGGGATGGTGGTCAATCATGAACACGGGTTTGTTGGTGCGTCCGACATAGGTGCCGGCGCTTCCGAAACGGTGCAGGGCGTTTCCGTCGACCACCACATAGGCGTCGCACTCGGCCAAAACCTCCGTATCGGTGCGGCGCACGGGATAACGGTCGCTCAGCCAGAGCAGATTCCGTGGCAGAAAATCATCATTCATGCAATACGCGGTTACGCCTCGGGCGCGGAACCACATGGCCAGAGCGGTTTGCGAGCCGATGGCGTCGGCGTCGGGGCGCACATGCGAAAGAATTCCGATGGTGCGGTAGCGGGATATTTCCGCAAGAAAAGAATCGAAGTACATGCCTGAATTTAGGGTATTTTTGCCATCATGAAGTTGTTGATCGTGTGCGCGGGCGAATTGCCTGTTCCTTTGGAAACCTGGCTGACCGATGCCGACGCGCTCTATGCCGCAGACGGCGGGGCCAACAAATGCCTCGAAATGGGCATCATCCCGAATCTCGTGGTGGGCGACCTCGACAGTTTCGACCCATCGCTGTATCCGGGACTCGAGGTCGAGCATGATCCCGATCAGGAAACCAACGACCTCGAAAAGACACTTCTTCGCGCCGAACGCGACGGGTTCACGGAAATCGTGGTCTTCGGCGCCACCGGAAAGCGGCTCGATCACACGCTTAAAAATCTTTCGGTTCTCAAGCAATACCGGCGCCGGTTCGATTCCATCCTCTATCGGATGAAAGACGGATGGCTGTATTTGTCGGATGGGGATATCGCTCTTTCGGCCCGCATCGGCCAGATCATCTCACTGTTTCCGCTATCTGGAAAAGTGGAAGGCATCATCACCGACGGACTCAAATATCCGCTCTACCGCGAAACCCTCGAGAACGGCGTGCGGGATGGATCTTCGAACGAAGCCGTCGAGTACCGCGTGCGCATCCAGCATTCGTCCGGCGATTTGATCGTGATGGTGTATGACCTGGCTTGACGGGTCGCTGGTGGCCGCTTATTTGGCGGTGATGCTGGGTGTGAGCGTGTATAAGCGCCCATCCGAGTCGGACGAAGCCGGATTTCTGCTGAGCGGACGCACGTTGAGTCTGCCCGCGTTCGTCGCCACGCTGGTAGGCACATGGTATGGCGGAATCTTGGGCGTGGGCGAGTTCGGATACACCTATGGCGTGTCGCAGTGGGTGGTCTTCGCGCTGCCGTATTACTTGTTCGCATTGATTTTCGCGTGGTTTCTGGCTCCGAAGATCCGCGAAATGAAGCATGTCACCATCCCCGATGCGGTGACATCGGTCTATGGGAAAAAAGCGGGAACCGTGGCCGCGCTGGGAGTCGCGGTGTTGGTGAATCCCGCTCCATATCTGCTCATGTGCAGCTTCGTGGTGATTCATTTCCTCCCCACTCTTTCCTTGTCTCTTGTCTCTATCACCTTGTCTCTGATCACCGCGGGTTATGTGATGCTCGGCGGCTTCCGGGCGGTGGTGAACACCGACCGGGTTCAGGTGGTGCTGATGTATGCGGCTTTCGCGATGTTGGTCGGCTTTGCCTGGAACGCGTTCGGGAGTCCGATCGAGATGTGGAAAGCACTTCCGGACACACATCGCGATCCCACCGGAGGACACACCCTCCCCTATCTGCTCGTCTGGTTTTTCATCGCGCTGTGGACCTTCGTCGATCCCGGCTTCCATCAGCGCTGCGCGGCGGCGAAAACGCCGGAGACCGCGAAACGCGGAATCGTGGTATCGGTAGGCTTCTGGTTCGTGTTCGACATGCTCACCCTTGGCGCGGCATTGTACGGCATGGCGATGCTGCCCGATCTCGAAACGCCGGCCACGATGTATCTGTCGCTGGCCGAAACCTTGCTGCCGGCGGGATTCTTCGGCCTGTTCATCGTCGGCATCCTGGCCACCATCATGAGCACGTTGGACAGTTACCTGTTTCTGGCGGGACAGACCGTGGGCCGCGATCTGTTTCCCATCGGCACGCGGAAAGGGATTGCGGTCAGCGCGGTGGTCTCAGTGATTCTGGTGTGGCTGCTTCCGAACATCATCGGCTTATGGTACAGCGTGGGGACGGTGGTGATTCCCGGCTTGCTGATTCCGGTCTTGGGCGTGTATTCGCCCGTGTTCCGGGTGAAACACATGCATTGGCTGATGATTTCCGCCAGCGGAACGAGCCTGATCTGGCTGCTCTTTCTGCAAGCGCCGACCGGCATCGAGCCGTTCTACCCGGGCTTGGGCGTGGCGGTGGGGTGGTGGGGATGGGGGAAGATCAGAGCGCGTTAAACGCCCCTACACCTCTTTCAACAAATGGCTTAATCCCAGCTTGTGGATTGGGATCAGGTACTTCTTTTCGAGCGCGTCTTTGTGCAGTCCCGTTTCACCGGTTCCGCGGAAATCGACGATGCAGATGTGTTCGATCACCTGCTGGATCACCCCCACACCGTAATATTCGGGGCACGGACCGTAATACACCAGATCACCCGCTTGAAGGGTGTTGTTCGACCGCCAGTGATAAGGCATGATCACCGGAAGCCGGTCGGTGCGATAGGAGGTTTTTTTCTTGTCGAGTGTGTTCATGACGTGTCAAAAATACGAAAAACGCCGTTTTTCCGTTCCCGTTGACACAATGTTAACATGGATGCAGCCCTCAGGAAGCAGGCCTTCCAAGCGCTCCGGCCATTCGATCAGGCAGACGCCTTCTCCGAACAAATAGTCTTCGATTCCGATCTCCACCGCTTCCTGGGCGCTTTTCAATCGGTAGGCGTCCACATGGTACACGGGCAGTGTTCCACCGGTGTATTCATGGATGAGGGTGAAGGTGGGCGAGTTCACATGCGATTCGTCGATTCCCATTCCTCGCGCCACTCCTTTCACGAAATGGGTTTTCCCGGCGCCGAGATCTCCCGAAAGCAGTACGATGTCGCCTGCGCTAAGCCTGCCGGCGAACGCCTCTCCCAAAGCGATCGTCTCTTCTACGCTGTTCGTCTCTACGGAAGTCATCCCTCTTGCCTGGATTTGGGTCTCAATGTGGCCACGGGTAGGATCATCTCTTCCATGGAAGCCCCTCCATGCTGGAAGGTGTCCATGTATTTGTTCTGATACTTGTGGTAGTTCGTCGGGTACACGAAGTAATAATCTTCGAGCGCGAAGATGTAATTGAAGGCTCCGCCTCCTCGTGGAAGCCGGAAGGCGCCGGGATCTTTCACGTGAATGGCGCTGTCGCGGTCGGCTTTGAGCATCTTGCCGAATTTGTAGCGCAGACTGGTGCTGGTGTCGCGGTCGCCCATCACTTTGGTGTCGCGCAGCGCGCGCACCGAGCCGTGATCCGTGGTCACGATCACGGTCACATCCTCTTTGGCCAATGCCCGGAAGATCTGAAGCAGGTGCGAGTGCTCGAACCAGGTTTTGGTGAGTCCGCGGAATGCGGCCACATCCGGCGCGATCTCTTTGAGCACGTCTGAATCGGAACGCGAATGCACAAGTGTATCCACGAAGTTGAACACGAAGGCGCTGAATGGAATCTGCGTGTAATTGTTGATGCGGTCGAGAATCCGTTTTCCTTCGTCGGAGGTCAGCACTTTCTCATATTTCGGAATGAATCCGGTTTTCATCCGCCGACACATCGCCTCGAGCAGCTTGTCTTCGAATTTGTTCAGCGACGATTCGTTATCGTCGTGCGTGGTCCATAATTCCGGATAATCACGTTCGATGTCGCGAGGATACAATCCCGAAAAAATGGCGTTTCTGGCATAAGGAGTGGCTGTGGGAAGGATGCTGCAATAGAATTCGGTTTCGATGGAGTACACATCCGCCAACATCGATTCGAATACGCGCCACTGGTCGTACCGCATGCAATCGATGACGAAGAGAAGCACCGGCCGACCGTCCTTGAAATGGGGCTGCACGAATTCCGGAATCACATCGGGGGAAAGCAGTGGACGCGATTCGGCTTTGTCCTGCAGCCAATACACATATTCCTGCTGGATGAATTTCCCGAAGGCACGGTTCGCTTCCTGAAACTGGTCGAGAAGCACCTGGCGCATGGCTTCATCCCCTTTTTCGAGCTCCATGTCCCACTGCGTAAGCTGGCGGTAGATGTCGACCCAATCGTCCCAGCTGCTGCCTTTGTGCAGCCGTGAAGCGATGGCGTTGAATTGCTGCAGATAACTTTGCGCCGATTTCTGGGACTGGATGCGCTGCCGGTCGAGAATGCGCTTGATGGTGAGCAGCATCTGGTTCGGATGCACCGGCTTGATGAGGTAATCCGAGATCTTCGAGCCGATGGCGTCTTCCATGATCGACTCTTCCTCGCTTTTCGTGATCATCACCACAGGAAGACTCGGATAGGCGTCTTTGATGCGTCCCAAGGTGGTGAGTCCGTCCATGCCCGGCATCTGCTCATCCAAGAACACTAGGTCGAAGGGCTTGGTGGGAAGCAAGGCCAAGGCGTCCAACCCGTTGGTGACGGGAGTGACGGCAAAGCCCTTCCCTTCCAGAAACAGGATATGCGGACGCAGTTGGTCGATTTCGTCGTCAGCCCAGAGGATGTTCGTCATTGCGCGTTGCGGGTGGTTCGTTGTTTGTTGTGAAGATGAAGAAAGTAGGAAGTAGGAAGTAGGAAGAGGGGTAACGCTGAAAGGTACTGTTTTCATGCAAAGCCCCCTCTTCACCACCAACAACAAACAACCAACAACCAACAACGCACCACTAACAACAAATCACGAACGGCCTAATCTTCTCCATGAGCACCGGACCGATGCCTTTCACTTTGGTGAGATCGTCGACGGTGGTGAAGGGTCCGTGCTGGGTGCGGTAATCGATGATGCGCTGGGCGATGGCGGGACCGATGCCGGGAAGTTGGTCGAGTTGTGCGAGGGTGGCGGTGTTGATGGGGATGGGTTTGGAAGGGAGTGAGGGGCGAGGGGCGCGAGCGTCTTTAGCACGCGGGACGGCACTTTGGCCGTCCCGTCCAACGGCCCGCTCGAGCCCTTGATAGAGCGAGTCGAGCCGTGCTGATTCGGCTGCGGCGCGGGCGTTGCGTTCGTCGAAGGCGGCGATGAGGGGTTTGTAGAAGTCGGCGTCGTAGGTGCTGGGGCTGGGCCAGTGTTCCGCGGCGAGGTTCAGGGCCAAGCCAAGGAGGAGGACCGACGCGATGGCACGGCGTTCGCCGGCTCTGATTTCGAGTCGTTCGAAGAAGAAAAAGAGGTGTCGTTTCCACATACTCTTATAGAGGCGGAAAACGGCGAAATCTTACACGATTTGCACAGATTCCGGAACGAATCCCGTACTTTCGGCGCATGGAGTTCAATTTTGAGGGAAATACGGTCGCTGTTGAGAAGCTCGGAACGGGAAAGCCGTTGCTTTTTCTGCATGGCTGGGGTTCGTCTGGGGCAGTGATGAAGCCCTTGGCGGCGGCGCTGAAGGTGAACCGCGAAATCCATCTGATAGACCTCCCCGGCTTCGGCCGTTCCCCATCCCCCGTCCGCCCATGGCATATTGACGATTACGCCGATCTCGTGGCCGCCTACATCCGTCACCTCGGCCAAGGTCCCGTCGATCTCCTTGCCCATTCTTTCGGCGGACGCATCACCCTCAAACTCTGCGCCCGTCCCCACAGCGCCGAGCTGGTCAACCTGATCTTGATCACGGGCGGCGCGGGCATGAAACCGCGCCGCAAACCCAGCTTCTACGTCAAGAAATACACCGCGAAGTCTCTCAAGGCGCCGCTCCAGCTCTTGCCTCAACCTCTGCGCGACGCCGCGCTCACCAAGCTCCGGGCCAGCGCGCTATGGAAAGCCCTTGGCTCTTCCGATTACCAGGCCTTGCAGGGCGTGATGCGCGAGATCTTCGTGAAAACCGTGTCTGAGTATCTGGAGGGCTGTCTTCCGCACGTGCGCCAATCCACGTTGCTGCTTTGGGGCGCGAATGATGACGCGACGCCACTGTACCAAGCCGAGCGCATGCGCGACGCCATGCCGAATGCGGCACTGGTGACCATTGAGAACGCCGGACATTACGCCTTCCTCGATCAACCCCACCGCTTCAAAGCCATCGCCGAAGCCTTCTTCAACGCTTAGTTCCGCGTGAACAGGGCTTTGAGGTCCGACCAGCTCGGCTCGCTTCCCACCGAAATATCGGTCCAGTTTCGGATGCTCCACAATCCGTTGTCTGACGAAACGAGAGTGAGCACAAATCGTCCGCGCACAAGATTCGGAACTCCTTGAGACGCACGGTTATGGTACACCGTCAGACTGTAGTTCGCCACGACCTGGCGCATGGTATTTGACGATATTTCGGTGCTGATATTCGTGAGCGAAAGCTGGTGTCCGGTGGTCAGAGCGGCCGCGGTGCTCATATTCGTGAACCAGGTTTCTTCAGAGGCAACATCCCAACTGGCGTACACATCCGGATAGGTCTGTTGCGCGGAGACCGTAGGGGTGAACGTGAAGGTGTCGCCAGACAAGCAGCGCACATAATTGAAGGCGCTCATTCCTCGGATCGAGGAAACTAGGTTGTCGAGCACGATTTCGGGCCGGTCTGGCTGTGAGAAGACCGCTGAATTTCTGCCTCCCGGTGGCTCGGCGTTGCGGGTGTCGAATAACGAACATCCGCTTACAAGGACCAATAGAAGCGCTGAGATTCTCATTTGAAGTAATGATGCGCGCGTCGGAAGGGCTCGAACGCGGCTTCTTTGTTGAACGGACGCACACGTGGCGCGTTCATGCAGGCCTCGCTGCAACAGCCTTGGTATTTGTCGGCCGCGCCTTCGCAACAGATGAAGAGCTTGTTGCAGTCCATATTGGCGCAATTCAGATAGGTGTCGGCCGGCTGCCCCGACAATTCGCAGAAACTCACCGGCTCTTCTTCGTTCGGATTCACAGGCACCGCCAAGCGGTCGTCGAACACGAAGCACTTGCCATGGTAATGCGCGCCGCCTTCCTCTTTCGCATACGTGAGGATGCCGCCATGCAATTGGTTCACATCCGCATAGCCTTTCTTTTTCATGAGCACGGAGAATTTCTCGCAGCGGATGCCGCCCGTGCAATACATCAAGATCTTTTTGTCTTTCGGAATCCCCGATTCATCCACCCACTGAGGGAAATTGTAGAAATTCTCAAGGTCGGGAAGGATGGCGCCTTCGAAATGGCCGATCTTCGACTCATAGTTGTTGCGCACATCGATCATCACGAAGTCTTTCTCGTTTTCGAGGGTTTCGCGCCACTCGCGCGGACTCAGATGCGTGCCGCCTTCTTTCGGATCCAACGGGATATCGGTGTGCAACGCCACGATTTCCGGCCGGTATTTGCAGATCAGACGTCCGAATGGCACGTGGTCGCAAAGATCTTCTTTGAACTCGGTGGTGGAAAGTCCCGGAAGCGACCATAAATACTCTTTGTACTCGTCGCATGCGGCAACCGTGCCCGAAACCGTTCCATTGATACCCTCTTCGGAAACATAGATCCGGCCGAGCAGGTTCAATTCCTTGCAGCGTGACTTATGGGCTTCGATGAAGGCCGGTACCTCCTCGATGGGCGTGAAATTGTAATAAAGGAGAACCTTATTTTCCATAGCTTTCAATGATAATGATGAAATTACGGGGTTTTTTACTGATATGGGGGATGTTTTGGGCCGTTTCTTCGGCGCAAGCCCAAGACATTGTGAAGTGCGGAACTCCGGCTATCATTGAAGCGATGCGTTCGGGAAAGACATCGCGTTTCGAGCCGATGTCCACATTGGCGACGAATTTCCATCTCTCACCATCCGGTAAATTCAGGCTGGAATACGAAACCACGGGTACGCATGCGGTTCCTTTGGCCGACCTGAATGCGAATGGAATCCCCGATTATGTCGAAAAAGCGGGTCAGTATGCGGATGAATCCTGGCGCGTGATGGTGGACTCATTGGGATTTGTGGATCCTGTCCGCCCGGGTTCGCCCTACCGCATCAGATTTCAGAAAATGGGAAGCTATGGCTACACTCAACCCAGCGGCGGAACCACGTTCATCGTGGTGCATAACGACTTTATCGGATCCGCGTTTTCAAACAACGACGATCCCGAAGGGAAGCAGCTCGGCGCGCTGAAAGTGACCATCGCGCATGAATTGAAGCACGCCATCCAATTTGAAACCAGCCGTTGGCAAGGCGATTCGGGCGGTGTTCTCTGGGCGGAGATGGACGCCACCATGATGGAGGAAGTGGTCTATCCGCAGGTGAACGATTATGTGTCGTATGTGAGCGGATCCATTTTTTCGAATCCAACCACATCCGTGCCAAACTCTTATCCCATGGCCTCGTTCAGTCTGTATTACCATGAGAGGGTGGGACCGCGGTTCTGGGTGAATGTGTGGAACCGGATCCGCTTGAACAACACGCTTCCGATGTTCACGGCGATGAGGAATGAGTTGGGAGAGCTGTTCGATGAACATTATGTGGGAAACCATCTCTGGCATCACGCATCAGGTTCGCGTGCGAGAAGCGGTTATGGTTTCGCCGACCGCGCGAAATTCGCGACATCCGCCTCCACATCGCTTGCTTCCGGCGCGGAGGTGTCCGTCGCCTCGATTCCGCGAAACGCCGCCAGATATTACCGAGTTGTGCCTTCTCCGAGTGATAGCGGACCCATTTATTTCGCGGGTTACCGCCCCAACGCGTTCATCCAGTTCGGAATGATCGCCTATCTCAAAGACGGATCGGTGAGAGAAGCGATTCCGGTGACGGTGCGCTCTTTCGAGCAGATCGAAACCTATGAGATGCTCACGTTCGACCCGTCTGTCCGTTTTCAGGATGTGGATCTGATCGGCATCGTGGTGGTCAATACCAGCACCGTGAGTCGGGAAGCCCGCTTCAGGATGGGAATGGCTTCGCAGGTCGCCACCATCCCTTATGGTGATTTCAACGTGGATGCGCTGGTGGATGAGCGCGATCTGACCGATATGCTGGGTTATATGGTCGGAAAATATCCAATGAATGATTCCATGACGTCGGTATTCAGGGCAGACCTCAGCAAGAACGGCACCCTTTCAGCACTCGATGCGGCAATGTTGTTTCAGAGCAGATTACCCTCTGATGCGAATTCGTTCGGCAGAGGGCCGGGTCCGGCACGTTTCAATAGCTTCCCGTCCATCGACGGACTCGTATGGCTCGATTTAGATCCGCCGTTTTTCATGGTCAGTCCTACACTTACCACCCGTTCCGTTGCGCAGGGCGACACCATTCTTTTCGAGCTGAGCTTGACGGGCAATACCTATGAACATCACTCATGGTCCGGAGTTGTGGCGTACAACGACACACTGCTGGCCTTGACCGATGTGAAAAACCGCTCACTTGCCGGCTCGGCGCAACGATTCGACAAGATGCGTGATGGGAAAACATCCCGTTTTGTGATGATTCAGAACACTCCGACATCCGGAAACAGCACACTCACGCTCGCTTTCCGGGCACTGAAGTCCGGTACTACGACCATCGCAATCAAGAGTGGACAGATCGATGAGCGGTTCTTTTTCCGACCCGACTCCGTCACCATCATCACCAATCCGAATACGCCGGTGGGATTGGAATCGGAACCGGATGTTCCACGGACGCTGAGTCTGGCGGCGTATCCGAATCCGTTCAATCCGAGTACGGAAATCAGGTATCGAAAATCGGAAATCGGAAGAACCCGGCTTGCGGTGTTTGACATTCTCGGGCGTGAAGTCCGCTTGTTGGTGAATGTGGATCTCCCATCCGGTGAACATTCGGTGCGGTTTGATGCGGGGAATCTCTCTTCAGGTGTGTATGTTGTCGTTCTTGAGGCGGACGGACAACGCCTTGTCCGAACCATGACGCTCATCAAATAAATGACCCGCCTTTTCTTCTTCCTGCTCTTATTTCCTGCGGCAACCCTGGCTCAGGACATCGAAAAATGCTTCACTCCGCAAATCATCGAAGCGTATCGGTCGGGCGCCAAGATGAAAGAGCCGCGAAGACTCGAAACCGCCGCCGTGTATGTCTCCCCATCCGGCAAATTCCGTCTGAATTATGTCACCACGGGAGCGGATGCGGTGCCGACGGCCGATCTCAACTCGAATGGAGTTCCTGACTTCGTGGAAAAAGCGGCGCTCTACGCCGATCAGACCTACCAATTGCAGGTGGTGGAGCAAGGATTCAAGGATCCGATCGGACTGACGCCCTACCTGATCCAGTTTGAAGCGATGCAGTTCTATGGCTATACCCAACCTTCAGGCGGAACCACGTTCATCGCGGTTCACAATACGTTCAATGGATTTCCATCCAACAGCGACCCTGAAGGAAACCAACTCGGAGCTCTGAAAGTCACCATCGCGCATGAGTTCAAACATGCGATCCAATATCGGACCAACCAATGGGCAGGAGACGCGGGACGCGTAGACTGGGTGGAAATGGATGCCACCATGATGGAGGAAGTGACCTTTCCGCAGGTGAACGATTATTACAACTACCTGGGATCGGGTTCCATTTTCCGCGCCCCCACACGCAGCACTCCCGGCAGTTATCCTTTCGTGACATGGATGCTTCACTATTATGAAACACTGGGAATTTCTTTCTGGGTGGATGTGTGGAATCGCGTCGTGGCGAACGGAAACCAGATGATTCCCACCATCCGCACCTCGTTAACCGCATTGAATCAATCGTACACCGAAACGTTCGTCCGTAACCATGCCTGGCATTTCGCATCCGGCGTGAATGCTCGTTCGGGGTACGGATTCACCGCGAAGTTCGCATATCCGAATCCTCTGGTGTTGAACCGAGTCGCCATTCCCGATTCTTTGATGCCCAATGAGATGTTGAACCGTTCCGCAGCCCGCTATTACTCGATCACGCGTCCGCAGAACATGTTCGGAACCATCAGCGCCACGGTGGTTCACAGCCTTCCGGCCACCGGAGTCGCTCTCTTGGGGTACGGAACGGATGGCAGCATTCGCGAACACATCGCAAAGGGTGATGACACCGGCACGATTCTCATATCCACCAATTGGAATTGGGATGACATCGCTTTTCTTGGCCTGGTGGTGGCGAATGCGAATGAGAATCTTTCCCTAGTGTATCAATATCGCATCGACAGCGAAACCGTGCCCGAAATCCCGACGCTTTCGCAGAATGCGCCGAATCCGTTCAACCCGAATACGACCATCCGCTTCACGATTCCGGAGCGTCAACGGGTCACACTCGAGGTGTTCGACCTTCTCGGGCGTCGCGTGGCCACGCTGATCGACGAAGAGCGCAATGCCGGGCGTTATTCGGTTCCTTTTGACGCCTCTTCACTCGCCAGTGGGGTGTATCTGTACCGATTGGTGGCGAATAAAAAGGTACTCACCGGCAAGATGACGCTGATCAAGTAAGTGCGGGAAGAATTTTCCCGGTCACTTCGCCGACATTCTCCCGCTCACCGTTCGATTCGACGTAGGCGCGAAGCGTCACCACATCGCCGTCTTGCAGAAATCGGGTTCCTTTTTCCAGAAGACAGCCCTCTGATCCGGGCTCGAGTCCGCTGATGGTTCCCGATCCCATGAAATCGCCGGTACGCAGATTGCATCCCGTCACCGTATGGTGCGCAATCTGTTGAGCCATGCTCCAATACAAAGTATCGACGTTGGTTCGGGTGATGATCTCTCCGTTGAGTTCCACTTCAAGCCGGATGTCAAATGTGGATGCGCCCGGATTCCGCAAATAATCCGCCGGCTCGGGCGACTGTTCCGGAAGCGGTCGACGGAAAGGCTCCAAGGCCTCCAGCGGAACCACCCAGGGCGACACGCTTGTGCAGAAATTCTTTGAAGTGAACGGTCCAAGTGGTTGGTACTCAAACGCTTGGATGTCGCGCGCGCTCCAATCGTTGAGGAGCGAAAGCCCGAAGATATGCGACTCCGCCTCCGCGATGGGAACAGGAACGCCGAGCTGGGAAGGAACACCGATGTAATATCCCATCTCGAGTTCGAAGTCGAGCTTTGCGGTGGGCGCCATTTGGGGGGTTTGTCCGACGGGGCGCCGGATGGATGTCCCGGATGGGACGATGGAGCCGCTTCGGCCGTGGTACCCCACAGGAAGCTGTTTCCAATTGGGATTGAGGGCGTTCTCGGGTCCGCGGAACAGCGAACCCACGCGGAACGCGTGGTGATAGGACGAATAGAAGTCGGTGTAATCGCCGATGTGCACAGGCAGGTGGAAACGGCACTCCGCCAAGGGAATGGCCGCCGCGAGGGCACGGCCGTTGCGGATGTCGCCCAGAAGCGAGTTCCGGATGAGGGACCAACGCCGCGGGCCGCGGGACATGAACCGGTTCAGTGTCGGTTCAGCGAACGCCTCGTCGAGATTCAGCCGTTGAAGGTCGATCAGCGTGTCGCGATAGCGCACACCCGCGCGCGGAGGCTCGTTTCCCGTGGAAAAAACACAATAGGGAAGTAATGGAGTCATTCGGATCTCAAGAAGGAGTCATGAACTTTCGCGGCGACACCCATCCTGATGAGCAGGTACACGCTCAACACACCGGCCAATAGCAGAATCAGATGCGGCAACAAACCGGCTTCGGGACCAAACGACCCGCCTGTGAGCCACTCGGGTCCGTTCACGCGGCTCTGAATGATGCTTTCCCGGAAGGGCAGTCCGCTCACCGGAAATCCGAAAATGCCACCTTGAGCGAAATTCCAGGAGAAATGAAGCCCGATCGAGTATCCGAGCCTACCCGTCATCAGATAGGGAATCCCTAACAGCAAACCCGCGATGGTGATACCCAGCAATGCGGTGACTTTGAACCCCGGATTTCCCGCATGCATCAATACGAAAATGACCGATGATGTGAGCAGGCTCAGAACAGCGGCTCTGGTTCCGGTGGTGTCTTTTCCGAAACGGTATCCTTCCATCATGTTTTTGAGATGATAACCGCGGCTGAAAAGCTCCTCGTAAAAGCCGACGAGCAGCATCTGAGCGAAAAAACCGGCCATGGCATAGGGAAACGGATGCAACCCTGCCCGATCCCAGCCCCAGCCCGTGAATTCAAGCCAACCGAGCGCGAAGAATGCCACAAAAATGACACCCATGGCCAGGATTCCGATTCCGACGCCCAGCGCGCATTCGCGCCACCACGGTCTGTCGAGCACGAGACCGAAATCGGTGAACGCGCGCCGATCGAGAAATCGCCCGCCCAAATACACGCTGAGGGTGAAGGCCACGAGAGGGATGAGCCCGATAATGATCCGTGGAAGGGAGTCGGGTAGCGCATATTGCATCGCCACCAGCAGAACAATGAAGAGGATGAATTGGAACAGAATCCGCCAGAATGCGGTGATTCGATGATCCGCAGGATTAACAAACAAGTCGCTTGGGTGCATGGCAGGAACCGTTATTTTGATTCACACTAAAATACAGCCATGAATCTCATCCTGAAGCAAAAAAACAATGAAGGGGCCGCTCCAGGTTCAACGATCCGTACGATCGAGGCCGATGCATCGCGCAAGCCCTTCGCAAATGAGCGAAATTGGCAGTTGGCGCCCGCTCAGCCCTTTAAAATCGCTGGGCTGACCCAAGCCCTCCAGCGTCGCCGCTGTGTGATTCCTGCCGAAGGTTTCATCCTTTCCAAGCCAGTCGGGAAGACGCCATACGCGTTTCTATACACTCTGTACTCGAAAAACGACATGAATCTGGCCGCTTACGAAGATTCAGACAGCGTCTGGCTGCTCACCGTTCCGGCCAATGCGTTGATTCAACCCATTTCGGAACGCATGCCCGCGATCTTGAGAAAAGAAGACCTCGCGGTGTGGATGGATCCGATGAAATCGGATCTTGAAGCGATTGAGGCCCTGGTAAGAGCCTACCCGGTGGATGCGATCACCACCATCCGGCTCGACGATTAGAAGCGGACAACCATCCCTTCCCGGGCCAGGCAGAGGTTTTCGAAATTCTCGGCATGACGCATCACATGTTTTTCGCGCTGCATGAGGATCTCGTCGTGCGAGGTCGGGTCGTGGTGGGTGAGATACACGTTCTTCACACCGGCTTGCAAAGCGGCATCAACCACGTCTTCCCAAGCCGAGTGGCCCCATCCTATCCGTTTGCGATAAATGTGCCGGTCGTAGTTCGCATCGTGGATCAACACATCCGCACCTTTGATGAATTCAATGAAAGCGGGCGTGAATTCAGGGGTGAGTTCATTGTCCGGCGCGTACACAAGCGTTTTCTCACCATGCTTGAACTTGTAAATGGCCGTTTCCACGGGATGGTTGGCCATCATGAATTCCATCGTGTAATTCGAATATTCCTGGACACCGCTTTCCTGAGTCACATACTGGATGCGGGCGTTCAACATGTCCACAGTAACAGGGAAATACGTGGGCGTGAACTGGGTGGTAAGCACGGTTTTGCATCCGCCAAGCTTTTGCCGAGGCATGTGGATCGACAGACTGCTACCAAGTTCGTAGATCGGCCGGAAGAAGGGAAACCCTTGGATGTGGTCCCAATGGGCATGGGTGATGAAAATGTGTCCGTGGACTTCGCGCCCATGCTGAACCAAGGCGTTCCCCAAGGTTCGGATTCCGGAACCACTGTCCAGGATCAGATATTCTTCCGAATTACGGATGGTGACCTGCACGCAAGACGTGTTTCCGCCGAACATCATGTTTTCCGGATCCGGACAAGGAATCGACCCGCGCACGCCCCAGAACCGGATGGAGATCGAGCGGTTTTTCACGGATTCGATCGTGGCGGGCAGAAAGTGGAGTTCGTCGGGCTCGAGAACCTGCTGAACCCCCAATTTGGAAGAAAGAATCCGGTGCTCGAGTACGGAGCGGTGCGAAATCACGATCACTTCCATGGATCGGAGCGCGTCGATGGCGGCGCCGGTCACCGAAATATGGTCGGAACCATCATCCACATACACCGTGACACCCATTCCGGTCGGAACAATGTTGTACCCTTCCTGAGCCAGGAGCTCTCTTACGGCTTGCGACGGCGCTCCAGAAAGTACAAGGTTCCGTTTGGTAGGCATTAGGTTATCTGTTCGCCTTATCGATTTCCGCTTTCAGCTTGTCTAATTGCTCTTTCGCCGCATCAATCTTGGCCTGAATCTCATCACGCAACACATTGCCGCCTTTGTTCGGTTTGATGTAGGTGATCGAATCCATGTAGTGAAGCATGAGTTCGTTCACCGATTCGGCCTCTTTTTTCAGACGGAAAACATCCGATCTCGAATCGGAGTGTTGTTGCGGTCGTTGTGGCGATGGGCGCGAAGCCTGGGGTCTTGGCGATGTTTCCGCTTCCAAAGCACGCACCTTCTTATAAACAGCATCGGATGCCGCGCGGTAATCCGTCCAGATTCTCTCTTTGAACTTGATGGGCACGAACCCTATGGCTTGAAACTCCTGCTGGAGCTGCTTGAGCTCGGCGGCGGTGGTGTCGGTCACTTCCAATTCGGCTAATGCGAGGAGTTTGTCGATCACCTCACGCTTACGCGTCATGTTGTCTTTCTGCTCGATCCGAGCCTGTTTGAAGTGGTTGCGACGATGCTGCTGATAACTGTCGATCGCGGTTTTGAAACGTGCCCAGATCTTCTTGTTCTTACGGCGAGGTACCGGACCGATCGTGTTCCACTCTTTGAACAGGCTTTCGATGATATCGTGGCCGTGATCTTTCGATTCAGCGGTGAGCAAACCTTCCGCTTTCAGGCATAGGGCTTCTTTCGCTTCATAATTATGCTGTTCGGCATCGCGAATCACATCCAAGTTCTCGTGCTTGACGTTATTGAACTGGTCGGATGCGGCCTTGAAACGCTCCCAAAGAGCTTCGGAATGTTCACGGAAGGTAGAACCCGTTTCCTTCCACCGCTTATGCAGAAGATTCATCTCTTTTGCCGCCAGAGCCAAGTCGGTTTCCTTTAAAAGCGCTTCCGCTTTTTCACATAATTCCGTGCGGGTGTGCTGATTTTTCTCCAACTCGTGCCGATACTTCGAGTCGTTATGAAGTTTCAGATCCGAGTAGGCGTCGCGCACTTGCTTGAACGCCTGCCAGGCATCATCCGATTTTTCCTTGGCCACTTTGCCCACTTTCCGCCACTGGTCGGAAAGGGTTTCCAACTCGCGGTCGGCATCGGCCCAAACGGTGGTCTCACCCAAAGTGGCGACCAACTGCTTCATTTTTTCCAGGATGGTGAGCTTCAGCAGATAATTCTCATCCTCTCTCTGCCGAACTTTCACCAGATAGTCGACTTTGTGATGGTTGAACGTCTCCAACACAGCGGCGAAACGCTTGTCCTGGTCTTCGTGCTCGGCGGGTAGCGGACGGATATCTTCGAATTTATGCTGGATGGAAGCCACCTCTGCATACTGAGACCAACGCTTGGCTTCGATCAGATCGCTGAGACGTTTCAGTAGGTCTTCGCGACGCTGGAAATTCGCCGCTTTACGCTCATTCAGCTGATCGTAATGGGCTTTGCGGCGTTCCGCATAGGTGCGGAGAGCTTCAAGCAACTCATTGTAACGTGCTTTCTTCCAGGCTTCATCTTCCACCGCCGGACCTTCAGACCATCGTGTCTTCAGTAGGTCGAATTCATCAAAACCTGTCTGCCAATCGTAGGAATTGGCAAGTTCTTTTGCTCTGGTCAGTATGGCGTCGTAGGGTGACGTTCCTTCGGTCATTGTAGTCTCCAAAATGGATCTCTCGTCGTTCGGTCGGAGTGTCCTCCGATCGGTCTTATATGTAAAATATTTTAAGCAACTTCCTGAATCGGTGCAAACCTATTATAGGGTTCTGTAGTAGGCGATCAGCTCCCGCAAATCTTGAGGCCATTCGGCTCTTACTTTGATCGGTTTTCCCGTTCTCGGATGTTTCAGTTCCAACTCCCACGAATGTAAAGCCTGCCTGTCGATACGAAGTTCCTTGATTTCTTCGGGGGCGTAATGGCGATCGCCCACCATCGGGTGTCCGATTTCTGCGAACTGAACCCGGAGTTGGTTCTTCAAGCCGGTATCCAAGCGGATTTTCATCAAACTGGTCTGCTTGTGCGATTCTTCGGTAGTGTAAGTGAGCCGAGCCATGGCTCCGGCAGGGTCGTCGGGCTTGGTCACGATGTTCCTGAATCCGCGGGTCACCTTTTTCATGTAATGGATGAGTTCGCCGCTAGGCGGGGTCACTTTTCCCCGCACCAAAGCCATATAAGTGCGGATGGGAGTATGCGAAAGGAATTGCCGCACCAACCCTTTGTGCGATTCGCTGTTTTTTGCGAACACCACGGCTCCCGAGGTGTACCGGTCAATGCGGTGAACCGTGATCGCCTTTTCCCCTTTTTTGTCGAGAGCCTCGTTTACGATCTCTAACAGATTTGGGGCGTGGGTTTTCGGAATGGGTACCGACAGCAAGCCCGAGGGTTTGTTCACGATGATCATGTCGCGGTCTTCATACAGGATGTCGATCCGATTCGACTTCCGGCGTTTCGTACTGGGTTTTCCGGTAGGCATGGGTAGCGAGGTTAATGTGACGCGCAAGCGTCGAGTTCTTTGAGAAATTGCGCCGATTCGGCGTCGTTCGGAAATTTCGCGATGCATGAGAACATCACCGCTTTGGCTTCCGGAATCCGATTCAGATGAACCAAGGCTGTCGCTTTGTTTTGCAGCACATCCGGGGTTTCTCCACCATGACGGATGCTCAACTCGATGGCGCCTAACGCGTCGAAAAACTTGTCAAGCTGCATCAGGCAGTAGAAATGCTCATTGAGCAAACCCACATGGTCTGGCCAAACCCTCCGCGCTTCGGAATAGGCCAAATCCGCTTTTTCCCACAATGCGAGCGCGCTGCAGAGAGAACCCAGCATGAAATGCAGAAATGCGCGGTCTTCCCCTTCGGCGTGCGGAAGAAATCCGACCAGCTCATCACCGATCTTGCGCAGTTCGGCACGGGCTTCTTTACGATCGATGTCTTCGATGGCAGACTCATCCGATTCAATCCGTACGCTCAGATCCACGATTTTATCGGATAATGCGATCAGAATCGGTTTCAGCGCGAGAGAGCTCATTTCGAATAGATATACAGGGTTCTGGACCATTCCGAAACGGAGTTCGCGAGACCGAACCCGTCGTCCACACGCAAGAGGATGGTTCGACGCCCCGCCGTGTCAAAAACCTGTTCAAGAATCGCAGCGGTTCCCATGACTACTCCATCCACCCGCCACTCGTAGGTCAATGCGTCACCATCGGGATCCGAAGACGCAGATCCGTTGAACGTGATGGAAGTGCCGGTCAACGCCTCGTTCGTCACCAAGGCCAACGCTTCCGGAGCCCGGTTCACCCGGATGGTGGCCGTTCCCTCGGATCGGCTTTCGGAACGCTCGCCGTCATCGGCGGCGTAACGTACCACCATTGGAGCCGTGGATCCTACTTGATAAGTTCTTGTGGCACCACCTGAAACCCAGGCACCGTTTTCGAACCAATAGAAACGCTCAGACTGTTCGCTCGCGCTGAGGTCGATGGTGACCGGCGCGCCAGGAGCCACACGCTGCGGGAATTTGGAGATCAACCGGCTTTGCGTCACCGACGATACCGAAGCCACCGGCGCAACGGTCTCGGTCGATCCGCCCACAACCGCCTGGAAACGGGTGGTCTGACGTGACGAGAAGGTGCCCGAATTATCGGTCACCATCAAGGTTCCGTTGAACGTACCCTGCTTGGAATACGTATGTGTGATGTTCGCACCAGAGTATGTTTTCCCGTCGCCCATGGTCCAATCATATCGGATAATGACCCCATCCGGATCGGCATCGCTCGATTCCCTTCCCGACAGCTGAACCGTAAGCTCAGGGGTATTCAACTCTCCGGTAACCACCGGCACCGGAGGATGATTCACCCGCACACGCAACGAATCGCGGCCCACGGCTCCGTTGTTGTCGGTCACTGCCAGATACACGGTATGCCATCCCGGTTCTTCGATGCCTTGCGACACCCTGACTCCCGGAACTCGCACGTCTCCCGGGAAAATCCATTCGTAAGAGACGATGCGGCCGTCCGGGTCTCTGGAACGATCGCCTACATAGTTGGCCGGACGACCCGGAGAAACATGCTTGTCGTTTCCGGCTACCGCGATCGGAGATTGATTGCCTTTCACCGCTACCGTGTGACTCGTCCGAACCGTGGAATTCATGGTCCGCGCATTGTCAACCACCTGCAGCACCGCTTGCACATTGCGGTCGTCTTTAACAGTCCATTCCACAACGGGACCGTCGAAAACCTCATTGTCGATGGTCCATGTGAATTCCTCGATCGTTCCATCCGGATCGGAAGACCGCCGCCCATCGAATGTGATGACCTGTCCGCGAACCGAAGACACCGGAGCTGTGATCCGAGCCAATGGCGGACGGTTGATCCAAACCTGCGAATACGCCGAAGCGCTGTTACACGGACTGTTCGAATCGTCATATACCGTCAATTTCACGGTATAGACACCCGGTGAAGCATATTCATAATCGATGCGGGCGCCCACGCCGGTTTTCCCGTCGCCGAAATCCCACTCATAGCGGGTGATGACCCCATCCGGATCATCCGAAACCGTTCCGTCAAATGCCATCGACCGACCGGGAATCGTCGCTCGATTTCCTCCGGCCCAAGCCGTGGGGCGCTCATTCACTTTCACCGAATCCACAAGCACGATCTGATTGGGAACACCATCCAGTACTCCGTCGATTTCCAGTTTGAACACATGCCAACCGGTGGACGCGAAGCGCTTGCGAATCTCCGAACCTTGGATGGTTTCATCTTCAAACACCCACTTGGTGTTCACCAAGCTGAAATTGGAGGGGATCTGACCCAGTTTCACAAAGCGGAAATCGGTGCATGAGGTGTCGGCGTACGACGTGCGATAGGTGAATCGAGGGGTGGTCACCGGCTCGAAATCCACGATAGGCAACGGAATGGGAAGCAGCGAGCCGTCTGGGCGTTTCGCCATCACGCTGAAGGTGTTCTGCGCACCCAACCCTTGAAATTGAAGACCGACCTGGGTGGTGTTGGAAGGAAAAGCGATGTTTTGTCCGACCCATTGACCCGTTCCGGGAGAAGAAACCGCAAGCGGGTCGCTGAACGGGATGTTCACTTGCATCGGCGCGTTATTCACGCCGAACGTTTCGATGCGAGCCGATTCCAAACCATTGACCGGGATTTTGATCTCACCGATGAAGGAACGCGATTCGGGCGTGCGCAGTGTCAGTTCATAGGTGAACATGCTCACACCTGGAGGCGGCACCTTGTCGTCAGGGTCGAGCGAAAGAACGTAATCGAAAAAGTTGGCGTCATCTCCTTCGACCGTGAACACCAGCATCACGAAACGCCTGACATCCTTTCCGAGCGCGAACCCTTTGGCCAAGGGCAGAGCGCCGAGGTTCCAATAGCGGCCGTCGATCCTTGGGTTCGTACCCACGGTTTCATCAAAAATGATGTCGGATGCAGGAAACGTGAGGCGTCGATTCCTCGCCGGATTGTGATTGATGCCGTGCACTTCATTCGCGCTGGCACCACCGAGAATCACAAAGCGGGTTTTCGTATTCAGCGCACCACGGCGGGTGTCCAGATTTCCGCCGGTTTCCGCGTCGAAAACACGGACATAAATCGGTGCGGCGGAATTGGCCGGAATATCGAAATACAACGCTTGAAGGGAATTGGGGTCGCCAACGGAGCGCGGAGCATCAGGCCCATGAACCGCCAAGTACAACCCTCGCGCCTGCTGCGCCGATACCGTGGGGACACAAACGATGGCGAGCAGCAACCAGATCGAAATCGTACGCATAACTCGAGCGCTTCAGGCGCTGAAAGCGGTTTCGATTTCGTGGACTTTGCTGAGAATCGATTTGGCGTTCTTATCATTCTGCTGCATCACTCGATGTTGCAGATTGGTTACCAGATTCGCCTTCGAATCGTCGAAAGCCTGTTGTTTCGCGGCATCTTTTCCATTGGTACGGACAATGCAGTACATGTCGTCGGCACGGACGGCGCTATACAGACCATCTTTGTTGAACGCATGCGCACGAAACTCTTCGTACTTTGAAAAAAGGTCTGGAAACTGTTCGGTGGTCTCAGCAATCTGAAGGATATCCACATCTTGGGCGCCAGCGGAACTCAAAGGAACGCGGCACAGGTAAAAGTATTTTTCGGTGTACATCATGGTGGGCAAATATACACAAATAGCGGTATATTAACGGCTTATTAGACAATTAGTATTTTGGATTTTGATTTTGATTCCCTGAGCCCGGAAGTAAAAATGGGGCTCGCAGACCGACAATTCTCTACCCCCACGGCGATCCAGAAAGACGCCATCCCGGTCATTCTTCAAGGGCGCGATGTTCTCGCTTCCGCACAAACAGGCACCGGAAAAACGGCAGCCTTCGCAATCCCCATCCTCGAAAAACTGATGATCGAGCCGAAACCGGGCGTTCGCGCCTTGATTTTGGCTCCGACCCGCGAACTCGCCCAGCAGATCGACGAACAACTCTGGACCATCGGCTACCACTCCGGCATCACCACGGCCTGTGTGTACGGCGGTGGCGATTGGGGTGCCCAGCAGAATGCGGTCAAAGAAGGTGTGAACATCATCGTCGCGACGCCAGGCCGACTCATCGACCTGATACGCGTATTGAACATCGATTTCACCGCGCTTCAGTTTCTGGTTTTGGATGAAGCCGACCGCATGCTCGACATGGGGTTCATCCCCGATGTCCGCCTCATCGTCTCCAAGCTCCCGAAAGACCGCCAGACGCTGATGTTCTCCGCCACGATCTCTGATCGTGTCGATGCGTTGGTCCGCGAACTCACCCGCGACCCCATCCGCATCAACGTTTCCACATTCACTACCGCCAAGGGCGTCACCCAGCAGGCCTACAAGGTGCGCGAAGACGATAAGATCGATTTGGTGCTGAATCTTTTCGAAACCCTCGATTGGCAGTCCGGAATCATTTTCTGCTCCACCAAACGCGGTTGCGCATCCTTGGCTCGAGTCCTTTCCAAAAAAGGCGCGAAAGTGGGAAGCATGCACGGCGACATGGAACAGCATGAGCGCGAAGCCACTCTGGCTGAATTCCGCAACAACCGCATCACCACCATCGTGGCAACCGACGTGATGGCTCGTGGCATCGACGTCACCAATGTTTCGCACGTGATGAACTTCAACGTGCCGCGCGATCTCGACGATTATATCCACCGCATCGGCCGCACCGCGCGCGCCGAAGCCACCGGCACAGCGATCACTTTGGTTTCTCCTGAAGATGAACGCCATTTCCGCGCCATCCTGCACCATGTGGGCAAAAACATGGAATTTCCGAAAGGATTCGTTCCGGAATCGACCGATGCCGCACCGGCATCCGCCCCAGCCCACGATTCGAGAAGGCGCAAGCCCGAAACCCAGCCCAGAAAGCAGGAAGAGCGCAGAAAACCACAACCCCAGGCGCAACCTCGTCCGCAGCCCAAGCCCCAGCCGAAACCCCAGCCGAAACCATCGAAATCCTCCGATCCACAAATGGATCGCATCCGCAAAGTGATGGCTGGCGCGAAGCCGATGGAAACCCCAGCGCCAACGCCCGCAAAAGGATTGCTATCCAAGGTATTTTCCATATTCAAGAAGAAGTAGCTATACTCAGCCCATGATTCATGGACTGCTGCTTGGCCTGCTCATCGCATTCTTCGTCGCGCAAGCGTGGATACTGTTCGTAAAGGATGGTATACAAGGACGATTCCACCTCGGTCTCATCCTACTGTCGACCGCATCCGTCGCACTTTCTCTCGTCGACCATAAAGGCGTTTGGCTCCTTCTGGTTTGCGCCGTTCTGATCGGAGTCACGTTCTGGCTGCAATCCAATCATCAATTGAGCGGGATCAAACGTGTCTCCCTGCTTTTTATCATGATGGCTGCCCTGAGCGGGTTCCTGCCGCTGATCGAACTGCCCTTCGACCCTGAAACGCTCATCATCCCTTCCACCGCGCTTTTCATCATCGGTCACGCACTTTTCCTGCATGAAGAAGCCTCCAGGCTGCGAATCCATGAAAGTGATGTGGTGGATGAGCGACGAACCGAATGGGTTTCCATGGTGGCGCACGAATTGCGGGCTCCGATGGCCGGAATTGTGGGCCTGGTCGATCTCATGATCGATAATTCCGACACGCCCCTCACTGAGAAAACCGTTTCGAATCTCGAATTGATTTCTCAAAACGGCCGCCGGCTCACACATCTTCTCAATGACCTGCTCGACACCGAACGCATCAAATCCGGAGAGATGGAACTGGATCTGAAGCCTGTTCACCTACGTTCCCTTGCGAGCCGGGTTTTGGCCACGAATATCGCCCAAGCTTCCACGAAGCGTATCGAGTTGGTGAACAGGATCCCGGATGACATGCCCAATGTTCTTGCCGATTCCGACAAGATCGAACAGGTGCTTTTCAATTTGGTCAACAACTCGATCAAATACACGGATTCCGGAAAAATCACCGTCCGTGCCGACTTCAAAGACCAACAGGTTGAGATCGCCATCGAAGACACCGGGAAAGGATTTTCAGACAAGAACCTGGATCGGATCCTGGACCATGCCGACCACAAGCTGATTCCCGGAACCCTTCACAAGAAGACCTCCGGACTCGGACTCAAAATCATCACCCGGCTTCTCGAGATGCATGGCAGCAAACTCAGCGTGCGGACGTTGGAAGATATCGGATCGATTTTCAGCTTCACCCTGCCCGTCACCACCGAAACCGCTCCAACCGATAATCGCTTCGAGGACCTCGGTCTTCAAGTGAAACCGCTGCCCGGGCACATGGCGGATCTCGTGCCCGCAAGACCGACATCCAGGCGCGAGAAATATGAAATCATGATCGTGGACGATGAGACGATCAATCTGCGGGTCTTGAACGCCCAATTGAAGCGGGCAGGATACAAAGTGATCGAGTTCTTCGACGGGTACAAAGCCTTGAAGCACATGAACACGGTTTCCGTGCCCGATCTGGTGCTTTTGGATGTGATGATGCCCGGAATCAACGGGTTCGAAGTCCTGGCCGAAATCCGGAAAACGTTTCCCCAGAGCCAAGTTCCTGTGATTCTGGTCACCGCGAAGAACCAAGGCCCCGACATCCTTCAAGGCTTCCAGGCTGGCGCGAACGACTACGTCACCAAGCCCATCGCCAAAGATGAATTGCTCGCACGCATCAAGACCCACTTGGAGCTCTCCAAAGTGCATCAGGCCTTCAGTTATTTCGTGCCGATCGAATTTCTGCAGTTCCTCGGCTACAAGAGCATACTCGATATCCAACTCGGCGACCAGGTTCAAAAACACATGACCGTCCTCTTTTCCGACATCAAGGATTTTTCCAAGATTTCGGAATCCATGACGCCCAAAGAAGCCTTCGACTTCATCAACACGTTTCTGGGCGCAGTGAGCCCCGTGATACGTCAGCACGGCGGATTCATCGACAAATTCATCGGGGATGCGATCATGGCCCTGTTTCCGGGCTCCGCAGACGACGCCCTCGCCGCCGCCATAGACATGACCAACGTCCTCAAGAAACTCAATGTCGACCGCATCGAAAACGGCTTGGAACCGATCCAGGTCGGCACCGGTCTGCATACCGGTGATTTGATGCTGGGAACCATCGGCGAAGAAAAACGGATGGATGGAACCGTGATTTCGGATGCGGTGAATACCGCTTCGCGGATGGAAGGACTCACCAAAGTCTTCGACACCGGGGTAGTGATAAGTTCAAAAGTGAAAGAGGAACTCACCCACCCCGAGACCTACCATTTCAAGAATCTGGGCAAAACCAAGTTGAAGGGCAAGTCTGAACTGATCGATGTGTTCGGAGTGATCGAAGGCGATGATGAGATCCGCTATCAGCTCGAAAACAAGACCAAAGAAGAGTTTGACAACGGCATCAAAGCCTTTTACGATCGCGATTTCACCGTTGCCAGCGTCAGTTTCAACAATGTGCTGAAAGCCAATCCTGCCGACAAAGCGGCCGCAATCTTCCTGAAACGCTCGGCGAACCTGATGATCTCAGGTGTGCCGAGCGATTGGGATGGCATCGAATCCTGATTACTTCTTCAGGTCGTTCAACATTTCCTGGATAGCGCGTTCCAACTGCTGGTCCACTCCTTTGTCGATGGAGCCGGGCATGTTCTTGACTTCGATGCTCGGCGCGGTCTGATTGTTCTCCATCCACTGGTTCATGATGTTGCGCGTGCTGTATGGAACCACGCCCCAACGGGTACGGTCGGAAAGGGTCTCCCAAGCCGCGAAGCTGCAGGTTCCGGGTACAGGCATGCCCACGCTCTTGCCAAGGTTCAAGCCCACGTAGGCGGCTGCGTAGCAATGTCCGTCTGAATACATGCTTTCGTTGAAGAGCGTGATGGTCGGCTTGATCCAGCGGCTGGTCGGCTCGCGGTCCACATCACGAACGGAAGTGGCGTACGTAGCGAAATGCGTACCGGTGAAGAACATCACCAGATCGGCGACCAGATCACCGCCACCGTTGAACCGCGCATCCACAACCACGGCTTCGCGGTCGTCATATTTGCCCAACATATCTTGCAGCACCGTGCGATAGACGCCGTCGTTCATGCCCGGCACGTGCACATACCCCAACCGACCATTGCTCTTCGCACTCACTTCGGCCTCGTTGATGCGCACGAACCGGCGATAGAGCAAGCCGCGCTCTTCATTCAATGAGATGGGCTTGGCTACAATCTCTTTACGGTCGTTACGCCCGGGGCCGGTGATCCCAAGCACGATGAAGGTGTCGGCCTTGCGATTCAGGAAAGAGGCGATGTCGCGGTCGGCGGTGATCACCTGTCCGTCGATCGATTCGATGATCATTCCGGGACGGATGTCGAAACCGGCTTTGTCCAGGGGACCGCCTTGGATCACTTCCGTGATCTTGATTCCTGCGCCTCGGTGGGTGTAGTCGTAAAAAACCCCGAGCGAAGCGGTGGCGTCGGCATTGTCGATGCTGCCAGAATATCGCGCACCCGAGTGCGACACGTTCAACTCTCCTAAGAGCTCGGACAGCACTTCCGCGAATTCATACGAATTGGCCACATGAGGCAGGAATTTGCGGTATTCCGCCGCCATGAAATCCCAATTCACGCCGTGGTAGGTCGGCTCGTAGAAAATGCTCTTCGAGCGGGTCACCACATGCTCATACAGATTCTCCCGCTCTTTCTGAGAGTCGAACGACATTTCTCCGGCAATCCGGATCGTGCTGGATGTTCCCGCTTTCAGATCGATCTTCGAGATGGATCCGCGGCTGAGCAGATACAGATTCTCCATCGCTTTGTCCCACACCAAGCTTCCGGCGCCGGTGTTCAACCGTGCGGTCTGTTTGGTTTCACGGCTGCGGATGTTCGTTTCCCAAAGATTGTAATTGTTCTCGAAGGAGGTGAGGTAATACAGCTTTTCGCCATCCTTCGACAAGACGGCATCCGACAATTGGGATGAATGGATGGTGAGTCGGGCGCGACGCTCGGAAAGTCCCGTCCAATCGAACGTCAACGGCACGACGGTAGCCGGCGCCGCTTCCTTCTCCTTCTCCTTCTTCATCGCATCTTCCACCGCTTTCTTCAATTTTGCGTCGTCTTCGCTCATGCGGAACGCATCCCAAGTCGCCTGCGTGAAAAACATCGCGTACACATCCTGCTCAGAGCGCCCAGACGTCGCATAACTGCGCAAACCGTCGCGGTTGCTGGTCCAGATCATCTGATTTCCTGTGCCCACCCATTTCGCGGAAGAATCTTCATAACCGCTTTCCGTGAGATTCACTTTTTTGCTTCCGTCGGCCGCCACAAGTAGGATTTCGGTCTCGCTCAAACGGCGTCTCCAATCCACCAAAAGCCATTTGCTATCCGGGCTCCAGCTGAACTCCTGATCTTCTTTGAGCAGCTCCTTCTCATTGAGAAGATCCACGCTGCGGCCTGTGGCCACATCCCTCACCCGAAGGACGCTCCTGTTCACGACAAACGCCAATTTGCTTCCATCAGGCGAAAACACAGGCTGCATGTGATCTCCGGCTCCATCCACCAGAAGAGTTTCTTTCAGGATGGTGGATGCATAGAAAAAGGGCTCATCCGCACGGGTGCGTTCCGTTTTGTACAGGCTCCATTTCCCGCCCCGAAGCGATGAATACACAACGCCTTTTCCGTCGTGCGTGAAACCGACATGTTTTTCCGCTTCCGAAGTGTTGGTGATGCGTTTGGTGCGGGTTCCGTCTACGTTCGTGACGAACACTTCGCCCCGGGCGATGAACGCGATCTCTTTCCCATCCGGCGAAACCGCCATCTCCTGGACGCCGCCATTGATCGAAATGAAGCTGTCGCTGTTGTCTTTGGGTTGCGTGCGGATGCGGACAGTCAGCTTCACAGGCTGACCGCCTTCTTTCATCGTGTACAGATCGCCGTGATACCCGAACGCCAAGGTTCCGTTTCCAATACTCAGAAAGCGGACCGGATGTGTCTTGAACGAGGTGACCTGTGCGCGAGCGAGCGGATTCGCGACATCCAGCTTGTGGACGTTGAACGTGCCGCTCTCCTCACTCAGGAAATACACACTCTTCTCATCGGCGCTGAACACGGGTTGACGGTCTTCGCCTTCCCAAGTAGTGAGCATCGTGTGGCGGTTCGCAGACACATCGTACAACCACAGATCGCGCGTGATGGCCGACCGATGATGTTTGCGCCATTCATTCTCGCCGCCTTTCTTATCGTGATACAGCAACCGTTTGCCGTCGCGGCTGCTCACCACATATTCAGCGGGAATAGTGAAGACCTGATCCACGCGTCCGCCGCCGACAGGAACCTCATACAGTTCGGGTTGGGATGGGGTCGGATATTGGCGATGTTCGGCCACATCCATGCGCGCCGCGCCGAAACGGATGGTTTTCCCGTCATGGGAAAAGGAATAAGGCGATTCGTCCGCAGAATGATTGGTGAGTCGGGTTGCCGCGCCGCCCATGGCATCCATCACATAGACATCGAAATTACCATAACGGTCGGATGCGAAAGCGATCTTCTTCGAGTCCGAACTCCAAGCCGGCATGTAATCATGCGCCAAATGGAAAGTGAGTTGTTGCGCATCGCCGCCCGAAGCCGAAACGCGGTACAGATCGCCCATGTAGGTGAAGGCGATGTGGTTGCCATCGGGAGAGATGGACGAATGGCGCAACCAGGAAGCCTCGTTTTGAGCGGCCACCGAAGATGCGGAAAGAACGAAAAGACCGAAAATGGAAAGGAATTTCATAAAAGAATGCGATTAGTGCGACGGGCAAGATAGAAAACGACTGAAGCAAAGACTCGGAAGGCGCGATGCGGTGCAATTTTTAACAAGGGCGCGCGACTTTTCGCGAGGAGTGGAGGTACGCTGTCCGCAAGTGGTTGGGAGTTTTTATCCGTGCAATCGTATACAGAATCGTTGAAAACAGCCTGGAAACGCCGCTAGCGAGTATAACTATATTAGTTGTTGAGTGATACTTGCGGACACATTTCGATCGCGGTCAGCCGCGCAGCCCCGACTTCATCATCTTGGCCAAGTCTTTGGCCAAAGCGCGGATTTCCTTTTTCGAGACCCCGAACATCGGGTCTTCGGTGGGCTTGTGTAGCGAGATCTTGAATGAATATTCGAGCAGATCCGTGGTTCCGGTCTGCAGTCGTGCGAGGAGGTAACAGATGGTTTGGGTGGGAATGTCGTCGCGAAGCTTTCCTCGTCCCTTTTCCCTTTCAACGATATACATGAGGGGGTTGGATTGTGATTGGATCCAATCCCGTTTCATATTTCCGAAATCGGGGTGGTTCCATTCCAAGGAAGCGGCGTTCAACAACAAGGCTTGTATGGGATTTTCCAAGGTGAATCGAAAATCAGCTTCGAAGAGTCCGGCTATGAGATCCCAGAATTTGAGTCCGTCGCTATCTAGAACATCCTGCAGGTATTCGGATCGGCGCGACTGGGCGATATCCACCAAGTAGGAGTAAAGATCCTTCTTCGATTCGAAATAATGGTAGATGCTGCCCTTGGGGATGCCCGTTTTCTTGACCAGAGCCGTGATGGATGCCACTTCATAGCCGTGGAAAGCGAATTCCTCAAATGAGGCCTTCAATAAAAACTTCTTTTTTTGAGGATCCAGATGATCGAACGTGGATGATGGCATCGAAGAATATAGCAATGGGATTGAAGGGATAGATGTGGATGTTATTAAGGATTCGCGTCCGCAAGTGGTACTTGATATTTCACGGGCTGAATTGCGCAAAAAGCCGTAACAAGCACGTCATGAGAGGGTAGAAAACATACTTGATTAGTAGTAGAGTGATACTTGCGGACAGCAACATCTCCCTCCACGCTATTGATTTCCTCGATTTAACCAATTAGTTTAACCATATGGTTAAACCACTCTCTCCTCCCGAGGTCGAAACTCGTACCAAGATCCTCGCCGCCGCACGCGCCGCCTTCCATCGCGCCGGCTTCGACGGCGCCCGCATGCAAGACATCGCCGATTCCGCCGGCATCAACAAAGCGCTCGTCCATTATTACTTCCGCTCCAAAGACGCTCTCTTCGATGCCGTCTTCAAAGAGTCGTTCCGCGTGAACTTCCAACCCATCATCGAAGGCATGGAAGCCGACATCCCCATCGAGGAGAAAGTCACCCGTTTCGTGAACGCCTACATCTCGGTGATCCAAATCCATCCCTACATCCCCGGATTCGTGATCCACGAGCTGAATCGCAACCCCGATCGCATGGCCGCCCTCGCCGCGTCGATGAACCGCCAAGCCGTCGCCCGATTCCTCCAGCAAATCCAGGATGGTATCGACGCCGGACGCTTCCGCCCCATCGACCCCCGACAAGCCCTCGTCTCCCTGCTTTCCATGATGCTGTTCCCTTTCATCGCCGCTCCCGTGGTGAAAGGCGTGTTCAACCTCGATCCTCTTCAGTTCCACCAATTCATCGAGGCTCGCAAGGTGGAGATCCCCGTCATGTTCTTCGCTCTTCTTTCCAAGGATTAACATATGCTTGTACAAGCAACTATTAATAATATTCGATTCAGCGCCACATTGGGTCTGTTTATGGCCGGGATGTGTGTCTCGAGTCCGGCTCTTTCCCAGGTCACATTCAACGAGTTCGGAATCGCGCAAAACGATTCCATCCGGCTGGAAGCTCTTCACGCCGCTTCGGTCACCCGTTGGCCGCTCTACAAGCAGATCGCGATTTCCAACCAGATTGCGGATCTGAATCTGGAATCCATCGCCTCGATCTGGCTTCCCGAGCTTTCACTCGGCGCTTCGGCCCAATATCAGAGTGAGGTGACTGAAATCCGGCTTCCGATTCCAGGCGCGGCGCCTCGGACCCAGCCGAAAGATCGATACGCGATCACGCTGGATGTCCGCCAGATGATATACGATGGAGGAACAAGCGCCCTTCGCCGCGATCTGGAGGAATGGTCGCGCCAAGCCGAAAAATCTGCCGTGGATGTGGAGTTGTACCGACTCTCGCATCAGCTTAACGACACGTTTTTCTCCGCCTTGATTCTGTCCGAACAACAGGAATCATTGAAGATTCTGCTGGAGGATGTGAATCGCCGACTTTCCCAAATGGATGCTGCGGTTTCCGCCGGCGCGGCGCTGTCGGTTCAGAGGGATGTGTTGAAAGTGGAAATCCTGAAAATAGAGCAACGTCTAACCGACAATCGCCGATACCTGCGCCGAGCCTATGACGTGCTTTCGATACTGAGCGGAATCACGGTGGATGGCTCCCAACCCTTAGCCACTCCCGTGGCGTTGCGTGGTGCCGACCGTCCCGAGGCCACGCTCTTCAAAGCCCGCCACGGACTTCTCGACGCCAGGAAAGCGCTCTCCCGATCCACACGCCGACCCGTGGTCTCCGCGTTCGCCCAGGCCGCTTACGCCAAACCCGGACTCGACATCTTCTCAGACGCCTTCGGGCCGTATACCATCGTGGGGGTAAACGCGAAGTGGCCGATCTGGGACCGCGGTCTGTCCCGACGCGAAACCACCCAGCTTACGCTTCAACAGCAATCCCTCGCAGCGCAAGAGGAAGCTCTCCGCCAGCAATGGGCCCTGCAATCGACTCAGCAGCAAGCGGAAATCGACCGCCTGAGCGAAGCCCTCGCCCGCGACGCACAGATTCTGGAGCTTCGCAAATCCATCGTCGATGCCTACGCCGTGCAGCTCGAGCAAGGCAGCATCACCGCCACCGACTATCTCACCGAGCGCAATGCCGCCTATCAGGCCGAAGTGCAACAGAAAATCAACCGTCTGTTGCAGCTCCAAGCCAAGCTCTCACTTTCACTTATTCTGGGGAATTAACATGGAAACGGAAATCAGGAATCGGAAATCGGGAATCAGGAGAACGATGGCACCTCTCGCCTCACTCTTCGCGCTTCTATTACTTTCATTTGCTTGTACAAACAATCATAAATTATCGGACGCTTACGGACACATTGAGGCCACGGAGATCCTGATTTCCTCGGAAAGCGGCGGGACGGTGCTGTGGGTCGATGTTGACGAAGGGGCACGGGTCGAAGCGGGGCACGTTTTGGCGCAGATCGATACGGTGGCGTTGGATTTGCGCCGCGCGCAACTGGCGGCGCAGCGTGCCGCGGTGGGATCTCGACGGGCCCAGATCGACGCGCAGGAAGCGGTGTATCGCGAGCAGGCGAAGGTCTTGGCGCGGGAACGGGAGCGGGTGGCGTCGCTGGTCGAGGGCGGCGCGGCGACCGGGAAGCAACGCGATGAGGTGGAGGGCCAGTGGCGCGTGCTTCAGCGCCAGATCGAATCGCTCGATGCGCAGCGCGCATCCGTGCGTTCCGAATTGGCGGTGATCGACGCGCAAATCGCGCAGAATGAGGATCAGATCCGCCGCTCGAGCGTTCGCGCGCCCGCATCCGCCACCATCCTGAACCGGCTCATCCAACCCGGCGAACTCGTGGCTCCAGGAAAACCGCTGTTCAAACTCGCGGATCTGTCGGTCGTGAAGATGCGCGCGTATGTGAGCGGTGATCAGCTTCCTCTGGTCACGCTGGGCCAGTCGGTGATCGTGGTCGCCGATGGCGGAAACGGCACTTATGCGGAGCGTCCAGGTACGGTGAGCTGGATCTCATCCCAATCCGAATTCACTCCTCGTAATCTGCAAACCCGCGATGATCGCGTCAATTTCGTGTATGCGATCGATATCCGCGTCGAAAACGACGGCATTTTCAAGATCGGAATGCCTGTGGAAGTGCGCTTCAAATGAGTTCGAATCCTGCCATATCCATCCGCGGAATCACGAAGTCGTACGGCGACGTGGTGGCGCTGAATCCGGTCACTCTGGATGTGAGCGAAGGCGCGCTTTTCGGGCTGATCGGTCCGGATGGAGCAGGAAAAACATCCCTCATCCGGATCCTCACCAGCCTGATTCTTCCGGATGAAGGCTCGGCCACGGTTCTCGGACTCGATGTCGTTCGCGAGTACAAAGAGCTTCGCAAGCGTTTCGGATACATGCCGGGACGGTTTTCGCTGTATCAGGATCTGACCATTTCAGAGAACATCGAATTCTTCGGATCGGTGTTCGGAAGCGACATGAAGACAGCATACGAGCTGATCCGCGATATCTATGTGCAGATCGAGCCGTTCAAAAACCGTCGCGCAGGCGCTCTCAGCGGCGGAATGAAGCAGAAACTCGCACTTTGCTGCGCGCTCATCCATCAACCCGATATTCTTTTTCTGGATGAGCCGACCACCGGAGTGGATGCCGTTTCGCGCGTCGAATTCTGGGATATGCTCGACAGGTACAAAGCGATGGGACTCACGATGTTCGTTTCCACGCCGTACATGGACGAGGCCTCGCGTTGCGACCAGGTCGCTTTTCTGAAATCCGGATCGGTGCTGGCGATCGACACCCCGCAAACCATGAGTCGGCGCTTCGGAAAGACTTTGTTCGCGGTCGCTTCCCCGAATCGACATCAGCTCATCGACGGGTTGGACGCGATGGAAGGAATCCACAGCGCGTGGCCCTTCGGTGAGACAGTGCATGTGGCGCTGAAGGATGGATTCGGCGAATCGGCGTTGAGCGAGGGGTTGCTGCGACGCGGAATCGGTGCCGAAATCAAGGTAATCGAACCCGGAATCGAGGATGTCTTCATGGAGCTGAGCCGATGAGCATCATTCAGGTGAACGGACTCAGTAAACATTTCGGCGCGTTCAAAGCCGTCGACGACATCCGTTTCGAGGTGCGCAAAGGCGAGATCTTCGGCTTTCTGGGCGCGAATGGCGCGGGAAAAACCACCGCGATGCGGATGCTCACGGGTTTGTTGAAGCCCACATCCGGAATGGCCTTCGTCGCAGGTTTTGATGTGAGCGCGCAGCCTGAGCAGGTGAAATCCCGCATCGGATACATGAGTCAGAAGTTTTCGCTGTATGAAGACCTGACCGTGGCGGAAAACATCGAATTTTTCGGAGGCGTGTATGGATTAAGCGATGCCGAGATCGCCGCGAAGATTTCGGAACTGCAGAGCATCGGCACAAAACAGATCGTGGCTTCGCTGCCCTTGGGATGGAAGCAGAAACTGAGTTTCGAGACGGCGATGCTTCATCATCCGGCGATCATCTTTTTGGACGAACCGACCGGAGGCGTGGATCCCATCACGCGTCGGCAGTTTTGGAAGCGGCTCTACAAAGAAGCGGACAACGGCGTGACCTTGTTCGTGACCACGCATTACATGGATGAGGCCGAATATTGCGATCGGATCGCGATGATGGTGGACGGACGCATCGCCGCGATCGGAACGCCAGCGGAACTGAAAGCGCAGATGGAGGCGGCCTCCATGGACGAGGTCTTTGTGAAGCTGGCTCGCGGAGGAGGGCGCTCATGAATGCGTTCGCAGGCTTCATCCGAAAGGAATTCTTCCACATTTTCCGTGACAAACGCTCGATGTACGTGCTGTTCGGCTTGCCCATCGTGCAACTGATGCTGTTCGGATACGCCATCCGAAACGAGCTCAATCACGCCGATCTCGCGGTTTGGGACCGCAGCGGCGATGCGGTAACGCGCGAACTCACCAGCCGGATTTTCGCCTCGGGAACCTTCCGGATGGCGGGCGTGGTGAGGCATGAATCCGAGATCGATCCGCTGTTCAAAAGCGGTCGGGCGCGGCAGATCGTGGTGTTCGAGCCTGATTTCGAAAACCGACTGATGCGCGAAGGAACCGCGCATGTGGGACTGATCACCGACGCGTCGGATCCCAATCAAGCCCAGATTCTTCAAGCAGCGGTGGGCGCGATCGTGGCCGATGTGAAGCCGAACATGCGGGTGAGCGTGCGGATGTTGTACAATCCGCAGTTGCGGAGCACGAATCTGTTCGTTCCGGGACTCATCGCCATCATCCTCATGCTGGTGAATGCGTTGATGACATCGATCTCAATCACCCGTGAGAAAGAATTGGGAACCATGGAAGCGTTGCTGGCATCGCCGCTTCCGCCCATCCAGATCCTCATCGGGAAAGTGATTCCATATCTGGCATTGTCGATGGTGAATGTGAGTACCGTGCTCGTCGTGGCGAATGTGGTGTTCGATGTGCCGTTTGTGGGAAGCTTGCCGCTGTTTTTCATGGAAGCGGTGCTGTTCACGATGACGGCCTTGTCGCTGGGAATCCTGATCTCCACCAAGGCGAAAACCCAGCAAGTGGCGATGTTCGTGGCCCTGGGTGGATTGCTGCTTCCCACCATCCTGTTATCAGGATTCATCTTTCCGGTGGAAAACATGGCGATTCCGCTGCAAGTGGTGAGCAACATCGTTCCGGCGCGATGGTTTTTGGAAATCGTGCGCGGAATCATGCTCAAAGGCAACGGATTAGCCGAATTGTGGGAAGAGACGCTCATTCTGGCAGTGATGACCGTCGCCTTTATCGCCATCAGCCTGAAGAACTTCAAGATCCGATTGGAGTGATATGCGAACCCTGAAATTCCTCATCCGGAAAGAATTCCTGCAGATTTTCAGGAACAAGGCCATGTTGCCCATCCTGTTCGTGATGCCGTTAGTGCAACTACTGATTTTGGTGCATGCGGCGAGCCTGGACATCAAGCGCATACCGGTGATGGTGCGCGACAACGACGCCAGCGAAGCCTCGAGAGCGGTGATCCGATCGATCGAAGCTTCGGATCTGCTGGACCTGCGCGACGTGGTGAGCGATGCGCCGAGTGTGGATCGGGCCTTGCAGAACGGGGATGTGACGCTGGCGGTGGTGATTCCGCCGGGATTCGAAAGGGATAAGCTGCGCGGGAGTCCGCCCGAGATCCAGATCCTGGCAGATGCCGTGGACGGACTCAGCGCGAACCTCGCCGTGAATTACGTGCTAGGGACCATCGGCGCGACCGAGCCCGGCCGGATCCGCATCGATGGGCGGTATCGCTACAATCCTACCCTGAACGACGACAACTACATGGTGCCGGGCATCTTGGTACTGTTGGTGACCATGATCGGCGGCTTCCTCAGCGCGATGAACGTGGTTCGTGAGCGCGAAATCGGAACCATGGAGCAACTGAATGTGACACCCATCCGGAAAACGGAATTCATCATCGCGAAACTGTTTCCGTTCTGGGTGATCGGGTTGCTCGAGCTCGGGTTCGGACTCTTCATCGGATGGGTGGTGTTCGGGTTGGAGAGTCAGGGAAGCCTGTGGCTGATATTTGCCGCGGCGATGATCTACTTGTGCGCCATTTTGGGCTTCGGACTGTTGATTTCGACCATGGCCGACACCCAGCAGCAAGCGATGCTGGTGGCGTGGTTCGTGATGGTGGTGTTCATTCTGATGAGCGGGCTGTTCACACCGGTGGCAAGCATGCCGCAGTGGGCGCAGGTGGTGACCTGGTTCAACCCGGTGATGTGGTTCATTGACTTCATGCGCAGGGTGATGCTGGTTGGCGCGGGATTTGCTGACGTCTGGCCGACGTTCGTGGTGCTGACGGGTTTCGCGCTGGGGCTGAACGCGCTGGCCGTGGCGAGGGTGAGGTGATGCTGTCCGCAAGTTGCACTTACTAAACTACCAAACCAGAACTCTATCGCTGATTCCGCATCAAGAGCGCGGTTAGGAGGTTATGAACGCTTGCGGACAGTACAACTCTACAAGTTTCAAATAATATCCCCCAAGCCACTGTTTATGAATCTCTTAACCTGTATTAAACTATTTTATTAACGCCAAATCAGGCGAAATTCATTCCGAAAAAAATCTGTGGATTTTCTCACTTCTCCGATGTTTCCAATCTATCTTTATCGCAACAATGACCCCTCCTGGGTGTGTCGCGCCGCTATCCGAATTCCAAAGCGCTAAACTCGCCAGGAAGGGCAATTCCGAAGTCGGCGTGGCCCCAAAATTACCGGTGAACATCCGCTGTTTCCACATCGGAGCCTGACCAAGCTCAAATCCCGTGCAACCGCTTCGTCAAACCACCAGATAAAGCGTATATGCGATGTAAGCTGCGAGGAAAAACCCGCCTTCCCATCTCGAAATCTTGAATCCGGTGAAAAACAGCGGTAAGCAGACCACCGCAGTGAGGATCATCACCGGCATGTCGAATCGAAGGGTGGATTCCGCGATTTTGAGTCCGTTGGGTGATGCGACGCCCGACAAACCAAGCACAGCCAGGATGTTGAAGATGTTGCTTCCGACCACATTTCCGACGGCAATATCGCGCTCACCTCGGATGCTGGCCAGAATGGAGGTCGCAAGTTCCGGAAGGGAGGTTCCCGCCGCAACGATCGTAAGTCCGATCACCCGTTCCGAAACACCGAAATATCGTGCGAAGGAGATCGCCCCATCGACCAACCATTGTGAACCGATCACGAGAAGTCCAAGTCCGGCAATGATATAGATTCCGTTCAATGCGAGCATTTTTCCGGTCCTCGTCACTTTCGGCTCGTCGCTACCTCGCTCGAGCACATGCTGTTTCCGACTCATCCGAATCAGAAAAAAGGTATAGGTCAGGATGCCGGCGAACAAAAAGCCTGCCTCGATTCGGCTGATGTTTCCATCAAATCCGATGATCATCAGCAGAAAGGATACAGCGATCATTAACGGTACATCCAGCTTGATCAGTTGTTGGGAAACGCTGAGCGGAACAATGAGTGCGGAGAGCCCGAGAATGAACAGGATGTTGAAAATATTGCTTCCGACCACGTTTCCGATGGCGAGATCGTCTTGCCCGGCGGCGCTCGAAGCCACACTAACCGCCATTTCCGGCGCGCTGGTGCCGAATGCGACGACGGTGAGCCCGATCACGAGGGAGGAAATTCCGACGGATGCGGCTAAGGATGAGGCTCCCTTCACCAAGGCTTCCGCACCGAGGACAAGGAAAACGAGTCCGGCAATAAATAAGAGAATGGTCATGATCGCGTGTCTTTGATGGTGATGATGTCGCTTGGATGTCCATGTTTAGCGACACAGATTATCGTTTCAGAAAATTCGAGCAGGGTGCAAGCCGAATTCGGTGCCAAAACCCGAAGCAACGGGTACATCCAACTCAGATATCGGTAATACGGTTGGATGTGAAGCAATCCGGGAATCGGATGAAGGTAACCCGGCCGCACTCCATCCGCCGCTTTGATCGAAAGCTTCAGCAAGTCATTCTCGGTTCGGCCTTTCATGCGGGCCCACATCGAACGACCCTTCTCCGAGCGATCGGTTCCGACGCCGGACACATATAAAAAACGGAGATCCGGATTCCGCTCGGTCAGGATGGTTGCGATTCCCATGGTCAAGGTGTGGGTGAGAGCGGTGTACTCGGCCTCGGATTTTCCGACAGACGACACACCGTGACAGAAAACGCATGAATCGATACCCGTGAGCTGATTGGCGATGGGGAGATGTCCATCAGGTCGTGATGGACATCTCTGAGAAGGGAATGCTGTCCGCAAGTGTCACTTAAAACCATGTAATTATTCCGTCGATTATGCGTTTCCGATTCAAATTGACCGATTGGAGTAGATGTCAACTTGCCGACAGTACAACTTAATAATATGCTAATCTACTGCGCGGCCACCCATTCTTCCAACTTCGCCTCCAATTCCGCGACCACTTCACCGTATCGCTTCGTCGTTTCCAGCATAGCCGCATCCGAAAGGTCGTTGCTTTCGAGCATGGTTTCCAACAGGCCCTTTTCCGCTTCGAGCGTCTCGATCTTCGCCTCAAGATCCCTCACTTTCCGATTGTCTTTGGATGCCGGTTTGGATGCGGATGTCGGCACGGCGACCGGTGCCGGCTTCGCAGTGGGCGCCTCTTTGCGGTCGACCATCGCGCGATATTCCATATATGAACCGTTGAAATCACGCACGACTCCATCCCCTTCGAACACAAAAAAGTGCTCGACAAGCTTGTCCATGAAGAACCGGTCGTGACTCACGATGATTAGGCATCCGCCGAATCCGAGCAGGAATTCTTCCAGGATCTGAAGCGTCTCAAGGTCGAGATCGTTGGTCGGCTCATCAAGAATGAGAAAGTTGGGATGCCGTAAAAGCGCCATCATCAAACCAAGTCGACGTTTTTCGCCTCCGCTGAGCTTCCCGATGGGCGTGTACTGAGTTTCGGAGTTGAATCGGAAGCGTTCAAGGAATTGTCCCGCGCTGATTCGGGACCCGTCAGAAAGTTCGATCACTTCGGCGACATCCTTCAACACGTCGATGGCGCGTTTGTCGGGCGGAAGGGTGAGTCCTTGCTGCTTGTAATGGCCGAATTGGACGGTGCTACCCGTTTCGATGGTGCCGGAATCGACGGGCTCTTCGCCTGTCAGGATTTTCAGGAAGGTGGATTTTCCGGCGCCGTTCGCCCCGATCACACCGATTCGCTCGCCTCGCTTGAAGCTGTAACTGAAGCCGTTGAGGATCACTTTATCCGCGTAACGCTTGTGAAGGTTGGTGATTTCGAGCACTTGTCCGCCGAGGCGGGTGATTTTCATATCGAGCTGGAGGTCGGTTTCCGTGGCGCCGCTTCCGATCTTGTCTTGAAGCCGGTAAAACGCGTCGATGCGTGATTTCGATTTCGTGGTTCGGGCACGGGGCGACTTCCGCATCCAATCCATCTCCTTTTTCAAGAGGCGGTCGGCTTTGTGCGCATCGGTGGCGAGAATCTGCTCACGTTCGGCCCGGGCGACGAGATAATCGCCATAATTGCCGTCGTGGTGGTACAGATTACCGTTGTAGATCTCTAGGATGTGGTCGCAGACACGGTCGAGGAAATAGCGGTCGTGGGTCACCATCAGCAGAGTCACCATCTCTTTCATGAGATAGGATTCGAGCCATTCGATCATGGTCACATCCAGATGGTTGGTCGGCTCATCGAGGATGAGCAGGTCTGGACGCTCGAGCAGCACGAAAGCCAGAGCCACGCGTTTGCGTTCACCGCCGGAAAGCGTCGAAATCGGCTGTTCCAGATTATGGATGTCGAGTTTGCCAAGGATCTGCTGCATCCGCTGCTCATAATCCCAGGCATTGGCGGCATCCATCGCGGCGAAGGCCTTCTCGAAAGCGGCGTGGGTCGCATCGTTGTAATTTTCCGCCTGATGCGCCACGGCCAATTCATAATTCATCACGATGCGGACCATCTCCGATTCGCCGGTTGAAATGAATTCGGCGATGGTTTTGGATGGATCCAGGGCGGGATCCTGCTCGAGATAGCCGATCCGGAGGCCGTTTCGGATGGAAAGGATGCCGGAATCCTGCGGTTCCTGCTTGGCGAGGATACGGAGCAGCGTGGATTTACCGGTGCCGTTCTTGGCGATGAGAGCGGTTTTGTCGCCACGGGAAAGGCCGAAAGTAAGGCCGGAGAAAAGGGTTTTGAGTCCGAAGGATTTGGACAGATTTTCGACGGAGATGTAGGTCATGAGGGAAGATACGGGGAGTGAGGGAGGATAATTGCAGAGGAGTAGAGTGATGCCGTCCGCAAGTTGCCCTTATCTAAAAAACGGCCATTCCAAACAATAGAGGGCATTTATTTGGGTTGCCAGCTTTTAGTATCAAAAAAGTGGTCGTAATAACCACATGAAAAAGAGGAGGAGTGATTTTTTCCACAGATTTTTTTAGGAATAAAAAGCCCCAAAATCGGCGTTATATATAAATTATAATAACCATAAATCAAATAAAAACATAGATGTAATAGAATTATTAATATTTTTTTAAGTTGTACCGTCCGCAAGTTTTCCTCAAGCTCGAACGTTTAATGAGTTGAAATAGCAATGGTTTCGGTTGTTTTTGGAAGAAAAATAAGTGATACTTGCGGACAGCATTCACCCTTTTCTTGCCGGATTATCCGAAAAACACGACCTTTCCCTATCAACAACTTATTTCAGATCTCATGGCTTCAAGCGTTTTCTCAAAACAAAATCCTGCCGCTCTCTGGGGCGGGCTCGCCGCACTTCTCATCGTCATCACCGCGTCCATTTGGGTCATTGCCAAACCAAGCGATTCTCAAGCGACGCCTCAAGGGGCGGGTTCAATGGCTGGTCTTGCTGCGGTACCCACCGAGTGGGGTTTGGGGAATCCCAACGCTAAGTTGAGAATTGTGGAGTACGGTGATTACCAATGCGGCGCGTGTGGCTACTTCCACCCAATCATCAAACAAATCATGGAGGAGTTTGGCGATGATGTGTATTTCGTGTTCCGTCACTTTCCGCTCCCAAGTCACCAGTTCGCTCGCACGGCCGCATCTGCGGCGGAAGCGGCCGGACGTCAGGGAAAGTTCTGGGAAATGCATGATCTGATCATGTCCAACCAAGCGGCTTGGACTCGCGGCATACCTACCACGGTTTTCCTTCAAATGGCCCGCCAGTTGGGTTTGAATGACATCCAATTCCAACAAGATCTTCGAAATGCAGATATCGCCGCCAAAATTGATCGGGATTTCAATTCGGGTCGCCAGTTGAACATCCCTTCGGTACCGGCGTTCTTCTTCAATGGTGTGTATGTTCAGAATCCGGCGGATGTGGATGGGTTTCGTAAACTTGTGAAATCGGAGCTTGGAAAATTATGAGCGGATTCTGGCGCGGCACATATTTCACATTGGCGCTCGCTGGTTATTCCGACGCCGTATACCTCTCTGTGAAGCATCTATATAGTGCAGACGCCGGTTGTCTGATCACCGAGGGATGCGATCAGGTTCTGAAAAGCGAATACGCGAGCTTCCTAGGCATTCCACTGGCCTACATGGGGTTGGCCTATTATCTGATAGTGATTTTGGGAGCGGTTCTTTTTGAGCAGAAACGGGATGAAGGCATCTTGAAAGCCCTCTTCTTGGTGAATCTATCAGGCTTCGCTTTCAGTGTCTGGTTGGTGTATCTGCAAGCGTTTGTGTTGAATGCGTTTTGCTCCTGGTGTCTTTTTTCAGCATTCGTGACAACCTCGCTTCTGGCGATCCTCACCTTCCGGAAATAGGAATGTTGCTGTTGTTGCTTCAGGTCACCTTGATGACCTATAATCTCCGGTTCGATACCGTCAATGATGGAGAAAACCGCTGGGATCTGCGCAAAGAGCACCTTGCAGCGGTGATTCGGCACGAAGCTCCGCATTTCCTCGGAACTCAGGAAGGATTGCATCATCAATTGGAGTATCTGTCAATGGAATTGGACGGGTATGGCTACATCGGCGTTGGTCGTGATGATGGCGTGAAGGCCGGTGAATTTTCCGCAATCTTTTATGACACGCGTCGTGTCGACTACCTCGAAGACAGTGGTAAAACAATCTGGCTCTCTGAAACACCTGAAATCCCTGGAAAATCGTGGGATGCCGCACTTCCAAGAGTGTTGACCTACGGTGGATTTCGAATCAAGTCTACTAGCGACACCATCTATGTTTTCAATACCCACTTCGACCATGTCGGACAGCTTGCCAGGGAAAACAGCTCGAGACTGATTTTGGATGAGATTCGTCGTGTAGCCGGTAATCGGCCGTTCGTTTTGATGGGAGATTTCAACGTCACCCCTCAAAATCCGGTATACCGAATATTGACTTATGGGGATGACGGGCTGAATGATGCGATGATGGTCACTGAAACCGCCCCTGTGGGACCCAAATTCACGTTTGAAGGATTTGCTGTTCGGAACTCAGCCGAAGCCGTCCGGATCGATTACATTTTTGTGCCGAAGGGGATGAGAGTGAGAGGATATGCGGTGATTTCATCGTTTCGAAACGGAAATTACCCTTCAGACCATCTGCCCGTAGTGGCAAGGGTGGAGTTTTAAGCGAAGATTTCGAGATACCGTCCGCAAGCATCACTTATAAAACACCTAAACCGGGCGTTGACCTGTCCCCATGTTAAAGATTCGCGGGTTGATATGAAGTGCAACTTGCGGACGGTAGCACTTAAAAGCGCGCAATATAAATTTCTGAACATGTATTTTCAATCACTTGCGCGAATTAGAGCAGAGATTACGCCTCAAATCACTGTGAAAAAAATCTGTGGATATTGTGCAATATCCCGGTTTCCTACATGCGCGTAGATTAACGGGTATATTGCCGCATGTCCCTCAGGAATCGCTTCCTTCTCGGCATAACCGTAATCGTGGTCTTGGCCGGGGTTGCGCTAAGTCTCCGTATCGAATCCATCCTCAAAAAATCTCTGATCGATGCGCTTCCTTACGATCTCGAGATCGGTCGGCTCACCCTTCGACCCCTTTTCAGAGGGTTTCGCCTGGATGACATCACCCTTTCTTCCGATTCACTTCGTCTCACAGTGATCAGAATCGATGTCCGTGGGATTCGCATCATGGAATGGATTCGGAATCGCAATCTTGAGATTGGAATAATCACCATTGATTCCTCGAATCTGGACCTGATTCCAAAGAAAACCGTTTCGGATTCCGATTCCATCCCACTGATTCGGCGTATTTTCGACATCGTCAAACCCTACATGGAATCCGCCAAGGTGAATGAGTTCACTGTCCGAAACGCGATGGCGGCTGTGCGGACATCCTTCGAAATGTCTCCCTTTTTTCAAACAAAGGGTATTTCCCTGACGCTGAACGATGTGATTCTGGATTCCACACTCACGCCGATAAGCCGTATCGAATTCAGTGCCGATTCCTCCCGTTGGGCACTGGATTCGGGACTCTATGAGCTAAGCTCGGGCAAGATTTCACTGTCATCTCTCGAAAAAAACTTCCGAATCACCTCGCTGAATGTGACACCGTTGGGGAGTTTTGAGGCGTTTCCGATGCGGCATGGGAAAATCAATCGGATCGGTTTATCTGCCCGAACCATCGAGTTGAAAGGATTTGAAGTGGATTCATTGCTGATTGAGGGAAAAATTATCGCATCAGAATTGGCGATCGACCATACCAATTTCAGGTTGAGTCACGACAAACGCGTCATCATTCCCCATCCCCCGAGAAAAAAACTCTTGCATATGATGGTCAATGATGTGCCGGTTCCATTCACAGTTGATAAAGTAACCGTTGCCAATTCATCCATCACCTATCGGCATAGGCATGTTGATAATCCGGTTCCTGCGATACTGAAATTCTCAGCGCTGAATGCGACGCTGAATCATGTCTCGAACATCGACAAGAACGAAATGAGGCTTCAAGCCAAAACCACGGTGATGGATGAAGGGAAGCTTCAGGTCGGTGTGGTGTTCAACATGCGGGATCCGTTGGGGTCGCATCGCTTGACGGGATCGATTGTTGAAACAAAGTTCGAAGCGTTCAATCCGGTGCTCGAGAACATGGTATTCATCCGCGCGAAGAGCGGAAAACTTCATCGGATGGATTTCGACATGACATTGAATGACGTATCGAGTTCGGGATTCCTCACCATGGATTATGAGGATTTTTCGATTCAGGTCCTTGGTGATGGACAGAGATTCAAGTCGTTCGTGGCCAACAGGTTCATCCTTGATCGGAATCGACATGGGATGAATGTGAAATCTGTGCCGTTATCCTTCAAGCGGCTGCGTGAAAAATCGATATTCAATTATTGGTGGATGTCGATGTTGGACGGGATTTCAAAATCTATCGGGTTGAAATAGATGTCTTTGGAAGGTTCCGTTCTTCAGGAAAAAGCGGGTCAGATTGATGACCTCCGCTGAATAGACCATGAAGGTGTGGGATTGTTCGACGGTAACGAAATCCTTCATTTCGGGAAGCATCGTGCTTTTCACAGAAACGACGCCGTCGTTAGGCTTTGGAAGTGATCTAAACAACAACGGGTCGATGCTGAGAGTGCCGGCGATGACACCGATTTCCAATGGAATCGGTTTGAGAATGGGGAATATCCGTTGAGTGCCGATGGTGCCAAGTTGTTGACCGGCGGGCCCCGTAGCGCGTTGGAACCACCATTCGTCGAAATAAGTGTCGACTATCTCGCTACCCTGGTTGGGAGGTCCGAGCATTACGATTCGCTTCGCATCAGGTGCTTGATGATCTTGGAAATACGCTCTGACGAGAATGCCACCCAAGGAATGGGTCACAAAGTGGATTTTGGTGGAGCCTTGGCGTCGGCAATCATCCATGGATTGCCCGACCACTGGGGTTAATGAAGGGATGTCGTTCGTCAGAGAAGGGTAGGATTTGTTGACGACCAGGTATCCATCTTGCCGAAGCGCATATTCGATTCTGGACATGGAAAGGGCAGTTCTCCCGAGGCCGTGAAGCAATACGACACATTCGCTTGGCTGCTGAAATAGCGAGGCGAGGAGGGAGAGGAGGAGGATGCTGTCCGCAAGTATCACTTATTTTTCCTCCAAACACCGATTGAAAGTTCGTTTGGGTGAGTTATTCAGCGGTAGCGGTAAAGGGCAGCTTGCGGACGGCATAACTAAATAAATAGTATAAATCAAACTACGACCAATGTTATCAATGACTTAGGAAGAATTAATTCACAAATAACGGTCAATTTATTGTGGAAAAAATCTGTGGAATTTGTGCATCACTCACGTTTTCAATCCCAAAGGGCTCGTACTCCAGTCTCGTTTATCGTTATAAACGGCGAATAAGATTAAAATTCAATGAATTTTTCGTTTAGGGCAACTTGCGGACGGCATCACTTACCACATCACCAAGTGCCTACCCAAATAGCCACCAGCACACCGCCACCGCCGAGCAGGCGCCGACCAGATCGGCGATGAGTCCCACGCTTACCGCATGCCGCACTTTCTTGACTCCCACCGCACCGAAATACACCGCGATCACATAAAATGTGGTCTCTGTGCTTCCGAACATGGTGGCAGCCATTTTCACATAGATCGAGTCTTCGCCATACGTGGCGATCATGTCGGCCAGAACGCCCACCGATCCGCTTCCGGTCAGCGGACGAATCAACGCCATCGGCAACACTTCCGCCGGAAAACCCACCCACCCCAGCAGCGGCTTGAGCCCGATCAGCATGAAATCCAACGCCCCGCTCGCCCGGAACATCCCGATCGCGAACAAGATCCCAACCAGATACGGAATGATGCGGACGGCGATCTCGAATCCCTCTTTCGCGCCGACCACGAATTCCTCATACACTTTCACCTTGCGGATCAACCCGTACAGCACGATTCCCACGATCAGCAGCGGGAGCACAAACACGGAAATCAGATTCAGTCCTATCATTCGGCGACCCTCCTCGATCTGCGCTCAAACCACTTCACGGCGATGATCGCCGCCAATGTTGAAAAGAAGGTGGCGATCAGGATGGAAAAAAAGAGTTCGTTCACTTTCAATCCCATGAGAGCGACCAGCGTCACGGGAGGAAGGATCTGTACGCTGGAGGTGTTCAGAGCCAGGAACATGATCATGGGATCGGTGGCGGTGTCTTTGTCGTCGTTCAAGGCTTGAAGTTCTTCCATGGCTTTGAGTCCCATCGGCGTGGCCGCGTTCCCCAAACCAAGCACGTTCGCGGCCAAGTTGAGCGAGATCAGCCCCAGCGCGGGGTGATCGGCCGGTAGCGAAGGAAAGAGTTTTCGCATGAACGGCTGCACGCCCTTCACCACGATCCGGATCACGCCGGATGTCTCGGCGATTTTCATCAGTCCTAGCCACAACGCCATCACACCGATCAAGCCCAAGGCCAAGGTGACGGCCGTTTCGGCCATGTCGAACGCCGCTTTCGTGATGGCGCGAAGTTTGACAAAACGCACCGCCGGCAGCGTCACCGCCATTGCGCCAACATCCAACCGACGCGCCACCAACCGAAGCTCCTGCTTGCGCGAACTTTCCTGATTCGCCGCCACTTCCCGCCAACGAGCCGGCAACGCGGCGCTCACCGGCACAACCAATTCCGCCTCGTCGCCATCCGGCCGCCAATCACCCCGATGCACCACTGAATCTCCGTCGATCTTGAACCGCACGTCTTCGCCGAAGGAAACCACCTCCAGGCGGATTTCCTCCCCGTTGTTCCAGGTGTTGTTCGACAGCTCGTAGAAATCCCGTCCTAGTGCGAACACCAGGGATATCACGATCATGCCGCCGAAGATGTAGTTGAGCATAGGAGGGGAATCAGGAATCGGGAATCGGGAATCGGGAATAAACAGAACTCAGTATACAAAATCTTCCCACTTCCTACTTCCTATTCCAACGTTCTTCTACCCCGTATCTTTCACTGTAAACCGACAACCGAAAACCGAGAACCATCTTGCGCCCCGAAACCCTCGCCATCCACGCGGCTTATTCCGCTCATGGACCGAATCAATCCATCAATCCCCCGCTTCAGACGTCCACGGTATGGACCCATCCCGACACCGGGTTGAACCGCGGTCCAGGCTCCACGGCATATTCGCGCTTCGCCAACCCGAACCGAAATGAATTCGAAGCGGTGATGTGCGCGTTGGAAGTCGGCGAGACGGCGATGGCTTTCGGCTCGGGAATCGCGGCGGTCGCGGCGATTTTCCAGGCATTGGATCCGGGCGATCACGTGGTGGTCTGCCAGGATGTGTATCACGGAACGCGAGTGTTGCTCAACGGCTTCCTTAAGCGCTGGGGACTCACAGCGACCTACGCCAATGCCACGAATCCAAGTGAGTTTGTCTCCCATGTGCGTCCGGAAACCAAGCTATTATGGCTGGAAACCCCATCCAACCCGATGCTGTTCATCACCGACATCCGCGCGATCCGGGCCTTGGTTCCGGACCGCATCATCGCGGTGGACAATACCTGGGCGACGCCGATTTTCCAACGTCCCATTGAATTGGGCGCCGATGTGGTGATGCATTCGGCATCGAAATATCTGGGTGGACATTCCGACATCCTGAATGGCGTGGTGGTGTGCAAAACTGCGGATGACTTCGCCCAGCGAATCCGCTCGAATCAGCAGCAGACCGGTGGAATTTCCTCACCGTTCGACAGTTGGATGCTGGTCCGCAGCATCAAAACCCTGCCCGTGCGGATGAAGGCGCACGAGGCGAATGCGATCGCCGTTGCCAAATTCCTGAACGATTTGCCGACCGTCGAAAAGGTCTTCTATCCCGGACTGCCCTCTGCGCAGGGATACGACGTGGTTTTGAAGCAAATGAGCGGCTTCGGAGCGATGGTTTCCTTTCTTTTTATGGGAAATCAGGAACAAACCTTGAAAGGAATCGCGAAATCCCGCCTTATACATAGAGCGACCAGTCTCGGCGGAGTGGAAAGCACCTGGGAGCATCGGCTCTCCAGCGAAGGCGAAGGTTCGCCCACACCGCCGAACCTCGTGCGGCTTTCCGTGGGCCTGGAACATATCGATGATCTGATTCAGGACCTCGAGCTGGCGCTCGGGTAATTGGTATTTGGTAATGGGTAGTTGGATAAGATGAGCGTTGCGAAATCTCGGAACGTTGGATTGGTTTCCTCCCGTTACCAACTACCTACTACCAACTACCAACTACCAACTACCTCTTCCATAACCCTTTCCCCTTTCCCCTATTCTTATGATTTCCATCGGCTCCACCCCAGACCTTTCCTTCACCGTGAATGCCGTGATCAACGGCGAGAAGAAGCAAGTCGTCTTCAAAGACCTCCTCACCGCGCCAACGGTGGTCACGGTGTACATGAAAAACAATACCAGTGTATGTGATGTTCAGAACCAAAGCCTTGCGGCGCATGCCGATGCGTTTGCGAAAAAAGGGGTGAACATCGTGTCGGTGGGCAAAGACACCTGCGCTTCGCACATCAAGTATGCTCAAAAGCTTGGAATAACCTATATCTTAGTGTCCGATCCTGACATGCTTTTCGCGCAGGCGACGGACTCATTGATTGAGAAAAGCATGTATGGCAAGAAATACATGGGTCCGACCCGCTCCGCTTATGTGTTCGATGCCAAAGGCACCGTAACTGGGATCATCGAAAAAGTAGACGCTGAAAACCATGCCGCAGAATTGCTGGCTCTGATCTGATTGTTGATACCCGATGAAACGTGTTGTAATTGTAGAATCGCCCACTAAGGCCAAAACCATCCGGAAGTTTCTGCCCGACGGCTACGTCGTGGATTCCTCCTATGGCCACATCCGTGATCTTCCGGCGAGTGCCGCGGAGATTCCGGCGAAGTTCAAGAAAATGAAATGGGCGAATCTCGGCATCAATACGGATGATGAGTTCGAGCCTTTGTATGTGATTTCATCGGAGAAGAAGAAAGTCGTTTCGCGACTGAAGGAATTGACCGAGAAAGCCGACGAACTCATTCTCGCGACCGACGAAGACCGCGAGGGCGAGGGCATCGCCTGGCATATCCGTGAAGTGCTTAATCCGAAAATCCCCGTCAAACGGATGGTTTTCCATGAAATCACTCAGGAAGCGATCAAAAGCGCGCTGCAGAATTTCCGCGATATCGACATGAATCTTGTGGATGCGCAAGAAACCCGCCGCGTGCTCGACCGCCTGGCCGGATACACGGTCTCGCCGCTGTTGTGGAAAAAAATTGCACCGGGACTGTCGGCCGGACGCGTGCAATCGGTCGCCGTCGAACTCATCGTTCAGCGTGAGCGCGACCGGATGCGTTTCCGGTCGGGGTCGTATTGGGATCTGAAAGCCCATGTGCTCACCGCATCCTCGAAAACGCCATTCACCGCGGAACTTTCCGAACTCAATGGCAAGCGTTTAGCCACGGGTAAGGATTTCGATGAAAGCACGGGTAAGCTCGCCAAACCTCAGCAAGTGGTCTTGTTGGATGAGTCTAAGGCCGTTGCGCTGAGAACCGCGTTGCTCACTGCGGCATGGAGTGTTGCGTCGGTGGAATCGAACACGCAGACACGTCAGCCTTTCGCGCCGTTTACGACATCCACCTTGCAGCAGGAAGCCAACCGCAAGTTCGGGATGTCGGCCAAAGACACCATGCGCACGGCGCAGAAACTGTACGAGGAAGGCTTCATCACCTACATGCGTACCGATTCGACGAATCTCTCCGCTCAGGCCATTTCCGCCTCACGAAGCGCGGTGGAATCGATGTACGGCAAAGAGTATCTGAGCGATCAGGTTCGAACCTACGCTACCAAAGCCAAAGGCGCGCAAGAAGCGCACGAAGCCATACGTCCGGCGGGAAGCGCGTTCAAGCTGCCATCCTCCAGCGGGCTTTCCGGCCGCGAATTGAAATTGTACGATCTGATCTGGAAGCGGACCATCGCCACGCAAATGGCTCCAGCGAAAATTTCATTCACCACGGCGGTGATTTCGGCGGTGACGTCCGAGGAGAACGCGACGTTCAAAGCCACTGGCAAGGAAATCCTGTTTCCGGGCTTCTTCCGGGCGTATGTGGAAGGATCGGATGATCCCGCCGCGGAGCTGGAAGATCAAGACAAACCGCTTCCGAAATTGGCCGCCAAAGATCCGCTGAGCTGCTCGAAAATCGATGCGCTCGAGCACGCCACCAAGCCACCTGCGCGCTTTACGGAAGCAAGCTTGGTGAAGGAATTGGAGAAGGAAGGTGTGGGACGGCCCTCGACCTACGCCACCATCATCGAAACCATCCAAGATCGCAAATACGTGCAGAAAGTAGGCAATGCGTTGGCGCCGACCTTCACCGCGTTCGCTGTGATGGAGTTGTTGGAGAAGCATTTTCCGGACATGGTGGACATCCAGTTCACGTCCGACATGGAAAGCCGTCTGGATCTGATCGCCACGGGCAAGGAAAACCGCGTGGCTTACCTCACGAAATATTACAGTGGCGAGACCGGGTTGCGCGCGATGGTGGATCGCCAGGATTCGCAGATCATACCCGCCGAAGCCAAGAAATTGGATCTTCCGATTGAAGGATTGGACGGGGTGGACATTCTGATCGGGAAATTCGGACCGTATGTGCAATTCAGCGACAACGGGGAAGCGAAAAAAGTAAGCCTGCCTGTGAGCATGCTTCCGGGCGAACTCACGATGCAAGGCATCAAATCGTTGGTGGGACGTGCGGAAGACGGACCGCAGACGCTTGGAACCGATCCGGCCACAGGCGAAGAAATGTATGTGTTGGATGGTAGGTTCGGGCCGTACGTCCAGCTCGGATTGGTGACCGACGACAATAAGAAGCCGAAACGCGCTTCCTTGCTCAAGGGCATGAAACCGGAAGACGTGACGCGCGAGATGGCCATCAAATTGCTCGAACTTCCGCGCGCATTGGGCAAGCATCCGGATACGGCTAAGGACGTGAAAGCCGGCGTCGGTAGGTTTGGTCCGTACGTGGTGCATGACGGAGCGTTCAAATCGTTGGCGAAGACTGATGATGTGTTGACGATCGATCTGGCCCGAGCGGTGGCCTTGTTGGCGGAACCGAAAAGCGCTGGCCGTGGCCGCGGGGCGACAGCGGCGCTACCGGCGAAGGAAGTAGGCGTGGGTCCGGATCAGAAAACCCCCATCCAGGTGTTGAACGGGCGCTATGGTCCGTACATCAAATATGGAAAAACGAACATCAGTTTGAAAAAGGGAACCGACCCAGAAACATTGACCTTGGAAGAAGCCTTGGGGTATATTGCGGAAAAGGCGAAAAGCTGATTTCGCACCCTTGGCATGATCAAGCGCACAGAACAGTATTTCCATTATCCACCGAACCTGCACCAGTACGATTTGGCGACGTTGGTGTCGTTGTATCGGTCGAGAGGTGAGCCGGTAAGGGCTCCGGCGGGAGAGTTGTACGGGTGTCCGGTGACATTCCGCCTAGTCAAGGAAGCCAAGCGCTGGTTCGGAATCACGTATTCTCAGCAGGCCTGGGACCAATTATTGACGAAAGGGTCGCATGGGTATCCGTTGACGGATGCGGAGCTGAATGTGCTCGGACTCGCCACCCATGTGCAAGGACTTCCCCACACGCGCGATTTCATAGAGAAAAACAGCGGCGCACCCCAGCAACTCGTGTTCATGATTCTGAACGATCTGAAAACCTTCGGATTGCTCAACGAAGATGAAGTCGGGAACGTGTCCATCACCTCATTGGGTGAAGACGCGTTGACAGGGATAGCGCGTCGCATTTATGACAAGAAGTTCGTGCCGGAGATGCTGCAAGTGGTGCAAAGGAAGATGCACAATCCGTCGATCGAAGTGGCTCCGAAGAAAGAAGGACCGCAGATCGATATGTTTTAGGAGCAAGTACTTAAGGGTGAACAAGTGCACAGGGAGTTAATTTAAAAAGCCAAAATCGCCTTATACTATCCATTAGGATACATTCGATTAAACTCCCTAAGAAATGGCTACAGTTATAAAAAAAGGCTCGTCAACTACTGAAATCAGTAAAACGATTCGCAAGGTGGTGAAGAAGAATTCCACCAAGGGAATCTTGCAACTTGCAGGTACTCTGAAATCGGACATCGATCCGCTTGAGTATCAAACGCGCCTTCGCGATGAGTGGAAGTAAGCTACTCGTCGATACGAATATCGTCTTGTACTTTTTGAAGGGCCATAAAAATGTGGCTCACTTTTTTGCTGATTATGAGGTATGCATTTCATTCATCACAGAGTTGGAGCTTCTTTCTTTTCCAACAATTTCGAACTCGGATGAACAAACAATTCGATCTTTTCTAAGCCTAGTACACATCATTGATTTAAATCATGAAGTGAAAGAAAAAGCCATCTCAGTTAGACGGCAATCAAAACTTAAACTTCCTGATGCGATTATTGCAGCGACTGCGATCAGTTTTGACATACCACTTCTAACTGCTGATGTAGCGTTCTCCTCTGTGAATGACTCGCGAATATTGCTTTTTGAAATGTAATTATTAGAATCTGAGTCATTATGCCAAATACCCATCACGACATCAACTACATCGAATTCGGTGTGACCGACATGGAAATCGCCAAAGCGTTTTACGCCGCCACGTTTGGAGTCGTAAATAATTGACATCTGTCGATTAAATGTCGTTCTTGTTTCCTGAACTGGCATCGGATGATCCGATGCTGAAATCCATGAACAAGGAGTGACACAGCGATGAACTCAAGGCATTGGACACTTTCACTTTTATTGCTCGCGTCGTGTGGCGGGGAGCTCAATCGTGGGAATAAAACCACCGCCATCGACACCCTCCGCATTGATGACTTTGAGGTGATTGTATCGTCAGAATCAGGACATCTCGCAGACCCCCGGGACCTTGTGTTGATGAACGGCAATGGCTTTGCAGTCTACGACAAGGGCTTCAATCAAATCATCCTGTTCGACCAAAACGGGAATAAAACGAACTCGTTCGGGAAAATAGGTCGCGGACCTGGTGAGTGGGGCCAGAATTTCGGCGCAACTGACTTGAATTTTGTTGACAATCAATTCCTGCTTTACAACAGAGAGACCTATTCATTCCAACTGTACGACGCCAATGGTCAGCACATTCGCACGGTTCGATATGAGCAACAACTGAATTACAACTTCAAATCGCTTCTACCGGATCAAAACGTACTGTTTGGTACCGACGGGCGGGATAGCGCGCTTGCGGTCATTGTGGATATGAAGGATGGGGGTAGGATTTTGCAGACATATGGTACACCTGAATCGGAGTACGTCGAGATGCGGTCTTTCGAGGAAGAGCGGATTTCCTATTCAAAAGGCAGCATTCCAGCCAGTGCTCTGAACGATGTTCTGGTTGCGAAAACCGAAGCTGGAGCCGTTTTAATTTTCAAGGCGACCGGTGAACTTCGGCATGTTTCTGACAAAGGTGAGATTCTATTCACCCAAGTACTACCCGCATCCCTGAAAGAGCCGGTGTTGCAGCATGTCATCATTCAGAATCGAGATTTCGGCCGACCCCATACCGTTTTGCCCTTGGAATACTTTCATATAATGAGAGTTAGAAACAATCGTATCCATCTGTTCAATGTGAAGCATGCCGAAAGTGGCGAAGGGTTGGACACGCGGATCATGGTCTATGACATGAATGGCTCATTGGTCAAACACTATGTGTACTCCGATCCAAATAACGAAGCGTTCATCGGCATGATGGCGGTTAGTGATGAGGATGACTTCTTTTTCATCGACTCCAATGCGAGAATCCTGAAATACTCCCCTTGAGTACCTGTTCCCCTAAAACCTCACACTCAGGTCGAAGCTCATCAACCGTCCCAGGTCGTACACATCCAGATTTTCGAAAACGAGCGTGGGCGGACGCACAGTTCGATTCGCCACCAAGACCGGACTCCGGTACCACACATTCTTCCGATCCATCAGATTGAACACGCTTAGCGTGGCATGGACGCTGTTTTTCCCGACCGGAACGGCGTAACGGAGTCCCGCATCCAGCCTGAAGTAAGAGGCCAAGCGCCCGCCGGATTCCGCGCCGAAGTCGGTGGCAGTATTCGGACTTCCGCTCGCGGCGTAGGCGCCGATTTGCACGGAAAACCGAGGAAACGGCCGAACAGAAAGATGTGAGGAAAGTGAATGGCGCCGGTCCCAATCCGCATGAAACGAATCTCCGTGATTCAGAGAGGGGTTCTGCAAGGTGGTTTCGGAATTCGAGTAACCGATCATCCAATCCAGAGACCGATGATTTCCGGAAATCTGCGTTTCGATGCCGGTGGAGTTCATCGAATTCTGATAGAACCACGGACTTTCAAGCGCGGTTTCGCGGGAAACCAGCAGACTCGGGTTCACTTCGTGATATCGCACCCGATCCGCTTTTTTGTGATAGGCCTCGATCTGAGCGCTCACCCCGCCTCCGAGCCAGCCATACACGCCGCCGGTGAGGTGGCGCGATGTGCTTGGAGGTTGGTTGCTGAGACTTGAAATCCACACATCGGCGCTCATCTGCTGCTTGAGCGACACACTGTGAAGGAACTGGTGATTCACGCTGTATCCGGCTCCGAATCGAACCCGGCTCTGCGGAAACATCATAAGCTGAACCCGAGGTGAGAACCGAAATACGTTGCCCAGCGTGAAGTAATGGGTGCGGAGTCCGGCGGTGAGGTGCATCCAATCCAGTTTCTGAAGTTCCAGTTGGGAATACAGATCCGCCTGAACGCTCTGGGTAGTGGTGGAATACAACGGCCGTTGGATCGACTGTTCGTCGTAGTCGATGGATACCGATCTTAGTGTGATTCCACTGCTGAGGATGGTGTTATCCGAAGCGAACCAATCGTTGTGAATACTGGTCTGCACATCGAGCAACTCGTTTTCCTGGCTGAACAGGTTCAATGAGGAGATGAACCTGTCGTTGTTGGGGTTGTACCGCACGTAGAGGAAATCATCCTTCGCGAATTTCGCCTCATACTGCGAGATCGAAGCCAAAGCCTTCATCCGGGAACGCGGCGTCGCCCGCCAATGCCGCTGCAGACTCGCCACCGTGGATCCCCATCGGTTCCGGGTATCCACATCCCGCGGTATCAGAAGGATGGTGCCGGGTTGACGCGTATATCGGATGGCGCTTTGACGAGTGATGTCTCCTCCGTTGTAAAATGAGACGGCCCAATCGGCTCCGGTCGCTTCCTCAAAAAAAGCTTTGAGATGGATGTCGTGAAATCGGGCGTCCGAATCTTTCGGGAAAACCGTTCGGCTATCGATGGATGATGCGGATGTCTGCGGGTCGGAGGTGGCACGATCGACATCCAGTCCCCATCGGATCAATTCCGCATTTCCGAACCAGTTCACGGAATTCAGATACGAGGTGCGGCCGGAGAGCAGCACGCTCGCCCGACCCGGAACCACCGGGATTTCCACAGTTCCTCTGAATGCGCTGTTGGTGATGCCGACGGAGCCGCGGATCTGATTTTGGGATGCGGTTTTGGTGCTGTAACTCAAGGTTCCGCCAGGAAGGCCGGCGTAGGTGGCGGGAGTGATTCCGTAATAGAAGCCGACCGCGATGAGTGCGTCTTGGTTGAACGGATCGAAAAGACCGAACAAATGGGTGTGGTTGTAGACCGGAACGCCGTCGAGAAGGATCTGCAAGCCGTCGGGTTTGCTGCCTCGGATGAAGAGTCCGTCGCTGATGGCGCCGCCTGCCGAAACCGATGCGAGTGGCTGAAGCGCCCGCAGGGCCCCGGGTTCGCTGAATCCGGTGGTGCCTCCGGTCGACGACATGGTGATCCACAGGCTGTCGGCGGAGGAATGGATGCTGCGCCGTTCGATGACGATATCGTCGCTGATGAGCGGATCGGGAGTGAGCCGGATGGCGAGGTCGCCTTGGGCGGCATCACGGGTGAGAACGACCGATGTGGGCCGATATCCCACATAGCGGACCATCACGGAAAGGGATTCTTGTCCGCTCGGAAATGAGAACGCAAACCTGCCCTGCTCATCTGCCACCGCGCCGCTCCAAGCATCGCCACGTAACCACATCACCGTGGCATAAGGCAGTCTCGAGCCCGTAGCGTCGTCCAATACCAACCCTTGGATCGGCGCGCCAGCCGCTGACTTGGTTCTTGAGAAGACCAAGACCTGCTTCGTGTTCAGATCGACCTGCAACCCGATGCCTTGCGACGCCAGCACCGTTTCGAGATCCGCCAGGAGCCGGTCTTCGGTCGTGCTGAGGGTTACCCGAGCGGTCGCGATCAACGCATCCCGATATAAAAAACGATAGGACGTCGATGCTTCGACGTCCCTTATCACGGTTTTCAGCGGAGTCGAACTCCAACTGAAGCTGAACAGAAGGAGGAATAAGAGGTTCACTTCATGCGCACAGGAAACGCGTAACCGGTGATCATCCGCAGCTGGTCGAGTGTGCGGTCACGGTCGCTGAGCACCAACCGACCACTCACCGATTGTTCAGCCAGATCCGGCGGAAGTTCCAACTTGATGCGATAATGCAGTTCCAATTCGGTGACCACCTCTCTGAGCGGAGTTTCATCAAGAATCAGTTCGCTGCGGAGCCAAGCGGTGGCGGCTTCACCTGAAACGGGCACCACTTCGATCGGCGCCGCGCGATCCGCCACGCTGGCTTCGTAACCGGGCTCGAGGCGTACATTTCCGATATCGTTGGAGAAACCGACGGATCCCGATTCCAAATACACCCAGGTGCCTTCGGGCCAAGCGCGCACATTGAACTTCGTGCCCAAAACCTGAATTTTGCCGTCGGATGTCACAACTTCGAAGGTTCTTTGAGCAGGAACCACATCAAAAAAGGCCTCGCCGACCAGTTCGTAGGTTTCGACACCTTCGGCTGATTCAAGCTGGCGAAGTGTCGAATTCGGACGAAGAGTCACCACGGTTCCATCGATCATGGTGTACGCGAAGATCTTGTCTTCGGAGGAAATCGACAGGGTATGCGGAACCGAGAGAAACCGTGCCAGAACAATCAACCCGCCGATGAAGAAGACAGCCGCCGCGGCGTAGCGCATCCAGGAAGGAGAAAGGCGATGCACTTTGGCGGGTGCGGGTGCGGTTTCCATCGACGCGGAAATCGACTCCCACAATGCCGCGGAATCGATCGAAACGGGAGCGCTTGCCCACGTTTGGCGATAGTCGGAGAGTATGGAGTCGGGTGTGTTCATGATCTGAAATATAGGGAGGGAAGCCCTTTCCGGGACATCCCTCCTGTAGTCGTCCTCTTAGGTCTTATGATTCGACCGCACCGGTCGCGAGGTTGATGGCGAACAGAGTGCGGATGCCCATGATGCGCATCAGTGCTTTGCCGTTTCCGGCCAAGTCGATACTGCCTTTGTTGGTTTTTTCGCGGATCTCACCGTTCGGAAGCGTGTGCTTCATGGTCATTTCAAAGGTGATGGTTCCGGTCACTTTGTTTTCCAGCGTGGAATCGGTTTTGAAGGATTTGTCGAGAGCGACGTTCGCGAATCTGAGTTTCAGCGAGAATTGGCGTGAGATCTCACCGTCCGGGGTTCTGCCGGTCATCGTTCCGCTGTTGCTCTGGGTTCCGTTCAGACGGATGGTGTTCGATGAGGCTTCCATTCCCGACATCAGCCAAGCGGCTTCACGTGTGGTTGTGGAAGAACGCATCAATCCGCTGATGCTGCCCGTGCGGTTGCCGGTGAATTGCACTTGGGCCACAGCCTGACGACCAGGGAACTCGACAAACGCGCCATCCGGATTCGTGAAGATGTATTCCAGATACACGCTTTGCGATTTGGTGACACCCATGCCGGTGAAGCTGCGCTCGAATTGAATCAGATGCTTGCCGGTGATCGGGTCATACGTGCGGACTTGGTTGCGCGGGTCGCCTTGGCCTGGACGCGGACCCGAATTCGGACCGAATTGCACGTTCACATCCGAACTGATGCGGCCGAAACGCAATTGGTTCTGCAAGTCGTAAAGCTCGGTGATCACACCATCGTTCTGATCGGCGAGGGCCTCGGAAACAGCCAATTTCACGATCTGAAGATCTTCTTCAGAAAGGGATGGGGTGTTGTCGGCTTCCTTACAGGCGATCAGCCCGATGAAAAGGATGAATAGGATGGAATATTTCATGTTAGGTCTCAGTTGAAAGTGTGTTGGATAGACGCTCATAGCGAGCTCTATCAATTATACACCCCAAAACAGACCTACCCCTAAGCGGCGTTCACACTTTTCAGATAAGACGAGAGGATCGCACGGCTTTCCGTGGTGTTCACACGCGCGCCAAGTTGCATGAGAATCCGATACAGACCCACATGCAGCCGTGTCACGAAGATGAAATGACGTGATCCGCGGGGTTCTGTGAATGCGGTGGCTTCGCGGCCGTATCGGGCCACATCCTTCGAGAAATCATTCACGCTGAAATCGAACACATCCTCCCGGTAAGGCGAGAGGAAGAGATTACCGAACGCACGTGCGAAAGCCACGAACTGATCGTCATCATCTTTGGCGTTGTTCGGATCTACCATCTCCAAGGCGGTGTAGACTCTGCGGATGTGGTGCATGTCGTCGGCCATGTGGACATCGAACAAGCGCATGTAATTGTTGAAGAATTCGGGTGGAGACACCTTCACGCATCCGAAATCGAGGATTCCGAGTCGGCCATCGGGAGTGAAAAGGAAGTTTCCGGGATGCGCGTCGGCATAGACGGTGTATTGGGAATCGATCTGCGCATGGAAGAAATCCCAAAACAGCTGACCATAATGGTCTTTCTGTTCCTGTGAGGGATTCGACTTGAGGAATTCATTCATGTGATGACCTTCGAGGAAGGTCATCGTCAGCACCTTGGATGTGGAATATTCAGGGAGCCATTGCGGTGTCACGAACTTCGTACCCGTGAATTTGGCGTGATATTCGGTCAGGTTTTTTCCTTCGTTCAGATAATCGGTCTCTTCGAGAAGTTTGAGGCGCACTTCTTCCGAATACATCTCCGCTTTTTCCTTTCCGATGATCCGATCCATGAAGATTCGGGCGATTCCCATATCGGTCTGGATGGTTTCACGCACATTCGGATACTGGATCTTCACGGCAACCGGCGTTCCGTCTTTGAGCCAAGCCCGGTGCACCTGTCCGATGGAGGCCGCGGCCAAGGCATCGGCCTCAAACCGACCGAAAATTTCTTCCGGGTAACCCCCAAGCTCGCGCTTTACGATAGTTCGGATCAATACCCGATTGATCGGCGGCACGCTGTATTGGGCTTGAGCCATCACTTCAGCGACTTCCTCTGGAAGAATCGAATTGTCCAAACTCATGGTCTGTGCCAATTTCAGCGCAGTACCTCTAAGCTTTGAAAATTCTTTGAACATGCGCTCGGCATTGATCTTGTTCAGGGATTTGCGGGCGTCCGCATCGATTTTTCCGTTGATGAGGTCTTTCAGATGCTGATTCGCATAACTGGCTCCGACTCTGATCCCGGTTTTGGCGATGATGCCGCCGCGCTCAAGGGCGCTGGATGGAAAATCACTCATTCCTTGTGTCCTTTGAACTGCGAGAACACGGTTTTTCCGAAATCCACCCCTTTGTCCAGAATTCCGGAATAAGCGAGTTCCTGAAACAGAGCGGTGGATTTGTCGACCAATTCCAAGGTCTTCGCCGTGCCTTCGCTCTCATCCTTGAGCCAGAATCGCAGCAGTTGCACATACTGCCAAGCCATAATGTTGAATACGATGGGCTTGAGCAGGATGCGGTTCATGAAGGGGATGCGTCCGTCGCGCTCGACCATCCGGTCGAAATGCTTTGCCGTGTTCTTTTGCAAGGAGGATGCGACATCATTAAAATGATCTTCCGTTAGCTGGCGATGTTCGTTGAACAGGTCGAAGCTCTGATAGACATACTGTGAAATGGTTTCACTGATGCTGAGGTCTTGGAAATCGGGAATGGCTTCGATGCCGTCGGCGCTTCGTTTGGGGATGGACGTGAGCGCGAAGCGCAACATCTTGTGTTTCAATGGAAACAGGGTACGGATGCGGGCGGTTTCGAGTCCCGTGGCCGTGGCTACGGCGGAATAGGTGAAGCGGTCGCCTTGCTCTTCGTAGAGCGCGGCCGCAGCCTTGGAGATGAGTACTTTTTCAGCGAATTCGGATTGTGTCATGCACTATGAAACGGCGTATGGGTGGATATTCGTTCACGAAATTATTGTAATATCCCGCTCTGTTTCCGAATCGCCCCACCCATGAAACCCGATCCACACCAAAGAGACGTCCTGTTTCTGTCGCTCGCCGCCGTGTTCATCACGGCGCTGGTGATGGGGAACATCATCGGCACGACCAAATTCGTGACTCTGTTCACCCTCAATCTGCCGAATTGGTTCCTTCCTTTTGTTCCGGAGTTGGTCAGAGAAGGCTCCATATATAAGATGATCGTTCCGGCCGGGGTTATCGCCTATCCCGTCACATTTCTCGCCACAGATCTCATCAGCGAACTTTTCGGCCGGAGAAAAGCCCAATTGGTGGTTTGGGTGGGTTTTTGGATGAACATGTTCCTACTTGCGGTGATGACGATCAATCACTGGCTACCCAATGCCTATGGCATCAGCGGCGGACTCGATCTCTTCGAAGGAGTCTATCAATTCATGGTAGGAAACACATTGGCGAGCATGTTGGCTTATCTCACGGCCCAAACCATCGATGTGCGACTCTTCCATTTCTGGAAAACGCTGACCAAAGGCAAGCATCTGTGGATCCGCAATAACTTTTCGACTCTCGTCAGCCAATTGGTCGATACCGTCGCCATTTTGAGTATCCTATATCTGGCGGGCAATCTGGGCGAGCGCGTCGACAGCCTCGCCGCTTTGGCCGTACTCATCATCAACGCCTATCTGTTCAAATTCTTCGCCGCCTTGCTCGACACGCCGATCTTCTACGCCGGCGTGAAATACCTGAAGCATTACGAGGAAGACCCCATCACCAAAGAATGAAAACCGTACAAAACCAAGCCTTTTGGCGCGATATTCTCGACGAAGTGAGCTCATTGATCTTCGTTTTCCGCATCGAAACCGACGACAAAGTGCAGCTGATCTACACCAATGAGGTGATCAAGGGGGTTTTGGGCCATACCCCGCAAGATTTCGTGATGATGTGCGAACCCGGCGGAACCCTGACACCGATGATGAACTCCTTCATCGATCAGGTCGCGGAAAAAACCCATTTGCCGACCTCGGGCCACCATGGAAAAACGGTGTTGCCGGATGTGGGTGGAAACTCGGTTCCGCTGGAGTATCGATTCCGACTATTCCAAAGCGCGTCGAGTCGCACGCCGCTCATGGTGGTTACCTTGGATGTGTCGAAGGGGGATGCGGAGGCGCGTCCGGCGGCCGGATTCATCGCCGAATCGCCGCACATGAAGGACCTTTTGGGAAAGATGCCGCAATGGGCGCGGCAGTCGCAAGCCTTGTGGCTCACCGGCGAAGCGGGGATCGGAAAGAAGACCTTGGCCCGGAGATATGCGGGGATGGTCGGAAAGCCGTTGGTGGTAGCCACCAAAGAGGCGCTTCGCGCCGGCGTGCAGGAAGGAAGCGTATTGCTGATCGAGGATGTGAGCGTGTTGAAGACCAAAGAGCCGCTTCCGATGAAGGGAGTGGTGGGGGTGGTAGCGTCGGAATGGTCGCCCGATCAAGCCCGCGGGAAAGGCCTATTGAACGAAGCGTGGTATTTCAGTCAGAATTTCCAGGTGGTGACCGTCGCGCCGATGCGGTATCGCGAGGAAGATGTGCGCGCCATCATCGAAGACACCTTGCAGAAGCTGAGTGGAGTGGTGCACGTGGAAGAGGATGTGAGGAAGAGATTGATACGGGGAGGATTAGCTGACAGACTCGGCATTTCGGAAATCCGCCGTTGGGTGTTGGAGCAGGTTGCGGGAGGGGTAAGAAGTGAGAAGATTGCGGAGCCCAGGAGCTGGGAGGATCAGTCGGCCGAGTATCTGAAGCGGGTGTTGGATGCCTGTGGAGGGCGGGTGTATGGCAAGGATGGAGCGGCGGCGAAGTTGGGATTGAAACCGACGACCTTGCAGAGCAAGCTGAAGCGGTTGAAAGTGAGATAAATGTCGATAATTTGTTGACAACTGGGAATTTTCCGTCGTATATTGGAGGCCCGGCAAAAAACCGAATATGGCGAATTTGAAAAGAATTCGCAGGTTTTCTTGACAAGTGGGTTCTGAAGTGTGTAACTTAGGAATCTGCGCCTGGAAACGGGAGTTTGTTCTTTGAGGAGATGAAACGACGAGGAAATCGCATAGCGAGCTCTTGGAAAATTCTGAGATGTACGAATGAGGAGCCTGGGA
>CAMTWZ010000005.1:0-91678 GCA_947085565.1 uncultured Bacteroidota bacterium
GAAGGCCGTCGCCGAAGCTGAGTTGATTGGTCGAGGACATGGCGGAAGGATGAAGGTTGAATGGCGGCTTTCGTTATGTCATAATATAAGGATTCATGGGGACAATGTCAAGCTCGGGGGTTATGCAAAGGGTTCTAATAGAAGGTTCTCTTGGGGATTCGAAACAAAATGGGTCGATTGCTAAAGTAAAAATTGACTGGAAAACCGGAATATATTCCACAAATCTCATCAAATTTAAAGGAGCTGGAGCTTTTAAGGTGGTTTACATACGATCTGAACATGTATTTGAGAATCCCCATCGCATCAACCTTTTTACAGAATGGAAATGATTATGAAATCGATCACACTTGTTTCCCTACTTATTTTTTTGTTAACTATAGCGGTTTCCGCACAAGACGCGCACACGCTGTCTTTTAAAACCGGAATTGGTTTTGGCAGTCTGCAACCCGGAAACGACGTTTACACCTCGGGTGAGAGCATGGAAGTGGGGATGACCATTGAGTATGGTATCATCCGACCTGACGACCACTTCAGACTCGGAATCGGTGTTGTAAATGATGTGTTTTCCACATCGTTGAGGCATCCTAATCCACTGATTGTGAATGATGGGTATGTGGTTGCCGGCATGAACTCACGGTTTGAAAGCAGTGTCTTATTAATGACCGTCTTGGCAGGATATTCAAACGAGTTCATGAGCCAGAAGAGTCGACTTCTCCCTACCATGGATGTTGGGATTGAGCTGTTCATCGTCCCGGGTGAATTAAGCGGCAGCTCTGGTCAACGCATAAGCATCACGAGTATCTCCGGGCAACCCGAGTCAAGGAAAGTCCAAGTGAACTATCTCGATGTTTACGACCGTCGCTTCACGCCATTTTTGCTTCTCGGGGGGACCTACGATATCCGAGGAAATCACAGGATTTCCATTCCCATCTCATTCGGATACCGCATACCCATTTTCCGTCGATATCAATACAGCGACGGATTTGTTTCTATCGATGACGGCCCCATAACCTTTGAACGAGTCGAAAAGTCGGGCACCGGCCGGTACTTCCAAGCCGGGCTGATGTTCAGATTCTGACTACTTCAAACTCGCCTGAAGCTTCGCCCAGTCCTGAAGGAATTTCTCCAGCCCGCTGTCGGTGAGAGGATGCTTCAGCAAGGCCTCGATCACGCTCAGCGGCATGGTGGCCACGTCGGCGCCGAGTTTGGCGGCGGCGACCACGTGCATCGGGTGACGGATGGAGGCGGCCAGCACTTCGGTCGCATATCCGTAGTTGTCGTAAATGGTGCAGATTTCTTCGATCAGGAGCATGCCATCGCTGGAGATGTCGTCCAAGCGTCCCACGAACGGTGAAATGTACGTGGCGCCGGCTTTGGCGGCGACCAAGGCTTGGGTGGCGCTGAAGCACAAGGTGCAGTTCGTTTTGATGCCTTCATCCGTAAAGCTCTTGATGGCTTTGATGCCGTCTTTGATCAACGGAATTTTGACTACCACATTCGGTGCGATTTTCGCCAAGCGGCGGCCTTCTTCCATCATACCGGCATAGTCGGTCGACACCACTTCCGCAGACACATCCCCTTCCACGATCTCGCAGATTTTGGCGATGTGGCCTTCGAAATCACGCACGCCGATTTTTGCGCAAAGCGATGGGTTGGTGGTTACTCCATCCAGAATTCCCATGGAATGGGCTTCTTTGATTTCGGATAGGTCGGCGGTGTCGATGAAGAATTTCATTTTGGGAGAATTTTTGGTTTGATTGGCCAATAATACGAGTTTTTTGCCTTCAATCTCAGCGTGTCGTTACGCTTGTAAAAAGCCATTAAAGCGGTCGGTTGCCGTAAACGCTTAATAATCATAAAGCGTTGAAAGCGATACCTTAAGGTACTTCCGACCACTCATCAGACCTATTACGTAGTGAAAACTCTCTCCCTTCTTGGTAGTCTCCTTCTTTTTGCCGCATGTGGCGGTGGTTCACCTCAAGCCGGAGGCGGGATGCCCGGAGGTCCTGGTCAGCGGGCCACTTCCGTAGAAGTGCGTGATGTCCAAATCGGATCGATTTCCGAGCAGATCCGTGCCTATGGCACCGTGAAAGCCCAAGACAATGTTCAGGTTACAGCTCAGGTTTCCGAGCGCATCGTCCGGATTCTGGCTGATTTAGGTGACCGTGTGCAGGCCGGACAATCTCTTGCCAAACTCAACGACACATCGTTCCGTGAACAGCTTATCCGCGATCAGGCGCAGATGGAACAAGCCAAGATGGCCATGGACCGCGACAGCCTCAGCCTCGCCCGCGCCACTGACCTTTTCAATCGCAATCTCACCAGCCAGGCGGAGTTCGACAACATCCGAGCCGTCGCCGCGGGCACTCGCGCGCAATATCGTTCCGCCGTGGCCGCATACACCCAGTCGGCGCAAAACATGCGCTATACCGAGGTCCGCGCTCCGGTCACCGGGTTCATCGCCAAACGGAATCTCGCCGTGGGTGACATCGCCGGCGGCGGACAGGCGATCTTCGAATTGTCGAATTCGGGTGGTTATGAAGTCCGTCTTTTCCTGACGATGGCTGACTGGAACAATGTGAAAGTGGGTCAGCAAGTGGATCTCCGTCTGTCGAACGCATCCGAACCCGGCGCATCGGGTGTGGTCACGCGCATCGCGCCACAGATCGACGCCACCACCGGTTTGGGCGAAGTGGTCATCACCATCACAAACCGCTCGAATTCCATCCAACCCGGTGCCTTGGTCGAAGCCCGCATCAATGTTCTCACGAAGTCGGGTGTGGTGGTGATTCCCCGCTCCGCGATGGTCGAAAATGTGCAGACGGTAATCCAGCCGGAATCGAACGTGATCCGTTTGCAACGTACCTACGCCGCGTTTGTCACCCAAGGCGACTCCATCGCCCTGCGTCGGACACTTCAACTCGGAGTTCAGCAAGGCGACCGCATCGAAATCCTTTCCGGTCTTGAGCCTGGCGACAAACTCATCATCACCGGACAATCCGGTCTTGAAGACGGCGCAAAAATCCGGGTTTCGGGTCTGCCACGCTTCAATCAAGGCGGCCGCACCATCGCACCTGATTCCACCGCCAAGGCTCAATGAAGAATCTGAGCAAACTCGCGGTCGATCGTCCGGTCACCTTCATCATGATGACGTTGATTGTCATCGGGTTCGGTCTGTTCGGTTTGAGCCGGCTCAGTCTGAACCTGTATCCGGATGTGTCGTTTCCTACGATCACCATTTACACGACGTATGAAGGTGTGGCGCCCGAAGACATTGAAACCCTCATTTCTCGCCCGATCGAAGAGCAAGTGGGTTCGGTGAGCGGATTGCAACGCATCCGATCGTTGTCGAGCCAGGGCGCATCCGTCATCAAACTGTATTTCAATTGGGGGACGGATCTGTTCATCGCCGAAGCGGATGTCAGAAAGCAGATCGATTTCGCACGCCGTGCGGTGCCTCAAGATGCCGATCAGCCCATCGTGTTCAGTTATGATCCGAATCAAGAGCCGATCATCGTGCTCACACTTTCTTCAAAGACGCGCAGCTCCAGCGAAGTGCGCACGGTGGCCACGCAGCAATTGGAACAACGGCTGGAACGGATTCCGGGCATCGCCGCGGCGGAAACCGCCGGCGGACTCGAGCGTCAGATCAACATCTGGATCCGCAACGAGCAATTGCTTTCATATGGGTTGGACATCGCCACCATCGCGAACCGGCTCCGGCAGGAGAATATCCAGGTTCCGGCTGGAGAACTCATCGAAGGGCGCATCGTCTATTCGCTTCGCACCATCGGCGAATTCAAGAACATCGAACAGATCAGCAACACCATTGTCGGGGTGCGCAACGAAGTGCCGGTGATGCTGCGCGATGTGGCCGATGTGGAAGACGGCGTGGCGCAGCCCATCGGGAATGTGCATGTTCGCGGCGAAGAAGGCCTGGTTGTGAATCTGTACCGCCAAAGCGATGTGAACGTGGTGACCACCGCGGCAAATGTCTTGTTGGAATTGGACAAGATCAGAGCGGTTCTGCCGAGCGACATGACCCTCGAAGTGTTGACGAACAAGGCCGATTTCATCGAACTCTCGCTTCAGAACCTGTATTCGACCGCCATCCAGGCCATAGTTCTTGTCGTGATCATCCTGTTGGTGTTTCTGCAAAGTTTCCGCACGTCGTTGATCATCGCCATTTCTATTCCGGTCTCCATTGTCGCGACATTTTCAGTGATGGATTTCGCGGATGTGACATTGAACGTGATTTCTTTGTCGGGACTCACCCTTGCTGTGGGCTTGGTGGTCGATAATGCGGTTGTGGTGTTGGAGAACATCTTCAGATATCGGAAAGACGGTTACGACGGAAAGAAAGCCGCGACACTGGGTTCGCAGGAAGTCGCCATTCCGGTCGTGGTTTCCACTCTCACCACACTCGTGGTGTTGTTACCGGTTCTGTTTGTGCCGGGTATTGCCGGAGTCTTGTTTCAGGATCTGGCGCTTACGGTGTCTTTCGCGCTGATCATGTCCACTGTGGCGGCGTTGACTGTGGTGCCATTGCTCGCATCCAAGCTGTTCTCGCTGCAGGATGTGAAAAAGACGGATGCACCGAAGGAGAAAAACAAGATCGCCCGAAAACTGGAAGCCTATTTCAATCGCCTCGATCAGCGCTATCAGGCCACCTTGAAGAAGACGCTCAAGCGCAACAAATGGGTGATCGGCGTAAGCGCTTTGTTTTTCGTGTTAACACTGCCTCTGTTCATGGTTCTGGGAGGGGAGTTTTTTCCGCCGGTTGATGAGAACGCGTTCGTGCTGAATGTGAAGCGCGAGCCCGGAGTGAATCTGTTCGAACTTCAGAATACGATCTACCAAGTGGAGTCGGTGATCGGGAACACGGTTCCCGAAGCGCGGCTCGTGGTGTCGGATTATGGCGACAAACGTGGCGTGGAAGGGGCCGACAACCCCGGAGGCTATCAAGGGACCGTGCGCGTGGAGCTGGTACCGAGAGGCGAACGTTCCCGATCCCAATTCGAAATCGCGGCGGAACTGATCCGTACCTTGCAGGATGTCCCCGGCGCGGAAATCAGTGAAGTTCGCCAGAATCCGTTGAATCCAGAAGGCGAGGAAGGCCTCATCATCAATATCTTCGGGTTCGATCTGAATGTGAAGAAAGATCTCGCGGATGGTGTGAAAGACGCATTGATGCGCGTTCCCGGCGTGGTGAGCGCGACAAGTTCAGCCGATGCGGGTCGCCCGGAACTCCGTGTGATCATGGATCGCGAGCGCATCGCCCGCTTAGGACTATCCACATCCGCTGTGGCTCAAACCATAAGTAACTCGGTTCGTGGCGCGCAAGCGACCACCTTCGTGGATCAGGGTGTGGAATACACCATCCTCGTTCAACTCGCCTCTGAAAACAGATCCGACTCGAAATCCATCGATGATATTCAAATCCGCCTGAACGATGGCACATACATTCCGCTTAGGAACATCGCCCGAGTGGAACGCTATCTGGGTCCGTCGAATATCCTGCGTGTGAACCAAGAGCGGGTCACCGAAATCAAAGCCGAATTCGGGGATGCCGATCTGAAACGTGTCACCCAAGATTCGCGCGAAGAACTCGCAAAAGTCGAATGGCCGGATGGATACCGGTATGAGGTAGGTGGAACCGCCGAAGACCAAGCTGAAAGTTTCAACTATCTGATGATCGCATTTCTGGTGGCCGCGGTGCTCGCGTACATGATCATGGCTTCACAATTCGAGAGTCTGGTGGAACCGTTCATCATCATCATGACGATTCCGTTGGCACTTACCGGAGTATTGCTCATGCTGGCCATCACTGGAACGGCGGTTTCCGTGACGGCTCTGATCGGACTCATTCTGTTATCCGGAATCGTGGTTAACAATGGAATCGTGATGATCGATTACATCAAAGTGTTGCAAAGTCGTGGAATCACCAGGATGGAAGCGGTGGTTCAGGGCGCGTCGCGTCGTTTGCGTCCGATTCTGATGACCGCAGGCACCACGATCCTTTCCATGGTTCCGCTGGCGCTTGAATTGGGCGCCGGCTCGGAGACCTGGTCTCCGATGGCTCGGACGGTGATCGGTGGACTCACCTTCTCCACCGTACTCATGCTGTTTGTTGTTCCGAGCCTGTATTATGTGATCAACGGGCTGATCGAACGCCTCGGGTTCGATGCCATCCACAAAACCGACCCGCTCGCAGATGAAATACTCGATCATTGACAGCATTCTGAAACGTCCTGTCACCGTCACCATGCTTTCCTTGCTGGTGATCGGGTTCGGATTGTTTTCACTCGCCCGACTCAAAGTCACGCTGTACCCGGCGTTCGATATTCCTGTGGTCGCGATTTCGACGGGCTACAGGAATGTGTCGCCCGAAGACATCCTGCGTTTGCTGGTGGAACCGATCGAAGCGGCCGTGGGTTCGATCGACGGTGTGGAGACTGTCGAAGGCAACGCCCGGAAAGGCAGCGCCTTCATCACTCTACGGCTTAAGCCGGGCACCAATGCCCGCCGCGTCGAGCTCAAGGCCCGCGAACAGCTCGACCGCATCCGTAACACACTGCCACGCGAAGCCACGCCTCCGGTCATTTTTCAATTCGACCCGGAGAATTTCCCGATCATGCGTTTGAGCGTCCAAGCCACAAACCGCGGGTTGGATGAATTGCGAAGCTTATCGGTAGAACTCATTGAGCCGTTGATCGAACGCATTCCCGGTGTGGCTTCCGCCGATACTCGCGGCGGGTTGCAACGCACGATCTATGTGAACTTGAATCCGTTCTTGATGGCTCAAAGCCGTCTAACCACAGCACAGGTTGAAAGCGCCATCCGTCAGAACAATCAGCAGGTTCCGGTCGGAAGCTTGGTCACGGATCGGCTCAGTTACAATGTCAGAGCCCAATCGGTGTATGAGAATGTGGCTGAAATCGCGCAGACCATCATCTTGATGAAACCCGACGGGGTTCCTGTACGAGTGAAAGACGTGGCCGAAGTGAACGACGGGTTCATCGATATCAATTCTCTCGAAGAGGTGAATGGCAAGAACAGCGTAACCATCGAGGTGCAGAAACGGTCTGATGCCAATACTTTGGAAGTATCGCAGGGGGTGATCGCTTCGCTTCCTGATGTGGTCGAGCGTTTGCCTGCGGGGGTGAATGTTCAAATTCTGACCAACGACGGCACCTCGATCGAAACTCAAATTTCCAATCTGGCCCAATCCGCTCTTATCGCTCTCGGCCTAGTCGTTCTCATTCTTCTTGTATTTCTTGGAGGATGGAGATCGTCCACGGTAGTGGCTCTTTCGATTCCCATCTCCATGACAGCGACATTCGCAAGCATGTACGCGTTGGGACTCACCCTGAATTTCGTCTCCATCACCGGCCTGGCGTTGGCAGTCGGGCTGTTGGTCGACAGTTCTATCGTGGTTTTGGAAAGTATCGTCGGAAAACTCGAAGAAGGCATGCCTCGTTCGAAAGCCATCGTGGATGGTACGAAAGAGGTGATCGGCGCTCTTTGGGGATCCACATTGACGACCTTGGTGGTTTTCATCCCCTTCCTGTTTGTCACAGGCCAAACCGCGGTGTTCACCTATGATTTGGCGGTGACCATTTCCCTGGCCATCTCATTCGCATTTCTGGCATCTTTCATCCTGATACCAGTTTTTGCGTCCAAGCTGCTGAAGAAAGGTGGAATTCAGAATGAAGGTGGAATTTCCAAGATGTTCATCCGATTGGAATCAGCCTATGGCCGAGCTCTGGAATGGTGCCTTCTGCACAAGAAAGTCGTGCTTCTGTTGGTTTTCGGAGTGTTTTACGGTAGTTATTTTTTCAACAGCAAGCTCACCAACATCTTCTTTCCGAACACCGATTCCGGTCAGATCAATCTGAATGTGGAGCTACCCGCCGGAAGCACCTTGGTTCAAACGGCTGAAACCGTTCGATCGATGTCGGCTGAATTGGCCAAAGATCCGGAAGTCGCCACTGTGGTGAGCAGTATCGGTCAAGGCGGATGGAGAGCCGATGCGAACTACGGGCGTATCACCCTTCAGTTGGTGAGTGCGGATGAGCGCGAAAAAACCAGCGAGCAGATCGCCATCGAACTTCGGCGCCGCTTCGACATCCCCGGTGTGCGGATCAACATCAATGCTGGCGGCGGATTCGGCCCAGGTGGCGGACGCGGTGGTTCAGGTTTCGGACAAGACATCCGGGTGACGTTGATCGGCCCAGACACCGATGTCCTGAAAGGCATCACCACAAAAATTGAAGAAGTGATGCTCCAAGACAGTTCGGTCATTTCCGTCGATAATCCTCGTGTGAGCGGAACCCCGGAACTCATTTTCCAATTGGATCGACAGTTGGTCAGCCGGGTAGGATCGAGCATCAGCGAGGTTGCGAATTCGTTCAAAACGCAAGCGCGCGGAACCCAGGTCGGATTTTATAGGGTCGGTGGTAGGGAGGTTCCCATCGAAGTCCGCATGGATGAAACCTACCGTCAGAGTCTGCGTGATCTGCAGCAATTCCAGATCTTGCAAGTAGGCGACCAACGCATTCCTGCGGCTCAATTGGGGTATTTCGAGGCCACCGAGGGAGTGAACCGAATCACACGACGCAATCGCGAAACCATCATGGACGTGAGCATCAGTGTGACAGGAAAGGTCGCAGAGCACCGCGAACGCATTGTCCGTCTTCTTCAGGAAGAAGTGGTGTTGCCGGATGGATACCGCTATGAGTTCACAGGAACCAACCAAGACCAGCAACAAGCCAATCAGAGCCTGCTTTGGGCTCTGCTCACAGGGCTCATCCTGACATACATGGTCATGGCCGCGAAGTTCGAAAATTTCAAAGATCCGTTCGTCATCATGTTCACCATACCGTTGGCGTTCTTCGGCTCCTTTTTCCTGTTTTGGCTTACCGGAACCTCCACATCGATACCCGCATATTTAGGAATGATCATCCTGGTCGGAATTGTGATCAACAACGGCATCGTGATGGTGGATTTCATCCATCAGAAAGCGGATAACGGATTGTCGGATGTTGATTATGTGAAAACATTGATCCAAGCCTCGAAAGACCGTCTTCGCCCGATTCTGCTCACCGCACTGACCACGATCGGTTCGATGGTGCCATTGGCTTTGGAATTGGGGACGGGTTCTGAAACATGGAGCCCGTTGGCGAAAGCGGTGATCGGCGGACTCGCCTTCTCCTCCATATTCACTCTGTTCGTGGTACCTGTGTTCTTGGTAGGGATTTCCAAAAAACGCAGAAAAGCGGTCATCGCGTACAGGCAGGCGAAGATTTCTTCCCTATCTTCCTGAAAAACAAAGAGAGAACTTATGAGTCAATTTTCAAAAGGCTTCGCATTCGGAATCATCTCAGGCGCACTTACAGGTGCCGTTGTGGCACTGCTTTTCGCTCCGGAGAAGGGTTCCGATCTGCGCAAGCGGCTGTCTTATCAGTTGAATCGTTTGGTCGAGGAAATCGCCGAGACCATCGAGAATCTGCAAAATTCGGAAAAAGCGCCAGACTCGGCCAGTGGTAAGCTTGTGGCCGATGCCCAGCAAAAAGCCGAGGATCTCATCCGCGAAGCGGAAGATCTCCTCAAAGCCATGGAAAAACGCGGCTGATCAGCCGTTTTTCCGACGGAATTCAGCCATGAACTGAACCAAAGCCTCCACACCGGCTTCGGGCATGGCATTATAGATGCTTGCACGAATGCCACCCACGCTGCGGTGGCCTTTGAGACCAACCAGGTTGTTGGCTTCCGTTTGTTTCACGAAAGTTTTTTCCAATTCCTCATTCGGCAAACGGAACGTCACATTCATCAGGGAGCGCGAGCCTTGCTCGGCGGTTCCGGTGTAGAACTCATCCCGGTCGATTTCAGCATACAGCTTGCCGGCTTTGCGTTCATTGATGGTCTGGACTCCATCCAACCCGCCGTTGTTCTCGATCCACTCCAGCACCAAGTTCACCAGATACACACCGAACGTATTGGGTGTGTTGAACATCGTGCCCACATGCGTGTTGTAATTGAGCATGGTCGACATCCCTTCTTTGCGTCCGTTCGCAAGAAATTCTTTGCGGATGATGACCATAGTGACCCCCGCCGGACCCGCGTTCTTCTGAGCACCGGCATAAATCAGGCCGTACTTGTCGATATCCACCGGACGCGATAGAAAGTCGGAGCTGGCGTCGCAAACCAATGGAACCCCGTTCGTTTTGGGCTCAACGGCATATTGGGTGCCGAAAATCGTGTTGTTGGAAGTGAAATGAACATACTCCGATCCATCCGCCACTGTGATTTCTCCTGCGGAAGGAACCCGGGTGTAGTTCAAGGCCTCGGAAGAATAGCCTTCATGGACCTTGCCGAACAGCTTGGCTTCTTTCGCCGCTTTGCGGGCCCATTCGCCCGTGTTCAGATAGGTCGCCGTTTTACCGAACATGAAGTTATAGGGAACCATCATGAACTGAAGGCTGGCTCCACCTTGGAGGAACATCACTTCGAAGTCATCTCCCAAGCCGAGAAGTGATTTGATGCGAGCCGTGGCTAGGGCATCAATTTCGATATACTCGGGTCCGCGGTGGCTCATTTCCATGATGGAAGAGCCCGTTCCTTTGTAATCGAGTAATTCGGATTGCGCCTTGAGAAGGACTTCGGTCGGAAGATTGGATGGACCGGCGGCGAAATTATAAGAGCGGAACATGGAATTAGGGAAAAGGGGAAAGGGGAAAGGGTTAAATAGTATAGGGGCGCATCACTGATGCGCCCGTTCTTGCGCCCGTTCTTGTGCCCAAGAATGAACCAAGAGCCCCGAGCGTAGTTTCGGTTCGAACCAGGTCGATTTGGGAGGCATGAGCAGGCCCGCATCCGAGACGGCGATCAGCTCGACGATGCTGGTGGGATGCATGCTGATGCCTAAGTCGACCTTGCCAGAGTTAACGAGTCTTTCGAGCTCAGCAGTTCCCCGAATTCCACCGATGAATCCGATCCGAGTGTCGGTTCGAGGATCGGCGATGCCGAAAACCGGGGCGAGAATGCCATGCTGCAATCTGGAAGCGTCGAGCTGGTCGTCGGCCTTCGCAGATGCGGCCACAGGAAGAGAGTGCGAGGTCCACATTCCTTGGCGGTAAACGCAGATGAGCCCTCGTTCACCCGGCGTCGGTGTTTGGGTGTCGATGACGGGTGCCACCGCCAGAAACGCGTTCCATTGAGCCTCACTCGCCGAATTCAGAACTCGATTATAGGGCAGGATGCGAAGCTGTTCCTGCGGGAAAATCACAGCAGGGAAAGAGACATCCTCCAAGCCCAATTCCGCCGCGGCGCGGGATGCGGCTTTGCAACGATGATGTCCATCGGCCACATAGATTTTTTCCGCTTGGGAAAGCATTCGGGCCGGCAGCGCGGAGGTCGATTTCCAGATCGTGTGGCGCACACCGTCTTCTGTAAGGATGTCGTACAACGGATCATGGCTTTCTTCGGCTTTCAGCGCTTCAGCGAACCCGGCGATGCGTGGTGCGATCAGCAACACAGGCTCTGCGAAGGCTTCTTGGGTGAGGATGTGGCGTGTGCGGTCGTTTTCCTTGTCTGGCCGTGTGAGCTCATGGCGGACAATCCTACCCGAGTCGTAATCCGCCGTGGAAACCAGCGAGAAAAGACCGGTTTGGGAATGGGTCCCAACCACAATCCGATACACATAATGCGCTTCGGTGTCTTCCTGCAAAAACGTGCCGTCGTTGAAGAAGGTGTCGAGCATGGTTCTGCCATGCGCATAAACCTCATCGGCGTGGATATCCGTCTGGGGAGGCAGGTCGATTTCGGGGCGGATTACATGAAGGAAGCTTTTCGGCTTGCCTTGGGCCAAGGCCCGTGCCTCATCCGTATCAATCACATCGTAGGGCACGCAGGCCACTTCGGAAGCGGATTCAGGTTGAGGTCTCCAAGCGCGGAAGGGTCGGATACGGAGCATAGCTGTGTGTAAGGTACGAACTCCGTATCTTAGCTGAAAAGAATTAACCTATGGACCTCGACCCGAAAAACCTCTCTGAAGACCAGCAACGCCAACTTTTGTTTTTCACGCTTGTGCAACAGCATGAACAATTGGCCATGATGGGATTGGGAAAGCTGAAAAACCCGACCACCGACACCATCGACCGTGATCTGACCCAGGCCCGCTACATGATCGACACTCTCGAAATGTTGCAGCACTACACCAAGGGCAACATACAGCCCGAGTTGGAATCGTATCTGCAGCATGTTCTGAACACGCTGCGATTGAACTACGTCGACGAATCCAAGAAGGGATGAGTACGGCTGCGGTGCCGGTCACTGCGGCTGGTGGCGTGGTGTTTCGCACGGTTCAGGGCCAAGAACAGCTCTTGTTGATGTTCCGTCGCGGGGAATGGGACCTGCCCAAGGGCAAGATCGATGCGGGGGAAACGGTCTCCGAATGCGCATTGCGCGAAGTGTCGGAAGAAACCGGGATCAAGGGACTCTTGCTCGGAGAGTTTCTTCTGTGCACCTATCATTCGTACACCGATGCATGGGGCCATTGGGACAAGACCACGCATTGGTATCGGATGCGGGTGCTTGGCGATGGGGGTACTTTGAAGCCGCAGGCCTCGGAATGCATCGAACGACTTGAATGGGTCACGGTGGATGAAGCGTTGCGCCGCGTAGGGTTCGAGTCGTTGAAACAAGTCCTTATAGCTCTCTGAAACAAAAAAAGCCACCCTTTCAGGCAGCTTTCTTTGGTATGGGCTCAATCAGATTCTTCAGTTCTGCAGGCGGAACACAATCGGCAATTGGAACTGCACTTTCACAGGGCGTCCGCGTTGCATGCCCGGGGTGAATTTAACACCGCGAATGGCTTCAATGGCGGCCTCGTCGCAGCCGCCACCGATTCCACGGATAACGATAGGATTCACCACGTTACCACGTTCGTCTACGATGAACTGCAGAACCACGCGACCTTCGATACCGGCTTTGCGGGCGATTTCAGGATACTTCACACGGCGATAAATCGCATCCATACCACCGACTGGCTCAGGCATGCGCTCCACAACGATGAAAATTTCAGGATCTTCTTCTTTGGCCGCGGCTGGGGGTGGCGGCAATGACATCGGGCCATCGAGGTTCAATTCGAAATCAAAGCCGACGAGCTCATCTTCAATGATCTCATCGTTGGGAACTTCAACCGGAACCGGCGGGCGAGGTGGGGGTGGAGGCGTTTCGACCTGTTCGGTCTGGATGATTTCCTCCACTTCAACAATATCTTGCTCTGGTGGCGTGAAATCAGCGATATCACCTCGACTGAGTGGTGCGCGAAACAGACCGATGAGAACGGCAAGCGTGAAGATCATCCCGAATTGGAGGTAGATCCGGTAGCTTTTTCGAAGGTCGGCTTCTGGAACTTTGCGTGTGATGGACATGGCGTAACGTTGATTTAGTTGTAATTGGTGAAAATACTACTTTATCTGTCTAATGCAAGGTACTTCTTGGGTACCAAGCGACGCAGTAGCATGATGATGCCAATAGCGGCGGAGCAGCCCAGGACGTTGGCCACCATGTCTGCACCTTCGGCAGATCTGCCCAAAGGAAGCCCCCATTGGGCGATTTCAATCACAAAACTGAACAGGATTCCATACATCCAAACCTTCCAAAGTGGAAAATCGAACCGTCTTTTATGGAAGAGGAGGATGAGTCCCAAAAGGCCTGTCCACCCTCCGAACAGGCCGAAATGGCCTATCTTGTCGTAACCGAAAATCGAGGTTTCTGGCAGGAAATCAGAGGGGGAGAGGGTGAAATACAGAATCATGAGTGTCCAGATGGCTGCCAGAAAGGGAATGATGCGCGTCATGGAAGAGGGAAGGGATCGTCGGTCGTTAAAGATTGCAAACAACCTGTGAGAAGCGCGTCTTTCACCGCTATCACAGGGTCATTCTGAAACGAGCGAAATGCGGCAATCGTACCTGAAAGCACGTCGCCGAATCCCATCCGCGAGAATCTCTTCGTGTCGTAGCCGGTGATCTGAGCGTCGCCGCAGGGAGATACGACGGCAGTGGGCTGGCCCTTGCTCACCACAATGGCGCGGCTAGACATCGATAGCGATCTTGAAGCTTCAATCCGAGATTCCCAAGTGTCCACATCTTTTCCAGTGAGTTTGCCAAGTTCGCCAGGGTGTGGAGTTAGGATGGCGTTCGCGAATTCAACTCCGCCGATGGCGCTAAGCGCATCCGCATCGATGACGATCGGAGAATCGATCGATGTGCAGATTTTACGAACGAAAGCGAGTGTTTCCGGGGCCGTTCCCATGCCGGGACCGATCAGAACGCATCCTGGTTTCTTGGCGATGCGATCCAAAACGGAGGCGAGGTGATCTTCGCTGAAATGCGTGTCGGTGGGCGATCCATGGCCGAATTTCACCTGCTGGATGAGGTTCGCATCCACACGCGGGAGCAAACCCAAGGGCACGTGAACCGTAACGGCGCCGCATCCCGCCTTCCACGCCGCGTTCGCCGCCATCACCACCGCGCCAGACATGCCGGTGGATCCGCCGAGCACATGCACGACGCCGTTCTCATACTTGTGCGCTCCGTTGGGTTTGACCGTGCTGATGGCATCCGTTTCGAAAAAAACCTCGACCCGTGGCCCTTCCAACTGTTCGAACGGGAATCCCAATGGCACCAGATGGATTCTGCCGCAGTGTTCGGTCCCCACGCCGCTGAAATACCCCGTCTTGTAACCGCCCAACGCTACGGTATGATGCGCCCGTACCGCCGCACCTCTAACCAGTCCGTTCGTGGCATCCAGACCGCTGGGAATATCCACGCTCCAGACCGTACATCCGCTTTCATTCACTCGGCGGACCCATTCCGTCGTGGCCGCATCCAAATCGCGGGTGAGTCCGATTCCGAAAAGAGCATCCACAATGATTCCACTCTTTGGCCATTCGCCGGCCTCGCCGGATTGGAGCAAGGTGACAGGATATCCGCTTCGGGAAAGGATTCGTGCGATCACGCATCCGTCTCCGCCATTGTTTCCCGGACCGGCAAGCACCAGTACCGGTGTTCCAACCACATGATGCTGGCGGATGAGCAAGGCTGTGGCCACTCCCGCCGCTTCGATGAGCTGATCGGAGCGGATTCCACCCGTGGTTTGAGTAAGCAGATCGATCACTTTCGCTTGTTCAGACGTGCAAACGATTCTGTCGGTTCTCATGTGATCCAGGGATAGATCAGATATCGCTCAATGAGGGGGAGGATCGACCCGAGAATGGCACCAGATACCGCCTGACCCAATGTGTGGCATTTCAAGTGCACTCTCGACCAGATCATGATCACGGTTATCACCGTGAACGCGATGACCGCGCCGAGAATCATCAACGATTGATCAGGGGCGATGAATGTCGTGATCAATGTACCTACGGTGGCGATCGACGCGCTATGGACGCTGATCTTGGTGAAGCGGTTGATGCCGAAAAAGATGAGCGTGTTGATGGTGTACACCAAACAGATGAACACATAATGGCTTTTAGGGGTGATATCCGCCATGGCGAGCAGTGCGATCGCGGCGATGTAGCAACTCAGGCCGAACATGTAGATACTTGGGCGGTCGGTGCGGTTCAACACATCGAACCCTTCGATGCGCCCTTGCCTGGTGAGGATGGTCAAATACATCAACGGAGCGAAAGTCAGCGCGGTAAGGCTGATACCGAAAGCCGTGGCCAAGCTGAACACATCGCTACCCACCAACCATCCGCTCGCGACGAATAATGGTGGTGACAAATACAGCGGGTTCAGGACATCTGACCACAATCGCGCGAATCTCTCTGAGGGTGCCATATCGGAAGTTAATAGGAGCGGGCGAACAAAACGCGTTGCTCTGAAGCTTTTCCGGAAATCATGCAGAAGCCGGGCTCGGAATGCGGATTATTGAACGGCACGCAACGGATGGTCGCTTTGGTTTCTTCCTTGATTTTGGATTCGGTCTCAGGCGTACCATCCCAATGCGCATAGATGAATCCGCCTTTTTGGTCGAGAATTCGTTTGAACTCGTCGTAGGTGTCGACCACGCTTGTTAGGTCGTCTCTGCGCTTTTTCGCGGTTTCAAATAGGGTGGCCTGAATCAGGTCCAATAATAGATTCACAGTGGAGAGTAACGAGTCGCGAGGGATGAGTTCCTTGGTCCGGGTGTCGCGGCGGGCCACTTCCGTCATTCCGTTCTGAGCGTCGCGCGGACCTACAGCCACTCTCAGCGGAACTCCTTCCACTTCGTATTGGGCGAATTTCCAACCGGGCTTGTATTGATCGCGGTCGTCGAATTTCACGCGGATGCCGGAAAGACGGAGTTCGTTCAGAATGCCTTTGGCATATACGGTCACCAATTCTTTTTCATCGTCGTTTTTCCAGATGGGTACGATGACCACTTGGGTGGGCGCCAAACGTGGAGGCAGAACCAGGCCGTCGTCATCGGAATGGGTCATGATCAGTCCGCCGATGAGGCGGGTGGAGACACCCCAGCTCGTGGCCCAGACGAAATCAAGCTGAGAGTTGCTGTCTTGGAATTTCACATCGAAGGCTTTGGCGAAATTTTGACCCAAGAAGTGCGAAGTCCCGGCTTGCAAGGCTTTACCGTCTTGCATCATGGCTTCGATGCAATAGGTGTCGATGGCGCCGGCGAAACGCTCCGAGGCGGTTTTCACTCCGGTATGCACCGGCATGGCCATGTAATCTTCGGCGAACACACGGTACACTTCAAGCATGCGCTCCGATTCGGCGACGGCTTCGGCGCGTGTGGCATGGGCCGTATGCCCTTCCTGCCAGAGGAATTCCATCGTGCGCAGGAACAAGCGCGTGCGCATCTCCCAACGAACGACGTTCGCCCATTGGTTGATGAGAATCGGAAGGTCGCGGTACGATTGTATCCAACCGCGATAGGTGTCCCAGATGATGGTCTCGGATGTCGGACGCACGATCAGCTCTTCTTCGAGTTTCGAATCAGGATCCACTTCCACGCCACCGTCTTTTGCGATCAGTCGCGAATGGGTGACCACCGCACATTCCTTGGCGAATCCTTCAACATGGCTCGCTTCACGCGATAAAAAAGATTTCGGGATGAACAACGGGAAGTACGCGTTCTCGTGTCCGGTGTCTTTGAACATCTGGTCGAGAACACGCTGCATGTTCTCCCACAAGGCGTACCCTGTGGGACGGATGACCATACACCCCCTTACAGGGGCGTGTTCAGCAAGTTTCGCCTCCCGGATGATATCCAGGTACCAGCGTGAGTAATCTGTGGAGCGGGGTGTGATATTCTTAGCCATGGCTGGAAAATTACGCACTTTTCGCCGTATATTTGGAGTCTTTCCAAGGCGCGGTAGCTCAGTCGGTGAGAGCGTAGGATTCATAACCCTAAGGTCGGCGGTTCGATTCCGCCCCGCGCTACAAAAAAAACAAAGGCGCCCTCCGGTCAAGGAGATGCGCCTTTTTATCATCTACAGACGGCTATTACCCCATATGCTAATGCATAAAGGTAACGCGGTGTTTCCGTCCTCTACAATCGAGGGAACTGCGTAATTTGACTAAGTAGTTTTACGTAATCAGCCCAAGCCGTTCGCTACGGCATATTTCACGAGTCCGGCGGTATTCTTCAGGCTGAGTTTCTGCATCAGATTCGCCCGATGCGCTTCCACCGTTCTGGGACTGATGAACAGGATTTCCGCAATTTCCGTGCTGGTTTTTCCATCCACGATGAGTTTGATGATTTCTTTCTCTCTGCGCGTGAGTCGGATTGCTTCCAATGTCGTGGATTCGGATCCGGAAATCGCATGCCGAACGTATTGATCGGCCATCATTTTGGCGATCGGTTCGCTGAAAACGGTACGGCCTTGGGCCACTTCCGAAATCGCTCCGACCAATTCCTTGATGGAAGATTGTTTCAGGATGTATCCGGATGCGCCGGCTTTCAAGGCCTGATTGAGATATTCCTCGTTCTGATGCATGGTGAGAATGAGGATTTTGGCGGTTGGATCCATGGCCCGGATCAAGACCGCCGTTTCGATTCCGGTCATTCCGGTGAGGGAAATGTCGAAAAGGCACACATCGGGTTTGAGCGCTTTGTATGCGTCCAAGGCATCTTCACCATTGGTCAGTTCTCCGACGATTTCAATTTCAGGAGAACTTTTCAACACCGAAACGATTCCGAAACGGACGATATCGTGGTCGTCGGCGATCAAGACTCTGATTCTGCTCATCGGATGGGGATCTCCACGATGATGTCGGTTCCTTTGTCGGGCGAGCTTTCCACTAAGAATGTGCCTCCTAATAATTCCGCGCGTTCGCGCATGTTGATCATTCCGATGCCATTGAAGGTGGTGGAAGTCAATGACATACCTTTCCCATCATCCTGAATGATAAGGTGCACGGTGTTCTCATTCACGTAGATGTCGAAACTGGCCGTGGTTGCCGCCGAGTGCTTGACGATATTCGTGATCGCCTCCTGACAGATCCGATAAATGGAGGTTTCCACCACTTCGGGCAATCGGTTTTGAAGGTTTTCGCGGAAGGTGACCATGCGTTTGCTGTTGCTGTATTGATTGCACAAATGACGCAATGCGGGTACCAAGCCGAAGTCGTCGAGGATGGAAGGGCGTAGTTCTTGTGCAATATGCCGTATTTCCCGGATGGATTGCTCGATCAGATCCCGAGTGATGGCGATCGATTCGTGCATGACTTCATTTTCTGCCAATTCCAGATTCAATTTCGCGACGGTAAGAAGTTGACCCAAACCGTCGTGCAATTCACGCGAAATGCGTCGTCGTTCGGTTTCGCCCGCATCCACACGGATCTGCCGGCGAAGCCGCTCTTCCGACATTCTCAGCTCGAGCTGATCCGCCAAGACACGTTCGGTCTGCTCTTGCATATAGATCAGAATGCCGCCGATATCGCCGTTCTGGTCGTGCCAAGGACTCACGCTCCATTGGTACCAAAGCGATGTTCCGTTGGGGGTCGGAATCTCTTCCAGGTCGAACACCACCCGTTCGCCGCTCATGCCGCGCCTGTGGGCTTCAAGCCAGTGGCCGGGTTGGTTTGGCATGATGTCGTAGAGACCTTTGCCTATATGGGAGGTGCTGCCGGGTTCGAAGTTCACCGCGATCTCCCATCGGCGCGAGGTGAGAAGATAGCGCATTTCCCGGTCGAACATGGCGATGGAGGCGGGCATTTCGTCCAAGAGCTGTTTCAAGAGCTGGTCGCTGAAGCGGATTCGGGCGTCTTTCTCTTGAATCGCGCTCACATCATGAATGATAGAGCATAACACCGACTTGCCGCGCATGCGTAACGGGGCGGAAAAGACCTCGACATTCTTTTCACTACCGTCGCCGATGCGGTGCGTGAACCGGAACCGACGGCCGGTGTCGGCGTTGGCCTCACGAATGCGTTGAGCGATTTCCTCTTCAGGTAGGGTGTTCAGGTCGGAAATCCGAAGGTTGAGCAATTCCTCCCTGCTCATGTGATAGAACTCGGTCGCGGCCTGGTTGGCTTCCACAATGGAGCCGGTCTCCGGATCGATGAACAGCTTCACCGCCGGATTCTTCATAAAAAACTCTTCAAACAGCAACGTGTCGGACAATAATTCGGACAATAGCTCATTCATGCGTTCAAGCTACACCTGCGAATCCACACATTCAAGCGAAGTGGGAAATTCCGTACCTTTCACCCCTTAACGAACCTGATTAGGGATACCGATTCTTATGCTGATCAAACGGAGCCATACGTGTGGCGAACTACGTGCAACCGACGCCGGAAAGCGTGTCATTCTCAACGGATGGGTGAACATCCGCCGCGATTTGGGCGGTGTGATCTTCATCGATCTGCGCGACCGCTATGGCCTCACTCAAATCGTCTTTTCGCCTCAAGACGATGCCGAGGCGCATTCGCGTGCCGACGTGCTGCGTTCCGAATATGTGATCGGCATTGAAGGGGTTGTGGTGAACCGCGATGCCGCCAACATCAATCCGAAAATGGAGACCGGCGCCATCGAAGTGCGCGTTCACCGTTTGGAGATCTACAATGCGGCCGACACGCCTCCGTTCGAGATCATCGATGATCTGAAAACGAATGAAGATCTCCGCCTCAAATACCGCTATTTGGATCTGCGCCGCCCCTTGATGCAACACAATCTGATGTTGCGATCCAAAGCCGGACATATCGTTCGCGATTACTTCCATAAACATGATTTCGCGGAAGTCGAGACGCCGGTTCTGATGCGTTCCACGCCCGAAGGCGCGCGCGATTATCTGGTGCCGAGCCGTGTGAATCCGGGGACCTTCTACGCCCTTCCCCAATCGCCCCAGACCTATAAGCAGATTCTGATGGTGGCCGGTATGGACCGCTATTTCCAAATCGTGAAATGCTTCCGTGACGAGGATCTGCGCGCCGATCGTCAGCCCGAATTCACCCAGATCGACGTAGAGATGTCGTTCGTTGACGAAGAGTCGATCTATGCGATGACCGAAGGCCTCATTTCCCGATTGTTGAAAGAGACCGTAGGGATGGATGTGGCCACGCCGCTTCCGCGCATGACCTACCAGCACGCCATGAACACGTACGGCTCGGATAAGCCCGACCTGCGTTTCGGGCTTGAATTCACGGATTTTTCCGCCATCGTGGGTAAATCGGAATTCCGCGTGTTTTCAAAAACTGTGGCCGAAGGCGGAGCCGTGATCGGATTTTCAGTCCCAGGCCAAGGACATCTGGGTCGAGGCATGATGGACCGCCTCACCGAGCGCGCCAAGCAGGAAGCCGGCGCCGGAGGCATGATCTACATCAAAAACAATGAAGAGGAAGTGTATTCTTCCGTTGCGAAATTCGTTTCTGAAGACATCACCGCCGAGATGGTGGCCGCCTCCGGTGCGTCGAAAGGCGATCTGATCCTGATTCTCGCCGGACCCAAAGAAACCGTGTTCAACCAACTCGGAACTTTGCGTCTGGTCGCCGCTCAGGAATTCAACCTGATCGACGCGTCCAAAAACGCGTTGCTTTGGGTCACCGATTTCCCATTGCTGGATTTCGATCCCGAATCGAAGCGTTGGATGGCGATGCATCATCCGTTCACGTCGCCGCATCCGGAGGATGTGGCACTAATGGATACCGATCCGGGAAAAGTCCGCGCCCGCGCGTACGACCTGGTGATGAACGGAAGTGAGATTGGTGGCGGAAGCATCCGGATTTTCGATCCGTCGCTTCAGCGCAAGATGTTCAAGCTTTTGGGAATCGAAGAAGCGGAAGCCCAAGAGAAGTTCGGATTCCTGTTGGATGCGTTCCGTTTCGGCGCGCCTCCACACGGTGGCCTAGCGCTCGGCTTGGATCGCATCGTGATGATCCTGACCGGCTCACGTAGCCTGCGCGACGTGATCGCTTTCCCGAAAAACCAACGTGCGGTGTCGCTGATGGACAACTGCCCGGATGTGGTCGACCCCAAGCAACTCGAAGAGCTGCATATCAGGATCGTGGCTCAGCCCAAAGGCTGACGGTATTTCGCACCCGATTTGAACACCCGGTTCACTCCGTTGAATGCCGCGATGCGGTAGGCTTCGGCGTAGGTCGGGTAGTTCATCATATGGTCGATGAAATAGCGGACATTGCCACCATAGGCCATCACGGTTTGACCAATATGGATGATTTCACAAGCGCCCATGCCGATGATGTGAACCCCCAGCAGTTTGAATGTCGTCGATTCGAACACCAGCTTGAGCATTCCGTTCTGATTATCCGCGATCGCGGCTTTGGTCAGGTTGTTCCAATACGCGCGACCGACAGCTACATCATGTCCGGCCTCCTTCGCTTCTTGTTCCGACAATCCGATGCTTGAAATTTCCGGGTAAGAGTAGATACTGAACGGAATCAGCCCCGACATTTCGGTAGTCGGGATGTTGAACATGTCGCATGCGGCCAGTCGCCCTTGCGAGAAGGATGCGGATGCGAGTTGTGGGAACCCGACCACATCACCTGCGGCGTAGATGGATTTGGATGCCGTCTTATGCTTCGAATCCACTTCGATGAATTCGTTATCATCTATCCGGATACCCAACTCCTCCAAACCGAGGTTGCGTGTGTTCGGTGTGCGGCCTCCGAAATAAAGCACTTGCTCGGTTTCTATCACCCGCCGCTGCCCGTCGGATGTCGTGAAATGAACCTCGGTGCAATTCCGCAGTTCGTTTACACCGATACCGGTCACGGTGGTGGAATGGTACATGAGCACACGGAACGCATCCAAGCTCTCATCGAGGATATTTTTGATTTCAGAATCCAGAAAAGGGAGATACTCCGCATCCGGATTCAGAATGGTCACTTTGGTGCCTAATGCGGCGAAAATCGTGGCATATTCAATGGCTTGGACACCGGCGCCGACCAAGACCAATCGACGGGGGATATGCTCCAGCTTGAGGATGGAATTGGAATCCAGAACGCGCTTATGATCCATTTTGAACGCGGTGGGTGGAGTGGGTGAGCATCCGGTGGAAATGAGGATGAATTCAGCGGAATAGGTCTTTTTGACGTCGATCGTGTCGGCCACTTCCACGGTGTTCGCATCGATGAGGCGTCCGAAACCGCGAACCGTCTTCACCTCGTTCTTGATCAGATTGCGCTTGATTTCGGAATTCTCGTGAGCCAGGACTTTGAACTTGGCCTTGAGAAGATCCTCCATTTCGAAGATTTGGTACGGTTTCTTGTTGTCCACATCGCCGAACTGGCGTGTGAAGCGATGGATGTTCATCGCCGCTTCGCGCAGTGCCTTGCTGGGAACAGTGCCGCTGTTGATCCAAGCGCCGCCGAGGTGGGTCTCGTCGGCTTCGATGATGAGTACTTTCTTATCGGATTTGCTGGCTTGGATGGCGCATGAGAAACCGGCGGGGCCGCTGCCGAGGATGATGAGGTCGAAATCGTATGTCATATGAGTGGTTTAGAAGCCCTAAAGATAGGGAATGCACGGCTCCTTTGGGTATATTTGCTTCGATAACATCACACTAACAGGAGTACAACCATGGCTTTCACTTTACCTGCGCTTCCATACGCATACGACGCCCTCGAGCCGCATTTCGATGCCCGCACGATGGAGATCCACCATACCAAACATCATCAGGCCTACATCAACAACGCCAATACCGCTTTGGCGGGCACCGCCTTCGAGAACCTGAGCGTGGAAGACCTTCTGGCGCGCATCAACGATGTTCCTGCCGATAAAAAACAAGCGCTGATCAACAACGCCGGCGGACACGCCAACCACTCCTTGTTCTGGACCGTGCTGGCTCCGAACGCAGGTGGAAAACCTTCGGGTCAGCTTGCGGCCGATATCGACGCCGCATTCGGCTCGTTCGATGCCTTCAAAGAAAAATTCGCAGCTGCCGGTGCCACACGCTTCGGATCGGGTTGGGCTTGGCTTGTGGTGAACAACGGAAAGTTGGAAGTAATGAGCACTCCGAACCAAGATTCACCGTTGATGGACGGCAAAACCCCGATCCTCGGTTTGGATGTCTGGGAACATGCGTATTACCTCAACTATCAGAACCGTCGTCCCGATTACATCGCAGCATTCTGGAGCCTGGTGAACTGGGCGAAGGTTTCGGAGCTGTACGGGAAGTAGGTACCATCCTACAATTTGATTTTCACCCACTTCACATATTCGCCCATCATCTGGCGGCGCATCGATTGGGATAATTCATCATCCCGATTGATGCTGCCATAGGGCGTTCGAGTGGTTCCCATTCCCATGCGGTCTTGTCCGCCTTGGGATGGATCCATGCCTGATGAGGCTTCGCGGATCGGCGGTTTGATTTCGAAACCGAGAAGAATTTCGCGGCCCTTCGCGTCGACCGCATAAGGGAAGGCTCTGGAAGACGTGAGTGGAATGGCATACTCGATTCTCAACAATGAAGATGTTTCGTCTGTTCGTACCCGAATTCCTTGGATTTCGAGCATCGGCAGGCTAACATCCGCAAACACCAGCGGCGCTTTCGATTGTGTGCGGTACAGCAAACGAGCGGATTGGGGACGCAATCGCGTATACAGATTCTCATCGCTGAATTGCTGCCTTCCCATTGGATAGGTGATTCCGAGCGATCGCCTGAAGTCAGGATCTCCATCCACATACAATGTGAATCCGTATTCGTTCGCATTCGCCAGATAGGCGTTCGCCCGGAAGATGACCGTGATGTTCAGATGGGTGGAATCGGGCACCACGGCCAGGTTGAAATCCTGCTCGCCGATCGGCTGCAACGACATCGGTGCCTGATAGGTTTTCGTGCTCGAACAGGCTACCGAAAACAGGAGTAAAGCGAAGGGTAAGATCCTCATAAGTGCATGAAAGTATGTATATTTGACCATTAAACGAAGTTAAACCCAACCCTGAGGAACATATGCAATTCGGTTTTGGAATCGGTCCTGATGCTAATTGGATGCGCACGGAACTCACCGAACTCGGTGTCAAAGAGCTACGCACTCCCGAAGAGGTCGAAGCCGTGCTCGGAAGCAAACCCAGCGGCAGCATGCTGTTGGTGATCAACTCGGTGTGCGGCTGCGCAGCGGCCAACGCGCGTCCGGCTGTGAAGATCGCTTTGGAAAACGACAAGAAACCAGAGCTTCTGTACACGGTGTTCGCAGGACAAGACAAAGAAGCCACTGCCCGCGCGCGTGAGTTTTTCAGCGAATATCCGCCTTCATCCCCATCCTTCGCCTTCTTCAAAGATGGAGAGATCAAAGCCATGGTGCCAAGGCATCGCGTGGAAGGCCGTTCGGCCCAAGAAGTAGCCTCCGACCTGAAGATGATTTTCGACGCGTTCTGCGAAGAAACCGTCTGAATTTCATCCCATGAAATCAAGGCCGGTAGCAATACCGGCCTTTTTTGTTTCATGAAGGTAGGTTAAGTTCATGGGCTATGGCGCACTCCGTCCTTTATCCTAATTTCAAATCGGTCAACACCCTGCTCTATATAGGGGCGGTCGGAGTATTGCTATACATCCTGCATCGGCCGGCCATCGATTTCAACGCGTCGGCACCCGTAGCGCAAAGCCGTGAAGCTGCTGAAAACCGTTTCCGGGAAGTGATGGGCGCCATTGATGTTCCTTCCGATTCCCTTTCGCTGATTGCCAATCGCTATCAACGCACGCGTTTTCTGCGGACATTGATGGATTCGTCGGACCGGCATACATCCATCAATCCGGCGGTGTTGAATCGTTCGGGCGTACCGCTGAGCGGCTGGAAGGTGAAAGGTGGTCGATCCATGGCTGATTCAGACCTCTCTACCAACATCCAGACCTATATCGCTCAGAACATGGATGTGGATGTGGAATTCGATGATCAGTTGCGCATTCGGAATCTGACCTTGAAAGAAGCCGTCTCCAGTTTCATTCCTGGAGATTCGCTCGATGCGATCCTGTCCTCCATTTTGAGGGATGTGATTGGATTCGATCCCGCCCAGTACAGCTTGGACATCGAGGAATTGGTTGGCGAGGAAGTTCGATCCACGTTGCCGGCGACAGACACCAGCGCCGTGAAAACCCTGACGTGGAACCGTTTGTCACCAGCCGGAAAAGGTCCACTCACCATCGATATCGACCTGCTTCCAGCGATACGAACGATGGAATCGGACAGCGGCGCCACCGTGATCCAAGGCGTGGATCTTCGCGCCGTTCGCAGCAAATACCACAGTTTGGAAGTGGAACCGGTTGCGCCAAGCCCCTATTCCGCGGAAGTCATTTATTTCATCGTCGCCATGCTCATCCTTGTGGTGATCGTCTTAGCCAGCGGATTCACTCAGATCTACCGCGGACGTGTGATCTGGTCCCGCGGTCTGGTGATTCTGCTCATGATGCTTGCCGCGAGTTTCGCATGGCGTATCCTCGCCTTGCAGAATACCTTCTACCGAGTGATGAGTGATGGACTCATCGGACTCGACCTTCTCGGCCAAGCCATTCTTTATGTGTTGGTCGCCGGGTTCTCCGCCATCGCGTATATGGCTTGGGAATCTAACTCGCGTCAAAACAACGATCGCCATCTGGATGTGGTCGATGCGATGTGGAATGGCCGATTCCTCACCAAAGATGTCGGAAAATCACTCTTGGTCGGATACGCCTTCGGCGGGATGTCGCTGGCTCTTTGGTCGGTGGCCCTGTTCGGACAAGACATCGTGTTCTTTCAGTTCGACAGCCAGTTGGGAGTCACAGATATCACCAGTTTCTGGCCTGCGTTCACCACGTTGGTGAACAGTTGGACAAGCACCTGGATTATCGGTTTCGCCGCATTCGGGGTGGTTCTTTCAATTTTGCAGAACCGAATCCGCCATAGCGTGGCTTTGATGGTGGTCGGATCTATCGTGCTGGGATTGCTTCTGACCATGGTCGGACGAGTTTCCGCCACAACGGGAACCCTCACCCAAGACATGATCGCCACGATTCTTTACTGCGGCCCATTGGTGATCGCCTACCGGTATTTCGGGCTATTCGCGACCCTGACGGGATGGTGGTTCGGATTCATGGCGGTCCGCCTTGGAATGTACATCGGCTCGCCCGATCCTGTGGTCCTTTCCAACGGAATCCAACTCGCGGTCGCCACGGCACTTCCTTTCATCGGCGGGTTCCTCCTGCACAGATATGGCTCCGATCAGGATGGCACGCGGTTCATTCCGGAATATGAGGAGCGGACCAACAAGCAGATGCGTATCGAGAAGGAATTCCAGATTGCCAAAGATTCCCAATTCGCTTTGATGCCCAAAACCGCGCCGATCTGTTGCGATTCGGAAGTGAAAGGGTTCTTCATTCCTTCGTATGAAGTGGGCGGTGATTTCTTCGATTACCAAACCGTAGGCGATGAGCTGATGATCACCGTGGTGGATGTCTCCGGCAAAGCCATGAAAGCCGCGTTCAGCGCCATCTTCACCAGTGGGTTGCTGCTGTCGCGCGTGGCATCGAAACATCCGGCTCAAGTACTCACCGACATCAATCCGATGCTGCATGAGCGTACCGACAAACAGACTTTCATCACCTGTCTGTTGGCCCGATATGATTTCACGAAGCGAACGCTTCGTTTCGCGAACGCCGGACATTGCCGCCCGCTGCTCAAACGCGACGGCTCCATCCAATATCTGAATGCGCCTTTGCCGCGGTTTCCTTTGGGGTTCAGGGCGGATGTGACCTATGCCGAGACCGAATTCCAGCTCCGACCCGGCGATGTTGTGATGCTGTATTCCGACGGACTGCCCGAAGCGAGAAATCCCAAAGGCGCGCTGTACGATTATTGGGGGATGGAAAAGCTCGTGAGCGATATCGACACCAATGCGTTATCCGCAGAGCAGATCTGTGAGGTGATCCGGCAGGAAATCCTCACCTTCAGCAATTACGATCTGGCCGATGATATGACCGTCGTAGTGCTGAAAGTGGTTTAACCCGCTTTCAGCCCTATCGCTGTCTCGAACATATGCTCCACAATCTCACGGGTCTGATCGGGAAAGTCGATGCGAACCGCTTCAGAAGTGGCCAACCACTCGGAGACATGCTTTGGTAAAGAATCATCCACGCGGTCGATACTGCGGATTCCGTAAGGTTTCAACGCTTCGGCGTTGCATTTCTGCTCGAATTGGTCTTTCATCGGAATCACGAGCATGCGTTTTCCTAAGAAGAGCGCTTCGGCTGGCGCTTCGAAGCCGCCACCGGAAAGGAGCCCGTGACAGCTGGCCAGGCTCATCAGATAATCATCGTTCCGAACCGGACGCACCCATACGTTTCCACTTCTGTAAGCCGTTTTCGAATGTTTGGAAAACACATGGAACGGGATCTCGGGTAAGGCATGAAACTGTTTCAGAAGCACATCATCTCCATACGCAGGCAAGTACACGGTGATGTGGCCTTCATCTGTCGTCTGCAAGGCACGCACATCCGACCGGATGATCGGCGTCCAGATGAAGTCGTCGTACCGCTCATAATGCAGACCGATGGGATGGGTGCACGGTGCGTAACTTCTGAACAGGAGTTCGGTTCCGGGGTTCGGCATCGCCGGCCGCGGAGTATTCGCCGACAGGAACGCCGCCTGATGACTTAGCCCGAAGCAGGTGCGTCTGGCAAGTTTCGCCGCCCAAGCGGTGATCGGCTCGAAGTCGGTGATGATAAGGTCGTAGCGATCCAGGTTAAGCGCTCTGACATCTTCGATGAATTGTATGGGACGCAGATTCTTGGCCGTATCCACATAATCGATACCGCCTTTGCGGCCGAACGTATAGCTGAGTCCGGTTTTGCGGTAGGTGATCGGGTAACCCAGGCTCACATCCGTATTGCTTCCGCTCACAAGGATATCGAGCGAGCCGAATTCCTTGAGGTGGGGGATGAATTCTTTGGCTCGGGAGAGGTGGCCGTTACCCGTTGCCTGTATTCCGTAGAGAATTCGCATTGCTAAATCCGTTGGTTAAAAGAGTTCCGATCACATTTTTACGGATGTTCATGTCCATCTCTTCCGAGGGTTCTGGAAACCGGATATCGACATCCATGAAATCCGATTCCGAGTAGCGGAAAAGTGACCATTCCTTGTTCACATACTCCAGCGAGGTCAGATTCTCGACCCAATCGCCCGAGTTGAGATACATCACGCTGCCTTTCTCGTTGGAAAAGCGCTGCATGTTGGGTTTGTGGATGTGCCCGACTACCACGAAATCATAGCCGTTATCGATGGCGATGTCGGTGGCGGTAAGCTCGAAATCGCTGACGAAACTCACCGCTTTTTTCACACTGTCTTTGATGCGTTTGGATAGGGAGATTTTCCCTTTGCCGAAGAACTTGGAGACTGCATTGACCAAGGTGTTGAGCTTGATGAGGAACTCATAACCCACGGCACCGAGTTTGCCGATCCATTTGGAGTAGCGCATAGTCACATCGAACACGTCACCGTGGAAGAACCAAGCTTTCTTTCCATCCAAATCCAGTACCAGCTTGTCGATGAGTTCGAACGATCCGAGTTTCAGATCCGTGAATTGACGCATAACCTCATCATGGTTTCCGGTGAGGTAATAGATCCGGGTTCCCTGCTCCATCATTTTCATCAGGCGTCTGACCACCTTGAAATGAGCTTGCGGGAAAAATGATTTTTTAAACTGCCATCCGTCGATGATGTCCCCATTCAGAATGAGGGTGGATGGTTTGATGCTTTTGAGGTATCGGTTGAGCTCTTCGGCGTGACAGCCGCCTGTGCCCAGGTGGACATCTGAAATCACTGCCAGATCCAAGTGACGTTTTGCCATGCAGACAAGTTCGCCACAGGGGGTTATCCCACTATTATTGAATCATGACCCTATGGTTATGAAAGCAGCTTGCGGAGCAAATCCTGGCCTGAAGTGAACCGGTCGTGAATCATCTCATTGTCAATGGAAGTGTCGGGTTCCTTCAGAGCCATCACATTGAAAATCTGCTGACCGCCGAGATTACGCAACTCTTCGACACCCATTTCATTGACGATGACCGATCGGGCCACTTTAGAATGAAGTTCTTCGGAAATGATGACTCCGGTACCTTTCGCTACGGATTGAAGACGGCTGGCCACGTTGACCGCATCGCCCCAAACATCGAACGCGATTTTCTGAAAACCGATGATTCCTGCGATCACAGGACCTATATGCGCCCCGATGCGCAAACTCCAGTGGTCGGTTCCCAGCCTCGAATTGTAAAATTCGACATAGTTCTGCATGGCCATGGAAGCTTTCATCACTCGAAGCGGAGCGCCTTCAGCAGGGGTGTTCACGCCGCTGATGGCGAAATAACCGTCGCCGATGGTTTTCACTCTCTCCAAGTTGTAATGAGCTACGATTTCATCGAAGGCATAGAACAGATGGTTCAAGTGCCGGATGGCTTCGTCCGGACCCAAAGTGCGTGTCAAGCCTGTGAAATTTCGGAAATCCGTAAACAGGACAACCACATCCGGATAGGTTTCGGATACCGGTCGCTCCCCATTTTTCAGTTGCTCGACAAGGCGATCCGGGAGGATGTTCCGCAAGATGGAGGATATTTTGGAGCTTTCAGCGCTGATCCGCTCCTGCAAATGTTTGATCTGAAGATGGGTGGTGATCCGTGCGATGAGCTCTTGGCGTTTAAAGGGCTTGCTCACATAATCGACCGCTCCGGCTTCAAAACATTTCACGATCGCATTCTGATCGGTGATTCCGGAGATGAAAAGGACCGGAATGTTCGATAAGCGCGGATTTTTCTTCATTTCGATGGTGGTTTCATAACCATCCAAACCCGGCATTTGAATGTCCATCAAGATCAGATCCGGCGTATTGGTCTCCAGCCACACCAGGGCTTCTTCCCCGGATGTGGCTGTGACCAAATCAAATGGCGAACTGCGCAAACCCAGCTTCAACATCTGCAGGTTTTCCGGCAAATCGTCAACTGCGAAGATCAGATCTTTTTGAACGGTTTCGCTCACGAAGCCATGATCCTTTCAAGGTCCGTCATCAACACTCGAACCGCCTCGGCGGAATTGTCGAGCATGGCTTTCTCACTGGCGTCGAGTTCGATTTCGATGATCTGCTTGACTCCGCCCTTGCCGAGTTTCACAGGAACACCCACGAACAAGTCGTTGATGCCGTATTCGCCGGAAAGCTGCACCGCGCAAGGGAAGATGCGGTTTTGGTCCAAAGCGATGGCTTCGACCATCTGGGCGGCTGCGGCGCCCGGAGCATACCAAGCCGAAGTTCCCATCAGCCCGACCAACTCACCACCACCCACCTTGGTACGTTCGATGATGGCGTCCAAAGTGGCTTTGTCGATCAATTGCGTCACAGGTATGCCTGAAACGGTGGTGTATCTCGGAAGCGGCACCATGGTGTCGCCATGTCCACCCAAAATCACCGCTTGAATATCTTTCGGTGACACATCCAAAGCCTCCGCCAAGAAGGCGCGGTACCGTGCGGTGTCCAAAATGCCGGCCATGCCCATCACTTTTTCTTTGGGCAAACCGCTGGCTTTCCAGGCCACGTGGGTCATCAGATCCAACGGGTTCGACACCACGATGATGATGGTGTTTGGGGAGTGCTTCATCAGTTCTTTGGTCACCGACTCCACGATTTTCGCATTGATGCTCAACAAATCGTCGCGGCTCATTCCTGGCCGGCGAGGAATACCTGCCGTAATTACGCAGATATCCGAATTTTTAGTGTCGGCGTAATCGGTCGTGCCTTTGAGACGGGTGTCGAAGCCATAGATGGGCGAGGTCTGCCACTGATCCAATCCGCGACCTTTCGACGGGTAGAATGTTTTGTCGTTTTCTTTGCGTTCGAGGTCAACAAGAACCACTTCTTTGGCGAAATCGCGCTGTGCGATGGTTAGAGATACGGTCGCGCCTACATTTCCTCCAGCGCCGACTACTGTGATTTTCATGGGGTATCCACTGATTTAGATAATATTATTGAGAAGAACCGTTTTGTTCTCTAAGGTCAAGTCCCCACATCAGCTTCGTCCGGAGGGTATCGAAATATTGCTGCCCCGGCAGTTGGATGAGATCAATCGTGTGTGCTGAGCGAACCACTTGAACCTCGATCCGGTTCATAGGAATATCCGTATTTTCCCCATCTTTTGAAAACAAAACCTCTTGTACGCCATGGTCTGCGCGGATGGTGATCCGCCCGTTTCCGGGTAGTACCAGAGGGCGTGTGGTGAGCGTATGCGGACTGATCGGAGACAATACCATCACGTCGCATTCGGGCTGTACGATCGGCCCGCCAGCGCTCATATTGTAAGCGGTGGAACCCGTCGGTGTTGCCACGATGAGCCCGTCGGCCCAATAGGTATTGATGAACTGGTCGTTGTAGTATGCCGATAATTTGACCATCGAAGCGGAAAAACCCTTAGAGAACAGGAATTCGTTCAATGCGAGGTGCTTGTTACCCTCGGCATCGGTCGCTTCCAAAAGCCAACGCCTGTCGAGGGTGTAATTTCCGCTCACGGTTTTTTCAAGCGCTTCAAAAACGTGGGATTGGGGAATGTTGGCCAGAAAGCCGAGTCTCCCGGAATTGATTCCTAAAATAGGCACTCCGGTTCCGATCACCCTTCGCGCGGTTCGAAGCATGGTTCCGTCTCCACCGATAGCGATCACCACATCCGACCCGCTGACCGCATCCATTTCGGTGGACGTGATTCGGAGATGGTCTGGAAGCGGTTTGACGATGAGCTCGGCAAGGCTACGATCCAGACGCACTTCGACGTTGTGAGTGCACATCCATTCGATCACCGAGTTGAGCGTAGTTGCGACTCCATATTTGTCGGGATGCGCAATGATGGAAAACGATTTCATTTCGTCACTCCTACTCCCCGGAGATCCAACCACCAACTATATGGCGAAAGGTCGAAACCCGTGACCGATGGATGATTCAAGCGATACCCTCTCACATCGAATCTGACCAATTCGTTCGAATTCACAGAAACCGACTCTGGGATGGTTCTGGGAACCGATTCGGTGAACAATGTCACCTCGCGGCTTGTCACATATCCCTTGACCAATACGATGGATGAGTGCCGCCGCAGATTCACATACATCAATCGCGATAGAAAGTCTTCGTGGATGTGTGGGGTAAGCCGATAGGCGATGGAGACGGGTTTTGCGGGTCCGCCTGACGTCGCCATATGCACTCTCTGATAACCGGATGCGAACAATTGCGCGGTGAGGCTGTCTGTCCAGATTGATCTGAGTATTCCTGCGGCTTGCGAAAAACTCAAGTCGACATCATTCGATGGATTCAAAGAGATCGATACCCTGTCGTTGTGGCCGAATCGTACAGCGTTGGCGATATCCGCATTCAAGTCCGGAATTCCAAGGATGATGTTTGGCCCCGCTTCCGCGATCACATGGTTCTGCCGCATCGCCAATGATCGGTAAGCGCGGGTTTCATTTTGCACGAATCGGAAATCAACCCGGCGCAGTTCGAATTGGCCGGTATCGGGATGCGCGCTGTTCAGCACAAAGGTGATAAGCGAATCCCCCGATTGGGATTGGAATCGGAACGGACCACTACCCACGGGACGCTGACCCAGCACCGGAACCGATTCCTGCGGATAAATCACCGCCAAAGGAGACGCCAGGCGATGTAGGAAGTAGCGGTCAGGCGAAATCAACACGAAGCGGATGGTACGCGAATCTATGCGTTGAATACCCGCTATACCCGTGGTCTGGCGTAATGCCGACACATACAGATCGCGCATTTCCCGGTTGTGCAGATCGAAGCCGACGATATGCTGTGCGAAGAGAGATGCCGCTGTCTCGGGCACGTTGCGGCTAGTCATTCGTGTGAAAGTGGAAACCACGTCGTTGGTGGTCACTTTGCGTCCTATACCGGTCGGGAAAGATGGGTCGTTGTGGAAATACGCGTTATCGCGCAAGGTGAAGGTATAGCTTAGCGAATCCGTGCTCAGTTCCATACGACTGGCCAGCGCCGGAACCGGTTCACCCTTCGCATTCAATCGGTACAAGCCTTCATAGGCAAGTTGGATCTTCCTGAAATCGGATGAGGTGCGCGCAATCAACGGATCATAGGTCTCAAAAGGGATGAGCTCGGCTACCCTGAGGGTACGGTTCTGCAATGGTGTCGCAGGTTCATCCGTTTCATCGGCAATGACGGGAACTTGAGCGGTAGTGCGGACGATCGTGGTCTCCGTCTGGCTGCATCCCGCAACCGTGAGAATCATCGTCATCACGATCAACCGCATTTTGAGAGTCATTTTTTTAATCCTTTCAAGCCTTTGAGCCCCTTTGCGGCTTTCTGGCTGAGTAAATTGGTTTCATACGACCGTACACGGCCGTTGCGTGCGCGATGCTGTTCCATGGCGATGTCGATCAAACGACGAAGAAGTTCGGTGAACGACACACCTGAGTGCTGCCACAGATAGAACGAGAAAGATCCCGGCTGAGTATTGATTTCGTTGAAAAAAACCTCGCCGGTGGCATCGTTCATGAGAAAGTCCAGCCGAACCACTCCCGAGCAACCGAAGGCCTTGAAAATGCCCAATGCGATGGATTGGATGCGATCGGAGACTTCTTTGGGGATGGGGGCGGGGATCAGGCGGTCGGCAGAGGCCAATCCCTTGCTGGCCTCACCGCTCTGATACTTGTCTTTGAAACTGAGCAGTTCTCCCGAGCCCACTGGCTGCTCGCATACGCTGGGTTCGGCCTGGTCTGGTGAGCCCAAGATGGAGCAATTGATTTCCCTGAGCGGACTCACCGCTTTCTCCACCAAAATCGATACATCGTAGCGGAAGGCGTCTTCCACTGCGGCGATGAGCTGAGCCCGATCAATCGCACGACTCACACCGATACTTGAGCCCAAATGCGCAGGCTTCACAAACAAAGGGTATCCGAGCGCTTCGGCATCGGAAAGGATGTCTGACTGGGATGCGGCCCATTCAGGCTCGCGGAAACTGACATCCGGAACCACGGGAAACCCATACGCACGGCAAACGGCCTTGGCGATGCGTTTATCCATCCCGATGGCGCTCGCTGTCACTCCTGAGCTGGAGAACGGCAGGTTATACACGTCGCAAACCCCTTGGAAGGCGCCATTTTCTCCGTCAGATCCGTGAAAAGCCGGAATCACGACATCCACGTTCCAACTCTTCGAAGATGCGAACAGTCCAGGTTTGGAGGTCTGCTGAAGATGGGCTTTGCCTGTCGGACCGAATGCGAACGCGCATTCGATGCCCGAGGCTTCGGCCTGTTTCACATCCGTGAAGGTTTTCAAATCGGCCAATGCGGCGCCAGTGAACCATTTTCCCGATTTCCCGACATACAGCGGGATGACGGTATGCGAAGTCTCGGCAAGTGCGGCCATCACTTGCATGCCGGTGAGCACCGACACTTCATGTTCCGGAGATGGGCCGCCGAAAGCGACAAGAATGGAAAGTTGACGCGACATTCGGGATTACGTTCCTTGGCGTGAGATGATGGCCAATGTGCAACGGCTCACACAGACCTGTTTGTTGTCTTCCGTTCGGATGGTGATCTCCCAGACATGTGTCGTTTTCCCTTTGTGGATGGGAGTGGCGGTAGCGACAACCCATCCCGATCGAACCGCACGGAGATGGTTTGCGTTGATTTCGAGTCCGACGGCGGTTTGCCCTTGCGCATGCACATTCAACCAGGCACCGACAGAGGCAACAGTCTCGGCCAATGCCACCGATGCGCCACCATGAAGCAACCCCATGGGTTGGTGCGTGCGGGCGTCAACGGGCATTCTGGCTTGGACTTTGTCTTTCGACATCCAAGTGAATTCGATGCCGAGCACATCCGCCATGGTGGGCGGCATCGATGTGAAAAGGGATTCTATTGCCGGGCGGATTTCCTCATCTATGAACATCCCGAAAAGTAAGGATTTTTGTAATCCCCCATCTTCAGCTAAATTGTGCTCCAACTAGAGGTCAATATTATGAAAAGTCGCCTGTTCGATATCGTCGAGTCCGGATATGACCGCCACGCGCGGGGCATTCAATTGGTCACCAAACGCAATGGTGTGTGGATCGAAACCACAACGGAAGATTTCAAGCGCATGGTCCACCATTCGGCATTGGGTTTCCACGATCTCGGAATCCGAAAAGGAGACCGTGTGGCGATCCACAGCGAAAATAGCAGCGAATGGATCATCGTCGATCAGGCTCTGATGACCATCGGCGCAGTACCGGTCCCTATTTACACAACTTTGCCAACCGATCAGATCGCGTACATCGTCCGCTCGTGCGAAGCCTGCATGTACGTGGTTTCAGGCCCCGAGCTCTATGCGATGTTCGAACCTGAACGCAATCAGCTTCCTTTCGTCAAACACATCGTTTCCATGGTGACTCCCTTCGACGGCGCCCATGCTCTGAATCAACTCATCGAACGAGGTGCGGCACTTGCGGCCGAGCATCCGGGAATGTGGGAATACTTGAAGTCGGAAGTCACCCCAGACGACCTGGCTACTCTGATCTACACTTCGGGAACCACCGGTTTCCCGAAAGGTGTGATGATCACTCACGGTAATCTTTCCTTCACGATCAATGTCGGTATCGAACGCATACCATTCGCCTTGGAAGACAAAGCCGACCGATCCGTTCTGGCCTACCTGCCTCTCACACATATTTTCGAGCGGGCCATCGATCTGGTGTACATGAAATACGGGTACACGATCTACTACATTGAAAAAGTGGATGAAATTCCACAGGATCTGCTCGAGGTGAAGCCTTATTTCTTCGGAACCGTGCCGCGTCTTCTTGAAAAACTGCATACCGCTGTTCGCACGAAAGTGAGCAACGCGTCAGGCCTGCAGAAAGCCATCGGCAATTGGGCTTTGGATATGGCCGAGAATCAGGATGTCGGCCAGAAAAAAAACCTTATGCAACGGATCTCTTACACGATCGCAGATGTGTTGGTGTATCGGAAAATCAGAGCCAATCTGGGCGGAGAACTGATGGGAATGGTGAGCGGTGGCGCCGCACTGAGTCCGAAACTCCTGAATTTCTACAACGCCATCGGCTTGCTGCTTCTTCAAGGGTACGGACTCTCTGAAACCGCTCCCTTGCTCACTCTTTGCGAGCAAGGACACATGAAGCAGGGTTCTGTCGGAAAAACCATCCGCGGAGTCGAGCTCAAGATTGCTGAAGATGGGGAAATTCTGGCCCGCGGACCCAATATCATGCGTGGGTACTGGAATCAGGCCGCCGAAACGGCCGAGGTCTTGAAACCCGACGGTTGGTTTCATACAGGCGATATCGGAGAGATGGATGCCGACGGCTATGTGTTCATCACCGATCGCAAAAAAGACCTCTTCAAGCTTTCCACGGGAAAATATGTGGCACCGGCTCATATCGAAACCAGTCTGATGATGTCTCCGCTGATCGATCATGCCGCCGTGTTAGGCTCGCATCAGAAATTCTGCTCCGCTTTGATCGTGCCCAACCAATCGGCTCTCAAGAAAGCGATGAAATCGAAGGGGGAACTGGATGTGGAGAAGGCGGAAGCTCTTATTCAGGTGGTGGTCGACCAAGTGAATGAAAAGCTGCCGCCTTGGGAGAAAATCAAGAAATTCGCACTGTTGGACACTGAATTCACCATTCAGACCGGCGAACTCACTCCGTCATTGAAGCTGAAGCGTCGTGTGATTCACGAAAAATTCAGCGAGCGGATCGCGCGGATTTATGAATCGGAGCCTTAAAGGCTTGAAATGAGCAAGGCTGTCGCGATGATCACGACCATCAGCACGTAGTAGAAACGGCGGATGTTTTTCTTCGGCTTACCGAGACCCATCACGTCTTTGAAGATGAGGTGGTCGAAGCCCAATTTGTAGTATTTCTCGTAGTTTTTTGCGCGCATGGCTGGGTATGGAATGAACGTTCAATTCAAAGATACAATGATTTCCGCAAGTTTACAACGCACTGCGTCATAAATGTACGACACCATCAATCACAGTCACGGCCTGACCTGCGATAATCAGCTCGTCGACCACGCCTTGTTTGAGTCCCATATGCACGGTGACGGTGCCTGGACGATGCACAGACCGGCCTTGGTCACCCTTGAACGTGAAAAAGTTCTGTTTCTTGTCCAACAGACCGTTCTCTTTGAGAAATATCGCCATTGGCCCTTGGGCTGAGCCAGTTACCGGATCCTCATCCACGCCCAAAGCCGGAGCGAAGAAACGCATATGCCAATCCGACTCTTTCTCACCAGTATCGGTGGTGACTACTGCGAAGCCGGTAAGATCATGGATATAATTCAATTTCTTCAACAGGATCATGTTCGGCTCCAGCGACTTCAGCGAATCGTAATCGCGGACCGGGATGTAGCAATACCCGCTGTCCGTGATTTTCGGTTTGGCATTCTTAGCCAGTTCGATCTCGGAAAGTCCGATGGCGCCGCATAGTTCCTTGATATCGCCCGGGTAAGGAAAGAAGCGGGGGATGGGGATGCTGAATTTGATATAAGGTTGGAAATCACGCCATTCCACATCCACGGCCAACACGCCGGATTTCGTCTCGACAAGGAAACTCTGATCTTCATCCACTTCCAAGCCGAACTGACCTTCTTCCGCCAAGGCATGGAACAAGGCGATGGTGGCATGGCCGCATAAATCCACCTCTTGGGTAGGTGTGAACCAACGGATGCGCAAATCCGCTTCATCGTTGGAAGCCGGCAAGGCGAACACGGTTTCGGAAAGATTCATCTCCGCCGCGATTTTCTGCATTTCGTCTGCTGAAAGCCCGTCGGCCTCGATCACCACCCCTGCCGGGTTACCGGTGAATGCTTTGGTTGTGAACGCGTCAACGTGTTTGATTCGGATGTTGCGTGGAGTCATGGCGATTTTACAGATAGTAGTTCGATATCGAATCGTAGGGTTTCGTTCGGTGGAATTCGCCCGGCGAACCCGGCCTCTCCGAACGCAAGGTTGGCGGGGATGAAGGCGGTGCGACGTTCTCCAGGTTTCATCCGCATCAATGTGGATTCCCAACCCGGGATTAGGGTCCCGCTTCCGGCGATCACCTGAAAGGCTTCTCCCCGATATACTGAACTGTCGAAGATACGGCCATCAATCAAATATCCGGAATAATGGATTTTGAGCACATCCCCTTGGATAGGCATCCGTCCGCTACCCGACTGATGGATGATGAACCGGATTCCGTCAGAGGAGGTTTCCAAAACAGATTCATCAAACGCCCAAGCCTGCGGTGGCCTATGCGATTCGTGCAATTCGATTACAAATCGCAACGTTTCATTGCCGGGGATGACCCCGTTGATGCCGATGGATCCGTAGGCGAGCGATGGTGGAATGACCAAGGTGCGGATACCGCCTTTTCTCATGCCTTGGATTCCCTCAAACCATCCTTCGATCACGTTCTGACGGGTGAGCTGAATGGTGAGTGGCGCATTATCGGCCGCGCGGTTCTCAAAAATCGTGGAATCGGACAGATAGCCAGTATAGTGAAGGGTGATGAACGCGAGGGAATCCACCGGATCTCCCGTTCCCACAACCACATCCTGAATCTGCAAACCATTCTCCAAGACCGTGTCAATGGCATCCGCCTTCGGTTCGGGAGCGGATGCGCAGGACACCAGGATCAGAAACACACAATAAGACGACTGTCGAATCATGTCTCAAAGGTACCACGTTGTATGGAATCCATCACCGTGGTAAATCGAAGCAAATCGTACCCTGAATAGGATGCGGGCGCGCGCATTTGAACCGCTTTGAGGAATTGGGTGACCGCTATTTTCGCAGGTTCCTCTTTCTCGAAATTGCGAAGATCCGCGATCGGGGATTTCACTCCCTGATGTTGAATCAGGCGAACGGTTTTATGTCCGACATCACACTCCGCCGCCAGATGCGAATCGGAGGCGAAACGGACATGGCGGTTTTCGTTGTGCGACATTCCGCAATAGAGCGAAGCCGTGGCTCCGTTGTCGAATTTCATGAACACTTGCAGGGAGAGCGTCTCTTCCTCGCCAAATGGAATACGATTCACATGGATCTTGAAAATCTGGGAATCCATCCATTTCAGAATCAGGGAAACATCTTCCTGCCAATAACTGGCATACGAGGAGCGGATTTCCCGGTAAGTGTTGAAAGAATATTCGCGTTGGAAGTGGAGCATGTCCGGCCGACGGATGTTCGCCATCATGAATTGCGTGGTCGGATTGAAAAACGCCCAATTCGAGAATTGAAGCACGGTTCCGCTCTCTTCCGAAATGCGGTACAAGCGTTCGGCCAAGGGTCGGTCTGTAGGCAGTTTTCCTACGATGAACGTATGGATTCCGGATCTGATTACTTGCTGCGCCAGATCCAACCGGTGTTCGTTCTCTTCCAGGATGATGCACGCATCCACGGCGCCGATGGCCGGTAGCGTGTCTGACAGGATGACCTCACGCACCGAGGCATGCGGGCGCAGCCGTTGTTCCCAAACGGCCGCGCGTTCCGCCGGACCCAGAATTCCGATGCGTAAGGAATCTCTCATGCCATTTGATCAATCCTTGGGAATGATGAAGGCAAGGATGAAATACAGTAGGATGGGCGACCCGAATCCGAAAATCGACGCGATGACGAAGATCACGCGGATCACGGTGGAATCCATCCCGAACCGTTGAGCCAAGCCACCGCAAACGCCGAGAAGGATCTTATCGGATGATGAACGAACGAGACGAGCCATAGACATACTCCTGAATGTTGGGTTGTTGAAAGTCGGAGTATACGGTTTGATATCCAATAGTTCCAGAAACGATGGACTTCCTTTTGCGGTTGATGTTGGTCCGCTATCTTCATTCACACCCGCCACCGCAGTGACCAACATCAATTCCTTCCGAGTCTTCAAGCAGAACGCAGCCGAACCCGATCCTGGTGGGCGGTATGTGTTGTATTGGATGCAGATGAATCGCCGGCTCACATACAACTACGCGCTGGATTACGCCGTGGCTTGGGCTAACAAACTCGGACTTCCGCTGCTCATCTACGAAGCCCTCGGAGTGCAGAACCGTTGGGGAAGCGATCGCTTCATCCATTTCATGTTGGATGGAGTGATCGAAACCGCGGCCGAATGCAAAGCCCGAGGCGTCGCCTATTTCCCGTATCTGGAAGACTCGAAAGGCGCCTCGAAAGGACTCATCGACACTTTGGTCAAAGATGCGGCGTTGGTGATCAGCGACGAATATCCGGTGTATATCGCCAAGTCGCTGAACCGCTATTTGCGTGCGAAATCGCCCGTCGCATTCATCACCGTGGACTCCAACGGCATCATTCCACTCGGAATCACAGAAAAGGCGCCGTATTCGGCTTACATATTCAGAAGGGTGATGCAACGGCATTTCGTTGAAGCGTTCAACCGGGCTCCGAAAGAGGATCCGCTGGCCGATCTCGTGAACCGCGAAGATCCGCTGGCCGATTGGGATGGATATTCGCGCTGGCCGCGAGGGGAACGCTTCTTTGAGGATGCGGACGCCTTCGTGGCCTCGATCCCCATCGACCACAGCGTGGGGAAATTAGACATACGGGGCACGAGGGAGGCGGGGCTGGCGGTGATGCGCACCTTCATCGATGCCAAGCTCATGCAGTATGGCGAGGAACGCAGCCATCCGGATCTGGACAAGGCGAGTCGACTCAGCGCTTGGCTCCATTTCGGGAAAGTCTCCGAATACGAAGTGGTGAAAGCGGCGTTGGAACGTCAGCCGGCTGATTGGTCTGTGGATGGGTTGCGGCCGGTGGAAGGACAGAGGCATGGGTTTTTTGGCGGACATCCCTCCATCGAATCTTTCCTCGATGAAGTGATTACCTGGCGCGAAGTCGGTTTCCATTTTTGCCATCACACGCCCAATTACGACAAATTCGATTCGCTTCCCGATTGGGCGATCAAGACTTTGGAAGAGCACGCCGCGGATGATCGTCCCGTGGTGTACACCTACGATCAGCTCGAGCAGTCACTCACCCACGATGAGGTCTGGAACGCCGCGCAGCGCCAGCTTCGCGAAGAAGGCATCATCCAGAACTATCTGCGCATGTTGTGGGGTAAGAAAATACTGGAATGGGCTCCCGATCCGCGAACCGCATTGGATTGGATGATCGAGCTAAATAACAAGTGGGCGATCGACGGGCGCGACCCGAACTCCTATTCAGGCATATTCTGGTGTCTGGGGCGGTTCGACCGTCCGTGGGCGCCTCAACGGCCAATCTTCGGCCAGATCCGGTACATGAGCACCGAATCGACCATGAAGAAACTGAAGCTGAAAGCGTATCTCAAGCGGTACTCCGGACTTATTTGAGCAGGGTGACCCGCTTGATGTGGGCGCCGGTCGGGGTGGAAAGTCGGATCAGATAGACTCCGGATGCGAGCGATCGTCCGTCGAACGTGACCCGATGTGTTCCCGCGATGAATGAGCCCTCGGTCAAAATCGCCACTTCCCGTCCGAGAACATCATATACGGATAAGCGGATATTCGCTGATGTGGCCAAATCGAAGCCGATAGTGGCGGTCGGATTGAACGGATTGGGATAGGCGTCGCGCAGGTGGGTGTTGTAAGGAAGAGTGCTGATCCGATCGTCGATTGACGTGCCTTGGAGGGGTTTCACAGAAGTGTAAGACTGCGTCGCGTAGCGGTTGCTTTTCAGGCCGTTGGAGCCAACCGTGATGATGTGATAGTAGTAGTTTCCGGAGAGTTGGACATCGAAATCGTTAAAGTTCCGAGCATTGGAAGGCAATGTGGCGATTTTCCGGTACACGCTGTCGACTCGGGTTCCTGTGCGCCAGATTTCGAAGCCAGTCACCTCGGAATTCGATGAAGCCGCCAGTTCCCATGACAACTCGACGCGGAGTTCCTCACTTCGGATGTGAAACGCACTCGGATGGGGTGGGGTGCGCGGGATTTGACCCAGATTGGACGACAGCACTTTCGCCCGGTTCAGTGTCTGGATGAGAGAATCCAACCCTTGGAAGACGACTTGGTTTTTCTGTAGCGCGGATATTTCGCCGTTTTTGAATGCGGCGCCGGTGGTTTCCGCTGTTGCCCGATCGATTCCATTCACCGCTTCCGCCATCACAATGCGCACGGATTGACCTGGTTCCAAGGTGTATGGGCCGACAGAGGTCGCCGCGCTCCATCCACCGGATGTGCCACGAGCCGGATCTCCGGTCGAAGCAATGAATCCACTCAAGCCGGATGGTTCCACCAAGTAGGCATGTCGTTGGGTGCGACCGGCTTCCATGATTATAGCATACTCATTCTGGTTTTTGGGTGTATTGAAATAGTCATTGGATAACATGAGGTTATCATCAGAACCTATTTCCGTTAGTGTGGTCGGTTGTAATGGGGAATCCATTGTTTGACCTGGTCCCGCTGGAGCATGAAGCACCACATTGCCGATGAAGTGCGGAGCGCCCAGTCGTCCGGTTTGATCCCAAGCTTCCACAAAACCGTTTGATATGGACGAGCTGAAAATCGGTGCACCGATGTTGTTGTACGGAACATTGAATGGGTAGTAGCCGTGCCAAGCGAGATGTCCTCGGATTCCTGGTTCTGCGCCATAATCGGGACCAACGTCATCACCCACACGGTCGATCATGGTGTTTATGCCCCAACCGGTAGCGTTTCCAATCACGTAGCGGGTTTGCCGGACCGGTGCATACTTTGATAACCATAGAATGCGCACATCATCACGACGTTCATCAGACACGTTCTCGAATAGGTATTCATACAGATGGATGTTGTCGATATCCTCATTCGCCCATTGATGGACGCGTCGGGTCATTCGAATTCCAAACTTAGTATCGACTACGGTTTCAATCAACTGGTCGGAAATCAAATTGGGATCCACGGCTGACACATTTCGTGGAATTTGGGTTGATTGGTTGCCGTCAACAGTCACATATGTGGGTGTATGCCTACTGATTTTTTGGTGGGATACAGGGATGAATTCGTTCGCACCCGATACTCGCGGTCCCACATGAACCACACGTAAAGGGGCGGAATCCACATTTTTCGCACCGATCCAAAGTCCCTTTGCGACTTGTGCATCTTGGAAAGGGTTAATGGCTGGCCAGCGAAGACCATACTGTTGTGATGCAACAAACCCGTGTTCCCGTTCGGATCCTATCGACATGAAGAAATTCTGTAATGACCCGGCATTCAGCCATTCGGCGGCTGGTTCTCCTGAGCAACTTGACATCGGCCATTGTCCCGGAGTGGTGGGAACAGATTCCAATGGTGCACTTTCCCCGTCTAAATTGATGGCAAAGACCCGAACTTGATAACTCATGTTCTTATCTAAGTTTGTGAAATAGGTTTCCTGTTCACTGGCAGTTAGCGTTTTGGCAGAACCCCAATCTCCATCCGACGATTTAAGCTCCACTCGATAGCCAGTGATCCCGGTCAAATCCACTTGATCCGGTTGAGCCCACCTGACACGAAACCCGACAGAACATCCACTGAGTATCAAATTCTGCGGGGAGTTCGGAGGTGTGGCGACACCCGAAAAAAGAGTCTGAAAGACTCGGATGATTTGATTGTTGTAGGATCCGGCAATCGCCACCGCACCGTTTTCAAGGCGAATCAGTGATCTCGATGAACCGGCGGATACTTCCACAACGGTACCTTGATGTGCAAGAGTTGGAGTTGTTGCGTTTAGACCTGAAATTCCGTCGCCCAATTGACCAGATGAGTTGCTGCCGAACGCTAAAACCGTGCCCAACTCGGTGATTGCGTGTGTATGGAAACCACCAGCGCTTACAGATATGAAACGTCCAGTGCCAATTTGTATCGGATTCGTGTTGCGAGAGGAGATTGAGTTGTTTCCAAGTTGACCGGATGATCCCCGCCCCCACATCCATAGCGTGGAGTCAGATCGAATAGCAGCCGAATGTCCATCACCGGCACGTATGGATAGCCAAAGTTGATCTCCGACGATGCCGGGAGTGGTTCGATTCGAAGAATTGCTGCCCAGTTGACCAAATGTGTTGTTACCCCATGTATACAATCGCCCATCCGCCTGAATTCCCATAGAATGACGACCACCTGCTGCGACATCGATCCATTTGTCGGTTCCAATCTGAATCGGATCACTCGATCCGATTGTGCTGCCATTTCCCAACTTCCCATCCGCACCATCGCCCCAAGCCCATAACGTACTATCGGTTCGAATGGCCAATGTGTGTATCGGACCAGCGGATACGCGCAACCAGGATTCCGTACCGATTTGCTCAGGAGAGGTTTGGTGTGTCCATTTCCATAAACTACCATCCGCTTTGATTCCAAAATGAAACTGCCCGCCGGATGTCAGTTTTACAAAATCACCGATTTCGACGATTTGAAGAGGTATGTTAGGTCCATACCCAATTACTGATCCATCCAACCGAAGGGCATAGAACCCATCCGTTGTCGTGGCAATGGTTTGCGAGAACAGAGGTGATGCCGTCAGCCCCAATAAGATGAATGAAAGCGAGAGGATTGCGGTTCTCATGAGAATCTCCATTACCATTGGTCGTATTCAGAATATCTCCCTATGCATCCTATGAAACAAGCTTTATCATTCGCTGCGATCCTTCTCATCGCATCCTGCTCATCCCCGAGCGGAAGCGGGCCCAAAGACAAGGAGTATCCGGAGCCCATCGGTCAGGTCGCATTCCTGGGTAATTCCATCACTGCGGGGTTCATCGCTGGTGGATGGAACCAACAGACGTTGGAATCGAGCTTTTCCGTGTTATTGGCCAAGCGATTTTATGGAGAGGATGGGGTTGGAACCAACTCCGATTCGAAATTCCGAATTCCGTTGATGGCTGTTCCGGGTATCTTCGAGCCCGCCGTGTTGAACCGGATGGTGACCGTGGGGACGTATGCGGATGGGTCGCCGGTGCGGATGCCCGAGATCACCGCGCCCGGCGCGTACAACCAGATCGCATTGACGCCACGAAACGCCGGACAGAGCGCCCCCTACCACCTCTTGGCGGTGCCGGGGTATAAGCTGATTGACATCGTGGAAAGGCAGAGCATCTTCAACCGACTCGGCGACGTGAACCCCCTCTTCAACTTCACCCTGCGCGACAAAGGCACCGCTCTTGCCCAGGCCAAACGCCTGAACCCCGACACGATCTTCCTGTGGGCGGGCAACAATGAAGCTCTCGGTTCGGCCAGCAGTGGAGGCACCGTGGCTCCGTTTCCGGTGGAAACGACTGCAGACGTGCCCGGTTTCCGTTCCTTGCTCGGCATCGTTCTTAACGAATTGGCCAGTTCAGACCGACGCATCATCATGATGAACGTTCCGGATGTCACCGCGATCCCGCTCGTAACCACTGTCGGTTTCATTGCGGGCGATGGCAAACGCAAGCTCATCCTGGATCTGGACGGCGACACGGTTTGGAGCGACACGCTCACCTTTTACGGAAAGAGAGCCGACGGCAGTGTTCGCGCTGTCGCCCGGGGTGAGTATGTGTTGCTGCCCTATCTGCTGAACAACCGTTCGGCCACGCGACACGGACTCAGCCCCGGCGCCCCGCTCGAGAACAACGAATGGCTCGATGCGGCCGAGCTTTCCCTCATTCAAACGGCGATTGAAAATTACAATTCGATACTGCGCGAGGCCGCAACCGCACGTGCCAATGTGCATCTGATCGATATGAACGCATTTTTCAGAAGCATTTCGCAGGAAGGATATCGGTTTGCAGGAGGGTCGGTCACGTACACCTCCGCCTTTCCGCAAGGCGGATTATTCAGTCTCGACGGCGTGCATCCGACACCGTTGGGTCACCGATTGATCGCGAACACCATCATCACAGAGTTGAATTCTCGGCTTCAAACGAACTATCCTTTGTACAACGATAGTCAGGCACGGAATGTGTATTTTGCCCGACCAACTTTGAATTGAGCTTTCTTTGACTGAAACCATCCTGTTTATCGAGCATGCCGAGCCTGTAGTGGTTCTTGGCTTGCAAGACCGCCATCTTTCCAAACTCGAAGCCGCGTATCCCTTGGTGAAAATTACCGCCCGGGGTTCTGAAGTAAAACTTACCGGCGATGAATCTGAAGTGAACGATGTGGCGGCCTTGATCCGTGAGTTGGTGGTGATCGCAACCCGCACCGGGAAAGTTCACGATACGGATGTGATGGCCTTGCTTGCGATTCGCAAGAGCATCCAGACGCAGACCTCTGAACAGAGTGCCGCGGTGGATGTGTCCGACATCATCGTGCATACGCATGGCGGTGTGACGGTACGGGCGAAAACTCCGGGTCAGCGTCGAATGGTGGAAGCCGCCGCGACGAACGACATCATTTTTTCGATCGGTCCGGCAGGAACCGGAAAAACATACACAGCGGTGGCATTGGCTGTGAAAGCCTTGAAAGAAAGACGCATCAAGCGGATCGTGCTGGTGCGTCCGGCGGTGGAAGCGGGTGAGAGCCTGGGTTTTCTACCTGGCGATCTGAAAGAGAAAATCGATCCTTATCTGAGGCCGCTGTATGATGCCTTGGAAGAGATGATCGAACACGACCGCTTGGAACTGAATCTGACCCGAAACATCATCGAAATCGCGCCATTGGCGTACATGCGCGGACGTACACTGAACAATGCTTTCGTGATCTTGGACGAAGCACAGAACGCCACGAACACGCAGATGAAGATGTTTCTGACACGTCTGGGGGCCAACAGCAAGGCCATCATCACGGGAGACATCACCCAGACCGATCTCCCGCTGAAAAAACAATCCGGGCTGATCAACATCCAAGTCATTTTGAAAGACATTCCTGGTATCCGGTTTGTTTATCTTGACCAAGAAGATGTTGTGCGGCATAAACTTGTACGAGATATCATAGCGGCGTACGAGCGCCATGAAGAACACCACGAATGATTGACGCCCTCTATGAAGGCACCTTTTCGGTCGGGATGGACAAGCAGTTCAACCCGATTCAACGCAGCGAACCTGCCGCGAAAGGCGCCCTGAAAATTTCCTTGAATCCTTTTCTCATCCAAACGCGCGAACGCAACATCCTCATCGATTGCGGTCTTGGCGATTACGGAGTGAAAAGCCACATCCCCATCCTGCAAGACAATCTGAAGAGATTCAATCTGACTCCGGACGACATCACCGACGTGGTGTGTTCGCATCTGCATTGGGATCACATCGGCGGATTGGCGCATGCGGTCGATGGAAAAACCGAACTCACCTTTCCCGACGCGTCGATCTGGCTTTCGGGTCAGGAATGGAAACAGGTGAACGAGCGATATGATGAGGAGAACGCCAAAGGCGATTTCCTGCAGTTTTTGGATGCCAATGCCGATATTCATTTTCTGAACGACGGCGATTCCCCATTCGATGGCCTCGAAGTGGAAGTGATCGGTGGCCATACCGAGTTCTCATTAGGTATTTGGATCGACTTACCCGGCGTGAAATTCCTGATGGCGGGCGATGTGTTAGGCACCAAAGGCGCCATCAACCGCTCTTATTCCGCGAAATATGATTTCGATGGAAAAAAAAGCCAGATGCAACGCGCCCGTCTGATCAAGCAATGTTGGGAAGACGTGTTCGGCATCTTATGTTACCACGACAACGATATGCCGTTGATCCGCCTCACCGGATACAGCGAAGACAACGGATATTCGTTCACTTCTATCTGAGTCCATGACCGATACCTATTCGTACCTGCTTTCCCGCGGATGTCCAGCCAATGTGGATGCCGCTGTGATTTTGGGTTCCGGGTTGGGCGGTTTCACTGATGGACTCGACCTCATCGCGGGCATCCCTTATGGAGAGATTCCGGGGTTTCCGCATGTCACAGTCGCTGGACATTCCGGAACCTTGATCTTCGCGCGAAGCGAGGGAAAGACGCTTCTCGTGTTTTCGGGCCGGTTTCATCATTATGAGGGACATCCGTTCCAATCGACCGTGATTCCGGTCGAGTTGGCTAAGCGCTTCGGTGCGGATCTGCTTGTGGTGAGCAACGCCGCGGGCGGAATCAACACCGAATTCCATGTGGGAGACCTGATGCTGATCGAAGATCTGATGCGCATCGGATTTCCTGTGGCGGAACCCGGATCGACATATCCGGCCGCATTCCCTGATTTCACGATGCTGCGTTTGGCGGAAAGCACTGCGGCATCGCTGAAGATTCCGTTGCGGCGGGGTGTCTATCTGTATGTGAAAGGACCTGTGTATGAAACTCCGGCGGAAATACGCGCTTATCGGATTCTTGGCGCTGATGCGGTGGGGATGTCGACCATGCCTGAATTGCTGGTCGCCGCTAAGTTGGGGATGAGAACCTTAGGCATCACTCTCGTCACCAATATGGCTACCGGTGTGACGGGCGAAAAGCTGGAGCATGCCGATATCCAGGATGTGGCCGAGCGCCGGAAAGTCGATTTCACCCGCTTGGTGAAAGCCGTTATCGCCAGCGCGTAACCGCCAAGAAGACGTCTTTTCCGTCGCTGCCGCGATCGATGCGGTGTTGGAACGAAGAACCGTCGCCCTCGATGGGGGAACACCGGCTGATGATCTCCTCCCCGTAATGGGTTTCATTGCGGAAGACCAGATCCACTTCGTAAGGACGTTTGGTCAGCGCCACTTCATCCGGAACCGCCTCCATCGCCCAGATGAGATAATTCACGTTATTGACGTGTCGGTTCAAATCGATGTCGGAACGGCGCACAGCGAACGATTTCGAGTAGTCGCCGGGTCCTTCGAGCTTGCTCACCCGCGGCGATTCCAAGGGAAGCGCGAAACGGGTGTTGCCGGAGGCGATTTCATGCACATTCTGGGGTAGCGCCACAGGGCGCATCGTGTTCAGGTCAACCATCACCCATTGGGTTCTTACGGATGCGATCAGTGATTCGTGGTTTCCGAAGAGCTCGAAATCGCGCAGGGCCATGAAGCGGTCCACACCGGCGGGCCAGGTTTCCAGGCGAACTTGTTCGCGATAATTGGGGTAGTGGTGCATGGTGACGAGGATGCGGCTCAGAACCCAGGTAAGTCCTTGCGGAAGCAGTTGCACGACGGAAAGCCCGAGCATCCCGGCGTGGCTGCCTGCGGCTTCCTGAAGATGGTTGAGGATGCCGGCGATGGTGGCTTTCCCTTCCGAATCGGCTTCGAAAGCGTGGATGTGAAACGACTCCGACCAGATGAAGGGTTTCATGCGGTCATCCGGGTGATCAGCTCGCGCACACGCGATGGGATGTCGTTTGCCGCGAAGACACTGCTACCGGCAACGAGCACATCCGCGCCCGCATCCACGCATGATCGGATGTTGTCGAGAGTGACGCCGCCATCCACTTCGATTTTGTAGGAAAGTCCGCGTCGGGCACGGGTATCCGCCAAGGCTTGGATGCGTCCGAGCGAGGAAGGAATGAATTTTTGACCGCCAAAACCGGGATTCACACTCATCAGCACGACCAAATCCACCTCTTCAAGAATCGGATCGATGAGGCTGAGGCTGGTGGCGGGATTGATCGCCACACCGGCCTGGATTCCGAAGCTTTTGATGTGCTGGATGCTTCGATGCAGATGCGCAACGGCTTCCACATGAACGGAGAGGAGATCCGCGCCGGCCTTGACGAACGATTCGGTGTACGAATCCGGATTGAAGATCATCAGATGCACGTCCATGAAGCGGTCGGTGGCTTGGTTCGCGGCATCGACACCCATCGCGCCGTAGCTGATGTTCGGGACGAAGTGACCGTCCATGATGTCGCAATGGATCCATTGGGCGCCGCCTTCCGTGGCTTGGCGGATCTGTTCACCCAAGCGTGTGAAATCAGCGGCGAGGATGGAAGGAGCGAGGATCGGCGATGCGCTCATCTGAATCTGGGAATGCTGTCGTTAAGCACGACTCCGCTCTCGATGAACTCCTGCACATTCGGCTTTTCAGCGATCACAAGATGAATCGAAGTACCCTCGAAAAGCGAATCGGAATCGGAAGGATTGAATCGGAGCACATGGTTCGGCTCATAGAGCGCACTCGCGATGTAAGTGATGTCGCCGACGCGCAAACCCGCATCTCGGATGCGGATTTGGGCTTGGCTGAGCCTCAATCCTAAGAGATTCGGTACCGGAACTTTGCGTTGACCCACTCCATCGCCGATCACCAGATGCACGACGGTATTGCGCTCGATGTTTTCTCCGACCGCCACAGATTGGCGCAGCACGGAATTCCGATATGGAGAGGATTCGTAGGTGATGGAACCGAGTTTGAGTCCGCGCACTTGCAATTGGATGCGGGCGTTATCGAGGGAATTCCCTACCAATGACGGCATGCCAATGGATGGTCGCGATTCGGCGCTTGTCATCAGATAGATCTTGCGATTCGGCTTGACGATGGTTCCGCCGGACGGGGTCTGATCCATGACGTGACCCGGAGGAAGTTTGTCGTTAGGTCGCTCGTCGTACACTTCGTAACGGAGTCCTGCTTCCTCGAAACGTTGTTTGGCTTGATCCAGGGAGAGATTCTTCACATCCGGAACGGTGATTCCGGCGCCATAATTGGTGTACCAAGGCATCAGCCATGCGTCTGCGATTAAAAGCAGCGCAGTGACGATGAGCGCAGAGCCACCGATCAGATAATGAAACCGCTTGTCTTTGAGAATTGCCTTCATCCTCAAATATACTCACTCAAAAGGAGAACCGAACCGCCAGTTCGCCACCACCGGGAAAGAAGGCGGCGGTTTGCTCGATGGTGACATTTCTGAGTTTCACCGTGAAATATGCGTCGAAGGCCGAAACCACGTGATTCGTGATCAGAAGCATGAGAACATTGTCGGCGTTGCGATATCTGTCGTTGAAATAGGCGTTGAGCACGCCGTGGCGGTCGAACATGTCGGGCATGCCGGGAACCCCGAGATTGATGTTGTTCTGCGTATCGCTCCAATCGCGCCAGCCGGGACCGAATTGCGGATACTTGCTCATCAACTCATAGTATTGTTGTGAGCCGTAATCGGGAAGGGTATGGGAGAATTCGCGCCCTGTGGTGAGATAGATGGTGTTTCGCTCCATGTTGCGCAAGGCCTGGATGTTGATCATGGCCCAATCCGCCGCGTTCACGAAGGCGGGGGATGGAAATTGGCCGGTGCTGTTGTACACGGCGAGTCCGGCGGGGGTGAGCAATGCGGTGATGGGGATGTTCGGCGCTCCGGGCGATCTTCCCATATTATGGTAATAGCCGTGCAGCCAATCGGCATATCGCACCACACTCCAATTGGAATCGCCGAAACGGTAGGCTCTGCGTCGCCCGGTTTTAGCCCGGATGTTCTGGTCGATGATCAAAACGATGGCACCGATCTCCAGCGCGGAAAACACGGATGCTTTGACCCAATTGTCGTTCATGGCTTGACCGAGACCCGGAACGGCCATCGAGGCGAGGAAGGGTAGTCCGGCGGATGCCGGTTTCGCTGCGTTCGTGGCACCTTCATACCTGAGTGCGGGCCAAAGTTCCTGCGCGCTGACTGAAGAGACGGTGAGTCCGAACAGGGAAAGAAGCAGGATCCGTTTCATATCAGAAGTCAAAATCAAAAAGTACGCCGAAATTGATCAGCACTTCATTTCCGTACGTGACACGGTTTCCGGCCGATGTGCTGATGAAGCTGTCGGGCAGCCTCAGATTCAACTCATTGAGCCCGTAAGCCGCACTCACGAAGATCCGGGTGGGGAACAGATACGCGTTGTTCAGGCTGATGCGCAGTTCGGCGCCCACACCCGATTTGAGGTTGTCTCCGGTGGCCAGAGGCGAATTCCATCCGTTTCCGGCTTCGGCGAAGAGTCTTGCGAAGACCTTGTCGACCGTGAACTGGCGATACTGCCTGTTGATTCCGGTTTTGAGCGGGATGTTCCATGAGAGCGATCCGAACCATGTCGTGTTTCCGCCCAACGCGAAGAACGGATAACTGCGCATGCCCGGGAAACCCCCGATGTAATCGAGGAAGAAATACTCCTGATTCGGATTCAGGTTGGAGTAGAATCGGGAATGCAGACGGAGTTTCTGGTTAGATACGGTGAAGCCGTAACGGACATCGGTTTCCACGCTATGCATCTTGTAGGCGTTATAGCGGGGGACCAACGCGCCGCCTTTGATGTCGTAGCCGTCGAGTAAGCGGCTGGGCTGGTATTGGTACTTCAGATACGCTTTGATGCCCTGAGGAGCGATATCGCTGTGGATGTATCGTTTCTCCAGATTGAAGGTGTATGTGGCCGCCAGCGCGTTGCCCACAAAATAGCGGGATGTGGATGAACCCACGACCGATTTATACTCTCGCGAGAAGAACGCATCGGTGCCCACCCGGTACGGACTGTGCGCATAAGACAATTCAAGCAGAGTGTACCGATTCAGTTTGCTGATGAGCGCCAAGCGGGCTTCCCAGATATCATAAGCGATATCTATGCTCGTGGTGTCGGGAAGGCAGGCTGTGCAAGGAAATTCTTCGACACGTAATCCATCCGCCACATTTCTGCGGAGGTTGTATAATTCGACCGAAACCGTTGGCGACCATGACGCCTTGATGAACGGCAAGCCGCGATATTCGCTGATGAAAAAGATATCGCGGTCTAGATTCACCAGTCGTGGCGGAGAGAGGAAGTTTCCGATGCCGTCCGCGTCGCGTGAGCCGGGGCCGACCATGATTCCGCCGAAGATGGAGAAACGGTCGATCATATCTCTGGATGCGAAATACGTTCCCACTTTCACATCCCGGTACAGGTTTTTTCCGAATCGGCCGATCTGTACGGCTTTCAAGAGATCGGTGTTCTTCCCGTAGGCTTTGGTGTATTGGTCGACTCGAACCGCCGGATAAAAACTGAACGAGGTGAAGGTGTCTTCATACCGTCTCGGCTCGGCGGTAATGGGAAGCCGGTCGTTAAAAGGAGTAGCGGTAAGAACGAGCTTGTCGGGCGTGAACGGCCGCTCATATCGGGGTTGGGAAGAAATTTCGGATCGGGCCGGGATGGATGCGATCTTATAACCATCCCAATCATATCGCGAATAGACGATGCTTCCGTCAGGTCCGGACGATGGCTGGAATGCTCCGCCGCGCTCGGAGGTGAGCGGTGTCAGAGCGCGGGAATTTTCGTCCCAAGCGTACAAATTGAAGATGCCATCGCGATTGCTGCTCAGGATCAGGCGTCCGTCGGCATCCCATTCCGGATCGCGGTAATCGATGATCTGGTCGGAAAGGATGATCCGGGTTCTGAGCGAATCGAGGTTGAATTCTCGGATTTCTCGTTGACCCGCATCCGAAAAGCCGAAGGCGATGCGATTTCCGTCGGGATGGATCGCTGGTGAGTAGGTTTGTTCGCCGTGGCGGTAATCGGTAAGCGGCGTGATGGCGCCATCCTGCAACCGGATGGAGACCAGATTCGTGCTTCCGTCGAAGAATTGGACACCGATGAGGCGTTGATTGTCGGGATGCCAGGCGATTTCGAAAATCCGAGCGCTTGTGGTGAGTCGGCGGGGTTTCGCTTTGCTTCCGATGGTGTGGATGAACACATCCGTGTACAATTCGCCGAAACGGTTTTCGCGGGTGATGAGATAGGCGATGGACCGACCGTCGGGTGAGAAATCATACGAACCGGCGACGTCTTTCAATTCCGGAGTGACGCTGAACCCGCAGCTTAGAGTATGGACATGATCGGATGCCGGTGACATCTCGGCCAAAGACAGAATCGAGCCATCTCGCGTGTCTTTGAGGATGAGAGCCATTCTGGCGTTGTCTTCGCCTCGGTTGGAGAGATAAGCCAGATGTCGACCGTCGGGACTGTATCTCGGGAAAAAGTTGAAGAATCCGTCTTTTTCGATGGTCGATGATTCGGTGAACTCGCGTTCCTGAATCTGATTCAGATAATATGAGCGCATCCAGTCGACCCAGCGGCGATACAGTTCTTCGCCATCCACTCCAGTGGCGCGCTGAAGCGCTTCGCGCACATCCCAGACCCGTGGCTCCGACAAGGCCTCTGTAAGCACTCTGAGGACATCCTCGCCGTATGTCTGAGCCAACCAGTGGGTGAACGCAAATCCTTGGTTATAGGTGGTTTCGCGCTCGAGAGCGGTTTTGGAGGAGAATGTACCCATCTGGGTAAGACTCAGCTGTTTTCCCTCCAGAATGCGAGTGCGAAGAACCATATCGCGATGCGCATCCCAATAATCGTAATGCAGATGCTGACGGACGTACTGCGCCGTGCCTTCGGCCAACCAGGCCGGCATGCTCAGATTCGCGAACGGGAAGGTGATCACGCCGTTCGGATAGCCGTAAAGAACATCGGGTCGGCGCACGTCCTCATAACTGAGCCATTGAAGGTAGGTCGCCGGCCAGCGCCGGTCTTTTTTCGCGGCGACTTGAATCTGGACGATGTGCGTGAATTCGTGAGTGATCACATTCCGAAGCCAGTTATGAGTGCCGCGAAGCGGGGTATCGAGCGCGGGAAGCCAGATTTCAATCTTGTTATCGAAGAAATACGCGGCGCCGTTCGCGTAATCAAGCCGGTCGATGAGTACGATGCTGACTTTCGAGTCGGGTTTGTAGCGGTACAAACCGGTCACTTCCGGAAAGATCTCTTCGGCGATCACTGAAATCACCTTGGCGGGACGCACATTCCCTACCTGGAAATGAACCAGGAAATTCTCGCTTTCGATGGTCTGCCAACCCAAGCGGTTATGAGGATAATGGTACATCGACACATTCCGCTCTTGGGCGGTCGCGTTGCCGAAAGTGAGCACAGCGATCAGGGCACTGAGAAGGAATGACGTTCTCATTGGATCACCACCAGTTTGATGATCTTCTGCTGGCGTTTGCCTCCATGGGCGGCTTCAATGCGGCAGAAATACACACCGCTGCTCCAATTTGACGTATCGATGCGGATCTCTTCGGCCACACCGCTCGCGTTCGCAACCTGACGGGAGGCTTTGCGTTGTCCGTCGTAAGTGATGATCTCGATGTTCACCGTTGCGCCGGCCACGCTCTGAAACCGGATGTACGTCTCGGAGGATGCAGGATTCGGCCAGTTGTAGGTCTCCGATCCCACAAGAAGATCATCGTTCGGAACCGCGGCGCCCGAAACGCTGAACTGAGTCTGCACACTTCGGACCGTCAGAGTCGGATCGGCATCGGTGAACACCCATGAACCCCATTCTCCCGCGGCGCTTAGCGCGTGCAAGGTTCGGTTCGTGAAGAGCAATCCGAGAGGAATCCGTCCTTGGGCGGGCGCTCTGCCGACCAGCAAAGGAAAACGGGATTCCATTCGTCCGGAATCGTTGTACCCGGTCACGATCAGACTGATACCATCGGTGGCGTAAGCGGCAAGGATTCCGTTGAACAGGATCGGAGTACCGATGAATCGGAAACCGTCAGGTGCTTGGATCGGAAACCGGTCGAGTATCGCGCCTGAGGAGTTTCTCGCATACAATCGATGATTGGCTCTGTCCACATAATAGACTTCCGCGTTGCCATCGGCGTTACGGTCTCCGAAAAAGGGCCATGCGAAGTCCGTGCTCGTCACAAGGGTTCCGTTTCGTTGCAAGGTGTTGCCATTGATTGACCAAAGTGCGGATGGAGACTCCAAGATGTTGAACCGCCGCAATCCGGGATCCGAATCTTCAGGATGTGAGGTATTGTTCAACTGACCGTTGTCGACTCGAAGACTTGTCGGTTCGCCACCGATGAGGATGCGGTCACCCGCAAGGTTCAATCTCGGATACGACGAGCTGCGTGATACGATGGTCTGTATCCATTGAAGCGAGAGTGTTCCATTGGTCAAGGATACCCGTTGCGCCGGCAAAGAGCCGAATGCGGCCTTGTGACCGGTAAGAAACAGATCCGATCCGATCCGCAACGGTTGATGTGGACGAAAAAACGGCGTGGAAACGATAGTGGCGGATGGGAGATGGCTCGTGACCAAACGGTCTTCCAAAGGTAAAAGAAGATGGTTGCCTGCGACATCGATGGACAACGGATAGGAAGCGGAATACACAGGTGAAAGATCGCTCGAAACGGAATAGGGAATCAGGACGGGGGAATTGGCGATGAGTCCGGACGGATTGACCCTCTTCGCCCGGAATGTGGCGTTGGGTTGGTTGTCGCTGAATTCATACAGCTCGAAAAACGTGGGCGCACCTGAAGAGGAACGGTTGTTCGGAGTGGTGTTGTCGGCCCATCGGTTCTGATACAGTACGATGCGTTCGCCGCTGAGGGTGATCACCGTGAAATCATTTCCGCTCCACCAGAAATCGAACGGCGCTCCTTGGTCGTAGCTGGCCAGCAGACCGGCAGGTCGACCGATATCCTGGGCCGCGTCGGCTTCGACAAGTTCGACGCCGCGTCGGGTCGGATCGGCATTGATGCGGTTCGATGCGAGGGTTTCACGAATCACAGCTTCCTGAATTCTCCAGATGAGAATGCCTCCTGCCAAATAACGGTTCACGTCGATTCCACCCGGAAGCGACCAATCATAATGACTCACATCAATGAGTGTTCCGGCGGGAACCAACTCTTTGAGTTTGCTCAAATCGAAGGGGTTGAAACGGGCTTCCGTCCTTGGAATGACTCTGGTTTCGATGCCACCGTCCGGTTTCCGAATGGTGAGCGTCAGGCCGGCATTCAACGGATCGCGATGCCGATTTTCGATGAGGATATGCTCATCAGCGCTGATCCGGTGGCGATAGACCGTTCCCAAGGGAAGAGAGATCGGGGCGGTGTCGTCAAGGGGAAGTTCTAGCGGCGTAACCCATCCCATATGGGATTTCTCCCAAGCGGAAGGCTCGGGCGGGAAGAGCCCGTAATAAGAGAAAAATCCCGCACCATCCATCAGGCCGAATCGGCCGATTCCGGATTCCCCGGTGAGCGTGTTGTACAGATCGGGCATGCCCAGGAAATTGCCGACCATGGCGGTGGTGATGCCGTTGATGGACAACTCCAGCACGAATTCCTTGTTGGTGATGTCGGTTCCCGGGCGCGATTCCGTCTGGGGCAGAATCGCGGTTTCCGCCACGCGAAGACCATTGGCGTTCACTGTGATGCGTTCGTTCGCAGGAAGTGACAGATACACCGATGGTATGTCTTGCGGTGTCTTGACAAGGGTGGTTCCCGTCAGTTCCAGATCACGGCCCACTCCGGCATGAAAGATGACGAACATCGTCCGGTCTGCGGTTCCGTTGTAGCTGTTTAGCGCGCCCGAAGCCGCGACTTTGGTCCAGGCATCGCGCGCCAGCCAATTCAAGCGGTAATTGGCGGAATCGGACTGACCGGTGGGCGAATAGTGCGCCATCGGGTGATCGAGCCGGTACACGGTGGGCAGCACCTGATAACTGACTTGAACCGCATTGGAGGAGACCTTTTCGAAATAGCGTTTGGCGAATTCCAGATGCGCTTCGAAATAACCCCGATCGTGCGGTAGAGGATCGATGGTGATGGGATTGCGTGCGAGGAAATCCAGGTGGAAACTCCCGTCACCGGAGGTGAAACGATTCTCATCAGGCTGAAAATCGACCATGACCGCGATGATGTGAATCGGCCCGGATGCCCGGTGGGGGGCTTGGCCGGAAACCGTTCCGACCAGCCACGCAAACCAGAATAGAAGCGAAAAGAAGCTTTGCCTTGGCAAAACCTGTTACTTGAAGTTGAGTAGAACCGAGAAGCGGATGGTGTTGGCCAGCGGATGGTTCTCGCGTAGGGTGTAGATGTAGCTGAAATCGACACCGAAGATGTTGTAACGCAATCCGGCACCGAAGGTCAGGAACTGGCGGTCGCCATTGTTTGGCGATTCGTAATAATAACCCGAGCGCAGCGAGAATTTCTTGTCGTACCAGTATTCGGCACCGATACCCATCATGATCTGCTCAGAGAGCGGTACTTGTTCGAATTGGTTCGGGCTGACTTCCCGTTCGATGGAATCCCAGGATTTCACGAGAGATTCGAATACGCCCATGGATCGGCCGAGACTGTCTTTGCGCGCCATGATTTTGGAGAAATCGTTGGCGATGGTGAGACTGTTGTACCCTTCCTCATCCAACTGAATGCTATATGCCCAACCCACGCGGAGCACGGTCGGAAGCGCATCTTTCTGTTCGTTGTCTGAATACTGGATGGCAGGACCGAGGTTGGAGAGATTGAAACCGGCGTTCACCTGCGATTTGCGGTTCAACAGCATGAATTCGTTGGAACGATACAGAGCGCTGATGTCCACACCCACACTGGTGCCGTTTTGCGCGGTTTGTCCGCCCACATCCAAACCCTTGGGCACCAATTTGCTGTAGATGAAACGGGCGCCGGTGCCAATCGCGAAATTCTCGCTGATCTTGAAGCCATACGATAAGCCTGTTGCGATCTCATAACTGCGGAATTTTCCGAGGCTGTTGCCTTGGTCGTCAGTGCGTTCCTGCTCGCCGAGATCGAAATAAGTGATGTGTCCGGCGATGGTTCCGATTCCATCCACATACATTTTTCCGGCCAAGTAATCATAGAAGAGATCCGCGTTGAAATTCGGTAGCCAGTTCGTATGCGTGATGCTCACTTGGTTTCCGGTTTGGAAAGCCAAGCCGGCCGGGTTCCAGAACATGGCCGATGCGTTGTCTGCGATGGCCACGCCCGTGTTTCCCATCCCCGCGGCGCGTGAGTCAGGCTCGATCTGCAAAAAGGGAACAGACGTGATGGCGACCTGCGCGTACGTTGCGCTGACCGAAATCAGAGCCGTGATAAAGAAGAGAATAATTCGGTTTTTCATCTTTCGATTTTGCTTGAACGTTGAATATACAGGTTAAATCGGTTGGTTTATTATCGTATGATGACGAGTTTTTCCACGGTTTCGCGTGTGTCGGTATCTGTGGATACCCTGACATGGTACAGGTAGGTTCCCGAAGCGAGCAGGTTTCCATCGGCATCCCTCCCGTTCCATTCGAGCGTCGCCAAGCCACCACTCATGGTGAGATTGCGTTCACGTAGCTGTGCCACCGGCTTGCCGCTCAACGTGAAGATCCGGATCATCACATCCAGCGCCTCGCCAGCCTGGTTGTGTTCGAAGATAAACCGCGTATAGCCAGACGTCGGGTTAGGATAATTAAATACATTGCGAACTGTGAGTTTCTGCTGCTCCACAACCGTGAACGTGGTGGATTTCTCTCCAGGATTGTTGAACACATCCCAAGCCCGAACGGTCAGTTCATACGTCCCGACGGGCAGCTCTTGCAATGGATACCTTACCCGGCCCTTGGTGTAATCGTTGAGGGCGCTTTCGTAGAACTCATTGAGCATGTAGTTGCGCTCCGGACCCGCCGCAGGCCTCGATTTGAGAATCGCGATGAGCTCGTGACCGACGCCTGCGCCTGCGGTGTTGATGCCCGAAACGTCGCTGATATCCACGATCAGGGTCGGATTCTGATTTACGATGCCGCCCTGCATGAAATCGGTATCGTTCAGATAGATGGCCAGATTAGGGCCTTGCTGGTCGTCGATGGCCTCGGTGTTGCGTCCGTTCAGGATGAGATTTGAGAACGATCCGGAGGCATCCGTGGTGTTCGCCGAAGCATAGAGCACGATCCGGGCCGTCGAATCGGAATAGGAGATGTCTTTGGGAATGATGAATCGGCTTTCGAAACGCCCGTTCACCACCGTCACTTTGCCGCTGAAGACCACATCGTTCTGAACTCCGTAAGCGCAGTTTCGGATGTTGCAATTGGTGAGCTGGGTCATCGGCACGAAGCGGACCGCATCATACACCTTCACGCTGGCCTGGCCGTTGAAAGTGGTATTCACCGTTTCGTCCGGGTTCATCACCACGCCTTTGATCTGCGCCTCATCCAATGCCCGGAGTTGGATCGGAGTGCTGCCTACGGCCGTATTGTTGATGGTGGTGATCCTCATCCTGGATTCCGGAAGTCCGATGCGGGTCGCCGGATCGCCCAGAAGGACGAATTTCCTGCTGTTGAAAGTCGCTCCAACCGATGTGTTCTTCGTCTGTCTGTAGATGTCGCCGAACGTTTTCGGACGTCCCTGCGAATCCGGCGAAAGCATGGCGAGGGTGAGCTGGATATTCAGCCCGAAATTATAGGCGTTCGGGTCGGTGTTGGTGAATACGACCCGGGATGTGGTGAACGATGCGATCGCGCCTCCGTTCGGATGCAATACCAGTTGCTCGGCGCCGGATTGGATCTCGGTGTCGTCGTACCGCCCGAACTCGCAGGTCACGGTCACAAGGATGGTGAGTTTGTTCGAATTATTCAGCCTGGACACGTCTTCCGCACGGTACAGGCCTTCCGCCGAAAGCAGGATCTCGCTACCATGACCGGAATAGTTCACAAGCAACGTTCCGTTGTTAATCGCGTTGATGAATGCCCGATTCGCTTCGGGCGAAACCCTGCCCAACGGACTGTTCACCACCGGAAAACTGATCTGGTAAATCTTGTTCAGGCGCACACCGGTGGCATCCAGCGGTATCCGTGCGGAGGTTCCATCCGCATTGAACACGTGAAGATCGCCTTCGTTGGTGACGCTTCCGTTCACATTATCGTCGGAGGTGAAGGTGACCAACGATTTCCAATCTCCGAAATTCGCAGGGTTTTCATAGGCCTCGATTTTCCGTATCACCGTGAGCGCTTCTTGCGGCGTTTGCACAGGTAACCGGCCCACGCCTACATCCAATCGTTCGAAGCTCACTACGGAATGACCGGTCGGTGCCCACTCGCCCTCGTTCGGATCCATGAACCCGAAATAATCATCACTGGCGTATGTGTTGATTCGCGATAAGGATTCCTCGCTCTGAAATGTGAGAACGTGGTTTTTCAGTGGATCCGAAGAGATGATTCCTTTGTAATCGAAAGTCGCATCTCCGAACAGAAGCAGATATTTCGGCATCCGATTGGGATCCAGACCGGCACGGTCGTAAAAATGGCGGACCATGTCGCGGATGGCGATAGGATCTTGGATGCCTCCGTTGAATTCATTGAACACCTGGGCTTGAGTCACCACCAAGGGGCGCAAGCCCTGAGCTTGGCGGCGGTTCGCCAACCGAGTGGCGGAAGCCAGCAGTTCCGGCGTGGTGACGATGATGTAGTCGGGGTCGAAGCCGGTGCCTCGTATGTTCTGCGCGGGCACTGTTGTCGCCGCTCCAGGTCTGATGAAAGTGGTCTGGGCCACCAGAGTACGGCCTGAGGCATTCGTGTGTCGGACGAGGAAATCGGAGCCATCGGCTGATGAGGCGATCCATTGGGGAACTTGCGGATCGGTCACATCCAAGACCATCGGCACGGCACTGAATCCTGAAAGCCGATACGCCACCAAAGCTCCGTTTCCATCCACCGGAGTGTAGAATCGAAGAACGCCGTTCCTCGCTCTGAGCAGGCGGGTGGCCGTGATGCGGATCCAGTCAAGCCATCCGAAGGCGCTGGATGAAGTGTTCGAGAAAGTGGCCGTGATTTCCAGGATGTCGTTGGTCAGTGTGACACCTGGCAGATCGCGATTCAAAACGCCGGTATTCGCCGCCTCGGAAACCGAAGCGTTGATGTTAGAGATCAGCGGCACGAATACGGTTCCGATATTCCCACCCGTGTAATTGATTGAGAAATTGGAATTCGCGGTGGAGCGTGCGGCGAAGAAGCCTTCCACACGGATGCTCGAGCCTTGGACGAATCCGTCGAGCGTATCTCTGAGGATGGTCTGGGTTCTGGCGAAGGTTTCAGGTGTGAACTGTTGACCGAGCCACTGCTGTCCAGATTTGATCCGGTTGTCGGGTTTGCGAAGCTCCTCCTCCTTGAAACGGAAATCACGGAATGTGGTCACTTCCGCGGTTGGCGCGCCGCCCGGAGTCGTGGCTTGCAGTCGCAGGCCCGGGGTTTGGCCAACGGTGATGAAGATGAATGAGGTGGTTGTGAACGGGTGAAGATGTTGCGTGTGCCGTTGTGTGGCTGGGTTGTACCGGATCTCGTTCGGTCCATTCGCATACACATATACCGCATCGCCATCCACACGGATCGGAATCTGCCTGAATTCGGATCGTGGCGTTGAATTCCGTGCGGGCATGCGCATTCCGTTCGTGCCCCAGACTTGGATGTTCGCCTGATTCACGCTGGACATGTTGATGCCCAGGGTTTGAAGGTAAGCCCGATCCAGAATATGAATGCCGCTTCGGGTGATGGGGACTTTATGCCACGTTCCGGTTGCGATGACGGTCGATTGGGATTGGTCGGTCCGATCCGGCCGATCTCGCTGGCGGAGGGCCTCATCCGTCCATACCGGCTGCTTGAACACCCGAACCACCAAGCGCTTGGTGACCAAGTACACCTCGGGGCTTGCTGTCGGCCGTGCCACATGCATGATCAGCGATGCGACGCGCTGTTTCTGGTACACTCCTGGGTTCACCACCTCCGTCACCGACGCGTTCACATCGTCGGAGATCAGCTCCGCGGGCAACAATCCGGTGTAACGAACCGGACTCACTTCCTGCTCCAGAACCATGTAACCGGCACTGGTTCCACCATAAGGAATCATCAGCTCATACCAATGCCCTACCACCAAGCTGTCGTTCAGCAACTCGTAATCCGAATAGGCCGATGTATCCGAAATCTTGGCAAAGCGCTGTGCGTGCACGTCGATGACCGACGCGAACAGCAGGATGCAGAAGAAAAGGAAGTGACGTGAGCTCAATGGATTTTGCGTTCGTCCCTCAGACAGGGACATCTTCGAACAGGAATTACAGTAACAACGAACGCAATAAGCTCATGATTTTGTGAAAGGTTGTCTAAGTTTATCGGTAAACCTTCAAAAAGTCAAATCCGTTCGATGATGATGGCCGATGCGCCGCCTCCGCCATTGCAGATCGCCGCGCAACCGTAGCGACCACCGGTGCGATGCAGGGCGTGCATGAGGGTCACCACGATGCGTGCGCCCGAGCATCCGATCGGATGTCCGATACTGACCGCGCCACCGGTCACATTCACTTTCGCGGCATTCAATCCGAGGATCTGATTGTTGGCCAAGGCGACCACAGCGAACGCTTCATTGATTTCGAAAAGATCTATGTCGGCGATGGTGAGTCCGGCGCGTTTCAAGGCGACAGGTATGGCGTCGGATGGAGCTGTGGTGAACCACTCAGGTGCTTTTTCGGCGCTGGCTTGGGCTACGATGCGGGCTTTCGGGGTGAGTTTGAGTTCTGCGGCGCGCTCCGCGCTCATCAGGACCAGCGCTGCGGCTCCATCGTTGATGGAACTGGCGTTGGCGGCGGTTACTGATCCGGTGTTCACGAAGACGGGTTTGAGTTGACGCATCTTGTCGAAATCGACGCGGTCGAGCTCCTCATCTTGCTCGATATCCGTGGCTACTCCTTTGCGGTCGCGCAGCTTCACTTTCACGATCTCCTCGGCGAACCAGCCTTTGTCGCGGGCTTCGAGGCTGCGACGGTACGATTCCACGGCGTAATCGTCTTGGGCGGTGCGGTCGAATCCGCACTCATCGGCGCATAATTCAGCCGCCATCCCCATGTGGTAATCTTTGTACACATCCCAAAGTCCGTCTTTGAGGATGCCGTCGAGGGCTTTCACATGACCGAGTTTGTTTCCGAATCGCTGTTGCGGAAGATAGAACGGCACATTGCTCATGCTTTCCATGCCACCGGCGACAACCACATCCGACTCGCCCAAAGCAATCTGGTTGGCTCCCATCATGATCGCTTTCATACCCGAAGCGCAGACTTTGTTCACCGTGGTGGTGATGGTTCTGTCGTGCAAACCCGCTTTAAGCGCAGCCTGGCGCGCGGGGGCTTGTCCCATGCCGGCCGAGAGCACATTGCCCATGATCACTTCCGTGACCACATCCGGCGAAACGCCCGATTTCTTGAGTACTCCGCCGATGGCGGTGGCGCCGAGTTCAGGTGCGGTGAGGGATGCGAGTTTGCCTCCGAAAGAACCGATGGGTGTGCGGACACCGTCCACAATGACGATCTGTTTCATGATGATAGGTTGGATTAGAGTTCCGACTCGTCGCGCCAGGACAGCAATTGCCAAGCTTTGGTGGAATCGGATCGAGTGAGGATGAAGTTCGTGGCGCCGTCGGTGCGGTAGGTGGTGGTTTCATTCACCATCACCATCAGATTGAACCGCCGGATGACCTGCGCCCGGGTTTTGAGGTCGTTCTGAAAGAAACTGCTGATGTTGTTCCACTGCAGTTGGATGTCGCGCGAGGTGGAAAACAATCTGGCGGTGGTGTTGAGTTCTTCGGCGCGACCCCAGCTCACATCCACATTCAGCTCGGGATCGCGGTAGGTGAAGATGAACTGCGCGTCGATGAGTGGTCCGTACAGCGTGGTGTCACGCAATTGGTACGCATTTTGGAACCGGGTGTAGAAACCTTCGATGGTGACCGGATTTCCCAGGATGTCATCCAGGATATCCGCTTTTTCCAAGGCGGGGGAGAACGGATTGATGCAGGATCCCAGAACGATCGTCAAAGCGATGAGCATGGGGCCTGCGACTCTCATCCAATGGCCGTGGCTAAGTCTTGGATCAGATCATCGACATCTTCGATGCCCACGGATAGGCGGATGAGGGAGTCGTTGAGTCCGGCGGCGCGGCGTTGATCGACCGGAATCGACGCATGGGTCATCGACACCGGATGTGAAATGAGGGATTCGACGCCACCCAGGCTTTCCGCCAAGGTGAATACCCGGGTCTGGCTCATCACATCGAAAGCGCGTTGCACGGAATCGTCGCTCAAAGTGAAGGAGACCATCGCGCCGTAACCGCTCATCTGCCGGGTTGCGATGTCATGCCCTGGATGCGTAGGAAAACCGGGCCAACGCACCGAAGCCACTTTCGGATGGACAAGGAGCCAATGCGCGATCTTTTCCGCATTGGAGCAGGCGCGATCCATGCGTACCGCCAGGGTTTTGATTCCGCGCAAGGTGAGGTAACAATCCATGGGACCGGGAACCGCACCGGTGGCCTTCACTTGGAAGCGCATGTTTTCAATCACTTCCGGGTGCGAGGTGCAGATCGCGCCACCGATCACATCCGAATGGCCACCGAGGTATTTCGTTGTGGAATGAACCACGGCATCGGCTCCGAGCTCCAATGGCCGCTGCAGATAGGGCGAGGCGAAGGTATTGTCGACCACAGTGATGATGCGCGCCGAAGCCGCTTTCGCGATTGCCGCTACGGCGGAGATGTCCACCACATTGAGCAAGGGGTTCGTTGGAGTTTCGATCCAGATCATGCGTGTGGAGCTGGTGATGCGGGCTTTCACAAGGTCGGGATCGGTCATATCCACGAAATGGAATCGGATGCCGTATGGCTCGAACACTTTGGTCATCAGACGGTAGGTTCCGCCGTAAAGATCGTTGCTGGAGATGACTTCGTCTCCCGGACGCAGCATTTTGAACATCGCATCCATCGCTCCGCATCCGCTGCCGAAGGCGGCGCAATCCGTCGCATGTTCGAGGCCGGCCAGAAGGGCTTCGAGTGCGGATCGTGTGGGATTGGTCACTCGGGCGTATTCATGGCCTTGATGCACTCCTGGCGATTCTTGCGCGTACGTCGACGTTTGGAAGATGGGAGGCATGACAGCGCCGGTGGTGGCTTCCACCGACTGCCCGGCGTGAATGACAAGGCTATTGAAGCGAAGAGTTTCCATCCCCTAAGGTAAGAAAAAGCGCTTCAATTAGGAGGATCGAGTGCGAGCATCCTTCGCGCCTCATCGGCCTTTTCGATCTCTCCAAGAGTGGAGTATAACTCAAAAAGCAGGCTCCAGACGGTTTCAGGATTCAGCGTGGTGTCGGTGATGGGCTCGAGCAAGGCCACCGCTTTCCGATAAAGTGAAACGGGTACCGATTCGTCGTCGCCCGCATAGACCAACGCGAGATTGCTGGTCATCATCGCCGCATGCAGCACAACGGATTCAGGTGCATCCGCAAGCAGAGACTCCGCTTCCGTCACCAAGCTCATCCAATGATAGTCTTCCGGATCGACGATGTCGGTTTCCGCCATCTTGTAGAGCAGAATCGCCATTGTGTTGGGATCGTTTCTCAAACTCAGGCGAAATCGGGCCTCGTCGTAGCGCTTGGCGCGAATCAGCGCGTTCACGTACCCTTTCTGCAGATTGTCGTCTTCGGGGTTGTTGAAAATCGCTTGTTCGTATGAAGCGATGGAGGCATCTGGAGATCCTGCGATATCGTACAGGTAGGCGATGCGGATCCATACGGCTTCGGCGCCATGCACATCCTCCTCCAGTGCTTTTTCCAGAATCAGGATGGCATCGCGAATCCGCCCGGTTTTCAGATAGAGGTCGGAGTAAAGAGTATAGCAGAGCAACCGATCAGGCTCCAACTCCAACGCCTTGGACATGTGATCCAAGGCGAGCATGTACGATTGACGCGTCGATTGGGGATCGTCGTGAATCTGCTGGGCACGCTGGATGTAGGAAATCCGAGGTGGTTCCGCTTTGCTCGGTCCGGAGACCACCACGCTTGGAGTCGCCGGTTGCGGGATTGTCGATGCGCAGTGGGTCGCAAAAAGAAGGGCAGGTATCACTACCCACCCTTTTTTGAAATCAAAGTCCGGCTTTTTGCTGAGCTTCAAGGGCTTTCTCGGTCATTCCGAGCATTGTGTAGATTCTGAAAAGGAACAACCAATATTCGGTGTTGGCTGAGTCCAACTCCGCGGCGCGTTCGTTGTAGGGAAGCGAGGCTTCCAAAAGGGAACGTCCTTGACGATCATACTGCATCGCCAGGGAGTTGTCGCTGGTGGCGTTGCGCTTGTCGAGCAGACTGAGTCCTTTGTTGTAGTAGATCGTTCCAATAGCGTTATAAGCGAACGAATTCGTGTTGTTCAACGCGATGGATTGCTTGAGTTCGGCTTCAGCGCGGTCGGTGAGCTCGTTCAGACGGGTTTCTGCCGCGATCGCATCCGAATTGTATGAGGCAAGTGTGGCGCGGTATTGGGTCAGAAGCGCGCGATCGGGACGCGATTTGCGCTCTTCCTCACGGATGCTGCGGTTAAGGTCCTCGATGGAGGTGTATGTGTTTTTCAGGGCCTCGGCCAGATCCTGAGTCACGGAATAGATCTGGATACCATAGACGAGACGGTATTGCGCATTCTCCGGGTCACGACCCACCAAATCTCCAAGCACTTTGATCGCTTTGTCGGCCTCGTTGCTTTGGATGTACAGATCGGCCAATTCCTGAACCAACTCAACGCTGGCAGGGAATTTCGAAATTCCTTCGGTCAGGATGGCTTCCGCTTCAGCGTAGGCTTTCGCCTTGATCTTCAACTGACCGATGCGCTGGTAACGGAATGCGATTTGCTCGCCTGGAGCTGCGATCGCCTTCTGAAACGTGGCCAACGCGTTGGCATCATCGTTGCGCATCAGATATACTTCGGCGAGGATGTCCAAGGAATTCAAGCTGTCTGGCGAAATCGCGTAAGAGTTTTTCAAATGTGCGATGGCACGATCGTATTGATCTGCGGTGAGCTCGGTATCCGGATCCGCACTCAACAAATTGATCGCACCATTGTACTCTTCCACCCAGGTGTTCACCCGGTTGAGTTCAATCAGGGCGAATTCCTTTCCTGGCTGAGGTTGCGCCTCATACAGTTTGGTGGCTTTGGTGAAGGAGGAATCGGCGCTTTGATACAGTTTTTCGCGGTTGGCAACGGTTTGGCGTTTGCCTTGTTCCAAAAGAATGAAGCCTCTGTAATAATGGGCCAACGGGTTGGTCGGCGTCATTGCGATTGCAGCGTCTGCTGACTCAAGCGCTTTCGCGTAATCGCGGCGGCTCAGGTTCAATTTGGCTGATTCGATATTGGGGTCGCCTCCACAACTGATCAGAACTAGAACGGCGAGTGTGGCCATCCCCAGCCTGGTGAACATCGATTTCATATGGGTGTGATTAATGAATCTTGAATAATTATCGTAGTTTTGAAAAGTAACCAACTAATAAAGCATCTGCAATGAAGGAAATCATCCATTCCGAATTCGCTCCCAAGGCGATCGGGCCTTATTCCCAAGCCGTCGCCCATGGCGGACTCGTGTATTGTTCCGGTCAGATCGGTTTGGATCCGGCCAGCATGGACTTTGTGGGTCCGACCGTTGAAGCCCAAGCCGAGCAGGTGATGAAAAACCTGGGTCATGTGCTTGCGGCGGCGGGTTCGGGTTTCGATAAGGTCATCAAATGCACCATTTTTCTGGAAGACATGGCTGATTTCGCAGCGGTGAATGCCATTTACGGTCGATTCTTTCCGGAAAACCCACCAGCACGTGAAACGGTGGCCGTCCGCACTTTGCCGAAAAACGGCAAAGTGGAGATCGGTTGCATCGCTTACCGCTGAGCGACTCGGAAGGTCGACACGGTTTCGTTTCCTTGTCGGTCGCTGATCCTCACAACAACCTCGTTTTGAGCCTTTGGTCGCCAGCCTGGAAGATGGAAAGTGAGGCGGTTCGCCATATCCGTCTCCGGCATGCCCCGCTCACCGTTCACAGTGATTGATGCGGAGTTCCAATTCACGCCCGATCCCGCATCAGAGACGGTCACATGAATCACCGCATCATTACCGCGTCGAGCGAATCGAGCGTTGGTCACTGTTGGTCCTGCAGTGTCGATCCGCACTGTGAACACTCCGGCAGCCATGGTGGTGGCATAGAGCCAGTCGCTTGAACGAACCGATCCGACGAACGAATAGGTGGTATTCGAGCCGGTTCCATTCACTTGGTAGATACCGCTTCCTGGCGGATTTCCGTTCAGAATTCCGATTTTGTACATGCGTCGGAAGGGTTCGAGCGGTTGCCAGACTTGCATCCGGATCTGGTCTCCCTCCATCCAATATCCGAACGAAAAACTCAAGGTGTCATAAACGGCTTGCTCGGGCACATCCACAGACATCCTGCCATCCGGAGTCATGAAACCCCGCGATTCATTCGGCCGCAGTCGATACAGCGGTTGATCGCGGAAAAGCATATCGCTTGCTAAAGGAAGGGTTTGATCGCGTCGAAGTGTCGGATAATATTCGGAATCACTGATCCAAACGCTGTCTTGGGTTTGTTTAAGCACGAACCAATCGTGGTAGGTGCTGAAAACACTGTCGAGCCGTCGCACAGGTTCTCCTGTGGGATGAAGTCGTTGACGATTCCCCGCCAACCGGACCGGTGTTTCGGGCGCGTCTTCCGGTTTTGATGCGATTCTGACTATGGAACCCGTAAGTTCGGCCTGGTTTCGATGCATATCGAATGCGGTGATGCGGATCTGATGCGTGCCTAAAGGGAGGTCCAGTTTCCCTTTGTTTCCGAATTCCTGATAAAATGGGATGGTGTTGCCATCATGTCGATGAAGTCTCTGATATGCCCGTCGATTGAGTTTCAACAGCGGGAAGATCCTGTCCAATTGCATCATCAGTTGGTTTTGAATCGGGAAGGAATCGGCTTGGGAAACAAACACAAGCTCGTTGTTCACTCTGAGTTCGAGTCGGTGAACGGCAAAGACATTTCGCATGTGATCGGATCGGTCGGAAACTTGTGCCGCGATTCCCACCGGACCGCTCACCTTGATTGGTGCGAAGCGGAACATGTTCCCGTCGGCGCTTACACCCGCTGTATGGATCGCGCGTCTTCCCTGGATCAAGGTCACAGGGGATAGGGGCTCCACGGCCACGCCTTGGAAAGTCGGCGCCACCTTGTCGGGCATGTCGTACCCCACAAGAAACGGGTTGATGGCGGTGTTCACCGGCGAACGCACTTCGAAGTGGAGGTGAGGCGGCCCCGCGCCTGTATCACCGCTCCAAGCGATGGTCTCACCGGCCCTGAATCGGATGTTGTGCGATTCGATCACCCGGTCGAACAGATAGATAGACTCTGCGATTCGGATCGAATCCACGACTTTGGAAATCCGAGGCGAGAAATTCCGCAGATGCGCGTACTGGGTGAACGATCCGTCGTCGTGCTTCAGATACAGTGCGAATCCATATCCGTGCGGGGATATCGAAACCCGATGAATCACTCCGCTTCGAACGGCAAACACCGGATACCCGGTTCTTCCTTGGGTACCGTAATCCAAGCCGGCATGGAAATGCGTGGCACGGGTTTCTGCAAACGTCGAGGTGACATACAGATTCGGATCGATGGGCGACAGATACATCACCGTGTCGGCGAGAAAATCGGGTCGCGGCGGAAAAAGAGTGAGAAGGACTAGCAAAAACATCATGATTCCTGCCGCACACCGACCTTCAGTGTGGACAGGCCGTGTTCCAAGGTGGCTTGCATCACATCACCATCCTTGACGGCGGAAACCCCTGCCGGAGTGCCGGTGAAAATCAGATCTCCGGGCATAAGGGTGAAATAGGTGGATAAAAAATGAATGAGGTAAGCCACGGGGTTCAACATATCCGCGGTAGTGCCGGATTGCCGCACTTCGCCGTTCACCTTGAGTTCGAGATGCAGAGATGTGGGGTCTGATAGACGTTCTGCGGCCACGAAATTTCCGACCGGGCCGAAGGTATCCAGCCCTTTGGCCAATTCCCAGGGATGCGATTTGGCTTTGAGGGAGGTTTGAATGTCTCGCGCGGTCATATCCAAGCCGATCGCATAACCGGCCACATGCCGCAGAGCGTTCTGGATGGGGATGTTCTTGCCACCGGTACCGATCGCGACGACCAACTCCACCTCGTGATGCACATCATTAGTGACGGACGGAATCACGACGGTTTCCCCGTCTGAAATCAGTGTGGTCAGAGGTTTCGTGAACACCACGGGGCGATCAGGAATCGGATTGTTGAGTTCCTTCGCGTGTTCGGCGTAATTGCGGCCAATGCAAAACACGGTATGGGCATATAGATGAGGCAGCCCGGATAATTGAAATCGTAGCATGGATGAAAGTTACAAAAAAAGCCTCCGGGTCAGACCCAAGAGGCTTTTTTTTAACCTACCTAACAAAAAAGGGTTTACGCTTCTGCGACCACCGATACGAATTGGCGGTCGTTTTTGCCTTTGCGGAACGTCACACGACCTTCGCTGAGAGCGAACAGGGTGTAATCTTTGCCCATGCCGACGTTTTCGCCAGGATGGAACGTGGATCCGCGCTGACGGATGATGATGTTGCCGGGAATCACCATTTGGCCGCCGAATTTTTTCACACCCAAGCGCTTGGATTGTGAATCGCGACCGTTTCTGGTGGAGCCACCGCCTTTCTTATGTGCCATTTGTCAAATTTCCTTACGCGTTGATGGCGTCGATGCGGATTTGGGAAAGCTTCTGGCGATGGCCGGTTTCTTTCTGATATCCGTGGCGACGTTTCTTTTTGAAAACGATGAGTTTGTCGGCTTTGACCTCGCCGAGGAGGGAGGCTTGCACATTGGCGCCTTTCACGACAGGTGTGCCTACTTTCACGTTGCCATTGTCGTCTTGGACGAGAAGGACTTTGTCGAAGCTGAGTTTCTCAGCCGTGGCGGGCTGGCGATCCACAAAAAGCACCTGGTTAGGGGTGACTTTGTATTGGTGTCCGCCGATTTCTACAATTGCTAGCATGGTTGCCGATGAGTCGATATAGTTTCGGGATAGACCCCAAAGTTATCGCTCCGAACGAAAAAAAACAAATTATAATCCGAGTCGAATCGTTACGATTTCCGCACACCCTTGTAGATGCCGGTTTTGTTCACATGGCCGATGTATTTACCGATCACACGCACCTCCTCGAAGATGCCCGGTTCGATGCGAATGTTCTCGAATTCCTCGTTCGCAGGCTGAAGATTCAAGCCATTGGCCCCGTAATAGATGCGTTTGAGTGAGGTTTCCCCGTTGTACATCACCGCTCCGATGTCGCCGTCGCGGATGTCGTCATCCACAAGCAGCACAAAGTCGCCGTCGTAGATGCCCTCGTTCTTCATGCTCTGCCCCGAGATTCGCAATGCGAACAGCTTGTTCAGATTCGGAAACAGATGCTGCAAGGTGATCGTGCCCAAGCTTGATTCCACCGCTTCCTGCAAGTATCCGGCGGTGATGATCCCTCGGATAGGAATGCCACCGTAGGTCGGCTCCTCCTGAAGTGCCGCCGGCCGACGCTTGCGCTCATATCTCGGGTGCAGATCATATTCCGCATCTTCCCCTTTCACCAGATAACCCTTCTTCACCAACGACTGCAGATTCTGCGTCACGCTGTTCGGAGAGCGGAATCCGAAGGTGTCGGCGATCTCGCGATACGTCGGCCAGATATCATTCTCTTTTTTAAAGGTGAGGATATAATCGAAAAATTTCTTTTGTTTCGAGGTCAGTTGTGCATTGTCCATGGTCAGATACTGTATGATATATGTGCAATAAATGAACAATTTATGTAAAGGTCAAGCATGAACACGAAATCTCTTGCAATCATCGCCGCCGTAGTGCTGTTTTCCGGCTGTACGACGTTCAACGCCTCATCTTCGGGCGCCGTGGATCCGCGTATTGAGGTGTTTCGGGCCCGGTCCCAAAAAGCAGAGACGAAACTGATGTCGTTGACGCAGCATCCGGATTTGAAAGTCCGCGATTCGGCGTGGCGGGCATTGGCCAATATTCCGATCTCCGCAAAGGATTCGCTTTTGGAGATGGCCCTGAAGGATGGATCTTCGGTGGCGCTTTTCTCTCTGAGCACGCAGCAATGGACGGCGGAGCAACTCCGTGGCATCGAAGCGATTTGGGTCGCTGATAAAGAGCTTCGCGCACCGCTCATCCGCATTCTCGGAATCGCTGGCGATCTTACTACTCGGAATCTTATTTACCGATATTTGGGGTCTGTGATCGGCGAGCCGTGGGAAGCCGAATTCGCATTGGCATTGAACCGGCGGTTTCTGGTGGATGCGCCCACTCCGGATATGGTGGCATCCATCGTGGAGTATGCGTTTCTCTCATCTGATCCTTTGGTGCAACGCGCATGGTTGTATGGAATGTTCCGGTCGCAGCAGACGTGGATAAACGCATCGCAGGCACAGCTTTTTTACTCCCTCTGGACAGAGAATCACGGGTCGATGGATCCGTTCATCCGTCAGATGTTGACCAACATTCTCGCAAAATCCCGGCATCCGGAGTTGCCGAAATTCATGGCGGATCGTATCCAGCCTCGAATGTCGCATGTCGAGCAGACCGAGCTGGCCAGAGCGATGTTCCGTTACGATTCGCCCGATTCCACCGTGCTCGTTCGACTGCTGGACCAAGCGCTTAGTGATGGAAACACCTCTTTGGCGCTCGATATTCTGAACACAGCACATACTCAGCCTGCGGCGGCGGCATTGTCAATCGTGTTGGCGGATCGAGTGGCTCAGCACGTGCGCGTGCCGGAGCCCATTGAATATGCGGTTATGCGAATACGCGGCGTCAAGCCCACCGTGATCCCCGAAAACCCCGCATTGACCGGAGAATATCTGGCCTTGCTCGGAGATCCGGACGAGGCCATCGAGGCGATGAAGGCGCATCCGGATCCGATCCGTGCGTACTTGGCGCAGTTGCGCCGTCCGGAAACCATGGTCCCGGAAGTCACCGATTCCGCGCTCATCATTCCACCTGTCGACATCGTGAATCGCTCCCCAATCTGGATTCTTGAAACCTCGGAAGGACGCATCGTGATCGAGCTTGACGGACTCCGCACGCCCGCATCCACGTATGCCATCTCGAAGATCGCGTCGGAGGGGTACTACACAGGCACGTTCTTCCATCGTGTGATTCAGAACTTCGTGATCCAGGCCGGACTCTCGTTTTCCGGAGATCGGCGCGAGCCGGATTTTACCGTGCCAACCGAAGCCATTGAAGATCATTTCGAGCGCGGATCGGTGGGCGTGGCCAGTGCCGGACGCGATACCGAAGGCGGACAGTTCTTCATCATGCATCAATGGATGCCGCATCTGAACGGACGCTATTCGAACATCGGTCGCGTGGTGGAAGGGATGGACGTGGTGGACCGCGTGTGGCAGGGCACCCTCATTTTCTCCTCGCAGATCGTGTTACCGTAGTGTCTGCTCCAACTCGAGTGATGCGTTGCTGCGTTCGTCGCGGTACTTGATGATGACGGCGCAGGCCAGCGAGAGTCCTTGATCGGCAGCCCAGCCCCTTTCGGAACTTACGGGTCGGGTGCCCGGGACTACCACAGCATCGGCCGGAATGGATTCGCCGCGTTCGAGGATGCGCTCGTTCACGGCATCGTACACCGGTACGCCGCGTGAGAGGATGACGCCCGGCGCCACCACGGCGCGTTTACCGACCCGGATGCCTTCCACGACCACGCTTCCCGCGCCTATGAAGGCGTCGTCTTCGATGATCACGGGTGTCATTCCGATGGGTTCGAGCACGCCGCCGATCTGCACACCGGCCGACAGGTGCACCCGTTTTCCGATCTGCGCGCAAGACCCTACGAGCACGTGCGAATCCACCATCGTGCCTTCATCCACATACGCGCCGATATTGACGTAGCTCGGAGGCATCACGATCACGCTTTTGGCAACGAAGGCTCCGCGGCGGATGGCGGTGCCGCCCGGAACCACGCGCACGCCCTGAGCGGTGGTGAACCGTTGGGGCGGAAGATTGTGTTTGTCCACGAATCCGTCCATATCCGCCAAAACGCCAGCTTTGAAGGCATCCAGAATGGCTTGCTTCACGTCGGGATTGGCCGCCCATCCCGATTCGGTTTCGGTGGCGCTTCGAAGTTCTCCGCGTTCGAGCGCGTTAAGGGTGTTTTCCCAATTCAGCATGGTTCAGGCGGGTTGATGGATGTGATGTAAGTACCAGGCGTTCACTTTTCGGGAAAGATCGGCCAACGGATTGGATGCGGGCATGTCGTCGGCATGCAGCGGTAGTTTGACGGCTGCGGACGTGATGTGTCCTTCTAAGTCAAGAAGATACTTCACGGGGATGGGATTCGCCGCCAAGAAAAGCGCTGCTGAGGCCTGCTTCCAGAGGAGGTCGTCTTCTGCAGTCAGCGATCCGGAGAGAGCTTTCTCAGTGTAGAGGCGGGTGGCTTCGGGCCAGGCGTTGGCGGCCACGGAAACGAGTCCCTTGGCCCCGAGGGGTGCGAATTCAAGCATGAGCGGGTCGTCGCCGGAGTAAACTTGGATTCCGCGGGCGGCGTCGACATAGTCCGCGAAATGCTCAACCGAGCCGCTTGCTTCTTTGACGGCCCAGAAATGAGGATGCGAGGAGAGACGGCGCACGGCATTCTTGTTGAGCAGGCAGCCTGTGCGGCTGGGAACGTTGTACAACATGCAGGGCCGCGTGGAAGTGTCCAATAATGATGAAAACCAAGCATATTGGCCATGTTCGCCGGGTTTTGAGTAGATGGGTGTGACCATCAGATACCCGTGAAGCGGCAGGGTTTCCAGAAACCTGAGCCAGTTGAGTGTAGATGGGAGGTCGTGTCCGCCAACCCCGCACATCACCGGAACCGTCAGATTGAGAGAGCAGGCGAACGTGACCAGGCGGCGGCGTTCCTCATCGCTGAGGTTCAGGCCTTCGCCGGTACTTCCCAACACGATGACGCCATTTCCGGCGGTTTCCTGCCTACGCAGCAGGTGTTCGAAATCGGTGAGCGACAGTTCGCCGGTTCGCGTGAGCGGGGTTACGACGGCTGTCCATAAGATCGGTGTCATGATTCATTTTGTCTTTGGGTGGAAAGGGTTTGACGAATCACCTGATGAAAGGTGTGAAGTCCCGGTTCGCGAACGATGTTCGGATTGAGTATCCATTCCGCCGCTTGCAGTGCGCCTTCGGCGAAAATGCGCCGATTCAGCGCTTCGTGGCGGAGCGTGATGCGCTCCGTTCCGGTGGTGAGCACAAGCTCATGATCACCGACCACATCCCCGACGCGTTCAGACGCGATCTCGACCTCTTGGCCCAGATCGGCCCGCCAGCTGAGCGCGGTGCCGCTGGGAGCGTCTTTTTTGTGGATGTGATGGGTTTCGCGCATTCCGTAGCGCACATCGGGCATGAGGTCGGGGGCGAGTCCCAGAATCGGGAGAATTTCGCGGACCAGATGCATCCCCAAGCTGAAATTGCTGGCGTGGATCCAGCGCAGGTTCGAGTCCCGCAATCGGGCGGAAAAAGCGTCGATACCATCCGGAAGGGAGAAACCGGTGCTTCCGCAGACTACGGGGAGCTGCGATTCGAGCAGGAGGGGGATGTGAGCGAGGAAGGCGTCGCCGGGAAGGAAGCTGATCACCACGTCATGACCCGCGAGCGCTGTCAAAGACGCCGCATTCGCGGTATTGAAGATGGTGATGGATGTGTCCGGACGCATGGACGCCGCATTCGCGACCTCCGATCCGGTTTTTCCGCTGCCTAACAGGGCGATGTGCATGAACTCCTTGGTTTTCAATCAGGTGATGTCGGGAATTCCACCTTCGGAGGATGCGGGCAAGTGAGGAGAGCCTCACCTAAAGCGCTCCACAAATCCCATTCCCATAGGATTCGTGACAGTTGTCGGGATTCAACCCGGGCAACCAATCCGACCCGCTTCCGACACGGACCGAATTTCGGCAGAACGCCCCTTCACGTGATGTCATCGGTTTCGGAACCTCGAACACGCTGCCTGGCGGCTGCACCTCTTCAGGAAGTCTAAAGATAATTTTAAATGATCAATTTTAAATTATAAATGTTGAGTTTCGAGCTGACGCCCGGGCCAATCATTTAAAATTTTCAATTTAAAATTTGTCTTATCCCAAAGGCGTAAAGGCCTGGATCCCGGTGATGTCCCGACCCAAGATCAAGCCATGGATATCGTACGTTCCTTCGTAGGTGTTCACGGATTCGAGGTTCACCATGTGATGGATCACGCGGTATTCGCCGGTGATGCCGTTTCCGCCGTGCATGTCGCGCGAGACGCGGGCGATATTGAGCGCTTTGCCGCAGTTGTCGCGTTTGGCCAGGGAAATCATGCTCGGATGGGCTTCGCCACGGTCTTTGAGCTGACCCAATCTGAAAGCCAACAACTGCATCGTGGTGATGTCGGTGGCCATGTTGGCCAGTTTGGTCTGAATGAGCTGATTTGCGGCCAATGGCTTGCCGAACTGCTTGCGTTCGAGCGTGTACGTGCGTGCGCGATGGAAGCAGTTTTCCGCCGCTCCGATCACGCCCCAAGCGATGCCATAACGGGCGTTGTTGAGACAGGAGAACGGGCCTTTGAGTCCGGCCACTTTCGGCAGGTAGTTCTCATCGGGCACGAAGCAATCTTCGAGTGTGATTTCGCCTGTCCATGAGGCGCGTAACGACATCTTATTATGAGTGACCGGTGTTCCGTACCCTTTGAAGCTACGTTCAACGATGAATCCGCGTATGACGCCCTCATCCGTTTTTTTCTCTTTGGCTTTGGCCCAGACGATGGCGATATCGGCGATGGGGGAATTCGTGATCCACATTTTCGCGCCGTTGAGGACCCATCCGCCATCCACTTTCAGGGCGGTAGTGGTCATACCGCCGGGATCGGAGCCGTGGTCGGGTTCGGTGAGCCCGAAGCAGCCGATGAGTTCGGCGGAGGCGAGCTTGGGCAGGAAGCGTTGTTTCTGTTCTTCGGTGCCGAATTCGTTGATCGGGTGCATCACCAAGGACGATTGCACGGACATAAAGGAGCGGTAGGCGGAATCGACGCGTTCCACTTCGCGGGCGATGAGTCCGTAGGCGGTGTACGAGGCTCCCACGCCGCCATATTCCGGCTCGAAGGTGGAACCAAGCAGGCCGAGTTCGGCCATTTCAAGCGGGATTTCCTTTTCGAAAATCTCTTCCTGATTGCCGCGCATGGCACGGGGTTCAAGTTTGGATTGCGCGTAATCGCGGGCGGTTTCCATGATCATGCGATCGTCTTCGTTGAGAAGCGATTCGAATTGGAAGATGTCTTCGAAATTGAATTTTTGCATAGGAATTGGCACTCGTTTGGCGATGTCTCAAAATAGCTCTTTTCGGTCTAGGATGCTTACATTCTGCCCACATGATTGCGTTCCTGTTCCTATTAATTGTGCAGATCCTTCCGCCGTTCGAGAGATTGACGATTGAAGACGGACTCTCACAGAACATGGTTCTGGATTTGCATCAAGACCGCCAAGGGTTTCTTTGGATCGCGACCAAAGACGGACTCAATGTCTATGACGGACTTCGCTTCAAGGTCTTCCGAAATGTGCCTGGCGACACCACCTCACTAGCCAATAATGTGGTGAACCGTGTGTGGGAACATCCTGATGGATCTATTTGGATGGTGACCAACGGAGGTGGGTTGCATCGGATGGACATTAGAACGGAAACCTTCACCCGTATTCGTCCGCCGGAAGTCGATGCGGTATGGTCCACGTTGCGTTACTCGAACAGCATCACAGGGAACGAGCATACCGTTTGGATCTCCTCTTCAGCCGCTGGAATCTATCGATACCAGCTCAAGACCGGACGGATGGAACCGTTCGAGCTGTGGAATTCGCGCCATCTCGATGCGAATGTGAAAGAAGTGAGGATGGATGCGGCCGGCAACGTGTGGATTGTCTCCGCCAAGGGCTTCTTCTTTTATGATGCGGTGAAGAATAAGCTGATAGAGGATTTGAATCAGCCTGCTCTGCTTCGGGCCAATGATCTCAAAGTGATCGATGATTCCACAGCTTGGGCGCTCACCTATTACGGCTATTACAAGATCGGGCGTCGCGATGGGAAGCTCGTCCGTTTGCATTCGAGCCCGGACGATGCGAGCATCCGCCTCAACGGGATTGCCATCGGCCATCACGGAACGGTGTGGCTAGGGGGATTGGAAAATCTAACTCGTTTTGATTCGGACGGACGTGGAAAAACGACCGTTGCGGAAGTGGATGTGAGACTCACCTCGGCGATGGTGGTGGATAGAAGCGGCATCGTATGGATAGGAACCGCGGGTTGGGGACTTCTCAAATACAACCCGAATCGGCAAGGATTCACCTCCGCCAGTGGCAATCCGATCGCAGCGATCCATCAGCGTGCGTTGAATCGTGTCGAAACCTTATTCCCCGTGAACAGAGACGATCGCGGGGCTGCGTTGACCATGGTGTTGGTGGACTCCAAGCAAAGAGTCTGGGTGATGGCTGATTATTACAACTTGGCGGTGTACGACCCGGCCACCGATCAAGCTCGGGAGTTCAGAGCTGGTCGCCGATTGTCGCCCGTTGGCGCGTCGAGGCGGTTTAGCCAGATCGTGCAATCCAAAGACGGACGCATTTGGTTGGCCGGACCGGGCGGTTTGTATCTCTTGGATGAACCATCTGACAAGGTGGATTTTTTCCCCATTCCGCGACAGTTTGAGAATTTGAGTGGCAAACCCGACATCACTGCATTGTATGTGGATCAATCGGGGATGTTCTGGATCGGTACGCCTGACCAAGGCCTTGCCCGGTTCGATTCGAAATCCCGTCGCCTTCAATGGTACAGAACCGCTAAGACAGAAGATGTTTTAAGTATTCTTTCAGATCCGATCGAATCCGATCGGTATTTATGGATCGGAACCGAGGGTGGCGGCTTGAATCGGTTGGATCTAGCGTCAGAAACCTTCCGCCATTTCGGGCTACGTGAGGGATTACCCAGTATGGTCGTGTATGGCATGTTGACCGATGATGTGAAACACATATGGTTCAGTTCGAATCATGGACTAAGTCGGTTTAATCCGAAGGATTTCAGTATCCGGAATTTCGATGTGTCCGACAGGCTTCAAGGCAATGAGTTCAATCGAAACGAATACGTGAAGCTGGCCGACGGCACCCTAGTGTTTGGCGGTGTGAACGGTTACACAATGGTAGATCCATCCAAGGTGCATTTGAACATGCAACTACCGAATGTGGTGCTCACAGATTTCAGAATCTCAAATAAGCCTGTGCCGCGAACGGTATGGATGACGACAAATAGCGATCCCATCCGATTGAGACACGACCAACGAATGATCACCTTCGAGTTCGCGGCATTGGAGTTTTCAGCGCCAGAACGCAACCGGTACCGATATCGGATGATCGGCTATGATAGGGATTGGGTGGATGCTCGGTTTTCACCGACGGCGACATACACGAACCTTCCCCCACAGAAATATGTGTTTCATGTTCAAGCCTCCAACAATGATGGCATATGGAATGATATAGGATTACAGATTCCGCTAAACATAGAACCGCCTTTCTGGATGACCTGGTGGTTCCGTTCGTTGCTGGGACTATTCCTGATTGGAAGTTTGGTGTCGGCCTATCGTTGGCGGATCCGACAAATGCGACGCGAAACCCAACGCATGGAAGAAGTGTCACGATTGCTCATTCAACGGCAGGAAGAGGAACGCTCGCGCTTCGCACAAGAAATGCACGATGGTTTGGGGCAAGAGTTGCTTGTGATCAAACAATGGGTGAGCCGATGGGCGAAAAACAGTTCTCAAGAAGAAGAGACAACCCATTATTCCGATTTGTCCAACCAAATCAGTGCGATTCTCAAATCAGTGAAAAACATCACCTACAATCTGCGTCCGCCAGAACTCGATCGCATCGGTTTGAGTGAAACCGTGCGCTATTTGATAGAAGAAAGTTGTCGGGCGGCCGACATCGCCATCGATCTGGATATTGAAGATGTGGATGTATACATCGCGTCGGAACATCATATCAACGTATTGAGAATCATGCAGGAAATGGTGAGCAATTCCATTCGACATTCGAAAGCCACGCATATACAGGTCGGCATGTTTCTTGAGAACGGCATCATCCGCATCCAATACAGTGATGATGGTATAGGATTCAAGCTGCAAAAACTGGACGCACCAACAGGGTTGGGGTTCTCCGGAATGTCTGAACGAGTGCGTATACTTGGAGGCAGTTTGTCCATCCATTCAGCTGCCGGACAAGGTGTTTCAATCACCATACAAATCCCAATACATGAGCGTATCGATACTATTGGTGGATGATCATCCGATCACGCGAAAGGGAATTCGCGACACGCTTAATGAGCATCCCGAATGCCGTGTGGTTGGCGATACCGGATCAGCCGGGGAGACGTTTGATTTGCTCGATCGCCTTCGTCCGGAAGTGTTGGTGATGGATGTGGAAATGCCGGGTACGGATGGGCTGACGATTCTTGGCCGCATCCAAGCCGAAAAGCGTCAGGTAAAAGTCATCATACTGACCATGTATGACCAAGAACCGATCTTCCGCAAAGCGATGCGCTTGGGTGCCGCGGGTTATGTTCTGAAGGAAAGCGCCATCGATGATATTCTGAGAGCCGTTTTGACGGTGGCAAAAGGAAAGACCTATGTGAGTCCGTCATTGGGTGGTTTTTCTCAAAACCGGGATACAGAGCTGACCGAAAAAGAACATGACATCTTGCGGATGACCGCCGAAGGAAAAACCAGTTCCAAAATGGCGAAGGAATTGTTTCTGAGTGAACGGACGATAGAAAGCCATCGCAGAAACATCTGTAAGAAATTGGGTCTTGAAGGCAAGAACGCCTTGTTGGCTTACGCTATGTCGAACAAAGACACCATCCTAAGGGGTAACCCTTAGTCGATTCAGGGGTAACACGGATTTCATAAGTCGGCGTCGGGTCGTTATTTGCGACCACTATGAAACCTATCTGTACAATCATTCTCTTCCTGCTGCTGCTCGTTCCGTTTGGAGTGTGGGCGCAGCCGCCGGGCTTGCCAAATGCACCTGACCAAGCACCACTCGACGGCGGACTCAGCCTTCTTGCCCTTGCGGGTGGCGCTTATGCGGTTCGCACCCTGCGAAAATCCAAATGAATAGAACGGTATTGGTTGTGGAAAACAATGCCGCTATGCGTGAATTGATTTTCGAAACCGTATCCGAAAAAGGCGACACGTTTTACGAATGTGTGGATGGCGCCATCGCAGTGGCGAATTTCAAACGACTCAATCCGGATGTCATTTTGATGGACATCGACTTGGACGGGATGGATGGTTTGAGTGCCACACGAGGTATTCTGAAAGCGGATCCATCCGCCAAGATCATCATCGTGAGCAATTACGACAGCTCCGCTTTTCGCACCGCGGCCATCAAAGCGGGTGTGAAAGGATATGTGCTTAAAGAAAACCTGGATTCATTACCGAACCTCATAAACACCCTTCTATGAAACGTCTCCTACTCAAATTGTCTGTTGTCTTATTTGTGGTCACTCCACTAACGGCCCAACCCGGTAACATGGCCACGTTCGATGGGGTGGATGATTACATCAAGATTTTGGACGGTCCCTATCGCGCGAATGTCACCCTCGAATTCTGGTTGAAACCATCCAAGCATAACCAGACATTGGCGATCCGATCGAATGATGCGGGCTATGAGGCGGGACAGTGGTCGAACTTGTTGAGCATCGATGCAAATGGTCGTCTGGTTTACAAGATTTTGGACGACATGGCCAACGGTAATCCTGCACAGTATACTTATTCCGTCGTCACACTCACTGGCAATACCATCCTCACGATCGGCCAATGGGTGCACGTCGCTGTAGTGGCGGAGAATGGCAGCCCCGGAAGCATTCGATTGTACATAAACGGAGTATCGGATGCCACACCTGTAAATTATTATCGCTCTTGGACAGGAAATAGCCATTGGACCATCGGTATCAAACCTTCATCGGGACTCCCGGCCTTGGGCGGATCGGTTGATGAAATTCGATTGTGGAGCGTGGCGCGGTCACAGGCCCAGATTCAGGCCGAATACGCAGTGACCATGGCAACGCCCCTATCAAGTGACATCATCGCCGCCGTTAATTTCGATGCGCCCCACAGCGCCACATTGATCAACGGAGTGAGTTTGGTCTCATCCACGGTACCGATCAGCCATAGCCATGTCATCTCCGGATTTTCCCCGGCTACCGCGCGGATCGGCCAAACGATCCAGGTGACCGGCGCCGGATTCAGCAGCAGCACGTCCGGCCAGCAGGTGTGGTTCGGTGGCGTGAAGGGGGAGATTACGGAGGCATCGAGCACCTCCCTGACCGTCCGGGTGCCTTTGGGCGCCGGGTTCGGGCCCATCACGGTGGCCAGCAACGGGAGATCGGTGAAGAGCAAGCATTCGTTCACACCCACCTTCTCGGGCAGTCATACGGTGAACGCCAACAGCTTGACAGCATATCCGAACGTACTGACCCATATCGAAACCGATGCCCGGTTCCGGGGTTCTGGCCATCTGGCAGACCTGGACGGAGACGGCAAACCGGATCTGGCCTATGTGTACAAGGGTTCGAGCGGGGGGGTATCCATCTTGCGGAACATCCATACCGGCGGTGCCATGACGGCCGCCAGTTTCGCCACCCGCCAAGACATCGCCACCGGTTCCTACCCCATGGAGGTGGAACTGGCGGATTTGGACCAGGACGGCCGCCTGGATTTGGTGGTGTACAACACCGGCTCTTACACGATCACCGTGCTGCGCAACACCAGTACCGTCGGATCCATCAGTTTCGAGAGCCAGAATCTGACGACCGGATTTAGCAACATCGGCGAAAGGTCGATAGAGGCGGCCGTCGGCGATGTAGACGGAGACGGGTTGTTGGATGTCATGATGTCGGGGTACATCGCCAATCCCCATGGCTATTACCTCACCGTGTACCGGAATACCGGTACTGTCGGATCCCTCACCTTCGCTGCCGAGCAACGGGTTCCCCATAGCAATCTATACAACCTGAATACGCTGACCACGGCCGATTTCGATGGGGACGGGAAAGTGGATCTGGCCTACAATCATATGGGGTCCAATATGAGTACCCAGTTCCTGGTGGTCCGGCGAAACACCTCCACGGTGGGGAATCCCTCGTTCGCGGCGGAGCAGACCTTCCTCACCTCATCCAATTATCCCTACCGGGTCGGGGCCGGCGACTTGAACGGAGACGGGTTGCCCGAAGCCCTCGTGGCGGTCTCGAGCGGTTCCATGCTGAATCTGTTCCCCAACACCAGCACACCGGGTACCATTTCGTTCGGAATGCGCCAAGACCACCCGGCCCGGGAAGGCGGTAATTACACCGACATCCGGTTCGCGGATGTGGATGGAGACGGCCGGGTCGATGTGTTGTACACAGGTTCGGAATCCATACATCCCAGGTTGGTCGTGTTACCGAACACGGGAAGCGGGGGTACGGTCTCGTTGGGCACCAAAGTCGAATACATCTATCAAGAGGGAAGTACATACTACAATATCGAGGGCATCGCCGTCGGTGATGCGGATGTGGATGGGAAACCCGATGTGATGCTGATGACCTTTTCCAGAATCGGATTATTCAGCAACCGGACCGGAAGCGCCAACGTTTCGATCGGTACCACGAATCTGGGGTATGGAGCCAGCGGATCTTCTACCGCAAAAACGGTGACTCTGAGCAACCCAGGGGCATTGCCGTTGACGATCACCTCCATCACGTCCTCGAATCCTGATTTCACATTCTCACCGACCACCGGCACGATCAATGCGGGAGCCAGTTTGAACGTGACGGTCACGGTTTCATCGTCTACATCCGTGACGAAAACCGGCGTTCTTACGGTGAATCACAATGCGCCGAATCCGGTGTCGACGGCTACGATGTCCATCCAATTCATAGAGATGCCTCTCGCCGCGCCAGCGATGTCTGCCGTAACGGGTCTGGCTCAAACCACATTCACCGCGAATTGGTCGGCGGTGACCTATGCGACCGGATATCGGGTGGATGTGTCAACGGTATCCAATTTCAGTACGTATCTGAGCGGGTATGAAAATCTGTCCGTAGCCACCAACTCCCTCACATTGACCGGTCTGACCGACGGGACGACCTATTACGTCCGGGTGCGCACGGTGGACCCGAACGGTGGTTCGAGTGCGAATTCTTCGACGGTAACCGTGGCAACCCCTGCCTTTTTCGCAGGAGGAAACGGCACCATTGGCAATCCCTATTTGGTCGCAAGTGCGGCGGGTTTGGACCACGTGCGCAACAACGTGAACGCCTATTACCGCCAAACAGCCGACATCACGCTTACCGGCACATGGTCACCCATCGGTGGATTCAATGGCAGTTATGATGGGGATGGATTTGCCATCAACGGACTTGTGACCACCGGCACCTCATCGTATCGGGCTTTGTTCGCCTCCATCAACACATCCAATGGTGTGTTGCGCGATCTGCGGTTGGTTGGTGTGAGCATTCAAGGTGGATTTCGCAGCGCTGGAGCTGTTGGCATCCTCTCGACAGGCGCTAAGCTTGTGAATGTGACCGTAACGGGTTCAGTGAGCAGTATCAGCGTGTACATCGGGGGATTGGTCGGAGAGCTGCAATCTGGAGCGAGGATCGACTCATCGGCGTCGCATGCGTCGGTCAGCGGTCAGCAAGCCGTTGGGGGTCTCGTTGGATATTCGTCCGGGACCATCCGCCATAGCTATTCCACGGGTGCAGTTACCGCTTCGGGCAGCTTCGGTGGTGGCGTTGTGGGGCATGCGAGTGGTGGAAGCGTGACCGAAGATGTCTATGCCACTGGCGCAGTATCCTCTAACACAGGAGCCGGAGGGTTGGTGGGTTACTTGGATTTCGCAACCTTGCGCCGAGCGTATGCATGGAATACTGTGACGGGCACCAATTCGTCCGACGCGGTGGTGGGGAATAGGTACTCTGCGACCACTTCGAGCGTGTACTGGAACACGGACAACGGCAGAGCCACATCCGCAACAGCCAACAGCACCGGGCTTTCCGGCACACAGATGCGTAGTTCCAGCTCGTTCACGGGCTTCGATTTCGACACAGTGTGGCAGATTGAAGCGGGAACAGCGCTATCGATGCCGTATTTGCGCGGTCAGGCTCAATCACCGCGCCCGGGGTATGTGACCACCCCCTCGCAAGTGATGTTGTCCACCCCATTGAATGAAGTGGTGGGAACTGGAATACGCCCCACGTTCACTTGGCAGGCGGCCATGTTGGCCGGAACCTATCAGCTTCAGGTGTCTACCTCGTCCGATTTCACGACCGGGATGCAGTCTTTTACCGGCATCAGCCCAACTAGCTATACAATGACCACCTCGTTAACCACGAACGCGGTGTATTACTGGCGAGTGCGTGGCGTGAACAGCGGAAATGCGGAGAACGGACCTTGGAGCGAAGTGATGAGTTTCACCAGCAGTCCGGTCCGATTGGCGGAACCCGGTTCGGCGCTGGTCTTCGCCAGCAACAGTTATGTGACGGTTCCCTACGCCGCGGCGCTGAATTCGGCAGCATTTACCGTCGAATTCTGGGCCAAACCGACCGGCGGAAGCGCGCTAAGGATGGCCATCTCATCTCGGACGTCATCCATCAACGGATATCAGGTGCTGATCACCGACACCGGACTTTGGCAAGTGATGCTCGGCTCTTCGGGGGCTTGGATCGTATTCAATGGGCCGACGGCCGTCATCGGCCAATGGGCGCATATCGCTCTGACCTATGGATCTGGAACGGCTCGGCTGTATGTGGATGGTCGCCAGGTTTCGAGCGCCACACTCACTCATTTGATCAATCCCAGTGGCCAGCTTCGCATCGGCGCGATTGCGACGGGCACGCAGTTTCCGTTCATAGGTGCGATGGATGAGGTCCGGATTTGGTCGGTCGCAAGAACCGCGGATCAGATCCGCCGGCAGATGCATCAACCTGTGACCGGATCAGAGTCTGGGTTGGTCTCGGCGTGGAATTTCGATGAAGGGGCTGGAACCTTCGCGTATGACGTCACCGCTTCAGCCAGAAACGGAACATCCACCAATCCAAGCTATACCACGTCTGATTTGCCCGAGTCAGGAGCGTTCATCGAGGGAACAAATGATGCCTGGTATTTTCTGTCGAACCCGACATCGGGCGTCACGTTAGCGCAGTTTTTGGAGCCGTTGTGGACCCAAGGCGCCGCGGGGTCCGATTCGCCGAACGCAGGCTCTCCGAACGTGTATCGGTTGAATGAGGAAGCCTGGGCGTATGTAGCGGTAACTGATCTGAATGTCGAAGCCACTCCTGGAACCGGATACTTGGTCCGCGTCTATAAAAACGACACGTATCAGGTTGAAGGAACGTTCCCTAAGCGTTTGAAAGTCACCCGCTCCTCGCTTCCAAGCCGCATCCAATTGCCCGCGAGTCATACGCCGGGGTCAATCCATTCCGGCTTCAACTTGGTCGGAAATCCACTTCCGCGGGCTATAGATTGGGGGCACGCGGGATGGGCGTTCTCCAATGTGTCGCCCACGGTCTATGTGTACGACCACACGCAGAATACCTATCGCACGTGGAATCGGACCTTGGGCGCAGGCACGAACAGCGGATCGCGCCGACTCTCGCCCATGCAAGGATTCTTGATTCAAACCACGGGCTCCGGTGCCGATCTGAGCGTGCCTGTCGATGCGGTGACACCCGATGAAACCTCGTTGTTCAAAGAACTCATGGAGGCTTCCAAACCACTGCCCCGCATCACACTCACGTTGAATCGCGGCAACAGACAAGAAGAAACCGCGATCGTGTTCAATACATCGACTGATGCGCCCGAATCGCGATTCCCGACCCTACAGCTTGAGCCGATGGATGCCGACAAAATGCTCATTTTCAGCGTGGATGGGGATGGGCGCCGGCTCGACATGTCCGAGCAGCCGGCCGAAACGCAGACCTATCTTGAAATCCCGATCGGCATCGACATCCGAGATGCCGGGGCGTTGGCGATGAGCTTGGATGCCGAGCACCTTCCCGAAACCTGGTCGATGATGTTGGTGGACAAACTCACAGGAGTTTATGTGCCGATGACAAACGCCTCTGAGTACGGATTCGAGCACTCCTCGATAATGAAAGAGATCCCGGATTCATCGGCTGTCTCTATCCCAAGAATGTTTCTTGCAAAGGAGGCAGTCAAATCTCGTTTCGCGCTTCTTGTTGGACCCAAGGTGCCTGCTGCGCCAAGTGACCTACCTCTGGAATTCGGATTGGCGCAAAATTTTCCAAATCCGTTTAATCCAAGCACGGTAATCAGATTCACAGTAGGGACGCAAGATCTTGCGTCCCTACCAATCCGGTTAACGGTGTATGACATCCTCGGCCGGGAAGTCGCGGTTCTGGTGGATGGGCAGATGTCGGCCGGGGCGCATCAGGTCCGCTTCGATGCGTCGGGCTTGGCCAGCGGGGTGTATATCTATCGGTTAAGCGCCGGGGGTGAGGTGAGCACCAAGCGGATGTTGTTCTTGAAGTAAGTTAGGGATTGATTTCCACGGGGATGGTGGTTGGTTTAGTTAACATGAAACTCGTGAACATGCATCAGGCGAAGAGCCAATTATCGAAGCTGGTGGAGGAAGCCCTCGCCGGGCAGGATGTGATCATTGCGCGTAACGGCGTTCCAACCGTAAGGCTGACCCTGTATGGTTGAGTGTGGTCAGTCCTTGGGAGCTGGTGACGAAGGAACAGAAAGGAAAGCTGAAGCTTCCCCCCACATTCGAGCATGATATGCGAAGCACAGGATTCATTCGCTGGAACCCTAAGGATTTATTCGTGTCATAGTTGCTCCACTGCTTGTATTTCCGCCACCTTGACTGTACGATAATCTTAGCAAACCGTTCACATTCATTCGATATTGATAGGCATCGATTTCCACGATTCCAGCTGGTATCAGGCGCCGGAATGGCTTGTGAACGGAAAATTTTGTCTCACCATTATCTAGGACGGTCTTCATTGTGAAATTCACCGGGTAACTTGGGAATAAGTAGGATGCGGCATAGCCCTGCCAACTCAACGGATATCGGCCGGACGAGCTGACAGTTGACCAAAAACCGGCTTCTGATTCGCGTATCCGAACGGTGTCATTCACTGTGAACTCTCGGGCTGGCATATAAGGATGAGTAGTGATACCAGATCCCGTCGAATGGAAGGATAGAATAGACGAACCATCGGCTTGAGGGTTCATTGAAATCAACTCCCATTGGATGGTCGACTTGGATTCAGTCGTTAGTCCCGATGATCGCGATGTATTGACTAGATTGAAGTGCCAGACATCCCCAATATTCAGATCGAAAAGCGGGACTAATGTCTCTTTTTTCGGGTGCAAATAAATCCAATAACCATGAGATTTCGTTGGCAATATCATACTCAGGGTTTCGTGATTGTCGGAAATAATTTCTATTGCAATCGGTTCTGATAGCAAATAGGAAATCGTTGCGAAGCCATTTGCATCTGATACAACAGTCTGATGGCCATTCTGAACCACTACGGTCACTCCTGATAATCCGATACTGAAATCAGACCAAGCCGATCCGATGTGCAAGGTTAGATCATTCTGTGGAATGGTGCTGATTCTGTTCAATGTTAGTGGCGTCACTCGATTGAACAAATCCCTCAGACCTACTTTGAGTGTGTCGCAATCGTTTGCTGTGAAGAGGATGTCGAATTCTTCGGCGATGATTGGAATGTCGATCCGCGTTGGGACACCAGAAGTATGAATGGTGTCCAATCGGATGGATCCAGTCGAAATAAACGCATGTAAATTCGATAGTGTAGCGTCTTGTCCACTTGTCCATTTAGCGATAAGATCCGCCGAAATCCCCATTGCTACTGGTTCAAGTGTGATGGTAAGGGTGGAATCATGAGAGGTTTGGATTGAAGTGGTTGCCAATTTGAACCCAGATTCATAAACAAGTAGGTTGAATGTCTTTTTACGTTTCACTTCGATTTTGACGCCTTGAGTTGCCGATACAAGGTGCTCAATGAGCTGATCTTTTTCATCAAGCAACCAAATGTCGACGTTGTCTATGGGTGATTCATTTGCGCCCAGCACTCGGATATCCAGTTCAACGTATGTCGGAGTTTTCGGCCCACTTGGGGATGAGCATGCAGCAAAAATCAGGGCAGCAGCAATGGCTAAGTAGGTTTTCATGAGAACCTCGGTAAGTAGAAGTCCAATCAACTTAAGTCATACTCTGATGAGAATCAAGGCACCATCAGCGACTTTCCGATCACCATGCGCTTGTCTTAGTACCCGTTTGATTGGATGAGAATTCTACTTTAAGGGATGTTATTGTTGGTTTTGTTCGTATTCGAGTAGGGTAAGGTCAATTCCGTTTTCAAGCAAGTACAATTTCGGGCTCTTGTAACCGATGCCCGAGTGAATCCGGTCGTCGTTGTAGAATCTGATGAAGCTGTCCATCACTTGGCGTGCATGCTCCAGACTTTGCAGTTCCATTTTGCGGCAAATGCTTCGATCGACAATGGAGTGCCAGGCTTCGACATGTCCGTTCTGCTGAGGGGTCGCCGGGCGTGTGAACTCTTGGACTAGCTGCATCTCGGCCAGGTACTCACGAATCATGGCTGCCGTGAATTGGCTGCCATTGTCGCTACGCACGGTGATGGCCTCAGGCAGGGCCCAGCGGGCGAACACCTTGGCGAATGTCTCACGCACATGCTGTTTGCGGATGTTCCAGTCCAGCAGGTGTTCGAGAACCAAGCGGGACTTGACATCCAGAATGGTCAGAAGCAACGCGTTGCGACGTTCTCCGGCGATATGCATGTACTTGATATCGAATTGCCAATAGCTCAGCGCGTCGACCTGCTCCTCGCGCTTCCAATCCGCCCATGTCTTGGCACCGGCCTTGGCACTGACCCGCCTGCCGCACAGCAGCTGGGCTTGGCGCATCAGACGGTAGACCTTCTTGAAGTTGATCACGTATCCTTTGCGCAAGCGAAGCCACCAAGTCACTTTGATGTAGCCGTAATCCACCCAAGGCCGCTCCAGCAGTTCTCGGATTTGATCGACGACCACCTCATTGCCGACCAACTCCCCATGCTTGGTGCGCGTGTGAGAGCTTGGTCTGTTTCCGCGCCGACCGGGACGATGGCGGTAGTAATGGGAACTGGCCGCCAAGCCGACGCTGCCCAAAACCTTGCCCACCGGCCAACCCAACCCTATGTAATGCCGCGATATCATGCGTTTTAACCGGAGTGGCGGTTCGTTTTTTTTAAAAGATCGGTCTTGATGCTCAGCTCAAGCTCCTTGTCGGCCAGAAGCGACTTGAGCCGCTGGTTCTCCAATTGCAGTCGTTTCAGTTCCGGATCCAAACGCGTGCGCACGTTGTCCAAACCCGCGATGCCGTCTTGCTCATAGCGAGTTCGCCATCCGTAGAAGGTCGCCGCATAGATGTCATGTTTGCGGATGGCCGCAGTAGTACCGATCTGCTCGGCTTCCTTGAGGATCGACAGCTTTTGCTCAGCTGTCCAATTTCTAGGTTTTCTCATACTTTAAGGTAGTAGTCCTTAAAGTAGAATTTCCCTCCATACTTATTGGGGGCTACGACAC
>CAMTWZ010000006.1:0-168617 GCA_947085565.1 uncultured Bacteroidota bacterium
GACCGCACATGGAAATATGCGGCCGGCGGATCGGTCAATTACCGAATGGGCAATGGAATGGGGCTGAGCGTGGGTTACGCCGCACAGGGGCACCAGTATCTGGGTCTCACCAACCGAATCTCCATGAAATTGAATTTCTAAGTCGAATAAAAACAAAAAAAAACGGGAAACCGTCCAATCAAAACAAAAAACGAGGAAAACATGAACAAGATGGTACAACACATCCTGCGTTCGTCCGCCAAACTGGCTTTGGGAGCACTATTGCTTTCGATGTTTTACAGTTCGGTCGAAGCGCAAGTGAACGTGAAGTTCACAGTGAACACGTCTACAATACGTGACACAGTTACTGCAGCTGATTTAGTGCAGATTCGTGGTGTAGTGAACAATGCAGAACAAACCGATTATTTCGGTCAAGTGTTCAACTGGGGGTCCACTTCCACGGCTCTTACCAACGTCGGTGGCGATTACTGGAGCAAAATCCTCAGACTCGCCCCCGGCGATGTTCTGAAATACAAGATCTACACCGCTAAGCGTGGTGCTGATGGCAACTGGACTGATCATTCCACAGGTGGATGGGAAGGTGGAGACGACAAGTTCTACACTGTACCTGCCGACGCATCCGGAGACATCACACTTCCAGTGATTTTCTACAACCGTGTTAATCCGATTGCACACACCAAGCCAGACACCATCGCTGTTCGCTTCCGTGTGAACGTGGGTGCGGCTTTCGCTACCGGCAACGTCAACGATCTTTCGATCGTCGGTGTGCGTGGTGATGTTCCGCTGGATTGGGGTACAACAGGCCCGATTCTGACCCGTGAACCTCTGGTGGAAGGCAATCGCAACGTGTTCTACTCCGGAACATTGTATGTTCCTGTGGCGCAACAAGGACGCGCATTCGATTTCAAATATGTGATCGTGAACGGAAACACCGTGAACTGGGATACCGATCCGAACCGCAGAGGCCGTGTAGGGCAATCTGATACGACCTTGTATTTCACATTCTTCCAAAACCGCCGCCCGCCTTCACGCCCTGTCGTGAACGCATCCCTGCAGTTCGCAGTGAACGTCGGTGTGCTTGAAGAACTCGAACTGTTCAACCGCGCTATTGGCGACCGTGTGTTCGTACCAGGTGGATTCAACGGCTGGAACACAGCCGCTGACGGACCAGGTGCCGCCGCTTACAATGAAACGTTCGATGCTTGGACCCGTGCCTTCAGCATCACTGAAGAAGTGGGTGCGACCGTGCAGTACAAGTACTTCGTACGTTGGGATCCTAGCCGCTTCATCAATACGAGTCCGAACTTCATCAACAACCTCTCACCTGGCGCGGGTTGGGAAGAGCCAGGAATCACCGGTGGTGGTAACCGAGTACACACATACACTTCTGCCGCAATCCAAACCGTGATTGATGATGCCGCTGACGGACTCGCGTTCTTCAACGGTGTTCCTTCCTACGGTGTGATCCGTGAAACGCGCAACGCCTTCAGGACAATGCCGGTCACCTTCCGCGTCGACATGACCGCGGCCCTGACTCACACGACGGCATTCGATCCGGCAAATGACTCCTTGTTCTTAGCCGTTCAGACCCCGATCTGGGCTCTGACCCAAGGCATTCCGTCGAACAACGACGCGTTTGCTTCGAACAGCGCGACCAAAGACCGTATCCTGTTCAAGGCTGTCGCAGGCCAACCGAACATCTATGAGCTGGTGTACCAAATGCGTCTGCCAGCCGACAACATGATCGGTTTCGCCCTCGCCTACCGTAAGCCAGATGGTACCACCGTTGTGAACGGTGGTGGTTTCGACGCAGGTCGTCGTTACTACCGCTACGTGACTCCATACGACTCACGTGACCGCAACAACGTTCTGTGGCCCGATGCGTTCACGCTTCAGCCGATTGTGTGGAAAGCCACCAACCTCGACTTCGAAGCCGTACCGACCTATAACAACACTGTGAGTGTGGATCGTGATGGTGATTTGGCTTCTGAATACAAATTGAATCAGAACTTCCCGAACCCATTCAACCCAAGCACCGTGATCAGCTTCAACCTTCCACAATCTGGCAATGCCACCTTGACCGTGTACAACGTTCTTGGACAGCAAGTCGCCACTTTGGTGAACGGCCAGCTGAACGCAGGTACCCATAGCGTGAACTTCGACGCAAGTCGTTTGGCTTCCGGTGTGTACATCTACGAACTGCGTGCAGGCAGCTTCGTACAGCAAAAACGCATGATGCTCGTGAAATAACACGACATCGTTTTCACGAAAAGGAGTTCCGGATCCGTCCGGAACTCCCTTTCTTTTCCAACAGTCTTTAAACGGTAATTCATTTGTCGGCTACGATCTACGATATCGCACGAGAAGCAGGCGTCAGCATAGCGACCGTGTCTCGGGTTTTGAATAACAGCACCAGTGTTAGTGTCAAAACCCGCGACAAGGTCTTAAGCGTCTCAGACCGCCTTGGTTATCATCCCGATGCGTTGGCTCAAGGCTTGGCGAAAAAACGTACCCGGCTGATCACGGCCATTGTTCCGGTTTTGTCGAATCACTTCTTCATGGAAGTGCTCGCCGGAATGCAAGACAAGCTTCAGGCCTATGATTACGACCTGAACATCTACAATGTGAAAGTTGGCGACTCGCTCGAAGAGCAAGTCGAATACATGATGAAACGCGGTACCGCCGAAGGGTACATCATCATCTCCATCCATCTGTCGGATCCGAAAGTTGCTACACTCAAAAGGATGAATGTTCCAGTAGTGCTGATCGACGATTATCACGCCTTGTTCGATTCCGTGAGTGTGGACAGTGTGGAAGGCGCCTACATCGCAACCAAGCATTTGGTTTCCCAAGGTCATCAGCGGATTGCGATGATCTGCGCCAACCCGAATTCCAAACCCACTGCGGATCGATCCCGCGGTTTCCGCCGAGCCTTGGAAGACATGGGGCGTATGGTGGATGATTCACTGATAATCGTGGGTCCGTCTGACGACCGCGACGGTTTCACCGAGCAGAACGGCTACTCCGCCATGTTGCGGTTATTGGATATAAAACCCATCCCCGACGCTTGTTTCTGCAGTTCCGACATCCAAGCGCTCGGTGCCATCAAAGCCATGATGGACCGTGGCATCCACATTCCCATCGTCGGTTTCGATGACATCAAATTCTCCGAATTCATCGGCCTTTCCACCATGAGCCAACCCATGTACCATATGGGTTTCATGGCGGTCGAGAAATTGATCCATCGCATTGAACATCCAGAGAGTGAAATCACCCACACGGTGTTTTCTCCACAACTCGTGATCCGCACCTCGGCATTAGAGCCGTTTGTGCCTTCATTATCCTAAGAACCCATCCTGCTATGACCACATCCTTCAAACACGCCCTTACTGCGTGCCTGTTGTTAATTCCAACTCTGTTGGCCGCACAACTCATTACTACCGTTCCGGCATTTCCCACAGCCGATGGCGGAATTGAAATCATTTTCGATGCGAATCTCGGTAATCGCGGCCTTGCCGGCCACACCGGCGATGTGTACGCGCATACCGGGGTTCTCACAAATCTCAGCACTAGTCCGTCGAACTGGCGTTATGTCGTGGCTGGATGGGGCGTGAACATTGAAAAAGCCAAGATGACGAGGATTTCCACCGACAAATACCGCCTTGTGATTCCAAATATCCGTACGTATTACAATGTGCCGGCAGGTGAGCAGATTCTCAAACTGGCGATGGTGTTCCGCAGCGGCGCTCCGACGGTGGTTGGCGGAAGCACTTACCGCGAAGGTAAAACCGCCACAAATGGTGATATTTTCATTGATATGTATTCCGGAGGTGTGAATGTGCGTTTCACTCAACCTTCGAACACCGGCCCGTATTCTCCGCTTTTCGTCGCTCCGAATGCCACGATTCCGATTTTCGGCGTCGCCAATGCCACTGGCAGCAACATCGCCACCCTGAAACTGGTTGCTGGCGGTTCCACGATCCTGGAAGTCGCCAACGATACACTGACCACCTCGCTCACCGCATCCACTCCAGGTAGAACGGATGTTCAGCTCATCGCCATCGACAATCTCGGGCGTTCGGATACGGCTCGTTTCCATTACGTGACGACGCCTCAACCGGCGGCCATAGCCCGTCCGCAAGGTCTCAAAGACGGAATCACCTACTCCGGTTCCAATGTCACTCTCTCGCTGTTCGCACCCCGAAAATCCCATGTGTATGTGATCGGGGATTTCAACGATTGGCAGGTGCGCGACGCCTTCCTGATGAACAAGGACGAACTCAAGGCTGACAGCGTCTGGTACTGGATCACCATTCCGGGGTTCGTCGCCGGACAGGAGTACGGATTCCAGTATCTGATTGATGGTTCCATCCGTGTCGCCGATCCTTATTCCGAGAAAATCCTGGATCCCTGGAACGACACGTTCATCCCATCCACCACCTATCCGAATCTGAAACCCTATCCCATAGGGAAAACTGAAAATATCGTAGGTGTGCTCCAACCCGGTCGCATTCCGTTCGTGTGGCAGGTCACCGATTTCGTGCGTCCGCCGAAGCACAAACTTGTGATTTACGAATTGCTTGTGCGTGATTTCATCGAGGCCCGTAATTATCAGACCCTGCTCGACACGCTCGATTATCTTCAGAATCTGGGCATCAATGCCATCGAACTCATGCCTGTGAAGGAATTCGAAGGAAACATGAGTTGGGGTTATAATCCGATGTTTTTCACCGCGCTTGACAAGGCCTATGGCACGCCCGATGCGTTCAAGCGGTTTGTGGATGAGGCCCATAGCCGCGGTATCGCCATCATTCTTGACCAGGTGTTGAACCATGCGTTCGGACTCAATCCATTGGTTCGCATGTATTGGGATGGGGTCAATAATCGTCCGGCGGCGGATTCACCCTATTTCAACACCGTTGCCCGACACGATTTCAATGTAGGATACGATTTCAATCATGAAAGCAAAGCCACGCAGTATTTCGTGGATCGTGTGAACCGATATTGGATCGAGGAATACAAGATCGACGGTTACCGATTCGATCTTTCCAAAGGCTTCACTCAAGTGAACAGTCTTGGCAATATCGGTTTTTGGGGTCAATATGACGCGTCGCGTGTGCGTCTGCTCAAGAGGATGGCCAACCAGATATGGAGTGTCAGTAGCAATGCGTACGTGATTCTGGAGCATTTCGCAGCGAACAATGAAGAGCAGGAATTGGGTGCTTACGGAATGTTGCTTTGGAACAATGTGACTCATGCATTTCAAGAAGCTTCGATGGGATGGGTGAACAGCTCCAATATTTCGAATGTGCACCACTCGAATCGCGGATTCGGTACGCCAGCTCTCATTTCCTACATGGAAAGCCACGATGAACAGTGGATCATGCTGAAAAACCGACTTTATGGAAACAGCACAAACCCCGCGCACAATGTGAAAGAACTGAATGTTGGCTTGAATCGTCAGAAACTGACAGGGGCATTCTTCTTTCCAGTTCCTGGTCCCAAAATGATCTGGCAATTCGGTGAGTTGGGATATGGCGGACAGCAAGGCGAGTGTCTCATGGAAAGTGCAGACTGTACCAACAATACCGCGATTCTGGGACCTATTATCGGTCGAACCGACAACAAGCCCATCCGTTGGGAGTACCGCAATCAGACTCCTCGCTTTAATCTGTACAAAACCTGGGCCGCGCTGATCAAGCTTAAAACCAATTACCCGGCGTTCGGTTCACCGACCACCTACACCCAGAACATGGGCGGAACGGTGAAGAGTTACCGAATGACCCACCCTGATTTTGATGTTTCCGTGGTCGGCAATTTCGGCGTCACCGCGGTCGATGCGAACATCACATTCAGCCGCACTGGCAATTGGTTCGATTATTTCTCCGGACAGACACGAACTGTGGCAAATACCTCTGAAGGGATCCGCCTGGAACCCGGTGAGTTCCGGATTTTCACCACCACGAAGCTTCCAACCCCTGAGTTGGGCATCCTCACCGATATCGAAAAGGATGGCCGATCTTCCGAACTTCCGAGTGTGACCGCGCTTATGGGCAACTATCCGAATCCGTTTAATCCTACCACTGAAATCAGATATCAGAAATCGGAAATCGGCCATATCCGATTATCGGTTTACGATCTGCTCGGTCGCGAAGTCGCGGTGCTTGTGAACGGAATCCAGCCGGCGGGAAGCTATGAAGTCTCCTTCAATGCGTCATCGCTTTCCACAGGGGTGTATCTGATCCGGATGCAGGCTGGGAGCCAAGCATTCACTCGGAAAATGATGTTGGTGAAGTAACGCATGACGGTAGACGCTGGACGCTGGACGAAAGACAGAAAACCGACAACTGAAAACCGATAACCGATAACCATGATGATCCTCATTTTCATTCTCATTCTCAGCATCCTTCCCCCCGATTGGGCGAAGGATGCGGTTTGGTATCAGATCTTCCCGGAGCGGTTTCATAATGCCGATCCGGGCAACGACCCCACCCGGGAACGCATCAACGCTCCACAGGGATGGGAGATCACGCCATGGACGAGCGATTGGTACGCTCGCGCCGACTGGGAACAGAAGCACGGCGCCCAGTTCCGCAGCTTTGTCACCACGCGTCGCTATGGCGGCGATCTGCAAGGCGTCATGGATAAACTCGACTACTTGCGCGATCTCGGCATCACGGTCATCTATTTCAATCCGATTTTCGATGCGGTGTCGATGCACAAATACGACGCCAGTTCCTATCATCACATCGACCGTCATTTCGGTCCGGATCCCGAAGGCGATTGGGCCATCATGCAGAGCGAAGATCCGCACGATCCATCCACTTGGAAATGGACATCCGCCGATTCCCTATTCCTGAATCTCATTCGGGAAGCAGGCCAACGAGACATTAAGATCGTGATCGATGGCGTTTTCAATCATACCGGTCGCGATTTCTGGGCCTTCCGCGACCTGCTCGAAAACAAGCAGAATTCACGATATACGGAATGGTATGAAGGTGTGCAATTCACCGATTCCTTGGCGGATGGATTCGATTACCGCGGCTGGTGGGGTTACAAAAGACTTCCGGAATTAAGGGAAGAGAATGGGAACCTGATTCCGCCAATCCGCAAGCATATTTTTGATATCACCCGGCGCTGGATGGATCCGAACGGCGATGGCGACCCATCCGACGGTATCGCAGGCTGGCGACTGGATGTGGCCGAAGACGTCGGCATTCCCTTTTGGCGCGAGTGGCATGCCCATGTTCGATCCATCAATCCGAAGGCACTCACCATTGCTGAAACCTGGACAGACGCCGCTCAACACTACATCGCCGACGATCTATTCGATGTGGTGATGAATTACCGTTTCGCCTACGCTGCTCATGATTTTTTCATCACAAGAAAACGCGATGCACGCTCACTCGATTTACGCTTAGATACGCTGCGCACTCAATTTCCGGAGGCCGTCAATCTGTCGATGCAGAATCTGTACGATTCCCACGACACCGAGCGTCTCGCGTCCATGATCGTGAACAACGATCGCAATTACAAAGAACGCAGCAAGATCGAAGACATTGATAACACCTATCAGGTCCGCAAGCCGAATGCCAATGAATTCGCCATTCTCAAACTCATGGCCACCTTCCAATTCACCTATGTCGGTGCGCCGATGGTATACTATGGAACGGAAGCGGGGATGTGGGGTGCGGATGATCCCGATGACCGCAAACCCATGGTCTGGCCAAATATGACCTACGACGATGAGATCAACCATCCCTTCTCACGTCAACGGCCACGCGATAAGGTTCAATTTGATGCTGATTTGCATGCGCATTACACCAAGCTTGGCGCGGTTAGGAAATCGAATGCGGCATTGAGAGGTGGCACATTTCAGACACTCATCGCAGAAGATGGGGGTGAGGTGTATGCCTACATGCGCCGCGCCGGATCCCAGTTCGCAATCGTGGTTTTAAACAATTCCACAGATGCCAGAACCGTGCGGTTAGACATGAGTGTGATGCGGAATATGCCAAACCTGTATACGGATGCCATCACAGGGGCGCAATTCCGCCGTACCGGCAGCAGCCTTACGATCTCGTTAGATTCGATGCAGGGTGTGATCTTGGTTCCGTAACTTACGCGATGCGTCTGCATCCCCGACTTTTCAACCGCTTTCTGATTGTGACGGCCGCCTTTTCCGCGGCGGCCATCCTTTTTTTCGGAATCCGTTATCAAGCCAATCAGGAAGAGGAATTGCGCGAACATCTCGGAAACGGGGTCGCTTTTCTCATCGAGCCATTTCCCACGTACGATACACCGGGCGATTCGGTCCGCGTGGTCGAATATGCCGGTCGCTGGGTCATGGTGCAGTTCTGGAGCACTTGGTCCGATCCCTCGATCGCCGCGCTAAGAGCCATTCCCGCACGTGCCGACCTCATCGTGATCGCCGCAGCCGTGCGCGACGACAGCACTTCGGTCTTCGATCATATGCTCGCATCCAATTCCGATCACCGTTTCGTGAACGGAACCCGGATCTTCCAGACGTTCAAATTCCCGGGCGTTCCTTCGTATGTCCTTTTCGATCCCGAAGGACGTCTCCACAGCTTCGGCGTGGGTTTCGACGGCCCGGATGCCTATTCGACGATGCTCCCATGAACCAAGCCGTCTTCGAAACGATGCGCTCCGTGAATGGAACCATCCCTCTTTGGGACTTCCATCATGCCAGGCTGCTTCGATCCAGCTTGGAAACCGTTCCTGATTACGTCGATATCGCCTCAAAACTGCCCGGCGGGCTCTGCCGGATTCGATTAAGCGTGGATGATGCCGGCTGGAAATTGGTGTCGGAGCCTCTTGGCGAGCCTTGGGATGCGCTTCGGATCGGAATCTGGCCGGAACCCTTTTTCAATCCGAGTCCTTCGACCAAGAACTCCGACCGATCTCCCTACGAGGCCGCCTGGATGAACCGGGATGCCGGATGCGACGACATGTTGCTCTTGACCGAAGACGGTTCCGTGGCCGAAACCACTCGGTTGAATGTGTTTTGGATGAAAGACGACACGCTGTTCACCGCGGATGCGACCTGCACGCCACTCTCAGGCGTTGCGAAGGTGTTGGTGAGTCAATGGTCGCCTTGGCCGGTGAGCGAAGGCAGATACCCCTTGGCGCATCTGCAGCAGGCTTCGTTCGTGTTCGGGTCGAACGCCGTAAGAGGCATCGTCTGGTTCCGGCAGGTCGGCGATAAGATCTGGGCCAAGAAGCCGGATCTGCTTTCCAAATTCCAAGACAACTTCGAAACCCGAGCTTACGGATGATCCGCGAACCGATGCTATGGCTGGATTCGCAAGACGCCTCGCATCCGGAAGCGAAATCGTCTTGGTATGCCACGAAGCCGGATGTGATTCTCACGTATTCGGCAGATGTGGCGAAGATCATGAGAGGGGGTGAGACTGTCGAGTGGAACACCGATGCCTGGACCGCGCTTCGCCGCGCGCGCGAACTCTGGCCCGGATGGTGGGCCGGTTATCTGGGCTACGATCTCAAAAACCATTCCGAGTCTCTGAATTCCGCGAATCGGGACCTCACCGGCGCGCCCGATCTAGTGTTCATGCGTTGGACTGCCGTCGAAAAAAAACAAGCCGGTTCGCCATTGCCGTTTGAATCGGGGAAAGTGGCGGTTGGAGATCTCACGTCGCTGATCACCAAAGAGGAGTATCTGAACGCCATCCGGATCGCGAAAGAGCATATCCATGAAGGGGATGTGTATGAAATCAATCTGTCGCATCCGTTGGTGGCGGGGGTGGATGGAGACGCGCGGGGCTTGTACGTCGCGATGCGTCAGGCGGGCCCAGTGCCTTTCGGAGCGTATTTGGAGTGGGACGGTTATGGCGTGTGCTGCGCCTCGCCCGAGCGCTTCGTGAGTCTGGAAGGTCGGCAGTTGCGATCCGATCCCATCAAGGGAACCACAGCCCGTGGCGCCACACCGGAAGAAGACGCGTCGAAGCGTGGGGAATTACTGGCCAGTGAGAAGAACCGGGCGGAGAATCTGATGATCGTGGACTTGGTGAGGCATGATTTCAGTAGGGTCTGCACACCGGGCTCTGTGAAAGTGGATCGGCTTTTCGACATCCAGACCTTTCAGACCGTGCATCAGATGGTTTCCACGGTGGTCGGCACCCTGGAATCCGACATCCATCCCGTGGATGCGATCAATGCCTGCTTCCCGATGGGATCGATGACCGGCGCGCCAAAGATTCGCGCCATGCAGATCATCGAAGAACTCGAGACCTGGAAACGAGGAATCTATTCCGGCGCGATCGGATTCATCCAGGAAAACGGAGATTTCAGCTTCAATGTGGTGATCCGCTCGGCGGTGATTCACGACGGAAAACTGACCTACGGAGTGGGAGGAGCCATCACCAGTGATTCGGATCCGGAAGCGGAATGGGATGAAACCATGGTCAAAGCCAGAGCTCTGACCAATGCGATTCCGCACTTGAATTAATGGTGGAAAAACCGCTATCTTTTCGGGCTATCACCACAACGATTTTTTGGCCATTATGAAACCAGGCATTCACCCAGATTACAAAGAGCTCACCGTTCAGATGAGCGATGGAACGACCGTCCAGACCCGCAGCACCATGAAAACCAAAGATGGTGTGTACCGCACGGAAGTCGACTCCAAAAACCATCCGTTCTACATCGGCAGCGACCGCATGATCCAAAGCGACGGTCGTGTTGACAAGTTCAACAAGAAATACAATCGCAAATAAGCGACGTTTTCCCCGATATTTGTTTTGATGAAGGAGACATTTCACAATGTCTCCTTTTTTTTATCCATGATCATCACCAGCTTCACCGTAGGTCCGTTCGCTGAAAACACCTTTCTTCTGGAAAAGGACGGAAAGGCCATTCTCATCGATCCCGGGTTCACTTCCACCAAAGAGTGGTTGGAGGCGCGCGACAGCCTGGTCGATTACGATCTCGAGCTGATCGCCGTTCTTCTTACCCATGGACACATTGATCACATCTTGGGTGTGGATCGCGTGGTTTCGACCTACAAAGTGCCTGTTTTCCGCCATCCCGATGCGCAGGAAACCATCGATCGGCTACCGGCCCAATCAGCGATGTTCGGCATGCCTCAACCTCCGGTGGGGTTCACCGGAATCGACCTGCTTCCGTCCGACTCTTTCCGAATCGGACCTTTCCATATGGAAGCCAGATTCACTCCGGGTCATGCCCCGGGGCATCTTTCTTTCTATTTCCCGAATGAAGGACTTGTGATTTCAGGGGATGCGCTTTTCAGAGAGAGCATCGGCAGAACCGACCTTCCCGGCGGCGATTACGACACCTTGCAACACTCCATCCAGACGCAATTGCTCACATTGCCTGACGATACCGTGGTCTATTGCGGACACGGGCCGAAAACCACGATCGCCCACGAAAGAAAGCTCAACCCGTTTCTTCGATTTTAGCTTTGATCCGGGCGATGTGCTCGGCATACGTAGCAGCCCGTTCGGGTTTGGCGGTGATCAGTTGGTCGTAGATGGCCAATGCCTCTTTGAAACGACCCTGCTTTTCGTGAACCATCGCCAAGGTATGGGTGGCGATCTTTCCTCGCTTCTCGCTTTCTTTGGCCATATCGATGGTCGGTTCGGCGGGATCTGAGAGTTTGATTTTCGCGCTTCCGGCATGATTGAGCTTCGCGATGAGCAAATCCAGATCGAACGGAACTCCGAAATCGGTCGAACTTGGCGCTTCATCGATCGCCGTCGGCTTCCAATGGCTTGTCAAGGCTTCGAAACCTTTCGGATGAACGCACAGATAGCGCAATTGCTCGATGATCGGACTGCCAGGCGCTTGCGACATCGCGATATTCGCCCGTCGGAGAGCATGGGCACGGTCGCCTTTTTCCAAATACATCCAACACAGCCAGGTCAGCAGAACGGGATCGGATCGGCGTTTCAGAAAAGCGGTCTCCATCTTGAGGATGGCCTTGTCGGGTTCGGTGTCGTACAACCGGACATATGCGTCGATGGAGGGAGGAATCGGAAAAGGAGGCTTTGGCATCATCGAAAGTAAGGAATCACCATCTACCGACCGAATCATTGAACATCCCTAATGAGATCTGATCCATGGCGACACCCGCGGCGGCGGTTTCACCATCGATCGGATTCACAGACGGATCGAAATCCCCATTTCCAACGAAGGTCTTGTTCCATCGTGGTCGCTCTTCGGTCCGGTATCTGAATGAGGCGCGAACGGTTACGGTGACCCTATTGAGCGAAGCCTGCTCATTTCCACCGATGGAAAAGGGAACGTTGCGATAGCCTGTGACCACGCCTTCCATCACGATGTCGGCGTTTTCCGCACTGCTGGATAATCTAAGCCGGGTCTGATTCACGAATCGATCGATGAGGGATTGATTGAGACGGTCGGGTAGGTCCGCCAATCCGCTGCCGGACTGATCCTGAAAGAAGGGGATGTGGATCGTGTTCACATCCGAAGGAATCGCCGCACCCGTGAAACTGTAGCGAAAACATCCGCACAGGGTCAACATCAAGGTTATTCCGAGCAGGGTTTTCATGAATCCAGGTCGTATTGGTCGATTTTTCGATACAGGGTCCGTTCACTGATTCCAAGCGCTTCGGCCGATTTGCGGCGGTTGCCTTCGTAGAGGGTGAGCGCCCGGCTGATGAGTTCGCGCTCGGCGTCTTCCAGTGTGGGCAAGGCTTTGTCGGAGAACAGATCCACCGGCTCGGGCTGGCGGATCTCCAGGTCGGGATGATGCCTCACGCCAAGGTTCACATCCTGCATGGGAGGGAGCATCCGGTTGATTTCGGCGGGCTTCACTTGCGAATACATCAGCGTTCCGATCATCTTCTTCACATCGCTCATATCGGAACGGAGTTCGACCAAAGCGCGGTACACGAGTCCCATCGCGTCATCATTCACCGAATGATGCGATTCATGGGGATGGTGAAGCACGGGGAGATGGTCGGTCGCACCCATGTGCTGACGACCCTTGAGGTATTTCTGCAGGATTTCGACCGTGATGAACTGGGATTTCTCCAAGACCACGAGCTGTTCGGCCACATTGCGCAATTCGCGGATGTTACCGGGCCAGCGGTAAGAAATCAGCAGTTGCCGCGCCTCGTCGGAAAATCCTTGGAAGACGGAATCGTACTGGGTGGAATAATTGAGAACGAACTGACGGAAGATGGGAAGGACGTCTTCGCTTCGCTCGCGAAGCGCCGGGATGCGGATCTGAACGGTGCTCAACCGGTAATACAGATCTTCACGGAAGGAGCCGCTTTCCACGTCTTTCCACAGATCGCGGTTGGTGGCTGCGATCACGCGCACATCCGTTTTGCGCACTTCCGCCGAACCGACCCGGAAATATTCCCCGTTCTCAAGAATTCGCAGGAGTTTCACTTGCACGGATTTCGGAGTATCTCCGATCTCATCCAGAAAAATGGTTCCACCGTTCGCTTTCTCGAAATACCCTTGCCGGGTGACTTCCGCGCCCGTGAACGACCCTTTCTCATGGCCGAAGAGCTCGCTTTCGATGATTCCTTCGGGAATGGCTCCGCAGTTCACAATCACCAAGTTCTTGTCTTTGCGCTTACTGAGTCCGTGAAGAGCCCGAGCCATCACATCCTTCCCGACACCGCTTTCCCCTTGCAGCAGGATGGTGATGTTGGTTGGCGCCACTTGGATCACTTTGTCGAGCAGTTGCGCCATGATGGGCGAATCGCCGATCAATCCGAATTGTTGCTGGGCTTTCTTCCTATCCATAGACGGTGTTGAACTCATGGATGCTGGATTTGCGGATGGGATCGCCATGCAAGGTCGCGGAGGTGGAGCCGGTGATGGTCACTTCGACATACTCTCCGATCTGATACATGTGTCGGTCGAAGATCACGATCTTGTTCGAATCGGTGCGTCCGCTGAGCTGGGTGTTGTCGCGGCGGCTCACACTTTCCACCAAGGCCAGATGCGTGGTGCCGATTTCCATCGCGTTAAGAATCTCCGAACCTTTGCGTTGCACGTCGATGAGTTCGGCCAAGCGGCGTTGTTTCACATCCGCGGGCACATCATCCGGGTATTTCCGATGCGCCAGAGTGCGTTCACGCTCCGAATAGACGAACAGATACGCCAGCTCGAAACGCAATTCGGCGATCATGGCCAAGGTTTCGGCATGCTGTTCTTCGGTTTCGCCGCAGAATCCGGCGATGATATCGGTGCTGAGCGTCACTCCGGGAATGGTTTCGCGGATGTGCCTCACCAACGCCATGTATTCTTCGCGGGTGTAAGGGCGACGCATGCGTTCCAAAACCGCCGTGCTGCCCGATTGCGCCGGAATGTGGATGTAATTGCACAGATTGGGCTGTTCGCGGATCACATGGAGCAATTCATCCGGAAAATCTTTGGGATGGGATGTGGAAAAACGGACTCTCATTTCGGGATTCACCTGACTCACCCGATACATCAGCTCCGCGAAGCGGATGCCGTTGTCGTTGTACGAGTTCACATTCTGTCCGAGAAGAGTCACTTCCTTGAAGCCGGCATCACTGAGCTGGGTCACTTCATCGAGAATGGACGAGACGGGGCGGGAGCGTTCGCGTCCGCGGGTGAACGGAACCACGCAGAAACTGCACATGTTGTCGCAACCGCGCATCACGGAGACATAGGCGGAAACTCCGTTTCCGGAGGTTCTGACAGGAGTGATGTCGGCATAGGTCTCTTCCAGCGAAAGGATCACATTCACGGCTTTTCGGCCGTCTTCCACTTCGCGGAGCAGATTCGGAATGTCGCGGTATGCGTCGGGACCCACCACCAGATCCACTAATTTCTCCTTCTCCATGAATTCTTCGCGCACACGTTCGGCCATGCATCCCAGAACACCGAGAACGCGGTCGCGCTGGCGGCGTTTCAGTCCGCGAAGGGCTTTGAGTCGTTCCCAGACCTTGCGTTCGGCATTATCTCGGATGGAGCAGGTATTGAGCAGGATGACATCGGCTATTTCCGGGTCTTGAACCGGGGTCATTCCTTGCTCCATCAGAATCGCGTTGACCACCTCCGAATCGGAGAAGTTCATCGCGCAGCCGTAGGTTTCGATATAGAAGGATTTCATCAGGTCCGAATATACCGAAATCGTGACAGAAAGTCAGGAATAAGAGGTGAGTGAGAAGTGAGAAGTGAGAAGTAATAGGCAAAAAAAAAGCCCCACCGAAGCGGGGCTAAAGGTCATTGACCTGCGGCATATAGCCTTACTGTGATTTGAATTCAAATTGTATTTGAATAGGTGAATAATAATGCCTTTATTCCGTGCGGGCAACACCTTTTTTTATAAGTCATAAAAATCATGGCAACTATTTTAGGTCTGGATATCGGAGCAAATTCAATCGGTTGGTCTGTCTTGAATCCGCAAGAACAACTGGTGATTGATTTGGGAGTTCGTGTTTTTCCCGCCGGTGTGAACCAGTACAATACGAACAAGGAAGAAACGAAGAACCAGAGTCGGCGGATGGCTCGAGGTTTACGGCGCCAATATGCCAGACGACGGTTACGGAAATTCCATTTGGTGGAATTTCTGAACCGCTACGGACTCACCCCGTTCACCTCCACAGATCTCAATGAATGGAAAAAAAGTCGCGATCTGCCTGTGAAACCGCATTTATCGGCTTGGTTTGAACTGAACCCATACCAACTAAGAGAAAGGGCGATCAAATCCAAGCTGGATCCTCATGAATTGGGCCGAGTGTTTTACCATATGGTGCAACGACGTGGATTTTTGAGCAACCGCAAATCCGGCGGTGAAGAGGATGGGGCAATTTTTGATGGGAAAAAAGAAAGTGGCACGTCGGGGATTCTGGCCACAAGAGAGGCCTTGTCCGATTTCGATACCCTCGGTAAATATCTCAACAGCTTGAACCCACATGAGAATCGAATCCGAAATCGATATACCGAGCGCCGGATGTATGTGGATGAAGCCAAGAAAATACTGGATCGTCAATCCAAGTACTATGACTGGATCACATCGGAATTCGTCACAGAATTGCTTGGCTCCGACACTCAAAAAAACATGAATGGCGTGCTGTTCTGGCAACGTCCATTGAAATCAGCGAGACATTTGCTTGGTAAGTGTCCATTTGAGAAAACAAAGACCCGTTGCCCCATTGCGGCATTTGAGTTTGAAGCGTTTCGTGTGTGGAGTTGGGTGAATACGGTGAATTATCTCGGAGAGCCACTAACCCAGACGCAACGTGAGGTTCTGGCTGAAATATTATTTACAACGAAAGACAAGGTCAGTTTTTCGGCAATGAAGAAGAAGTTAGGCTATCAGAAAACAGACGAGAACTTCAATTATTCGGATGATGACAAAATTCCTGGTGCAAAAGTAACGGCCGCGTTTCGTGAAGCACTCGGAGCAGAATGGTCCACATTCCCGGAAAAAGACAAAGACCTGTTGTGGCATGACGTGATTTCGGCAACCGACGACGAATGGCTTGTCGACCGGCTCAGCAATCGCTGGGCGCTTTCTGAGAAACAGCAAAAACCCTTGCTTAAACTGCGATTCAAGAGCGATTATGGCTCGTTGAGTAAAAAAGCGATCCGCAACATCCTGCCATTTCTCCAAATGGGATTCATGTACGATCGAGCGGTTCTATTTGGGGGCATTAAGAATTCCTTTGGCACAAAATGGGACTCTTTGGAAGACAAAGATTCTCTCATCGACACGATTTCCGGATTTAGAGGCTCAAGTCTGGATGGTTCGGTGCACGAACAGGTCCGAATCATGTTGTCATCGCATTATGGGTTATCCGAAGCCGACCTGAAGAAACTCTATCACCATAGTCTGATTGATGAACAGGAAACATTACTCGATGAATTGCCGAAGCCAGATCCCATTCGCAATCCGGTTGTGATGCAGGCTTTGTTCGAAGTGAGAAAGCTGGTGAATTCATTGATAGCTCGCTACGGAACATTTGATGCGATTCATATCGAATTGGCTCGTGATCTGGGAAAAAGCCAACGCCAACGTTCGGAGGATCGGACCTTTCAGAAGCAGAACGAAGACGTCAACGACAAGATCGCACAGGAACTTCGGGATTTGGGTCTGCCGGATTCTTACGATTTCAAACTCCGCTTGAAACTATTCAAGGAGTTGAAAGACAAAATGTGTCCGTACACCGGTAAAGCGATTCATCTGGCGCAGTCTGCATCAGGTGGCGGGCTTGCTTTATTCTCCGGACAGGTCCAGGTTGAACACATCATTCCGTATTCACGCTCGCTGACCAATGCCTTTGGCAATCTCACCTTGTCTGATGCGGATGTGAATCGCGCCAAGGGCAACAGGACACCCTTCGAGTTCTACTCACAACAAGGTGCTTGGGAGGATGCCAAACTACGTGCCCGAAATGTGCTTCCTTATAAGAAATATCTGCGGTTCACAATGACGGAACTTGACGAAGACCCGATCAACCGGATGTTGAATGATACCCGGTATATGACTCGTGAGACCCATCGCTACTTGAAAAAAATATGCGCCAATGTGGTTCCGGTGAACGGGGCGCTTACTTCAGATGTGCGTCATCACTGGGGATTGAACACTTTGCTCAACGAAGAAGACTTCAAGAACAGGAATGATCATCGCCACCATGCGGTCGATGCGCTGGTTGTTGCCCTTACCAATCGTTCTATGGTGAAAGCCGCTTCGGATTGGAATAAATTCAACCGCGATTCGGGAACAAAGTCAATACCCGCACCTTGGCCAGATCTTCGCAATCAGGTGGATAAGCACTTGAGTGAAATCTTGGTGTCGCATAAGAAGACGAACCGGATTCTGACGATCAAGGAATCGAAAACGAAACGCGATGGCAAAATTCATAAGAACAAAGGTCTTGCCGCGCGTGGTGCCTTACACAAAGAAACGATTTACGGCAAGCGCCAGGGGCCGGATGGATCATACGCCTACCACGTGCGAAAACCGATTGGGTCGGTTCAGACCATGAAGCAGCTCGAGAAAGTGGTGGATCCGATGGTGCGCAAAGCCATGCTTGGAGTCCTGCATGATAAAGGGTTGTCTACCGATACCAAAGCTTCGATTCCGAAAGACGCCTTCTCATTCATGGATGGAAATGGTCGACTTCGCACGAATGTCTTTCTCAGTGATGGTATTGGCGGTCTCAGACCGGTCTTCAAAGTGAGGATGCAAGAAGACCTTGGCAACGCCGTTGAACTCAGTGATGGAAGAGGTCAGTTCGTGAATCCACGGAATAACCACCATGTCGCACTTTATAGCACTCCTGATGGTGGACTCGAAGAAGAATGCGTTACGTTCTGGGATGTGGTCGAACGCAAAAAACAAGGCCAACCAGCGATTCTCCCCTTGAATTCAAAGGGATATCCCTTGGTGCAAACCCTGCAGATGAACGATCTGTTTCTCATCGGGTGGAACGGAGATCCGGATCGCTTAGTGCACCTCTCAACAGCGGAACTTAAACCGTTTTTGTTCCGAGTTCAAAAGTTGTCGACGCTATATTATGTGTTTCGGCATCATTTGGCATCCACTTTGGATGATGAGGATGGCTTGTTTGTGAGGATTCAAAGTCTTAAAGCCTGGAGTGAACGAAATCCAATGAAAGTTTGGCTCACCGTGGATGGACGGATTGAGCTATTTAAACGAACATGAGCCGCACGATTGTCATCGAGGGTGCAGGGCACTTGAATGTCCGGAACAAGCAATTGATGCTTCGACGTGACGAGGTGGATCATCATGTGGGTTCCTTCGAAGACATCGCTTTTATTCTGCTTGAACATCCGCAACTCACATTCACACAAGCGGTGATCAGTGAGGCGGCGAAGGAAAATGTCGCGGTTGTGTTTTGCGATCAGAGTCGGTATCCGAGTTCGGTGGCACTTCCAGTGGAGGGAAATGGGTTGCAATCGGAGCGGATGCGCGCCCAATTGGAGGTGACCCAACCGCGTTGCAAACAACTTTGGGCGAAGATCATCCGCATGAAGATCGCCAATCAGGCAAGGATGGTGGATTTGATCGGACTCGAATCCGACCCGTTATGGTATTTGTCGAAAAAAGTGAGAAGCGGTGATACCGACAATGTGGAAGCCAGAGCCGCACGAGTCTATTGGCCCATTCTGTTTGGTCCGGACTTCCGTCGGCATCGTGAAGGCATCCTTCCCAATGCGTTGTTGAATTACGGCTACGCCATTCTTCGGACTGCGGTAGCACGGGCGATTGTGAGCACGGGTCTCATCCCCTCGCTTGGAATACACCATCATCGCCGAACCAATGCCTATGTGTTGGCCGATGATCTGATGGAGCCTTATCGACCTTGGATTGATCGAATCGTTTGGGACATCAAGAATGAGTATGCGCCAATCAACGACGAATTGACGACCGAATTGAAGCGGGCTTTACTTGAAGTGACACAACACGACGTATGGATCGGAGGCGAATATAGACCTCTTCTTTTGGCGGTTCAGCAAACCACTTTTGAATTGGCCGTCGCACTATCCGATCATCGAGCCGGATTCAGTGACATTCGACTCACCGAATTTGCAGAACCTGATGAAACCGGAACACAGGACCAAGACTGAGCGGTTATCCGCTTACCGAATCATGTGGCTATTCGTACTGTTCGACTTGCCGACAAACACTCCTGCAGAGCGGAAACGATATTCTGTTTTCCGAAAAGGGTTGTTGGAGAACGGATTCACGATGCTTCAATATTCAGTGTATATTCGACATTGTCCGAGTAAGGAAAGCATGGCGGTATATCAAAAGCGGGTTTCCACCCTGGTTCCGAAAGAAGGGCACGTAAGCATGATCGAAATCACGGACAAACAATTCGGAGCGATGGTGAATGTGTTCGGCAAAGCGGAGAAGACGAAGCCTCCGACACCTCAGCAATTGGCATTCTTCTGAACGAAAAAATGGGAGTAATCAGCGAAGATGAGAGAATTCAGAGTGATTTCAGAGCGTGAAAAAATGGCGCAATCAGTTGCCGCCCATGAAATTAATCACAGACGTAAGATCGTCAATCAATAATCGAATTCAAATCACAGCCGTTCGGATACGCAAGACACGGTTAGGATTAAGATCGTCAATCAATAATCGAATTCAAATCACAGCTTAAACGCAAGGAGACCCCATGATTACACCAAAGATCGTCAATCAATAATCGAATTCAAATCACAGCGCACGGTCTCCGATTGTCGCACCGTCTCCGAAGATCGTCAATCAATAATCGAATTCAAATCACAGCGAAGTACCGAATCAAAGTATGTCAAAGACTAAGATCGTCAATCAATAATCGAATTCAAATCACAGCGCTGAATTGTTTACTGCTATCTGCGAAGCAAGATCGTCAATCAATAATCGAATTCAAATCACAGCATGTTATTACAAATAGCGACAGTATGACCAAAGATCGTCAATCAATAATCGAATTCAAATCACAGCCACGGTACTCATGGAATCACATTATACGGGAAGATCGTCAATCAATAATCGAATTCAAATCACAGCTCCGAAGAGGAAGGCGATAAGTTCATCGACAAGATCGTCAATCAATAATCGAATTCAAATCACAGCATCTTTGAAGTGGAAGCCGTTGGATGCAAGAAGATCGTCAATCAATAATCGAATTCAAATCACAGCGGGGGTAACCGGCAGGTTGTGGAGGTGCTTAAGATCGTCAATCAATAATCGAATTCAAATCACAGCCGCAACCTGCCGGAGCATGAGCGCTCTGCCTAAGATCGTCAATCAATAATCGAATTCAAATCACAGCCGCACGTCCTGCCGCCGCCGCCGCGATTGAAGATCGTCAATCAATAATCGAATTCAAATCACAGCTAAGTCCCATGGTGTTATTCCTGTATGAGGAAGATCGTCAATCAATAATCGAATTCAAATCACAGCTTTCATGAAAGCCGACCGGACCTGATTGCTAAGATCGTCAATCAATAATCGAATTCAAATCACAGCGAGCACCTGAATGAAGGCGTCCGCCTGGGCAAGATCGTCAATCAATAATCGAATTCAAATCACAGCGCAGGGAGCAGGCGATGCTCCAGAAGGCAAAAGATCGTCAGTCAATAATCGAATTCAAATCACAGCTGCGATTTTGAAACCATCGACCGGTTTCCCAAGATCGTCAATCAATAATCGAATTCAAATCACAGCTTCATCAATGAGGAAAGCGCCAAAAAGGGAAAGATCGTCAATCAATAATCGAATTCAAATCACAGCGATTGTCCGTGTGAACTTCCCATCGAAGGAAAGATCGGAGTCAAGTAAATTTTTCTGGTTTTAATGTCATCCGAGTTATCAGAATTCAGTGAACCACGGAGTTAATGAATTGTGTGTGTGTGTGTGTGTGGGGGGGGGGGGGGGGTAGACTTAATATCAATATACAAACCCGAACATCCATAGTGGACTCTTATTGCCAGATCCACCTTTGATGCCGTCTGCAGCGATGTAAGCGTTCGAGATGCCTTTTAGTTGATCCCGGGTTTTGGAGGGTCCGCCAGAACCGGATTCATTGATGACACCAATCACTATGAGATTGGAACTTGCTTTCAGGACTGATTCCGGAGTGGAGTACCATCTTGGCGGATATTTATACCCTACCGAGCCGACGGAATTGAATTAACGTTCTTCAGATCGTTGAAATGCTCGATTGGCGCACTTTCAAGCTGGTCGGCACAAGACTCACGATTCCCTGATGGGTGGCCGGTCGGCCGATTCTCAGGCTCAAGTACTCCAAAGCGTTGGTCGCCAACATGGTGTAGTTGGTCTCGACAGACGTGAGTTTTGGGAAGTGGTAATCGCAAAGAGGGAGGTTGTCGTACCCCGCGAGAGCCAAATCGTTCGGAAGGCTGATTCCGTCGGCACGGGCTGATTCCATGAATCCGAACGCCATGGCGTCATTGGCGGCAAAAATCGCACGTGGTTTTCTTATCAGAGCCTTGAACGATTCATAAGCCCGGATTCCGGCTTCATGGGTGTAGTCTCCGGTCGTGCTCCAGATGATGCTGGATTCCGATTTATGCTTGATATAATCCGTGAAGCCGTTGGTTCTGAAACGGGCTTCGGGCTTTTCGTACGGCCCTTGGATGATGCCCAGCTCACGGTATCCTTGTTCATAGAAATGCTCGGCGACCAGCGTCGCGCCGCGATAGGCATCGAACGTGACCGTATCCAAAACCGGATTATCGATGTTGGAACAGGAAATAACAGGGAAATCTTTCGGGATGGTTTGAAGAATGCGGTGGTAATGCTTCTCTTTGAGTCCCGGTACGAAGATTACCGCCGCCGCATATCCGATCGCACGTAAATCATTGATCAATGTGCCGACTTGATTCAGGTCATGGGCGACATTGAACAGACTGATGATCATCTTCTTCTGAACCGCAGCGTTGCTGAATCCATTGAAAAAGGAGGAGTAGAACTCACCGATGTCGAATTGGGTGATCAGCGCGATGTATGGGGTTTGCAATGCGGGACTTTTGCGCTTCCCGTTTGGGATATCATACTCCATTTTGTGTGCTTTGGCAAAAATCTCCTGACGATTCTGCTCGGATATTCTCCCTTCGCCACGAAGCGTTCGCGATACGGTGGATATGGAAAAGCCGGTTGCGTCGGCGATGTCTCGAAGAGTGACTTTCATGTAGTGATCGAATGTATATTCTTGGCGTGGAGCAAGTTCAGACCCATGGAAATTACGAACCGAATGTCTTTCAAAAGGCAAAAACAATAGAAAAAAAAAGGACTGAAGGTTTCCCTCCAGTCCTCACATCCTCCTGTGAAAGCGACTCTCAGAAGTGGAACACCAGTCCGCTGAAGGCGGTGCTGATTCCAGCTCCCTTTTCCGATGAAGTGCTCGACGCGGCGCCAAAGCTGAATTCGAAATTGCGGAACTCAAGTCCCGTTCCGAAGTGATACGTGGTGCTGGAGTATCCTCCGGCACGCAATCCCATGCGTAATGGCCAGAATCCGAACAATCGGTATTCGGTACCCAAAGCCATGTACATGTTCGTGCTGTTGATGCCGGTGTCGTTCAGGCCTTTTCCGATATCCAACATCAATCCGAATCGACCCATTTTCAAATGGGTTCCCAGGTTGATTGTGGCAGGCAATGCGCGACCCACTTTCGCCGAACCGTCTTTGTTGAAATCCAGATACGCATCGGCACCGATGGAGTCTTTGAGAACGGATTCAGCGTATTTGCCGAAATCTCCGTCGAATTGGGCATCGATCAGATCTTTGTCGTAATTGAAGCCGCTGAAGAAGACTTCGCCATTGTTGCTGAACTGTGAAGCGCTGGAGAAATTGAGTTTTCCGATGTCTGTGATCGACAAGCCGACCGTCAACTGACGAGCGCCCTTGAACGGACCCCACTGGGGAATCGGTACGAAATCCGCGTTCATGATCATGGTGGCGCCGAGGTCGAAGCCGAGTCCTGTGGTCTGAACTCCTGTGAAATCACTGGCTCCGGTTTCGATATAATCGCCGATTTCCGGTTTATCGGCACCAGCCGGGGTGTTGTCACGATCACGCGCGTAGTCTGTGAGGCCATCGGCCAACGCGCCCAAGGTCTGGATGGTGTAATCGTAACGGTGACGGAAGTTGCCGTTGTTCGCGGTGATGGTGCTGTTGAAATCCAGTCGCTGGGTATTATGTCCCATCAGGATTTTGGGAGCGATACCGGCATAGAATTTCATACCGTTGAGGTCGATCACGTGGCGCGCGTAACCCAAGGAGACTTCGGTGAAGGCCAGTACATCCACATTCATGTTCACGGCACGGCCGTTGCCGAAGACCGCCGGATCCAAGCCATGAAAGAAGACTTCAGGCAGACCGCGACTCACGCCGACATTGGTCAGCACTCGGTTGCGGATGGCAAGCGAAGCCGCCCAGTTGGATCCTTGGAATGCGGACCCGAAACTGAGGATGCCGACTTCCATGCCGAAACTCGTGCTTACCTCCGGGTCTTTGCCGAACCATTCGTCGAGCATTTCGGTGGAGAGGGTGGTGGTCAACGTCTGACCCGTGGTCAGATATTTGTTATATGTTTTGATGTTCGCCAACGGTCCGCCAGCCGATACGCCGAGGCCGACCAAGCCGAAGCTCAGCTTGGTTTTGCGGTCGTTCCGAAGCATGATATTGGCAGGATTCAGGAAGTTCGCGTCGTAACTGTCCATGTACGCTGTTCCTCCGCCACCAAGGCTGAGGTTGGTTGCCGTTTGCAAACGGGATTGGGCGCTGAGGGAACCGGTGGTAAGCGCCGCAAGGAAGAAGAGGATGATGAGGTGTTTCATTGGATGATCTCCTGGGTGCTTAGTTGACCGTTGTGGTGATGGAGAAGCTGCCATTGAGCCCCATTGTGAATCCATCGTTAGCACGTATCCGCACCACGCCGCCGTCTGTGGTCAGTAAACTGGTTCGAAGTCCGATCTTGCGCGTACGATTCAGGATATCCATCTGACTTCGGTCGAGCTGGATGACCATGGTTCCTGTGCGACCCGCAGGCAGTACGAAACCGTTCGCATCCACAGGGGAGGCGAGGAGTTTGGTGGCCGCTTGGCCGCTGCGTGGCGATGAGGTCAACACAACGAAGTTATCATCGAGGAAATCCAGATTCAGGTTGATTTCCAAAGGTAGGCGGTTCACGTAGCTTACCGTGATGGTTGCATTGGTAAGCCTCCTGTCGTCGTCAGGACCCGGCAGATCGGCCAAGTCCACATCCAAGGTGTCTTCGTAGACAGCGGCGCTCACTGTTTGGATGCTCAGAGGAATATCGACTAGGATTTTAGGTTCGAAACGAACGGGAGATTGGATCTGACCGCGCTGGTTGTTTTCGTTGATCACCGCTTTTCCGATGAATCGGATTTCAACAGGAAGCTTGTTCAGAAAATCGATGATGGTGGAGTTCGTGTTGTTGAAATCGATGGAACCTGAGATCATCGATCCGTCGGGAGAGGTGGCCAACTGGAACTGGATCATTTGTGAAGCGTTGATTGGCACGCCTTTCGAAGTGAAATTAGTGAACGGGTTGCTGGCCACGTGCAATGGAGACCCCGGTTTGCCTGTGAGATACAAAAGCTGGCCTTTGGCATCCACACCCACGAACGACCCTACCACTTTCGCTGAAATGCCGATGTTGGTCTGATAGGAGATGGACAGGCGGGCGTCGCGGAACTCAAGACCCTCGATTTTGTCAGACAAATCTTCAATGCCATCCAAGGTGATGAGGTTGGCTTCGTTATCATTGAACAGATCGATGTTCGTACCGTTCGAAGGATCGTCTTCGTTCAATTCCACACTCTTGGTGACGATGGTTCCGATAGCCGAACGGATGGCCAAGTTGCTGATTCCGACCGAAGCGAAGACGTTATCGGTGGCGCGGATGGTGGCCGGCGTGCTGTTGTCGCCTTGGCGAAGATCCTGGGTGGTTGCGGCCACGGAATAGCGAACTTCATTGTTCGGGGCGATGATACGGGTGTTGGCCAACGGAACTAAGAAATTCTCGATCACACGTCCCGCGGTCAGCGCTGTGGCTCCTTCGAAACGGATCACTAGCGAATCGCCTACGCCGTAAGGCGCGCGACGGATGGATGGCAATGAAAGCACGAAGCTTTGAATTCCCAACCCCATGTTGTTGGCGATGCGGTTGATGTCTAGCGTTCCGCTTTCCACTTCGATGTAATCGCCGGCCTGTGTGAAGAGAAACTGGTCTTCGGCGACCACAATCTTGCCGGCGGTGCTGAACGACTGAGGACCCACGGCCGCCACCACTTGGGAGGCTTCCAGGCCGTCGCCGGCCACATTCTGTACGATCAACTCATTCGGCTGGGCTTGCAGGTTCTGAGTGGCCCAAGCTATGCTCACATCCACATTGATGCTTTGCAGTACGGTGTTCGGCGGAATCACCAAGGATGTGGTTTGCTGCGTATTGTGCAGCAGATTGGTGAAGTTGATGGCTCCAACAACGTTGTTACCCGATTTCAGGGTCATGTTCACCGTGCTCAGGTTGAAGCCGAGTTTGTTGTTCAAGGTCATCAAGATCGAACCCTCGCGGATGGTCGCACTCACCAAGTAGTTCGTCGCAAGGCTGATGTTTACCGGGTTCGGCGAGCTGGCGCCAAGGATCGGTGTTCCTGCCGGGAAGAGCGACGGATTCAAGCCGGTAAGTTGTTGGAAATTGGCGCTACCGAGTCCGTTCGGACCGCTGTCGGAAGAGAATTCATTCAATTTGAGCGGACCCACTTCTGCGTCGACCGTGGTCGGAGCCACGGAAATGACCGGGATGGCGTCGTTCAAGTCCCCGAAATCGAAATCTTCGGTCGTGGAGATACTCACCACTCCGTTGGGATCGGTCGAGAAAAAATCTGCGATATCTCCTTTGGTGGTGTCGATGAGCGCTTTCTTGCCACCCAAAAACTTGAATTCGGTGCTGTTCAGAATTTTGACGTCGACTTTCTGACTCGTCTTGAAATCAGGCTTCGAGGGAATCTCGCACCCTGCGATCAGTCCAACTGTCGCGATGACACCGAAGAGTTTGGTAATGGGTTTCATATATGAACGTTGATTAGTGGTTATCTCGGCCATGTTGATGGTTCTTCTCTCCAACGATTTAGCAGATTGAGGTCTTCCTCTTTGATCCGGCCTTCTTCCAAGGCTACTTCGATGAGTGTCGGATAATCAGTAAGCCAATCCAAGCGAAGATTCATGTCTTTGAATTTCGCACCGGAAACGTCGAATTGATAGGTGAAGATCGTAGCACATCCCATCACATCGGCGCCCACGAATTGCAAAGCTTCGATCACTGAAAAAATGGAGCCACCTGTGGAAATGAGATCTTCAATGACGAGGGTTTTTTGTCCTTTCTTGACGCCCCCCTCGATCTGGTTGCCCATGCCGTACGATTTCGCTTTGCTGCGAACATAGGCCATCGGCAGTTTGAGCCGATCCGAAACCCACGCGGCGTGCGGAATTCCGGCGGTTGCCGTTCCGGTGATCACTTCCACATCCGGGTAGGTGGCTTTTATGAAACCGGCAAGGGTGTCCGCGATTTTTTCGCGGATTTCGGGGTAGAGCAAGGTCAGCCGGTTATCGCAATAAATCGGTGAGTTCCATCCGGATGACCAGACGAACGGTTCATTGGGTCTGAGAACGACGGCATTAATGCGGAGTAGCTCGAGCGCCAGTTGGCGTGCGAAAGAGCGATCAATCAACATAGAAAGTTCTTGACGTGCGGTTATCCCGCGGAATAAAAATAGTTGACACTAAAAATAGCCATTATTCCCAGAATATAGGTTATCAAACCGGCGATTAAATCATCGCCAGCCAAGCCGATTACACCTTTTCTATCTTGAATGGTTCCCACGATTCCGGGTTTCCAGATATCAAAAATACGAAAGCCCGCAAACGACCAGATCAACAGCCATGGAGTGAACGGATCCGCACCCCAATATGCGAAACCGGCGATGGGAAGCAGTTGTCCGGCCCATTCATCCATAACGAAATCTTGCGGATCTTTCCCACGTACCGATTCATAATATTCCGCAGACCAAACGCAAGCCAACACGGTGATGATGAAGAGGATCCCAAGGCCGGTTGTGCCGCCGCTCATCCACACGACCCAAGCCAAAGGAAGAACCGCCGCCGAGGCTAATGTTCCCGGCGCATAGGGACTCTTCCCGATACCGAAACACGACCCGACTGCCAGCTTAAGAGCGTTGGAAAAGTTTCCTGTTCTGGACAATGTATTCGATTCCGGTGTAAACGGTGATCAGAGCGACGAGATAAAGGGCATAGGTCATGTAGCCATGCTCATGAAAGAAGAACATCCGTGCAAGGTTGCCGAGGAAATTAGGAAGGGCAATCGCCAAACCAAGCACTAACGACACATAGAGAAAGCCCATCTGGATGAAGGTTTTCACCTTGGCGGAATACGAGGTCTTCATATCCATGCCACGTTGGGTGGCCACGACCCGCATCACCGTCACAATCACATCCCGGATGACGATCGCGATGATGGGAAGCCAAGGAAACACATGCGAATTCAATGTGGGTAGTACGATGAAAGCCGAAAACGTGAGGATCTTGTCAGCCAGCGGATCCAAAAACACTCCGAGGGAGCTTTCCAAACCGTATTTGCGCGCATAATGCCCATCGAAAAAGTCGGTTAGCGCGGCAAAGGTGTAAATCACGAGGCTTGCAAGGCGGATGTACGGATCATTCACCATGTACATGATGAAGAAGACGGGGGTCAGCATGATCCGGCTTAGCGAGAGGATGTTCGGTATGTGATGGCGCATTTAAAAGAAGATACAAAAAGCCTGTATTTTCGGTGATGCTCGCATACCAAATCTCAGTCGGAAACGAATTGCTTATCGGCGATACGGTGAACACCAATGCGACATGGATCGGACAGAAATGCTCCGAGCTGGGAATACGCTTTGACAAAGTGATCACCGTTCCGGATGCCCCCGATTCTCTGCTCGCCGCGCTGTATGAATCTATGCGCGATGCAGACCTCACCATCCTGACCGGCGGATTGGGACCCACCCACGACGATGTCACCAAATCCATTCTCCTTCGCTTTTTCAGGGTGGGGTTGGTGCGCCACGAACCCACGTTGGAGCGCATCCGCCGCCTGTTCGAGGTGCGCGGCATTCCGTTCACGATCTCAAATCTTTCTCAAGCCGACGTTCCTGCGAATTGCGACGTTCTGGAGAATCAACACGGCACCGCACCTGGCATGTGGTTCGATGTGGATGGCAAGATCCTGGTGGTGCTTCCAGGCGTTCCGCGCGAAATGAAAGGGTTGATGAACGATCTGGTGATTCCGAGGCTGAAAGCCAGGCTTCCTGAATCGAGCCTGTCGAGACATTACTTCCAAATCACAGGGATCGGAGAAAGCACGCTCAGCGACATTGTGATCGGGGATGTGAGCCGGTGGCTTAGCGCCGACCTGGAGCTCGCCTATATGCCGAATAGCCACGGAATCACGCTTAGGGTGACGTCCTTCGCCGGAGAGTCTGTCGCCTTTCGCTCGCTGGTTGCGCATATCCGAACAACCGCTACAAGTTTCATTTTTTCGGAAACGGCGGATGTCACCTTAGAGCAAGTGGTTGTGGAGCAGGCCACAGTGCGCAATCTCAGCTTGGCCACCGCCGAAAGCTGCACCGGCGGATGGGTCGCGAACCTGATCACGAATGTGCCCGGAAGCAGCGCCATGTTCAAAGGAGGGATCGTGGCCTATGATAATTCCGTAAAGCGGAATGTGTTGGATGTTCCGGAATCGGTTCTGATGGAGTATGGCGCCGTGAGCAAGGAAGTGGCGCTGATCATGGCGAAATCCGCCGCCGCGAAACTGGGTGCCGATATCGGAATTTCGACAACGGGCGTGGCCGGACCCTCAGGCGGAACCGACGCGAAACCGGTCGGCTTGGTCTGGATCGGATATTGGTCGGAGCAAGAACATTTCGCCGTGAAAGCCCGCTTCTTCCGCGACCGGCTGCTCAACAAGGAGCGAAGCGCGAAAGTGGCCTTGGAGATCGTGCGGCGAAGGATGCTCGGCATTAGCGGACTTCCCTACGATTTGGAAGTGGAGCGCGACTCATGAGCGTCGTCCTTTTTGTTGTGCTGATGGGTTTCGCCCCGCCTGACAGCGTGGCGCCGGTACGTGTGGGCTATCATGTGGCGGAAACCGACAGCTCATTGCGATGGAGCCAATGGCTGAACGCCTCGGAACGCGACAGTCGGCGCGAAGGGCGATTCACGGCGCGCCTGACCGGATATCTGCGTCACGATGCGTCGTTCATCAATGGCCATGGGCCGGGAAGGCAGCGGGTTTATGTGGATGGAGTGGATGTTCGCGATCCTGTCACAGGCTTGGTCAATCCCAATCGCATCCCGCATCTTCAATTGTCGCGATGGGAGGAACGCATCGTAGGTGCCGATTATTCCGCTCACCTCACCGATCGCCATTACAAGGTGAACAAGCCTCTCACTTGGATCAATTATGAACAGGGTCCATACAATCTCCTGAGCACCGAAGTGCTTCTGGCGGCGAATACGAACCCTCAGACCGGATTTTCAGCCCGTTATTGGGGCCGTAACGACGATGGCGAATACTTGAATTCTGAAACCAGCGGCAGAACCATCTCCCTGAGCGGCTATCATCAGCTTTCTTCACGGTGGAAAGCGCAAGGATCCATCCTCTACAACGGCTTGCAGACCACCGAACCCGGCGGGTACCGCATCATCGATTACATCCCGAATGCGACGAGTCCGCTGGTCTTCGCCGATGCCTCGGTCCGCCAAACCATCGCCCGGGTTTCCGCCACAGACCAACAACATTGGGATGTGGGCGTGTACCATCATCGGTTTCGCCGCTTCTACAACAGCACGACCGATACCAGCTTTTACCGAGTGCTCGGTTTGGGTGCCTATGCCACGCGATATCTGCGCTTGGGTCCGATCACCGCCGACGCCACACTCCGGGCCGAAAGGTATGCCACCGATCCGCAACGGCGCCGGTCGCTCGATATCCGATCCTGGTCGCGTCTGGAAGCGGAAGCCGCCTTGCGGTACGGATGGATGTCGGCCACGGCCATCAGCGCCTACCGGACGGATGGAAGCACCGACGCCCGGCTCACCGCCCTGGCCGATATGGGACTCTTCTACGCTTCCGCCTCCGTCGGATCCTGGATGCCAAGCATCCAGCAAGCCCATTGGCGCGGCTACGGGTCGGTTCCCGGATCCACCGAATCCGAATACTTCACCCGTGTGGAAGGCGGTTTCCGTTGGCGGGATCTCAGCCTCAGCGGGTACCTTCGAAGCACCGACACCTTGAATGTGGCTGGCGGACATGCGGCATACAGCCATGAAAGCGATCGATGGGAATACGGAGCTTCATCCACCTTCCAACAGAATCTGAATCAGGCGTTTTTCGGAACCCGAGTATGGAACAGGGCGTGGTTCTATTGGAAAGGATATCTGTTCGATCGGGCGACCTTCGTGAAAACCGGTTTCCATGCCACCTTGGTTCCGATCGGATATGTGGCGCCGACGTTCGATCCGTTGACCGACCATTGGCGCGAATTCGACCCATCTGGAGCCAGCATTCCGTCGTTCTACCGCGTGGATTGGGACCTGAGCGCACGTGTGAGGAACCTGTTTATCCTCATCCGTTGGGAACATCTGAACCAGTATGCGGGGCAACTGGGCTACGAGGAAACCGCATTCTACCCGATGCCTGGCCGCGGAGTGCGGTTCGGCATGCGGGTGGTTTTGCGGAATTGAACTTATTTGACCAGCATCATCCGCCGGGAGACTTGCTCACCGTTGGATACGATCCGGTAGATGTACATCCCGCTGCTCAGAGTCGACGCGTCGAACGCTACGGTGTGCGCACCGGCCGACATCGGACCGTTCACCAAAACCGCGACTTCACGGCCGAGAAGGTCATACACAGCCAAGCGTACATGTAGGGACGCATGATCTTGCGTCCCTACGGTAAAACCGATTACCGTGGATGGATTGAACGGATTCGGGTAATTCTGCGACAAGGTGATCGTTTTCACGTTCTGATTGTCGTTCGTCTCGATGCTCGTTCCGACAGCAGGACCCGGATTGTTGATCACGTTCTGCTGCAAGGTCACGTTCGCGGTGAGCGCAAGGGCGCGTCCGTTCAGTGTGCCGAGGGTGGCCATGGTCACCTGCGTGCCTGCGAGAATGGTTCCGTGCATCACGGTCGTGGTTCCGAATGAAGCCAAGGTGCCGACCTGCCAATAGATATTGGCGGCGTTGGCGCCATTGGTCAGAAACACCTGACGACCCGAGGTCATGTTGAAACTGGTGGCGATTTGGAAAATCCAGACCGCGTCATTGTGTCCGCCACCATCAAGTGTCAGATCTCCGGCGGTGATTTCAAGTGTACCGGTGGATTTATACAAACCTGGATAGAGGGTTTGTCCGCCGATATTTCCAGCGATGCCGATCGGATCGACCGTACGACCCGCAGCGTCGTTGAAGGCGATGGTGATGTCGCCCTTGGCTGTGGTCAGCATGGAAGGCGATGCGACCGAACCCGCCGGGCCGGATGCATCCACCGCGAAGATGGTTCCTGTGACTTCACCCTGGGTCAGGCCGATGAACGCTCCCGAAGCAGGACTCACGCCCACATTCCCCAGAATCGCCGAACTTGGCACATTCGTGATGGCGGTATGCGATAAGATTGCAAAATCCTGTGCCATGCCTAATTCCACCGGCATCGGACCTTTAGGGATGGAATTCCAGGTCGTGAACGAATAGGTTGGCGAATACGCACTGTTTCCAGCGGTATTGCTCGCCCGCACGCGCCAGTAGTGACGTGTGCCGAAGTTTTGAATTTCGACAAACGCGGTGGTGTCGGTCAGGCCGGAGCGATTGAACACCGTCGAGCTGAAATTCACATTCCGTGAAATCTGAAGCTGATAGGATTCGGCGTTTGCCGATGCGTTCCACACGAAAGAGCGGGAGTGGGGCTGATTGAAAGAGGAATCAGCCGGTAAATTCAACATGGGCGATGCCGGTTGTGCGAGTAAGAGGGCGGCGGGAAGCAGCAAGGCTACCGTTAGCAGAATGGAATTTTTCATGGATCGGTTCCTCAGTTAGGTTTGACGACCGTGCTGCTGGCCAAAGTCACCGCAGCGATGCGGGCCAACAAGCGGCCTTCGACCGAAGCGCCGGTTCCAAGGGTGATCGACTGATCCGCCAAAATGGTTCCTTTCATGACGGAGGTGGTGCCCAACGAAGCGGAAGTACCGACCTGCCAGAAAATGCGGGAAGCTTGAGCTCCGTTTTTCAGGATCACTTTGCGGCCGGAACTGGTGGTGAGTGTGGTCGCGATCTGGATCACGAAAACGGCGTTGGAGTTGCCTTTGGCATCGAAGGTGAGGTCGCCGGAGGAGATCTCCAACGAACCGCTCGATTTGTACAAGCCTGGGGTGAGGGTCAAACCGCCGAGGTTACCGGCCAGAAGCACGATATCGGTGGATGTGCGTCCTGCGGCGGTATTGTACGCGACGGTGAGATCGCCTTTGGCTACGGTAAGTGCGGCCGGAGTGGGACTCGCGTAATCCGATGCGTACACATTTCCCCTGATTTGCGCGGATGTGGCGAAAGAGCTGCCAACGGTGTAGGAAAGCGAGAAGCCTGTGATCAGCGAGCCAGCGGCCGGACTGATACCGATCGCGCCGGTGATGACGGAAGGAGGAATGTTTGAAATTTGGGAGCCGGCCAAGATGGCGTAGTTGCCAGCGGTACCAAGATTGATGGTGGCTTGGACGGTGGTCTGAACAGGAATCACAACAGTGTTGCCGTTATCAGGGCCGGTGTTGCTTTTGCATCCGACAAAAGTGGATACGATCAACAATGAGGAAATAAAAGACAGGGAAAGACGTGTATTGAATACTTGCATACTAATGGTTTACCCGAGATATCGGGTTTGTCGTGAAAGGATGATCACAACGTCAATATGCGCAACCGCCCCTCCCTATCCATTACACCGCACCGCCATATTGTTACATAAATCTATGATAATTCATTATTTATGCACATTGATCTTCCTGCTTCCTACTTTCACCTTCTTACTTCTAATGACTCGGTTTATCCGGCACGGGCGCGCTTCCGTGGTAATCGCGATACACCCGATCCGCATAGATGTCCAATAATTCGGCGACCCGCTCCCTGGATTCCGATTTCACGATGAACCCGATATGATGCTTGGTGTCCATACGCCAGACGATCTCCGGATCGGTGAAAGAGGAGGTGTCAGGATGCTCGTATCGCGACATGGAGATCAGGATGCCGCTCGGCACATGCTTGTTCTGCGGCACTTCATACGATTGATTCAGAAACGCCGCGCTTTCGATGCGCGCCCATTCCCACCACAGGTTCACGCCGGTGGCCGCTTCCACCATTTCGTTGATATGCGCTCCGCCTACTCGGGAGGAGGTTTCCAGGAAATAGAACTTCCCGTCGTCATGACAGTGGATGAACTCGGTATGCGACGCGCTGTATTGCATCCGGAAAGCCTGCATCACATCGGTGTTTCGCTTGAGCAGGGCCTTGGCTTCGGCACCGTTCGGCTCGCAGGTCATGCTTCGGAAGATTCCCGCGCCGTGCGCCACATCGAACGGGGTACTCAGGTATTTCGACACGCATCCGAAGACCACTTTGCCGCCGAAGGTGAGGCTGTCCACATGGTACACATCCCCGGGTTTGAACTGCTCGACCAGGAAGCCGTGCCGCCGGTCGCCCAGTTCGTCGATCATCCGCCATAGCTCGTCTTTCGAATACACTTTGCGGATGCCCATGGCGGATGCTTCCGCACGCGGCTTGAGAACCCAAGGTGTGGGGATGGTGTCGGCGAAGCGGTTCACATCGTCATTGTTCACGAGGGATGTGAAGGCAGGGACATCGATGCCCGCGCTTTGGGCCCGCATCCGCATGGCCAGTTTGTCGCGGAAATAGCGGGCCGTGGTCTGACCCATGCCCGGAATCCGGAATTCCTCGCGGAAGGCGGCGGCTTTTTCCACGTCGAAATCATCCAAGGCCACGATCACATCCACTTTTTTCTCGCGCATGAGCCAGGCCAGACCTTTGATCATGTTTTCGGTGTTGGTGGCGTCGTTGCGGTCATCCTGCGTATAAAAGGTCTCGTCGATCGACTCCCAAGGCCAGTCTTTCTCTTTGTGCGATTCGTGCGTGAGCAGGTACACCCGGTTGCCTTGGGTTTTCGCCGAGCGGATGAAATCCTGCCCCTTGAAATAGAACGTGACGCAGAGGATGGTGATCATGGTAGGATGGTAGGATAGTAGGATAGTAGGATGGTAAGATGGTACGCTGGTACGCTGGTACAATGGGGAATTTGCCCAATTCTTAGCGAACGACGACTGAGAAAACGGGCAGGAATGACTTGGAGGATACTAATCCTGACGGCTTGGGTCAAGTGCTCTCACATATTCCCAATCGCTCGAATGAGTCTTGATAGGACAGAAACGCCGGTTCTCAGTAGCTCCAGCCGTTCAATCGGGAAATGCCGAGCGTAGGAAGCTGGCTTGGTGGCGTCTTCTCTCCGAATCACAGTCTGGTGGAACTTCGCTTTGCATGCGGTCGATGTGGCTGGCGTGGGACCCATTCCCAATGCCTCCAGAAGTTCACCCTCTATGCATGGTCTTGAAAAGAGTAACTCAGCGTGCATTTCATGGATTTGTCTATCGAACATCAATTGATTTTGAACCGGCTTGTCCACATCCATCAGGATCATCACTCTGTCAAAATCCACGGTTTTGCACTGGCGATCTGCGTATTCAACAATCGCCTCCGGTGAACCACCATACGCGTTCAATATGGTGACACTGATGTTTCGATTCCGGGAGAGCATGCTCTTCAGATAGTCACAAAACGCTTTTTCAGTTTCACCTTCCACCACAAGAAGAAGGGTGGAGCGTTGCTGGCGTGGGGGTCTGAATCGAGGTGCCATTGCTCACATCTCTGGAATAGCACCATACACACCGGCATGGTATTTCGCGTGGAGATTGTCCACGTTCTTAATTCCACTGATGTCGTCCAATCGATATGTGGTGCTGATTAATCGATCATCTTTCTCAACCAGTTGGATCTGGTACTTTTCGAGATGAGTAAGCACATAATCGGAATGCGTTGTGAAAATCAATTGGGCACCCTTCGGATTGTGGGATTCGGAAAGGAATAGGTCGATGATCCGCGGCACCACATGCGAATGCAAACCCGATTCGATCTCATCGATATATGCCACACCCCCGCTCTGTAAAACAGGATAGATGAACCTAAGTAGGATGTACAAGGCCTGTGTGCCAGTTGACTCAAAGAGAAGACTCATAGAATACGATCCCTCATCATTTCGATGGGATGCTATCGGATGATAGGTCAGGCTTCCGTTATTCAAAACATCAAAGGACTGAATAATGACGGAATTCAATCCCAGGTCGAAAGATGTGATTATGGTATTCAACCAATTCAATGCTGTTTCATTGGTTCCAAAGTACTCGGACGTGTCATATACATTATGTTCGCTATTCGTATGCTTTTCCCTTAACCCAAATTTCCATTGATTACCGTAATAGGTACTAAAATAATCGCGGATCACCATGGACGTCGGGTTTCCCAACTGCAAGCCGAGGGCGATCAATGAGGCATCGGGGCGGTCCGCGAGACGGTTCACATCCTTAAAGGTATCCTGACCTTTTACAGAATAGGACTTGTCCATCCATTCTCGCTCGAACAAGGTGTTGAAGCGTGCTTTCTTGAATGACAGTTTTTCCCATACGACACGTTCCGGATTGAAACGAAGCTCATAGCGATAGTGGATGTCTTGGCATATGAATTCGATGTGCAGATCGGTTTCAGTCTCTGGTTCAGCGCGAAAGAGGAAATGCTTCTCCCTTAATCGCAAATTGCCGGGTGTTTCCGACCGGGTCATGAATTGGATCAGAAACGATAATGATTTAAGTAGCCGCGTTTTTCCGGAGGCATTTGCTCCGAACACCCCCATCACCCGATTCACATAACCGCCATCGGGTGTGTTCATGAAGATGTTACGATCTCCGGCTTTGGCATCGACTCGGAAATCGACTGAGAACTCATCGCCGAAGGATGTGTAATTTCGCCCACCAAATTCGAGTATCATGGTATTTAAAATGAATTATCGACAGAATATTGTCGAATATATCAATTAAATACCAGAATCAATCAATAATATGATTCACGGGAGGATGGGAGGATGGGAGGAATGTTTAACTGGGAGGGTAAGGGTGGATAAGTGAGGTTCAAGCTCGACGAACAACCAACAACAAACAACTAACCACTAACAAAATCCACAAGAAGTCTCACCCCATACCCCGTTGCGCTTTTCGCTTTGCCGAATTCATTGTCTCCATAGGCGGTTCCGGCGATGTCGAGGTGCGCCCAAGATGGATGCCCCTCGATGAACACTTCCAGGAATTTCGCCGCACTGATGGCGCCTGCGGTGATTTTACCCAGATTCTTGACGTCGGCGATGTCCGAAGCGATATCGTCTTTGTATTCGTCCCACAGCGGCAGGCGCCACAGGCGCTCACCGGTGGCTTCGCCACTGGCGGTCAACGCCGCCGCTAACGCGTCGTCGTTGGAAAAGAGCGCCGATGCGGCGCTTCCGATGGCGCGGACCGCCGCGCCCGTCAATGTGGCCAGATCCACGATCACATCCGGTTTGTGATTCCGTGCGACGTAGGTGAGCGCGTCGGCCAGGATGATGCGGCCTTCGGCGTCGGTGTCGATCACTTCGATGGTTTTTCCACTGTAACTGCCGATCACGTCGCCGGGTTTGTACGATTTTCCATCCACCATATTATCAGTGAGCGGAATGGCGCCGGTGAGTTTCACGGGCAGTTTGAGGTCGGCCACGGCTTCGAACGCGGCGATCACCGTCGCCGCACCACTCATATCGCTGCGCATGTGCTGCATCGAGTCGGTGGGTTTGATCGACAAGCCGCCGCTGTCATATGTCACGCCTTTGCCCACGAGCGCGATGTGCTTGCCGGCACCACCATCGTAGCTCAGGATCAGAAACCGCGCCGGATTCTCACTTCCGCGGTTCACGGCCAACAGCGCATGAAATCCTTCTTTCTCCAAGCGCTTTTCATCGAAAACGTCCACGCTAAAACCATGATTCTCCCCGCTTTCAACCGCATATTCGGCCACACTGATGGCTGATTTGCGATTGCTCGGGGTGTTGATCAGCGTCATGGCGTTGAGCTGGGCCCGGGAAAGGGCGAGGGCACGGTCAGCGGCTTTCCGAAGCGTGGACGTGGGTTCGGCTACGAGCGTGAGCGACGCGTCGGTGAGGGAAAAGGGGTGCGGCTTTGGATCGCTGGTTTTGTAGAGCGCGGTGGAATTCGAGCCGGTGATCAGGCCGTTGAGCACGGCTTCAGCTGCCGGAAGCACGGATGGGGGAAGAATCACGGCCATCTGTCCGGAAAGATGCGCTTTCTGCGAGGCCGCGGTTTTGCGCATGAGCTTGTAGAGCGCGGCGGGGGTGGGTGCCTCGCCAACTCCGACGAGGAGCCGCTTCGGCGACTCGTACTTCATCACTCTCACTTCTCCGGCCGGAAGCGTGGTGTCGAGCTCGATGGTGTCGATGTCTGGGGCGGATGCGGTGAGGGAGAGGGTCATATGTCGATAATTTTAAATTGAAAATTTTAAATGGTAAATCTGGTCCCCAGTACTAATTCCGATGCTAATTCGTGCTCCCATCATTCAAAATTTATCATTTAAAATTATCGGAGCTTTGCATCTGTCTCGAAGTGCCATTCCAACTCCCTTCATTTAAAATTTATCATTTAAAATTTACAAGAAGGAGCAAGTGCTAAGAGTTAGAATAAGTACCGAACAGCTTTGGGAAACTCATTCCCCCAGGCCGATTCATTATGCTGGCCGTCTTCGCGGATGGAAACCGTCAGGTCGATGCGTTCGGAATACGATTGCGCATGCCGGTAAAAAGAATGGAGATGCTTCACCATGTCCGACCCTTCCTGCGCCCCGCCATACAGATAGATCTTTCCGCGGAAGGAGCTGGCATGAATGAGGAACTCGTGAGGCAGATTCGGTGAGACCCAAAGCGATGGGGAAAAGATCATCAACCGGCTATAGGTCTTGGGATGCTTCATCGCGGCGTACAGGGAAATGAGGCCGCCCATGGAACTTCCTCCGATGCCGGTGTGATCGCGGTCGGATAAGGTCCGGAAATTCGCGTCGATGTACGGCTTGAGCGTGGTGGCCAGGAAATCGGCGTATTGCAATCCGTCGCCCTTGCCCAGTTTCGTCTTCACAGACGGTGTGTATTCGGCGATCCGCTCTTTTTCGGCATGGTCGATGGCGATCACGATGAAGTCGGCCTGACCCTGACTCGCCATATGCCGCAAACGCTTATCCAACTCCCAGCTTCCGAAGGGAGCGAAATCATCGAACAGATTCTGTCCGTCTTGCAGATAAAGAACCGGGTATCGCTTGTCGCTGTCGTTGTAATTCCACGGAAGCAGCGCCGTGATGCGCCGCGTTTTGATCAGCTGTGGGATCTCGAACTGCTCGTGGATGGTGTGGATGATGGGAGAATGATGCATAAATCGGATAAAAATACGGATGTTTTCTATGGTTATCTTTTCACCATGAGCGCACTCTACATTCTAAAAGAAGGGTTTTCAGGCTTACGCCGTGCCCGCTTGGCATCCATCACCTCCATCATCGCCCTGACCTTGGCCGTTTTCGTGATCGGCGTGCTGGTCCGAGTGGGTTGGAACACCTACGATGTGGCCCAATCGCTTCGAAGCCGCATTCCGATGGAAGTGTTTCTGAAAGACGCCGACCGTGAAACCCATCGGGTGATCGGCCGCAGCCTTCAGGCGCTTCCCATCATCGGGGAAGTGACCTACATCAGCAAAGATTCGGCAGCGGCGGTTTTCCGCAAGGAATTCGGCGCTGAAGGCACACTTCTGGCCGAACTCGATTTCCTGCCCGCCTCGTACCGGCTCAAACTCAAAAACGACGTCACCGCCGATTCGGTCGCCGCCTTCCTCCCCGAAATCAAAGCCAAACCCGGCGTGGAAGATGTCAGTATCAACATCGAATTCCTGGTGATGATCGAGAAACAGCTCGAAACGCTCTCGCTTACCGGCGGAAGCATCGGCCTGCTCATCCTGTTCGTGGCTCTGGTACTCGTGTTCAACACCATCCGCCTCACCATCTATGCCAAGAAGAACATCATTCGGGCCATGAAACTCGTGGGCGCAACGAACGGATTCATCCGAAGTCCGTTTCTGGTCGAAGGCATGGTTCAAGGCCTCATTGCCTCGATCTTTTCCGTCGGCGGGATGTGGTTCGTCTTCGATAAACTGATTCCGCGCTACATCCATCTCACGCTCGACTGGCCGATGGGCCAATGGACCTACCTCGTGGGCGGGATGGTTGGCCTGTCGCTGTTCATGGGCTACTTCGGCAGCCGCTGGGCCGCGAGGACGTTCATCAAGAGTGTGACGGTGGGGAGAGGGTAGTTGGTAGTTGGTAATTGGTAATTGGTAATTGGTAATTGGTAATTGGTAATTGGTAGTTGGTAGTTGGTAGTTGGTAATTGGTAATTGGTAATATCACTACCCAGCTAGTAGGCTGACCCTTAGCTGATAAAGACTCTTCAAGAGTTGGGTGGTCTTTTGCTGAAGCGGATCATGATCTAATTCGCTTATGTACCCAAGGTCTCGTGAGAGGTGTAGCTGGTATTCCAATTCATTGGCTGATCCATGAGCGATTTCAACAAATCGAGAGAAATCTTTTCTGCTAGATCGTGATGCTCCTTCTGCCAAATTACTTGGTATGGAAACAGCCGCTCGTCGAATTTGTGATGTCAAGCCATACAACTCATCCTTAGGGAACGTCTTAGTTGCCTTGTAGACCTCTAAAGTCAGTTGATGAGCGTCAACCCAAACGCGAAGTTGTTTGTAGATATGCATGTCTCTTGAACTTTTCCACCCAATTAAAGGATGAAATGCATCGATTGGTTCTAAAAGAGCACAGATTTAGGAACGTTTGATAATCAGGCTGCCAATTACCAACTACCAACTACCAACTACCAACTACCAATTACCAACTACCAACTACCAATTACCAACTACTACTTCTTCAATTCCGGCTTCCTCGTGCACGTCTCCGGATTCAAACACGAGCCATAAAACTGCAGATTGTGCGCATCGATGTCGAAATGGTAGATGCGCTCCATGAGCGTCTTGATCTCCTGGATGCGCGGATCGCAGAATTCGACCACCGCGCCGCATTGCTGGCAAATGATGTGGTCGTGCTGACGATACCCGTGGGCGCGTTCGTAATAGCTCTGATTCTGCCCGAATTGGTGCTTCTGCACCAGGCCGCATTCCACCAACAGGTCCAATGTGTTGTACACGGTGGCGCGTGAGACCCGGTAACCGGTGTTTTTCATGCGCAAAAACATGTCGTCGGCGTCGAAATGCCCGTCCGCCTTGTAAATCTCTTCCAAGACCATGAAGCGCTCGGGCGTCTGCCGATGCTGATGCTCTTTGAGATAGTCGCGGAACAGCTCCTTGACGTGATCAATCGTGTCTTTATGTGCGGGAGATGCCATAACAGAATATACGGCTTTTGGCTTTTTTACTATCTTACTCCGACTGTCCGTTCAATCATTCAACCAAGCGTCTTTTGCCATGCCTATCGTAGCCCAATTCGAAACCCTTCCCGAGCTGTTCCAAAACGTCTCGAATCTGTATCACGGGAAGAATAAGACCGCCTTCGCGTACAAACCCACGCCCACCTCCGAATATCAGACCATCAGTTGGGATGTGTTCACCGCGGATGTGTATGCCTTGGCGGCCTATTACATTGAAAACGGCATCGAAAAGGGTGACCGAGTCGCCATTCTCAGCGAAAACCGCTATGAATGGGCGGTGATGGACATGGCGCTTCAGCTCGTGGCCGGTGTGAACGTGTCGTTATATGCCACGCTTCCGCCGAACCAGTGCGAATACATCCTGAAAGATTCCGGCTCCAAGCTGTTCCTGGTGTCTTCGCAGATTCAGCTCAAGAAAGCGCTCGACATCAAAGAGAACTGTCCGGACCTCAAGCAAGTGATCGCCTTCGACCAACCCACCGTCTCGGCCATGCTGCAGCATGATTTCGTGACCCTTTGGGAGGATGTGCTCGCCACCGGACGCAAGGTCGTCGACAAGCACATGATCGAGATCAAATCGCGGATGAAGGCCACGCGCATGGGCGATCTCGCCACCCTCATTTACACCTCCGGCACCACGGGCGAGCCGAAAGGGGTGATGCTCACGCACGACAACATCTGCTCGAACGTGAAGGCGGCCCATGCTATGCTTCATATCGACGATTCCGACCGGTCGCTGAGTTTCCTGCCCTTGTGCCACAGTTTCGAGCGCACGGGCGGGTATTACGCCATGATCGCCGCTGGCGCGGAAATCTATTATGCCGAAAGCGTGGATACCGTGTCGAAGAACCTGGGCGAAGCGCGTCCCACCATCCTCATTTCCGTACCGCGTCTGTTTGAGAAAATCTACAACCTCGTGCTCAAAAGCGTCGAGGAAGGCACCCCGACCAAGAAGAAAATCTTCGCTTGGGCCTTGGGCGTGGGCAACGACTACGTCAAAGGAAAGCGCGGCCTCACCGCCATTCAAATGAAAGTGGCCGATAAGCTCGTCTTTTCGAAACTGCGTCAGCGCACGGGCGGACGCGTGAAGCTCTTCGTCTCCGGTGGCGCGGCTCTTCCGGCCGATATCGGCAACTTCTTCGCCGCGGCGGGGATGTGGATCACCGAGGGCTACGGCCTCACCGAGACGTCACCCGTCATGAACATCAATCCCTTCGGCAAGCCCCGTTATGGCACCGTGGGACATGTGGTTCAGGATGTGACCGTCGGCATTCAGCGCGTCAGCGACAACAAGATCATCGCTCAGCTCTCGGGCAACGATTATCCCAGCGAGCTGAACAGCGAAGAGGGAGAGATCTTGTGCAAAGGTCCGAACGTGATGAAAGGCTATTGGGGCAAGCCCGAAGCCACTGCTGAAGTCATCGACAAGGATGGATGGTTCCATACCGGCGACATCGGTCGCTTCAACAACGGTTATCTGCAGATCACCGACCGCCTCAAGCACATGTTGGTGAACGCGGGTGGGAAGAACATTTATCCGGGTCCGATCGAAGACATGCTCAAAGCCAGCATCTGGGTGGATCAAGTGGTCGTGATCGGAGAGAAGCAGAACTACTGCGCCGCTCTGATCGTGCCGGATCTGGACATGGCCAAATCCTACTGCAAAACCCACGGTATCGCGTTCAGCAGCGAATCGGACATGGTGAAAGCCCCTGAGCTCATCGCCGTACTCGATGCGGAAGTAAAAGAGATCAACAAGAAACTGGCCTCGCACGAGAAAATCCGCAAGATCCGCCTGTTGCATACACCGTTCTCCGTGGAAAACGGACAGATGACGCCCACCATGAAAGTGAAGCGCAAAGTGATCTACGCCGATTACAAAGACATCATCGAGGAGATCTACTCGGACGATACGCCTTGATGTTTTGAACCGGCAAATCAACCGGCAAAAAAAGGTTTAATCAAGGCACCTATCTTCAATGGAATATTGGATTTAGGTGCCTTTTCATTTCCGGCAAATGAACCGGCAAATGAACCGGCAAATACTTTCCTCATTTCAATTCTCGCGAAGATGTGCTACTATAAACCACACATCACAGACGAGACATGAAGCGTTTTCCAAAGCTCACCAAAATGAAAGTTATTTATTTATCGCTCTTAGCAACGATCGTTTTTTCCAGCTGTGGTCACGAGCGAGGTGGTTGTGATGGAGACATCATTGTCCAGAATGAAATTCCAGACATAACCCTATTTGTTGGAGGTAATCCCTTTAGTAAGGATGTGTTGGAAGAGCCTGCGGTGTTTCGTCATACAAGAGATGATCTTATGACAATAAGCTCACGACCCATTGGTAGCAGTACGATAGTGAGAGTGACAACACTATTAAATCTAACAACAGGAAAACCAACAATTGTTGAAGTAACTCCAATATCGGAAGGCCAAACGATTGTCCAAATCGAAGCGAATGATGGCTGCTTTGACAGACGGATCTTTACAACATTTTCAGTCAGTGTGATTGACACGTCAATGTCCAATAAATCACATCAATCTTATTAAGCGAAATATAGACCCACCCATGCCAAAACATCTTCACATCGCGGTCGCAATCTTCATCATCGCACTCCTCGCATCCTGCGGCGATGATCGTTGTGAGGGATCGCTCATCGTGGTCAACACAATCCCAGATATCACCATGGCAGTGGGCGATACTGTGTATATAGACCTTACAACCCCTAGGGTATTTGAGAGCCCGCCGAACAATGCGATATCGTACGCAGTTTCTCCGCTCTCTGGTTTCGGAATTGTTCAAGTATTACAAATGCAAAATGAGAATGAGAATGATAATGAACGCGCTACGATCATTCGAATTATCGGTAAAAGTTCCGGAAACGCAAAAGTGCTAGTCGAAGCAGGTACCGGATGTCTCGTAAACGAAACCACGTTCAACATCACTGTCCAATAAGCCGAGTATGTTTCAACGCGTATTCCTCATCGTCGCGTGTTTCTGCATCACATTTCCAGCCATTGCGCAGAATGACACGATTACAACTGAAAAGCCGAAATATGCTATTTACTTGGAATTAGGTGGCTCGGGGGGCTTTTATTCATTGAATGTCGAACGGGTATTCAATGGTCGGTTCACCCTTAGAGGTGGTTACACCTATTTGTCGTCAGGTAGGGGTGGATTTGTTGAGTTACCAAAACCCATTGTACCCCTATCAACAAGCATATTGTTTGATTTTGGGAACAATACCTCATTCGCTGAAATCGGAATCGGCGGCACGCTCATCGGAATGAATGGAAAAGTGCACGTAGCGATGGTGCCCATCATCGGTATTCGCGAACAGGACATGTCCAAACGAGGTGCCATGGGAAGAATCTCGTTCACGCCATTCTTCCTACCCAATGAGAAGGAGCTTCACTTGTGGGGTGGAGTATCCGTGGGCTACGGCTTCTGACTATCTAATTGCTCAGCTCCGAATAAGATCCGAAGCTCATCCACTGCGGAAAGATCACCAAGAACAAGCAATTTGTCACCGGTTTCGAATCGTGTGATGCCATTAGGCACGACGAACTTCCCGTTCCGGTTGATGAGCACGATCAACGTTCTTGGTGGAAATGACATGTCGATGATCTGCTTTCCGATATGGGGCGAATCGTCGGGCAATTCCACTTCTTTGAGCATGGATTTGGTGTCCACACTGGCATCGAATTCGATCGGATACTTCACGCGCTTTTTCATGGGCATGAAGACATGAAACAACTTGGCCGCCGGCGGGATGGTGGTGCTCTGAGCCGCTACCGATAAAATGACCACGAAGAAGATGAGGTGGAAAATGGCATCGGCATTGGGCACGCCCGCCACCATGGGGAAGGTGGCCAGGATGATGGGAACCGCTCCACGTAATCCCACCCAACTGACGAAGGCTTTGGCGCGGACCGATAACGGACTGTTCAGGAGCCCCAAATACACACTCACAGGCCTTGCAACAAACATGAGGAAGAGCGCCAGTGCGACACCATGGGCGGCGTAGGGGATGATCTGCGTCGGGAAGACCAGCAACCCAAGCACAAGGAACATCGTGATCTGCATGAGCCAAGAAATTCCGTCGAAAAAGTTCATCAATGACTTTTTATGCACGATGTTCCGATTGCCGACCACCAGTCCGACCAGATATACCGCCAAGAACCCGCTTCCTCCAATCAGATCGGTGATGGCGAACGACAACGCCACCAACGCCAATGTGAGAACGGTGTACAGTCCGTCGTATTCAAGTTCGATCTGGTTCAGGATCCATGAGATGCCCAAACCGAACAGATAACCGGCCAAGCCACCGAACACCATTTGCTTCAGGAATAGAACTCCCAACTGACCCAATCCGGCAGTCGGTTCCATGATCAACGTGATCAATCCGATCGTGAGGAAGATGGCCATCGGATCGTTGGTTCCGGATTCGAATTCGATGAGCTCCTGCAGACGGTATTTCAGCGCGATATGCCTGGTTCGAAGCACTGAGAACACGGCGGCCGCATCCGTCGACGATACGATGGCTCCGACAAGCATCGCTTCCAACCAACTGAATCCCAACAACCATTTTGCGAAAAGACCCAGCAATCCCGCACTGATCAACACCCCGAGCGATGCTAGGACCAACGAAGCTCCCATGACGGGGCGGATTTTCTTGTAATCGGTATCCAACCCTCCCGAAAACAGAATATACATGAGGGCGAATACGCCCACTGTCTGTGCCACTTTCGGGTCGTCGAGATAGATCCAATTCAAGCCATCGGAACCTACCAGCATCCCAATGCCCAGAAAGATCAGCAATCCCGGAATGCCGATCCGATCCGTGTACTTGCTGGCCAAGATGCTCAGAAAGAGCAAGAAGGCACCAAGCAGAATCGTTTGGCTTAGGATCGGATCCATAGGTCAGAGTCGGATTTTGGCGCGCGCCTCACTCGCTCCCATCACTTCATCTATTCTCTCCGCACTCGGCACCATCGGCTTGTCGCGATACCGGTCCACGATGCAGAGGAAACCAAGCCAGTCGCCCTTGTCGGCATGAAACTGATGCAAGGTTTCGGGCGACACATACACCACATCATACAACTCCAGATCGGTGACGGTGTCGTTCAGCACCACCGAGCCCTTCCCCCGAATGATGATCACGCTATGCGGGTGACGATGTGTTTCGAGCGATGAATACCCGCCCGGAGCCACCTCGAAATACCGCGTCTGCATGTTCAGCTCCCAGTCGTCGGCGCCTTCGCCGAGAATCGACTGACGCGTGATGTCCTTGAAGTTCGTCGTCTCCGTCTTGTACGCTTTCAGCTCGATGCCGTCCCAACGGTAGTCGTGGCATTTCACCACGCGCGAATGGTTTTTCATGATGCGGATTCCATTAAGTCTCGGATTTCTTCAGCGGCGTTTCGCAGCCCATCGGGATGCTGATACAAGCTGCCTCCGATAAGATAACACGTGTCTTTGCCGTAGGTCTCGATCCATTTGTGCAGGGTGGCGCGCTGCATGCCTCCGCCCGGAGTGGGCCACGATCCGGCGAAGCCGTTCATCGGTCCGCGTGCGGCATCGTTGATGGCCAGGCAATCGGCCAACGGATAGGTGAAGCGCCCGCCGGTGTTCGGATAGATCACGAAATCGGCGCCCAATGCGCGCCACAAGGCTCCATAGAGGAAGGCGCGGGTGAACCCGTGCGTGGGACCCACCAATCCGCCCGAAAATGCCGGATGCGCTAGGATCGGAAGCGCGTCACTGCGCCGCGCGAGGCGATGCATGACGTCGGGGGCGGTCAAATGCGGACACACCATCACCGCGCCCGCTCCAGCGGCCACCGCCGCCTCGAAACGCCGCTCAGTGACTTCGCCCGGCCCCGTGATGTGCGGCACATACATGCTCTTGCCGCCCGTTTTCGCGTTCGCCTCATTCACCGCATCGGCACAGGCCTTCAATCGGTCGAGAAAGGGCGCGTAGGGCTGGTCGGCGAGTCCATGGTCGTCTTTAATTAGGTCGATGCCTCCCAGCGCGAATTCATGCGCCATCGCCGCGAACTCGGCGGGCGTCGAGCCCACCGGCTTGAGCGCCGTGCACGACAACGGACGCGTGGGAACGCCCAAGCGCTCCCGCATCCCGGAAATTCCAAATGTGGGTCCGCCGAACAGGTCGGATGGAAGCTCGTCCCAATCCACACCCGTGATGCGGATCCCATCCAGCAAGGAAATATTCCCGAAGAGGACATTCAGGAACTGGGTGATTTCTCCACCCACATTTCCGTTCGGATAATGGATGGAGACCGAATTCCCATCCTGCGCCACCACCTTCCCGACAATCTGCTCCAAAATATGCGCCGGCAAGGTGTCGAACGGCATTTCGACGCTCTGCTCGAGCCGGATGGCGTCGATCTGCGCCAGGTCGGCCAGTTCGTAATGGACCGTCATTCTTCGATGAGGATGGTTTCGGATCGGTCGGGACCGGTTGATACGATCTTGATCGGCACTTTAAGGTACGCTTCGATGAAATCGAGGTAGGTGCGGGCTTGCACCGGAAGCGCGTCGAACGAGGTGATGCCGATGGTGTTCGATTTCCAGCCCGGGAAGGACGTGTACACCGGCTCCACGGCTTCGAGCATGTCGCAGCCCAAGGGGAAGACCTTGGTTTCTTCGCCGTCGATGCGGTAGGCGGTGCAGGCGTGGATCTCATCGAGTCCGTCGAGCACATCGAGTTTGGTGACCACAAGTTCGCTCATGCCGTTCACGCGGGCCGCGTAGCGCAAGGCCACGAGGTCGAGCCAGCCTGTACGTCGCGGACGACCCGTCGTAGCACCGAATTCGTGCCCGGTTTTGCGGATCTGCTCACCCAGTTCGTTGTCGAGCTCGGTAGGGAAGGGTCCGTTGCCCACGCGCGTGCAATACGCTTTGGAGATGCCCATCACGTGCGTCACGGCCAATGGCGGAACGCCGCTTCCGGTGCAGGCGCCGCCCGAGGTCGGCGACGAGCTGGTGACGTACGGATACGTGCCATGGTCCACATCCAACAACGCGCCTTGCGCGCCTTCAAGCAGGATCGATTTGCCCAGGTCGATGGCGTCGTGCACCATGTCGGACGTGTTGCGGATGTACGGTGCGAGCTGACGTCCGGCCTCAAGCAAATCGGGAACGAGCTCATCCACGGTGAACGTCGGTGCGTTGTACAGCGAGGAAAGATGCAGGTTCACTTCGATCAGCGCTTCGGCGATCTTCTCGCGGAGCGCGGCTTCATCGAGCAGATCGCGCATGCGGATGCCCCGGCGCGAGGTTTTCGACACGTACGCCGGACCGATGCCACGACCCGTGGTTCCGATCTTGCCTTCGCCTTTCGACGATTCGTTGGCTTTGTCGAGCGCTTTGTGATAGGGAAGGATAACGTGGGCGGTTTCAGCGATGAACAGGCGTCCGGCGGGTTCCACACCCATGCCACGAACCGCATCCATCTCTTCGAGCAGCGTGAAGGGATCGATCACGACCCCGTTTCCGATCACGCATTCGCAGCCATCATGAAAAATGCCGGAAGGAATCAGGTGCAGAACAAACGTTTTGCCATGGAATTTGAGAGTGTGGCCGGCGTTGGCGCCGCCTTGATAGCGGACCACCAAGTCGGTGTTCGGGGCAAGGATGTCGACGATTTTGCCTTTGCCTTCATCGCCCCATTGGGCGCCGATGAGAATACGGACTGACATAATTCAGGGGAAAGGGGAAAGTAAGAAGAGGGGAAAAACTGGGTCATAAACATACGAAAAGCCCGGAAGCCGGGCTTTTCGTAGTTCCGTTAAGAGATCGAAATGCGTCTTATTCGAACGATTTGACAGCCTCATCAAGAGAGCGGAAATGTTGGAACACCGTGATCAGCTTGGTGATGATCAACAGACTTTCAATCTTGTCGGTCGCGTTTGCGATGCGGAGGTCACCACCTGCGTTGCGCATGGTGGTGAGAGCGCCGATCAGCATTCCCAACCCCGACGAGTTCATGAACTTGACCTTCGACAGATCCACAACCACGTTCTTCTTGCTGGCGTCGATCAGTTCATGCAGTTTTTCGTTCAGAGCGACCGCGTCTGGTCCGCCCATCACATTGCCGTTGAACTCGATGACGACACAATTCCAACGTTCATTCGATTTGAAACTCATAATGACTCCGGATGCTCAGGATGCTTTGGTTTTCTTGAGATCGACCACCAGGGGGCAGGCGACATAAAGTGTGCTGTAGGTACCGAGAACGATGCCGACGATCAGTGCGAACGCCAGACCTTTCAATACCTCACCGCCGAATATAAAGAGCACAATCACAACAAACAAAGTCGTTAATGAGGTGACTACGGTACGGCTCAAAGTTTCGTTCATCGCGCGGTTCACCATCAGCTCCACCGGATCGGTTTTATGGACGAGCGAATCTTCACGCACACGGTCGAACACGACCACGGTATCGTTCAAGGAGTACCCGACGATGGTCAGGAACGCGGCGATGGTGGTTTGGTCGATATCCAAGCTGAATGGCAGGATGTCGTTGAAGATCACGAACACACCGAGGATGATGATCACGTCGTGCGCGATGGCGGCGATGGTGCCCACCGAATATCTCCAGTTCTTGAAACGGACCAGGATATACAGGAAGATGACGACCATCGAGAACAGGATCGCGTTGAGCGCGCCCCATTTCAGATCGTCGGCGAAGCGCGGACTGATGTCATCCGTCTTGATGATGACCACGCCGTTGCCCGGAAAGGCCGCGGTGAGCGTGCTTACAATGGTGTTTTGCAAGGCCGTGGCGTCGAGCTCGGAGTCTGTGCGCACGAGCAGGTCGCGGCTCAGACCGAATTGCTTGACTTCAGGCTGGCTTCCGAGGGCAGGAGTGAGCAGGTCGCGGACTTCCGTCACCGATACCGCGGTGTCGAATTCGACGACCAGTTCTTTTCCGCCTTTAAAATCGATGCCGTAGCTGAGTCCTTTGAACAGCAGCGCGGCGATGGCGATGACGAGCATCGCGCCGGAAATGTAGTAGCCGATCTTGCGGGTGGCTACGAATGGATAATTGGGTGTTTCAAACCATCTCATGGATTGGATTTCCTATTCTAAAATTAACCGAAACTGATGGTGCGTGATTTGTCGCGCGTGAGCATGTCCAAGACCACACGGGTGATGACGATGGCGCTGAACAGCGAAGCCACGATTCCGATCATCAACGTGACTGCGAATCCCTTGATCGGACCCACACCGAAACTGAACAGGATCACTGCGGTCAGGAAGGTCGTGATGTTCGAATCCAGGATGGCGCTCATGGCGTTGCTGTATCCGGCGTCGATGGCGGCCAGCAAGGTTTTGCCTCCGCGCATTTCCTCACGGATCCGGTCGAAAATGAGCACGTTCGCATCTACAGCCATACCGATGGTGAGCACGATTCCTGCGATACCCGGAAGGGTAAGTGTGGCGCTGAAAGCAGCCAGCATTCCAAAAATCAGGAAGATGTTCGAGAACAGGGCCACATCGGCGATGAGTCCGCCGGTCTGATAATAGACGGCCATGAAGATGGCGACGATCACCAATCCGAAAACGGCGGAATAGAAACCTGCGTTGACGGAGGCGGCTCCGAGGCTCGGTCCGACGGTACGCTCTTCGACGATGTCGAGTGGCGCAGGTAGCGCACCCGACATGAGGATGTTCACCAAGTCATCGGCTTCGTTGGCGCTTCCGAGTCCGGTGATGCTCGAACGACCATCCGTGATTCGTGAAATGACATTCGGGAAGGTGATGACGGTTCCGTCAAGCACGATGGCGACCGGGCGACCGATGTTCGCGCCCGTGATGCGCGACCAGACCCGAGCCGCTTCCGCGTTCATGGTCATGGATACTTCAGGAGCGTTGGTCTGCGGGTCGAATTGCTGGCGCGCTTCCACAATGGCGTCTCCGACCAGTTCCACGGTGCTTTTCACAGCGATGAACGCGAAGATTCCGGATCCATCGGTGGAGGTTTGCTCGGGTTTGGAAGTCCACATCAAGGTCATGTCGCGCGGCCAGTAACGGCGTACTTCAGGTCCGAGAAGCAATTCTCGAACCCGTGCGGTGTCCATCGCAGAGGAATACCCCATCACGACGCCCTGTCCTACAGGCTGGAAAATCTCCGCCAACAAATTGGTCTGTGTGGGGATGGTATCGCCCTCGGCTTGCGTGGTCACCGTGTAGGCGTTGATCACGTTCTGAAGGGCTGCGGTCAGTTCAGCCGGCTCAGGAGTGAGGCGGAATTCGAGACGCGCCGTGCCTTTGAGAAGGTTACGAACACGTTGCTCGTCGTCCACACCTGGAAGCTCCACGATGATGCGGTTGGCGCCCTGTTTGATGATGGAAGGCTCGCTCACACCGAAACGGTCCACACGGGTCCGTACGATCTGAACCGCGCGGTCCATGGCGGCGGCTTGCTGCGCGTTCAGAAACACGATCACTTCATCGTTGGTGGAACGGCGGGAGATGCCCTGCGCGTCGGAACGGAAATAACGGCTCAGACGTGCGTTTGGATCGCGGGTGGTGAATTCGTTCACGAATTCGGTGATGGCGTTGCTTCTCGACTCGTTCGCGCGTTGCGAAGCGATGGCCAACACCTCGTTGAACTCGGCGTCGGTGGATCCCTGCGCCAGCTCGATGAGCAGTTGCGGGGTGTCCAACTCGAGGGTGACGTGCATGCCACCTTGCAGATCGAGTCCCAAGTTCAGGATCCGCTCGCGCAGATCTTGGAGTTTCGCGCCGTTTTCGCGCATGTATTCGGTTCTGGAAGCCTCATCGAGGCTGTTCACGTGGCGCATCTCGAACCAGTATCGCGCGGAAAACTGCAGGTAAAACCCGCAGATTAACACGAAAATGGCAATGATAGCCACTCGGGTGCCTACTTCTTTTTTCATTTGTGTAAGGTTATCGGTTGTCGGTTTTCAGTTGTCAGTAATTGGTAATCGGTAATTGGTAGTTGGTAATTGGGAAGAATGGGATATAAGCCACGTATTCGTTCGTGTCTCTTACCAATTACCAATTACCAATTACTAACTACCTAAGGTGCTCTTGCACAAACCGAGCCCGTCAACGGGGAGGAGAGGGAAATCTCGGTTGGAGCTGCGGAAGGTGGCTCATTGTGCCGGATGTCGGCTACGGCCACGATGGGAAGGAAGGGAAGGGGCGCGAATTTCGGCGCGCCATCGAGCAGGGAGGCCTGGCTGAGTCCGTGACGCTGAACCGGCAATGGCCGACTCATACTTCCTTTCTCGGAGAATTTCGCTAATTCGGCCGTGCTTGGGGCTTTCGTTTCCTCGCTCACCACCACATCGCTGATGCCGGAGACATAGCGCGCGCCCAATCCGCTGACGATGATCAGCGAAAGGACGATGTGCAACATTGAGTGACGAAAGAATGCCATGGGGCGGAATATACGGAAATCAGGGGAGTTGAAATCGGTGATCAGTCCAATCTATCCAGGAGCGATGAAATTCCACTCAACTGTGCCATATTTGTTACCCCAACCTTCCGGATCAAAATAGTCTCCGATTCAATGCTTGGGTAAATCAGGTCTCTATCGTTGAGTGTGCTGACATGATAGAGACGTTTGGTTATAATGATCTGAGGTGTCGCGGCGCTAAGGGGATCATCGAAGGAATTCCACGCGTAAAATTGAAGGGCTCTGTTTGCAACACCATTTCCGAGCGCAACCTCATCAAAATCACCCATACTTTTTAAGTATGCCAATCCATCTTCCACATTCACTTCGTTTGAAATACCGATTGTGGTAAACCCGTAACCAGCAATGCGTGCTTTCTCTCGTGTTTCCGCTATGAGTAATTGTATGATGTCGGGAAGACTCGTGTCTGTGGCGGCTGGGCAATAGGATGAACCATAGAAAATGAATGCGATTTCTTTTTCATTTGTCAGATAGGTTGGACGACCAATTTCCTTGGAAGAGTTGGGGCTAAGCAGATTAGAGCCTATATACGATATCGAAATACCGACAACAAAAACCAAGAGAGCGGTAAGTATGAATCGGGAATCCACCATGATCACGGGTAGGTATTCAATGAAAATCTGATTTGATAGGGTTCCAAGATCTCATATGTCACCATTTTCCCATTTCGCATGGCCCCAATCAAAGGATAGGCGTCGGAATGGAACAATTCCCCCGTTTCTGTATCAATCAGGATGGTTCGGTATCGTGGTTCTTTGTCTTCGCTTCGAATAGGTGGAGGTGAATAGCCTGCAATCGGCTGCGGACCTCCCCATCCGAATTGTAGAAGTGAATAGGATCCGACATCCAATTTTTGAACAGGGTATTTTACGTTATGAATATCTTTGTTGCTAAATCGGATAAGCCCAGGATTCTGATTTTCACTTTTTTTGAATTCGGTGAATTGGACACTAACATAACCATCCAACTTCGAGATCCATTTTATTTCACCCTCTGGATTGTACCCGAAGAGGTATGGAAAATACTCCAAATGCCCAATAACAGTTTGTGTTTGGGCATTGCAACTAAGCATTGTTTCTGATAGTCGTAGGCTGAAATTTGAAAAGCTGGAATAGGATGGATAGATGTAGCCGAATGAGGTTTCTAGGTTTCCTGTTTCGATATGAATTCTGGCTATCGGATTTGATATCGGTAAATCACCACCCTCCTGAGTGTCGGAAATCGAATACCCGCTGATGAAGAGGTGATCGCCTAATTGGCAAATATCGGTTGCCTTTATGTAGGAGTGGTAGATGCTCCTGTCATAAATAAATGTATTACCTGTATTTTGGAATACTTCGATTTTGAATCCAAATTCATCGATCACATACAAATACTGTTCGGAATCATCAAATTCGAATGCGCCGATTCTTTGAAATTCACCAGGTCCCCGGCCTCCCCTACCTATCGAATAGACAAATTTGCCATATTTATCGTAAACTCGGATTGAATTCGAATGATAATGTTTGATGTAAATTCGTTCATCAACTCCGATCGAAACATCTGCAACCCTCAAAAACTCATCATTTAAGTTCAATGTGTCACCGAGAATCGAAAGAGTTCGAATCGCTTTCGAATCAAGAAAAAAAGGTATGGGTTCAATGTTATCATTGTTGATATCAATACGATGGTGTATTTCGCCATCCGACGGAAAACCATCCATCACCGGATGCACTATTTCCCAGTTATTGGAAGTTGTGCATCCGGAAATAATAAACACTGACAAATAGATTCGAATAGCCAGTCTTATCAATGTTTTAGCAGAGTATTATGAGCAGGGTACTGCACCGCAGTATGATCCATTGTTTCCGCCACATTGTGAAAACCCTGGCTGTGACGTATTGCAGAATTCCAATTTAGTACCTGGGTCAAAATCGCAATAACCACATAGTGAACTTGCCTTGACATCTGCTGAGTTGGATAACAATCCGATTCCCATACCGCCTATAAACAGGGTCGCGTAAATCATTGTCTTCATTCGTTTCATGACAGTCTCCTTTGGTGTGTTGACTATGATACTAAAATTAAAAAGGGGGGGCAAGCCCTTTTTGTGACAATTTATAAAAAAAGTTTGGGGGCAATGCTCAACCTTAAAACCCGTAATTTGAATGTTGCTTCATCCTCATCCTTCCCGCTTTTGAATTCGAACATCATCGTCCGCGGCGCGCGCGAACACAATCTGAAGAACATCGATATCGACATCCCCCGCGAACAGCTTGTGGTGATCACCGGTTTGTCGGGTTCGGGTAAATCGAGCCTGGCGTTCGATACGATCTACGCCGAAGGTCAACGCCGCTTCATGGAATCGCTCTCGGCCTACGCCCGTCAGTTCATGGGGATGATGGAACGCCCGAATGTGGATTTCATCGACGGACTGTCGCCCGTGATTTCGATTGATCAGAAGACGACGAACCGCAACCCGCGCTCCACGGTGGGTACGGTCACCGAGATTTACGACTTCCTGCGCCTGCTCTATGCGCGTGTGGCTGTGCCGTATTCATACATCTCGGGCAAGAAAATGCAGAAACAGACGCCAGATCAGGTGATCGAAGCCATCATGCGTCTGCCAGAAGGTACCAAAGCGACCTGCCTCGCGCCGGTGGTGCGTGGACGCAAAGGCCACTACCGTGAGCTGTTCGAGCAAACCCTTAAGCAGGGCTTCATCCGTGTGCGAGTGAATGGCGATTACATGGAGCTGGAAAAAGGGATGCAGGTCGACCGGTACAAAACCCACAACATCGATGTGGTTGTCGATCGATTCATCGTTTCGGATAACAGCCGCACCCGCATCCGCCAAAGTGTGGAAACCGCGCTCGATATGGCCGATGGCACACTCGTGCTTCATGTGCCTGACGGACACGACGGACGCTACGACCTCGTCTTTTCCCTCAAATTGTTTGATGAGGAAAGCGGTCTGGCCTACGAAGAACCCGCCCCGAACCTTTTTTCCTTCAATTCCCCCTTCGGTGCGTGCAAGAAATGCGACGGATTGGGCTATTCGATCGATGTGAACCCGGATCTGGTGATTCCCAATCATCAGCAATCGGTGACCGACGGCGCCATCCGCTTCCTTGGAAAAGGTCGAGACACCTACGCGTTCAAAGCGCTGTATGCCGTGATCGATGCGTTCGGAGCCACACCTCAGACGCCGATCGCCGAGTATCCGCCCGAATTGCTGGATGCGATCCTGTTCGGCGCCGGAGACCGCAAATTCAATGTGAACGTGGACATCAAGGGTCGCACGGTGACCTACCGTCAGACCTGGACCGGCGTGGTGAAGCAGATCCGCGACCAGTTCGTGGAAAGCAAATCGGCCTCTCAGCGCGAAAAAGCGGAGATGTTCATGAGCCATCAGCCGTGTCCGGAATGCGGCGGCGGACGCCTGAACAAAGAGGCCCTAAGCTACAAGTTGGACACCTACGCCATCCATGAGCTGGTCCGCCTCGACATCCATGAGCTTCGCGAAACCCTGCTCAAGCTGGATCTGAGCGAGCGGCAGCATCTCATCGGCGGACAAATCCTCAAGGAAATCCGCGATCGCCTCGACTTCCTGATCAATGTCGGCCTTCACTACCTCACGCTCGACCGCGAAGCCCAGACCCTGAGCGGGGGCGAAGCGCAGCGCATCCGTCTGGCCACGCAGATCGGCACCCAGCTCGTGGGCGTGCTCTATATCTTGGATGAGCCCAGCATCGGGCTGCATCAGCGCGACAACATGAAGCTCATCCGTTCGCTGCAAAGCCTGCGCGATCTCGGAAACAGCGTGCTGGTGGTGGAGCACGACCGCGAAACCATCGAACACGCCGATTGGGTGGTGGATATGGGTCCGGGAGCCGGGGTGAACGGCGGGCACATCGTCTCGTCCGGAACACCCGACCAGCTCGATCCGAACTCCATCACCGCCGCGTACATGCGCTATGAGAAGCAGATTCTAATGCCGGAATCGCGCAAAACCGGGGATGGCCGCGTGCTTTCCATCAAAGGCGCCCGCGGACACAACCTCAAGCGTGTGGATGTCGATTTCCCGCTCGGCACCTTCATCTGCGTGACCGGTGTGAGCGGAAGCGGAAAAAGCTCGCTCGTCAATCACACCATCGTGCCGCTGCTCATGCAGCATGTGTACGGCTCGAAGCAAGTTCCCCTTCCATACGACACCATCGACGGCTTGCAGCATCTGGACAAGGTGATTTCCGTGGATCAGAGTCCGATCGGCCGTACGCCACGTTCCAATCCAGGAACCTACACCAAGGTGTTCGATACCATCCGGAACCTGTTCGCCGAACTTCCCGAAGCGAAAATCCGGGGCTACGACCAGGGGCGCTTCAGCTTCAATGTGAAAGGCGGTCGATGCGAGACCTGCGGCGGCGACGGTCTTCGCAAGATCGAGATGAACTTTCTGCCGGATGTGTATGTGACCTGCGAAACCTGTAACGGGAAGCGTTACAACCGCGAAACCCTCGAAATCTTCTACAAGGGAAAGACCATTTCCGACGTCCTGAACATGCCTGTGAAAGAGGCCATGGAGTTCTTCGATGCGGTTCCGAGAATCCGCCGTGTGCTCGAAACCCTCGATTCGGTCGGATTGGGGTACATCACCATCGGTCAGAGCAGCGTCACCCTCAGCGGCGGCGAAGCGCAACGCATCAAACTGGCCAAAGAATTGTCGAAGATCGGCACCGGCGATACCATCTACATCATGGACGAACCCACCACAGGATTGCATTTCCAGGATGTGGATATGCTGGTGAGGGTGATTCGCCGCTTGGTCGACAAAGGCAACACCGTGATCGTGATCGAGCACAACCTGGACCTGATCAAAGCCTGCGATTGGGTGATCGATATGGGTCCGGAAGGTGGCGCCGGCGGAGGAACCATTGTGGCCCAAGGTACTCCCGAACAGATATCCGAGTTGGGAAAGTCGCACACCGGACACTATCTTCGTTTTGAATTGGAAAGAAGCACGTTAGGGTAAATGAATTCAGTAAAGAAACTTGCGACCGATTGGCACCCGGAGTCATGGAGGGATTTCCCTGTATGGCAGATGCCGGAATACGCCGACAAACCACTCTTGGAATCCACATACAAGACCATGCAGACGTTGCCGCCTCTGGTGACCTCATGGGAAGTGGAATCGCTGCGGAGCAAACTGGCCTTGGCCGCTCAAGGAAAAGCGTTCGTGCTGCAAGGTGGCGATTGCGCCGAAACCTTCGACACCTGCACCAGCGACAACATCGTGAAGCTGCTCAAAGTGCTGCTTCAGATGAGCTTCATCCTCATCCATGAGATGAACATCCCTGTGGTGAGGATAGGTCGCTTGGCGGGTCAATATGCCAAGCCTCGCTCCAGCAACATGGAAATGGTGGGCGATCTGGAACTTCCTTCGTACCGGGGAGATCTGTTCAACGGCTTCGGTGCGGATCCTGCCGTGCGGATTCCCGACCCTTCGCGACTTCTCGAAGCCTATCACAAATCGGCGCTCACGCTCAATTTCATCCGCGCGCTCACAGAAGAAGGCGGTGGATTCGCCGACATGCGCCACCCCGAATATTGGGAGTTAGATTTCATGAAGCAGAACCGCTTCTACAGCGAGTATGAGCGGATGGTGAATTCCATCCAGCATTCCATGCAGTTCGTGGAAAGCGTGCTTTCAGGAAATGTGTCCACCTTGCAGAAAGTTGAGTTTTTTACGTCCCATGAGGCTTTGAATTTGTTTTATGACTCTTCGCAGACACGGCGGGTGCCGCATAAATCCGGTTTTTACAATCTGAGCACGCATATGCCGTGGATCGGAAACCGGACGCGTCAACCTAACGGGGCGCACATCGAATATTTCAGAGGAATCCGGAATCCGGTTGGGATCAAAGTGGGTCCGCCCTACAAGACCGATGAAATCCTACGCTTGATCGAACATCTGAACCCGTCGCAGGAAGAAGGCAAGATCACCCTGATCACCCGATTTGGAAAAAAACATGTCCATGATCAGCTTCCGGGCCTCATCCGTGCCGTGAACCGAGCCGGATTGCAAGTGGTCTGGAGTTGCGATCCCATGCACGGGAATACTTTTTCAACAAAAGAGGGTATCAAAACCCGAGATTTTGATGATATTCTGGAAGACGTCAAAAGGACGTTCGAAGTGCACCGTTCCGAACATACCATCTTGGGAGGCATCCACTTGGAGCTGACCGGAAACAATGTCACGGAATGCGTAGGTGGCGCGCAAGGCCTTGGTGAGGACGGATTGAGCCGGAATTACCAGTCCTACTGCGATCCACGATTGAATTATGCCCAAGCCTTGGAAATGGCGTTTTTGGTATCGCGTGAGTGGTCCCAGATGCGCAAGGTCTGAGATCGATCGATTAATTTTTTACAAACGGATCCACAATCCGGAAACTCCTCGCACCGTTAATCTGTTGAGATGTATATAAAACAGGCATTCTGATCTGACTGTCGGATGCCTGTAGATTAATAGGTGCAACGAGGGGCTCCGGTGAAACGGTTCCCCTCGTGTTTTTTAGGGAGGTTGTTATGAGACGTCAGTTGTATCCGAAATTATTCGCATCCGTCATGGATCTGCTCGAGCAGGGAGACGATATTCATGAATCCAGGAAAAAAATCTTGGGTGGACTCGTGGACTATCTGAAGTCCACCGACGCACCCAAACTGAATTTTGTGTGCACGCACAACTCCCGTCGCAGTCATTTGGCTCAAGCTTGGGCTTGGGCGGCTTCCATGTATTTCGAAAAAGGGAATATCCAAGTGTTTTCCGGTGGAACAGAAGCGACCGCATTGTATCCGCAGGCTGGAGCGGCTTTGAAAGACGCGGGATTCGAGATCAGCGTGGGTCCCGAGTTACGCAATGCCCGGCATCATTTGCGCGCCGGCGGTCACCTGCCCGCGATCGTTCTGTATTCCAAGCGCTTTGATGACCCCGCCAATCCGAAAGAAGGATTCTGCGTGGTCACGGTCTGTTCCGAAGCGGAGGAAGCGTGTCCGTTCGTGCCGGGTGCCACGGCCAGGGTTCATTTGCCTTACGAAGATCCTAAGGCCTTCGACCAGACCAAGCGCAAAGCCGCCGCTTACATCGAGCGGAGCAAGCAGATCGGAGCTGAACTGCTTTGGGCGTTCCAGCAGGCGTACGCTTAAGACACCGGTTCGCCGCAGCACACGCGGATGACGCGTTCAATCGTGCCGGCGGGAGCGCTCTGAAGAGAGACGATGGCGTTGGAATCGAGTCCTTCGAGCAGGCGTTCGATATCGTTCGTGGCATCGGGAGAAGCCATGAGCATGGAACGCAGCGCCGTCACGAAACCCGCATCGGCCCCGGCGAGGGTACCTATGCTGTAATGGACCCATTGGTCGCGTCGGGAGGTGGAAACCAGTTTACGGGTACGCAGATATGCCAGGTGTCTTGAGATTTTCGCTTGAGGCTCGTTAAGCGCCAGCTCCAGATCGCACACGCAAAGCGTCGGGCTGATGTAGAGGAGATTGAGAATTCGGAGGCGGAGGGGATCCGACAACCCAGTGAAAAGCGGTATGAGGTGTTTCATGATTTCAATATATGGATTGCCGAATGTATTGTCGAATCCAACTTTTCGCATACGAAATTCCGAAATGTCTGCGTTTACGAGACTAAATCTGATGTAACACCAAAATCACAGAGAATGAACTCAAACACAGCCAGATATGGCGCAGTCGCACTACTTTTCGCCGTTGTCGTCGCAGTCCAGATCTCGGGTGGCGACACTCCTTTCACATTCACAACTTTGGAGAAACCACCTGCCGATCGGCAGATCACCACGCTTAGGCAGTTTTCCGATGCGATGGTGGATATCGCTCAAAACGCGAATCCGACGGTGGTCACCGTGTTCACGGAACGCACGGTAAGGGTGCAGCAACGCGATCCGTTCGCGGATTTCTTCGGTCCTGGTTTCTTCGGAGCCCCATCACAGCCTCGTGAGCGGCAGTTTCAGCAATCGGGACAGGGGAGTGGTGTCATCGTTTCCACCGACGGCTATATCGTCACCAACAATCATGTGATTCAGAATGCGGATTCGATCCGAATTCGCACCAATGAGAACAAAGTGTACACGGCCAAGTTGATCGGAGCCGATCCCAACACGGATATCGCGATCGTGAAAGTGGAAGGACGCTTTCCGGCCATCGCCATCGGCGATTCTGATAAGCTGAGAGTAGGCGAGTGGATTCTGGCGATCGGATCGCCGATGTCCGAGAATCTGGCCAATACCGTGACCATGGGCATCGTAAGCGCGAAAGGCCGTTCTAATGTGGGGTTAGTGGAGATGGAGGATTTCATCCAAACCGACGCGGCCATCAATCCAGGAAATTCAGGCGGTGCCCTGCTGAATCTGGACGGGGAACTCGTCGGTATCAATACCGCGATCGCCTCACGTACCGGCGGATTCCAAGGCATCGGCTTCGCCATTCCGATCAACATGGTGCGCAATATCATGAAGTCGATCATCGAGACCGGCAAAGTGGTTCGCCCTTGGGTCGGCATCTATCCGCAAGACATCGATGCCACCATGTCGCGCGCACTGAATCTTCCGACCAGAGACGGAATTTTGGTGGCCCAGGTGGTGGAAGACGGTCCCGCCAAGAAAGCCGGCCTGCAAGACGGCGATGTGATCTTGGAAGTGGATGGACGGAAAGTGACCAATTCGAGCCAGTTCCGTGCCTATGTGGCTTCGCAGATGCCCGGGAAACGCATCACTCTGAAGATCAACCGCGATGGACGAACCCGCGACATCTCCATCACCCTCCAAGAGCTGCCCGCCGAAGGAACCTTGGCCGCCGGACAGGATGCGCTCTGGGATCGCGTCGGTTTCACGATGGAAACCGCCGCAGCGCAGAACGGCATCCGTGGAGCTCAGATCACCACCGTGAACCCGCAGAGCAAAGCCCATGCGGCGGGCTTGCGCAAAGACGACATCCTCATCAGCGTGAACCGACGCACAATCCGCACTGCGGAAGAAGCCTCGGCCCTATTGCAACCTCTCAAAAGGGGCGAAGTGGTTCTCATCCAAGTGGTTCGCGACCGCCAGGCTTTCTTCTTCGCCTTTGAAATGGGTTGATTCGAATGGGTTATATTCCGGAGTGATCACACTCCGGAAACCTCATCATTTGCAGGCATGATTCTCGTCCTGCTGCTGCTTCAACTTCTCGGTCAGCCGTTTTCAAGGCCAAACGCTGATTCTTTGGTGATCACACGTTGGACTACCGCTGAAGGCTTGCCCGGAAATTCGATGAACCGTGTCGTCCAAGACTCAGACGGTTTCATCTGGATGAGTTCTTATTTCGGTCTCATCCGTTTCGACGGCATCCATTTCCATGTTCACGATCAATCGAACACTCCCGAAATCCGAAACAATCGATTGGTTTTTTTCCATAAAGGCCCCGATGGCTCGGTATGGATGTCATTGGAACACCTTGGGCTGGTTCGGTACAAGAATCAAAAATTCCGTCTTTATGAGAGTTCGGATGGGCTCACTGAAGAGCATATCGGTCATCTCGACTCCGATCAGGACGGGGTGTTATGGGTGGGTTCCCAAGATGGATTGTATAGGTACGATGCCGCCTTCGACTCTTTTTCGCGGATCGATTTGGGTACCGATGCCCGCACAAATCAAATTCAAGCGATCACCGTCGGCAGTTCGGGAGTCGTGTGGATTTCCACGTTCAACGGTTGGGCCAGAGTAGAGAATGGAGTCGCGAGGGTGTACGGTTCCGGTGAAGTCGACAATATTTGGTTAGCGGGTAATGGACAGGTCTGGATCGGCGCGAGAACCGGACTCGTACTGGCAAATCAGGACGGAATTCCCTTACCCGTATCCGCAATCCCCTCACTGATCCGAGGATTGAATGTCACCAGTCTGAATTCATTGGGTTCGGGATCTGTGTTGACATCCACCAGAGGCGTGTTTCATGTTCAGAACGATAAAGTGGTTCGATTGGTCGGCGAGAGGATCGAACCTGACGATTTCATAACCCAGGCATTCACCGACAGTTATGGTGTGAATTGGTTGGTGACCATGAATGGACATCTGTTCATCATCCGGTCGAACAGGTTGGAACGTTTGCCAATCACCGAGCCCATTTCAAAGTCATCGGCACTTGCGATTTATGAGGATAGGGAGCGGAATCTGTGGTTCACCACCCGATATGGAGGTATTTTCAGGATCAAGCGAAATCTCATCGGGCATATAGGTCGGCTTGAAGGAATACGAGGTAATAATGTCTTGGGTCTGTTTGTCGACAGGAACTCGCGTTTGTTCATCGGCACGCGGAATGAAGGCTTCTCTGTGGTCACATCCACATCCATCATCAATTATCCATCGGTTGCCAACCCGGGTTTCGGTGGAATTCATGATTTCGCACAGGATTCTCAAGGACGAATCTGGATCGGGGCCTATCAGCGAGGGTTGATTCGATTCGATGAGAGAACCGGTACGTTGAAAAGCCATTATTTCGGCAATAGTTCGATGTCGAGAGATATCAGAGGAATCCTTCCGAACAATGACGGTACTCTTTGGCTGGCGACATCGGCAGGGCTGGTTCTTTTCAATACTGAGAATGAGAGTTTTGAGGTGCTCGATCGATCCACCGGACTTCCAAGCCAGATGCTGCGAGCATTGATACGAGATTCGGACGGACGGATCTGGGTCTCCACGGCCGATAACGGAGCCTTCCTGTTCGATCCGGAAACCCGCAAGTCGATTCATTATCATGCCCAGAACGGTCTACCTTCCAATCATATCCGAACGGTGTTCATCGATCCGGATGATCGGGATGTGATTTGGTTCGGTTCGGAAACCGCCGGACTGATCCGATACCGTAAAGGAGAGTTCGCCTCCATTGGTATCGCCGAAGGATTACCCGACAAAGTCGTCCACAGCATTCAACAAGGTCCGTTGGGATGGCTTTGGATCTCGACGAATTCCGGTGTTGTGAGAATCAACAAGAGGGATTTGAATTCTTATCTGGATGGGAAATCCTTGGGATTTCACTTCATCATTTATAACGAAGAAGATGGAATGAGAAATAAGGAGGCCAATGGAGGGTTTCAAAGAGGCAGTCTCATATCGCCAGACAAATCCCGCATCCTGATCTCCACTCAAGATGGCGTTGTGTTGATTCCCCTCACCAAGCCGGATCCGAATCAGGAAGCGCCTCCCGTGTTCATCCGCCATGGGATCGACTTTTTCCGCGATTCCGACATCATTCTGAAAAATGGCGTCAAAGACATCGATATCGAATTCTCGGGTTTGCGTTATGCCGCACCTTCAGGTATCCGTTACCAATACCGATTGGTCGGTAAGGATACCACATGGACCGATGACTTTGATCGCAAACCGGTGAGAATCCGTGATTTGGCTCCCGGAAAGTATGTTTTCGAAGTGATCAGTTGGAATGAGGCTGGAACCCGATCATCTGATCCTGCGATCCTTCGCATCCATGTGAAACCGCTGTTCTGGCAGACCTATTGGTTCGTTATACTCATGGTATCCGTATTAATCGTGATGGTTTGGGGCGTGGTTCACATTCGAACCAGCCGATTGAGTCGTTTGCGTGAACGGCTTGAAACCTTGGTGGTGCAACGAACAACGGATCTCAGACTTGAGAAAGCCGAGGTGGAGAAGCAGAAAGCCATCGTGACCGAGCAGGCCGAGTATCTGGAGGAAATCCTGCATACGAGGGAGAAATTCTTTTCCATCATCGGCCACGACCTGCGAGGCCCGTTTCAAACACTGATCGGACTCACCCAGCTCATGATTGATGAGTACGAAGAGATGGATGATCATGAAATCCGTCAGAATCTGAAGCATTTGCGCGCTTCCTCGGAAAATCTGCATCGTTTGGTGGAGAATCTTCTGGAATGGTCGACTCTTCAGAGAGGGCACGTTCCGATTCTCATCGAAACCTTGGACATCAACCGTGTTTTGGAATCCACGGTACGGTTGTTCGGTCCGTCCGCCTCCGTCAAAGGGATTCATCTTGAGGCGATCGTGCCTGATGGTATGGTCGTGAACGGGGATGCGAACATTCTCGACACCATCATCCGCAATTTCGTGTCGAATGCGATCAAATTCACCAAAGCCGAAGGAATCGTGGTGCTGGAAGCCGGTATTTCAGAGTCTGGATGGTGGGTCCAGGTGAGTGACAACGGCATCGGGATGTCGGAAGAAATGAGGAGTAACGTGTTAAGCGTCGACAGATCCATCAAACGGCGGGGTACCGTGAACGAATGGGGTACCGGCTTGGGATTGGCCTTGTGCAATGAGCTGATCAGCGTGTACGGCGGATCGATCACTGTGGAATCCGAAGTGGATGTGGGGAGCCGTTTCACGGTCAATTTCCCCAATCGTTCCTAAAAAAAGCACGATTTTTGTAAGATTTCAGCAAAATCCGCCACTGTAAGGGAAAGGAGCATGACGCTCTTTTTGAAAACCCCTTACCGTTATGAAATCACTACTTATCCTGTTTCTGTGGCCGACGATGGCGCTGGCCCAGAGTCCGTTGAGTCATGCGTCGATGCTGACTCTGCGTTTCGACGGAGCCGATGGCTTGTCCGTGCCGGCTCCATTCCAATTGAACGGATCGGGGGTTCCCGGAACCTTCGGTGGCCGTTTCATACAAGGCGTTACCGTTGTGTCGAATGTGAGAGTCTATGCCTACGTGGATCCGTCCGATGCGGATGTGGTCGCCTATGGTTTCAAGCGCGGTACGACGACCACCTCCGCGTTCATTGAGGCCACGCTGACCAACACCACGGGGCGATCGCTTCGCCGCGTGGTGGTATATTTTCGAGTCTGGCAGATTTCGGAAAACCAAAGGGCGACGAAACTGCGCCTAGCCCATTACCGTTATCCGCATCAGGCTTCACCCACGAATGCCTCCCAATTTGTGAAAAGTCAGGAGTATGCCGCGAGTGTGCATACTCCTGAACGCGTGTTGGGTACCTATGTGAAGCGATGGCTTGAAGCTGAGATCGTGTTTCAAACACCGATTCCGGATCAGGAGACCTTCGTGATCGGATTCAACATCGCCAACGGGGATGGTTCCTCCGGAAACGCGCATCTGGCGATAGAGGAAGTGCGGGTGTTTCCTGATTTCGCGCATCGACCGATTTCCGAGAATGTGGGCTGGAGAATGTTATCCGTGCCATTCAGCGGAATTTCCGTGAGAAAATTTTCCGAGCAATTCGAGGTCCAAGGAATTCCGGGGTTGAGCCATTCGGCTGCCGCGCCGAATCTGTACACCTCGTACGACGGAACCTCATGGATCACACCTGCCACTGCGGATCAGGTCATCCAACCCGGCAGCGGAATGATCTGGTATCGATTCGCGGGACCCGCGTTCGACCCCGGACTTTTCGGCCATGAGCCGCAGTCTGATGTCACGATACCGCTTCATTCAAACGGAAACCGATGGAATCTGCTCGGAAATCCGTACGCATCACCGATTTCGGTGAGTGCGATCAGTTCGAACGGAGGGTTCGTGCCTACGGTCCAAGTCTGGCAACCTGCGGGTAGCGGGTCGCTTGGAAGCTGGGTGTTGAGTTCTGATCCATCGCTGAACGGAGTGATCGCACCTTGGCAAGCCTTCATGTTGCAAACCACGGAGCAGAATCCCGGCACGACGCTGACCATCCCGCTTTCAGCGAAAGCCTCCGGTGCAAGCGGCTTCTTCAAGGATGGTGAAATGGAAACGTATGCGATTCCCATCGAGTTGGTGAAGTTGGAAGGGAACCGAACACTGCGTCACGACCGCGGACCGATGATTGAATTCCGCACCGTTCCCTCTCCGCATATCTCCCGATTGATGCCGTTGGATTCAGGCACTTCTTATGGATGGTTTCGCGGGTCGGAGAACCGTGAGGCGGCATTGTCTTCCATCGATGTGAATTCGCAAGAGGATGTCATCATCCCATACGATCTCCATCTTTCTGAAAGCGGAATATGGCGGATTCGTTGGAGTGATGAAATCCGCATACCGGATCATTGGAGTGTCCGATTTCACGATCTCGAGTTGGGTGTGGAACTGGACCTTCGGGAATCCGAAGGATATGGATTTTCGCATGATGGCGCACAGCAAAACCTGAGAGGACGCTTCCAGTTCGTGGCGAAGCGCATCGAATCGGTAGGATTCGCCTCAAGCACACGGCCTATTTCGACACGCTTGATCGGTTCATGGCCGAATCCGTTCAATCCGACAACGGTGATCGGATATCAGGTTTCCGAACCCGGAGACATCCGGCTCAGCGTATATGACATCCTCGGAAGGGAAGTCGCAGTGCTTGCGCAAGGAATACAAACTCAGGGATCGCATCATGTGGTCTTCGAAGCGACGTCACTAAGCAGTGGAGTGTATGTCGTCAGGCTTCAGTCTTCCGGATCCACGGCGCATCACCTCATCACGTTGATAAAATGACCATGATACTCTTAATCTATCTGCTGCTTCAATTGCCGCCTCCAAGCCTTCCGAACGCTCCAAATCAGGCCCCGATCGATGGAGGGCTCACCGCCCTTGCCATCTCCGGCGGCGCATATGCCTGGAAACGATTAAGGAAGCGGGAAAAGCCGTAAATTGACGGCATGAGTGAACACCATCTGAAAAGCCGTGCGGAGCTGACGCTGCACGGTATCGTACAAGGCGTCGGAATGCGGGCGTACGTGCAACGGCATGCCGCCGACCAAGGAGTGAAAGGGTACATCAAGAATCTGCCAGATGGAGACGTCCTCGTCGTGCTTGAAGGGGAAGAATTCCGTATCCAGTTTGTCGTGGATCGATGTGTGAGCGGACCACCTGCCGCCACCGTCACCAAAGCGACACTAAACTGGGTGGCCGCCAAAAACGAATTCGAGACCTTCCAGATCCGTCACTGAGGCTGATACCGGCGTCGATACTCTCCCGGTGTCATTTGTTTGCGTAAGTGGAAGATGCGGTTGAAATTCGACAAGTTGTTGAATCCGCATCCATAAGCGATTTCAGCGATGGTTTGCCGGGTATGTATGAGCTGCTCCACGGAGCGCTGGATCCGCAAGCCGGTCACATGGTCGATGAAACTGCGCCGGTTCACCTGCTTGAAATACCTGCTGAAGGAGGTGGGAGTCATTCCGACGAGGGATGCGGCTTCCTGCAGACGAAGCTTGCGGTGAAGATTCTTGTGGATGTGCTGATAGACCAACTCGAGCCGCCCTTCGCCTTTTTGATCGTTCAAGGGTCGATAGGCCGAAGTGGCCAGTGTTCGTGACGGTAATTCAGCCAACCGATCGAGAAAAGAGAGGAGCCGGAAAAGTTGATCGATGCCGCGCCTGGCACCGATTCCGTTCATGGTTTCTTCCAAATGCGGCGGTGTCTCCAAAAACAGAACTCCCAACGCCGATTGCTGAATCAAACGACGCAAGGAGGAGCATTCCGGCAATCCCAACAGGATTTCGTTCACAACTTGGGGCGGAAATTGCAAGACCACAGCCCGTTCGCCCTGATTGGGCGATTTTCCGGCGTCCGAATACCAGCAATGCGGCAGGTTGCTACCTACCAGGATCAATTCCCCGCGCTGATATTCGCCGATATCGTTTCCGATCCACCGCGCACCCTTTCCCTTGGCGATGTAGGTGAGTTCAAATTCAGGATGATAATGCCAATGGAAAGGGAAATTCGGCTGATTGACCTCCACATGGGAGACCGAACCGAGCGCTCCGGGCAGGGAGATGTGTTCGTAGGTGGCTTTCATGAATAAAGATAAAATATCATCATAAATTTGCAAAAAAGTGGAAGTCATGAGCGATTTGAATACCATAGTTTTATGCGCAAGTCATGCCCATTCACAACGAATTTTACGAAACCATCAGGGTCAGTCGTCCGGAAATCGATCGCTTTAACAAGGATGGATTCATTCACATGAGATCGGTTCTCACGCCTCGGACTTTTGCCTATATCGAAACCACGATCACTGCGGAGGTGAGGTCGCGCATGGCGCCGGTGAGCTCATCCCAAGAGCAGACGACCTACCAAAAGGCCTTCAAACAGAACATGAATCTTTTGACCCTGAACGAGGTTGTGAAGGAGTTCGCGGAAGGTCGCTCGCTTCCGATTTCCGACGACAGCGAAGCCAGGCTTCAGACCCTGCTTACCGGGCAAGGCTTCGATCTGATCGAAGAACCGTTCGCATTGGGTGATATGAGTTTCCATTCGGGATGGACCTATCACAGAGCCGGTTCGAACTCCACAGACACCGCCCGGAAACTGATGACTGTGATCTGCATGGATGCGGAGATGCGGCTTAAACATCCCGAAAATGATTTTCAGAATGCCGATTGGCAGGCTTGGTGTCCCGGTGCGGTTCCGGGTGAACCTATTCGAACACCATTGAACCCTGTTTTACATACCAGATCTTAACGACTCTCTCTTGATAAAGTAGGACTGGGGCCCGTGTTGGTGTGACAGCCACACGGGTTATTTTTTTTATAGAATCTTACAATAGCGCAATGCATTCAGTGGTAATTTGAATTCGTTATTGGAGAAAACACAGTTCCATAAGTCCTATGTCCTACGCCGTCAGAATCCCGTTAATCATGCTGCTTTTGATGGTCGCTTGCGGCTCCGGTTCGGAGCAAGCACCTGTGGACGCGGGCCAAGCCCAGCAGATTTCGCTCAAAGACGCGCAAACCCTGGCCAAGCAGACCGGAAAACTCATCATTCTGGATGTGTTCACCACTTGGTGCGGGTATTGCCGGCAAATGGATGCGAAGACATATCCCGATTCGGCGGTTCAGGCAGTGATCGGCGATTCGTTCATCAGGGTCAGACTTGATGCCGAATCGAAAAAGAAAGTCGAATACAACGGTAGGACTTACACCGAAGAGGCCTTGGCCAAATCCATGGGCATCACTTCTTATCCGTCAACCGTGTTCATCAACCCGGAAGGGAAGGCCATCGGCCATCAACCTGGTTACATGGATGCTCCCTTGTTCGCAAAATTGCTTCGTTTCGTAGCCAGCGGCTCTTATCAAACCACATCCTTCGAGACTTTCGAAGACAAGTTTTAAATGAAAACGTTATTCCTCACGCCGCTTTTCCTGCTTGCGGCGATCAGTCTGAACGCGCAATCGTTCAGCGCCGGACGCGTCTCCGTAACGGTGAAATCCGAGCAGGAAACGGTCGTTCCCGGATCACAAGCCCGGGTCGCTGTGGTGATGGACATCCAAGACGGATGGCACATCAACTCCCATAAGCCCACCTTGGATTGGTTGATCGGGACCGAGTTGACATTGACCTATCCAGAGGGATTGACACAAAGCAGAATCGTCTATCCGCCATTCAAGATTTTCAAATTCGCCTTCGCGGATGATGAACTGGCCGTATATGAAGGGGAAGCGCCGATTTTTCTGACGTTGGATATCTCCGCGGAGCTTCCTCCCGGCGCATATGCCGTCGAGGGACGCTTACGCGTTCAGGCCTGCGACGACCAGACCTGTCTTCCGCCCTCCAACATCCCCGTGGCCTTCACGGTAACCGTAGGCGATGCGATGGTCGCCTCGAAGGATGGATCGTATTTCGATGGCGCGGCGAGCGGCACTGCCGATGGAGGGTTCATCACCTTCGACCAAGCCGGTGAACAGAACGCCATCGCGCAGCTCATCGACGAAAGCGGTTTGTTGTGGACATTCATCACCATCTTTTTCATCGGCTTGGCGCTGAATCTGACGCCCTGCGTGTATCCGATGCTCACGGTCACCGTGTCCATCTTCGGAAACCAGACGGATAGTAACATCCTCCGGGTCTTCTCCAAAGCCCTGATCTATGTGCTCGGCATCGCCACGATGTACAGCGTTCTGGGTGTGCTGGCGGCCTTGAGCGGTGGCTTGTTCGGTAGCGTCTTGCAATCACCCTGGGTCTTGTTCGCCATCGGTGTGATGCTTTTCGCGCTGGCACTGAGCTCCTTCGGTGTGTATGAAATCACGCTTCCGTATTGGCTCACCAGCAAACTGGGAGGAACGCAGTCCACCGGCTTCATCGGCGTGTATCTGTCGGGATTGGTGGTGGGCGTGTTCGCCGCGCCGTGCATCGGTCCGCCGGTGATCGCTTTGTTGGCCTTCGTAGGCGCCAAAGGGGATGTCTTTTTCGGATTCTGGAGCTTTTTCATCCTCTCGCTCGGACTCGGACTCCCGTATCTCATCCTCGGCACCTTCAGCGGCCTGCTGACCAAACTTCCCCGTTCCGGCGTGTGGATGATCTGGGTGAAAAAGCTCTTCGGTGTGGTGCTCGTGGGCGTGGCCTTGTTCTACATCGGTTTGGCGTTCTTCCCGAAACTCACGGTGTGGGTCATTCCTGCGACCTTGCTCATCGGCGGCGTCTATCTCGGATTCATCGAACGAAGCGGCTTTAACCAACCACGGTTCCGAACCTTCAAATGGCTCTTGGGTATCGCGGCGATCGTCTTCGGGGTGCACATGTCGAACGTTCTGCTCAAGCCGAGCGTGCAATGGACACCCTACACCACCGAAGCGTTCGATGCGGCCCGTGCTGATGGAAAGCCGATCGTGTTGGATTTCTACGCCGATTGGTGCATCCCGTGTCTGGAATTGGACCGGAGCACCTTCACCGATCCGACCGTGATCGAGACCTTGGAGCCTTATGCGCGGTTCAAAGTGGATCTGACGAATTTCGATTCTCCGGAATCAGAAGCGCTGCGTCAGCAGTTCGATGTGGCGGGAGTACCGACGATTCTGTTCATTGACGCGAATGGCTTGGAACGGCAAAACTCGAGGGTGATCGGATTCCTTCCTCCTAAGGAATTTCTGAGTAGGATGGTAGGATGGTAGGATGGTTACTTCAGAGAGCGACGTAGGAAAAACAGCTGCTTAAGTATGACAACGATGGATGCATTGAGCTCGTCGTAGGTCGATTTGTCGAGATAACCGAGATCGTGCGACAGGAGTAGTTGATATTCCAATTCCAGTCCGGATCCATGTGCGATTTCTATAAATCGTTGAAAGTCGCGATCACTGTCACGTGATGATCCTTCGGCGATGTTGCAGGGAATGGACATGCTCGCTCGTCTAACTTGACTCGTGAGCCCATAGAGTTCATTCTTGGGAAAATTTGATGAGACCGAATAGATACGTACTGTCAGCGCATGGCTTTCAGACCACACTTTCAATTTCTTATAGTTATTCATTGTGCCCCTTAGGATGGTGATATCTCTATAGATGCGATAAAGCACGAATTCTTACTCGATTTGCACAGATTTAGGAACGTTCGATATTGAGGTACTAAATACCATCTACTAATTACTAATATCCATCCTACCATCCTACCATCCTACCATCCTACCATCCTACTTCCTCTCAAATTCCATCCACTTTTTCGTGATCGGGTGGAAGAATCCGAGGCGGATGGCGCGCAGGGCGAGGTCGGTTCCGTCTGATTTTCCGTATTTCCCGTCGCCTTTGAGCGGACATTTCACATGCGCGAATTGCGCGCGGATCTGATGCGGGCGACCCGTTTCCAGCTCGATTTCCACCGTGGTGGTTTCTTTGTCTTTTTTGACGACCGTGTAATGCAGAACGGCGAGTTTGGCGTCGGCGCCGGGTTTGTTGTACACCACGACCTTGTTCTTGGTGTCGTCTTTCCAGATGTAATGTTTGAGAGTGCCGGACATTTCAGGTGGAGATCCCATCAGCACCGCGCGATAGGTCTTCTTGAAGATGCGATCGCGAACTTGTTCGGATAGGCGAGAGGCGGCTTTGCTCGTCCGGGCGAAGACCATGACGCCTGAAACGGGCTGATCAAGACGATGCACCAAGCCGAGATAGACATCCCCTGGTTTATCGTATTTGAGCTTGATGTAATCTTTAAGCTCGGTAAGGAGGTCGGTGGTGGCGTGTCCATCGGCTTGGGAGGCCATGCCTGCGGGTTTGTCAACGACGAGGAGGTGGTTGTCTTCGTAGATGACGGGGATGTTCATGTGCATGGGAGAAATTCTAAATGTTCAATTTTAAAGGTACGGGTCTTGAACCGCGCAGCACTCCCAAACTTAAAATTGTTCATTAATAATTGTCCGCCTGCCACCTTGTCAGCGTATCGCGCATGGCACAGGTTTCGCAGTGGGAGTTGCAGAAACACATCAAAAGGAATCCCATGAATCTGAACAAATTCACTGTCAAAGCCCAGGAGGCCGTTCAGGCCGCGTTGGAATTGGCGGCGGCGCGTTCGCACCAGGCCCTCGACCCCCTGCATCTCTTGTCCGCCTTGGCCAACGACGAGACCGGCGTGGTCCGATCCATCCTTTCCAAGCTCGAAGTCCCGGTTTCTAGCCTCTCCCGTGCCGTCGATGCCGCGATCTCGCGCCTTCCCGTGGTGCAAGGCGCCGCCGTGTCGGGCTCGTACCTGTCGAACGATCTGAAAGCCGTGCTCGACGCCGCGCTCAAGGAAGCCTCCAAGATGGACGATGAGTACGTCAGTTCCGAGCATCTTCTCTTGGCCTTGGCCGATTCCAAATCCGAAGCGGGGACCCTCCTCAAAGCCGAAAAACTGACCCGCGCCGCGTTGACCAAGGTCATCCTCGAGATCCGCGGTACCCGTAAATCCGACGATCCGAACGCCGAAACGCAGTACCAATCCCTGAAAAAATATGCGCGCGACCTGAACGAGCTCGCCGAGAAGAACAAGCTCGATCCGGTGATCGGCCGCGATGGCGAAATCCGACGCGTCATGCAGATCCTCACGCGCCGCACCAAGAACAACCCGGTTTTGGTCGGCGAGCCCGGCGTGGGCAAGACGGCCATCGCCGAGGGCTTGGCCCTGCGGATCGTGACGGGAGATGTTCCTGAAGGACTCAAAACCAAGCGCATCGTCGCCCTCGACATGGGTGCGCTCGTGGCCGGAACCAAGTTCCGTGGCGAATTCGAAGACCGCCTGAAAGCCGTGATCCGCGAAGTGGAAGACTCGAACGGCGAAATCATCCTGTTCATCGACGAAATTCACACCTTAGTGGGTGCCGGTGCTGCGGAAGGCGCCATGGACGCGGCGAACATCCTCAAACCGAGCCTGGCTCGCGGAGAAATGCGTGCCATCGGGGCCACCACGCTCACCGAGTATCGCAAGTTCATCGAAAAAGACAAGGCGCTGGAGCGTCGTTTGCAAACCGTTCTCGTGGGCGAGCCGAGCGTCGAAGACACGGTCTCCATCCTCCGCGGACTCAAAGAACGGTACGAGCTCCATCACGGCGTGCGCATTTCCGATGCGGCGGTGGTGGCGGCGGCCGAACTCTCGCATCGCTACATCAGCGACCGCTTCCTTCCAGACAAAGCCATCGATCTGATCGATGAGGCGGCCTCGCGCTTGCGTTTGCAGATCGATTCGATGCCGGAAGAGCTGGATCATGTGGGTCGTCAAATCCGTCAGTTGGAAATCGAGCGGGAGGCCTTGAAGCGGGAAAAAGACACGTCGCGTCAGGAGCCGATCGAGCGGGAACTGGCAAATCTTCAGGAATCGCACAATGCCTTGCGCGGACAGTGGGACCGTGAAAAAAGCCTTATCCAGCGCATCCGCGAGCTGAAACTGGCCATCGAAACGGCGCGCAACGAGGCCGACAAAGCCGAGCGAGCCGGCAATTTCGAGCGCGTGGCTGAACTGCGGTACGGAACCATCATCCAGCTTGAAAAAGAGCTGAATGAAGCGCAATCCACCGACAACATCATGCTCAAGGAAGAGGTGTATGCCGAGGACATCGCCGACATCGTGTCGCGCTGGACGGGCGTTCCGGTCAAGAAAATGCTGCAGAGCGAACGGAATAAGTTATTGGTGCTGGAGGAGGACCTTCACAAAAGAGTCGTGGGCCAACAGCCGGCGATTGAAGCCGTGGCGAATGCTGTGAGGAGGAGTCGCGCCGGGTTGCAGGACGAAAGCAAACCCATCGGCTCGTTCATCTTCCTGGGCTCCACTGGAGTCGGGAAAACCGAGCTGGCGCGGGCCTTGGCCGAATCGCTGTTCAACGACGAGCATGCCATGATCCGCATCGACATGAGCGAATACATGGAGAAACACAGCGTGTCGCGCTTGGTGGGCGCGCCTCCGGGCTATGTAGGGTATGATGAAGGCGGACAACTGACCGAAGCGGTGCGTCGGCGTCCGTATTCCGTGCTCTTGCTCGACGAAATCGAAAAAGCGCATCCGGATGTGTTCAACATCCTGCTTCAGGTGTTGGACGACGGTCGCCTCACCGACTCGAAAGGAGTGACGGTCAACTTCCGCAACACCATCATCATCATGACCTCGAATCTGGGCTCGCAGCTCATCCAGCGGAAGATCGATGAATCTGGCGGCAAGATGGATGCGATCGTGTACGACGAGCTTCAGGCGGCGCTGTTGGCGCAGTTGCGGCAGACCATCCGTCCGGAGTTCCTGAACCGTATCGACGACGTGATCGTCTTCCATCCGTTGTCGAAAGAGCATCTGCGGTTCGTGGTCGACATCCAACTCACGAACGTGCTGGCGCGCCTGGCCAAACAGGGGATTTCCCTGCATGTGCCGGAAAACGTCAAAGATTGGCTTGCGGTGAAGGGGTATGACGCCACGTACGGAGCGCGGCCGCTCAAACGGCTCATTCAGACGCAGGTGATCAACAAACTGGCCACGATGATGCTGCTGCGCGACGGCGAGTCGAAAGCCGAGTACGATGTACGCATCGCGCGCGACGGAGAGCGGCTCGAATTCGCCGAAGTGTTCGATGATGTGAGCGCGTGGGCGGAATAGGAGATGCTAGATGCGGGATGCGAGATGCTATCGACGTTTGGGAATATCTGACTCCACTTTTTTCATGAAGTTGATCAGCATGGACCGCAGATGATTCACTATTCCTGCTTCTCTATCCAAATCATCATTCGAAATATAACCTAGGTCGCAGGCAATGATCAGATGACATTCGACTTCATTAGCGGAACCTAAAGCGATTTCAAGAAAACGATAAAAATCATTCGCTGATCTTCGCGACGCACCTTCCGCTATGTTCGCAGCGATAGTTGCCACTGCTCTGCATAATTGATTTGTCAGTCGGAAACGCTCCTTAGTAGGAAAATGGTCCGCTAATAAGTAAATCTCCTTCGTCATGGTTCGAGACATTTGCCATATAGACAACTGTTTGAAATCTCTCATGTAATTCTCCTTATGGTTCATAATGTTAGGAGGCCATTTTTGAGGATTTCTTACAAAATCAGCACAGATTTAGGATAAATAGTCTTGCTTCTAGCATCCCGCATCAAGCATCCCGCATCCCGCATCAAAATCTTAAGGTCACCCCGATATGAAATCTACCTTTCGCTTCACGGAATTTTTGCGCGGCGGAATCGACATCCTGGAAGTTCGAGAAGCGGTATTCCATATACGGTTCCAAGATCGGAAGCGCGGAAATCGAGACCCCTAACAATCCATAGAAATATGCGGTGTTGTTCTGCTGGCTGGCGGCTCCATCCGGCCTGAAATCCCATTGTTCGGCACCGGCTCCAACACCTGCGTAGGGATTGAAGAGGCCGAATCGGAGTCCGGCGAGCACGGTTCCGCCGAAATCATAGGCTTCGATGGTGGACGGTTCCGGACTGAAGATCGGCAGGAATTGCGGTTCGTATTCCGTGTCTTTGAAGTAGCTGGCGTGGATGCGGGTCCGCAGGAAAATGACGGGAATGCGGAAGACATCCCGCTCGAACTGAATGCCGTAGCCGTTGGCAGGGGCTTGGTCGCGGCGTTCAAAACTGGCGCCGACGCCCCACTGGGCAAGGGCGGTTTCGGGAAAGGTGGCAAGGCCGATCAGTGTAAGAAGAAGAAGTTTTTTCATGAGGTATATCATTCTGGTTACGCCCATGAAAACCGCGGAAATGAAAAAATGTTGCCGATCAGGGGTCAATTTTTGATGAAGTGACGACGCGTAAGAACTCCATTTCGAGTTGTGGATCACCCCAAATCATGGGTGCGAGGTATTCCTGAATTTAAAATTTATCATTTAAAATTCGTCTAGCCGTATCTTTACGCCTCGATTGGAATGCCGCAGTGGTGAAATGGTAGACACGTTGGACTTAAAATCCAATGAGCCTCAAAAGCTCGTACCGGTTCGAGTCCGGTCTGCGGTACAATGACCTTTCACGACATCCAATCAAAAGTCGGCGCCGTTCCGTACATCACAAAAGAGAACGCCCGCTTTTTGTATGACCTGATTCTCCGAGAAAAGATCGGTTCCATCTTGGAACTGGGTGTGGCCCATGGCACCGCGACTTGCGTGATGGCCGCCGCGCTCGACGAACTCGGTCAAGGCCGCATCACCGCGGTGGATCTGATCGAGGCTGAGAAGGAGTTCGATCCTTCGCCTGAAATTCAGCTATCGGCCTGCGGATTCTCGGATCGGGTCGACATCCGTCGCATGCAAAGCGGATACACGTGGTTTTTGCATGACGCCATTGTCGAAAACACGGTCAACGATGTCTGCACGCCGGTGTACGATCTGATCGTGATCGACGGACCCAAGAACTGGACCATAGACGGTGCCGCGTTTTTCATGGCCGACAAGTTACTTAAGCCAGGCGGATGGATCATTTTCGATGACGTGCATTGGACGTACGCCGAGGCCGACACCCGGCGCGATTCGACCGACGGAATCACACATTGCAGCTTATCCGTGGAAGAGCGCTGCACACCGCACATCCTGCATGTGGTCGATTACCTCGTGAAGCAGCATCCTTCCTACGGCGAAATCACAGTGCTCGAAGACCGGGACTGGGCGGTGGCTCGGAAAATCGAGTCCGCAAGCAAAACATACACGGTCGTGAATCAGGAATCGACGCGTAGTCTGTTTCGAAAGGTTTTAGCGGCTTTTTATCATCGGCTGAAATAGATTTGTTATTTAGGCGGGGGGGGTATATTCGACATGAATCAACCTGCACACCTTACAGAACCAGCATGAAATCCTCCACATTGTTTGCACTGTTCTTTGCAGCCTTTCTTTTCGTCTCGAACCAATCTCAGGCCCAAGTCACAACATTTCCGCTATCAGGGTTGGATGGAACCGTGACAGCCACCTTATGGTCGGGTGAGGATCTGATCATCGGCGGCAGCTTCGTCTGGGTTGACGGATCCGTTCGTTTGAATCGAATCGGACGCTGGGATGGCACCACGTTTCATGCATACGGTGAAGGATTCAATGGATCGGTCAATGCTCTTACGGTGCTGAAGAACGGGACCTTGGTCGCCGCAGGTACATTCACCCACAGTGGGGAGACGGTTCTGAATCGCATCGCCAGATGGAATGGGCAGGAATGGCTTCCGTTCGGGACCGGTTTCGAATCCGGTGAAGTGTTCGCTTTAAGCGAGTTCCGTGGTGAATTGGTCGCCGCGGGTCTGTTATCGAGTGGAAACAATGTCATGAAATGGAATGGGGAGACTTGGACGACGTTGGGATTGGGATTCAATGACGGCGCAATTAACTCCCTGATCGTCTTCCAAGATCAACTCATTGCCGGCGGTGAGTTTAGAGTCAGGTCCGGAGTGACGTTCAATCGCATCGCACGATGGAATGGCGACACATGGTCGCCGATGGGGCCGGGTTTCTTCAGTGGTCGGGTCAGGTCGCTGGTGATTTGGAACGATTCTCTCATCGCAAGTGGGTCTTTCTCATCACTCAGCACATTTGAAGAGGCTTATCGAGTGGTTCGTTGGAACGGGACAACCTGGGCAACTGTCGGCACACCGCCATCGGTGGATTTCCAAAGTCTTGCCGTTCACGACAATACCCTGTTTGGATCCAATGGAAACGGAATCTATCGCCTCAATGGGACGGCGTGGAACCTGACCTGGTTCAGGCCAATCGAATTGGGATTTGCAGGAAGTTTTGCATCGATGTCATCCAACGGAGGTCGACTTGCCATTGGAGGTAGCTTCTTTGATTCATCCACCCGAATGAAGAATTTGGCCATATGGGATGGAAGCGGGTTTACGCGAAGTCCGATCGGCGAGAGAAAATCCGGAATCAACGCGACTGTACTGGCGCTTCAGAAAACCAACTCGGGAATGGCCATCGGTGGATTCTTCACTACGGTGGCAGACCGACTCCAACCCATGATAACCGAATTCAGCGGATCGGGATTCGATACCTCGATTGTCGCCTTAAATGGTCCGGTTCGAGCCATGACCGCTTGGGGAGATACCTTGGTGGCCGTTGGTTCCTTCATATCCGCTGGCACGATCCAAGCCAACATCCTATTCCACAACATCGCGCTGTTTGACGGGGAGTCGTGGTCGGGAATCGGAGATGGTTTGAGGGCTACGGCGCATTCAGTGACCCGGCACCAAGGAGACATCATCGCCGGTGGGAGCAGTTTCAGAACAGCGGATGGCACTCTCATTGGGAATATCGTTCGATGGACTGGGACAGATTGGCAATTGATGGGGGATGGGTTCACAGGACAAGTCTTCTCCCTGTACTCCAATGGGACCACCTTGTATGCAGGGGGTTCATTTACCCGAAGCGGCGCTCGAACCATCAATCGCATCGCGCGTTGGGATGGTGCCGCATGGCAATCGTTGAGTGGTGGATTCAATGGAAATGTTTTAACTCTTACCGAATTTGGCGGCTCTCTGATTGCTGCCGGTGAATTCACACAATCTGGAACCGTGGGTATGAACCGCATCGCCCAATGGACAGGATCCGCATGGCAACCTTTAGGTACGGGATTGCCCGGAACAGTGAATGTGCTGCTTGCTGACGGCAATGTTCTGTATGCGGGAGGTGCATTTCCTGGAGGAGTTGCCAAATGGACTGGTACGACTTGGGAGATTGTGGGGAGCGGAATGGACGGACAAGTGTATGCCTTGGCACTAAAAGGTCGGGAGTTGCATATCGGAGGTTCCTTCAACACCATTGATGGCCAAGCCAGCTCCTCCTATGCGATTCGATTGCTTGATCCGACTTCTGTGGATTCATCGGTTGACGAACGTCCGTCACGTGCCATACTTCATCAAAACTACCCCAATCCGTTCAATCCGACCACGACGCTTCGGTTCGAGCTCCCATCCGCGACGAAGGTGAACCTTGAACTTTTCGACATGCTAGGTCGCCGCGTGGCGACTGTGATTTCGGGTCAGCTCATGACCTCAGGCTCACACGACATCCCCCTTAACGCAGAAAGCCTGGCGACAGGAGTATACCTGGCCAGGCTTTCGACATCCGATCACGTTTCCGCGATCAAACTCAGCGTTCTGAAATAATCCTCAGCGCGCCTGGGTCAGCTGGTTCCGGAAGTTCCGGAAGTTGTAGCTGAAGCTGACCATCGCAAAGCGGGTGAGCACTTGCGAGCGCACATCCTCGATGTAGCCGTCGTTCACGGTGCGCTGAACGCTGTTGTTCTGTCCCAGGATGTCGTACACCATGAGTTTGACTTCAGCGGCGTTGTTGGCCAGGAATTTGTACCCGACCGCCGCATTCCAGTAGATGGTGTTCTGGTTGAACTCGTCGCCTAAGCCGGAGTAGTGGGTCACGTTCAAGTCCGAATTCAGCAGGAATTTTCCTTTCGGAAGAAAGTTGAAGCGGCCGAATGCGCGACCCGTGTAGTAATTGTTGTTCACACCCAGTGCCGCACCGTTTTCAACGATGGAATAGGTTCCGAAATAAGAGATGCTGAAATCCAGATTCGGGCTGATGTTGCTGTTCAGCGAGCTTCCGCCGGTGAGTCCGACCGTTTTCGACTCGGAACGCACGCCGTTATCGAGCGATGGTTGCATGGTGTAACTCAGGCCGCCGTTCAGACTCATGTTGCTCTTGATGAATTTGACCGGACGCGTGTAGTTGCTGAAACTGCGGATGTTCCACGAATCGCCGATGTTGTCGGGTGAGGTGAAACGCGAGCCCGCTCCCATGGTGATTCCCGGACGGATGAGCGTATCACCCGTGGCGATGAACGTGCGGTTTCCGATGTAATCGGTGGTGTAGTTCACACTCAGCACACCGAACAGAAATGTCGCTTTCTGGATGTTGGCCTGCTGGTAACGCACCGACGCGCTATTGGTGATTTGCGGATCCAAGCCTTGGTTACCACCGCGCAGTTGCAACGGATTGGTGTTATCGACCACATCCTGCAATTGGTTCGCCGTAGGCATACGCGTGTTCAAGCGGTAATCCACGTTCACGTTGGTTCCTGGCTTCAGCGTGTAGCGGAAAAACGCGCTCGGTAGAAGATGGTTGTACGTTTTGCGGGTATCCGTCACGTATGGATAGGTCTGTTCTCCGTTCAAATCGGTGAACTGATAGCTCAGGTTCGCATTCCAGTTGATTTTCTGGTCATTGAAACGGTAACCTACTTGCGCTCGCTGGGTGTGCGTGTAATTCACATAGCGGCTGGTGAGGTTGTTGTCGAGCACGGTCGGCGTGAAGGCGTCGCGGTCGGAACGGTTGCGGCTCAGACTCGGATTGTAGCCGACTTGCACCTGCGCTTTGGTGCCGATGGGTTCGGTGTACTGGAAATCCGCGCTCAGCGTGTAATCGTCGGAACGGATTTCGGTCAGCTGGTCGGTGACGGATGTCCGCGCCAATGCTCCGAGCGGAGTGAAGAACTCGCTCACCAGATCCTGATTCTGTTCACCGGTCGTGTTGTTCACATCGGTGCGCAGATTCAATGACAGGGTGCGGCCGCGTGTTTCAAAGCGGCGGCGGACCAAAACCGTGTTCGAAATGTCGTAAGTGAAGCTGTTATTCGTGCTGATGCCGCCGTTGCGGTTGATCAGCGCATTGGAAAGGTTTACGGTCTGTGAATTCTCCACTGCGTTACGGTCTGAGCTCGAAAACCGGATGCGCGGGGTGATGATCATCGAATACACCGGATTGAAAGTATGTTCGATGCGTCCGTTGATGCGGTGGTTCAAGGCATCGGCGGTGCTGTTGGTGCGCTCCGAATACAGCTGATCGGAGTTGAACTCGTTCAGGAACTGGCGCTCCAACGATTGCGTGTTGGTGTTGTCGGACGCGTTGAAGAAGTAACTGGCATTGATGCTGGTCTTGTTGTCATTTAGACGGTCGATGTAGTTCAATCCGAGCGAATGGACCGTATTGATTCCACTTTGCTGACCTGTCATGAAGTTCGACGATGCTCCGCCGCCGCCGCCCCATCTGCCACCGCCACCTCCACCGCCCATGCGGATCATCTGCATACCTGGGAATCCTCCACCGGTATTTCCACTGGCTTGAGTCACTCCGGAAAGATCGTCGCTCGAGAAGTTTTGCTGGTTCAGGTTGTTCGACATTCCGAGAAGGCTGATTCTTCGCGGACCATTGAAATAATTCGCGTTTCCGCTTCCCATGTATTTGCTGTCGGTTCCGGCGCTGAGATTGCCGCGGCCGAAGCGACCTACGTTCATTCCCGGACGGGAAATGATGTTCAAGGCACGGCTGACGTTTCCATCCCGGAATCCTGTGAAACGGGCCTGGTCGCTTTGCTGGTCGAACATTTCGACCTGACCGACCATGTCGGCCGGCAAATTGCGCAGCGTGAGAGCGGCGTCATCACCGAAGAATTCCTGTCCATCGACCAACACTCGGCGCACTTGCTCGCCTTGGGCTTGGATCTGCCCGTTTTCGACCGTGATGCCGGGAAGACGCTTCACCAAGTCTTCCGCAGTGGCATCGGGATTCAGTTTGATGCCGTCCGCATTGTACACCACAGTATCGCCTTTGACTTCCACTTCGGCACGGAGTCCGGATACGGTGACTTCGTCCAATTTGAGCGGATCCACTTTCAAGAAGACGATGTTCCTGTTGAGGTCTTCGCGGCCGACGGTGATTTCGCGATTGACGGGCTGGTATCCGACAAAACTGACTCTCATCACATATTGCCCGGCGTTCACTCGGGTAAGTTCGAAACGTCCGTCAGGACCGGCCGTGGTGGCGCGAACCGGAGTGATCGTATCGCCTTTCGCATAGAGAATGACGTTGGCACCGTTCAATGCTTTCGGGCGTTGAGATGGGTCGGCCATGAATCGTTGAGCGAGCTCTTCGGGCGAGCCATCCGGTTGTTCCATCACGATGCCTCGGACGAAGACACCCTGTGAAAAAGCGGTTTGGGAGATGGATGATAAAAAGAGGACGAGAGCGAGTAAGGATAGGTGGCGCATAGAATTATTCATGTGTCGTAAGCACGTAAGACGCATGAAGAAACGAATTCGTTGTGTAATCGTTCGGCGCTTTACATCCTTTTATATTTACGACACTCCGAGATCGCTCATGATCGCCCCGATTTTCTTGTCCAAATCCGCTGAAACACGTTCAAAATCGGCTCGGGATGCGAGATCGGCGCGTACGCTGCAATAGAACTTGATCTTGGGTTCGGTGCCCGACGGACGCGCGCTAATCACGCTTCCATCACTCAAAATGAACTGAAGCACGTCGGATGCGGGCAAATCAGTGCTCGAGATGGCGCCGGTGGGCATGTCGCGCGAAGTACGGGCCGTGTAATCTTTGAGGATGGACACGCTCACACCGCCCAACATCGTCGGTGTCGTTTCGCGGAAGCCCTCCATCATGGCAGCGATCTCTTCGGCGCCGGCTTTGCCTTTCTTGGTGATGGAAATCAGTTTCTCTTTGTAGAAGCCGTAATTCACATACAGGTCGAGCAAGCCGTCGAACAGCGTGCGGCCTTGGTCTTTGTACCAGGCGGCCATTTCAGCGATCATGGCGCAGGCGATCACCGCGTCTTTGTCGCGCGCATGTTCGCCCACCAGGTAGCCGTAGCTTTCCTCGCCACCCACCACAAAGGTTTTGTGGCCTTGGTTGGCGGTCATCATCGCACCTATGAATTTGAATCCGGTGAGCACGTTCGGGCAGGGGACATTGAATGATGCCGCGATTTCGTCCATCAGATTCGATGTGACGATGGTTTTCACCACATATTGGTTGCCGTTGAGTTTTCCGGCGTCTTTCCAGGCCTGAAGCACATAATGCATGAGCAGGCTGCCGGTCTGGTTGCCATTGAGCAAGATCCACTCACCGTGGTTGTCTTTGACGGCGATGCCCACGCGATCGGCATCGGGATCGGTAGCCATGACCAGGTCCGCATCCGTCTCTTTGGCTTTCTTCAACGCCAAGGTGAGCGCTTCGTGCTCTTCCGGATTGGGATAGACCACGGTCGGGAAGTTGCCGTCCATGGTGCATTGCTCATCGACCAGGATCACATTCGTGAAACCGTATGCTTTCAGCGCGGGCGGGACGGATGGAAACCCGGTGCCATGGATAGGGGAGAACACGATTTTCAGATCGTGCTGGCGCTTGATGGCGGCCCGGGAAATGGATTCCTTGGCGATGCGGGAAATGTACTTGGTGTCCATCTCCACGCCGACGGGATGGATCAGCGAGGCGTCGCGCGTCCATTTCACATCGCTTACGCTCGAAATCTTGGCCACTTCGGCGACCACGTTCTTGTCATGCGGGGAGATGAGCTGTCCGCCATCGTTCCAGTAGGCTTTGTAACCGGAATATTCCTTCGGGTTGTGGGATGCGGTAAGCATCACGCCGCTGTGGCAACCCAGTTCGCGGATGGCATAGGACAGTTGCGGAGTCGGGCGCAGCTCATCGAACAGATGCACTTGGATGCCGTTGGCGCTGAACACATCAGCCACGATATTGGCGAAAGTGTTCGCGTTGTTGCGCGAATCGTGGGCGATGGCAACCTTGATCTGAACGCCGGGAAAGCTCTGTTTGAGGTAGTTGCTCAGCCCTTGAGTAGCCATACCCAGCGTGTAGCGGTTGATGCGGTTCGACCCGACGCCCATAATCCCACGCAGGCCACCGGTGCCGAATTCAAGGTCGCGGTAGAACGCGTCGGTGAGGTCGGTCCATGCCTCACGGGCGATCAGTGTGCGGATTTCCTGCTTCGTGGCTTCGTCGTAAGCGCCGTTGAGCCATTGGTCGATCTTGGCTTGGGTGGTAGGGTCTAACATGATGGTAGTTAGTAGCTGGTAGTTGGTAATTAGTAGTTAGTAGTTGGTTGTTGGTTGTTGTTTGTTGTGGTTTCGAATTTCAGATTCCACCCATCTGTACCACAAACAACTAACCACAAACAACTAACTACCTTTTAAACGGATGCGCCCCTGCGCTGAAGACCACATCCATCGGTGTGTAAGCGGGTTTGTCTGTGAACAGGAGGTAAAGATACTTCATGGTCTCGGCAAAGAAAACGTCTGTGGGTTCGATGGGGACGGATTTCCAGAACTCCACCCCAAGTTTTCGATAGGATTCATCGCCTGTGTACACGTGCAGATACCACATCGACTTGATGTCCTTTTTATCAAACAGGCGTTCGCCCGCATCCACCTTTCCCGACAGAGCGAGTAGTCCGGCGTAGGCCGCATCCTGAATCAGGCGATCGCTCATCTGAACATCCCACTTGCGTTTGAGTTCGTCGTCACCGAAGAGCAGCCAGGCTTTGTAGAGAGATTCGGGGTCCATTCGTGGATCGGCGGTGGTAGCATCGAATGCGGCTTGATAGTATGCCGGATTTCCTGTGAAGCGGCTGAGCATGCCGAATTCGATCAGGGAGGAGCTGTTTCGAGTGCCACTTTCGGTGGACCCGCGAATTTCGCCGGTGGCCAGATTGATTTCCTTTGCCGGCAGACCGGATGCGGTAGCAAAAGCGGGAAGCAGGCGGTCGCCCAGATCACGCGCTTTTTCGAGAATCGCCGGGTTCTCGGTCGAGTCGTAGATGCTCAGCAATCCGCCAAGCACTTTGGTGATGGTCTCCCCGGTGCTCACGAAGCCATCGTGATCGAACGAGGCGGATTCGGCGATGAAGGTTTCTATGGCGTCGGCTTCCGCATCGAAATTCATCATCCGCAATGTGGAATAAGCGCCGAGCATGATGGAATAAGTGGAATCGGCATGGCTCTGGGCTTTCCAAGAACGGAGGGTTTCGGATCGGACCTCACGGGCCAGGTCGCGGTACTCGGAACGGTTGCACGATACGACGGCAACGAGAAGAATGAGGGGCATGAGGAATGTGCGCATCTTTCAAGGTACGAAGGTCGGAATGCCGGCGCGACAGTAAATAATTCAGCGCATCAAGATTAATAAAAACAAGTGATTAAATCATACGCATGGGTTGCGGAAAGTGATTTCATGAACTAAAAAAGCGCTTCCTATTGACAAGTTCATGGCGAAAATGATATAATGCCCGTGAATTAGTCAATCATTTTGATTTAATAAGAACGCCCCCCCCACGCCGGGTGGCCAACAGCCAAATCAGTCAGGACATGGTGCAAACGATGAATATGAACAGAACCTCTTTGGAAGCGCTTCGAATCAGAATGGGCGCACTGGTCTTGATGATGTTCTTCGTTGCGGGATCGGTATTCGCCCAAGGCACGGCCCGGGTTATTGGAAAGGTGCTTGAAAAAGGTTCTAACGAGCCATTGATCGGCGCGAATCTCATTTTTGAGGGGACATCGATCGGAGCCGTTGCCGATCTGTCCGGATCGTACGCGATCAACGGAGTTCCAGCGGGCCGACGCACACTTGTGGTCTCTTACATCGGTTATAAGACTGTGGATGTTCAAGTGAATCTCACCGCCGGACAGGTTCTTGTCCTGAATGTGGAATTGGAATGGCAGGGTGTGGTGGGAAGCGATGTGATCGTGACCGCCCAAGCGCGTGGACAGCTCAGCGCCATCAACCAGCAACGTACGTCGAACACCATATCGAACATTGTGTCGTCGGATAGGATTCAGGAGATTCCGGATGTGAACGCGGCGGAGTCTGTAGGACGCCTTCCTGGGATTTCCATCCAGCGTTCGGGTGGGGAAGCCAACCGGATCGCCATCCGCGGTCTTTCCCCGAAATACAATACCGTGACGGTGAACGGAGTCCGGGTTCCATCCACCGGAGATAACGACCGAAGCGTGGATCTGTCGCTGGTGTCGTCGAACATGCTTGATGGGATCGAGGTCACCAAAGCGCTCACGCCCGACAAAGACGCGGATGCGCTGGGTGGATCGGTTGATCTCCGTTTACGTAACGCGCCAAACAAGATGCTTGTCGATTTGCAGATGCAAGGAGGGTTCACCGCTCTCCAGAATTCGTACGACAACTATAAAATAGTCGGGACCCTGAGCAACCGCTTCCTGACCGGGAAGAAACTCGGAGCGATTCTCACCTTGAACGCTGACAGTTACAACCGTTCGGCCGACCAGTTCTCCGGCGGTTACGAATTATTCGCCAATCCTCAGAACAACAATGCTCTCGAGCCGACCGTGACGAGCTTGAACTTTCAGGAAAACGCGGTGCGCCGCAGTCGTTTCGGAGGCAGCATGCTCGTCGATTATCAGATTCCGAAAGGTCGCATCACGGGCAATGCCTTTCATAACGAGTTGGTCAACGACTGGACCCAACGCCGGAACGGCTTGGAATTGAGCAACATCCGTCACATGTATGCTTTCTCAGACAACTATACGACGACATCGATCACCACCTTGGGGTTGGGAGCTGAGCAGAAGTTCCGTTGGATCGAGTATGATCTGAGTGTGTCGAATGTGAATTCGAGCAACAAAGCCCCGGAAAATTTCACATGGGATTTCATGGAGGAGAGCGCATCGCCATCTCCGACGGCCATGAGGTTCATCTCGCCGGACTCTGTGGTCACCCGCTTTTACAACAACATCGACAACACCTTCTTCAACAACCTCGAGGTGAATTCTTTCAAGACGAAAGAAGCGGAGATCACCTTCCAGGGGAATGTGAAAGTGCCTTTTCGATTCGGATTCCTGACCGGATATGTGAAAGCGGGAGGGAAGCTTTATGAGAAGAATCGCGAGTACGACCGCGAATCGTACGGTATCGGACTCTACTACGGCGGAAGCATGGCGTTGAGGAACATCATCGCAACGGAATTGCCGGAATTAGGTCTCACCACGAACATGAACCGCTTCGGTCTGGCCTACTTCCAAGACGATTACACCCGCCGCAATTTCCTGAACGGCCAGTATCCGCTTGGATACACGCTCGATGCGGCCAAGTTGAGGAAAGTCACCGATGTCGCACGTCCGTACATGAATTACTCGGGTCAGAATTCTCTGGGGAATGATTATGATGGTTTCGAGCGGATCACCGCGGGTTATGCGATGACTCAGATCAACTTGGGTAAGTATTTGACCTTCATGCCGGGTTTCAGATATGAAGAGGAGCATACACGGTATAATGCGAAATTTGTCTTGGGAGCGGAAGATCGGCCGGCGCAGTTTGCCGTCAACTACAAAGACACCTCCACCACCCGCCGAAATTCATTCCTCCTTCCGATGGTGCATCTGCAGATTAAGCCGACAGAATGGCTGAATCTGCGTTTGGCCTATACCGAGAGCATCACGCGTCCGGATTACCGCCAATTCGCCCCGATCACCTATGTGTCGCAGTTCCGCGATTGGGCAACCGCACCCAACACAGGTCTTAAAACCGCGAACGCGCGTAACTATGACGCTTCGTTGTCGATCTACAACAATCATGTGGGCTTTTTCACGGTCTCCGCATTCTACAAGGAGATGGACAACATGATCTGGGGCGTGAGTTTCCCGCTGCTTCGGAATCAGACCATATTGCCAGAAATTAACATTCCCGGACTCACGGGCGTGCCTCGCATCAACACGTCTCTGAACAACAAGTATCTTGCCACGGTGAAGGGAATCGAGTTCGATTGGCAGACGAGTTTCTGGTACTTGCCTTCCGTTCTCAAAGGTTTGGTTCTGAACGTGAACTACACGCTGTTGGAGTCGGAAACGAAGTACCCGCAATTCTATACGGTATTGCAACCGATTGTACCGCGGCCGGCTCGTCCGCCGTTCACTCGAACCGTCATCGTCGATACTTTCCGAGTGGGACGGATGTTCGATCAACCGAGCAACATCGCCAACATGACGCTTGGCTATGATTTCAAAGGATTCTCCGCACGATTGAGCTACCTCTTCCAAGCCGATGTGCTTCGTGGGTTGGCCTCGGATCCGCAAGGAGACACCTTCACTGCCGATTACTTCCGTTGGGATCTGGCTTTGAAACAGAAGCTGCCGATGAACTTCCAGGTCTATGCCAACTTCAACAATCTGAACAACCGTGCCGACCGGAATTTCCAGTCGTCGATAGGCGCCTACCCGACTTTCGTAGAATACTATGGATTCACGATGGACCTTGGCGTGAGATACACCTTTTAGCTACCCTAACAACCACCAATGGAGTCAAAAACCATGAAGAACACCTACAAAGCAGTGCTAGTGGCACTGATAACCCTCGTGATGGCTTGGCCGGCCACCACGCAGGCGCAAGGGGATACCCTTGTTGTCGAATGGCTAAGGAACGACAATCTCGTCCCGAACGCGCTGTATCAGGCCATCGTGTCTGACACCGTAGTAGGCGGAGGTCGCAAAAACCTGAACCGTGTGTACAAACTGCGTCAAGGCGGTTTCTACTACGTAAGCGAGCGCATCGAGAACAATGGCTGGCACCTGCGCATAGTGGGTGAGGCTGGCGATCCTACCGATGCGTTCAAGAACCCACCTATGCTTCAATTGGAACATCGTTCGGATGCATCCCGCACAGACAAGATTTTCTTGGCGGGTGGTGACGTGACCTTGAAAAACCTCATCATCAACGGAAAAACCACAAACGGCGATTTGCCCTACGAAATCGTGCGTTTTGATGCTCCGAATGCGAGAATCGTGATCGACAATGTGATTTGGGAATATGCCGGATGGGGTATCTTCTCCGTCTATGGCCGTAACTCGGATCTGTTTGTTACCAACTCAACCTTCCGGAATCTGATTTCGCATGATCAACCCTGGGGAGGACGCGGATTCTCCATTTGGACGGATGTGGATACCGTATTTGTGGAAAACAACAACTTTCTGAATATCGGTGGCTTCGGACTTCAGATCGAAGGTGGAACGGCCAATTTCTTCTGGTTCAACCACAACACATCGGTCAACAATGGCCGCCAAGTGGTTTTGTATTCATGGCACCGCAATTCCTACATCGCCAACAACCTGATCATGAACGGGTATTGGCATGGCGACGACAAGACCAATTTCGACGCGATCCGCACGAACACTCCCGACCTTCAATTCACCGGGATGTTCAACATCGAGCCGATTCCATCGCGTTACGGATTGGATTTGGCCCGCAAAATCGTGTTCACGAACAATGCTTCGTTCCGTGAGCAGATTTTCGAGACCTATTACACGACGAACAACCCCGCGAACGCGGCTTTCCAATTCGAAACCGGCACACCACTTCGTGCGCAACCGGTGTTCAACCTGCGTACCACCAACTTCATCAACCAATATGGTGGAATGGTGAACGAGAATCTGATTGAAGGCATCAATCCAGGATTCACCTTGATTCCGAACAATCAACAGCAGATGATTAATTTCATCAACTCGGTTCGTCGCGGTTCCGCGCCTCATCCGCTGTGGTACTGGGATCCGGGTCGTGACAACGACAACCTGTCGATCCAATGGCCGCTACCGGAAAAACTCACCTACAGCAATGCGACTCTGCGTACTGCGGCAATGGGTGGATTTCCGTTGGGGAACTTGAACAACTACCCGGTGCAAAAAGCCGCTTGGATGAGTCAGCGTCAGGCGATTGCCGCTCAGATCGTCGCCAAAGGCGGCGGTGAAGTGGTCACGACGTTGGTCGGAATGGCCGAAGCAGAAAAAGGCACGAAAGCCGGTGCTGCCGCTGAAGTGATCATGCCGAACCTCTACGCAGTACGTGTTGCAGGTTCTGGAGCTCCATCATGGACGTTCGACATGGAGGCAGGCGGAGTTTATGACGTCGTTGTGAAACACCGTACCTGGTATGGCGACAACAACCCGAACCGCCAAACCGACCTGGTCGTCAACGGAGGCCCATCCCGCGCGTTCACCCTTGGCATGGCTATCGACGGTGCGACCCTTCCTTGGGCTGAGCCTACCATTGCAGATGTGACTCTGAACGCAGGTTCTAACACCCTTACACTCGCACGCAGCTGGGGTTTCATGGAGTATCAGACGGTTACCATCAAAACGAAAGCGGGAGTAGTGGTCAGAACCTTGTACGCATCGCGCACGACTTCAGCCGTCGGTACCGAATTGGTCTGCCCGACCACCGGCGTGGGTCCTTGCGCCAGTGAAGATGCCTACCTGAACGTTACCAACGGTGGTGTGACCGTGGGAATCAACGCCCCACGCAATGGCAACTACATCCTCAAGCTCAACTACATCCTCACTGCCGGTACAGCGTCTGCTGATGTGTTTGTGAACGGTGTGTTGAACTCGAACGTCTCCTTCACAGGCGACGCAGGCACTTTCCGCGAAGTGTTTGTCTCGGGTTTGAACCTTTCATCCGGTAACAACACCTTCGAACTGCGCAATGTGGTGGGTACGTTGGGTGTGGATCGTTTCGACCTGTTCGAAGTGACCATGGCAACCTCCATCGGCGATCGCAATGAACTGCCTGAAGGTTTCGCACTGTCGCAAAACTATCCGAATCCGTTCAACCCATCCACCTCGATCAACTTCACGCTTCCGATGAACGCCGACGTACGCCTCATCGTGTACAACGTTCTGGGTCAGCGTGTGGCTGTCTTGGCTGATGGAATGTTTGCCGCCGGTACGCATGTGGTACGCTTCGATGCCACCGCATTGTCGTCTGGCACCTATCTTTTCCGTCTGGAAACCGGCAAACACTCCGCCACCCGGAAAATGACTTTGCTCAAGTGACGAGTCGACGTTAGGTACGTCAACGCGGGGAGGGGACGAACTCACCCTTCCCGCTTTTTTTTCATCGATTATTCTGTAAGACCGTATGAAGCTGCACTTGGTCGATATCCTGATCATCATCGTATATCTCGTTTCGATCACCGTGATCGGACTGGTCCTTAAAAAAAGGGCCCACAGCAGCAAAAACGCCTATATGCTCGGGGGCAACAAGCTTCCTTGGTACATGTTGGGCCTTTCTAACGCCTCAGGCATGTTCGATATCTCCGGAACGATGTGGCTGGTGACATTGGCCTTCGTGTATGGACTCAAAAGCATCTGGATCCCTTGGCTCTGGCCCATTTTCAACCAGGTGTTTCTCATGGTTTTCCTTTCGGCCTGGTTGCGCCGATCCAATGTCTCGACTGGCGCGGAATGGATTCAAACCCGTTTCGGTACAGATCGTGGCAGCAAACTTTCCCACTCCGTGATGGTGGTCTTCGCCCTGATCGTATGCCTCGGGTTTCTCGCATACGGGTTCATCGGCTTAGGCAAATTCATGCAGATCTTCATCCCTTGGGAAGCCGTCTCGGCGTATGTCCCCTTTGAAGTGTCGGAAGCCTACGTGCCGCATATCTACGGCATTGTTTTCACTCTCTTCGCCGTCTTCTACTCGATTATGGGCGGAATGTCGAGCATCGTTTGGGCGGATGTGTTGCAATACATCATCATGACCGTCTCTTCGCTGGTCATCGCCTATATCGCCATGATGGCGCTTACCACGCAAACCTTGGTGGTGCCGGATGGTTGGATGAACCCCGGTTTCGGTTGGACCCTGAACATGGACTGGTCCAACATCATCCCTGAAGTGAACGACAAGATCTCCAGCGACGGCTACGAGCTGTTCACCATCTTTTTCATGATGATGCTATTCAAAGGGTTGCTGGTGAGCATGGCGGGTCCGGCGCCAAACTACGACATGCAGAAGATTTTGTCGACGAAAAGTCCATCAGAAGCGGCCAAAATGAGCGGTTTCGTCTCCGTCGTGCTGATGCCGGTCCGTTATCTGATGATCGCCGGGTTCACGGTTCTCGGATTGCTTTATTACGACCAACTCAATCTTCTGGTGGCCGGCCGCATCGATTTCGAGCAAGTGCTTCCATCCGCCATCAACGAATTCGTTCCGGTCGGATTGCTCGGATTATTGCTCGCCGGACTCCTCGCCGCGTTCATCTCCACCTTCGCGGGTACTCTGAACGCCGCCCAAGCCTATCTGGTGAACGACATCTACCTGAAGTATGTGAAGCCGGAAGCGACCAACAAAGAGATCAGCACCATGAATTACGGTTCCGGTATTCTTGTAGTAATCACCAGCATCATCTTCGGCATTTTCGCGATGGATGTGAACAGCATCCTGCAATGGATCGTCTCCGCGCTCTACGGCAGCTACGTGGTGTCGAACATCCTCAAGTGGTATTGGTGGCGGCTCAACGGTTCCGGATTCTTCTGGGGCATGGTGGGTGGCATCGTGCCCGCGCTGATCCTTCCTTCGTTCTTCGTGGGCACTTTGGATTTGTACTACTTCCCGATCATCCTGCTTCTTTCGCTGGCGGGTGGAATCATCGGAACCTACATGGCTCCACCTACGGACATCCAAACGCTGAAGAAATTCTACAAAACCGTGCGTCCTTGGGGGTTCTGGGGTCCGGTCAGGGAATTGGTTCTTACTGAAGATTCTGGTTTCAAAGACAAATCCACCTTCAAAAAAGACATGTGGAATGTGGCCATCGGTGTGATCGTTCAGACCGGACTGGTCGCCTTTCCAATATATCTGGTTCTGATGGAGCCTGTAGGCATCGCCGTCACTGGCACGGTAATCGCCTTCTTCGGTTATCTGCTGAAACGCTCCTGGTGGGACCGACTCCACGAATTGGATGAACCCCAAAACGCCTAACCTTATCTACCTCATCTGCTATGTCTACGTTTTCTGAGAGATTGACCTTGCTCGAAGCCCAATACAAGGCGATTGTCTCACGCAAGAACTTGCCTGTCGCCGAATGCAACGGCATTTATCAACGTTATGAGCATCCGGTCTTGACCGCCGCGCATGTGCCCGTGTTCTGGAGATACGATCTGAACCCGGCTACCAATCCCTTGATGTTGGAGCGCCTCGGGATTAACGCGGTGTTCAATCCCGGTGCCATGAAATGGAAAGGGAAGTATCTGTTGATGACCCGAACCGAAGGACTCGACCGCAAGAGTTTCTTCGCGATTGCCGAGAGCCCGAATGGGATCGACAACTTCACCTTTTGGGATTATCCCGTCCAGCTTCCGGAAACCGACGAGCCCGACACCAACGTCTATGACATGCGGCTGACCCATCACGAAGACGGGTGGATTTACGGCGTGTTTTGCACCGAGCGCAAAGATCCCAATGCGCCGAAGGGCGATTTGTCGAGCGCGGTGGCTCAGGCCGGCATCGTTCGAACGAAAGATCTTCTGAACTGGGAACGGCTCCCCGACCTGAAAACCCCATCCGCACAACAGCGGAATGTGGTGCTGCATCCGGAGTTCGTTAACGGCAAGTATGCGTTTTACACGCGTCCGCAAGACGGATTCATTGATACCGGTTCCGGTGGCGGCATCGGATGGGGCCTGTGCGATGACATCACGAATGCCGTCATCCCTTCCGAAACCATCATCGACACCCGTGTTTATCACACCATCAAGGAAGTGAAGAACGGACAGGGTCCGCATCCGATCAAAACACCTGAAGGATGGCTGCACCTGGCTCACGGAGTGCGGAACACCGCCGCTGGACTGCGTTATGTCATTTACATGTTCATGACCTCGGTGGAAGATCCATCCAAACTCATTCACGCTCCGGCGGGACATCTCATCGCCCCGGATGGGGAGGAAAGAGTGGGCGATGTGTCGAACGTGACCTTCACCAATGGATGGATCAAAGACGACGACGGCACCGTGTTCATGTATTACGCCTCGTCGGATACCCGCTGCCATGTGGCGGTCTCGAGTGTGGATCGATTGATTGATTATTGCAAGAACACCCCACCCGACACGCTCCGCTCGGCAGGGTCTGTGGCTCAAAGAACTGAATTGATCCGCCGAAATCTTGAACTCATGAAGAAAGGATAACGACATGAGCATGGAAATGGAACTTCGTTCCGAGTTGGAAGATCGAATTCTGCCTTATTGGTCGTCGAAAACCTTGGATGAAACCCATGGCGGATTCATCGGCCGGATCGATGGCGAAAACCGGGTGATTCCGAACGCGCAGAAATCTGTCATCCTCAACACTCGGATCCTATGGACCTATTCCGCCGCATATCGGGTGTTGAACCAACCTGAGCTCAAAGACCTGGCCGATCGCGCCCAAAAATTCATCATCGACCATTTTTGGGATGTCCGCCATGGCGGTGTTTATTGGATGTTGGATCATCGAAGCGGTGTGTTTTCCTCGAAAAAACACGCTTATGCGCAAGCATTCGCCATTTACGGGTTCAGCGAGCACTATCGCGCCTCCGGAAATGCCGATTCTCTGACCAAGGCCATCGAACTGTTCCACCTGATGGAAACCCACAGTTTTTCGCAGAAAACCCAAGGCTATTACGAAGCTTTCGATGTGGAATGGAATCCTTTGGATGATGTCCGACTCGGTAGCAGCGACGCCTACGAGAAACGCAGCACCAACACCCACCTGCATATTCTCGAAGCCTACACGAATCTGTATCGGATTTGGCCTGATGAAACCCTTCGCAAGCAGCTCACCCTGTTGCTTGAATTATTCTTAGGACCGATCTACGATGCGAAAAACCATCATTTCATCGCCTTTTTTGGTGAAGACTGGTCGCCGAAATCCGAAGTGTACTCCTACGGTCACGATATAGAGACCACTTGGCTGATGCACGATGCCGCCGAAGTCCTCGCCGACCCCGAACTGGTGTATCGCACCCGCCAAGTGATTCGCGATGTGTCCGCTTTCGTTCTGCGTGAGGGCATGGATTCAGAATTGGGCGGCTTGTGCAATTTCGGGAAAAATGGACGGGTTTTCGATTCAGACAAGCATTGGTGGGCCCAAGCCGAAGCCATGATCGGATTTTTGAACATGTATCAGATTTCGAATGAAGAGGCGTATCTGACCGCCGCCAACGACATCTGGGCGTTCACCAAAGAGAACATTCTGGATCATGAGCATGGGGAATGGTTTTTCCGTGTGACCCGCAACGGCCAGCCTTACGCCCATGAAGACAAGATCGGCCCGTGGAAGTGCCCATATCATACCGTCAGAGCCTGTTTGGAAGTGATCGAGCGCACCCAATTGGTATCCGATACCCAATCAAAATAATCCCTTTCAGCCCATGAAATCCGCACTCACTCTCGCTTTTCTGTCCTTTGCATTGCTGTCCTGCTCTGCGCCAACATCCGAAATCCGGCTTGCGGACGAGAACGCAACCGAGTTCACCAAAGTGTTCTACTCGAATCTGCTGCAACTCCAGGGAAAAGGCCTAATGTTCGGTCACCAAGCCACATTGGAATATGGATATCGGTGGACCCAAGCCGATCTGGCGCCCGGTGAGCTCCGATCCGATGTGAAAGACGTGACCGGATCCTTCCCTTCGGTTTATGGATTCGCCGTGAATGCGGTCGTGAACCCGAATTGGAACGATTCGATGCGCTACGCCGCTCAACAGCGTCAGTTGGCGTGGGATAAGGGAATCCATCGGCGCGGAGGAGTGATTACTTACGAATGGCATATGCCGCATCCGGCAGGTGGAGGGTCGTTCTATGATACCACCGCTGTGGTGCACCGCATCATTCCCGGCGGAGATTTGCATCATGTGTTGAAGCGGAATCTGGATCATGCCGCCGAATACTTCAAAATGCTGGAAGCCGAGCGGATTCCCATACTCTTCCGTCCTTGGCATGAGCATAACGGAGATTGGTTCTGGTGGTGCAAAGGCTCGACATCCGAACAGGATTTCATCGCACTTTGGCGCTTCACGGTCGATTATCTGAAGAATGAAAAAGGCGTTAACAACCTGATTTACGCCTATTCGCCCGATCGTAGCCGCATCGACATCGACGATTTCAAGACGGGTTATTTCTGGGGATATCCCGGTGATGATTATGTGGACCTGATCGGGATCGACAATTATTGGGATCTGGGTCACCCGGCCAATACCACGCCTGCGGATGAGCAATTCGTGAATCTGAAACGCACCTTGGAATACACGGTAGCTATCGGCGATTCGCTGGGCAAGGTCTCCGCATTGACCGAAACCGGTTTGGAAGCCATTCCCAACCCACGTTGGTGGACCGACATCATGCTCTCAGCCATCTTGAGCAGCGACACCACCAAGCGCATTTCCTACTTCTTGGTCTGGCGAAACGCCAACTTCGAACGTGAGAAACGCGACCATTTCTATGCTCCTTATCCGGGTCAGTTGAGCGCAGATAATTTCGTGGAATTCAAAAATCATCCATTCGTCCTGTTCGAAGACGAGTTGCCAACCTTGTATGATCGTTAACCTGCTTCTGGTCGCCTTGACTCTGTTTCCGCCCACCGATAGCCGGATCCGGATCATGGGTCGGCACGAAGTGGTAACGGCCGATTCCGTTCGTTTCGCCGCATCCGGCGTGGTGATATCGGTTCAATTCCGAGGAACATCCATCGCGGTCGACCTCCACGACGAATTCAGGGGAGGAAGCTCCTACAACTGGTTCTCGGTGGTGATTGATGGAAAAGAGCATTCCCGCTTCCGGACCGTTCCGGGACAGACCCGCTACCTGTTGGCTGAATCACTTCCGGCGGGTTCGCATCGCCTCGACCTGATCAAAGACACGGAAGGGCAGAACGGATGGAATGCCTTGACAGGGATTCATGCCGATGCTTTGGCCGAGCTGCCACCAGCCCCGGAACGAAAGATCGAATTCATCGGCGATTCCATCACCTGCGGATTCGGGGTGGATGACAGCCTGATCGGATGCAAAGACGGCACCTGGTTCGATCAGCATCGCGCCTCGCAAGCGTTCGGTCCGCTTACCGCGCGCCGGTTCAACGCGCAATATATGCTCACCGGGTTTTCAGGAATGGGGATGTACAGGAATTGGAACACCCTCGCGCCGGTCGTACCCCAACGCTACGATGGCATTTTCGCCGATTATGAAGAGAGCGCCAATTGGAACCACGCTTCGTATTCGCCTCATCTGATCATGGTGGCCGTGGGCACCAACGATTTTTCCGATGGCGACGGCGTTACGCCGCGAGCGGCGTTCGATCCCGAAGCGTACCTCTTGGCCTACTCAGGGTTTGTTGCCCGGCTTCGATCCATCCACCCCCAAGCCAAAATCCTGCTCACCGCCTCTCCGACCATGAATCCGGAACGTCTCGCCCTGCAACTCTCCTTGCTGCGGCAGATTCCGGACGTCACTGTGTACTCGTTCAAGAACCGCTACAACCAAGGGTGCAGCGGACATCCCAACGCCGCCGAGCAGCGCCAGATGTCCGATGAACTCATTCCCGTCATTTCCTCATTGATGTCCTGGCCATGAAACAACTCATTCTCCTCGCGCTGGTCGCGATTATCGCCTCGTGCGCATCACCCGCTAAAAAACATTTCGTGAAAGTGGAAGGCGCCCAGTTCACCCTTGCCGGAAAACCCTACTACTTCGTAGGGACCAACTTCTGGTACGGCGCCAATCTCGGCATGCCGGGCGAAGCGGGCGACCGTGACCGGCTGATCCGCGAACTCGATTTGCTCAAAGAGCTCGGTCTGACTAATCTCCGCGTCATGGCCGCTTCCGAAGGACCGTTTCATGCGAATGCGGTGAGTCCCACGTTCAAGCCCGCCAAAGATTCCGTTAATACAGACATGCTCGTGGGCTTGGATTTCCTCTTGGCCGAAATGGGTAAGCGCGACATGAAAGCCGTCATTTTCCTGAACAATTTCTGGGAATGGAGCGGTGGAATGAACCAATGGGGTGAGTGGTACGGCAACGGTCCTGGCACCAATCCGCAGGTGACTGGCGATTGGGACACCTTCATCCGTCAATCCGCCAAATTCTATCCGAACGAAGCGGCGCAAGTCGCATGGCGCGAGTATCTGACCTTGGTGATCGGTCGCACGAACAGCATCACCGGCGAAAAATACATCGACGATCCGACGATCATGTCGTGGCAGCTGGCCAACGAGCCGCGCCCGGATTACGACGACACTGAGCCGTTCGTGCGGTGGATCCATGAGTCGGCCGGATTCATCAAAGCGTTGGCGCCGAAACAATTGGTTTCCACAGGAAACGAAGGTTCGCGTGGTTCCAACGACAATATGGACCTGTTCGTGAAGGCGCATTCCTCGCCGAATGTCGATTACCTCACCTTCCACATGTGGGCTAAGAACTGGAGTTGGTATGATGCCTCCAATCCCGATTCGACGATCGTCACGTCCATGGCCAATGCCGAGAAATACATCCGCGACCATGTCGAAATCGCCCGCCAGTTGAACAAACCCATCACCATGGAGGAATTCGGATTGGGACGTGATTTCGAGAACCACGATCCGGGCAACACCACCTCATACCGAGATCGCTACTTGAGTCATGTGTTCTCCCTTGTCGAGGAAAGCATGGGGTCGGGTTCGCCATTGGCGGGTACCAATTTCTGGGCTTGGGGCGGTTACGGCGTTGCCGCGCAGCCTGATTTCACATGGAAGCCGGGCGATCCGTTCATGGGCGATCCGCCTCAGGAGCCTCAAGGTCTGAATTCCGTGTTCGCGAGCGACACATCCACCTTGGCCATCCTCAAAGCGCATGCGGCATTCCTTCGTCGTTAGTCACCTTCTCTTGGCCCTGGTCTTCATCGGCTGCTCGGCGTCAAACGCTCCGCTTCGCCTTCACGCGCTGTTTTCCGACCACATGGTGCTTCAGCGCAACACCTCGGTTCCAATATGGGGCTGGGCTGAAGCGGGTATGAAAGTGACGGTGAGTCCGGCCTGGGGCGATGCGGTTCAAACACGGGCGGACGATCGCGGGCGCTGGACCGTATCCATCCAAACCCCGGATGCCGGCGGACCCTCCACCATGACCGTTGCCACATCCGACACCACCATCACTATCGGGGATATCGTGTTCGGGGAAGTGTGGCTCGGCTCGGGACAGTCGAACATGGAAATGCCGCTCAAAGGCTGGCCACCGAATGACCCGATCGAGGGATCCGAAACGGAAATCGCCACGGCAGATTTCCCGATGATCCGCATGTTCACGGTGGAACGAACCGTCTCACTTACCCCTAAAGACGATGTTAAAGGATCCTGGATCGTTGCCTCGCCCGAAACCGTGGCCGGATTCTCCGCCACCGCCTATTTCTTCGCCAAAGACCTGCATGCCGGCTTGGATGTGCCCGTGGGCATCATCCATTCGAGCTGGGGCGGAACACCCGCCGAGGCCTGGGTTCCATCCGCCGATCTGGCCAACGTTCCCGGATTCGAAACCATGAGCGAGTCGTTCGCCACCGCGGAGGCCGGTCTCGCGCTCAGTCCGAATTCCCCATCCTTGCTCTTCAATGGAATGATCGCACCGATTCTTCCTTATGCGATGAAGGGAGTGATCTGGTACCAGGGAGAATCGAACGTGGGCCGTGGCAAGCAATATGAAACGCTCTTCCCGACGCTCATCCGCAGTTGGCGCGCACGTTGGGAATCGGGCGAGTTTCCCTTCTATTTCGTACAGATAGCGCCGTTCATTTACGGAGAAAGCGAGCCGAGTCCGGCCGCTGAACTTCGCGAAGCCCAGCGGCTCACGCTTTCGCTTCCTAACACGGGCATGGTGGTGACCAGCGACATCGGAAATCCGACCAACATCCATCCCGCCAATAAAAAAGATGTGGGCGAACGCTTATCGCTATGGGCCTTGGCCGAAACCTACGGCAAAGACATCGTGCACTCGGGTCCGTTGGCGGATCGCGCCGAGTTCAACGCCTTGAACGTGGTGGTCCGATTCAAACATGTCGGAAGCGGGCTCGTCGCCAAAGGCGGCCCCTTGACCGACTTCGAATTGGCGGGCGCGGATGGGGTCTTCCATCCGGCAAATGCCGTCATCTCCGGCGAAACCGTGGTCGTGAGTTCGGCAAAGGTGAGCAAGCCTGTCACGGTCCGCTTCGGCTGGCGCGAAGCGTCCCAACCCAACTTATTCAACAAAGAGGGCTTACCGGCCTCCAGCTTCATACTTCGCTGACCTCATCGCCCGAAATCGTCCTGAACGCGCACGATGTCGTCTTCATCGGACGGATGCGCCGCATCCGTATGCTGCCAGATTTCCGCCACGATGCCCCATTCGTCCACACCCACCAAGCGGTGGCGTTCGCCTTGCTTGAGGCTCACCTGAGAGCCCAGCGGTAGCGGCTGATGCGGCGTCTGCTCATCGGTGTCGCTGATTACGATCGCCGCATTGCCACCGATCACCGTCCAGATTTCGGAACGGCGATGATGGTATTGCCACGAGAGGCGCGCATTGGGCGCCACGAGCAGGATCTTCGGACTGAGTTTCGAAAAACCCGCGAAATCCTCCACATTCAGATGCGGAAAGTATGTGCGGATGAACTGCGGCGCCTGAGCCTCATCCACATAATAGAACCCGCCCCAAGGGCGCGAATCATCCATGAATGTGGTGCGGAAACCCAGCTCTGTGAGATAGGTTTTCACATCGGCGAACACCGATGATTTGGGTGTGTCGGAAGGAAATTGGAGTGTCATGGTTTTGAAATTACGAACGATTCGCTCCAATCTTCCGATTTCCCCCAAACGGGTCGTAGCCACAAGATCGAGGGTTTCGTGTTTTCAGGACGATCATGATCGTCCATGGGTTCTATAAATGTAGGAAAGCGGGATGGAGACACGCGTGTCGTACCGACCTGATGATTCATCATAGGTCGATGTCGCCGTGACTCGAACACTTCGGTCGTTCGTCTCCAACAACGGTCGGTTTGCGCGGACTCCCGTGCCGTTCGCGCCACACCGCATCGAGTTGCGGATTGCTGATGTCGTGATTTCCAGGCACATAGATGAAGCGCATCTGCAGGCGGTTCACAATGGCGTCGAACTCATCCCATTGCGCGTTCCAGACGGCGGGGTCGGTGGTGTAGCCGTCCACCAGATTACCCACGCTGAGCACGAACTCGGGCTGCATCAGGTTCACTTTCTCCGCGCCTTTTTCGAACACGCCGGGAAGCATGCCTCCGGTGCGGTCGCCCATGATGGCGAAGCGGAAAGTGCCTTCCGCGTTGTTCAGAGGCTTATTCGATTGGGAAGCGGGTTGCGCGGCGAGAGGAGCCGCGAGCAATACTCCGGCGAGGAAAAGAAAGCGGAACATGGTGAAACTCAGGCTAGGATGGAGTCGATGAGTGCCAATTCGTCGTTGGTGAAGGCGGTGTTCTTCGTGCCGCCGATGCAATCGTCGATCTGGGCTGTGGAACTGGCGCCGATCAGGACGGAGGTGACGCGTGGGAGGCGGAGCAGCCAAGCGACAGCCATCTGGGCCAGAGTTTGGCCACGGTCGGCCGCAACCTCGTTGAGCCTGACGAGTTTGGCCACGAGCTCGGGCGTGATACGGTCTTTGGGCAGGCTTCCGTAGGATTTCGTGGCGCGCGAGGAATCGGGGATGCCTCGGAGGTATTTGTCGCTAAGCAGGCCTTGTGCCAAGGGAGAGAAGACAATGAAGCCCATGTCGTCACGGTCGAGTTGGGCGAGCAATCCGTCTTCGACCCACCGGTTCAACATCGAATAGCTGGCCTGATGGATGATGCACGGGGTTCCCAAGTCTTTGAGAATGGCGGCGGCACGGGCGGTCATGTCCGCCGGATAATTCGAAATGCCCGCGTACAGCGCTTTGCCGCTGCGCACGGACTGATCCAAGGCCATCATCGTCTCTTCGAGAGGCGTGTCAGGGTCGGGGCGATGCGAGTAGAAGATATCCACGTAATCGAGTCCCATCCGCTTCAGGCTCTGATCGAGGCTGGCCAACAGATACTTTCGCGATCCCCATTCGCCGTACGGACCCGGCCACATCTCATAACCCGCTTTCGTGCTGATGATCAGCTCATCGCGGTAGGGAAGGAAGTCTTGCTTGAGCAGAATCCCGAAGTTGGATTCGGCCGAGCCCGGAGGTGGACCATAGTTGTTCGCCAGATCGAAATGCGTGATTCCCGCATCGAACGCGCGGCGTAGCATCGCTCTTGCCTCATCGAACGAATCGTACTCCGAGCCGAAGTTCTGCCACAAGCCAAGAGAGATTTCGGGAAGTTTGAGGCCGCTTCGGCCGGTGCGGCGGTAAGCCAGGTGTTCGTATCGGTCGGCGGAAGCGGTGTAAGTACTCATTCAAGTCATCATTTGTAGAGGTTTGGCAACCCGTCGGCGAACAGGATCAACGGATCGTTTTTGAAGGTAACAAAATCCGCGGCGGCCGGGTGTCCCGGATACGGCGCGTAATAATGATCTTTCCGGTCCACCGTGGCGTTCGAATTGCGCCAGACCAGGGCATAGGCGATACGGCTGGCCGTAGGGTCGTCTTTGATGGATTTGAGAAGTTTCTGCGTGAACCAGGTGGAATCGCGCACCGCTTCGAGACCGGTTTCGGTGAGGGCTGGTATTTTGCCCCGTGCTTCAGCGGTTTCCACAAGGAATTTGAGGTGGGCTGTCATCACGGCGACGCCGTTTTCGCGTTGGTCCAGGCTCCAGTAGTCGTCGAAACCCATCACATCCACGTACTCATCGCCGGGGTAGGTGAGTAGGAAGTTTTCGTAGCCGTAATCGCTCGGTGAGTTTGGCGACCATGCGTAAAGCAGGTTGCGCAGGCCTTTGGTGTCGCGCAGATACTTCACGGTGAAGCGGTACAGGGCGATGTAGTCTTCGGGCGTGGTCGATTCGCTTCCCCACCAGAACCATCCGCCGGTCTGCTCATGCCATGGGCGGAAGATCACGGGAATGGCTCGTCCGTCGGCGGTTTTCAAATCACCGAGAAATGCGGCGAGGCGGTCCATGTAGGTCAGAAACACATCATGGTGGGAACCACCTGGAAGGATGTGCGGCACGGTCACGGTTTTATCCCATGAAGAGGCCCCGTTCACCGGATTGTTCAAGTGCCAGCTGATGGTGTTCACACCTCCGGCCTCATACCCTTCGCGTATCCAGCGTTTCATGTTCTGGAAGTTCACATTATCGAGATTCTTTGCCGAATCGAGCTCGATGTGACCGATCTCCCAGCCGAACACAGCCGGATAGGCGCCGGTGACCTCCTTCACGTCGGAACGGCCGGCTTCGGCGACCCACGTCACCCCGTAGGCCAGATCATCCTGGTGACCGAACAACACATGCGTTTTTCGGATCTCGTCGAGGTTGCGGAACAAGGCTTTGGTTTCAGCGGTGGCATTGCTGTCCACGATCTTCACGTTCGCGTTCGGATCGGTGGCGCAAGAGACAATCAGCGCCGTCAATGAGAGGGTGAGGATGGATTTCATAGGCTTATTTGATAAGAATCATTCGACGGGTGATGGATTGCGCACCACTTTGTAGGCGGTACATATAGATGCCGCTGGCCAAGCCGCTGGCATCGAAGTTGACCTGATGGGAGCCGGCCGGCATCAACCCATCCACAAGAACAGCGACTTCGCGACCGAGGATGTCGAAAACACGCAATTGGACGGGTAGGGACGCAAGATCTTGCGTCCCTAAGGTGAATTGAATCTGCGTGCTCGGGTTGAACGGATTCGGATAATTCTGCTCAAGCTTGAAATCCGACGCGATCTCGGCTTCCTTCTCGATGTCGGTGGTTTGGCCGTTGCCGCGGATTTCGATGTAATCGAACCACATGTAGCCCCAGAAATGCAGGATTTCGATGGTGTTCACACCTGCGACGAGGTCGACGGTTCTCTCCAGCCATTGCCACGTTGCTGTGGGTCCGCCAAAGACGATGGTATCGGTGATCACACCATTCACACGCAAATACTGGGTTTTTTCGCTGAAGGGGAGATTATAGCCGATGCGGATGGTGTAGGGTTTGGGTTCGACCACCGTCACGTTCGACCAGTTGATGGATCCGTCGCCCGCCATGTTCAGATATGCGCCGCCACTGGCCGATCCATCGCTGCCGTTGGCCACGGTGCCAGTTCTCTGCGCGGTTTCAGCTTCATACCGACGCTTCTCCTGAGTGGGTAGAATTGTCACAAATACGGGTCGCGATTGGAAGTTCGGAAAGTGTGCAGGACTCACCATCGCATGCAGTTTGTATTCACCAGCCACGGTCGGTATCCAATTGAACGTGTATGGCGCGAATCTGTCGGTGTTGATCAGCACGTCGTTGGCAAAGAACCGTACCCCCGTGGTTCCGAATCCGCTCGAACCAATCACCGCGTTCGCCACGATGGGAATGATGGTGTCTTGCTCGAGGATCTGTGTGGCCGTCGGATTGGTGATGTCGATTTTAGGTGGCTGAAGAGCGGATTTGTGCCCGAAGGCTTTGAACTCCGTCACTTGGATAGGTGAATTCGCAAGTATCCGTAAAAAACGGGAATGAACCGGATTCTCGAAATGAACCACCTGTGAGACCGAAGTGGTGCCGGTGTTCGAAACGGTATGAATTGTAGACCAGGTGTGCCCGTCGAAGGAAGATTGTAGAACGAAGCCACCAGATGGCATTGATTCCAACGACATTTCAGCTCGAATCACACCATAGGAGGCATCCATGTCTCCATAGACCCAGGTTTGGTTGCTGGCGATGGTTTGCGGACCCGCAGCCAATCGATTTACTTCCAACTGCGGTGTCACTGAAACCACGATACTGTCTGTGACCGTGCCGCCATTGGCGCCTTCCAGAACCAAGCGATAGGTCGTGGTGACAGTAGGTGCGATGGTCAACCGATCCATCAGAAACACGTCCGAACCGTTCAATGTGGCGCGAACCGCATCCCTACTTTTCCAGACCAACTCCGTGGAAAATCCCTCTTCAATCGTGGTTTGCGAAGCTTGGAATGAATAACTCACTGGTTTGTTCGTGAATCTGAGGTTCACATCGGCGTTATGCCGGCCGTACATGTATTGTGTGTTGAGCAAGGTGTTCGGCCACGTTGCGGTGTTGTTGTCGCGGTTCTGGGCCCAATCCACCCACTGCCAACTCAACGCGCCGGCATATCCGTTGTCGTAGAGTTTCTTGAACTGCATGTCGGCCGGCACACCATCGGCAACACCTTTGATGAAGAATTCGCCGATGAACACGGGCTTGTCGAGTTGGAAATAAGAGGCCGGTCGAATAAACGGTGAATCTCCGTGCCCGTAATAATGGAACGTGTAAAAATCGAGTGTGCCGATGGGGTCTCCACCCGCTTGGAACAGCCGGTCGTCGCGGTAATAGTTCTTTTGAATAGGATTGTTGGCCGTGTAAATGTCTGACATCGCCGTCGCACTCACGATCCCGGTTGTCACTTTCGCGTTCGGATCTGTGCGCTTTATGGCACCGGCGGTCTGGTTCACGAATTTCTGAATGTCCGACATCGGCACATGCCGGTTAAAATCCCATCCGAATTCCGTTGACATGCCTTCCGCCTCGTTGAAAATCTCCCAAGCCAGAATGGCTTTATGGCCTTTCACCGCATTCACCATCGGAATCAGAGCATTTTGGATGTAACTCTGACGGTTCGCGTCTTGTGTGAGGATGGCAAAGGCGCGATCGGTATTGGTGGTGCCGTTTGCGATGCGGAGCATGTCGAACGACCAGATGCTCAGCAACATGGTGATATCGTACGATTCAGCCATATCCAGTAACGTGGTCAGGTTTTGGATGGTCGATGATCCCGGACCCGTCACCATGTTCCCGGACCATTGCGGAGTCCTTCCGCCGGTGGTATGCATCCAGAATCGAACGGTGTTTCCTCCATTGGCGCGAAGCTCTCTGAACATGCGGTCGAACTCGCTGAAACGGACCGCTCCGGGACCCAGATCACTCGCAAAATCGACCCATGCCACATTGGTACCGCTCACCCACATCGGATTACCGTTGATTTCAATTCGGTTGGAAGGTGAAGCCGGCTGAGCTTGGGTTTGGGAAACGAATAGAGAAGCGCTTCCAAAACAAGCGATGAAGAGAGCTGATTTGAAGTGGATCATGGCGAAAATGTAGAGATTCGGGTTCGTTCCGCAATTAATCAATTTAATTGAATAAATGCAACCCCCATGTCATTTTGTATCTTGATTGAATTATTAATTGCACCCATGCTTACCGGAACCAATCTTCAGCACGCGAAATTGTACAATGTCAGAATCGTTCTTGAGACAATCCGATTGTATGGTCCATTGTCGAGAGTGGAGATCGCGAGGAGGACGAATCTCACTGCGCAGACGGTCACCAATATCACGCGGCAATTGCTCAAATCGAACCTGATCGTGGTCCGTGATCATATCCAGAACGGGAGGGGAGCGCCTTCGGTATTGCTTGGAATCAAACCCACAGGGGCGTATTCGATCGGGTTGGATTTGGACGAGACCCATCTGACCGGAGTGTTGATGGATCTGATGGGTACCATCCGTCAGCGTAAAAGCGTGGAGTTGTCGCTGCCTTCTCCGGAAGAGGCGATTCAATTGCTGGAGTCGTGCACCCGTGAGTTGATTGCCCTGGAGCAGATCGCCTTGGAGAAAGTTTGGGGAGTGGGAGTGGGGTTGCCGGGTCCGTTGGGAGTTTCCGAAGGAGGAGTGGTCACGAATGTGTTCAATCCGAAGGCTCTGCCAGGTTGGAACAATGTGCCTGTGGTGAGTCTGCTCAGTCAGCGTCTCGGTATTCCGGTGTTTCTGGAGAACAACGCTTCGGCCGCAGCGATCGGGGAGAGATGGTTCGGCGCCGGGCGTCATATCGGCACGTTTTTCTATGTCTTTTTAGGTGCGGGTTTGGGCGGAGGCTTGATCATCAACGGACAGATGTATCCCGGTTTCACGGGTAATGCCGGCGAGTTGGGGTATTTTCCGGTGGTTCGCACCGATGCCACGATGAGAGGCATTGATCGCCCTCACTTGGGCGCTTATTTCAATCTGCCGACGCTCTATGCCAAATTGGGTGATTCAGGCGTCAAAATCTCCCATCCGAACGAGTTGGAGCAGCTTTACAATGAGAACAATCCGGTGTTGATGAATTGGATTGAAACCGGAACCGAGCAATTGGCGCCGTTCATTCTGGGAATCGAGTATCTGATCGATCCGCAAGCCATCTTTTTCGGGGGAAGATTACCGGATGTGATCATCCGGTCGATGGTGAACCGTTTGCAACGGATCTTGCCGGCGCTGCGCATCGATGCGCGGGTGGCCAGTCCGGAGTTGCTGTGCGCCACGGCAGGAACCGATGCCGCATCGTTGGGCGTGGCCACCTTGCCGCTGTACACGTCGTTCGCTCCGGTACCCAAGGCCATGGAGAAGAAGACGAGAAATTCGAAGGCCACATCCAAGACCCATCCACTCAAAGCGTTCTGAATCATGAGAATATTCGGATTCATCCTCTGGATGTTGGTGCTCGCGGCCCCGACACACGCCCAAGACATTCCATCCATCCTTTCTGAAATCCGGGCCGATTCCATCGACGCATCCATCCGCACCTTGGCCAACTTCCATACCCGCCACACATTGTCGGATACCGTGAGTGATACGCGGGGCATCGGCGCGGCCAGAAGGTGGATCTACAGCACTCTGAAGCGGTATTCGGCGCAGAGCGGCGGGCGGCTCGAGGTCTCCTACCATCGCTTCGTGCAACCCCAAAGCCGCCGTGTTCCCCAAGCCACGGAAATCGTGAATGTCGTGGCCACCTTGCGAGGTTCCGCGCCCGCCTCAGCGAACCGTATCATCGTGGTTTCGGGTCACTATGACAGCATTTGCGGAAACCAGTCTGATACTGAATGCTCCGCCCCCGGCGCCAACGACGACGCCTCCGGCACTGCCGCAGTGATGGAGCTGGCACGGGTGATGTCCCAATATCAGTTCGACGCCACCATCGTCTTCATGGCCGTGGCCGGCGAAGAGCAGGGCCTGTACGGAGCCTACGCTTGGGCGGAAAAAGCCGTACGCGACAGCCTCGACATCCAAGCCATGTTCACGAACGACATTATCGGCAGTCCGACTGCGGAAGACGGACACCAGGAGCCCTTCCGGGTCCGCCTCTTCGCCGATGGCATACCGGCACTGAAGGAGAATTCGGTGATGGTGCAAGCCTATCTAAGAACCGGCGGCGAGAACGACCTCCCATCACGCCAGCTCGCAAGGCACATTGTGGAAGTGAACAAGATCTTCTTTCCGAACATGCATGTGGACATGATCTACCGCCGCGACCGATATCTTCGCGGTGGCGATCATATCGCTTTTCTGGACAAAGGGTATGCGGCGGTCCGTTTCAGCGAACCCAATGAGAATTATGCGCATCAGCATCAGAACGTGAGAACCGAAGACGGGAAGGTGTATGGCGATCTGCCCGAGTTCGTGGACGCTGATTATGTGGCCCGCGTCGCGAAAGTGAATGCTGTGGCCTTGGCCGCGACCGCGAATGCTCCCGCCTCACCAACCAATGTCCGCATGGATCTGCGCGCACTTTCAAATTCGACCACCATCCGTTGGGCGGCCAACGCCGAGCCCGATCTTGCCGGGTATCGGATCACCTGGCGCGAAACCACCTCTCCGATCTGGCAGCATCGCACCGATGTGGGGATGGTGAACGAAGCGACATTACCCTATTCCAAAGACAATTTCATCTTCGGAGTTCAGGCGGTGAACACCCGAGGATTCGTTTCGCCTGCCGTTTATCCTCTTCCATAATCCGTACATTTTTCATGCGAACAACCATCCGGCTTACAGGCCTCCTCCTATTCGTCCTTTTCTGGATTCCTGCGCTCAGCGCTCAAACTTCCATCGGCGGAAGTCTTGCAGACGCGAATTTGCGGTCTTTTCTGAAGGAGAATTATTACATCGTGACCAACTTGGGTTACACTACCGCCCGTGATCGCATGTATGGTCAGATTGATAATGAGAACGGACGGGTGGTCTGCGTGTATAGCGGATACTCCAAAACCGGATCCACCCGGAGCGATATGAATGGAACCAGTGGTACTGGAGTGGTTCAGATCAACACGGAACACACTTGGCCGCAATCCCTTTTCAGCGAGGCCAATCCCATGGTCGCCGATTTGCATCATCTTTACCCTACGTGGGAACGACCGAACGCAGTGCGTGCCAATTATCCGTTCGCAGAATTGGATGACAACATGACCTCGAGTTGGTTTGGTGGGTCATTTCTTAATCCGATACAGACGCCAAACAAACCGGGACCGTCGGTAATTCTGGAATATTCCCAATATGCCGCAAACAAATTCGAGCCCCGCGCCGATCACAAAGGCAATGTGGCGCGAACCATGTTCTATTTCTGGACGATGTATTCGACGAATTCATTCATCACCGCGCAAAGTTCAGCGAACACCAACTTCTTCAACGGCATGAAAGACGTGCTGTACAAATGGCACCGCGAAGATCCGGTCGATGCGAAAGAACTCGCCCGCACCCAGGCCATCGCTTCGTACCAAGGAAAGCCGAATCCGTTCGTACTCGATTCGACATTGGTCAGAAGGTCGTATTTCTTCGTTCCGACTTCCATCGAGCCGGAACAGGAGCTTCCCAAAGAGTTCGAGGTGTCTGCGGCATACCCGAATCCGTTCAATCCGATGACATCGGTGGAACTCACCATGAATGTGACATCGAATGTGTCGGCAATTCTTTTTGACAGCATGGGTCGGCAGGCGAGAGTGGTTTCGGCGGGAATGCGTCCGGCCGGAATGCATACGCTGATCGTGGACGGAGCCGGACTTTCCTCAGGTGTCTATTTCTTGCGAGTGCTCACCTCCACGCACATGGATGTGGTTCCTCTGCTTCTTGTGAAGTGATGTTAACCGATGCGTCGTAATCTGACATATCAATGGACCTTGTTAGCGGTGGGAATCGTGACCTTGGTCATTCTCATCGGTATGAACGTGTACAACTTGGTGAGCCTTGAGCGCACCACAGTGGAAGCCAACCGTGACGGACAGCGTACCAAGGTTTTGGCGTTCTCTTCGGCAGTGTTCAACCGGTTCTCCCCGGCGGTTCGGGTGTTCTGGCCGCTCAATATCGAGGCATTGCATGAGGAATGGTCGACCAACCGACGCATGCCCGATGATTTCATGGCGGCCTTGTCTTCGATGGCCTCCGATTCGATCTATTCAGCCATTTATTTCGCACCGGCTTCGTTCACGTCATGCGCCGAAAACGGAGAAATCTACGTTTTCGATGCCAAAAACAATGCGTTGGCCAGAACTTCGGAAGCCCCGAAATACGTGTGTGACGGTGTAGGGCTCATTCGCACCCGAGTGAGTCTGCTTATCGATGAATATCGGTTCAACACCAAGCGGTTGTTCGATGCGAACCGTACCATGAACGTGGCACTGATCAACCATCGAGGGCACGGCATTGTCGGGTATGTGAGTTATGTGCTGAATCAGGAATACATCAAATCGACGTATCTGCCCCAGGAAATCAGCATCCATTTCGGTACGAAAGAGCAGTCCGGAATGTCGGTTTGGGTTTATGACTGGCTCAAAGGCGAGGTGGTCGCCACCAATTCTCCCGATGTGGAATATGATCGGCGAAATGTCACTATCGCCCAGCGTTTTCAAGATATCCTCGACACGTGGTCGGTAGCTGCCACCTTCGACGAAACCATTGTCATGGCGGCTTCAAAATCATCCCTCATCCGAAATCTCAGCGCGATGGGTGTGGTTGCGATATTGCTGATCCTCTCATTGGTGTTCATTTTCATATTGGCGCACAAGGAAAGGGATTTGGCGCTGCGTCAAGCCGGATTCTTGGCTAACGTGACCCATGAATTGAAAACTCCCATCGCTGTGATGCAAGCAGCCGGCGAGAATCTGGCCGACGGGCGGGTGAAAGATCCCGAGCGCCTGAAAGCATACGGGCAACACATCCATACCGAAGCGGTGAGGTTGCGCCGAATGGTGGATAAGCTGTTGGATGTGGCCAAGACCGAGGCGGGTCAGATGACCTATAAACCCGCTTTGGTGGATGTCGGCGCGTTGCTGACGGCGCATATGGAATCCCAACAGGCCGTATTGAGCGAAGCGGGTGTCAAGCCGGTAGTGCAGATTGCCGAACAGCTTCCATCCATCATGGCGGATTCCGACACCCTGGACACGATCATCGGAAATCTCATCGAAAACGCCATCAAATACCGTGGAAAAGAATCGTTTCTTGCTCTAAGGGCTTTCAGCCGAGGCAAAAGTCTGATCATCGAAGTCGAAGACCATGGAATCGGAATTCCGCTGGCTCAACAAAAGCTGGTGTTCGAGAAATTCTACCGTGTGGAAGACAGTATGACCGCCAGAACCAAAGGCCACGGTTTGGGACTCTCCATCGTCAAGACGCTCACCGAGCTGAACAAAGGGACCATTTCGCTGGTCTCCGCACCTGGGAAGGGTTCCACCTTCCAACTGTCGTTTCCATTGTCACAATAATCTCTTACGTCCATGCCTAGCAAATCCAAAAAGATCCTGATCGCCGAAGATGAGCCCAGCATAGTTTTCACTCTCAAAGACACTCTCGAATCGGAGGGGTATGATGTGCACGTGGTGGAAGACGGTGAATTGGTGGTTCCGCAGGTTTTGGAAGAGAGGCCTGACCTGATTCTTTTGGATCTCATGATGCCAGGACGAAGCGGATTCGACATCTGCAAAGACCTTCGTGAGCGCAAACTCACCACGCCGATCATCATGCTCACTGCCAAAGATCAGGAAGTGGATAAAGTGCTCGGTCTCACTCTCGGCGCCGACGATTACATGACCAAACCCTTCGGTGTGAAAGAATTGCTTGCCCGAATCCAAGCCAGTCTCCGACGGGCGAACAGTTACTCGGTAAGCGGTCCATTGGATATGATTTCACTCGGAGATATCAGAATTGACCTTACCGAATCGATCGTGTTTCGTCCGGAAGGGGAATTGGACCTGACCACGAGGGAAGTCGAGCTTATCCGCTATCTGATGACCCGTGCCAACGAGCCCATCACCCGAGACGACCTGCTGGAGCATGTCTGGCGTTACGAATACAGCACCAACACACGTACAGTGGATGTCCACATCTCCAAACTGCGCTCCAAAATCGAAATGATTCCCGACGAACCGCGCTATCTCGTGACCCTTCACGGCGTGGGTTACATGATGAAATTGGGATAATCGAGGCCGTTTTCAAAACTTATTTAAAGTATTTTCCTTAATGAAAGCGCTTTTCCTAATATTTATCCTCATTTAATTAATAATTTAAATCATTTGGCTTAAAAAAGTATTGACATAGAGTGGATTTAGCTTAATCTTAGCACAACAAAAATCCACAAACTCCAACCTCGGAGATTCTATGTTCAAATACGTCAAAGCTATTCTCATCATCATCCTTCTGGTGTTAGGTGCCCAGCTCGTCAGTGGTCAATCGCCGACTGATTCCCTTCTTGTCGATACCACAGCGGTGGAAGCCGTCGTGGAGGTTCCGGTTGAAGCGGAGGGCTTCGCCTCATACGAGGATTTTCAAGCCTCTCCCGGTTTTGTGAAATTCATGATTGACAACCTCTGGGTACTGCTATCCGCATTCCTCGTGTTCATCATGCACCTCGGGTTCGCTTCGGTCGAGAGTGGAATGAACGCCGCGAAGAACACCGTGAACGTGATTTACAAGAACATCTTCACGTTGTGCGCGGGGATTATCACCTACGCCATCGTCGGTTTCGCGCTGATGTATCCGGGTGATTTCAACATCATACCTGGATTCCTCGGTTTCGGAGGTTTCGGCATCGGTTACGACGCGTCTACGCCTGCCGATTTCCTCACAACTAATTATTACGAGAGCTACACCATCTGGACCGATTTCCTCTTCCAAGCGATGTTTGCAGCCACAGCTGCCACCATCATCTCGGGTGCGGTCGCCGGTCGGATCAAGATGCCCGCTTACATGCTCTATTCCGCCTTGATCGTGACGTTCGCATATCCGATCACTGGTAGCTGGAAATGGGGCGGCGGATGGTTGGACGACCTCGGCTTCTATGATTTCGCAGGTTCCACGCTGGTTCATGCCGTGGGTGGCGCCGCAGCGCTGGTCGCCGCTTGGGTTCTCGGACCGCGGATCGGCAAATACACTGCCGGTAAGATCAACGAATTACCGGGACACAGCTTCCCGCTGGCCACCATCGGGGTGTTCCTTCTTTGGTTCGGATGGTTCGGCTTCAACGGCGGATCCGTTCTCAGCGCCGATCCCGCCGCGATCTCCCTGGTTCTTGTGAATACCGCGCTCGCCGCAGCCGCCGGCTCTCTGGCCGCCATGGCCACCGCCACGTTCACGGTGCATAAGCTCGACGCGCCTCAAGCTCTGAACGGCATTCTTGCCGGACTCGTAGGAATTACCGCTGGTGCGGATGTGGTCATGCCCGGTCAATCCATCGTGATCGGAGCCATCGCCGGTATTCTGGTCGTGCTCGCGGTGATCGGAATCGACAAACTGAAAATCGATGATCCGGTGAGCGCCATCGCGGTCCACTTGGTCTGCGGCATCTGGGGAACCCTGGCCGTAGGAATCTGGGGTGCCGACAAAGCCTTCATGCCCCAGCTCATCGGTGTGATCTCGATCGTGGCCTTCACGATGGTCTTCTCCCTGCTTGCGGTGCACCTGGTGAAAGCCACCTTGGGTCTGCGCAGTGATGAAAGTGTGGAATTGGGCGGTGCGGATGAATCCTACCACGGAAACAACGCCTATCCCGACTTCGCTCCAGCCAAGAAATAAGCGCAAAAAAAAGAAGCCGGACAGTTGCAGCTGCCGGCTTCCGATGTGCGGATTCGATCAAATAGAAGCTTCAACAAAACCCAACACACCGGAAGGTACATCATGAAACCCAATTTCAAAAGACTCCTCGTCTCCTCGATCTTTTCCATCCTTGTTCCTGTACTCGCTCAGGCTCAAATCGACATCACTACGGCGGTGGTCAGCAAATACAACTGGAGAGGTACCGATTTCGGAAGCTCTCCGAGCATCCAACCGAGTCTTTCCTACACCAAAGGCGGACTGAGCATCGGAGCCTGGGGCGCATACGCCACCAACGGCAATGGCGCCGGTACGGAAATCGATCTCTACGCGAGCTATGCGCTGGGCGATTTCACTCTGTTGGTGACAGATTACACCTTTCCGGACGCGGGTCCCGGCGCATTTCTCGATGCCAAACAGCAGTACGTGGAAATCGGCCTTTCCTACTCCAGTGAGAACATTCCGGTCAACGCTTTTGTCGGTATGTTCGTTCTCAACGACGATAAGAAATCCATCTACGCCGAACTCGGATACAGTTTGGGAGATGTGGGTTTGTTTCTGGGATTGACGCCTCATGGCACGGCGATGTACGGTACCACGAAAGCCGGAATCGTGAATACCGGATTGAGCTACAGCAAGCCTTTGGTAATCAGCGATAGTTTTACGATCTCGCTCGACAGCAAATTCGTGGTGAATCCTTACGCTAAAAACGGATTCCTTCTGTTCGGATTCAGTCTCTGACCTTTATTGAACTCTGGCGAAGACCTGGGGCGCTGTCGCAAGCCCCTAGACACACAAATGCCCCGTTGATCACGGGGCATTTGCTTTTTTAATAGCCTCGAGCCGATCCCAAAAGGCTTTCTCCCTGCCTTGATCCCCGGCCTGATACCACCGCTCTTTCACGGAATCGGGTAAATAGGCCTGCTTCACCCAGTGATAGGGATACTCATGCGGATATTTGTACTCTTTCGCCGCGTTCTGGCGGTTGAGATAAGAGGATTCCAGTTTCGAGGCGGTCTTATCGCGTAACGCCGGGGGCACCTTCCCCACGCCGCGTGTCTTCACATGATCGATGATCCCAAACACAGCGCCGGCACTGTTGCTTTTCGGAGCCAGCGCCAAATACAGGCACACGTGCGACAGAAAGTACCAGCCCTCGGGCATACCCACGCGTTCGAACGCATCCTGTGAGGAAACCACCAGGCTCAGTGCGAAACTGTCGGCCAAGCCGATGTCCTCCGAGGCGAAAATGAGCATCCGGCGGAACAGGAACATCGGATCTTCGCCACCTTCCAACATGGCCGTCATCCAGTACAAGGCCGCATCCGGATCCGATCCGCGCAGCGACTTGATGAAGGCTGAGGCGTAGTGATAATGCTCGTCGCCGGTACCGTCGTACCGCACCGCGCGTTTCTGGATGGATTCCTGCGCCGTTTCAAGCGTGAAATGCCGCAAACCATCGCTACCGATGGGCAAGGTGCGCGCCGCAAGTTCAAGGGCGTTGAGAGCGTTGCGGATATCGCCTCCGGCATACTCCGCCAAATGATCCAACGCATCGGCATCGGTGATGAGATTCATGGCGCCGAGTCCGCGTTCTTTATCGGCGATGGCCGCTTCCAATAAGGAAATGATGTCTTCTTTGGAGAAGGGGTTCAACTCGAACATCTGGCAGCGCGACAGGAGCGGACCCACCAGCGAGTAAAACGGGTTTTCAGTCGTGGCGCCGATCAGCGTCAATAATCCTGATTCCACGTGCGGAAGCAGCGCGTCTTGCTGGGCTTTGTTCCAACGGTGGATTTCGTCGACGAACAGGAGGGTGGCTTTAGCGTCAAGGCGGCCTCGGTTGTCTTTGGCATCGCTCACGACCTGTCGCAATTCCTTCACGCCGTCGAGCACCGCGTTCAGAGTCACGAACCGAGCGTTCATTTCGGAAGCGATCACCAGCGCGAGTGTGGTCTTTCCCGAGCTCGGCGGACCGTAGAAGATCATCGATCCCATCACTTTGCTTTCGATGGCTCGACGCAGAAGTTTTCCGGGTCCGAGAACGTGTTCCTGACCAACGTATTCCGCCAAAGAGCGCGGACGCATCCGGGTGGCCAGGGGAGAGCTCAAAGCGGCAGGTTGTCGTGCTTTTTGCGGGGAACGCTGTCCACCTTGGTCTGGATCATTTCAAAGGTGCGGATCAGTTTCGTGCGGGTTTCCGATGGCAGAATCACATCATCGATGTATCCGCGTTCCGCGGCTCTGTAGGGATTCTCGAATTTTTCTTTATAGCTGTTTTCCAGCGCGGCTTGTTTTGCGACCGGATCCGCCGCCTTGGAAATCTCCTTCTTGAAGATGATCTCCACGGCGCCTTTGGTCCCCATCACGGCGATTTCGCCTGTGGGCCAACTCACATTGTAATCGGCGCGGATATGTTTCGAGTTCATCACATCGTAGGCTCCGCCATAGGCTTTGCGGGTGATCACGGTCACTTTCGGAACCGTCGCCTCGCAGAACGCATACAACAGTTTCGCTCCATGCTTGATGATTCCACCCCATTCCTGGTCTGTGCCCGGCAAGAATCCGGGAACGTCTTCAAAAACCACGAGCGGGATGTTGAACGCATCGCAGAACCTCACGAATCGCGCACCCTTCAGAGATGCGTTGATGTCGAGACATCCCGCGAGAGTCATCGGCTGGTTGGCCACGATGCCGACGGCACGACCGGCGAGCCGAGCGAAGCCGACCACGATGTTTTCGGCGTAATCCTTGTGTACTTCAAAGAAGGAATCGGCATCCATCACTCCTCCGATCACCTCTTTGATATCGTAAGGCTTGTTCGGATGATCCGGAATGATGGAGTCCAATTTCGAGGCGAGAATGGCATCGGCTTCTTTGGCCGGCTGCATCGGCACTTTCTCTTCGCAGTTCTGAGGGATGTAGGTGAGCAGGCTGCGCAACTGCGTCAGGCAATCCGCATCGTTGGCGGATGTGAAATGCGCAACACCCGATTTCGTGCTGTGCGCAGATGCGCCGCCAAGGGCTTCGGATGTCACTTCTTCGTGGGTCACGGTTTTGACCACGTTCGGACCCGTCACGAACATGAAACTGGTGTTCTCCACCATGAGGATGAAATCGGTGATGGCCGGTGAATACACCGCGCCGCCCGCGCATGGACCCATGATCGCAGACAACTGCGGAATCACGCCGCTGGCCATCGAATTGCGCCAGAACACTTCGGCATACGCTCCAAGCGAAACTACGCCTTCCTGGATACGCGCACCACCCGAATCGTTCAAACCGATCACAGGGACACCGTTTTTAAGGGCCAGATCCATGATCTTGCAGATTTTCTCGGCATGCGCTTCAGCCAGAGATCCGCCAAGTACGGTGAAATCCTGCGAAAAGACATACACGGGTCGACCATGGATTTTTCCGAAACCAGTGACCACTCCATCTCCGGGGTACTTCTGCTTGTCCAGGCCGAACTCCACACTCCGGTGAGCCACGAGCTGCCCGATCTCCTCAAAAGAACCGGCATCCATCAACAAATGGATGCGCTCCCTTGCGGTCAGTTTCCCGGATTCATGTTGCTTGGCGATACGATCGGCGCCTCCACCGACCAAAGCGGCTTGCCTTAGATCGAACAGAGACTTGAGTTTATCTTCTCGTGACATGGCTTGAGCAGTTTAGGTGTTTTCCAAAAAATAGGTCTGAACACGGTCTAAGAACAAAGCGGCATCATCGCTGTACATATCAATCCGATTCCGATCGAAAATCTCCTTGCGGATGTATCGGACCGCCTCGGCATAGGTGTCGTAACGAGCAATATCCGCAATCGCCGAGGCATAGGCGCTTTCCTCATCCCCGAAAAGAGAGACGATGAACTCATGTTCCATATCCGACATCAATTCGAGGATGAGGGATGCCCTCGGGTCTTCGCTCGGATCCTTATTGTAAAAGTTCAGAATCGAGGGGGTTTCCTTTTCAACAGGTTCCTCTTTTTCGGCTTCTTCCTCACCAGGCATGAATCTCTGCCAGATCGGAATCACGATCGGCTCGGGGTCGATTTCAATCGGAGTCACGATTTCAGGTTCAGGTTCAGGTTCAGGTTCGGGCGCAATCTCAGGCTCTTCATCGATCACCGGTTCAGCGGCAACTTCCTCCGCCACGACATCCGGCTCCGGAGCGAGAACAGCGATTTCTTGGATGACGTCATCTTCCAAGTCCTCAAAAGGTTGCGACAACAACTCGATCAGTTTCGATTTATCGACAGGTCGATCGAAATCCAAGAATTCGCGGGCTTCCACTTTCATGCCACGTTCGGCGAAATACGCGGCAAGTAGGTCGGGATCCACGCCATCGGGCATCAGTTCGAACATGGGGGAGAGCACTTGTCCCCAGTTCAGCGCAGTGTGATGCTCGGTGAGTTTGGAATCCACCGCTCTGAGGATGCGCGCGGCCTCATCCTTGCTGAGAACATCGATTTTTTTACGGTCCATGTAGCGAACCAGCGAATGAATGAGTTGCGGGTACACACCGGTTTTCGACACGCGCGAAGCCAGATGATCGCGGGTGAGGGAGGGAAGCGTTCCGTAAAGATAATCGGGCAGCGCGGTAAGCGGCTGAGACAGTTGATCGAGGATGTCTTCGATGCTGGTTTCCAAGACCGGCCGCGCATAAGAGATAGGTAGACGCGTTTCGGCCCGGATCGCTTCGAGGAATTGCACCCAAGCTTCTTGTACCGCATGGGCGTGCATATCGGCCCAATCGTTCTCTGGAAGAGTCACGGAATCGGCCAGATTCCGCTCTAGCTCCACTTTCACGCGGGCCACCACGAAATCGGGCCATCCGGCGTTCAATAGTTCGTTCAGGGTGAAATGGGAAAGGTTGTCGGGCAGTTGACCGACAAGCCTGTCGACGATGGATTGCAGTGGGTTTGACATGATAGAATATACAACCTTGGTGTGTACCTTTGGAACGTCATGTGGCGTTTAACCATCTCAAAACTCACGCATTCTTTTGGCTCGAAACCGGTTTTCGAACCGTTGGAATTCGATGCGGACATCCGCCGACTCGGCATTTCAGGAGCGAACGGCGCCGGAAAATCAACCTTGATGCGAATTCTCGCCGGATTGATGGAGCCCTCATCCGGCACCTTCGCATGGACCAAAGACGAAGTCTCGGTCGTGCCGGCCGACATCCGCCACAACCTCGGTTTTTCCGCTCCTTATCTGGGCATCTATCCGGAACTCACCGTTCGCGAGAATCTTGACTTCGTAGCTTCCTTGCGCGGATTGGGAGCACCGGAAGTGGCCACCGCCGCCGAACGTCTCGGGATGTCCGATTTCATGGAACAGCGTGCAGGGTCGTGTTCCTCGGGTCAGCAGCAGCGCTTGCGATTGGCCACATCCATCGTCCATTCACCTGGGTTACTTTTCTTGGACGAACCCGGCACCAATCTCGATATCTCAGGGTTCGACACAGTGGCCGCACTCGTTAGAGATTGGCCCGGATCCGTGGTCTTGGCCAGCAATCAATCCGACGAACTGAGTTGGTGTTTGGAACGGTTGACGGTTGACGGTTGACGGTTTTCACGCTTCCACGCTTTCACGCTTTCACGCTTTCACGCTTTCACGCTTCCACGCTTCCACGCTTTCACGCTTTCACGCTTCCACGCTTTCACGCTTCCACATGGACCATCTTCTCGCTCAAAAACTTCTCCGCTTCAGTGTGAATCTTCAACCGGGAGAGAACATTCTCATCCAATTGTCGGGATTGAACGGCATCGGGTTGGTCCGTGCCTTGGCCGAATATGCGAGGGCGATCGGGGCGCATCCTTTCTTCAACATCCAGGATACCGAAACGCAGCGCATCTTGCTCGAATCTGGTGACGCGGCGTATTGGGAGCGCCAGGCCCAGGTTGACGGACTCCCGCTCATGAAGCAGATGGATGCCTTCATCGGAATCCGGGCTTCGCTCAATATTTATGAATCGGCGGATGTGAACAAAGCGGCGAACAAGGCCTATGCGGAGCAGTATCTGCATCCCGTCCATTTCGAAGAGCGGGTGAAGCGCACGAAATGGTGCATCCTCCGCTATCCGAGCGAGGCGTTCGCGATGAACGCGAAAATGCCGACCTCCCGCTTCACCGACTATTTCTACAAGGCCTGCCTTTTGGATTACAGCCGCTTGCAGGAAGCCATGAAGCCCTTGGAAGAGCTTCTCCGCGCCGGAAAAGAGATTCATCTCAAGGGGGAAGGGACCGATATCCGCTTCTCCATCGAAGGTCAGAACTGGGTGCCTTGCTACGGAACGCATAACATCCCTGATGGGGAATTGTTCAGTGCTCCGCTACTTTATTCAGTGAACGGACACATCCGTTACGCGCCGACGGTGTATCAAGGGAAACCCTTCGAATTCGTCGAACTTCATGTGAAAGACGGAGTCGTGGTGGATTTCGATTCGTCAAACAATTCAGCATTGCGTGACATCCTCGACACCGATGAAGGCGCGCGCCGTTTCGGTGAATTCAGCTTCGGAACCAACCCGGTCATCGAATTCCCGATGTATGACGTTCTCTTCGATGAGAAGATCTACGGGTCGAACCATCTCACTTTGGGACAGGATTATGACGAGGCTGCCAACGGTAATAAGAGCGCCATCCACTGGGATCTGGTCTGCATCGGTGCCGATGTGGTTTTGGATGGGATGTTGATCCGAAAAGGGCGCGAATTCGTGCACAAAAGCCTGTTAGGCCTTAATCCTAAGGCTTTGTTGGTATCAGGTGGATAACTCGCAGTATGCGGCTTGATCTAAAATGACTACTTTGGAGGTTCGAGTCTATCAAATCTAACCAACTGTAGATCATCATGAACCTACTGCTACACAATCTCAAACGCATCCTTGCGATATCGCTGCTGACGGCGATGTCTTCGATGCCGGCAATCGCTCAGACCGGTGTCCTCTTCACCGAATATTTCAATTACACCACTGGTAGCCTTCTGACCGCCAACGGTTGGACAGCCCAAGCCACAGGCGCGGGAGTCAACGCCTTAACGGTCGGCGAGTTTCCTCTCACCTATCCCGGTTATACCGGTTCCGGACTCGGAAAATCCGTGACTTTTGCCTTGAGCGGTGAGGATGTGTTCCGCACCACAGGTACGGTCAATTCCGGCAGCGTCTATGCGGCTCTTATCGTGAAGGTGAGCTCTGCGACCATCGCCGGAGATTACTTCTTCCATCAAGGACCTGAAGTCATCGGTACCGCTTTTTACAACCGTCTTTTTGTGAAACGGAATGCGGATAACAAACTCGCTTTCGGGATCCAGAAAATCAGCGGTACGGGCACGGGTCAGACGTACACCGATTTCCTTTACGATTTGGGCGGCACGTTCCTGATCGTTGTCAAATATGAGTTCAAGACCGGATCCGCAACCAATGATGAAGTTTCCATCGTGATCAATCCCGTGGGATCTGCTGAACCGACCGTTTGGTCTGCGGTGAACATTCCCGGTAATGATGCGGCGAATATCGGAACGGTCGCTCTTCGACAAGGTGGCGCCACCACATCTGCCGGTGTGGAAGTCGGAGGAATACGCGTCGGTACCAATTATTCCGAGGTTGTGGGAAGTCCTCTGCCACCGCCTTTGAATGGAGTGTACACCATCCCTGCGGCTCCAAACGCACGTGGATTCGCTCTGCTTTCGCAAGCCGTTACCGCTTTGAACCTCAGTGGGGCTTCTGGTCCTGTTACCTTCCAAATCACAGCCGATTTGCTCGACACCAACGCGGTGATCACCATCAACCGTCAGGATCTGACAAGTGAAACCCCGCTTTACATCGTCGGTGATCCTGTCACGATACCTAAAGTGCGTATTCGTCAGCTCCATAACCTCGGCACAGACCATGTTTACATCTTAGGCGCAGGATTATACGATGCATCCCCGCTCGACAAAGGCCCGGCTAACTCTTTGCGTAAATCCGTGCCTTCCGACAAGGAAGGTTGGAGCTCGAGAGGCAGCAAAACCACTCAAGAAGAGGATGATTATCCGATCGGACTGACTTTCATCGCCTCAAACGCATTGGCGACCACTCCGTTCTTCCTGTGGGAAGGTGCCGTAGTAGGCAATCAGATCTCAGGGATTCGACTCACCATGAATGGAACAGTGGGCACGGGCGCAACCGGCATACGGATCAACCGTCGTGATGCGGAGGGGGCCGGCCAAGGTGGAGCGAATCATGTGGGTATTTTTGGAGTGCAGATCGGATCACCTGAAGATGCTGGCAAATTCATGACAGGTATCAACGTTTGGGGTTCGTCGACCGGCGCATTTCCAGCGAACAACGTCACGATTTATGGCAATGAGATTCACACCTCCCACCGTGGGATTTCAACCCAAGTGTTCAGAGACGGTTACTTCGCAAAAAACAGGATTTTCATCTACGGTAACGCCGCTCAAGCCACTCATGCCGGTATCGAAGTGAATACGCCGCTGGGTCAGCTGGTGATCGAAGGAAACGAGATTTTGAAGCTTCAGTCTGTGCGCTCCACAGTCACTACGATGATCGGTATCCAGCTCACAAACAGCTTGAATGACGAAGGCATCTTTGTGTATAACAACATGATCGCCCCGAATTTTTCAAATACCACAGGTGCCACAAACCACAACGTGTATGGCATAGCGCATACCGGTGCGAATACGGTGGCTGAAATTAATTTGTATCACAACACTGTGGAAGTGAACGCAACGGGTCAGACCGGTGTCGTGGCCGCGCTGATTCAAACCACTGGCTCCTCGTCCAGTCCGTTCTATGTGACGAACAACCTCTTTGTGAACCGCACCACGGGTGGTTTCGGTGCCAGCTGGTCAGGCGCGAACCTGTTGTCTGATTACAACAACTACTTCGCAACGACGCTCAAACGCGTAGGTACCACCAACTACACCAACATCGCCGCCCTGAACGCTTCCGGTCGCGATGAAAACTCCGTTTCCGTGGATGTGGCATTCATCTCCACAACAGACCTTCGTCTGACGGGCTCTTCGTTGGGTGATTCTCGCTTGGCTGGCGACAATGAGGTGTATCTGGATTATGACATCGATTACAATTACCGCAGCCCGCTCGCTCCGTACATGGGAGCGTTCGAAGGTCCGGCGCTTTCTGTGATTGCAACCCGCTTCTCACTCGATGAACCCGTCTCCGGAGCGTCGATCTCGTTGATCGCCGGCACAAGCAGAACCATCGGTTCTTGGGATCGCAGCTATTCCACGGAAGCTTGGGGTACCATAGGGTTCGGCATGTTCAACGATGAGTTCGCTCATGGTGGAAACGGTGCCAACGCCCTGGGTAAATATGTCGGTTCCGACATGAATTCCACTGCTGTGCTCACATCACCCGTGCTTCAAAATGTCGGTGACCTCAGCTTTTATGCGGCCACTTACAATAACAATACCTCGCTTAAAATGGTTGTTGAACAAACCACGGACGGTGAGAATTGGTTAGAAATCGTGACGCTTAGAGCGGTCGTTGGTGGAACCGGTGATATCAATGTGGATTGGAAGAAATTCACTCTGGAATTGAATTCCGAAATCACCATGGTCCGCTTCCGAGTGATAGACTCGCCCGCTGGAGCCGTCTATTTCGATGATTTCACCATGACTAATTACGACACTACCGAAGTGTCGAGCGTGGTTGAGAATTTCGAAAGCTGGACCGAGTTCAAGACGTTGCGTTACACCTGGCACCTCGACGCAAGCAACGGAAATTTCAGCGCACCATTGGTGAGCCTTCTTTCCGATGACAACGGTCAGTCGCCAACGCTCACCATCGCGGATGCGGACATTGACGCCGCCTTGCAAGGTCTCGGCATCGCACCCGGCGCCACGTTCAACGGTCGTTGGACGGTAACCGCAAGTGTCGGGTCATATACGCGTTTTGCGAACGAGTCGAACACCATATCCATCACACGCATCGTGAGCACATCCGTAGATCAACGCGAAGCCCCGCTCACGTTCGCTTTGAGACAAAACTACCCTAACCCGTTCAACCCATCCACAGGCATCCAATACAGCTTGGCTGAATCCGCGAATGTGACCTTGAGCGTGTACACGATCACGGGTCAGTTGGTGGCGACCTTGGTCAATGAAGTGAAACCGGCAGGGGTGTACAATGTGTCGTTCGACGCATCGCGCCTGGCTTCCGGAGTATACGTGTATCGGATCAACGCAGGAGCGTTCACCGAAACGCGCAAAATGACGCTGATCAAATAAAATTGGTTGGATCGAGCGAAAAAAGGGGACTTCGGTCCCCTTTTTTGTTTCCATATATTGGCGGATTAGAATAGGGATATGCAGTTACCGGACCTCGACAAACCCAACGTACTCTCGGAAGTCCAAGAAAATGAGTTGCGCCTTCTTTTGGAAGTGTGCCACACATACATGAACTCCATCGATGACGACCTCGTTTCACGTGCGTTCAGGCTGTCGTATGTCTCCCATTTAGGTACCATGCGGGCTTCCGGCGAACCATATTACCTGCATCCGCTTGAGGTCGCCATCATCGTAGCCAAAGAAATCGGGATGGATGATGTGAGCGTGGCCGCAGCCCTCCTCCACGACACCGTCGAAGATACCGACATCAGTCTCGACGATATCCGAGAGCAATTCGGTGATACCGTGGCCAACCTCATCGACGGATTGACCAAGATTTCGGGTGTGTTCAAATCAAAGGGCGCCAAGCAGGCCGAAGCCTTCATGAAACTGATGCTTTCCACCGCAGATGATCTGCGAGTGATCCTCATCAAATTCGCCGATCGTTTGCACAACATGCGCACGCTGCATCATCTGCCTCGACACAAACAGACCGGCATTGCCACAGAGACCATCGAATTGTACGCTCCACTGGCGCATCGTTTCGGTTTGTTCAAGATCAAAAGCGAACTCGAAGACCTCAGTTTCAAGACTCTCGATCCGAACGGATACAAATTCATCGCACGAAAACTCCGCGAACGAAAAGAAGGAAGAGAGGAATTCATTGATGAATTCATGGCCCCGATTCGCGAACAACTGCACAGATCGGGATTCAATTTCGAAATCAAAGGCCGCCCGAAGCATATCTATTCCATCTACCGCAAGATGGTGGTGCAGCAGAAGCCGTTCGAAGAGATCTACGACCTGTTCGCCATCCGCATCATTTTGGATCCGCCTCATAAGAAAGAAGACTGCTGGCGGGTGTACAGCTTCATCACGGATTCCTACACACCGATACCGGAACGATTCCGGGATTTCATGTCGGTGCCGAAAGGAAACGGGTATCAATCTCTTCATACCACCGTGATTTCCAAGAAAGGAGTGAAGGTGGAAGTGCAGATCCGGACTCGGCAGATGGATGAGATCGCTGAAAAAGGTCTCGCCGCCCATTGGAAATACAAGGAAGGAGCGGACGGAAGCAGTTCTATTGACAAATTCGTGCATTGGGTGCGCGATGCCATGGCCAACCCGCGCGCCGAGGCGGCCACCGACTTCGTCGAAGATTTCAAACTCGAGCTATTCGCCGACGAAATCTACATCTTCACACCCAAAGGGGAGCTCAAAACCCTGCCCAAGGGCGCCACACCGATCGATTTCGCCTTCGACATCCACAGCGAGGTAGGGGAGAAAGCATTGGCCGCCAAGGTGAACGGCAAGATCGTACCGCTTCGCACGAAATTGAACAGTGGCGACCAAGTGGAGATCATCACCGGCAAGCACGTGAATCTGAATCCGGATTGGATCAACGATGTGGTGACCCACAAAGCCAAATCGCGGATCCGTCAATTGGTCAATCTCAAAGAACGCAAGCAGATTGAAGACGGACGTGATTTGTGGCTGAAGCGCGCTGAACGCGACCATTTGGAGCTCTCTGATCAAGACTTGGTGAAGGTGGCCAGCAAGCTCAAATACTCTTCCATCAACCGGATGTATGTGGATATCGCCACAGGCCACTTCGAGGTGGCGCAATTGGCGAAAGCCGTGAAGGCGTTCATCAGCAAAGGTCGCCTGGAAGAGGAGAAGGCGGCGGTGAAGACCTTGGATGAAGCTGAGTTTCAAGACCAATTCCTGCGTGAAACCAGAAGCAACAGCGAAACTCGAGGCCTGCTGATCAACGGCCAGCTCACCGACATCAAATACAGCTACGCGCGTTGTTGCAACCCGATTCCGGGAGATGATGTGATCGGATTCATCAGTCGGAACGGCGATGTGAAGATCCATCGCGCCTCTTGCAACAACACCCGTTACTTGGTTCAGAACGACGCCGATCGGATCGTGGAAATAGCGTGGCCAAAAATGCAGACCGCCGCTTACATGGGCGCGGTCCGAATCATCGGAGAAGACAGAGTTGGTTTGGTGAACGACATCACAAACGTGATTTCCAACTCCCTGAGAACCAATATGAAAAGCATCAATGTGAGCAGCGATGGCGGCATGTTCGAAGGTACGCTCATGGTCATGGTAGAGGATATCTCACACCTCGAAAAAGTGATCCAAAAAATACAACGGATTCCCGGAGTCAAGCAGGCCTATCGGTTTGAATAGGATTCGAAAAGTCGTATTTTCAGTCCAATAAAAACAACGGATTATCTACCAGTAAAGCAATGACGTACACCAAACGCGATCTCGTTCGCCGTATTTCCGAGAGAATGGACATTCCCATGGTTCAAGCCGAACCCTGGGTCGACGCTGTGATCGAATCCTTGCGCGAAACCCTCATGGAAGCGAGCCCGACCTGCCGCATCGAGATCCGCGACTTCGGCGTTTTCGAAGTGAAAATGACCAAAGCCAAACCCAAAGCCCGCAATCCGAAAACCAACGAAGTCATCTACGTTCCGGAGCATCGCAAAACGCATTTCAAACCAAGCAAGCTGCTGAAGGAATTTCTGCGTCAACCGATCAGCGATACCGTCCAATCCAAATAATCGGATTTGGCACGCCTTCTGGCTGTTGATGTCGGTGAAGTCCGCTACGGACTCGCCCAAACCGACCCGATGGGCATCTTCGCCTCTCCGGTCGGTACATTCGGAGAAGCCGATCTGCTCAATCGCATCGGCCAGATCACCTCGCAATCGCCGGTTGAAGCCGTCATCGTGGGTTGGCCGATCACCATGAAAGGCCTCGAAGGCGAAGCCACCCGCCGCGTGGAGCGCTTTCTGGCGAAACTGGCCGTACGGTTTCCCACACTTAAGGCCGTACCTTTCGACGAGCGTCTCACCTCGGTGATGGCTCAACGTACCATCCTCGATTCGGGTGTTTCCAAGAAACGCCGCCAGGAAAAAGGCTTGGTTGACGCCATCGCCGCCACTCATTTACTGCAACTCTTCCTGGATCAACGCCACTGACCATGTCTGTCTTACCGATCGTTCTGTATAACGACCCCGTTCTGCGTGAAAAAGCATCCACTGTCGATGCCCTCACTCCGGAACTCACCCGACTCGTGTCCGACATGTTCGAAACCATGTATGAAGCCCATGGTGTTGGTCTCGCCGCTCCTCAGATCGGCAAATCCATCCGTCTGTTTGTGGTGGATGCAGATGTGATGGTCGAAGACGAGCCGGATGCCACCCGTTACGGCCGAATCGCTTATTTCAATCCTGAAATCATCAGCCTCGAACCCAAGCTCATTGAGTTCGAGGAAGGATGCCTGAGCATTCCCGACCTACGAGAAACCGTGAAACGCCCCGATGTGATCACGGTTCGATACCAGGATGCGTCGTTCACGACACGTACGGAGACCTATTCCGGATGGATGTCGCGCGTGTTCCAACATGAATTGGATCATCTGGATGGAAAATTGTTCATCGATCGAGTGGGCTCTTTCCGTCGCCGATTGCTTACCCGAAAATTGGATCTGATCGATAAGGGCTTGGTCGAACCCACCTATCCTTTTGTGCCAAGACCTCATGAGTGATCCGCTTCGCATCGTGTTCATGGGAAGTCCGGATTTTGCCGTGTCTTCACTCGATGCGTTGGTCGGAAACGGATTCAAGCCGGTGGCGGTGGTCACAGGTCCCGATAAACGCAGAGGCAGGGGAGGTGTGCTCTCACCCACGCCAGTGAAAGCCTGCGCCATCTCACATCACCTTCACGTCATCGAGACCGATTCCCTCAAAGATCCTGCCACCCAATCGGCCTTGGCGGCCCTGCGGCCCGATCTGTTCGTGGTGGTCGCTTTCAAGATCCTTCCCAAAGCGTTGCTATCGGTCCCTAAGATCGGATCGATCAATGTTCACGCATCCTTGCTTCCCAAGTACCGGGGCGCGGCTCCGATCCACTGGGCCATCGCCAACGGGGAGACCGAAACAGGAGTGACCATCTTTTTCCTGAATGAAGGCATAGATACCGGCGGCATTCTGCTTTCAAGGCGCACGCCGATCGGACCCGATGAGACCACAGGTGATGTGTACGAACGTCTTGCCATGCTCGGCTCGGAAGCCCTCATCGAAGCGATTCATCAAATACGCTTAGGCGAATATACTCTGTTAGAGCAAAATGAGGCCGGTTCTTGCGGTGCTCCCAAGATCTTTCCTGACGACACGTTCCTGAACCTGGATGCCGAACCGGAAACCATCCGAAACCACGTACGTGCGTTCAATCCCTTTCCCGGAGCATGGGTTCTGCTAGACGGAAAGAAACTGATGATTCATCGGACTGAAGTGAGCCATGCGGATTCCGGCGATGTCAGCGATCCTCTTCGGATCCGAGCGGGATCGGGGCACATCCGCTTCACAGAAGTCCAACTGGAGGGGAAATCCCGATTGGCGGCAACGGATTTCATCAGAGGGTATAACGGAAAATGGGTTATTCAGGGTAAAAAAGAGTATATTTGACCCCCGAAAACCAAGGAAATCCACATGGAAAACAGCGCATATATCACTGCCGCCTTCGAGGGCGATCTCGAGTTGGTCACCCAACTTCTCGACAAGGGTAACGACATCAATGAAGTCGATAAAAAAGGCTCCACAGCGTTGTTCTATGCGGTTCAATCGAACCAGATCGAGATTGCGCGCTTTCTGATCGAGCGTGGCGCCGACGTGAACATCAAGAACAAGATCGGTGGTACCGCTCTGAACCGTGCCGCTGAGAACGGAAATGTGGAGATGATGAATCTGCTGCTTTCGCACGGCGCGGAAGTGGGCCCGTTGGCGTTGATCATCGCCGCGCGCGAGGGCAAACTTGGCGCTGTGAAACTGTTGGTCGAGCGTGGTGCCGACATCAACGGAACCTCTCATTGGGGACATACTCCGCTGATGCAAGCCTCCAAAGAAGGCCATGTCGATATCATCCGTTTTCTGCTGCACAAAGGAGCGGAAGTGAAAATGCGTGATCGCAATAACGAAACCGCATTGGCCATGGCCAATGAGAACGATCACTTGGAAGCCGCCATGCTCCTGAAACGGGCTGGCGCCACCGAAGACAAATCCAAGAAGAAACCCATCGCTCCAGCTCCCGAATCGGATGAGGATGATGCCGGATCCGAACCGGACGAGGAACCGATACTGGCCTCCGACGATGTCGCCGACGATGACAGTGACGATGAAGGATCGGACAACGAGTAAATCTTACGACTTCGTGTAACGGAACCCCGGCAAAACCGGGGTTTCCGATACCGGACGCTCGGTGATGGATTTGGCCTGCAAAAAGCACAGCAGATAATCGGCTCCACCGGCTTTGGAGTCGGTGCCGCTCAGATTGAAGCCGCCGAAGGGCTGGGCACCAACCAAGGCTCCCGTGTTTTTTCGGTTGACATACAAATTGCCCACATGGAATTCACGCATGGCGCGTTCGATTTTCGCTGGGTTCAGTGAAAAGAAACCGCCGGTGAGTCCGAATTTGGTGCCATTGGCGATGCGGAACGCATCATCCAAGTCTTTGGCGCGGATGAATGCCGTGACCGGACCAAAGATCTCTTCCTGCGCGATCCTCGCATCCGGAGCCACCTCCGCGAAGATCGTAGGCTCGATGAAATAGCCCTGCGGAAGGGATTGTGCCCGCATTCCGCCGTACACCAGACGGCCTTCCTTTTTTCCGATCTCGATGTAACTCATGATCTTGTCCACCGCTTTCTGATTCACTACCGGACCCACGGCATGATTGTCTTTCGGGTCGCCGATACTCAGTGATTGGGCTTTGGTGAGAACGCGGTCCAACAATTCGTCATAGATGTCGGTGTGAGCCACCACACGCGAGGCGGCCGAGCATTTCTGTCCTTGGAAACCGAATGCGGCTTGGATGATGCCCGTGGCCGCGGCATCCAGATCGGCCTCATTGTCCACCACCAAGGCGTTTTTTCCACCTAATTCCGCGAACACCCGCTTGATGTAACGTGTGCTGTCAGAGGTTTTCGCCGCCACTTCGTTGATGTGCAAACCGACGCCCAACGAACCTGTGAAATTGATGAAACGGGTGGATGGATCCGTAGTCAGGGTTTCGCCGACTTCAAGATGATCGCCGGTCACCAGATTGAAGACTCCGGCGGGAAGTCCGGCTTCTTCGAAGATCTCGCTGATGATCTGCGCCATCATCGGCGCATCCGGACTCGGTTTCGCAACTACGGTGTTTCCAGCCACGATCGGAGCGGCGGCCATTCCCAAGGTGATCGCGAAGGGGAAGTTCCAAGGCGAAATGGACACACCCGCACCAAGCGGGATGTAATGCGTGCGGTTCAGGTCGCCCCAGGCATCCAAAACCTTCATTCCTTTGTCGTATCGAAGCGCCTCATGGGCGTAGAATTCGAGGAAATCGATGCCTTCGCAGGTGTCGGCGTCGGCTTCCAAGAAGTTCTTGCCGGCCTCGGAAATCATCCAGGCATTGATTTCCATGCGGCGGCGGCGAGCGATGTCGGCCGCCTTGAAGATGATGTCGGCGCGGGTCTGAGCCGGGACATATCGCCAGGTTTTGAACGCGTCCCAAGCCATAGTGAGGGCTTCACGAGCCTGATCGGCACTGGCCAATTGAAATGTGCCGATGGTTTCGGAAATGTTCGCCGGATTGATCGATGTGAACGTTCCAGCGGCTCCTTTCACACGCTTTCCACCGATCACCAAATCATATTCCTTGCCGAATCGGCTTCTCACATCGGCAAGAGCGGCGCGCTGGGCGGCATCATTCTCAGGCTTCGTGAAATCGTGGTAAGTCTCAGGTTTGTAGGCGGGACGATGGCTCATGATAAAAAATGTCGTTGGTTAGACAACAAAGATACGAAAGGTAGCGCTTCCACAGTTTGCGATTGGATGGGGGATGAGGTAGATTTAAGGGCTTCAAATTCACTTTAAAAAAGAAAGTAATGGCTAATGTAAAAGTCGGTATCAATGGTTTCGGTCGCATCGGCCGCATGGTATTCCAGTCGATCTGCGACCAGGGATTGTTGGGCAAAGAAATCGATGTGGTCGCGGTGGTGGATATGGCCACCGATGCTGAATATTTCGCTTATCAGATCAAGTATGACTCGGTGCACGGACATTTCAAGCACGCGGTCTCCACCAAGAAAAGCGACCCATCCAAAACAGAGCATGACATCATTGTCGTGAACGGACACGAAGTCAAATGCGTGGCCGCCACCAAATCTCCAGCGGATCTTCCTTGGAAGGCTCTCGGTGTCGATTATGTTCTCGAATGCACCGGGATCTTCACGGATTCCGACTCCGCCGCACTTCACATTCAAGCCGGTGCCAAGAAAGTGATCATTTCCGCTCCGGGCAAAGGCGATGTCAAAACCATCGTGATGGGTGTGAACGAGCAAGAGTATGATGCCGCCAAACACAACATCGTGTCGAACGCGTCGTGCACCACGAACTGCTTGGCTCCGATCGTGCATGTGCTATTGAAAGAAGGCATCGGCATCGAAACCGGTTTGATGACCACCATCCACGCCTACACGGCCACTCAGAAGACGGTTGATGGTCCTTCGAAAAAAGACTGGCGCGGCGGACGTGCGGCAGCCGTCAACATCATCCCATCCAGCACTGGTGCGGCCAAAGCCGTCGGTGAGGTTCTTCCTGCCACCAAAGGCAAACTCACCGGAATGAGCTTCCGCGTTCCTACGCCGAACGTCTCCGTTGTGGATCTGACCTTCCGCTCGGAAAAAGACTCCTCCATCGAGGAAATCGACGCTCTGTTCAAAAAAGCATCGACCACCTATCTCAAGGATATTTTGGGCGTGACGACCGAAGAATTGGTCTCCACCGATTTCATCCACGATTCACGTTCTTCCATCTATGATTCGAACGCGACCCTTCAGAACAACCTGAAAGGTGAGAAACGCTTCTTCAAAGTCGTCTCCTGGTACGACAACGAATGGGGCTATTCCAACCGCGTGGTGGACCTGGTCAAGTACATGGCCAGCAAATAAATGAAAAAGGCGGACTTTCGGGTCCGCCTTTTTTTTGTGAATCAGTTCACCGAAATGGTGCGAATCGGAAGTTCCGACGGCGCTTTTTTCGGAATCGAAATGGTCAGCAAACCGTCGGCATAGTTCGCGCCGATGGCTTCCGTATTCACCGTATCGTCGAGATGGAACGAACGGTTGAACGAGCGGTGCACGAATTCACGGCGGATCCAGTTATCCTGCTCTTCATTCGTCTCCTCTTTCTTATCGAAACTCACCGTGAGCATGTCGCGGTTGATCTGGATATTGAAATCCTCTTTGCGCAAGCCGGGAGCTACGATGGATAGCTCATAAGAGGCTTCCGAATTGCGGATGTTCACCGGTACCGAATGAAGCGAGGTTCCCCGCATGTCGCGAAACATGTCATCGTCGAACAGACGCTCGAATAGGTCTTGGAAAACAGGCAGGGTTGCCGGACGTGTGCGTGTGATCAGTTTGGTCATGATGATCCTCCATTGGGTTGATTGATGGTTACATCCGTAGATAAGACAAACCTGATGCCATGGACGAATCACTGAAATTTTTTCAGCAAATTTCGTCAGACGTCTTTAATTTTGTCACACTTCGGGATGTAGCGCAGCCCGGTAGCGGTGGGGTATTTTTGTTACTTTAGGGGATGAAACACCTCTTTTTCGCTCTCATCCTCCTGCTCACAGCAGGTCGCATCTCGGCTCAGCACCGTCTCGTGCTCGACAGCCTCTACTCTGAATCTGTGAACGCGTGGATGAAGGTCCATATCCTCGTCCCAGAAACGCCCGACACCTTTCCGGTGCTGTATCTGCTGCATGGATGGGGAGGCGACCACCGCGACTGGACCACACAAACCAAGATCGTCGATTACATCCGAGGCACGAACCTGCTGGTGGTGATGCCGGATGCGCACAACAGCTTTTATCACGACAACGCTTCCGATTCCACCAAACTCTATGAGCGTTGGATCACTCAGGAACTTCCGGCTTTTGTGGAAGGCAAGTATCGGGTGGATGGTAAACGTCGCGCTGTGGCAGGCTTATCGATGGGCGGTTACGGGTCGATGATGATCGCGTTGAACCATCCCGACCGATATGTGTTCGCGGCGGGACTGAGTTCCGCGATTTCCGGCATTCATGTTGGAGGATCGGAAGTCACACCGAATTTCGCCCGCATCACGCAGATGTTCGATCTGATCAAGGGCGGACCGGGTCATCCTAACCGGGCCCGTTATGACTTCCTGAGCCGCATCGACGCGCAGAATCCGCAAACCGCGCCATACATCTACCTCGTGCATGGCATCCAAGACGGATACACCGATTTCCTTCCCGGCCATCGGCGGTTCACCGACGCACTACGCGCCAAAAACCTGAAATACGAGTATCACGAAGTCCCGGGGGTGCACAATTGGGTGTTCTGGGATACGCACATCCAGGGAGTGTTGGAACGGATGTGGGTGGTGATGGGGGATGGGACGGCACGTTGATCGCGGGACGGCACGTTGATCGCGGGACGGCACGTTGGCCGCGGGACGGCACGTTGGCCGTCCCTTTAAGGGGCCGACCTACGTGTCGGCCCGATTTTGCGAGGTATCGTGTCCGAATCGGTGGAGTTCGGAGGGGATTTCCAGGAAAGGGCAGTGCCCGCAGTTCGGATGGATGATTTCCTCGAAGGAGCCCCCGGCCGCGGCATAACGGCGTAATGTGCTTCGTGTCTGCTTGATCATGGGCTGATCGGGAGCACTGGGACCGTAATCCGCCACCAGAAGGTCGTTCTCACCGCGTATCCAGGTCACGTGGGGCTTGTGTTCGGCTTGGATGAAGCTCTCAGCCAAGTCGGGATTCCGGAGCGGAGAAATCGCCTCGCGCAGTGCGTCAGGGTAGGCGCCAGGCCCCAATTTCATCGCCAGTAAGGCATCCACCAGCTCCTCCTCATGCTCGTAGCGAAACCCGGGGTGGACATACAGTCGGCGGATCACCCCCCGCGCCACGTCCCTGTCCTTACGCCGCAATCCCTCCACAAACGCCGGATCGGCCGGCTTCGAGTCATAACCGTTTGGCGAGCCCGGGGCATAGAGCGTCAAGCTCCGGACCGGCACCCGGCCATCAGCCACCACGCCCATGGCGATCATCCCACCCAGCGAATGTCCCACAACGTCAACCTCACCCATCCGCTTCTCGCGATGCATCGCGACGATATCTTCCACCCAGTCGCCGACGCCGTTCTCCGGGTTGATGCCGGGCGCATCGGCACGGGTTCCATATCCGCGCAAATCCGGGGCATGAACGCTGGCTTGTCCATCCAAGCGTTCGATCAAGGGCCGCCAGATGCGCGAATCGCATCCGTTCCCGTGGATCAGTATCAGTTCACGAATTGGCGTACGGCTTGGGCGAATTCCGCAGGTTTTTCCAAGATCAGCATGTGACCGGCTTTGTCGATCTCGACCAACGTGCTGTTGGGGATTTTCTCATCGGCGATGCGCATCACATCAGCGGTGCGCCCCGGATTCAAGTACGGGTTCGGAATGAGTCCGTCGTACTTGCCATACACGATCAGTGTGCGGTGGGTGATTTCTTCGAGCCTATCGCTGGTGGGCTCGCGCAACATGGCGTCCACACTCTTATCGACAGCATGTGCGAACTCATAGATTTCTTTGGATTTGGCCATGCGCACCCGCTCTTCCACCATCCATTCGTGGCGGGGGTTCCAGCGGTAGAAGTTGCCCGATAAGTTGCGCCGGATCTGCTCCTCGGTGGCTTTCACAACGCCGTCGTGCGTGATCACAGAGCTGAGCCAATCGCCCGAACCGCGGCTGAACGCTTCAACCCCGGCCGGAGCCGCCAATACGAGGTTCTCGATCTTGTCAGGATGTTCCAATGCCAAGGTGATGCCGATCTGTCCTCCCATCGAATGACCCACATAGGTCACGTTTTCCAATTTCAACTCTTCGATCAGCAAGGCGATGGTATCGGCATAATAGCGCATGCCATAGGGTAAATTGCCTTTTTCCGATTTCCCGTATCCGGGAAGATCCACCACAATCACACGGTACCGTGCGGCGAGCAATGGAGTCACTTCGCGCCAGAATCCCGCGTTGCTTGCCAATCCATGCACCAGGATGATGGTTTTGTCGCCGCTTCCGGCGTCGATGTACGATACTTGGGGATTTCGCAGCGCGGTTCTGGTGGCGTAACCGTAATCGAAATCCTGGAATTCGAGCGCCGGCATGGACGTGTATTTGTAGCCGGAACAGGAAGCCAAGAACAGGATCGTGATGATCAATAGGATGTAGTTTTTCATGGGTGCCTCCTTAGAACATGAGCCAGCTTAGCGTGGTGAAGACCACCCACGGATTGTCAGGTTTCACGGCCGATTCGCGTACCGTCGCGCTGTTATAGAAATCACCGTTCACCATGTAAGCGCCGGAAAGTCCGACCGTGAGGAACACTTTCAGGTTGTATTTGAATTCGGCGTTGATTTCAGAGCCGATGAAGTTGCCTCCGTTCGGAGGTGCGACATTGCTGATGGCCGTGGCCAATCCCAGTTTTCCTGAAAACCGGTTCGGGATGAAATCTTTCGATGCGTTCAGAAACAGCGCCGTGGTGCCGTAGCCCATGTTCGAGAGATCGTGCACAGCCGAATAATAGCGGTTCACCACTTGCGGATCGGGGAAGAGCAGAAACGCCCTATGCGAGCCGTAAATGCCTACTGGCGAGCCCCACACGTTTCCGGTGAGGATGGAGTTCACGTTGCCGTCGGAGATTCCGTTCGTGTCGCCGGAGGTGAAGAGTGCTTCGAGGCTGACCTTGTCTTTGTTGGTCATCCCGTATTTGTATTGAACCTGGGCGTTGATGGCGGTGGAGAACACATTCGCGGCATGACCCGTTTTCACACCCACCGAATCGATGCTGCCCATATTCACGATGGCGAAGCCATCTGCTGAGAGCGGACCCGTTATGAAATCACGGTTATATGCCGCGTTCACGCCGGTCCAGAACAGGTTGGCTTTGTAATTCTGGGTGGAGGCACCCAAATCGCGCAAGTCCAAGCGTACCGCGCCGTTGTATTGGGCGAGCGCACTGGTAAGTCCTTGTCCGAGAATGGATATGCCGCCGGCACCTTTGGCGGTGTCGCGCAGGTACCAGAGGCTGTATCCGAGTTCCCAGTTGGTGGATACGCGGCTTTTCGCATCGGCCATCCATAACAACACATCATCATCACGCGACACCTGGTTCTCCCAGAGCTGGAAGGCGCCGAGGCGGAGTTTCGTGGTCGGGTTCACATCGGCGTAGAACGAAGCTCCCACGGCTTGCGTGCCCCAGAAGGAGAGTTTGTAGCCGGTGGTCTGGGCCACATCCAGAGTGTTGACGTTCGGGTCGAGCGGATTGTCGAACATGCGCTGCAAGCCGATCACGGCGTTCCATTTGGCATCCGGCGGACGGATATCCACATTCGCCATCAGGGTTTGCAGGTTCACTTGTCCGCCGCTCAATCCGCCACCCCGGTTGTTGCCGATACCGTACGACTGGTCGCCGAACGTGTAATCGATCTTCATCAGGGTGCGGAAGGTGGCGTAGCCGTCCAAGATGTCGGGTTTGTACACGATGAACGGCACGAAGCGCTGTTCGGTGTACATCCCGACACGAGGAACGGTGTTGGTTGAATTGCTTCCATAGAGACGTCCGATCACCTGACCCTGCAAGACATCGTTCGTCGGCGTCACATTCGAAAAGGAGCTGCGGGTGAACGAGTAGCCGATGAAGGTCCATTCCTTCGGTTTGGGATCGATGGTATGGGCGGGTCGGCGTTGGGCAAGGGTCGGGACGGTAAGCCCGGCGCATGCCATCAGCAGGAGGAGGAGTCGGAGTCTCATGGCGATTCACTTATTGTTTGGTGAACTTCTGGATCCAGGTGGCACCCAATGCGAAGTTGTTGAAGCTGGTGGAACCGAAACCGCCTGCGATGGTCGGAGCCGAGAAGCCCGGAATCGCTGGGGAGGTTTGCAAGACTTCATAGGTAAGCAAGGTGCCTTCCACTTTGAAGATACCGCTTGCCACAATAGACGATGGAACCGTCTGATTCAGCACGATGGTGCGGATGGGTTGCGTGGCCACAGGCTCACTTGCCACCCAAGTTCCGGAGAAGGTCACGGTGGCGTTCGTGGAATCGGTCGAAACCACGGTATAGGTGCCGTTTTTGAAGAATTTGGCGTCGATTTTGCGAGTTTTGCTCAAGGAGGCCAGGCCTGGAGCCACATTGCCAACACCTTCGGATTTCCAAGTGCCGACAAGGGCATCGGTGCTGGAATCGTTTCCGGTGGAATCGGATTTGCACGCTGAGAACGTGAATGCGACCGCAAGGATCGCCAAGAGTGTGAGGGAGTTTTTCATGGGTTGTTTTGGGTTTGTTTGATGGCGCGTTTCAAGATCTTTCCACTGTCGCTTTTCGGCAGGGCTTCCAAGAATCGCACGTGTTTAGGAAGTTTGTAGCGGGCGAGCTGTCCTTCGCAAAAGGCGAAGACCTCCTCGGCCGTCAAGGTCATGTGGGGTTTGAGTACGATGCAGGCCATCCCGACTTCACCCCACTTGGTGTCAGGTACCCCGATGACCGCAACCTCCAGTATGGAAGGGTGCGTGCGCAGGAAATGTTCGATTTCAGCGGGATAGACATTCTCCGCCCCGCTGATGTACATGTCTTTTTTCCGGTCCACGATTCGGAAGTAGCCCTCCTCGTCCCGGGTCACAATGTCGCCGGTGTGCAGCCATCCGTTTCGGATGGTCTCGGCCGTGGCTTCCGGATTGTTCCAGTATCCGTCCATCATCACCGGACCGCGGAGAATGAGCTCACCCGGTGTTCCGACGGGCACATCCGTGCTGTCGTTGTCCACGATGCGCGTTTCGATATAGAAATTGGGAAATCCGACCGATCCGATCTTCCGCTCAGCATCGGCTTCGTTCAAGGAGAATACGTTCGGTCCGAATTCGGTGAGTCCGTAGCCTTGGCGGATAGGAACACCCTTGGCATGCCACTCACGGATCAGTGGCAAAGGCATGGGCTCGCCGCCTACGATGGCATACCGCACGCTCGACAGATCGGTGGCGTCGAACCTCTCACTCAGACGCATCATCTGCATCATGGTGGGCACGCCGAACAGGATGCTGACACGTTCGCTGTCGATGAGCGCCAGCACGCGGTCGGCTTCGAATTTCTTCATGAGGATGATTTTCGCGCCGCGATGCAGGAAGGGAAGCGTGAGCACGTTCCATCCACCGGTATGGAAGAACGGCGCGGAGGTGATGGTGACGTCCTGCTGAACCAGATTCAGACGCAACCCGGTATTCACGGAATTCCAGAAGAGCATCTTGTTGCTCAGAATCGCGCCTTTAGGCGCGCCGGTAGTGCCGCTGGTGTACAGGATCATGCACGGTGATTCGAACGTGGCTGCGGAAGCCACGGACTCGGGAGGCGTTGGGGAAGAGAGAAGGGTGGATTTGAGTCCGTCGGGTCCGTCGTAAGTCCAGAATTCGGTGTCGGGAAGGCGCGAAGCAAGCCCCGATTCGACGATGCTCAGTTTGGGGGAGCAATCGGTCAGGATGTGGACGATTTCGCGGCTTGACAACCGGGTGTTGATGGGCACGAGGATGGCGCCCAGGCGTTGGACCGCGAAAAAGAGGAGGAGGGTGGCGGTGTCGTTCTGGGCGAGAACAGCCACTCTGTCGCCGGGGGTGATGTGGAAGCGTTGGGCGAGGACGGCGGCGAGGCGGAGGATTCTCTCATTGGCCTGGCCGTAGGTCACCTGCTCGCCCGAATCATCGTCGGCGATGGCTACCGCATCCGGCGAATACATCGCCCATCGTCCAATCCAATCGGTTTCAATCATGTTCGTCCTTTCAGGCTGAATACCACGATCAATGAGACCAGGATGGCGGTCGCCGCGGCCACCGCTGGATTCTCACCCGTAGCTTTGGTGAATGGCAAGGCCACTTGGCCGTAATACATCATGAAATGAGTGGTCAATGCGGCGATACTGGCCGTCGCAACAGCACCGACGCGGATCGTTTTCGAGAACAGTCCCATCAGGATGGGAACGAACGCCGCAGAGAAATACGCATACACGCCGTTCTGCGCGAAAATGCCGACACTTAGTTTCGGATTCACCAACTGGTTCCACGCCAACCAAATGGTGATGCCGCCCAAGCCTGCGATCACGAGCCGGTTGATCAGCAGCAATCGCGGTGATTCCTGCAACCGCATCAGATCATTGGTGATGGTGGTCGATAAGGATTGGATGAGTCCTTCCAAGGTGGAGACGCCCGCGGAGATGAGTCCGAGCACCACTACCACACCGATCCACACAGGGAAACGGTCGGCCACATAGGCCGACATCAATCCATCCATCGGTATCGGATTTCCGTTGCGCGTGAGGTCTGGAAATTGCATACGTGCGTAAAATCCGGCGAATACGACCAGAAAGAACAGGAATTGGACGATGATGCCGACGGTGAGGTACCGGTTCACCGAGGCGTCATCTTTAAGCAGCAAGGATTTGGTGAGGATGTGCGGCTGACACACGATCGCGATCCCGACAATGAACTGCGCCAGGAAGATTTCGGCATAATCGCGGAAGAGGAAGCTCGAATCGTTGGTGAGTCCCGTCAGTTTCGGATCGATGGCGGTCAACCGTCCCATGAATCCGTCGATGCCGTCTCGAAACGCTTCGGCGCCGGATCCAAGCAATATGAACGCGACCACCAACATCAGACTGGCTTGGATGGTGTTCGTGTACACCATCGAGTTGGCGCCTCCGAACATCATGTATCCGAAAATGAAGACCACCACGCCGATAAGGGTGTATAATTCGGAGACACCGAGGCTGGCGGAGAGTACCTTGGTCAATCCGACCGCGATCAACACGATGAAGGTGATGAGCAGTAACGACAACCAGCCGAAAAGTTTGCCGAAAGAACGGCTTTGATACCGGGTTTCCATCCATTGCGCCAAGGTCATGGCTTTGACCGTTGTACCGTGCTTGCGAAAACCCTTGGTGAGCACGATCAATGAGATCAAGGCCGCCAATGGTAGAGCCAAGCCCATCGATACGAAGGCGCCCACACCGTACAAGGACACGAAGCCGGGATTGATGATGAAGGTCGCGGCGCTGGTCATCGATGCCGCAAGGGATAGTCCGACCGCCACAGGTGAGAAAAACACGCTTCCCAATGCGTAATCGCGCATGTTCGTGGTGCGCATGGCACCTCGAATCACGATGGTGAGCATCAGCAGGGCGTACAGCGATATGACGATCCAGTAGGGATTCATAAGCGGAAAGCGTTGCATGCGAAGGTGAGTCCGCCACCCGATCCCATCATCACGATGATATCGCCTTGGCGAAGTTCTCCACGGCGCCAGCTCACATCCAGCGCCATCCCGATGGCGGCAGAGCCGGTGTACCCGTAGGTGGACATCACCGTGGTGGCGGTGCTGTGCGGAAGAGCGAGGTTGTCCATGGTTTCATAGATCTGATTGATGTTGATCTGCGTCATGAACGCGCGACGGATGTCGCTCACATGAAATCCCCCTTTGTCGGCCACATTGCGGATCATGTCGGTCCACATCTGCGGATTCAACTCTTTGGGAAACTTCGTGACAAATTCAAGATGGTGATTTTCCGTGGATGGATGGGTAACCGCACCGGTGTAAATGCCCATGTAAGTGTAAAATTCGCCACGGGTGCGCAGGTCGGAGGCGAGCCATCCCGCACCTTCTTCAGTGGTTTGGGTAAGTACCGCCGCAGAGGCGCCATCGGCGAACAGGGTCGCGGTTTTCTTGTCGTGGATGTCCAGAAAGCGGCTCATTCCATAGGCGCCGATCACCAAGGCATAGCGCAAATCAGGATCGGTTTTGATGAAGCGGGTCGCGGTTTCGGTGGCGGTCACGAACCCGGCGCAGGCGGTGTTCAGATCGAAACTGGCCGCGTTGATGAAGCCGCCCTTGTGACAAACCACCGATGCGGTGGATGGGGAGATGTAGTCGGGCGTGTCGGTGGAGACGATGAGCAATCCGACTTGCTCGGGCGTGATGCCGGCCGCATCCAGCGCTTTTTTCGCGGCGAGGATGCAAAGGTCGCTGGTGGTTTGTTCATCGCTCATCCATCGGCGTTCGCGGATGGTGAGATTGGTCTGCAGCCAGGTATCCACATCCTCACCCAATATCTCATTGAACCAGGAGTTGGGGACGATCCTTTCCGGCACATAATGTCCGGTTCCGATGATGGTGGCGTTAGGCAACGACTCCTCCATCCACACTCAAGGTGGCACCGGTGATGAATGATGCCGCATCCGAAGCTAAAAAGACATACGCGTTGGCGATGTCTTCGGGCGTTCCGAGCCGACCCGCAGGAGTTTTCGCCCGCATCCCATCCAAGACTTCGGCAGGCATTTTCTGAACCATTTCCGTGGCGATGAATCCCGGTGCGACGGCGTTCACGCGGATCCCTTTTTTGCCGAGCTCACGGGCCCAGGTCTTGGTCATTCCGATCACGCCGGCCTTGGTGGCCACGTAGTTGGTCTGACCGAAGTTTCCATACAAACCGACCACGGAACTGGCGTTGAGAATCACGCCCGAGCCCTGTTTCACCATGTGCTCGGCCGCGGCTTTTCCGCAGTTGAACACACCGGTGAGGTTGATGTCGATCACCTGCTGCCAGGTCTCGACATCCATTTTGAGGAGGGATTTGTCGCGCGTGATGCCAGCGTTATTGATGAGCACGTCGATGCGGCCTGAAGCCTCCACCAACGCCTGCATCGCGGCGTTCACTTGGTCGGCTTTAGACACATCCACGGTGCGGTAGGCCACCTTAGAAGCGCTTCCATCATCCAATAAAAAGGGGGCGATGTCCCAGATGTGTACGATCGCACCTTCGGCGAGGAAGGCGTCGGCGGTGGCTTTGCCGATACCGTTGGCTCCGCCGGTCACGAGGACCACTTTTCCGTCAAGTCGGGTATTCATATTTGATACGTTTGATAATTTTCAAATAATTAAATCAAAAAAAGGGTCAGAGTCAACGTTTGGATGAATCGAGCGCTTTTCGTCGCTGGGTCCATTCGTCAAGAAAGAGGGCGTTATGGGTTTCCATGAGTTCGTAGAACGCCAGCATTTCCTGCATTTTGGAGGTGATGAAGGCGGAATCGCCACCATCGATGGATTGGGAGCGTTGGAGGAATCCGTTCGCAAGTTGCATGTTGCGGCGCATGGAGGTGCGGTAATTGCGGAAGGCTTGTCCGAAGATATCGGATGCGGCGCTGTAATAATCTTTGCGTTCGCCGGGTACCCAGAGTTTGTCGACCAGGTTATGATCGCGCAGGCGGCGCATGATCTGTGAGACGGGACCCTTGCTCATTCCGAGATTTTCGCAGATATCGTCGAGCGACATCGGAGACGGGGAGAGGATCAGCAGCGCCACGATTTTGCCCATCAAGGTGCTGTAGCCCATTTTGTGATAGGCTTCGGCGTAGGAAGTGATGATGGCGGTTTTGAGCGAGTCTTGGTCGGAAGCGTCGGGCATGAGGCAATGTGCGAAAATTCCGCGAGTGTTTCAAGGTTTTGAAAAGAAGCAAATCGGGGGGGCGGCAAGGGCCGACCCGCGTGTCGGCCCGTTCGATTCTGCGTGCCGTCCCGGAATGGAGATCGATCTGGCGCGTCGACGGGACGGCACATTGGCCGTCCCGTGCATACAGGGGCCGGCCCGGAATGGAATCCGAAATGGGCGCAAAAATATGCACAGATTCAGGAACGAAAGTAGTTGTTTGTCTTGCGTTTGGATGCGATCATTTGATCATATCCCCCATCCATCATGAATTCAAAATTCCCCCAGCGAAAGCGATTGCGTCGCCAAGGTTTCGATTATACCAAACCAGGCCCCTACATGGTCACGGTTTGTATCCGTCACCGGATAAAATTGCTAAGTCGAATTGTGAACAAAGAAACAGATCTCAGTCCTGTCGGGGATATGTGTTTTAGGTGGTGGGTTGTGCTGGAGTCTAAATTCCCAGGTCTACGGCTCGATGAGGTCATTTTTATGCCCAATCATATGCACGGTATTCTCTGGTTGGATGGATCTGTGTCATTGATCGATGTGCTTCAGTGGTACAAGACTATGACTACCAATGAGTACATCCGCGGAGTGAAAGAACAGGGATGGCCGCCATTTGATCGCAAGCTTTGGCTTCGGTCGTACTGGGAAGACCACATACACTCGAAACAATATCTTCACAATGCTAAAGTTTATATCAAGCGCAACCCGGAGCAGGGTTGATGGGCCGACCTGCAACCCTGCTTTGGATTGACGGGCCGACCCGCGTGTCGGCCCGAGCAGCGGGACGGCACATTGGCCGTCCCTTGAAGAGGTCTCCATTGCTTATCTTAGAGACATGAACTTCGACCCTACCACAGGCCTCATTCCGGCCGTCGTCCAAGATGCCACTACGGGCACCGTCCTCATGCTTGGCTATATGAATGCTGAATCCGTGGCGAAAACACGGCAGACCGGGCTCGTCACCTTTTACTCACGCTCGCGGCAAACGCTGTGGACCAAAGGGGAGACTTCCGGCAACACTCTCGCCTTCGTCTCCATGACCGAAGACTGCGACCAAGATTCGCTCTTGGTCCTGGCCCATCCCGCCGGACCCACATGCCACAACAACACCACCAGCTGTTTCGCGCCGTACAGTGGCCTGCCGCTGTCTGATCTGTCCTTCCTCGTCGAACTCCAAGACCTCCTCATCACTCGCAAACGCGATATGCCCGAGGGATCCTACACGTCGAAGATGTTCGCCAAGGGCGTCGATAAGATCGCCCAGAAAGTGGGTGAGGAAGCTGTGGAGACCGTCATCGCCGCAAAAAACAACAACGACGAACTCCGCTACGAAGCCTCAGACCTGCTTTTCCACCTCATGATGCTTCTCGTTGAAAAAGGAATGACCCTGCAGGATCTCGTGGAAGAACTCAGAAATAGACACTCGGGTAAGGGGTGAAAAGGGTAAAAGGGTAATTACCCCTTTACCCCATTACCCACTTCCACAGCGCTCAGCGCCACTTTCTTGATAGGCTCATACATCCTGAATCCCGATTTCAGATCGTCCCAGCCGTTCAGAATGGCTTGGGCACGGCTCGATCCGGTATGCTTGAGATAGTCTTTGAGTAGGGTGTTGAGTTCGGCCAGATCCGCATCCGTCATTTCGCTGTCTGACAGATATTCGCGGTTGATCTGGTTTCCTTGATCGCCATAAAGGATAAGACGACCTCCGGTCATGCCGGCGCCGACGTTCTTCGACACAGGACCCAGCACCACCACCAATCCGTTCGTCATGTATTCGCAGGCGTGCAAGCCGGTGCCTTCGACGACGGCGATGGCACCGGAATTCCGTACGGCGAAACGGTCGCCGGCCAAGCCGTTCACATACAAGCGTCCGCCGGTGGCACCGTACAAGGCGCAGTTTCCGATGATGGCGTTCTCTTCCGGACGGAAGAGGGCTTCTTTCTTGGGCCGGATCACGGCTTGTCCGCCCGACATCGCCTTGCAGACGCTGTCGTTGGCTTCGCCCCAAAGTGTGGTTTCGATGCCGCTTACCATGAATACGCCGAATCCTTGTCCGGCGCTGCCGGTGAAGGTGAGATCCAAGTGTCCTTCGAACTCGGGGAGGTCGTTCGGACGCCCTTGTCTGATCAGTTCCAAGCGCTTGAGCCGGATGGCGTTGGCGATGGTTCCCGAAAGAGTGGCCATGGCGGCGCGGTCGGTGGTGCGGATGTCGTAACTCAGGCTCACGGCCGATTCGGTCTCCATCGCGATCTTGGTGTCGGCCAAGATCTGGGTGTTCAGATCGCTCACGCCTTCGAAAAAGAGATTCGATGCGACGCTGGTATCCACCATGGTCTGTCCGAGGAAATACCCCAGATTGATGTTCTTGGCTTGGATGATGTGCCCATGCTTGGGATTCACCTGAAGCAGATCCGTGCGGCCGATGGCGTCTTCCAGTCGTGTGAGTCCGATCAGGGCGAGATTGCGGCGTACATCATCCGCCAAGATCTGCAGCAGCTTCACGACATGGTCTTTCGTGCCTTTGTACTTGGCTTTGAATTTCGGGTCGTGCGTGGCGATGCCCGTCGGACACGTGTTCTTCTCACAGATCCGCGCCATGATGCATCCTTCCGCCACCAAGAGCAGTTTGCCGAACTCGAATTCCTCGCCACCGAGGATGCTCGCCATCACGATGTCGCGTCCGGTGGATAAGCCCCCATCCACACGGAGAATCACGTTCTTGCGCAAGTTGTTGGCGATGAGCGTCTTATGCACTTCCACCAAGCCGATTTCCCAGGGCAGACCCGCGTGTTTCATGGAACTGAGGGAAGCGGCGCCGGTGCCGCCATCACCGCCGGAAATGTGGATCACGTCCGCGCCGGCTTTGGCCACGCCTACGGCGATGGTTCCGATGTTCGCGCCGGAAACCAGTTTCACATTGACTTTCGCGTCGGGCTTGAGCTGTTTCAACTCATAGATCAGCTCTTTGAGGTCTTCGATGGAATAGATGTCGTGAAGTGGCGGAGGGGAGATCAGATCCACGCCCACGTTCGCATGACGCGCTTTGGCGATGTGCTCATCCACTTTGAGTCCCATGAGCTGACCGCCTTCTCCGGGTTTCGCGCCCTGGGCGATCTTGATCTGAAACTCATTGCCGCTCACCAGGTATTCGGCCGTCACTCCGAAGCGGCCCGAGGCCACCTGTTTCGCCGAGGCGGTGATTCCATCGGTGTAATAGAACGGATTTTCGCCGCCTTCGCCGGAGTTCGATCGTCCGCCGATCTCTTTCATGGCCAGGAAGATATCACGCTGCGATTCGGCCGAAATCGCGCCGAAACTCATCGCTCCGCTTCCGAAACGCTTGAGGATCACTTCGCGCGGCTCCACATCATCGACCGGAACCGGGGCTTCATCCTCTTTGAGCGACATCAGATGTCGGATATTGGTGGGAGAGTCGTCTTCGCCCACTTTGAGATATTCCGCGAAAAGCTCCGCATCCTGCAAAGAATGTCCCGTTTCGCGCACCAGATTGTGGATGATTTTGGAGCGGGATGCGGTCATGGAATGCTTCTCGCCTTCCAAGCCCTTGTTCTGCTCTTTGTAGAAATAACTTTTCAGTTGGATGCCGGCTTCGTCGAGTTGGGCTGAAAGTTCGGCTTTCCGAACGATGTCGTTTACCAGATGCTCGAGTTCGATGCCGCCCACCGGACTCAGCACTCCCGGGAAAAAGTGCTCGGTGAGTTTGGGTCCGAGGCCGATCGCCGTGAACAGTTTCGAGCTCTGATAGCTGCGCACCACGGAAATTCCCATTTTCGACATGATCTTGAGCAGGCCTTGCTCGAACGATTTGATCAGATTCTTTTCACGCTGATCGGGAGTGAGATGCGCCCATTTTTTGTCCTCTTCATAACGCGCGATTTCCAAAGCCATGTACGGACACACCGCGCTGGCTCCGAATCCGACCAACGCCGCAACGTGATGCGTGCTTCGCACTTCGCCCGAATGCACGATCAGGCTCGCATCCAAACGTAATCCGCTCTCATTGAGAATATTCACAATCGTGCGCAAGGCCAGCAGACTCGGAATCGGCGGACGATCGAGCGTCGCCAGTTGATCGCTCAGGATGAGAATCGAAACGCCGTCCTGGACCATTTCAGTGGCTTCGACTTCCAGGGCTTTGAGGCGGGCGTTGAGTCCCACCACGCCGTAATCTTTCTCGAACGTGGTGTCGAGCACAGCCGAGCGAACCCGCGACTTGTTGCGCCGTTCGCGGTCGAGTGAGCGGATGAAGCGGATCTGGCCCAGGCTCATTACCGGCGATTTGAGCTCATAGGCCATGTTCGGCGGAATGAGCGACTTCGGGGAAAAGATGTTGGGCTTGCGACCGAGGTAGATGTGAAGGTCAGTCACCATCGCTTCGCGCAGATAATCGAGCGGCGGATTGGTGACCTGAGCGAAATTCTGATAGAAATAATCGAACAGCGACCGAGGCTCTTCCGAAAGGATGGCCGGACGCGCGGTGTCGCCCATCGATCCGATCGCTTCCTTGCCTTCGGCGATCATCGGAGCCAGAACACGGTCGGTGTCTTCGGTGGTGAACAGGAACAGGTTTTTCTTATCCAGGAAGGAGGGAGTCTCATTCACGGGAAGCTCCTGAACCGGTTCCAGACGCGCTTCGAACGTGGCATCGTGATGCTCGCGGCTCTGGCTCGGATCCCGGAAATGCACCGCTCCGGTATCCAGATCCACTTTCACACCAGTTCCGGCGTGAAGTGTGCCTTTTTTCTGAACGAGTTTTTCCTCCATTTCGAAAGAGCCGGCTTCGCTCGAGAGATAGAAATGTTCGTCGGTGAGCACCCAGCGGCAAGGGCGGAATCCGTTCCTGTCGAGGCGCGCGCCGATGGTCTGTCCGTCGGAATAGGTGACGAATGCGGGACCATCCCAGGGCTCCATCGCCCGGCTCCAAAATTTGTAGAACGGATTTTCCGCATCCGCCGGAGGCATCATGATCGCCAGAATGTCTTCGATGTAGGGGATGGAGCTGCGGTAACTGAGCGCTTCCACCATTTCATTCAGCGAACCGGTGTCGGAGATGCCGTTATGCGTGAGCAGTTCATCCGTTGGCAATCCCAGATGTTTTTCGCGGGAATAGGCCCATGACCGGTTTCCGGAAATGGTGTTGATTTCGCCGTTGTGGGCGATGAGGCGGAACGGCTGGACTTTGTCCCACGCGGTTTTCGTGTTCGTGGAAAAGCGGCGGTGAAACAGCGCGAAACGGGTTTTGAACGCCGGATTCTGCAAATCCAGGTAAAAACGATCCAGATCTTGAGCCCGGGTGAGCGCCTTGTACACGATGGTGCTCGAGCTCAGCGACATGAAAAAGAACTCCTTATGGATGCCGCTTTCTTTTTCTTTGGTGCGGGTGAGCTGCTTGGCCTGGTATAAGAGTTTGTCGAAGGATGCCGTAGTGCGGCAGAAATCAGGGCGTTTGATGATGGCATGGATCAATCCCGGCATGCAGGCGAGCGCGTCTTCACCCAGCACCGACGGATCGGTGGGAACGGTGCGGTATTCGAGCACTTCCAAGCCCAAAAAGCGGAACGTTTCCTCGAAAACGCGCAATGCGATGCGTTTGCGCTCGGGTTGCGGCGGAGTGATGAGCGAACCGATGGCGAACGTGTCTTTTTCGAGTCCGAACAGCTCGAAGGGGATGTCGGTCAGGATGCCGGCCCCATCGCCGGTGATCTGATCTGCCGCGCAGGCGCCACGATGCTCCACGCACCGAAGCGCATGCAGCGCCTGTTGAAGATGCTGATGAGAACGGACATTCTTACGGCTGGCGATAAAGCCCACGCCGCATGCCGATTTTTCGGTTGATGCGAGTTGAAACGGTTCCATGGCGGAGACACCCCTAACGATTATTACACTGAAGACGCACGTGCAAAAAGCATAAAAAACCACGCTGTGTCAAGCCGTTTTTCATAAAATAGTTCGGCTAAAACACTGTTTTTAAGCGCTTTTGTTAGGAAAAGGGATGTCAAGGGCTGAAAAAGCGCTTTTATTATCCTTCGCTTCGCAATCAATGAATAGGTCCTTCGCTGCGCTCAGGATGACAAGCGCATCGCAATCAATGAATAGGTCCTTCGCTTCGGGCTGCGCCCTTCGCTCAGGATGACAAGTGCATCGCAATCAATGAATAGGTCCTTCGCTTCGGGCTGCGCCCTTCGCTCAGGATGACAAGTGCATCGCAATGTAGGTCCTTCGCTTCGCTCAGGATGACAGCGCTTCGCAATATAGGTCCTTCGCTGCGCTCAGGATGAGGATGCATCGCTTTTATTATCCTTCGCTTCGCTCAGGATGAGGGCGCATCGCGATCAATGAATAGGTCCTTCGCTTCGGGCTGCGCCCTTCGCTCAGGATGACAAGTGCATCGTGCCAATAAAGAAGAGGCGGCATACTGACTTCCTAAGCGCACTACTTAACGTGCTATGCCGCCTCTATTTATTGTTGAGCGCAGATTTGTCATCCTGAGCGAAGCGAAGGACCTACAGCGCATCTATGAACAACCACTTTGGGTTGTGCTTTTCAATCAACGCCTCTTTCCAATCCCTCTTTTTCCCTTTGATGAATTTTTCGCGTTCGATCGCATCTTGAATCCAGTTGAACGTCTCCAGATGCACCAGATAGTGAGTTCGATATTTGGAGCTGAATCCGTCGAATGTGCCATCACGGTGCTCACGCAGCCTTCTGCCGATGTCGTTCGTGACTCCGGTGTAAAGCACGGTTTTGGTGTAGTTTGTCAGTATGTAGACATAGTAGATGTGCATACTTGTATAGAGGCGGAAAACCGGAAAATCTTACACAAATATTTCATAGGTCCTTCGCTTCGCTCAGGATGACAGCGCTTCGCAATCAATGAATAGGTCCTTCGCTTCGGGCTGCGCCCTTCGCTCAGGATGACAAGCGTATCGCAATCAATGAATAGGTCCTTCGCTTCGCTCAGGATGACAATGCGTCACTCATCATCAAATGGCGGCATTACATCTTCCGAAGTGCGCTTGGGATCTTTATATGCCGCATCTTCTTTTTTAAGCGATGCGCTTGTCATCCTGAGCGGCGCAGCCGCGAAGGACCTATCACGCCGCACCATCTCGCTTGTCATCCTGAGCGGCGCAGCCGCGAAGGACCTATCACGCCGCACCATCTCGCTTGTCATCCTGAGCGGCGCAGCCGCGAAGGACCTACAGCCGCACGGTCAATCCCGCATCTCTCATGCGTTTCTTGAGGTCGATGATTTCGATTTCGCGAAAATGAAATATGGATGCGGCCAACACCGCATCGGCTTTGCCCAGGGTGATGGCCTCGATGCAGTGTTCGATGGTGCCGGCGCCACCGCTGGCAATGAGGGGAAGCGGCACGTTCGATGAGATCAGATTCAGCAACTCGTTATCGAATCCGGATTTGGTGCCGTCCCGGTCCATCGATGTGAGCAGAATTTCCCCGGCGCCGCGAGTGTTCACTTCGGCGCACCAATCGAGCACATCCATACCTGTATCCAGAGTGCCGGCGTTGATGAAGACATTCCACGAGCCGTTGATGCGTTTCGCGTCGATGGCGGCTACGATGCATTGGGTTCCGAAACGGTCGGCCGCACGGGAGATGAGGTCTTTGTCGCGCACGATGCTGCTGTTGAGGGATACTTTGTCGGCCCCGGCCAGCAGCAGATCCGAAATTTCATCGACCGACGCGATGCCACCACCCACCGTGAATGGGATGGAAACCGCGCGGGCCACCTCTTCGACCAGATGAAGCAGTGTTTTCCGTTTTTCATTGGTGGCGGTGATGTCGAGGAAGACGAGTTCGTCGGCTCCCTCGGCGGAGTATCGGGTGGCGAGTTCGACGGGGTCGCCGGCGTCGCGCAGGCCTTCGAAATTGACGCCTTTGACGGTGCGCCCGTTCTTGATGTCGAGACAGGGAATGATTCGGGTGGAAAGCATCGCAGAAATTACGAAGGATATGGGCTCCGACGCTTCGCAATGTAGGTCCTTCGCTTCGCTCAGGATGACAGCGCTTCGCAATCAATGAATAGGTCCTTCGCTGCGCTCAGGATGACAGCGCTTCGCAATCAATGAATAGGTCCTTCGCTGCGCTCAGGATGACAGCGCTTCGCAATCAATGAATAGGTCCTTCGCTGCGGGCTGCGCCCTTCGCTCAGGATGACAGCGCTTCTCTTAAAAATGAAGATGCGGCATATAAAGATCCCAAGCGCACTTCGGAAGATGTTATGCCGCCATTTGATGATGAGTGACGCATTGTCATCCTGAGCGAAGCGAAGGACCTACATTGCGAAGCGCTTGTCATCCTGAGCGGCGCAGCCGCGAAGGACCTATCACGCAGCACCATCTCGCTTGTCATCCTGAGCGGCGCAGCCGCGAAGGACCCATCACGCCGCACCATCTCGACTGTCATCCTGAGCGAAGCGAAGGACATAAATACAAGCGAACGACCTTATATTCCCCCTTCAACTTCGAACCCGAGCCAGAACCCATGAGCGACCTCTACCATCCTTCCCGATCCATCCTTCGCAACGCGAACATCAAAGAATACGACAACCTGTACGCCCGGTCGATCGCCGATCCGCAGGCGTTCTGGGCCGATGAGGCCAAGAAACTGAAATGGTACAAGAAGTGGCAGAAGGTGCTTGATGAGTCGAATCCGCCGTTCTACAAATGGTTCACGGGCGGAAAGATCAACATCATCGCCAACGCCATCGACCGCCACTTGGAAACCTGGCGCCGCAATAAACTTGCCATCATCTGGGAAGGGGAACCCGGCGATGTGCGCACCATGAGCTATCACGCGCTGAACCGCGAGGTTTCGAAATTCGCGAACGTCCTGAAAGCGATGGGCGTGAAAAAAGGCGAGATCGTCACCATTTACATGCCTCAGATTCCGGAATTGGTGATCGCGATGCTCGCTTGCGCCAAGATCGGCGCGGCCCATAGCGTGGTGTACGGCGGATTCAGCACCGAAGCCCTCGCCGCGCGCATCGACGACGCGAAATCACGCGTTCTTTTGACCGCCGATGGCGGATGGCGCCGTGGGAAGGTCACCGATCTGAAAGGCATCGCCAACGAGGCCATCCAACGCAGCGCCACCATCGAAGTCTGCATCACGGTGAAGCGCACCGGACACGATGTCTACATGGAAAACGATCGCGATTTCTGGTATCACGACCTGATGAACCTCCCGATCGCGTCTCCGAATTGCGACACGGTTCATACCGATGCCGAAGACCTTCTTTTCATTCTTTACACCTCCGGCACCACAGGAAAACCCAAAGGCCTGATGCATACCCATGGCGGGTACGCGGTGTACACCAGCACCACGCACAAATATGTGTTCGACATCAAAGACGAAGACCGCTGGTGGTGCGCCGCCGATCCGGGTTGGATCACCGGACACAGTTACATCGTCTATGGTCCGCTTATCAACGGCACCACGCTCATGATGTACGAGGGCGCGCCCAACCATCCGTACCCCAACCGCTGGTGGAGCATGATCGAGAAGTACGGCATCACCATTCTGTACACCTCGCCGACCGCCATCCGCGGATTGATGCGCTTCGGCGACCAATGGCCCAAACGCCATAATCTGCAATCGCTGCGCCTTCTCGGTAGCGTGGGCGAGCCGATCAACCCCGAAGCTTGGAGATGGTACCACACCAACATCGGCGGTGGACGCTGCCCCATCATGGACACCTGGTGGCAGACCGAAACCGGCGGACACACCATCACCCCGCTTCCGATCACGCCTCTGAAACCCGGATCGGCCACGAAAGCCTTTTTCGGTGTGGAAGTGGCCGTTGTGGATGATCAGGGAGTTCCGGTCGCCCCCGGAGAAGAAGGGAAACTGGTGATCAAGCGTCCGACGCCCGGCATGGCGCGCAGCATCTGGGGCGAACCCGACCGCTATAAAGAGACCTATTGGGCCGAATATGCCGACAAAGGATGGTACAAAGCCGGCGATTCGGCGCGGATCGACGAAGACGGCTACATCTGGGTGATCGGACGGATCGATGATGTGATCAAAGTCTCCGGCTACCGACTCGGAACCGCCGAAGTGGAAAGCGCTCTGGTGAGCCATCCCAAAGTGAGTGAAGCTGCGGCCATTGCCATCCCGCATGATGTCAAAGGAAACAGCATCCACGTCTATGTGGTGCTCAACGCCGGCCTGGTCGGCGACAAGCACCTCGAAGACGAACTGCGCGAACACGTAGGCAAGGAGATCGGACCGATCGCCAAGCCCGACAAAGTCGTGTTCGCAGAAAACCTGCCCAAAACCCGCTCCGGGAAGATCATGCGCCGCGTGCTGAAGGCCCGAGCCCTGGGCCAGGAAGTCGGCGACATCTCGACCCTGGAGGAGTAGGGCGCGCACGACGGGCGTGCGCCGCGCGCCCCGACTCACACCCCGACGCCCAGCCCCGACTCACACCACGACACGACGACGGGCCGGCACATCGGCCGGCCCATGCAAGGGCGGGCCCGCGTGCCCGCCCGCCCCGTCACACACACCAAGAAAAGCAACCCACAAATGAAACGCCACTCAACAGCCCACTGGTCCGGATCCGGAAAAGAAGGAAAAGGCCACCTCACCACACAATCCACCGTCCTGAAGCAGACGCAATACAGCTACGGCTCGCGTTTCGAAGAGGGGATAGGTACCAACCCTGAAGAGCTGATCGCCGCGGCGCATGCCGGATGCTTCACCATGAAACTGAGTTTCGTGCTGGGCGCGGCCGGCTTCACGCCCGAAACGCTCGAAACCAAGTGCACCGTCACGCTCGATGGCGGCGTCATTACCCACTCGCACCTGGTGCTGAAAGCGGTGGTTCCTGGCTGTCCGGCCGACGTTCTCGCCGCATCCGTCAAAGAGGCCGAGCTCAACTGCCCGATCTCGAAATCGCTGAAGTGCGAAATTAGTTCTGAGATACGGGCGCATCAGTGATGCGCCCCTTTGATGCGCCCCTTTGATGCGCCCTTGGTCTTTTTTCTTCTTATCTTTAGCCCGCTAACAAAACACACATGTACCAGAGTACCAGCGTACCAGCGTACTAACCTACCCATTCTCTATGAAATCACTCCTCATGGCTGCCGCGCTTATCGTTGTGGCCACATCCTGCACAGCACAACAAGGAAAAACAGACTTGAAAACCGACGACTCGAAATTCGGCTACTCACTGGGCTTCAACTACGGTGAATACCTCAAAAACCAGCAAGTGGACAGTCTCGACGTCAACGCGTTCATCGCAGGTTTGCTCGATGCCCAGAAAGGCGACACCTCCCGCGTGAGCGAAGCCGACCGCGAGCGCGTATTCGCCGCCATCCAAGACAAGATCATGGCCAAAGCCCGTGCGAAAGAGAAAGCCGAGCTCGAAAGCAGCAACGCTCCAGGATTGGTCTGGCTTCGTGAGAACGGCGCCCGTGCCGGCGTGAAAACCACCGCCAGCGGACTCCAGTACGAAGTGATCACCGAAGGAACCGGCGCGAAGCCCCTTTCCACCAGCAACGTGACCGTGCATTACACCGGCACCTTGACCGATGGAACCGTATTCGATTCGTCCGTACAGCGCGGCGAGCCGGTGACCTTCGCCCTGAACCAAGTGATTCCAGGTTGGACGGAAGGACTTCAACTGATGTCCGTCGGATCCAAATACAAACTCTACATTCCAAGCTACCTCGGCTACGGCGCGCGCGGCGCGGGTAACCTGATCGGACCGAACGCGACCTTGGTGTTCGAAGTGGAACTGTTGGAAGTGCAATAACGCTGAACGCAAGACGCTGAACGCAAGACGGAAAATCAAAGCGTCAAGCGTCAAGCGTAATGCGTCTAGAAAGCCCTGGGTGAAAACCTGGGGCTTTTTTTTGGTCCTTCGCTCGGCCGAAGACGGCCTCCCTCAGGATGAGGATGCCATCTTGAACATGGGTCCTTCGCTCGGCCGAAGACGGCCTCCCTCAGGATGAGGATGCCATCTTGAACATGGGTCCTTCGCTCGGCCGAAGACGGCCTCCCTCAGGATGACAATGCCAACTTGAACATGGGTCCTTCGGTCGGCCGAAGACGGCCTCCCTCAGGATGACAATGCCATCTTGAACAAAAAGAAGAGGCGGCATAACAAGTATCTAAGCTCGCTTGGGATCTTAATATGCCGCTTCTTGATTTGCGAAGCGCCGCATGTCATCCTGAGGGCCGAAGGCCCGAAGGACCTACCGCTTCCTACATAACTACCTCGTTGTTCGTCGCTGAAAAATTCATCATTTTGAATTGTTACGTAATCTTCCGTTCATACTGAATACGGAACTTCAGGCGGTTTCACTCTTGTTGGCTCTCTAAAAAACTAACGTTGTATGTCAATTACCCGTGTATTGCTGATTCTCGTCGTGTTATTTGTCGCCGCGCCCTTCGCGGCCGATCTCATCGCCCAGCCTCCCGGCTTGCCTGGCGCCCCAAACCAAGCGCCCATTGACGGCGGACTCGGCCTCCTCGCCGCCGGCGGAGCGGCCTACGCATGGCGCAAGCTGCGCAAGAAGTCGAACGCTTGACGCCTGACGGTTGACGCCAGAGGGGACGAGCTTCATGCGTCCGGCGTTCAGCGTCCAGCGTTGTCATCTCTTCATCATTTCATCACTTTTCAGCACATGAAACGCATTTACACACTCATTTTGGGCCTGATGGCCATGGTCGGGACGGTAAGCGGGCAGACATCTGTTCAGAATTTCGGTACTGGTACAGGTTCTCATACCTCTCAAACAGGCTCCACAAGCTTTATTCCTAATCCAACATCTGGAACTACTTGGGCAAGAGCTGGCCTAACTGTGCCTAATAGTCCCATAGTTCTTTCGAACACTTCGAATCCTCTTGGTACCTCAGGTAGTTATGTTCGTGGAGTAGCATCGACGACCACTTCAGTTACAAAATTTTCTCCAATGGTTGCCTATACTGGCAGCACAGAGTTTTATACATCATTTAAGGTTCTTTTTGGTGACAACCTAGGGACAACAACCGCAACATCAGGCAATTGGACGTTCTACCAAGGTGCAGGTGCGATGTATTCTGATGCAAACGATTTAACTGGTGCTCAAGTTTTTTCAGGGGTTCGTTTCACTTACGGTGCAGCTGGCGCACTAACTCTCTCGTATCGTGGAGCAACTACCTGGATTATTACCGGGTTAACTACAACTATTTTCGCTCAAGGTGTAGTGTACACTATTGAGATAATTGGTAACAACAAGGCATCAGGCACAATCAACTACCTCTACAACGGTAATGAAAACAGCGTGGCAATCAACAGATTTGACCTGTTTATAAATGGTGTGTTGGTAGGAAATGATTTAGCTAAAGCACCACTCCCAGATAACACAAATATAGCGAGCACCACTTTTATTGGTATCACAAGTACATCCAATGCAGCAAATGTGTTCGTCGACGATGTTGTAGTGTACAACAGTGTTCCAGCTGCCCTTCATGGAACCACCTCCCTCACCGGCACCGCCGGATGGCGCCTGCTCTCTTCTCCGGTCAGCGGAAGCACCTATGCCAACTTACTCGGTCCAATCTGGACCCAAGGCGCCACCGGCGCGGATGTGACCAACGGCACGCCTAATGTGTTCTGGTCTGAAGGTTCCACCACCGCTTCCTTGGTTCAAACCGCGGTGACGAATCTGAACAACACTATTCCTGCCGGTCGCGGCTTCGCGGTCTATGTCTACAACGACGATAATTATGATGCCCCGGGCGGAACCACTTGGCCGAAAACACTTAGTGTGACCGGCGCCGAGAACGCGGCCAATGCAGTATACACCCCGACCCATACGTCGGGCACCCAGTATGCCATCGCAGGAAATCCGTTCGCGTCGACCATCGATTGGGATGATGTGACCAGAGGCGGTAACGTGCACAATGCCGTTTGGGTATGGAATCCGTCGACTTCCACCTATGATGCCTACAACGCCGGCAACGGTCTGCTTTCCGGCGGACTCATCGCTCCGTTCCAAGGTTTCTGGATCCAATACAACGGCGCGGCGAGCAGCGTCACCTTCCCGGCCACCGCGAAATCCACGGGCGGATCCTTCCGCGGAAAAGAAGAGGTGCAGAACCGCATGGTGGTCCGCATATCCGACAACGCCGGCTCCAACCAAGCCTGGATCGCTTTCCGTGAGGATGCCACCTTTGGCGAAGACCGCTTCGACGCCGTGAAATTCTCCCCGATGGCGGCCGATTTCATCCAACTGTTCACGATGGTGGGCGAAAAAGCGCACGACATCAACGCGCTACCACGCGGCATCACAGAGGCGTTGGAAATCCCATTGGGCTATTGGTCGACCCGCGGCGGATCCGCAACTCTGGATCTCACCGAACTCAGCCTTCCTGAAGGATGGGCCGTTTCACTGCGCGACAACCTCACCGGCCAAACCCGCGCCGTGGGCAGCGATTTCCGCTACACCTTCGAATCCGTAAGGATGAAAGCCCCGGCGGTCGAATCGCAGCCTCAAGTCCTCGCCGCAACCGCCCCTCGCTTCACACTCATCATCGAGCCGGCGTCTTCGACCTCCACGCCTGACGCTGGACGCTTGACGCCAGACGCTTTCGCCCTTGAGCAGAACTACCCAAATCCATTTAACCCTTCCACACAGATCCGATTCACTCTTCAATCGTCCGACGTCACACGTCTCACGGTGTACGATGTCTTAGGTCGTGAAGTGGCCACCTTGGTCAACGGACCGATGTCCGCCGGTGCGCATACGATCACGTTCGACGCGTCGAACCTCACCTCGGGCGTGTACATGTACAAGCTCGAAGCAGGAGGGATGACCCAGACCAAGCGGATGACGTTGGTGAAATGATGCTTGACGCTTGACGCTTGACGCTTAATGCTCGAAGCCCTGGGTGAAAACCTGGGGCTTTTTTTTGCGCATCCTCCTTGTCTCTTGTCTCTCCCACCTTGTCTCTACGAAGGGAGCACAGATTCCGGAACGATAGTTTTTGGAAGGCCAATTTGCCTTGTCTACCTTTCGAAACCCAACGTGAACTCAACCATTCCATATGCTATCCAAAGCCATCAAAGACGAGATTTTCCGTCTTCCAGAGCAAGAGAAAAGGCATCTCATCGAAGAGATTTGGGATTCGATCGAATCCATTCCGGCGCATCACGACCGTATCCTGAAAGAACGGATGGAAAGTTATGAGTCGGATAAACTGAAAGCGATTCCACTCAAAGAGGTTGAGAGACGATTGCGGTCCAGGGAAAAATGAAGCCCGTTCTGGTTACGGAAGCTGCATTCGCTGATATTAGGCGAAGTTCCTCATCCTGACCCTGACCCTGACCCTGACCCTGACCCTGAGCGCAGCGAAGGGGAAGGGGAAGGGGAAGGACCTATAGCGACACGATAAGTAGCTCCTTCGGGCCTTCGGCCCTCAGGATGAGGATATCTCCTTTAATCACACACGGGGTGGGGCTTAAGCCCCACCCCGTTTTTATTTAGCGGCATTCCTCATCCTGAGCGAAGCGAAGGACCCACCCCGTTTTTATTTAGCGGCATTCCTCATCCTGACCCTGACCCTGACCCTGACCCTGAGCGCAGCGAAGGGGAAGGGGAAGGGGAAGGACCTATAGCATCCCGCACAGATTCCGGAACGAAAGAGGTTGAGTTTTTGTGCGGTACGATATACTTTGCTCTTATGAGTACGAAACAAAATCTTACAGAGATTGAACCGAATGTCGAAAAATCCGACGTTATGGCTGAGCCCAAGCTTCCTTATATGCCACTCATGGAACACCAGGAGCGGATTTTGCGGAAACGCATGTCAGATTTGGACGGCTTGAATCTGAATAGCCGATCTTGGGAGGATGTCCGCTCCGAGCTGGACATTTCGGGATGAGACTTCGACTCGCACAGGAAGCGATCCGTCATGCCTGTTTTCCCTTTCTCGGTCTTTGTGCACGTTGATGAGAATCGGACCATGATTGTCGCCATTCTGCATCATCGGATGGATATGGAAGAACGGCTCACCGATCGATAGTCCTTCCGAAAGCAGGTACCCCAGCACAGATTCCTAAACAATTTTTTTACACGAAAAACGAACGAAGGACCTATAGCGACAAAATATGTAGGTCCTTCGCTTGCTTCGCAAGCTCAGGATGACAGCGCCGCTGTCGTAAAAATAGAAGAGGCGGCATAGCGAGATCCCAAGCACACTTGGGAAATCGTTATGCCGCCTTCTTGTTTTGCGAAGCATAGCACTGTCATCCTGAGCGAAGGGCGAAGCCCGTAGCGAAGGACCTAAAGCTTAGATCAGCGCCGCGCTACAGGTCCTTCGCCGCTGCGCGGCTCAGGATGACAGTGCTGTTGATGTAAAAAAGTAGAGGCGCCTTCAGCGCTCAGGACACAATCATTTAACTTGCCGAATCCATCCCTTTTAGCGATTTTCCATTCACCCCCCGATTCCCGATTCCTGATTCCCGATTCCCGTTTCTTAGCAATCTCTAACTAAAGGTGGACATGTCGTACTACAAATTCCTGGGCGCATTATGCCTTGTGCTCATCCTGGCTTCCCTCGGCGCCGACCTCATCGCCCAACCCCCGCCACCGGCTCTGCCTTCCATGCCCGACCAAGCCCCCATCGATGGCGGCCTCGGCCTGCTCGCCGCCGGCGGCGCAGCCTACGCATGGCGGAAACTTCGCAAGAAGTCGAACGCTTGACGCTTGACGGTTGACGCCAGAGGGAACGAGCTTCATGCGTCCGGCGTTCAGCGTCCAGCGTTTTCATCTCTTCATCATTTCATCTCTTTTCAGCATATGAAACGCATTTACACACTCATTTTGGGCCTGGTGGCCATGGTCGGGACGGTAGAGGGGCAGATTGCCGCTTGGCAATTTGGTAGTCCTGAGTCAACAGGAAGTGAAACGACATACAACGCCACCACGAAAGACCCTAATCTCAATACACCTGTACTTTCACGAGGAAGTGGGATTGGTGCAACTGCACTAGCACGTGGATTTTCAGCTAATAATTTCCCAGTATCAGGCACTAGGGCGGATGCGATAACTAACAATCGATTTTTTCAATTCGCGATTAGTACAACAACCGGATATAAGGTTTCTCTCTCTACACTAGATGTGAGGCTTAGAAGAACTGCTGCGGGACCCAACGCTTATGCATGGATGTATAGTATCGATGGAGTCAATTTTGCAGATGTGGCTAGTGACGTTTCGTTTACCTCAACTGCTGATGGTGTAAGTCAGACGCAAATTGATTTACGTGGAATTTCGGCTCTTCAGAATGTATCTAGTGGCACAACGATAACTTTTCGATTGTACGCATGGGGAGCAACACAAACTACCGGAACATTTGCTATCGGTAGATTTGCTTCAACGATAACCACAAATAGTTTGAGTATCGGTGGCACAGTCACTGAACAGTCCGGTAGTACAAACCCCGTGACCAATTTCAATACCGTGTTAAATGGCAACACGACCATCGACCTTTCGTGGACCAACAATGCCGCTAACAACGATGTCCTGCTCTTGTTCAATACGACGGGCTCATTCACAGCTCCTGACGCTTCCACAGCCGTCGGGCAAACCACAGGCGGAGGTACGGTTCTGGTGAATGGGCAGGCTTCGTCCTATTCTCACACCAGTTTGAACGAATCGACCACCTATTACTATCGCATTTTTGCCAAGAACGGGTCAGATTTGTCCACAAGCCTCTCAGCTAATCGAACGACGGGTGTGGGTTCGCCGACCAAACTGGCCATCACGAGCATATCACCTTCCAGCCCCGTTGTAGACAATCCGTTTTCGGTGACTGTACAGCTTCAATCGGCGGGCGGAGCGGCATCGGCTCACGGCTCTGATTTCAATATTACGCTGTCTATCGGTACAGGCTCAGGCACTCTAGGTGGCACGGTCACCCGGACGTTGACCGCTGGACAAACGAGCGTCACCTTCACCAATCTGACGCTGAATCAGACGCAAACAGGGGCGACCTTGGCGACGACAAATACGGGTAGCTTTACCAATGCGGAATCGGCCTCTTTCTCTGTGATTGAACCTCCGACTTACACATGGAATGTCTCATCCGGCAACTGGGCAACAGCCGTAAGTTGGACTCCGTCCAGAACTACGCCCACATCTTCGGATATTCTTGTCTTTGATGGCGCTATCCAAGCGACACCCAACGTGACGGTCGACTTCACATCTCCTGTCAGTGTTGCTAAGCTGAGGGTGATCGGAAATGCATCCGTGACTCTCAGCAATGCTGCGACACGCACTTTGAACGTCGGTTTCGGTTATTCCGGAGCTGATTTGGAAGTTGCTTCCGGCTCATCGGTGACCATCACCGGTAGTAGCGGGTTGTCAGTTCTTATCGCAACAGGCAATACGGCTTCCATCTCTGGAAATTGGACGGTTGCCGGTGGTGCTCATCGCCTTGATGCGGTAGACGCGTCCGGAGTCACTTTCCAAAATGGGGGTCAATTCATCACATCGACCGGCTTTACTGGGAATCCTTTCAACGTGAATACGACACCAAATACGGTTGTATTTGCATCAGGCTCGACGTTCGAATTCAACGCAGGAGCGAACCCGTTTCAACTGACCGCACCAAGTTCAAAGCTTGTGTTTCAGGATGGTAGTCTGTACCGTCACAAAACAAGCGGATTACCTTCCATGTCAGGTCGAACCTATGCGAACATGGAGTTCGATGCGGCGACAACGTCTGCTGTGAACATGACCGGTGCAACTGCGATGACTCTTGGTTCCTTGACTGTCAAACAAGGCGAGTGGAATTTCAATTTGACTGGTGGGGTGAATTTGAAAGGAAATATCGTGGTCGAATCCGGTGCCAGCCTTGGGTTCTCGCCCGTTTCCTCAAGCACACTCACTCTAAATGGGACCTCTGCCCAATCCATTTCTGGTGCGGGAACCTTCACATTGAGTTCTAATGTGCCTCTGACTATCAATAATAGTGCGGGTGTCAACTTATCCCGGCCACTCACACTGAACGCCGCCTTGACGTTGACTTCTGGTAATCTTAATTCCAACGGTAATCTGACCCTTCCTTTTGGGGTCACCGTTTCAGGTACAGGCGGATCGATCACAGGGTCCTACACGTCGTCGTACCGTCTAACCGGTTCTGCCGGATGGCGCATGCTGTCTTCCCCAGTCGCTGATGTGCCTTTAAGCACAATGTTCGGTTCGATTTGGACTCAAGGCTTCGCCGGTGCCAAAACAACGACTGGCACATCTAACGTCTTCTTCAAGTCGGGGGGTGGAGAATCCGCGTACACGTCTGCCACCAACATCACGAACGCCATTCCCGCCGGACATGGCGTGCTGGTCGGTGTGTTTGCAGATGATGATTACGGAACGCCGGGTGTTCAAGGCGGCTTCCCGAAAACCATTTCAGTCACCGGTGTTGCGAACACAGCAACCGTGGCCGTCACCACGCAAGCGTGGACATCCGGATGGGAGTATTTCCTCGCAGGAAATCCATACCCAACGACAGTTGATTGGGATTCCGTGAAAACCAGAGGCGCTGACGTAGGTAATGTGATCTACGTTTGGGACCCGAATCTGAATCCAGCGGATTGGGTTACTTACAACGGATCTATCGGAAGCTTGACCGGTGGTCTTATTCAGCCTTTCCAAGCTTTCCTGTACGGTTACAACGGTCCCGCCTCCGGCATCACGTTCACGCAAGCCTCGAAAACCACCGGCGGCACGTTCCGCGGCAAAGAGGCCGAGGTCTTCGCCGTACGCTTGGTGCTTCGCGACGGAACCCGCGAAAACAGTACCTGGTTGCAATTCGCCGACGATGGTACCTTCTCGCGCGACAAGAAAGATGCTGTGAAGTTCGCCTCGCTCTCATCGAACGTGTTCCAGATCTTCACCAAAGAGCGCGAGTCGGGCACTGAAATGGACATCCATTACCTGCCGATGCTCACCCAAGTACTCGAACTTCCCTTGGGCATCCGCTCCAGCACCGCCGGCAGCTTCACCCTCGCCGCCACCGACATCCGCCTCCCCGCCGGTTGGAAAATCACAATCCGTGATGAATCCACCGGAAATTCACAAATCGTGAACAAAGATTCACAAATCGTGATTGATTCACAAAATGTGAACTATACGCTGGTGATCGAGCCGTCGACGACGACGTCGCTAGACGCCGGACGCTTGACGCCAGACGCTTTCGCACTATCTCAAAACTATCCAAATCCCTTTAATCCATCAACGGTGATCCGGTTTTCCGTAGGGACGCAAGATCTTGCGTCCCTACCTGTCCGGTTGCGTGTGTTTGACATCTTAGGTCGAGAAGTGGCCGTTCTGGTGGATGGAACAATGTCCGCGGGTTCACATTCTGTGAACTTCGACGCTTCCAACCTCGGCTCGGGCGTGTACATGTACAAGCTCGAAGCAGGGGGCCAGGTGCTGACACGTCGGATGACGCTCATCAAGTAGGTCCTTCCCCTTCGCTGCGCTCAGGGTCAGGATGAGGAATGTGCCTTTTTATTAACAGGGTGGGTCCTTCGGTCGGCCGAAGACGGCCTCTCTCAGGATGAGGAATGTGCCTTTTTATTAACAGGGTGGGGCTTAAGCCCTACCCTGTTTTTTTAGTGGATCTCCTCATCCTGAGCGGCGAAGCCGCGAAGGACCTACCCTGTTTTTTTAGTGGATCTCCTCATCCTGAGCGGCGAAGCCGCGAAGGACCCACCCTATTTTTTTTAGCGGCATTCCTCATCCTGAGCGGCGAAGCCGCGAAGGACCTCCGTATATTCCCCTGTGATGCGCTATCTATTCGCCGCGCTTTGTACTGTAGCCACGGCCCAATTCCTTTCCGCACAATCCGTCCCCCAACAGATTCTGTATCCTGAACTCACCGGCAACGCGCTGATGAATCAGATCCGCACGGACTTCAAACCCGCTACGGTGTACAGTTACAACACCGCGCGCGATTCGATGTTTTCGCGCACCTACAATGTGAACGGTGTGGTGACCTGCGTCTATAGCGGCGACACCATCGCCATTCCGTTCGGTATCGCATCCCCACGTCCGATTGCAAACAACCATTTGCCGAACTGGAGCACTGAGCACGTGTATCCGCAGTCGATGGGCGCCCTCACCGGTAACGCGAACAGCGATATGCACCATCTGATGCCCACCCGCCAGGATGTGAATTCGTCGCGCAGCAACACGCCTTTCGGATATGTGTCGGCGGCGCAAGCTACGATCTGGTGGGGAAGCAACGGGAGTCAGACCGCGGTCCCATCCGGCGACCTGAATCTGTGGAGCCGCGCTCAAGGGTCCACGAAATTCGAGCCACGCACCGCATCCAAAGGAAACATCGCCCGCGCCGTGTTCTATTTCTACACGATGTACACGGATGTGGCCAATACCAGTTTTTTCAATGGGATGATGACCGATCTGCGTGCTTTCCACGCCCAGGATGTGGTGGACATCACCGAATACAACCGCACCAACCACATCGGACGGATGCAGGGTAACAAACCCAATCCTTTCATCATCGACACCACGCTGGTGCGACGCATCTTCTTCACGAATTACACGTCGCCGGTGCCGGGTGACGGAAGTCCGAGCACGTACATCGCCGATATGGAGGATGCTACGAAAGGTGCGTATGCATTATCTACCATAAACATCAATGGTCAACCATGGGCTCTGAGTCAGGTTCTGGTAGGTTCATTGGCAGCGGATAGGAAAACCGGATCGAAATCTCTGCGTTTTCAATATTCACAAACTGTGGACACTTATGCCGAATTCATCACAAATCGTGAACTCGGTGTGGGAACCGTCAGTTTTGATTACGCCAGATACGACAATGCGACCGATCGAAGTGCCACAGCTCCGACCTTCGTTCTGGAAGTGAATTCCGGCGGAATCTGGTACATCGTGGGCGAACCGGTTTCGTTGAACGGGGTGGATGTGCTCACCACGAAGTCAATCTCGGTGCAGGAACCGGGTCCGTCGCGCATCCGTTTCCGGGTAATCAGCGGAACGAGCGGCCGCCGGTTCAACATCGACAACATCACCATCACGCCTTATGTGCAGGAAACCGCGGAGCTTGCCATTCCGATTTCCGCTTCAGCGGGATGGAGGATGATCGCCTCACCCATCCCCACCACGTATGCTTCCCTGCTGGCCAATGTGTGGACGCAGACCGCCCCGCAAGCCAATGTGTACACGTACAGCAACGCCGGTGGGATTGTGCCGGTCACGGATTTATCCGCCGCTGTGAACCCCGGTCAAGGCGTGATCTATTATCATTTTGCGACGACGTCGGCCAAATCGTTGACCGTGGAAGGGCCGCTTCCGGCCGGAGTCTTCACCATCACCGCACCAACGGCACCTTCATGGGGTTTCGTGTTGGCGGGAAATCCGACCGCGGATCCGATATCCTTCGCGAATGTCACCAAATCGGGTGGCGCGCAAGACAAGATCTGGGTTTGGGACCCCGCCCAAGGCCGTTACCTCAACCGAAGCTCGGGCGTGGGCGATTTCGACGGCAACATCTCGCCATTCCAAGGCTTCTGGCTGCAATACGACCAGAACGGAAGCTTCCGGTTCGACCGCGGCTCAGTGATCTCCAGCGCCACCTTCCTGGGGAGAGTGGCGGTGCCCTTCGTCGCGGTAATCACAATATGTGAACAAGGCATCACAGATTGTGAACAAAACCCGGTAGACAAAGCCTTCCTCTCCTTCAGAGACGGAGCGCTGATCGGACGCGACACCCACGATTCGCCGAAGTTCGCCTCCCTCAACGCAGAGGCGATGCTGGTTTCCACCTTGATCGACGGATCGCCCTATCACATCCAATTCCTGCCGGCCACGCTCACGCAACGGGTGGAGGTACCTGTGAACATCCGGGCAAATAGTTCACAAAATGTGAACATACGTGTGAATCCGGTCCACCTCCCGCCGGGAATGCAAATCACAATTCGTGAAGAAGATTGGAGAAATTCACAAAATGTGAACATGGAGCAGCGGCGATATACCTTGGTGGTGGATCCGGGGACGACGTCGACGAAAGACGAGGAACGTGGGACGTGGGACGAATTTGCCCTGTCTCAGAATTATCCGAATCCGTTCAATCCATCGACGCAAATACGTTTTACGCTGGACGCCGGACGCCAGACGAGCCTCAAAGTGTACGACCTCCTTGGCCGTGAAGTCGCGGTTCTTGTGGATGGCGCGATGTCGCCGGGTTCACATTTTGTGAACTTTGATGCGTCGGAACTTCCCTCAGGCGTCTATGTGTACGTGCTCGAAGCGGGCGGCAGGAGAGAGGCGAAGAAAATGCTGCTGATGAAATGACATCCGCGCTCATGTGAATAAAAGATCATGTGCATTTTGTTTGGAAAAGCAAGACATTCTCATTCAACTATCCGTCGAAAAAACCAATCCAACCTCACTATATATAACTGTATGAAAATGAAATCGTTACTATTGGTCGCTATGATGGCGATACCTGCCATGGTTTCGGCTCAGACCTTGGCGTCGGCAAACTTCGCAACCTACACTCGCAACGCCGAGTTGGTAGGACAGAACGGATGGGTTCAGATCGGAACCAACGCAACCAATCCGATTCCGGTGTCGGCAAGCGGAGTGGTTGCATTGCCTGGTGGTCCGGCGGTTGACGGACAAGATGCAGTGCTTCCGTTCACCGAGACCATCCTACCTCCGGCAGAAGGAGTGACGACTTTGCGTTTTGATGCGGTGATCAATGTCACCTTCGCAGGCGCGAATCCGAGTTATTTCCTCGCTCTTCAGGGCGGAACCTTCCAAAATGCGCGCATCGCGGCTCGTGCGTTGGGTTCCGGCTACCAATTGGGCGTTCGTGTGACGGGTCAATCCGGATATCCGTTCGTGTATGGTACACAGGAGTTTCCTTATGGTACGCTGGTGCACATCCGCGCGATCGTGCACATGGTGGCCGGCGCCGCCAACGATGAGATCGAACTCTATGCCAGCACCAATCCGCAGCAACTCGTGCTGCAGGGTGTGTCAAAGTTCCTCACAGGCAGCACACCTACCGACCCGACCGATTACAACGGAGTGATCATCAGCCAGTTCGGAAGCGGAACGGTTCAACAATCGGGCGTGGCGATCAGCTCGCTGAGCGTGAGCAGAGTGGTGGCTACCTCCATCGAAAACGGCAACGAAACCGCATCGAAATTCACGTTGGAGCAGAACTATCCGAATCCGTTCAATCCAAGCACCGCCATACGCTTTACGCTTGACGCTGGACGCCAGACGCGCCTCTCCGTGTATGATTTGCTTGGCCGTGAAGTCGCGGTTCTTGTCAATGGCACACTTCCAGCCGGTGCCCACACCGTCACCTTCGACGCCTCGAACCTCCCATCGGGCGTGTACATGTACAAGCTCGAAGCCGGTGGACAAAGCATGACCAAGCGCATGACGTTGGTGAAGTAGGTCCTTCGCGGCTTCGCGGCTCAGGATGACAGCGTAGCTTCTGCAAAATAGAAGAGGCGGCATAATGATTTCCTAAGCATACTTGGGATCTTGTTATGCCGCTTCATTTTAAAGCGATGCGCTGTCATCCTGAGGGCCGCAGGCCCGAAGGACCTACAGCGCCGCTATGTGCGAAGATAGCTCCTTCGCCGCTTCGCGGCTCAGGATGACAGCCTTGCTTTTGCAAAATAGAAGAGGCGGCATAATGATTTCCTAAGCATATTTGGGATCTTGTTATGCCGCTTCTTTTTAAAGCGATGCGCTGTCATCCTGAGGGCCGCAGGCCCGAAGGACCTATTTGTCTCTTGTCTCTTTCCCCTTGTCTCTACGAAGGGAGCGAAGCGACCGAAGTATTGCGTAATCTCAAAAACTTAGCTATCATGCCGATATTCGTGTAAGCGCTTACATCGAGCGCAAATCATCAAACCCCAACGGTCCAATGAAGTCGAAACACATCCCCATGATCGCGGTCTGTCTTGCGTTGGTAGCGCTTTTCTTCGGCAGTGCCGAGCTGTGTCGTAGCCCCCAATAAGTATGGAGGGAAATTCTACTTTAAGGACTACTACCTTAAAGTATGAGAAAACCTAGAAATTGGACAGCTGAGCAAAAGCTGTCGATCCTCAAGGAAGCCGAGCAGATCGGTACTACTGCGGC
>CAMTWZ010000007.1:0-160187 GCA_947085565.1 uncultured Bacteroidota bacterium
GGGCGGACGCATCGCCATGCGCCAGGCCTTGGCCGATCCTGCGGGAGTCCAAGCGCTGATTTTGGAAAGCACACACCCAGGAATCGAGTCCGAAGCCGAGCGCGAAGATCGCCGTCAGCGCGACACCACCCTCGCCGCTTCCATCCGCGAAAACTACCCCCGTTTCCTCGCCGCGTGGAACCGCCTCCCGTTGTTCGCATCACCCCCCCAAGCCCCCTCAGCACCCCGCGACCGTTTCCTCGCCATCCAACGCTCGCATCCACCCGAACACATGGCCCGCAGCCTGGAAGAATACGGAGCCGGCACCATGTTGCCGGTCCGCGACCGCCTCCACACCCTTCCCATGCCCGTGCTCGCCATCACCGGCGCGTTGGACATCACCTACACCGAACTCTGGGCCGGCATCGTTCGCGACGCTCCCAACATCCGCCATGCGATCGTGCCTAACGCCGGGCATCGGGTTCATCTCGATAATCCGGAATCGTATCTTTCCATTATTACTTCCTTCATCCAAGACCATATCCCATCATGAACGACTGGAATTCCATCCCCAACGTCAAAGACTTCGAAGACATCACCTATAAAAAACATGACGGCATGGCGCGCATCGCGTTCAATCGTCCGGAAGTTCGCAACGCGTTCCGACCCAAAACGATTTTCGAAATGTATGCCGCCTTCGCCGACGCGCGTGAAGACACCTCGATCGGCGTGGTGCTGCTCACGGGTGAAAGTCCGGCCAAAGACGGGAAATACGCGTTTTGCTCGGGTGGCGATCAGCGGGTCCGTGGTCATGCCGGTTATGTCGGCGACGACGGAATCCCGCGCCTGAACGTGTTGGATTTGCAGCGCCTCATCCGCTCCATGCCGAAGCCGGTGATCGCGCTCGTTGCCGGGTATGCGATCGGCGGTGGACACGTGCTCCATGTGATCTGCGACCTTACCATCGCGGCGGAAAATGCGATTTTCGGACAGACTGGACCCAAAGTCGGCAGTTTCGATGGCGGTTTCGGAAGCAGTTATTTGGCCCGCATCGTCGGACAGAAAAAAGCCCGCGAAATCTGGTACTTATGCCGCCAATACAACGCTCAGGAAGCGCTCGACATGGGTCTGGTGAACGCCGTTGTGCCGGTGGATCAGCTCGAAGCCGAAGGCATCAAATGGGCGCAGGAGATTCTGGAAAAGAGTCCGATCGCGATCCGCTGCCTCAAATCCGCCTTCAACGCGGATGTGGACGGACAAGCCGGCATCCAGGAACTCGCCGGTAACGCCACCCTGCTCTACTACATGAGCGAAGAAGGGAAAGAAGGGAAGAATGCGTACGTGGAGAAGCGGAAGCCGGATTTCAGGCAGTTTCCGTGGCTACCCTAAGAGAGGGTTGAGGGTTAAGGGTTAAGGGTAAAGGGTAAAGGGTTGAGGGTTAATGGTTAAGGAAAGAAGTCTTCCTTTCCCCTTAACCCTTAACCCTTTCCCCTACTTAAGAAGAGTCATCTTCCTGCTCAGTACCTTCCCATCCACCTGCAACCGGTACACATACACCCCACCGGCGAGTGAGGAAGCGTCTATCGAGACTTGGTGGCGGCCTGCGGCCATCGGACCGTCGATGAGCACTGCGACTTCGCGACCCAACACATCATAGACTTTCAGGCTTGTCTGACGTTCGGCATCGAGCGTAAAGCCGATCACCGTGCTCGGATTGAACGGATTCGGATAGTTCTGAGCCAGGGTCACTTCCGTCGGAAGTTCCACATCGGTAGGTAGTTTCGATTTCGGACCAACCAACAGGCGGAAGCGGGCCGATTCGGCCGATGTCGTCTGCGACAACACGCCTACAATAGTGTCGTTCGGAGCGGCTTTCATGGCTAAGGTGGCGCCCGAGAAGGCAACCTCCGGGGTGGTGCGAAGATCGGTTCGGGTGCCGGTACGCGTGTCGAGCAGCATCACCGCCCACTCCGGATTTAGCTCACCGCTAATGACCAATCGAAGCTTGTTCTCCCCTTCTGTGGAAATTTCCGCGTGAACGGGCAGCTCGAGAAGATCCGTGGCATGTCTGGAGCGTTCGAAGGTCTCGATTTTGAGCCCGGTTGTCGGATCCACCGCGTAGATCATGAACCGTTCCGAATTCAGCGGTTCGAGCTGGCGCGTCATGTCGCGCACATGGGCAATTCGGGCCTCATCCATCAGCAGCACTTGCATCTGCTCTTGGCGATCGCCGCGTGAGAGGGTCAGGTCCAGACGCACCTTGTCGGGATCCGCCTCAGGCGATTTGAGCAGCATCGAGGCGAACGAGGAACGGGCCGCACGAGGTGCACGGGCCACCGGACTCGCCGCTGAAGCCATCATTAGGAATCCTTGGTTTGGTGCGATGAGAGCCGAACCGTTGTTCGAGGCGTTGCCTGTGCTCCGGTTCCACGTGCGGTAGTTGTTGATGGCTTGGTCATACACATAGACCGTGGGGGCGACACCGGTGAATTCCCAATCATTCACACTCAGATCGACCGTGTACGGGTATGGATTGCCGACCAGGCTGAATCCGGCAAACGCATGCGTCGGCGTGTAGGAAACGGGTAGCTCCACCGTAGCCGGGGCTTCGACGCGGGGCACTGAAAGCCGTTTGGGGAAGCTTCCTTCCACCTGGTACACATCGTTCTTGAACACCCGGACCAGATAGCCTTTTCCAGGAACCGCGGGAACGTTCAGGTTGGTCACAGCCTGATAGGTACCGAGCGTTTCGTTGAGCGTGAAGACGTTCGGTCCTGGAGCGCCGGGCGCATCGGATCCGGTGGCGCCTTGGGTCCACAACGGTTCCAGGAACTGAGCCAGTGTGACTCCTGAGGTCGGATTCGCCAAGAAGTACCAGGCGTCTTGCGAGCCATTGATGAACGATCCGGCCGGTGCGACTTCGGTCGAGAAGGTGGCATTGCCGGTGATGAGAGCGTAGCGTGGCTCCGTGGATGTCCGGTCGAAGACCGCCACACCGCTGCCTTCATCGAACGGCAAGTGTAGGAGGAGTTCGGCCACCGTACCGGTCACCGATTGATGCATCCAAGTGCGGATTTGCGTCTCGGTTCGGGCCACGGACCAAAGGCGAAGTTCATCAATCTGCCCTGCGAACAGGTCCCCATCCCCGATAGTGAACGGTGCTGACGTGTTCGGTAAAAACGTTTGGAAAGAATGCGCCGCGTAGCGCCCGTTCACATAGAACGTGGTAATACCCGATTCAATGACCAAGGCCAGATGCGTCCATGTTCCGGCTATCGCATTTGGGCCGCCAAGCGTCACACCTCCACCGAGATTTCCAGCCCAAGCGATCCATCGACCGTCATAATGGACTCCAAATCGGTATCCGAGAGATCCGAACGCAGATTGAACGATGGTTTGAGCATAGCTCACTGATTGCGGTTTCACCCAGAGTTCGAGCGTGAAGGTTCCCGGGTTCAAGTCCGCATCGTATGGAATGCTGATCTGCGACGTATTGCTTAATGACAGGGATGTGCCTGGGTTCGTATTCCAGGTGGAGGGTAAAATGGCACCCGTGCCTTGCGCAGCGACACTAACGGTCATGGGTTCGGCATTCGTGTCGAAACGGATGCTTTCTTCGCGACGTTGGTTGCCTGTCGGAGCGAAACGCACATCCATCGTTGCGGTTTGTCCGGGTGCGACCGTCACTTGAGATGGAGTCACAGTGAACCAGCTTCCACCTTCTGGCAACCCCGTCGAGGATCGTGCGACGGTCATCGCCTGTGAGCCGTTGTTGCTCCACGTCAAGGTCTGGGCCACCGTAGGTGACTCAGCGGACGTATGAATTCCGAAGTCGAGCGATGTAACCGGAGCACCCAGAATCGGAGCTTGAACCGGCGCTGTCGATGCCACTCGTGGTACGGCTCCCATGAGCGTGGCCGTGAGTGCGTTCGCTCGATTCGAAGGATTGCCGGTGGTTTCATCGAATCGCAGATTCCATCTCAATCCTGTCGCCGTTGTCAACGTTTGGTGCATGGTCGATTGGACTTCAGCCGTTGTTCGTGCGGTATTGAACCAGAGTCGTACCTCATCCATCTCACCTTTCGCCATGCCATGGGCGCCCACTGTGGCTCCGACCCAGTACGCGGTTCCACCGTTCCAAGGCGCTTGATAATTCGAAGTATTCACGCCTTCTTCCACTCCATTAACGTAGAGTGCGACATCCCCGTTGGCCCGATAAACCGCTGTCAGATGATACCAACGACCTACTTGAGCGATTGTGGTGCTGAACGTGGACCGGGCGCGTCCATCGAAGGTGTAATGCTCGAAACGCCCGTCCGAATTCAATCGCAGAGCATGGGAATGCGATCCAGCGGGGCCGCCTTGGTCGGTTCGCACGAACAACCCCATGTTTTCGATGACTTGCGGTTTGAACCATAACTCAATGGTATAAATCGTCGGATGCTCTGTGTCAGCAAGAAGTACATACTGACCCGACTGACCCGTGAATGACATGGCATTTCCTGAATGCACAGGAAGCGCAACCGCCGACAGCGAGATGGTGGATGGAGATCCTTGCGCCGAATGTGTGATGGTCAGCGAACCGGAAAGCGCACCCGCCTGTGTCGGAGCAACGACAATCGGTATCGTGATGGACGCGCCAACCGCCACACTCGCCGTTGCAGCCCCCGATCGACTGAACGCCTCTCCCGTCACAGCAATGTTCGACACGGTGATCGGAAGATCGCCGGTATTTGTGAATGTGACTGACAGGGTTTTTCTCATGCCGACAACCACATCCCCGAATACCAGTTCAGATACATCGACCGATGCCAGACTCACCGCCTCGGAGCGAGCCACGATGAATTGTCCTGTTTGATTGATTCCGCTGAAACTGACTGAGGTGGCCGAATTCGCACTGGCTTCGGCGGCGATTTGGGTCCATGCGCCATCCGAGCCGGCCGCGCGATGATAGAGGCGGTAACGGCGGTTCGGCAAGGAACCGTTTAGCGTGAACGAAGTCGGAATCGGGAAGGTGAGCGTCGCCGACCAGGTACCGGGTTGACCGAACACCCGTGTCAACCAATACGAATCGGTATGGAATTCGAGTCCGCTGACGGTGGGAGCAGCGGCAGGAGCCATATCGAATCGTGTCACGACGAGATCGGAGGCCTGATCGAACGCATTGGTGACGTTGACACCAAGTCCGGCTAGCGTGGTGGACCCGGAGGTGAAGCTAGTCGCAGATGCCGTGGTCCCTCCTACTGGCACTGTGGATGCCACCCAACCGCTGCTTGCGGTCCCATTGAAATTATTCAGAACGATGGCTCCGTCGTCTGAGGTCGTTCCCGTACCCTCTTTGAAGTTGGCGAATGCTCGTAGGCCGGTTTGCGGCGCCGTGATCACCTGGTACATGGTTTCACGGATCTGAGCAGCGGATCTTTCAACTTGCCAGACGCGGACCTCGTCCAAGGTACCGTTCATGAATTCTCCCGTTCCATTGAAACTGCCCAATGTCAATGCGGCATTGATGTTCGGAAGGATGGCATCTGCTGAATTCCTCTGACCCACAAGAGTTCCGTTCATATACGTTTTGAACCCGTTCGTCGTATTCCGTTTCCATGTGATGGCGAAGTGGTTCCAATTCCCATCATTGCTGAACCCGGATGAAATGGTATTGGCCGTCAACCCATCGTTGCTGAGAACGGGGCTGTAAGGTGGCGCCGCACCCCAGGTTGAGACGATGTAGTGTTGCGGCACGGCCTGGTGACGGACCGCGGATTGCGGATTCGACCCTTTGAACCAGAACTCGATGGTGAGTTCGTTGCCCGACAGGTCGGTCACTCCCGGAAGGGTTGCGAAGTCGTTCGTGCCATCAAAGCGCATGGCAAAACCGGGTACCGCACTCACCAGCATCTCGGTCGTGAACGTCCTGACGTCCGACCATGCACTCTGTTCGTTCGATACGGTGCTTCTGGAGCGCACCCGCCAATGATACACCAAGCCTCGCTGAAGGTTCGAAACCGACGTGAACGAGGTTGCTGTCAAGTTCGACTGATTCACATCCAGCACAGCGAAGGTGGCACTGCGCGAGACTTGCAGGTCGTAACGGTTGGCTGCAAGAGCGGCTTCCCAGGTGAATTCAGGCCTTAGCACAACGCCTGTGGCAGACGCGAGCGGCACAGTGACCACCGGAACACGAGGCGTCGATGTGAACCCGGGCGCTGGCGATTGCACAGGACCGCGCAGGAATGGATACGAGGCTTTGCCATCCGACTCGATCTGCCATACTGTGGTGAAATCCCATCCGGAGAAGGTGGTTTGCACGAGCAACTGGTCCGGAGTGCGAGCCTGGGCACCACCAGCACCGCCTTGGCCGGATGCGGCAATTCCGGAGGCGTTACTGAAATAAAGTCCACCACTCGACGAAGGGCCCATAAATCCTGCCAGGACCCCTCTCAGGCTCCCTGTAACCGTGGCGATCGAGTAGCTGTTTTCAAACGTGCCGGATGACACCGCACCCGCCACTCCGCCCGCATAACTTCCACTGGCCGTCACACTCGCCGAGCTGTAGACATTCCGAATTATTGCGGAGTAAGAATACCCGACCAAACCGCCCACATTGCTACCGCCAGATACGGTCGCCGTGCTGTAGGACGTGGCCAGAATCGCATCACGATCCAAAGATCCGACCAATCCGCCGATGTACTGTCCACTGCTGACCGCAATGGTTCCGGCGACGGACGACCCGCGGATCGTCGCCGAATATTGTGCCAAGCCCACCAACGCACCCACGTACTGACTGGATGACCCGTTGATGGCGGTCGATGTGAGTCGCACTTGCTCGATCACGGTCGAGGCGCCGCTCACATAGCCGAAAAGTCCGGCGTAAAAGAGATTCCCGGAAAGAGTCAGATCCGAAATCGTGAAGTTCTGACCATTGTACGTTCCGGTGAATGCCGTGCTGGTGGTACCAATCGGCACCCAGCCCGTGCCGGAGGCGTAACCGGAAAGGCTGATGTTCGCCGTCTGCACGAAATGGGATGAGAGGAAATTCCGGACGTTGTTCAATTGTGCTGCCGTAGCCACTTGGAACGGGTTGGCAATCGTACCTGCGCCACCGGCGAACTGACTGGTGGTCGCCGATGTGATGGTGGCCGAATTCGAACTGATTCCACCCGCCAAATCCACTGTACGAACCCGATAATAGTAGGTGGTCGACATCGTGAGGCCGGTGATGGCCAAGCTTGTGCCCGACACACTTCTTGCTTCATATCCGCTCAAATAGGAAGAAAAATTACTTTGAGTGGACACATCCAACTGGTAACTCGCGGCGGTTGCTACGGCAGACCAGTTCGCCGTGAAGCCGTCAGGCGAGATCGACGATGCCGCGGAAGCCGTCGGCGCCGCCAATGGAGAGGTGATGGCGATGACGGAGACCGGTACCACAGTGGTTACGCTGGGTGCGTTGTGATTGAACGTCAGCGATCCGTTGTAGGTCCCTGCATTGGCGAATAATGCAGAGACGGTGAAATTCCCCGATCCGCCCGCCGGAATCGTGGCCGTGGTGGGCGTGATTGAAAACCCGGTTCCCGAAACCGTCACCGAACTGATGGTCAATGAACCCGTTCCAGGATTTTGAATGGTCAATGTGACTTGCTTGGTGGTGTTTCTCGCCGCATAGCCCATATCCAAGGGGTTCGAGGAGGCTTGGAAGCCCGCCGTTCCCATTCTGTTGTCAAAAAGAGCGATGTTGGATGACGATGGTGTGATGAAGTCTGTTTTCCCATCCCCGTCGAGATCGCCAACAGCGAGACTATTCACCCCAAAAACCTGAAAATTCGACGGATTTTGATTGATGTACTGAATCCGCGACCCCAACTGTACGGTCGACCCAGACCCTGTATTCGGATAGATGGAGATGAACGCACTGCTATTGCCGGAAATGGTTTCGATCACCTCCGGGCGCCCATCCCCGTTAAGATCAGCCACAGTAAGACTGGCCCCGAATTCAGACTCTGATGTGTAAGATTGACGTGTGCCAAACGAAAGATTCCCGATCGTGCTTTGGTTAGGAAACACATTCAAAGCACTGTTTCTGAGTTTGACGATCACTTCCGGTAGCCCATCACGGTTCAAGTCGCCCAACGTGATACGGTTTGGCGAATCGGTCGACAAGGTCAAGTTCAACCCGGTCGCATAACTGACGCTACCCGCCGTGCTGGTGGATCGATAAATCCGAGCTTGCGATATCAACGGATCCGAACTGGAAAACGTCACGACCAGATCGGCCTTTCCATCCCCATCCACATCACCCAGCACCATATCTTCGGGCTGGGACATTGCGAACCCGTTGGCTGATTCAAAACTGATTGAGCCAGGTGTCGAGGTGTTTCTGAAGGTGCGCAACTCATGGAAGAACTGGGCATTGTTGTAACCAGACAAGGCGATATCCGGCTTGCCGTCGCCATCCACATCGCCTAAGGCCAAGCTGGTGCTCATCCCGGCATTGGTCGGAAATCCGGTGCTGATGTCATGCTGAGTGAAACTGAAGGCCCCTGTAGTGCTCGTGTTACGCAAGACAGTCAAGATTCCGGTCGAACCGCTCGCATTGGCAAAAACCATGTCCATCTTGCCGTCACTATCGATGTCGGCAATGAGGATTCTACCCGAGAAGATACCTATGTTTGCGACCGTGATCCTGATCCTCGAAGCGAATGATCCCGTGGTGAGTGGCCCGTTGGCATGAATATTCCGGTACAGATCCACTCCACCGGTATTGTCTGATGATGGGGCAGCGACCGCAAGATCGAGTTTCCCATCCCCATCGAAATCCGCGATGACGCTCGAACCTCGGGATCGGCTTTCATTGGCCTCCAAATATGGTCTTTGAATTGGATACCCCGGAAAGCTGCTCGAAGAAAGCACATCGGAGGTGAAAAACGTCGTAGAGAACGACCCTGTGGAGCGACCTGTCTTGCCATCGACCGTCACCGAAACGGGTCCGAAGCCGGCTCCCAGTGGCACCGTGACGGTGAGTGATGTGGCCGATGCGGCCGTGACCGTGCCCCTCACTCCGCCGAACCAGACCACATTGTTAGCCGGAGTGGCAGAGAACCCTTGCCCGCTAAGGGTGACGCTGGCACCGATGGCGGCGGACGCCGGCGAGATGGAGCTGATCACCGGCGCGGCGATGGCTGTTCCCGTCAATGAAATCACGGTCGGAGAACCGGTGGCGTTATGAGTCACCGTCACGGAGCCGGTGAAGGTGCCTGCCGTGGTGGGCGCGAACGTGATGGTGACCGGCAAGGTGCCATTCCCCGAGGCGACGGATCCGCTGCCCGGACTTACCGTGTACCCGGTTCCAGTGACTTGGATCGAAGACACCGTCAATGGCATGCTACCCGCCGCCGCGGTGTTGGTGAGTGTCAGCACAAGATCGGTGCTGGTGAACACATTTCGAGTTCCGAAATTCATACTACTGGAGCTCACAGAAAGCTGAGGAGATGCCAATTGTCCCGGAAACGGAGACTGCGTGTTCGTCCGCAGGTACGGATACGTTCCTGTTTCAACCATATTCCACGTATCTGTGAAATTATAGCCCGTGAATGTGGATTGATTCCGCATTTGGGCGGATGTGCGACCTGTTCCAGCGGCGGAGGAGCTGCGTGTCGACGTCTGGGTATCCCAGAACGAATTGTTCACTGTTCCGGCATTCGCTCCGACCAAGCCTCCTCCAGTCGATGGCACCACTTCCCCAACCGAGTAGCTGGTCAAGATCTGGCCGGTGGACAAGTTCGAGCCCACCAAGCCTCCCGTGTTGGTCGCGGCACCCTCGACACGACCTGTGGCGTAGGTATTCTGAATGAGTCCGGCATTTTGTCCGACCAATCCACCCCCGCTGAATGTGTTGTTTTTCGCAACCGTAGAATAGGAATTGGTCACAGCGGATGTGCTTCCGACCACAGTTCCAACCAGACCGCCAACGAATCCACCCGTGTCAAACCCACCGGAAACCGTCCCTGTGGCGGAGGATCGCTGGATCTGCGCGCCAGAGGCCAATCGTCCGGCCAAGGTTCCCACAAATTGCCGACCTCTGACATTTGCGCTCCTCAGGTGCACATTCCTGACGATGGCCGAGGCTCCTTCCACACTCGAAAACAACCCTGTGGTGGTTCCAGGTGGTTCGTTGATGAACAGATTCGACAGGGTGAACCCTCCCCCGTCATAAACCCCTGTGAACGTGATCGGCGTGAATCCGGTACCACTGTTGAACGGTGAAACACCGAGATCGATGTTCGCGGTTTGCAGATAGTGTGCGGAGGGTAGCCGGCGGACCAGATCCACTTGGACCGCGGTCGACACTTGAAACGGCGCCGATGAGAGGCCCGCTCCTGCATTGAACAGGGGAAGTGTCGATGTTGCCGTCGTGACCCCCGAATTGAGACTGACCGCTGAACGTCCCGAAATCTGGTTCGGAGTGGTTCCTGACGTCACGGTGTCAAACCTCCATGAATCGGTGACACCGAATGGAAACGGCGAACTCATCGGCGCATGCGCGTAATTGGAGTACACATTCGAGCTTCCGCTCCAGAACCTGACCTCGTCGATATTTCCGTTAAAGGCATTGAACGACCCACCCGTCGCGCTACCGAAAAAGACCCGATTGCCCAATTTCCATGCGGTCCCCACTTGAGCAGGTGTTCCGGTGAATTCCCCTTGGAAAACCCCATCCAGATAGAGCAATCCTCCCTCTGAATCTGTCCATGACACCGATACGTGATGCCATTGGCCGGCCGTCACACTGGCGGTGGATGTGACCGTCGCTTGGTTGTTCAGATCCTGGCGATACACCATGAATTGGACTCGGTTCGTGGAGGAGATCCGTACCTGATGCGAATAGGCGCTAATGGGACCGCTGTTGTCTGAATACACGATGAGGTTCATGGCCGTATTGCTCACCGCCGGACGGAACCAAAATTCCATCCCGAATGAACTGCCCGAAAAGACATGAGGAACTTGCACATCATTCGTTGTTCCATTGAAGACCAGCATATTGCCCGATTGAGCCTTCAATACAGAAGTAACAAAAAGAAATGCGAAGAGAAGGATGCGTTTGAAGATCATATAAACAATGATTGGATGACGTTTGGGAGGGTTTCGAGGTCTTCTTTGAAGACGTAACCGGCCGCACCGGCACGCTGGGCGGCTCTCTGAAATGCGGAACTTTTGTGTTGGGTGACGATGACGACCCGCGCCTGCGGGTCCATCCCAGTGATTTTGCGAGTGGCTTCGAGTCCGTCGAGGCCATCAATCTCAATATCCATCAGCACCACATCCGGCTTGAGTCGGCCATAACAACTCACTGCGATATCGCCGTTGTAGCACTCATAAATCATATCCCCTCTGACCGAAACGGTATCGCAGATGATCGATCGAAAAATGGGATCGTCTTCGACGACAAGGAGTTTCCGCGTCACGACGTCTTTCGATTGCGAAGTTTGCTCACCGCATAAGCCCCACCCGCGATGGCGAGTAGACCAAGTCCACCGTCAATGGGTGCTTGGGAAGGGGCACCTGGCAGCCCTGGAGGTTGCGATAGTGCCATTTGCGGATCCATGAGGACAATGACCGCAAGAATGAACGACAGTTTGTATAAATAGACCATAGGACGGGCTTCCTAATTGCAAGACGTTGACCAAAGATGGCCACATCCTTACCTGCCGCGCGTCCCCGTTAACCTGTATTTCGACTAAGGGTTAACCCGTATTTTTGAGATTCGATCGCGGTGCACCATCACATAATGCAGCAACGCGTTCTTGCCTGACAGGCTCAGCTTCTCGCAGATGTTGCGACGATGCGTCTCGATGGTGCGCTCGCTCAGAAAAAACTCTCCAGCGATGGCGCGGGTGGTCTTCCCTTCGGCGATGGCTTTGAGGATGCGCAGTTCCGAGGCCGTGAGTCTCCACTCTGGCTCTTTCACCTCTCTGGACCCCATCAGATACGACGTGAGCGGGGCGCTGACATAGGCCCTCCCTTTGTGAGCGAATTTCACCGCATCCAGAATCTCTCCGATGGCGCTGTCTTTGAGCACATAACCACGGGCTCCTAACGACAGTGCTTTTCGGAAAAACGGTTCACTATCGTGCATGGTCAGAATGACCACTTCCACCGCCAACCCCGACTCGCGGATCGATTCGAGCACATGCAATCCATCCAAGCCTGGCATCTCCAAATCAGTGACCAGAACATCGGGACGATGCTCCCGAATCAAAGCCTCGATCATCGCGCCATTACCCGTCTCAGCGACCACCTCGCACATCGGATCTTCGTTCAAGGTGTCGACGATGCCCTTTCGGGTGAAAGGATGATCTTCTGCAAGAACGATGCGGATGGGCATGAAGCGGTCAGTTGGATTTGGATATTGGGATGCGGATGTCAAACGACACGCCAGTTCCACTGCCTGATGCGATGGATAGGGTGCCGCCGAGAATACGAACACGTTCGGTGAGTCCCAACATTCCCAGTCCGTTTCGGACAACGGTCTTGTCTGCCTCGGTCGGAAAACCTACCCCATCGTCGGAGTATATCACATGCAGCTCAGACCCCGAATTCATCACGTCGCACCGCACGCTGGTGGCTTTCGCATGTTTGATGGTGTTCGAAAGCATTTCCTGCACAATGCGCAGCAGATTGATCTCATGCTCGGCAGGAATGGTGCCGTTGAAATGCTGAATGTCACCAGATAACGCCAGCCCCGCCGCTGCTGTTGATTTCTCTAATGCATATCGAATGGTCTCTGTGATGCCGATACGATCCAGCTCGGGTGGACGCAGATTGTGCGTGATCTCCCGTACGGATTTGAGAATCCCGCTGATCTGATCCGAGGCGACCTGCAGAATGGTGGAGGGTTCGGTTAATTCCGGGCGGATCGACCAACGATACATCATGTTTTTCAGAACGAGAAGCTCCTGCCCGAGTCCATCATGCATTTCGTGCGCGATGCGGCGCCGCTCTTCCTCTTGCTTCTCGATCACTCGGAGAGTCACTTCCTCCTGTCGGACTTTTTCAAGACGAAGGATGTTCTCCCGCCTGCGCATATACAGCCACAAAACGAGTCCGAATAGGGTGACCAAGAATGTACGGAACCACCATGTCATCCAGAATGGCGGGTCGATGAGCAACGGCACACGGAGTTCCGAGGGGTTCCATTGCCCGTCGCTGTACGCCGACTGAACAAGGAATACATAGGAATTGGGCGCCAGGTTGGTGTAGGTGGCAGTTCGAGTGAAACCGGCGTCGATCCAGTCACGATCGAACCCGTCGAGCCGATACCGATATCGGATTCCACCCGGGGCGGTGAACTCGAGAGCGGCGAACTCAAAGGTGATCATGTCTTGGTCATAGCTCAAGCGTACAGGAGAGCTATGATCGGAGTGGAATTGGCGGATCAGATTCGCATCTGCGCTTTTGTTGAACAGCAGGAAATCGGTGAGCCTGATTCTCGGCTCGTTCATGTTGGTTTGGTACGCGGAAGGGATGACCTGAGTATATCCTCCGATTCCTCCGAAAAACAAGGATCCATCCGAGTGTCTGAACGATTCGAATCGGTTGAACTCGCGGCTGTGAAGCCCATCTGCGACGGTGAAGCTCCTCAGTTCGAATGTGCTCAGTTCCATTCTGGCGAGCCCGTTGTTTGTGCTCATCCACAGATGGCCGTCATCATCGGCAAGGATGCTGTATATGACCATGCTTGGCAGACCATCGGAAATGAAAAAGGTTCGGACCCCACCGGTACCCCGTTCGAGCCGGTTAAGTCCGCCACCCTCGGTTCCAACCCAGACGACCCGATCGGGCTGAATCGGGTCGACATGAACGCTTAGGATCTGATTGCTGCTCAGCGAACCCGATCGGCCCGCATCTCGTCTATACCATGTGGTGGTTCGGGACTTGGGATCGTATGCGACCACGCCGCGATCTGGAGTTCCCATCCACAAGGTTCCATATGCGTCTTCGGCGATGGCGGTGATGTCGGGTTGACCCGTTCGGTTGCTGTATTCGCGATCTGGTACGGCGCCGTCATAAATCGGGTGATACACCAGATTGTCGGCGTCAGGATCCAGCTCGAACAAGCCACCATTTCCTGCAAGCCACACACGTCGGTCACGGCTCACATGCACAAGGTTGAACCCTCGGTTCAGATTGTGCCGCTTTAAGCCCGATCCCGCACGATATCGTCGCAATTCCGTGGTTTGAGGCCGGTAACGATACACTCGGAACCCTGAAATCGCGATCCAGATATCGCCAGTATCAGTTCTGTGGATGGCGTGATCGGTTCCCGACCGCCAATCGGGCACCGGAAGCCCTCGTCGACGCAACGCATCCACCATCTCAGGAATGACCATCGGAGGATAGGGTCCGTCGCCACGCCTCAGATACTGACTCGACGGGTTGTAGCGTATCGCTCCCCATCCGGCGGTGCCGATCCACAGGATGCCACTGTGGTCGACCAACATCGACGCGGTGGGTCGGGTATCGTGCTTGAACAACCAGGTGAGCTGGTCGGTGACCGGGTCGTAACGGTAGACATCCTGAAGGGAAGCGAACCAGATGCGTCCTTGCCTGTCTTTGACGAACGCGTTGCCGAATCCGAACCATTGATCTCGGATCGTCGTGTTTTCACGAACCAGGGTGTTTCCGGAAACGCGCATTCTTTGCAATCCGGTTCGTGTTGCAAAAACAATCAGCGAATCGCTTAAAACCAGCAGGGATGTAGGACGATCAGCCGGATCCATCACCGGCCATTGCAACAAGAGAGAGGTTTGGGGGTCGATGAATTGGATCATTTGAGACGACACCGTCCAGATCCGATCTTTCTCCGTGATTTCAAACAGGCCGATGTCACCCAGTCCTGTGAACTCGGGTTGCCGCTTCAACACATGATAGGTCTTGGTTTTGGTATCCAACCGCACCAACCCGTCCGACTGGCTCATTATCCACAAATTGTCCTTCGAATCCCCATTGATCGTGGTCGCAAAGGTCACATCCGCTGTTCGACCACCATCCACCGGTTCAGCGATACCTGTCAGAAGATTCAATCTATTGACCCCGCCGCCGTATGTGGTCATCCACAGCGTACCATCGCGGGTCTGATACAGTGATGTGATATGGTTCGATGTCAGCGTTTCGAGCTGACCCGGATAGTTCCGATATACCGTGAAACTGTGACCGTCGTAGCGGTTCAATCCGTCTTTGGTGGCGAACCACAAGAAACCTCTGTCGTCGAGCAAAATGTCGTTAACCATGTTCTGCGACAAACCGTCGTCGATGGTGATGCGCTGAAACACATCCCCGCCAGTGAACCACAGCAGAAAAACAAGGATAATAATCATTGACGACGCAACTCATCCGCCGTCACTTCCCCCGCCATATCCAATCTCACTAAGGTGTACACATCCTGCATGAAATAGCATTCGGTGGGGTTGGGAGGCTCCACGTTCAGGCAAAGAACGCTTTGGTTCCATTGCGTGCGACCGTTTCGGATGTAGGTTTTATCGCCATCGCGCGTGCCGCGGTAGGTGGACTGCAGGGCGAATTTCCCCAGATCGGCATCCAGAGTGAGTTCGACTTCGATTCCCGCGCAATCCGCGCAGGCGAAGGTCCCTTTCCATGCCGTATCGATGCCGAGGATGTCTTCCACGTCCACCGACGGGGCCGGAGTTCCGGGTCCGCAGGCGTGCAGAACAAGCAAGGTGACGATGAACAGGCTACGAACCATACTCGCCTCAGAAACCGACGCTGAGTTGTATTCCGAACACATTGTCATGCAGATCGTTGATTTCATTCCAACCTCGGGCGAAGGTCGCTTTCGCGGTGGTGGATCGGTTCAGTTTCTTGCCGATTCCGACTTCCAGTCGCTGCAGCGGACTCGTCGCGAACACCGGACTGTCCACCTCTACCCTATCGTATCTCAGCGCGGCGTACGCACCCGGATGAAACGGCGCATCGGCCTTGAGTTCGATCATGTGCGAGGATGCGAGATACTCTGAGGTGATGAAGGTGACGGGCGAAATGATCCTGGCCACATCCCAACGGGTATCCAGATATTCATAGGAAAGCCGCAGATACCGGTAATCGACGGTGGCATCGGCGCCGAAAATCGTCTGTTTGAGTGACGCGCGATCGTCGTCGCTCAACGGCGCGTTCATGGCATCTTTGCGCATGTAGGCGCCATGACCGAACGAGCCCCCCAAACGCAGCCATACCGCAGGCTTGACCACTACACGCCCCATCACGGCCGGCAGATCGTATTCACCCGATTCGTTGAATCCCGATGGCGCCGACAAGGCCGCAGCCACGTGATATTCCGTGAAATCAGTGAATGAGCCTTGCACCGACACTCCCTGAGTGTACATCCGGTTGTACACGAACGCGAGCCCGGGCGCGATGGCGTAATTCCGCGGACCGACGAGCAGTCCCGCCTTCTTATCCACGCGCTGTGTCCATTCCAAGTTCATCGGCAGATGACGAAGCGGATTTTCAGAGGATAGGAAGCGTTCGCTGGTGAGTCCGACAGGGATGATGATCCGGCCGAAATTCACCGTGAGATCGGATTCCGTGAGCGGCATCCAGCTCACCTGCATCAGAGAGAAAAAAGGATTGTTCAGCGTGGAAGAGCCGTAATGATCGCTCTGGAGCACCGCCAGAAACGACCATTCCTCCGAAATGGGAGCTTCAAAGAACAGCCTCGCATTCGGAAAATAGATCGATGGCTTCGCGCTGGGCGATCCGTTGATATAGGGCTTGGAATCGCTGCCCGAGATGCGGAATTCCACATCCACCAACCCGCCGACATTCACCTGCGCGAAAGCTGCGATGGGCATCAAACACAACATGGCTAACGCCAATAAACGTACCGGCGCAAGATTTTGCGCCGCTTCAATTCTTGATCTCATAAATCCTCACTGGTTTCTCGATCCCTTTCACCGAAATCGGTTCCAATTCAACGGCTTGGATGCGGCGTTCGAGGCGTTCGAACACCGGTTGCGAAATCAGGATCTGTCCGGGTTTGGCGCTGGAGCATAACCGCGCGCCGAGGTTCACATGGTTTCCGATCACGGTGTAATCCATGCGATCCTGACTTCCCACGGCTCCCATCACCACTTCTCCGGAGTTGATTCCGACCCCGATCGCGATCTCCGGATGTTGCCCCATCACACTTTCCATCACAGCCAAAATCCGGATCGCGGCGTTCACGGCGTTCGCTTCTTTCTTCTCCCCTTCGAAGACGGCGACGAGCTCATCGCCCACGAATTTGTCCACATCCCCGCCGAATTCTTTGACGATGTCGGCCTGGAACCGCAGGCAGGTGTTCAGCATGTCTATGACCTCTTCCGGCGCGCGTTTTTCGCTCCAGCGTGTGAAGCCGCGCACATCACTGAAAAACACGGTCACTTCTTTGCGCTCACCACCGGGCTCCACCGACGACAGGTTGTTCTGAATGGCTTCCAAGGTCGATTTCGAGACGAATTTGAGCATCTGCAAGCGTTCACGAAGGCCGGTCACCAGCCGGTTGAACGTTTCGGTGAGCTGACGAAGCTCATCGTTCGTGGTGATGGGCACATCCTGACCGAAATCACCACCTTCGATGCGCTGGATTCCCTGGATCAGCAGTTGGATGGGACGGTTGATGCGGGATGTGAGCCAGAAACTGACCGCGACCGCCAGCAGTAAGGCGCCGATGCCGAAAATCAGGATCAGGCGCTGAAGATCGCGGACCGGCTCCAAAGCCACGTTCAGGGAGCGTCCAACCGCATAAAATCCGTTGCTTTCGGGCAACATCCGAGCCACATAAAGCATCCAATCTTCGCCGGCGATCTGCGATTCGCTCAACACCGCCGCGTTGGACGACACCACGTCGAACGTAGCGGCATGGATAGCCCGACTGAGCAAATCGGACGTATCCGCCAAGTCGAAGGCATCGGCCACCAATTTGCTGTCGATCAGATACGCCACTTTCGAGCCGGTATCGCGAGACAATTGCTCGGCTTCCAACTGGCGGATGGGATACCCCAGCGACAAAACGCCCATCACGTCGCTTCCGGCCCAAACCGGAACCGAAAGAACCGTGAACCAACGTCCGTCCTGCTCCCACAAATACGCCTGTTCGGGATATTCACCACCCAGAGCGACACGGATTCCCGGCCGATCGGCCAGCGAATATCGTGGCAATTCCGACGAGCTGAGCTGACCCATCGGATATCCATCTTTGTCCACCACCATCAGGATACCGAGGGAATCGGGATTCAGATAACCGGCCATTTCCACCAATGAATCAGACAGCACCGGGTCGAAATCGACGATCGGCGCGAGTTCATCACGTAAAAACGCGGTGATGGTCGGCTTGTCGTTCGTGGAAATCACGCCTTTCAGGTTGGGGATGTCGGACACGAGCGTCGCCGTCTGATACAGCAATCGGAAACGGATCTCCTGAATGCGCTCGAAAATCTGCCCGGTTTCCTGGAAATTTCGGGTGATGTCGGCCCGGATGCGGTTTTCCACCACGCGACTCACGCTGATCGTCACAATCGCCACCACCACCAGGATGATGCCGGTGATGCTGAGAAGGAGCTTGAGGCGGAGGGTGGTTCTCAAAATTTGTTAGTGGTTTGTTGTTTGTTGTTTGTTGTTTGTTGTTTGTTGTTTGTTGTGGAAAACGACATGCTTCACGAAAGAAAGTAGTAAAACCCAGCTCGGATTTAAAACAACTAACCACAAACCACTAACAACGAACCACTATGGCTCTAAGACAAACGCATCCAGCTCCAACCGTTGCCCTGCGGTGAGAGTCACGCTTTGGCGGAGCTCGGTGTAGCCGGGGGCGGCGACATGGATCGTGTAGCGTCCAGCGGGAACGGCGGGGAGGCGGAACGTGCCGGCTCCATCAAGAACCGTCCAATGAACCGCAGTGTTCGGCAGCACCCGGATTGTGGCATTCATGCTCGAATGGATGTCGCAAAACACGGAAACCTCGCCGGGTTTGTCGAAGCGCACATCCACATGCTCGCCAGCGGGACGTCGCCCCACATTGAATCGCTTCACATCCGACAATGAAAACACATTATGATAGATGGGATCGGAATTGAGGATGCGGACGGTCTGCCCGGCCACCACCACGATCATGCGAGGCTCGAACTGCGTGTCTTTCTGATTCAGGACGGGCGGGGCTCCGAGCGAAGCGGTCTGCGGCGCGGAACCTTCGATCCAGACCACCACGGGAACGGACGCCTTTACGGCATCGGTGGATCGGCCCCGGGCGTAGCGCGACTGTCCCCTCACGCCCGATTGCTGGATACGGGCCTGGCCGAGTTCCACGCGTCCGGAGACCGTGGCCGGGGCAGGAGGTTGGATGAGGAGGAGGAGTATTAAAACAATCATGTTCAGTTTTGAATGCTCATGACGAGAATGTAAGACAGTTTTCAATAGGGTCCTTCGCTGCGGGCTGCGCCCTACGCTCAGGATGACAAGCGCATCACGCATAAAAGAAGAGGCGGCATAGCTAAATCCCAAGTGCACTTGGAATACAGTTATGCCGCCCATTTAATGTTCTTCCAACACCGTGTCATCCTGAGCGTAGGGCGCAGCCTGCAGCGAAGGACCCACTACCAGCGTTGTTTAATCACAAAATCCTATACGTCGCGCTCACCACGCCCGTGATTTTCTTCTCGATGGAGCTCAGGTCATTCATTCCGTAATCCGAGACGTTGTTCGACAGCACCGGCGTGATCTGCAGCACGCCCATGCGGGCTCCGGTCAGCGGACCGATATCCCTTCCCGTCGCTTCCACAATGGCTTTGGCCCGTTCCGTGGCGTTCGCCGCGGCCGCGGCCTGAATCTGGATGCGCAAGCTGTCGAGTCCGGAAAAATGATACTCCGGCTGTTCCACCATCACATCCAGCCCCTGTTCGACCAACGACGCGATCGACAACGAAAGATTCCGGATCTGCTCCACATCCGTCGACTGGATCTCAAAACGCTGCGAATATTGATGATGAAGGATGCGTCCCGTAGGCATTCCGTTGTTGGCATATTCCTCGCGGGCGAACGAATTCATAGGCTGCTCTGAAACGGCCTCTGGCGCCACGCCCTGCGCGGTCAGATACGCCTGAAGGATGGGAATACGCGATTTGAGCCGGCCGAACGCCTCGCTCGCCGTCGGTGCCTGGGTGGTGATGGTGAGTCGCAAGACCCCGAGATCGCTTCGGAAGGTGGATGTGGCCGAACCGGTGACCGTGATGGTCTGGTCTGAAAGTTCATTCGAGCGCCACGTAAGGGCGACGACGGATGCCGACAGAAAAAGTCCCGCGGCAAGGATGAGGGCGGAGATGGATTGGGTGTTCATCCAAGAATGTAAGACGGAAATCGGGAATCAGGAATCAGGAATCTGGAATCAGCTTATAGTTTAAGAGAACCGCACCGCTTCCACACTGACTATGTCACCCCGAACCCCTGCAAGATCTCTTCCGTGCGATCCGTCAGCAGCTCGACAAGCGCCGGATCCATGAATTCGTACTCATCCGGGATGTGCAGGATTTCAATCGGCGGCACGCGCCTGCCCGGATATGCGTCCCAGATGCGGGTGCGCTGATCGGGCTCCATCACCAGGATGAGATCGGCCCAGGCGAGATCTTTCTCGGTGAGTTTGCGCTCTGCGCTAGGACTGACTCCCGCCGAGCGGACATTGAACCGCATATCGTTCTTGAACAAGGATTCGGCGGTGCGGCTGCGTCGCTTATTGCGTCCACAAACAAAAATCAGATTGGGAAGATCGGCACGATGCATGATTCGGGTCCTGATTTGGGGGTTCGTCCTGATCCGGCATAATCCTGAAATCGAGTCCCATTGTCAAGTTGGGTGGTTTTTTGTTTGTTGTTAGTGGTTTGTTGTTATCCCAAGCCAATTCATGATTTCCTTCATCACGACTAACAACTAACAACTAACTATAATCACAACCCTCCGATCACCTTCTCCAACTGGGCATCATCGACCTGGAAATGAAACACAGCGCGGATCGTCTTCGGCCCGAACTGAACCATCGCCACGCCCTTTTCCTTGAAGCGGGCCAGGTGGCCTGCCACGTCACCGTCGTTCACATCGAACAACACGATATTGGTCTTCACCGAGTCCGGATCCACGGTATACTCAGGGTGCTTACTCAGCGCCAACGCCAGTTCTTTCGCCCGGCGGTGGTCGTCGGCCAGCAGCGGTAGATGGTGGTCGAGCGCGTATTCGGCGGCGGCGGCCAGCAATCCAACCTGACGCATCCCTCCTCCCCATTGCTTGCGCCGGCGGTATGCGTCGCGGATCAGGTCCTTCCCGCACAACACCATCGAGCCTACCGGAGCCCCGAGTCCTTTGCTGAAGCAGACCGACATCGTATCGGCCACGGTTCCGAAGAAGCGGAATTCGACGCCCGAGGCGATCGACGCGTTCCAGATGCGCGCACCGTCGATATGCAGCGCCACGCCTTTCTCATCGGCCAGTTTGCGGATCGCAAGCAGGTTTTCGCGTGTGTAATATGCGCCGCCGCCCTTGTTCGTGGAATTCTCCAGCGCGATGACCGATGTGCGCGGATCCCAGTCGTTGTGCGCCCGGAATCCGGTCTGCAGAATCTCCGGCGTCAGGATTCCCTGCTCACCCACCACCGTATGCACTTGCACACCGCTCAGCATAGGCGCCGCGGCCGATTCGTAATTGAAGATGTGCGCGGTCTTGTCGAGCAGAATCTCATCACCCGGTTTCGTGAGCAGATTCACGCATAACTGGTTTCCCATCACGCCGCTGGGCACGAACAAGCCCGCCTCGAAGCCGAACATCGTCGCAACACGCTCTTGGAAGGCGTTCATCGTGGGGTCTTCCTTGAACACGTCATCACCCACCTCGGCGCGGATCATCGCTTGAAGCATGCCCGGTGTGGGCTTGGTGACGGTATCGGAGCGGAGATCGATCATTTCTTTTTTCTTAGTTCTTCATCGTTTAACAGACGCATTGACCTTTTCAGCTTCAGGTAATTTTAAATTGTCAATTTTAAATGATGGGTAGCCTTGAATAAGGCTCGAAATTTCGCGAAACCTGGAGGTACCACATTTAAAATTGAACATTTATAATTGTTAACTACCTCGAAGAATTGCGCCAGCTAGAAATCATACATTTAAAATTGTTCACTTAAAATTCACAAGGCTCAGAGCCCTTTAAAGAGTATAAAACCCGCGCCCCGTTTTATCCCCCAATACCCCCGCATCCACCATTTGCACGAGGAGCGGACATGGCCGGTACTTCGGATCTTTGAACCCGTCGTAGAGCACGTTCAGGATGGCCAGGCACACATCCAGCCCGATGAAATCAGCCAGCCTCAGCGGACCCATCGGATGCGCCATGCCCAGTTTCATCACATTATCGACGGCTTCGGGCGTAGCCACGCCTTCATACACGCAATAAATGGCTTCGTTGATCATCGGCATGAGCACGCGGTTCGACACAAAACCTGGATAATCGTTCACGAGCACCGGTTCTTTGCCAAGCTTCACCGATAAGTCGCGGATGGTTTCGGCCACCACGTCCGTGGTCTTGTAGCCTTTCACGATCTCGACGAGTTTCATCATCGGCACCGGATTGAAAAAGTGCATGCCGATCACTTGTTCCGGACGCTTTGTCGCATTCGCGATTTTCGTGATCGAAATGGATGACGTATTGCTGGCGAGAATCGCATGAGACGGCGCCGAATCGTCCAAAATCCGGAAAATCTTGTTCTTAAGGTCCACATTCTCATTGACGGCTTCCACCACAAGGTCGGCGTCGGTCACCGAGGTGGCCAGATCCGTGGCGAAGGTCAGTCGCCCCAGCGTTTCGGAATGTTGTTCTGCGGTGAGTTTCTCTTTGGCGACCAATCGGCCCAGATTCTTGTCGATCGTGGCCTTCGCTTTGTCCAACACCGCCTGATTCACATCGATGAGAGTGGTTCTGAAGCCGTTCTGCGCCGCGATGTGCGCGATGCCATTGCCCATGGTTCCGCCGCCGACTACGGCGATGTGATGGATGCTGCTCATGATGTCGCTCCTGTTTCTTGAAGAAATTCTTGGATGGTTTGGGATGCGCTTTTGCGCGGGCGGATGACTCTGGCGCCATCCGGAGTGAGGAGAATCTCCGCCGGCAACGGACGTCGGTTATAGCCCGAAGCCATGGTCATGCCGTAGGCACCCGTGTCGCACAGGGCGAGAATGTCGCCCGAGGACGTAGCCGGGAGCGGGCGGTCTTCGGCCAGGATGTCGCCCGTTTCGCAGATGTTCCCGGCGATGGTATAGACGCGGTCGGCCGATGCGTCGCTCCGGGTCACGTTCTTGACTTCGTGCCACGCGTCGTACAGGGCGGGCCGAAGCAAATGATTGAACCCGGTGTCAGTGCCCAAGAAGGTGATGCGCCCCTGGTCCTTTACGGTGTTCACGGTGGTGAGCAGCATTCCGGCCGGACCCACGATCCACCTTCCCGGCTCGAAAAAGTACGTGAGTTTGCGGCGTTCCAGAATCGGCGCGGCTTTCTTGGCGAATTCTTCGATGGAGAATTCCGACTCTTTCTCTTTGTAAGGGATCGGAAATCCGCCGCCGAAATTCATCCATTCCAGATCGGGCAGCGCATCGCCCACATCCAGCAGGGTGTTCATCGCCGCGATGAGGTTGTCGGGCTTGCGGATGCCGCTTCCGATGTGCAGATGCAGTCCGTTGATGCGCACGCCGTAGGTCTTGGCCATGGCTACGGCCTGAGGAATGAGATCGAGCCGGATTCCGAACTTCGAATCGCGGTTTCCGGTGTCCACTTTGGCGTGATGTCCGTCGCCGATGGCCGGATTCACACGGATGCTGCACGTCTTCCCTCCCGCTTCGCAGAACGCCTCCAGCCGCGAATACGAGCCGATGTTCAGATATACGCCGGCATCCATCGCCTCGCGCATCTCCTCATCGGTCATGTTGTTCTCGGTGTAGAAGATGCGCGCCGGATCCATGCCGATCGACATCCCCAAAAGAGCTTCCTCGAAACTGACGGTATCGAATCCGAACCCTTCTGCGGCGATGAGTCCGAGAATGTGCGGGTTGTCGTTCGCTTTCACGGCGTACAGAAGCCGCACCGGCAAGCCTTCGAACGCGCTCATCAGCCGTTGGCATCGGGCGCGGATCCGGGCTTCATCATACACATACAAAGGAGTTCCGTGGGAGGCGGCGAGAGAAAGCAGTTCTGCGGATGATGCGAAAAGTTTGGGTTCGGACACGGCGAGATAGAAGTGTAAATTTGAGGCTAAAAGTAAGGGATTTTCGCCTCATGAAACTTGTTTTCCGCTACGTTGTCTTTTTTGTGATCCTCCTGCTGGGAGTGGTGTCGTTGGCTTATTATTGGACGATTGTCCGCCCGCAGGCAGATTATGAAGCCACCGTGAGCCTGGACGGACTCAAATCTCCCGTCACCATCCATTGGGATGAGTACGGTGTGCCTCACATCTTCGCCACCAACGAAGAAGACCTGTATTTCGCCGTCGGTTATGCGCATGCCCAAGACCGGCTGTGGCAGCTCACGCTTCAGCAACTGGTGTTGGAGGGCCGATTCGCCGAATTTCTGGGCGAAGACGCGCTGCCCATCGACCGCTTCAGCCGAACGATGGGATTCATGCGCATTGCCAAGGCCATCGAGGCCGAAACCTCTCCTGAGCAGATGAAATTGTATACTGCGTACAGCCGGGGCGTGAACCAGTACATCGCCAAGGTCGGAAATCATCTGCCCATCGAATACTCGCTCACCGGAATCAAGCCCTGGGAATGGACGCCGGCCCACAGCATCGGCGTGACACGCCTCATGGGATGGGAACTGAATGTGGGATGGTGGAGCAAAGTGATGCTCGGCTTCCTTCAGGACAAACTACCCGCCGAACAGTGGAACGCTCTGATTCCGCAATGGCCGGGCGACGGGCCCACCAGTCAGGACAGCACGCTCATGCCGTTTCTTAACGGACAGCTTTCCATGCGCGAAGTGATGAACCGAAAAGGAACCGGCGTGGGAAGCAACGCATGGGTCATCGACGGCACGAAATCGGAAACCGGATATCCGATGTTGGCCGGCGATCCGCATCTGGGACTGGATATGCCCGGCTTCTGGTACGAAGTGCATCTGAATCTGAACGGGAAGAACGTATCGGGCGCCACCATCGCCGGCGCGCCGTACGTGATCCTGGGTCAGAACGACCATCTGGCGTGGAGCTTCACCTCACTGATGGCCGACAACACCGATTTCTTCCGCATCCGCGTGAATCCTGACGACCGCAGCCAATATCTCACCACCGAAGCCAAGCCGTTCACCTATGTGCGCGAGCTGATCAAAACCAAAGAAGGTCGCGTGGATGCCTTGGAAGTCCGGGTCACGGAATTCGGACCGGTGATCAACGACATCTATCCGAACAAAGCTTTGGTGGAAGGCGAGCCGATCACGTTGAGATGGTCGGGGCAGGATATCTCCCACGAAGGGGAAACCTTGTACCGAATCAACTGGTCGGAAAGCTTCCAGCAGTTTCAGGACGCGCTGCCCAGTTTCGGAGTCGTGGGTTTGAACATGATCTATGGCGACAGAACCGGCAACATCGGCCTGTTCACCATCGGAAACATCCCGATCCGCCGCGATCCGCTCCGGATGCGCAATTCCTGGGATCTGGAAGACGCGTGGAAAGGGTTCATCCCTTATGCCGAATTGCCGAAGATCATCAATCCGAAATCGGGATTCATCAGCAATGCGAACAATCCGCCGATGAAGAATTATCCGTATTACCTCACGGCGTTTTGGGAGCCGGAATCGCGCCAGCAGCGGATTCTGGAAGTCCTTGGTGAGCGCAAGCGGTTTTCCTTGGATGATTTCCAGAACCTTCAGAACGATGTGCTGAGCGTGAGCGCCCGCGAACTCACCCCGATGATACTACCCGCTCTTCAAGCCTCCGAAGACAGCCTCATTCTGACCGCCATCCCCTACCTGATCAACTGGGATTACAAAGTGGTGACCAGTTCCACCGCGGCGACCCTCTTCGACTCCTTTTTCCTGAATCTCACCCGTAACACTTTCCTTCCGAAACTGGGATCGGACGCATACGACAACTTCATCCGCTTAGAGAACATGCCCTCCAGGCTGATGTCGGCCATGATCAAACGCGGCGAAATTCCCGATTCGGTCATCATCGCGAGCATGATGGAAACCGTGAGCATGCTGGAGGCGCGCTTTGGAAAAGAGACGGCCGATTGGCGATGGGAGAACCTGCATACAATCACGCTGGATCCGCCGGTGTTCCGCGAAGCTGCCCAGGCACCCGGTGCGCCGCGTGTATTGGGACTCATTCTGAACAATGTGTTGAGCAAGGGGCCGTATCCCGTTCCCGGCCATTCCCGCACCGTGAACAACGGTCAATATGACTGGCACAACCCATTCGAAATGACCTTGGGGGCGAGCATTCGGCGCATCGTGGATCTGGGAGACCTGAGCGCGTCAAGAAGCGTGTTGCCTACGGGACAATCGGGAAATCCGTTGGCGGATCATTTCGGAGATCAAACCGAATTGTGGATCTCAGGCAAATACCGCATTTTTCAGCATCATCAGAACATCGCGGAAAACCAGAACGTCCGCACCATGACCTTACAACCAGCCACCACGAAATGAAAATTTTGCTTGGGATCGATGCTGGCGGCTCTAAATCCACCTTGATCGCCGTCGATACGCATTTGAAAGAACTATACCGCGACAGCGGCCCATCCATCCATGCCCGAATGATGCCCCTTGACGACCAGGTCGCCGGGGTGACGCGTCTGGTCGAAACCATGCGCATTTCCCATCCGGATTGGGACATCGACGGACTTTGCCTGGGCGTTGCCGGCGGCGGGCGCAAGTTCGAGCAGGAACGGCTCACCGATTCACTCAGCGCCATCTATCCGGATTGGAACATTCTGGTGACGTCAGACGCGCACATCGCCCACGCCGATGCCTTCGAGAACGGCGACGGTATCCTGGTGATCACCGGAACCGGAAGCATGGTTCTGGGTCGGGCTGGAACCCGTTGGGAGCGAGCCGGCGGATATGGATTCATCATCGGCGACCCTGCCGGCGGGTACCGCTTGGGTCAGGAAGCGCTCTTTGCGATGTGTACCGCCTTCGACGGCGGCGAATCGACCCTGCTCACAAGTCTGCTCGCGGAAGAATTCGACATCCGATCGCGCGACATGCTCATCCAGAAAGTGTACGACAACGAACTGCTTCCTGCGAAACTCGCACCCTTGGTGTTGGATGCGGCCGACCACATGGATCCGGTGAGCTTGAGAATCCTGACTGAGAACACAGGACGTGTCGCCAATCAAATAAGCCTATGCGCGAACGCGTTGGGATTGAAGAGCACCCCGGTCTCCGTGATCGGTGGCTTGTTCAACAACGCCGTCTTCAAATATCATCTGATGGAGGCCGTGAACTCGAAAGTGGACGAGGTCTCATGGGCGGAGAAGAAAGCGGATCCCGCTTTGGGTGCCTGCCGCATGATCTTGCACACCTCGTAAGCATCCCTTATTCCTATTTCATGAAAAGATTTCCCATCGCCATTCTCATCGGCCTGTTTTCGTGCTCATCGGCCAGCACCGTGACGCTTCATGCGCCACCGGCGGAAACCCAAACCGATATCGACGCCCTTCTCGCCTCGCTCACCGTTCGCCAGAAAATAGCCCAAATGATGCATGTCTGGGCCTATGGAGAGTTCCAAGCCGACGAATCGGACCGCTTCAAACGCGTGGAACGCCTCGTCGTGGAAGATCAGATCGGCGGGTTCATCTTCTCGCGCGGAAACATCTACGACCAGGCCATCCTCACCAACAAACTGCAGACCTTGAGCCGCATTCCGCTTTGGATTTCGCAGGATATGGAGTTCGGCGCAGCCATGCGAATCAACGGAACCACGCGTTTCGCCCCGGCCATGGCGCTCGCCGCCACGCGCGATCCAAAGCTTGATTACATGAAAGGGTATGTCACCGCCATGGAAGCGAAAGCCGTGGGTGTGCATCAGATTTTCGCTCCCGTCGTGGATGTGAACAACAACCCAGCCAACCCCGTGATCAACACCCGCAGTTATTCCGAAAACCCGGAATTGGTCTCCCAATTCGGCGTGGAATTCATCCGAGGCGTGAAAGCGGCTGGACTCGTCTCCACCGCCAAGCATTTTCCGGGGCATGGCGACACCGCCACCGACTCTCACATCGGGCTTCCTGTGATCAATCACGACTGGGCACGCTTGAGCAGCCTTGAATTGGTTCCCTTCCGCGCCGTGATCGATGCCGGTGTGGAAAGCGTGATGAGCGCACATATCTCTTTCCCGAAACTGGGAAGCGAACCCGGTCTGCCCGGAACCCTTGATCCGAAAATCCTGACCGGGCTGCTTCGAGACTCCCTCGGTTTCACCGGCTTGGTGACCACCGACGCCTTGGAGATGGAAGGTATTTCCGAGCACTACTCTCCTGGCGACGCCCTCATCCGCGCCATCCTCGCCGGCGCCGACATGCTCCTTATTCCTCCCGATGTGGCCACCAGTTTGGATGCGGCCGTTCTGGCGGTCGAGCGCGGACAGATTCCGATCGAACGCATCGACGCTTCCGTGCGTCGCATCCTTGAATGGAAAGCGAAAATGGGGCTTTTCACTCAGAACCAGGTGGACATCAACGCCCTTAGCCGGCTCGTTGCCCGCCCCGAGTACCAGCGCGCGGCCGATGAAGTCGCGAAACGGTCGATCACCGTCATCCGCAACCAGAATCAGATCATTCCGATCAAATCAGAACGTTTTCGCCGTATCACGGCCATCTCCATGGCGGACGACCGCACCGGAAGCACCGGTTCCGGTTTCGCCACCGCTCTGCGCAGATATCATGGCGACGTGCGGTTCTGGTACCACGACCAACGCAGCAAACCCGAAGATGTCGACGCGATTGTGAACGCGGCTTCCAGCGCGGATCTCATCGTTGTGGGATCGTTCGTGTTCCTGCAGACCTCCTCCGGCAAGATTTCTCTCACCAATGCGCAAAACCGTTTCCTGAAACGGCTCAAATCCACCGGCAAGCCGATCGTGCTGATCTCCTTCGGCAATCCGTACATCGTGATCGACCTTCCTGACGCCGATGTCCATCTTCTGGCTTGGGCGAACACCCAATCGCAGATCGAGGCCGCCACCAACGCGATGTTCGGCGCCACCACGATCGACGGCAAACTGCCCATTTCCATCCCAGGTACCGTTTACAAATTCGGTGACGGCCTCACGATTCCGAAAATCCTCGTGCGTCCCGGCGCGCCCGAAGGCGTTGGATTATCGAGTGCGGCGCTCGACCGCATCCAAGGCATCATGGATACCGCCATCCGCGATTCCATCTTTCCGGGCGGCACGGTTACCGTCATCAAAGACGGAGTGATCGCCTTCGAACGCGGATTCGGATACCATGATTACACCAAAACCAAGCGTGTTCACGCCAACGACATCTTCGATCTCGCATCGGTCAGCAAAGTGATGGGAACGACCCTCGCGGCCATGAAACTCGTGGACGAAGGCAAGCTCAGCCTCGAAGATCCTATCTCGAAATACATTCCCGAGTATGCTTCCGGACCCAAAGCCTCCATCCGCATCCGCCATTTCCTATCCCATACCTCCGGCTTGCCGCCTTTCCGTGTGTATGTGGATTCATTGAAAACCCGGACTGCCATCCTGGCTGCCATCCGCAAAGAACCCCTCGTGAATGCGCCCGGCGAACGGTATGTTTACAGCGATCTGGGAATGATCCTGTTGGGAAGCATCATCGAGCAGATCACCGGAATGGGTCAGGAAGCCTATCTGGCGCGCACATTTTACACGCCGATGGGGATGACATCCACGATGTATAACCCGCTCAAACGCAATCAGCAGCTGCTGAATCGCATTCTTCCCACCGAGCACGACACCATCTACCGCAAGATGTGGGTGCACGGCGTGGTTCACGACGAACGCGCCTATTACATGGACGGCGTGGCGGGACATGCCGGACTCTTCTCCACCGGCCGGGATGTGGCCTTCTTCGCACAACTGATGCTCGATAAAGGCATGTTCGGAGGCGTGCGGTATCTGAAAGCGGAAACCGTGGAACTGTTCACGGCGAAAACCTCCGCATCTGGCAGCCGCGCCATCGGATTCGACATGAAATCACCCACCGGATTCAGCTCCGCCGGAACGTTGGCGGGTCCACGCACATACGGACACACCGGCTTCACTGGAACCAGCATCTGGATCGATCCGGACAAGAACTTGGCCGTGATCGTACTCACCAACCGCACCTATCCTTACCGGAAAACCAGCACGGGCGTGAATTCCGTAAGAGCGTCAGTGGGCGACCAAGTCTATCGCAGCCTTCTCCCATGAGCATGTGGACCACCCTCCGCGAGCGATGCCATGTGCCGTATTCCGGAGTTCCGGAAGTGTGCATCGCCGTGGGTGGAGATGGAAAGTGGTATCCGGGAGTGCGGGTCGAGAACGCATCCTTTCCGCTCACCATCAGCGCCTATCAGTCGGCGGTGTTCGGATGCCTCTCTGAAGGAGTGGAACCCGTCGCCTTGCTGATTCCATCCGGAGTGTCGATGGATGCGGCCTATGCGTTCGGATATCCCGTTCAGACGGTCGAAGCCCCCAAAGGCCGCTTCGCCGACGTCCTGATCGATATCGTGAATGTCGACGCACAATTCCAACGCCTGCGCAATCTTGCCGTGGTTCCGAACAGTCAGTTTCCGGTCGTGGCCCTAGTGCGCACCGAACAGGGCTGGATCAGCGGCGTGAACATCGAAACCGCCGATTGGCAGCAAGGACTCTGCGCCGAACGCGTGGCCCTTTCGAAAAGTCTGGCACATGGCTTAGGAATGCCTTTGGAATGGCGGATTACCGCGTTCAAAGGGGAATTCATCAGTCCGTGCGGAGCTTGCCGCCAAGTTCTGGCCGAGCACAACAGCGAGGCGGAAGTCTGGATGCATCACCCCGACCACAGCCTATCGCGACATACCGTAGCTCAATTCCTTCCCCTTTCCTTCACTGGCGAATTCTTACGCAAATGACCCTGCTCCTCGTCCTCGACGACGCCCACATGGGCAATGCCCTTTTCATGAAGGCGTTCGGACAGTCGATCAAAACTGTGAAAACGTCACGGATCGTGATCCTTCACGCCTCCGACCGTCATACCGAATCGCTGATGCAGACAGGAATGTTCCGTGCCGATGCCGCGGTCAGAGCCGCCCGTGAAACCAATCGGAAACTGGTGACCTGGCTGGCCGATTACGGACTCTCGTGCATTGGAATGCATGGAGACCAACGCAGACTCTTCACACGTAGAAAAGATCGTTTGGATGTGGACCGATCCAAGCTCGAATCCTATGCGCCAGAAAGCGTTTGGTTGGTCTCGACCCTGACTTGCGACGAAAACGGGCGAATTCTCAGTGAAAATCTTTCCGAGATGGCCAGATTTCTCGAAATCCATCTCCCTGTCGACGAAGTCGTCCTTTTCAGCGCCACTCAGGCCGATCCCATCATCAAGCCAGATGACTCGGCACATCTGGAATGGGCGCAACGGATTGATTTTATTGACCAGATTCCTTTGGAGTTCAGAGATTACAACCATCCCGTAGTGCTGGGTGGAACCACCGCTCTTGCCCTTCTGGAGCAGGGAAAACCGGTCTTGAGAATCCGCTGAACGCAAATATTTGGCTTTTTTCATTAGAATTTGAGCGTTTCGTATTGACTGATGGCCTTCTTATAGGTAGCTTCAACGAAACTGAGAGCTTAGCTCCAGTAAATCTCTTTCTAACTCAACCTAAATCTGGAGTGAATCATGAGTCGTTTTTCCGAAATCAAAGCACTGGTCGACCAACTAGACGGTGATCTGGACAAGTTCTATAACAAGGCGAACAAAACCGCAGGAACCCGCGCCCGCAAAGCCCTTCAAGACCTGAAAAAAATCGCACAAGAAGTGCGCTTGGACATCCAGAACCGCAAAAACGGATAATCTGATTTCTGACAAGTCTTTGTCTTGCTAATAAAAAAAGTCCGCCCACAATGGCGGACTTTTTTGTTTAACCCATTCTCACAGAGTGCCAGCCACTTCCTACAAAGTATTCACCGACCCCATCCACGGGTTCGTGCAGGTTCCCAAAGGCCTGATCTTGCGCCTGGTCGACCATCCCTATGTTCAACGCTTACGGCGCATCCGCCAGCTCGGGCTTGGTTATCTCGTCTTTCCCGGTAGCGAACACTCCCGTTTTTCGCATGCTTTGGGTGCCTTAGGCCTGATGCAGCGCACGTTGGCCAGCCTTAAAGAGAAGAACACCACAATATCCAACGATGAGATGGAAGGTGCCATGGCCGCCATCCTTCTGCATGACATCGGTCACGGACCCTTTTCCCATACACTCGAAAACACCTTCATCACCGATTTCCATCATGAGCAGATGACCTTGGCGCTCATGAAGAAACTCAATGAGGAATTCAACGGCGCGCTCAGCACGGCCATCGACATTTTCACGGGCCAGCATCCCAAACCCTTCCTTCATCAGCTCATCTCCTCCCAACTCGATATCGACCGCTTGGATTACATCAAGCGCGACAGCATGTTCACCGGCGTGCTTGAGGGCGGAATCGGCATCGAACGCATCATCAAGACGATGAGGGTTCGCAAAGGCCAGATGGTGATCGAACGCAAAGGCATCTACGCCATCGAAAACTACATTACCGCACGCCGGTTGATGTACATGCAAGTCTATCAGCATAAGACCGTTCTGAGTGCGGATAAACTGCTGAGAGCCATCCTGTTGCGCGTGGCGGATCTGATCAAGGCCGGAAAGAGTCCGTTCATCCCCTCACCCGCGCTGGATTGGTTCCTGAAAAACACCCCATCCGGCAAGAAAGGACTCAGCGACCAAGTGATCAGCACCTATCAGATGCTCGATGACAATGATATTCTAATGGGAATCAAATATTGGTGCCATGAGAAAGATCGGATTTTGTCTGACTTATGCCGCCGTTTTCTGGAGCGTCGTTTCTTCCGCACCACCTTCCTGAAACAGCCGATGAGCGAAACCCAGTGGGAGCAACTGCAAGCCGAAACACAAGCCATCACCGGTGGAAAATCTTCGATAATCGGCTACTATCTGTTCCATGACAACCTTTACAACGAAGCCTACCGCTATGAGAACGACAGCATCTGGGTGCTGGATGAACCCGATACGGTCGTCGAGTTTTCCAAAGCGGCGGATACGAAAAGCATCCAGGCCCTCACCCAACCCGTGGTGAAGCCCTATATCGTCCATCTCAAGGAAGTGAAGGTTTTTTAACGGTAGAAGCGGTTGTAAACCGATACCTTCAACCCATGAAATATCGTCGCTTTCTCATTCTCCTTCTGCTCACGCTCTTTTTCGGAGCGTTGGGATGGTGGCTCACCTTGTCCGAATCCTCGCCGTTCAACCGGCTTTTGTCCGATTCGCACACGGCACAGGTCCAGTATCTGGTAGGTGTCGTGGAACGTCAAACGGCCGGATCCGAAGAATGGATCCGAGTGAGCGTTGGCGACACCCTCAATCCGAAAGACCACATCCGCACATCTTCAAACTCCAACGTGTTGCTCACGTTTTCGGGCGAAGCCAGTCTTTTCCTAGGATCCGACAGTGAAGTCGAGTTCGCCAGCGGGCTCTACCTGTGGAACGGAGAACTCAGTTACAAACGGATGAAAGGCTCCAAAACCGTTCCATCCGACATCAATACCGCAGACGGAACCCTTTCCATGGGTTCGAGACTTCCCGGCGACATCGAGGAGGTCTGGGTAACCCGCTCCGTCAGAGGCACTCATGTGGCCATCGATCATGGTTCCGGTGCTTGGAGCACCGCCAACGGCGAAAGCAAGGCGCTCATGCAGGGCGATTATCTGCAATTCGAATCGGTTTCGGTGATGCGCCAAGATCCGATCATCCGCTCTCCCGAAGCCGGGGAGGTGTTCACCCACGGTTATCTTTCGCGCGGATTCAACGTGGTTTGGACCCCCGATTCCTCCGCCACCTCCTATCGCATCGAAATCACCAAAATCGATGAAGGTGCCTCATACATGACTTGGAACGACACCGAAACCAATGCGTTTCGTGTTCGAAATCTGGATGCGGGAATCTATTCGGTGCGTGTATGGTCGTTCGGTGCCGACGGCCGCCGCAGCCAATGGTCGCAAACCCAAGGCTTCTCCATCAGCGGTCGGTATTTCGGCTCACTTAACGCTCCGCTGGCGTGGGAAGAGCCCATCCGGTTCGATGTGGCTCCATATCGTGAAAACCTCCTCCTCGGCGGATGGTTGCGCAAAGACCTGATCGATACCCACGAAATCGTCTTCTACGCCTTGACCGACGCGTGGTGGATCCAACCCTCCGTAGAAGAGTACAGGATTTCCGCCAATGAGGACGGATATTTCGAATCGTTTTGCAATTCGGCGAGATCCGTCTATGTTATGGTCGTCGCCAAAGGTGAAGGGGATTTTCCTGAAACCGTGCCCAGAAGCCGTTACCTTCCTTTTCCCGACGGCAAATACATTCTCTACCATATCGAAAAAACCCTTCGTCCATGAAGCTTCCCGGTCTGCTGCTGTTGATGTTCGTGATCTTGCCTCTCACCGCTTCAGCTCAGACCGACTCCGTGAGAGTGTATGTGGAACGGCAGGATTTCCAGTCTGCCATCCGCCTGTTGGACTCCGTTCTGACGCAAGACCCCGAAAATCCTGAATTGCGCTACCGATTGGCGCAAGTGACGGCATGGTCCGGCGCCTATCCCTCGGCGATCGCCATCCTTCGGAAACTGGTCGCTGACATCCCCTCCTATTCGGAGGCGGTCGTTCTTCTGGCAAGGGTCCATTCCTGGAACGCCGATTACAATCAAGCCGAAACGCTCTATCGGAGCATCGTGAAAGAAGATCCCGCCTATGGCGATGCGCAAGCCGGATTGGCGCAATTGGCCTTCTATAAAGGTGCGCTTAACGAAGCATACGTTCTTTCAAACTCTGTACTGGTCGATTTTCCCGAAAATGAAGTTGCCCTTCAAGTGAGAAACAGTATCCAAAAAGGGATGCGACCCGAATCGGAAACCCAATGGATGATGCCTTGGGATTCGGAAGGCAATCGCGGATGGGTCGTCTCCGAATCCGTGGGATTCGCACTCAGACCCGGACTTGGCGCCTTTGTGAAACTCCGTGCGGTGGACAATGGTGCCTCCGTATTCAGCTGGACGGGCGGCGCACGCTGGAGCCGATACTCCGCCTCGCTCGGAGCCAACGCCTACCGTCAGACGCGACGCATCGATCTGGAATTCTCCGGCTCCGCAAGGTTCGCAAATTCAGTGATATTCGCCAACCGCTACGGGCTCTTCGACAGCCAAGCCCTGATCGACAGAAACGTCAGCATCACTGAAATCGGGGGTATCCACCTGTACCGACGCGCCACACAAACCCTTACGTCCACATCCACCTTCGCCGCGTACAGCACCGGCAACCAGCGCATCGCCGTAAGCCTCGACTACGACAAGTCGTTCGTGCTGGGCGAGGTCACCTTCCGTCCGGGTGCTGTGACCTCGGTGTCCTCATTTCTGAAAAACGATCCCACAGGCGGATTTTTCGCACCCAAATGGTGGAACGTGTCTGCATTGAAAGCCGCCACGAACTATCGCCCGGCCACATCGCGCTTCCACGCATCACTCACCGCACAACTCGGTGCCCAAACCATCGCCCCGTACGGCGCCGAGCGCATCGGACCCGACCTGAGTTACTCTTTCGACCTCAGCGCCGGTTATACGCCTAGCCAAGACCTCCAAATCGTAGCAGGCTATCTGTACAGCACTCTGTTGAACACCACATCGCAGGCGAACGATTCGTATTGGGCCCAGCGGTTGGGCATCAGGGTATTCATCCGATTCTAATCGGCCGAAACCCAGCCGGTGTACGCATCCGGAAAATCATCGTCACCGAATCCGTACCATCCACGGATTCGCCAGGTATGGTAGGGTTTGGCATATTTCCCCAATCCCACCAGAAAGACGTTCTTTCCCGAAGCGGTGACATGCGGAACCACGTTCGCGATGGATTTTAAGGTATCCAGATCATTCATAAACCGTCGAGCTTCCGCCTCCGTCCTGAATGTGCCGATCACCAGATGGTGGTACCCTTGGGTAAGGATCGAATCGGGTTGTACATGGCTGGTAGGCTTCATCACAAGATCCGCCGCCGGTGGTTTCGTTCCACCGGGCGCGTCGTACCTATCCGCGTAAGCGTCAGGGTAATCGCCAGGGCGCAACGCGTAGGCTCTCCTCATTGTGGCGGTGGTCAGCGGTGTGTCCGATCGTCCCACTCTCACGCGGAAGACGAGATAGCCGGAAGGAAGCGCATCCTTGACCACTTCGGCGCTGTCTCTAAGTGCTGCAGGCAATGATTCAAGGAAGCGGTTGGCATTGGATTCGGAAAGGAACGTGCCCAGCACCAGGTGATAATGGCCTTTGGAAAGCAACGATTCGAATGTGGGATCGGGTGATGCCGGGTCAGGCGATGGATCGAGCGTGGCATAGCGGATGGGGGCTTCAGGCCAGATCACAGCCCGGTACTTGTACATCACTCCGGATCCGATGAACAGAAACAGAAACAGGAAGCCGAACGGGAATTTCCGTGGTTCTTTCGGGGCGACCGGCTTCGCGGCGGCCTGTTTTGTAGCGGTTCCCAATCCTTTCCGGGTCATCTCACCCCAGGATTTGTTTCCCTTCAGGAAATCCACCAACCCCATCAACCGCCACCACGAGTGCATCTGCCGGTAACCGAAATTCTCCAGCAAGGCATAGAAGAACATGATGAAGATGTGCCTTACCTGCGGATATCTGCGATAGGTGAACTCTTCGCACAGTACGGAGGAAACTGACAAGACCATGCCTAAGAGGATGGATGCGGCCAGAAAAACGAGGGCGAATTCGATGTTGAGCGCTCCGAAAACCCAGGTGATGAACAGGAAGAAATAACCACCGACTTCGACGATGGGGCCGAGCATCTCAATGAAAAAGAAGAAGGGCATGGCGAAGAAACCGAGTCGGCCATAGGTCGGGTTGAACATCATTTTGCGATGGCGCCAAAGAGTGTCGGCCAAACCACGCTGCCAACGGTTCCGCTGCCGGGCAAGAACGGCTTTCGTCTCGGGGACTTCCGTCCAGCACACCGGTTCAGGGATGAATCGAACCCGGTAGGGAATCTTGTTCTCGCGGTAATACCGATGAAGCCGGACCACGAGCTCCATATCTTCGCCAACGGTGTCGTGCAGATAACCGCCCACTTTCAAGACCGCTTTGCGGTCGAACAGGCCGAAAGCGCCAGAAATGATGAGCAGACTGTCGAGATAATCCCATCCTACGCGTCCGAATAGAAATGCCCGGAGATACTCCACGACTTGGATCCGCGCGAGGAAGGATTTCGGCACGCGAATCTCTTTGAGTTCGTTGTTCTCGAAGATGCAATCGTTGGCGATGCGGACGATTCCACCGACCGCGATAGTGCTCTCATCTTCGATGAAGCAACGGATCATGCTTTGAAGCACCAGCGGTTCAAGCACCGAATCAGCGTCTATCGAACAGATCAGATCGTTTCGGGAGACGTTGATTCCGACATTGAGCGCATCCGCTTTGCGTCCGTTTTCCTTGTCGACTACCAATAACTCGGGGTACAGATCCGATTTGTAGATCGCTTTGATCGGTTTGTGCGAAAGGATCAGAGGCACATACCGATCCACTTTCTTGAGCTTGAAATTCTCGATGAGGACATCCATCGTCCGGTCTTTGCTTCCATCGTTGATCACGATCACTTCATAGTTCGGAAACTGAAGCTGGAGAAGTGAACGTACCGAAGCCACCACCGTGCTTTCCTCGTTGTAGGCGGGCGCCAGGATGCTGATGGGATAGTAGAGATTGGAGCTGAACAGCCCGGAAAGGGAAAAGACATCTTTCTGCTTGATCTGTTTTCGAATATGGAAAAAAGAAATCGTGATCAGCACCATGTACACCAGATTGATGGTGAGGAAATAGCTGATCACCGCATACTCGATGAACGTGAGGAAGATGTTCATACCACCTCCATCTCGTCACGGATCCGTCCGATGAGTTCCTGCAGCTCTTCGGTCTGCATCGCCAATTCGTCAAGGTTCGTCTGCCCTTCCGGGCCCATTGCCACCATGGCGAAAATCGCACGGATGCGCACATCCAACACTGGATCTTGGGCCAACTGCTTCAGATAGGGTAGGAAGCGGACATCATTGAACGCTTCGAAAGCCTGAGCGGTGCTTTTGCGGATTCGAGGATTGGCGTGACCTACGGTGGTATCGATCATCCAATCGCCGGCCGGACCGAACTGAAACTGACCCATGGAATAAATCAGGGCATCGATCACCTCGTCATCCTCGGATCGGAATCCGGATTCGAGCAGGTCATAAAGCACCATGAGCAATTGCCCGTACCCGATGTCGGTGATGGCTCTGATCACCACGCCAATGTTATGAGCGGGGATCGAGGTATCCACCAAAAGCTTGGAGATGCACTCGGATTCCTCCTCGAACTGATCCAAAGCGAGGGTATGGAACCGATACATGATTTCGATCAGGGCAAGCCTTGATATCCGTGGATTGTGGACCACCTGGGTGAGCGCTTCGAACCGGATGCGGACCTCTTTGGAGGAAAGGAGTCCTGATGCCGCCGCATGAGCCAGCAACGGCGACGGCGATTTGACATACTGCCGGAGAAGCCGTAGCTCCTCATCATTGATGTCGATCACTTTCGAATAATACAGGCAAGCATCAATTCTCTGCTGATTCGCCGAAGATTTCAGCTTGGCGAAATAATGAGCCCGAATTCCCGGAAGGAAGAGCAAGGATTGGATCTTGGGCACTTCCTGACCGTCGAGTTGTGTCATCATGTCGGCAAGGATTTCCACAAACAGATCCATGTCGAATTCCGCTTTCACGGATTTTTCCATCCGTTCAATGGACTCATTCTCTCCGGTGATGTACTCGATGATGTATGTGTAGAACTGGTTTCGGCGTTTCGTCCTTTGTTTCTCCACATATCTGGAGGCATATCGGACGATCACCGAAGTGAAGAGCAGATACACCGACAGGATGGCAAGAAGCGAAGCAACGATATAGACGAACCGGATGGCGTCGAAATCGTCACCGGAAACCATTATTTCTCCAAAGCCCTGGTGATGCGCATCATCAGCTCTCCGAGCTTGAAAGGTTTAGAGATATATTCGAGAACTCCCATGGAGAATCCTCTTTGCAGGTCCTCTTCCCGGTTTTTCGAAGTGAGCATGATCACTTTGAGGTGGCGTGTTTTCTCATCGTCGCGAATGGCCTGCAACACCTCGAAACCGCCGATGCCGGGAAGCATCACGTCGAGCAAAATCAGATCCGGCATGAGTTCGAACGCCTTGGCCAAACCTTCCACTCCGTTGGCCGCAATCACCACATCCATATTCTCATGATTGAGTTTGAACTCAACAAGTCTGGAAATTCCGGGGTTGTCTTCGATTAAAAGGACTTTAGGTCGTGTTGATGTCATTCAGGACGTATGCTTCAAAGGAAGGCGTATCGTGAACGTGGTTCCGATACGTTCCATGCTTTCCACAGTGATGGTGCCATTATGTAGCTCAAGATATCGCTTGACCAGTGGCATACCAAGCCCTGTACCCTTTTCACCCTTTGTTCCTCGTCGTTGCGCACCGAATTTCTCAAACAATTTGGGAAGAAGGTCTTTAGGTATTCCCATCCCTGAATCGATGATCTGGATCTGAAGTTGACTTGAATCGACCGGAGATGAGCCGATCTCCACTTTCACCACTCCACCATCCGATGTGAATTTGATGGCGTTCGAAATCAGATTTCCAATGATTTGCGAGAATTTGGTGATGTCCACTTCCGCCTGGATTCCTTCTATTCTCTCGATCATGACCAATTTAACACCTTTCGATTTGGCCGTTGCGGTATGCAATTGCATCACATCATGGCAATACGCTCCGATATCGGTCTGTGTGAAGGTCAATTGAAGCGAATTGGCCTCGATCAAAGCGATGTCCAACAGATCGTTGACCAGTAGCAGGAGACGCTCCGCACTGGATTCGATCAGCGCGAGCATATCGGCGAGTTCCTTCTCATCGGCCGGGCCGTCGGTACGCAAAAAGTTCGAAATTCCGATGATGCCGCCGATCGGGTTTCTCATATCGTGGGAGATGATTCCCAAAACCTCGTCTTTCTCCTTGTTGAGCTTTTCGAGGCGGATCACGTTCTGTTGACGCTCCAATTCTAGATAACGCATCCGAAGATGCAGCTCGATCCGCGCCAAGACCTCCAGTTGCTGAAAAGGTTTGGTGATGTAATCCACTCCGCCCGACTCCAACGCCTTCACCTTGGCGTCCACATCGCTAAGAGCGCTCAGGAAAATGATAGGGATATCGTCATAAGCGGATTCCTTCCGGATCTCACGGCAGGTTTCGAAACCATCCATTCCGGGCATCATCACATCCAAAAGGATCAGATCCGGTGTTTTGCGAGAAAGAAGTGCGATGGCATCTTCGCCATTGAATGCCGCCAACACCTTGTATTGCTTGCCACGCAACATCTGCGTGAGAACCTGGACATTCTGCTGGGTGTCGTCTACGACGAGAATGGTAGGTACGCTTGGTTCAGACATCCTGATACCGTTTTGCCACTTGGGTTAGTTGAAAATAATCGGCTCTCTGCAGAATGGAGGTGAACAGTTCCGCCACGGATTCGAACCCGGCGATAGGTTCGGCACTGCGCATGATCTCCAAGATCGCGTCAAAATCCTGCTCCTCCATCGCTGCATTGATGCGAAGTTGGGACTCTTTCGGAAAAGTACGCAAATACGCCACGATATCGTCAACACCCACATCTTTGGAATCAGGTTCGGCAGCCATTTCTTCGTAAGTGAATTCCACCCCTATCAGTTTACCGATGAGCTCGAGCAGATCCGGCTCATAAAACGGTTTGCGCACATATTCGGTGAATCCCTGGCGCTTGAGTTCCACATTTTTACCTTCGAAGCCGCTGGCGGTGAGTGCGATGATGGGGACCGTTTTGCCTGTCGGCAATTCCCGGATCTTCAGCATGGCACCGATTCCGTCCAGTACGGGCATGATGATATCCATCAACACCAAATCGAAGGGTTTGGCGGCGAACGCATCCACGGCGACCTGGCCGTTTTCGGCTTCTTCCACCTCGAAGCCGATCGCTTCCAGCATCACACGGGCCACTTCGCGGTTCGGAGGAACATCATCCACAACCAGAATTCGAGGATTCTTATTCTTACTGATACCGGTGATCTGCTTAGGATGCTGGCGGCTTCCGGAAAACACCGCTGTTGACGCTCTGAGGGGGATTTCCACCCGGAAATTCGACCCTTGCCCGACCACGCTCGACACCGAAATCCTGCCTCCCATCAATTCGCTGAGTTTCCGGCTGATCGCCAACCCCAAGCCCGTGCCTTCCTGATATTTACCTTTCACTTGCTGGAACGGTGAGAAAATCGCCTCCAACGAATCGGCCGGAATTCCAGCGCCGGTGTCGATCACATCAAACACAAGGTCGTAGGTGCCTGAATACTGCAATTTGAGCGTCACACTTCCTGTGGATGTGAACTTGATGGCGTTTCCAATCAGATTGATCAGGATCTGACGGAGTTTGTTCGGATCGCCGACCACCGCGCCCGGCAGAGGATCTTGGAAATCCGTCTTCAGCGCGATTCCTTTCTCCTTGCATTTCAGATTGAACATTGACTGAAGGTCCTGAAGCAATTCCGGAAGATTGAAATCCACCTCGATAAGATCCATCTTGCCGGATTCGATCTTCGAGATATCCAGGATGTCGTTGATCATGTTCAGAAGGTGATGCCCGCTTCGATACATGGTTCCGACATATTGCTGCTCCTGATCGACCAGGTTCTTGCTTTTCTGAAGGATCTGGGCATAACCGAGAACCGCGTTCAACGGAGTGCGGAGCTCGTGGGAGATCCGTGCCAGGAACGAGCTCTTCGCTTCACTGGCCTCTATGGCGCGTTTGCGCGCCTCAACCAATTCATCGATCCGGTAGGCCACCAAAATGAAGCGGTTTCCGCCATCGTCGTCGGGCATGGAATGGATCATCCAGCTCAGAGAGTGTTCGGTTCCGTCGCGCGTGATGAGGGTGTCTTCGGTTTTGACAACATCCAGTCCGTTTCTGGCATCTTTGAACCCGTCTTTGAAGGCCAGATACAATTCAGGGTAAACCTCGGGGAAAGGCAAGCCGGATTTGAGTTCCCCATCGGGTTGGAAATCATCGCCGAAGCGGCGGCTGAACGTCTGGATATTCAGATAATCACCTAACAGCATCATCGGTATGGGTGCGTTTCGGATCAGCGATTCCAACTGAGCGCGTTCCACACGCAGCGAGGCTTCCACTTTCTTGCGCGCCTTGATATCCCTGAACAGGATGAAACTGGTAACCAGGATCAGGACGATGGCGATCACGGTTTCGGCAAGTATGATCATCGACGAACGCCGGAAAGAGGCATCGGCCAGAAGAAGCCGTTCATTCAGATAATCGTTCTCCAGCTTTTGCATGTAGATCACCACTTCCCGCACATCCGACATGGCCTCGGCGCCGGACCCCGAATTGGTCATTTCCGCGGCTTGAGCGAACCCTTCCCGACTTCTGACATTGATCGTCGATTCCATGATCTGGAACTTGGCGTACACACGGATCCTCAATGAATCCATATACGCCCTGGCTTGCTCATCGCGGATCAGAGAATAAAAGGATACCAGTTGAGCGTCGATTTTCAGTTTCGCTCTCTGGTAAGGCGCCAGATAGGATGAATCTCCGGTGATTACGAAACCGCGCTCGGACGTTTCCATGTCGGTGACGAGGATCAGAAGATCGTTCAGCTCGGAAACCAGCTGCTGGGTACGGGTCACCTCATCCAAATGCTCGCCGATGGCGTTATTGCCTCGTATACTTGCCCATGCTATAAGTGCAAGCACCAGGACCGCGACCGCGAATCCGACGTAAACCCGCATTTCGACTTTTTCTCTCATGATGACGAATGCAAACGATGATAGACCACGAACGACATTCCGTCTGCCGCTCTTCGCGACACTTCCTTCCAGACCTTTCCGATACCGTGTCTGTATTCAGGAAAATATACATCACCTTCATGAATCCCAACGACTTCCGTGACAATCATCTCGTCGATGTAGGGCATGATGGATTCGTATAATTTCGATCCGCCGATCACAAACACTTTCTCGTATTTCGAAAGATAAGTCATGGCTTCCGGAATAGACTCAAAACTTTTGACGTTTTCCCATTTTTTGGATGAGATCACGAAATTCTCCCTTCCGGGCAGCGGTTTCTCGCCCAATTCCTCATACACGCCTCTACCCATGAGGATGGGATGTCCCATGGTGGTTTGCTTGAAATGACGCATGTCTTCGGGCTGTTTCCAGGGTAGCCCACCCTTGTTTCCGATCACCAACGCCTCATCGTGCGCGACGATCAGAACCCATCTCATACCGCGACCTCGAATTTGATTCCAGGGTCGGGGTCATAACCGGTCAATACGAAATCGTCGAATCCGAGCTCATCCAGAGGCTTTTTCGCCACAGTGAGTGCGGGCAAAGGCTTGGGCGTTCTCTTGAGCTGCTCTTTGAGTCCATCCACATGGTTCACATAGATGTGCGCATCCACGATGGTATGGGCGAATTCACCCGGCTCCAAACCCACTTCCTGCGCGATGGCGATGGTGAGTGCCGAATAACAGGCCAGATTGAACGGGATGCCCAAGGCGATGTCTCCCGAACGTTGCGTGAGGTGGCAATTCAGGCGCCCCTTGCTCACATTGAACACAAAAAGAATATGGCAAGGCGGAAGCGCCATGTGCTTGAGCATTCCCGGATGCCAGGCGCTCACCACGATCCGACGACTGTTCGGATTGGTCTTCAATGTGTGCACAGCCTCTTTGATCTGATCGACCGTGGTCACCTCTCCGCTCGGATCCGTGTAGGGATCACCGACCGGAAACTTGCGCCACATCACCGGATAAATCGGCCCGACGTGGCCATCTTCACGCGCCCACGCATCCCAGATGTGGCAATTGTTCTCGTCGCGAAGCCAACGGATGTGGTCTTCGCCCCTGAGATACCATAAAAGCTCAAGAATGACCGATCTGAAATGCACTTTTTTCGTGGTCAGCAACGGGAATCCTTCCGCCAAATCCACCTTGTAGAATTCCGCGAAGGAGGAAATGGTGTCGATTCCGGTCCGGTTATGCTTAAGTTCCCCGTTTTCAAGAACCCGGGCCACCAAGTCGTGATAGGCTTTCATCGCGCATCTCCGAGAAGGCGTGTCCAACCGTGGGTGTCCGCGATGTCACCATGGTGCCATCCGGTGATGGTATCGTACAAGCGTTGTGAAAGCGGACCCATTCTCTCCATGCCCAGTTCCACGACTGAACCGTTGTGATGGATGAGTCCGACGGGCGAAATCACCGCGGCGGTTCCTGAGGCGAACACTTCCGTCAGCCTTCCGTTATTCCCTGCTTCAAGCACTTCATGGATGGAAATGACGCGTTCTTCAACGGGAAGACCGAAATCTTTCGCCAGAGTCAGCACGCAATCGCGAGTCACTCCGCTCAGGATGCTATCGGTGAGTGCGGGTGTGACCAATGTTCCGTCGATCACGAAAAAGATGTTCGAGGTGCCCACTTCCTCGATGTAGGTGCGCTCTTTGGCATCCAGCCATAGAACCTGCGCGTACCCTTTTTCCATGGCTTGAAATGAGGGTTTGAGCGTCGCGGCATAATTGCCCGGACTCTTGGCACTTCCGGTTCCGCCTCTCATGGCACGGGCGTATTCAGGCATCGTGGTCAGCTTCACCGGCTTGATGCCTTCGGCGTAGTAATTTCCCACCGGGCCACCGATCACCATGAACCGATATCGCGTCGACGGGCGTACGCCCAAATAAGGCTCCGCCGCGATGATGAACGGACGGATGTAGTAGCTCTTGTACCGGTCGTTGGGCACCCACGCCGAATCCATGCTTAGTAAAGTGTCGATCGCTTCGAACCAAGCCTCGCGTGGAAGCGGTGGAATACTCATGCGCTCGCAAGAAGCAAGGAACCGCTCATAGTGGCGGTCGGCGCGAAACACATTCACTCGCCCGTCTTTGTAGCGGAAGGCTTTGAGCCCTTCGAACACCGCCTGACCGTAATGCAGCACGCTCAGCGCCGGACTGAGTTGGATCGGTCCGAACGGGATGATCTCCCCTTGTTGCCAATCTTTATTCTCAAATATGACCTGAGCCATGTGATCGGAAAACACCTCACCGAAGCGGAGGGTTGAGAAATCGACGGAAGAGACATTGGATGAGGCGGCGGCTGTGATTCGAAACGGTGTCGTCATAGTCATGGTGTGGGTAGCCCGTAGGAAGCTAAGGCATCCTCCGCAGCTTTCTGTTCTGCTTTCTTTTTGCTCTTACCAGTACCCATCCCCCTAACTTCCGTGCCGATCAGCACTTGGATGGTGTACACTCTGTCATGATCGGGCCCCTCAACCTCGGAAGTCCGGTATGTAGGAGTTCCGAGTTTATGGGATTGCGCAAATTCGAGCAAGAGGCTTTTGAAATTGTCGCGTTCCTGCTCGATGTTGCTGAAATCAATTTCGCTTAAAATCACACGTTCCACAAACGCGAAAACGACGGGAAATCCGCGGTCGCGATAGACCGCGCCGATCAGCGCTTCGAAAATATCCGACATCACGTTCACGCTGTTTTCGATGCCTTGATCGCGTACCCGGTCTCCGATTTCGATGATTTCGGCCAGTTTCAATTTATCGGCCAACATCGCCAACGTCTCGGCCCGCACAATTCTGGACCGCATCTGCGTCATGAACCCTTCGTCCTGCTTCGGATAGCGGTTATAAATGAGCTCGGCCACGATCAGATCCAAGACGGCATCGCCAAGGAATTCCAACTGCTCATAGCTTTCATGATCTTGGAATTCGCTCTCCACCAGCTTGGATCGGTGGCGCAGCGCCATCGCATACATATTCGGATTGCCGATCCAGGTTCCGATGATCTCTTCGATTCGCGAAATGACCTTTTTGGCCCTCGGTGGCAAATCCTTCTTGAGTTGGGAGGCCCGGTATCGGGCGATGAGTCCGCCTTTAGAGTTCAAAAGCTTTGAAAACCACGGACGTATTATGACCGCCAAATCCGAACGCGTTATTGATGGCATACTTCATTTTTCGTGGTACGGCCTCATTGACGGTGTAATTCAGATCGCACAACGGATCGGGAGTTACATAATTGATGGTGGGTGGAACCATCTGGTGATACAGAGCGAGAATCGTAGCGACGGATTCAGCGGCTCCTGCGGCGCCAAGCAGGTGACCGGTCATCGACTTGGTCGAATTCAGATTCATCGAATAGGCATGGTCGCCGAAGACTTTCTTGATGGCATTGGTTTCGGCGACATCTCCAAGCGGAGTCGATGTCCCATGCATGTTGATGTGGTCCACATCTTCCGGACGGATGCCCGCAGCTTTGAGCGCCTCATTCATGGCCAGAATGACACCGTTCCCGTCGGGATCGGGAGCCGTGATATGGTACGCATCCGCGGAAAAACCGTAACCGACCACTTCGGCGTAGATTCGAGCACCGCGTGAGACCGCAGTATCCATCGATTCCAAAAACAGCATCGCGGCGCCCTCGCCAAGAACGAAACCGTCTCGCGACGCATCAAATGGCCGGGAAGCGTGTTCCATGTCTTCGTTTCGAGTCGACATGGCTTTCATGGCGTTGAAACCGCCCACGCTCATCTCTGAGATCGGAGATTCGGTACCACCGCAGATGGCATAGTCGGAAGTGCCATGGCGGATGAAATCATACGCCAGACCGATATTGTGCGAGCCAGTGGCACACGCCGAAACCGCGCAGAAATTCGGACCCCGGAATCCATACTTGATGGACACGTACCCTGCGGCGATATCCGGAATCAGCATCGGAATGAAGAACGGAGAAATGCCACGCGGGCCCCTCTCCTTAAACTCCAATGCCTGCTGGAAAAAGACCTGAAATCCACCGATGCCCGTACCGACCAACACGGCGACCCGATTCCGGTCGATTCCGTCCAGCGGAATTCCGGAATCCTTGATCGCCTCATCGGCGGTGATCATGGCATACTGGGTGAATTGATCAATACGACGCACCTCCTTCGCATCGAAGTACCGCAACGCGTCGTAATCGGCGAGTTGGGCGGCGAATCTGGTCGGAAATTGGCTGACATCGAATCGTGTGATCGGACGCACCCCGCTCCGCCCACGGACCAAACCATCCCAGAACTCCGGGGTGGTGTTTCCTATCGGCGTAAGGGATCCGATTCCAGTGATGACGACTCTTCGGCCAGCCACTCGATCAAGCCTTGCTTTGGATGTAGGAAATCGCTGCACCTACCGTGGAGATGGTTTCAGCATCTTCATCCGGAATGCTCACACCGAATTCTTTTTCCAATTCCATGATCAGCTCAACAGTGTCGAGCGAATCGGCGCCAAGATCATTTGTGAAATTCGCTTCGATCGTGACCATGCTCTCATCGACGCCAAGTTTGTCTACGATGATTGCTTTTACTTTTGCTTCAATGTCGTTAGCCATGTTGAAATGTCCCTTTGTTTTTTTGTTGATGCCCGGTCTGCGGGCGGTTAAAAGTTACTTTTGTTTGCGTTAATGTACAACGTCGGTCCATTCACATCACCATCCCGCCATCCACATGCAAAACCACGCCTGTGATGTAGGATGCCGCATCGGATGCGAGAAACTGAACCGCGGAGGCGACTTCGTCGGTCTGGCCGGCTCTTCCCATCGGGATCGTGGCCAGAATTCCGTTCAAGGTGGCTTCCGGGAGTTTGTCGGTCATGTCGGAGGTGATGTACCCCGGAGCGACCACGTTCACCCGCACATTGCGGGAACTGAGTTCTTTGGCCAGCGACTTGGTGAATCCGATGATTCCGGCCTTCGACGCGGCGTAATTCGTTTGTCCGGCGCTTCCAGCCACTCCCACGATCGATCCGATGTTCACGATGGAGCCTTTGCGTTGCTTCATCATCGGACGAACCGCTGATTTCGAGTAGTTGAACACGCTTTTGAGATTGGTGTTGATCACATCATCCCACTGCTGCTCGCTCATGCGCATGATCAGAGTGTCTTGGGTGATTCCGGCGTTGTTGATCAGGATATCCAATGATCCCCACTGTGCCACCACATCGCTCACCACTTCGTCTGCGCGCTTGGCATCCACCGCATCCGCCTGATAGATCAAGGCTTGGCGGCCCATGGCCACGATCTGGTCTTGGACTTCCTTCGCGGCGGCTTCCGAGCGTGAATACGTGATGGCGACATTCGCTCCGGCTTTCGCCAGATGCAGAGCGATCGCGCGACCGATTCCGCGGCCTGCGCCGGTCACCAATGCGGTTTTGCCTTCCAATGAAAAACTCATGTGCTTTCCTTATGAATGTCCAGATGCCACGGCATCAGGTAACGTACGTTTCACCAATCCTTGCAACACCTTGCCCGGACCCACTTCCACGAATTCGGTGGCTCCATCGGCGTTCATGGCGTTCAGGGTCTGAGTCCATCTCACAGGATTCATCAGCTGCTGTAAGAGATTTTCGCGGATGGTGGCGGGATCGGTTGTGGATTTGGCCGTGTAATTGCTGTAGATCGGACAACGGGGGATGTCGATCCTGAGGGTTTCCAAGCTGTGCTTGAGTCCATCGAACGCGGGACGCATCAACGGGGAGTGGAACGCGCCGGAAACCGGAAGTTTCTTGGCCAGTTTGCATCCGCCTTCTTTCAAGAGCACCAATGCGGCGTCGATGGCGGCTTCATGCCCTGAAATCACGAGTTGGCCGGGTGAATTGTAATTGGCGGCGACCACGGTCAAACCGGTCTCGGCCGAAGCTTTGGCGCAGATGTCTTCCACTACGGCATCGTCCATGCCGATCACAGCGGCCATGGTCCCGGGATTTTCGGAGCCGGCCTGCTGCATGAGTTGGCCGCGACGGCGCACGATCTTCAGAGCATCCTCGAAAGACACCGCTTCGCAGGCCACCAGCGCGGAGAACTCGCCCAGGCTGTGGCCGGCAACCAGATCCGCTTTCTCATCCAGTGCTTTGAAAAGCGCCACGGAATGCACGAATATCGCAGGTTGGGTATGCTCGGTTTGGCGAAGGGTCTCGTCCGGACCTTCGAACATGATCGCGCTCAGGTCATACCCGAGAATATCGTTCGAACGGCTCACCAACGCTTTGAATGTAGAATTCGTCGCGAAATGGTCTTTCCCCATTCCGACGGATTGCGAGCCTTGACCAGGGAATATATATGCGGTTTTCGACATCAGATCACCATTTCAGATACACGGCTCCGGAGGTGAATCCGCCACCGAACGCGGCCAGGATCACATTGTCGCCAGGTTTGAGTTTGTTCCGCCAATCGTAAAGACACAGTGGAATGGTGCCAGCGGTGGTGTTGCCGTATTTCTCGATGTTCACCATCACCTTGTCGATGTTGACCTCCATGCGGCGTGCGGTGGCATCGATGATGCGGAAATTCGCCTGATGGGGAACCAACCACGCGATGTCGTCAGCGGAAAGGTTGTTTTTCGTCATCAAGGCGACGGAAATATCGGCCATGGCCTCTGTCGCTTTCTTGAAGACCGTTTTCCCGTCCTGCTTGATGTAATGCCAGTTGTTGTCAACCGTTTCGTGCGAAGAGGGATACAGACTTCCACCGCCCTTCTGAACCAGAAGCTCGTCTTCATCGCCATCGCTGGTCTGGATGAAATCCTGGATGCCGTTGCCATCGGTGGTGGGTTCGAGCAGAACCGCGCCGGCGCCGTCACCGAAAATGATGCAGGTCGCACGGTCGGTGTAATCGATGATGGATGACATCTTATCAGCGCCGATCACCAACACGTTCTTGTACCTGCCAGATTCAATCATCATCGCGCCGGTGGTGAGCGCGTACAGGAAGCCGGAACATGCGGCAGAAAGATCGAATGCGTAAGCATTCACCGCGCCGATTCGTTTCTGAACCAGACAAGCGGTGGACGGAAACAGATAATCCGGGGTGACCGTCGCCACGATGATGCAATCGATGTCTTCAGGATTCTTACCGCGCAGGGCGAGAGCTTCTTTCGCCGCTTCGGTGGCCATGAAGGAGGTCGCCTTGGCCGGATCCCTCAATATTCTGCGTTCTTTGATGCCGGTGCGGCTGGTGATCCATTCGTCGTTGGTTTCGACGAGTTTCTCCAGGTCGGCGTTCGTAAGCACACCCTCAGGGAGGTAGTGGCCCACAGAAGTGATCCTGGCTTTGACGGGCAGACTCATGCGTGAAGTTGTGTTAACCGACGGCCGCGACAATCTTGTCGTTCACATGGTGGTTTACCATGCTCGCCGCCTTGAAAATCATGTTTTTGATGGCCAAGGAGGTGCTTCCTCCATGCCCTACGAAACTGACACCATTGACGCCCAAGAACGGGACGCCACCCACGGATTGATAATCGAAGGGTGCGAAAGCTTGTTTGAGCACACCCAAGATCGGCTTGACCTGCTCAGGAGTGAGACCTTGCTTGGCAATCGCCACACCTACCAGATGTTGGATGGCTTCTGGAATGGATTCGCCGAATTTGAGAATGAGATTGCCTACGAGTCCGTCGCACACAAACACATCCGCTTGAGCGGAGAGGATGTCGCGACCTTCCACGTTCCCGACGAAGCGAGGATGCGACTTGAGCATCTCATGCGCCTTGCGAAGGGTTTCCGTGCCTTTCTCCTCTTCCTCACCCACATTGAGCAGACCGATTTTCGGCAGTTCGATGCCCATTTCGGTCTTCGCGTACACCTCGCCCATCAGAGCGAACTGATAGAGCATTTCGGGTTTCACTTCCAGATTGGCTCCCACATCCACCATGATGCGGAATCCCTTCACAGTAGGATAGACGGAGGAAATCGTAGGACGAAGCACGCCAGGTAGGCGACCGAGGATCACCGCGGACGCGGCGAGCAGAACTCCGGTATGTCCGGCGCTCACGAACGCATCCACATGCTTCTGGGCATGCATGCCCAAACCGACCACGATCGATGAATTCGGCTTGGTTTTGATCGATTGAACGGAATCTTCCATTCCGATCACTTCGGGAGCATCCACGATGCTGATACGGTCGCCGGAATATCCGGTCGACACCAAAGCCTCTTCGACGATGGCCTTGGGGCCAACAAGCACGATGTGCAGGTCGGCACGCTCCCTGACGGCGTCTACTGCGCCCTGAACAGGATTTTGCGGGTAATGGTCGCCTCCGGCGGCATCGACAGCGATCTTCAGGGACATGACTGTATGGATTATGGGTTAGGCTTTGGCCACGTCAAGCACTTGACGGCCACGGTAATGACCGCAGGAAGGGCAAGCGTGATGGAATTGATGCGTAGCGCCGCAATTCGTGCAAGTCGCCAATTCCACTTCAGCAAGTTTGTGGTGGGCACGGCGGGTTGCGGTGCGTTGTTTGGAATGGCGGCGTTTTGGATTTGGCATGAGTGGTCTTAATTCTTCTGTTGTGTTGATGTCAGCGATGTCAGCGCGGCCCAACGCGGGTCGGGTTGTGTTTCCTCAGCCACGGGTGACTCGAAAGGAATCTCTTCTCCGTCTTCATCCAAAAACCGCGGGTGCAGTTTCCGTATTGGAATCGTGAGAAGCAAGGTGTCGCGAACATCATGGGTGATGTCGATTTGGTTCGAAGGCATGTTCAGACGGCGTACGGCCACCTGATCGTCTTCCGTCTCTTCCTCCAATTCAGGTTTGAAAATCACAGTGTATTCGGCAGTCACCGGATAGTCGAACGTCTCCAAAGAGCGGTCGCAGACCAGATGCAATTCCCCTTCCACTGTCAGTCGGGCTTCTATCATGTTCCTGGAGCGGATGAACTCCACATGGACATCGAACAGATCCCCGCTGCCAACTCCCAACATCAGTTCTTCCGCCTTGACAGTGACGTCTTGAACGGATTCCCCCTCGTCGATTTCGTTGATTTTGAACTTCAGCATTGAACGGATGTTAAGCCGGTAAAATTAGCGCAAAATCCGGACTCTATCAAGCCTCAGGAAAAGAGTCCGAACAGTCTCTGATCGATCAGCGAAATCACCTGCCCGAGATGTTCCTTGTTGTTCACGAAATCCAAATTATCGGTTTCGATGATCAGCTTCTCGTAAGGATATCGGTCGATCCAGCTCTCATACAAGGAATTCAGACTCTCCAGGTAATCGATCCGGATGGTGTTCTCATAGGCCCTTCCCCGCTGCTGTATCTGCTTGACCAAGGTCGGCACATCCGCACGCAGGTAGATCAGCAGATCCGGCGGACGCAGATAATCGCTCATCTCCTTGAACAGCGATTGGTAATTGGCGAAATCCCGCTCACTCATCAATCCCATTTCATAGAGGTTTTTGGCGAAGATCTCGACATCCTCGTAAATCGTACGGTCTTGGATGAAGTTCTGATCCACTCCGAGCATCCGCTTCATCGAACGGAACCGCGACGACAGGAAATAGATCTGCAGATTGAAACTCCATCTGCGCATATCCTCATAGAAATCAGCCAGGTAGGGATTGTCGTCGACCGACTCGTAATACGCTTCCCATTTGAAATGCTTGGACAGTAATCCGGTGAGGGATGATTTTCCGGCGCCGATGTTTCCGGCGAGCGCGATATATCGAAGATCCTGCATCAGGGTTTTCCTAAAAGTCGGAACATGGCTTTCTTGTAGGCTTCCACTCCGGGCTGGTCAAAGGGATTCACGCCCAAGGCATACCCATAGACTCCGGTGGCCAATTCGAACATGTAGATTAGTGAGCCAAGGGTGTTGGCGTTCAGACGGTCCAGGCGGATGCCGATCACGGGAACCCCGCCCTCGATATGCGCCTGCCGTGTGCCTTCATACGCCTTGGAATTGACCTCATGCATGGTTTTTCCGGAAAGATAATTCAATCCGTCAAAGTCCACCGATTCCGATTTGAGAACCAGGTCGCTGACAGGCTCATCCACCACCAGAAACGTCTCTATGATGTTCCGAACGCCGTCTTGGACCATCTGTCCGAGGCTGTGCAAGTCGGAGGAATACCCGTGAACGGCTGGATAAAGCCCTTTATGCTCTTTTCCTTCGCTTTCTCCGAACAATTGCTGCATCCATCCACCAAAAGCCTTGAGCTCGGGTTCGAACGAAGCGATCACATCCACACGGTAACCGGCCTCATAGAGCGCGAGGCGGGCCGTCGCATACTCGAACACATCCCCTTTTCCGCCATCGGTATCGCGAAACGCCTGAACGGCGCCGTAAAACAGCTCGCGGATGTCGATTCCCGCCACCGCGATGGGCAGCAACCCGACGGGCGTGAGAACGGAAAAGCGTCCGCCGACATCGTCGGGAAGCACGAACTTGCGATATCCGTTCGCTTCGATCACATTGTTGAGCGCGCCGCCTTTTTCAGACGTGGTGCAGATGATGCGGCTTGCCGCCACTTTCTCGCCATAGGCTTGATTCATCCACTGACGCAGCACGCGGAAAGCCAACGCGGTTTCGGTGGTGGTGCCCGATTTGGAGATCACGTTCATCCAAACGCGCTTTCCTTCCAAATGGACGAGCAGCTCTTTGAGATATCGGGCACTCATCTGGTGACCCGCATACACAATTTCAGGTCCGTTGGAGCCGAAAAACGGTCCCAAAGCCTCGATAACCGCCCGGGCGCCGAGATAGGAGCCGCCGATGCCGCAGACGATGAACACATCCGCTTCATTGCGGATGGTGGCCGCCAGGGTATCGAGCTCGTTAAGCAGGGCGTCGTCGGGCGAGGCGAGAATCCGGCGCCAGCCGAGCCATTCCGGACCTTTTCCTGTACCTGTCTTTAGTTCGTTGAACGCGTGATCGATGCGTACGCGTGTCGATTCAAACGATTGTGCGGGGAGAAACGCCCGTGCCGCACTCACATCCGTGTGAATAGCCATCAGCTTAAGATTTTTGCGAGCTCGAGAAGCTCGTAATTGATACTTTTTTTCTTGGACCAGACGGTGTTGATCGGCGAGATGCGCATCTTGTTGTCGATCACGCCGACCATGACGTTGGTGTGTCCGTCGAGCAGCGCCTGAACGGCGGCGGCACCTAGGCGGCTGGCCAAGACTCTGTCGCGCGCGGTGGGCTGTCCGCCGCGCTGGATATGTCCCAAAATGCACACACGCATCTCGTATTTGCCGAAATCCTCTTTTAGCTGCTCGCCAAGTTTGTACGCGCCACCGGTTTCGTCACCCTCGGCGACCACCACCAGGCTGCTTCGACGCTGCGCGCGGAACACTTCCGTGAGCGAGGCCTTGATGTCTGCGATCTCGGTGAGGGCTTCCGGCAGAAGAATGAGCTCCGCTCCGCCTGCGATTCCGGTTTCCAGGGCGATGAAGCCCGCTTCGCGGCCCATCACTTCCACCAGGAACAGACGCTCATGGGCGTCGGCCGTGTCGCGGATCTTGTCGATGGCTTCCATCGCCGTGTTCAATGCTGTGTCGTAGCCGATGGTCTCATCCGTACCCGACAAATCATTGTCGATGGTGCCCGGAATTCCGATCACCAGCACGCCGTGCTCTTCGTTGAGCTTGGTGGCGCCTTGGAAAGTTCCGTCGCCGCCGATGCCGATCACCGCGTCGATGCCGTAGGCTTTGATGTTGGCCGCGGCCAAGGCCCGTCCTTCCACTGTGCGGAAATCATCGGAACGGGCGGATTTGAGAATCGTACCGCCTTGTTGAATGATGTTGGAGACCGAAGTGCTGTCCATGTCCACGAAATCTCCGCGGATCATGCCTTGGTATCCGTAACGGATACCCACCACCTGCAAATCGTTGTATCGTGCGGTCCGGACAACGGCTCTCACAGCCGCATTCATGCCCGGAGAATCCCCTCCGCTGGTAAACACCCCTATTTTTTTGATCGATTTCACGTTGTGATGCCTTATGTTTTGAATAGCGCCGTAATTTGCACAGAATTCCGATAAAATACCCGCCTCGACGTGACCCAATCCGTAACTCTCGACGAAATTCAGCACCCGATCTCCGGACACCTCTCCTCTTTCCGCACCTATTTCCGTGAAGCGACGAGTTCCGATGTCTTCCTCTTGGACCAGATGCTGCGTTATCTGCTGCGGACCAAGGGAAAAGAGCTGCGTCCTTCCCTCGTTTTCCATTGCGCGCGGCTCTGCGGACAGATCACCGAGCGCAGTTATGTGGCCGCCACCATGATCGAACTTCTTCATACGGCCACTCTGATCCACGACGATGTGGTGGATGAGGCCGATGAACGCCGCGGGTTCCTCAGCATCAGCGCCATCTGGAAAAACAAGGCCGCGGTGCTGTTGGGAGATTTCCTCTTGTCGAAAGGCTTGCTCGTGGCCCTCGACCGCGACGAATTCTCCTTGCTCAAAGTGCTCTCCGTTGCCGTCAAACGCATGAGCGAGGGTGAATTGCGCCAACTGAAAGCCTCCAAGCTTCAGAACATGAACGAAGAGCGCTATTTCAAGGTGATTTCCGGCAAGACCGCATCCCTCATCTCCGCCTGCTGCGAATGCGGGGCGATCAGCGCCAGCGAAGATCCCGATGTCTGGAGACGGATGCGCGAATTCGGCGAAGCCTTGGGCATCGCGTTCCAAATCCGAGACGATCTGTTCGATTACGAAACCAACGACACCGGAAAAACCGTCGGAGCCGACATCCTCGAAGGAAAAATGACCCTTCCCATGATCTACGCTCTTCAGAACGCGTCGCTCATGCAACGGGTGCGCATCCGAAGAGTGTTCGCCAACGAGAAGAAAACCCCCGAACAGGTGAGGCAAGTCATCGAGTTCGTTCACTCCAACCAAGGTGTGGAACGTACCCGCGCCCGGATGATGAGCATCTCCGAAGAAGCCAGAACCTTGTTGAACACCTTTCCTGAGGGTGAGTCACGCGACACTCTCGATCAGTTTCTGAATTTTGTCGTCAACCGCACCAAATAAGACGGTTTTCCTAGCGGATATCCATCTCGGCGGGTTCGATGATGCGACCAATGCCCAGATCGAGTCGGATGCGGTCTCGCTCGTGAACTGGTGCGACCGCCACAGCTACAAACTGTTCCTGCTGGGCGATGTTTTCGATCATTGGATGGAATATCCGGGCAGAACTCCCGATTTCGGGCACGGCTTCCGCTCCGCGATCAGGCGGTATTCCGAGCGCCACGGACCCGTGCTCCACATCACCGGTAACCACGACAACTGGACGCTGGGAGGGTTGGCGCACGAAGGCTTCGATCAGATTTCGGAATCGGCGCGATTCGACATCCACGGCAGGTCGGTCTTTCTGCTTCATGGCGACGGACTCGCCGATCCTTCCCTCCTGTTTCCTCGTCCCTTGTACCATCGTGTGCTCAGGCATCCTTTGTTTGTGCGGATGTATCGCTTCCTGCTTCCGATGCCTTTGGCCTTGGACATCATGAAAGGGTTTTCCAGGTGGCAACGCCGCCGGCATCCCGAACACAACGACACCGAAACCCTGGACCGATGGGTGCTTTCCGCGCTGGATCGTGGACTTTCGGAAGTGATCATCGCCGGGCATCACCATCAAGTCAGACATATGAAAATCGGGAACCGTGAGTATCTTAACACAGGTGCGTTTTTTCGCACCCGCACCATAGTCACACATACCGACGAGGGTTTCCGAGTCGTTGTCTGGGATAGCCGTAACCAGAGTTTGAACGCCGCAACAGAATGATTGACGAAGAAAGATTTCTGAACGATCCCGCTTACCGACACGAAATCATGTCGAAACGCAAATCCGCGCCTAGCGCGCCACCCAAGAAAAACGACCCCTTCTGGCCACTCATGAAAAAAGGCGGATTGATTCTTTTCGGACTTCTGTTGTTGTTCTTCATCTATCTGCTGTTGGGATTGCCGAGTTTCGAGGAATTGGAGAATCCGCGAACCGACAACGCCTCGTTGGTGATCGCGCGTGACGGAGTGACGCTGGACCGGTTCTTCACCGAAAACCGCACCATGGTCAAATTCGATGAGATTTCGCCGGATGTGATCAACGCGTTGGTTTCCACCGAAGACCATCGGTTCTACGACCATTGGGGGATCGATCTGATCCGGACGCTCGCCGTTCCCTTCCATATCATGATGGGAAACATGCAGGGAGGATCCACCATCAGTCAGCAGTTGGCGCGGAACCTGTACCGGAAAATCGGAAAAGAAGTCTCCATCATCCGGAAGCTTCGGGAAATGCTCACCGCCATCCAGTTGGAAAGGAGTTACACCAAGCAGGAGATCATCGAAATGTACCTGAACACGGTGGAGTTCAGCAACTCGGCGTTCGGGATCGAATCGGCGGCGAGAACGCACTACAACAAGCCCGCATCCAAACTCAACGTGAACGAAGCGGCGACGATGATCGGATCGCTGAACGCTATTTCGGCGTTCAATCCGCGTACCCGGGTGGAAGCCTCCACCCGCCGACGCAACATCGTTCTGTCGCGCATGCACACCCAGGGCCACCTCACCCAAGAAGAATACGAGGCCGAGATCGCCAAGCCGATCACCTTGAATTACCAACCACCGAGCACCGCAAGTCGGAAAGTGCGCTATTTCGGTGAGTTTGTGCGGGGCAAGGTTCAACGCTGGGTCGAAGCGAACGGATATGACCTTTTTCGCGACGGACTCAAAATCTATACCACCGTCGATTCACGGATGCAGCGGGTTGCCGAAGCCGCAGTTCAATCGCAGTTGGATACCTTGCAGCGTTCTTTTCAGAGGGAATGGACCACCCGGGGCGGCGCATATATGGACAGATTGTGGCGCCAGTATCCCGGATTCCTCGACAGCTTCATCAAAGAATCGGAAGAGTACAAATCTGCTGTGGCGGCGGGTTCCAGTCGCGAATTCGTCTTGGATTCGCTGAAGCGGGTCCCCACATTTGTGGATGCCGTGAAACGCAACCGCACGCGCCTGGAAGCCAGTTTCCTAGCGATCGATCCAAGCAACGGACATATCCTGGCCTATGTGGGCGGATCCAATTACAGCCGTTATCAGTTCGACCAGGTGTCGATGTCTCGCCGCCAAGCGGGTTCCACCATCAAGCCGTTCGTGTACACCGTGGCCATCGACAACGGTTACAAACCCGAGTACATGATCTCCAGATACCCGATCAGCTTCGTGGACCGTGGGGGCAAGGTCTGGGCACCGCGCGACGCTTCGGCCAGCTCCGGACCCGAGATGATCTCCTTGCGCGAAGCCTTGGCGCGAAGCAACAACAACGTGACCGTGCGCCTTCTACCGATTCTGGCCGGAACCCCCGGAACCAAGCGCTTGGAAGATCTCCAGCCCGCGGCGCGAAAGATCGCCGGCATGGCCAAGAATATGGGGATCCATTCTCCCATGCAAGTGGTTCCGGCACTGGCTCTCGGAACGGCCGAAGTGAGTTTGATGGAGCTGACCAGCGCCTATGCCACCTTTGCCAACCAGGGCGTTCACATCGAACCGATTGCCGTCACCCGCATCGAAGACCGGAACGGAAACTTGCTGGTCGAATTCTACCCCGAATCGCGTGAGGAAGTGATCTCACCGGAAACGGCGTACACCATGATCGACATGATGCGTGGCGCAATCCGTGGCGGCAGCTGGGGTTGGGGCACCGGTGCGAGATTGCGCGGAATGGGAGTCTATCAGGATGTGGCCGGCAAGACCGGTACCACGAACAACTCGGCCGACAACTGGTTCATGGCCGTGATGCCCCACATTGCGATGGGCGCATGGGTAGGTGGCGAAGATCGCAGAATCCGTTTCCCGAGCGACACCTACATCGGTCAAGGCGCGAGAGCCGCTCTGCCTATTGTCGGTAAATTCATCATGGGATGCATCAACACTGAAGACTGTCCTTGGAGTTATCAAGGCTTCGAGCCACCTGTAGGGTATTCCCTCGATGCGGAAGAAGCCGAAACAGTGTCTCCGCGGCGCGGGCGTACGGGCTGGTAGGATTTAGATGCTTGATGCTGGATGCTGGGTGCTGGGAAATTAATTGAAAAATAACCCAGTAGATCCGTCCAGAATAATTCATTGCTAGAATTGTACGCTTTCCGGCCATAGACCGAGCCGTCGGGGCGGCGCAAGGACGATATTTTCAAGTCACATAGTCCTATCTGTTTCAATTACTTTACCAATGAGTTCAGCGAACATTATTCGCTTGTATCGCGCTTTACAATTCTCAGAAGCGTCAGTTGCCATGGCCCGACCATTTTAATCACCGACCCGCCTTTTTTACCCTTTTGGGCAAGACACACTTTTTGATAGAACTATCTCACTTTGGAATCAGGTTCCTGAGCCATATATACAGGCCATAACAGGCCAATGGAATATTGGTCTTCACTCCAGCGATAAAGGCAATGTCATCGGGAATATCATACCAGTAAACCAGTTGGTAGTTGGTCAAGAGCAAGGTCGCAAATAACACCCCAGAGGTAATGCCTAATGCCCGAGTCATCCAAACCCCTGCTCGGTGACCTAAAACGTGCCGAATCAGTAGAACTATCAGGATGATCGGCCAGCCAATCAAACAAAACTGATTCACGAGGACATGGAATGTGTAATAATAACCCATATGTGCTAATTATTTGCGAAATAGCCCCAAATTCTCAGATCGCGAACCTATCCTTGAGTGATATCCAGGATGCGAATTGCCACCATAGGAGCCATAAAAACGGTTAATATGCATGGCATTCGAACCACCAACCGGATGTCCATGTCCCACCAACTCATGCATCAGAACGATTCCATTTGGAACGTTCTGTCTATTTCCATCCGCTGAAATCATGACCCTGCCCCCGCCAGATCTCGATATCATAGCTCCTTGCCCATCATATGCCGTGACTTTATCCATTGATGTACCCGGAAATAGTTTCGTGCTACCAGATACATAATCTAGGTCGAAAGCTATTTCGTTTGAATTAATCACATCGTACAGAGCAGATACGATTGGATTCGCACTAAAATCAAACGTACTTCCGGTAGTGGATAACCTGAAGCCGGATACGGTTTCGACATCCCCCCAAGTCCACGGCTTGTACCATACCGCCGCCGATACTTCCCATGAGGTCGCTTCAACAGAAATCCCGGTTTTACCCTGATGCAACGCATTTAGGTCGTTTGCCGCCCTTTGGCATTCAGATTCATCAGCGCAACGCACCTCTCTCCCATCCGGATCGACATAAATCATTGGACTGTTCATCGAATACACATACGGACTCCACGTCGCGAAGTCTTCCGCCAACGGGTCCACTCCGAAGAAGCGTCCGGTTCCGGGCGAGTACATCCGAGCGCCGGAGTAGTACAGACCTAAACCGCTTTCACCATCTCGCCAGTAGCCGGTGAATCCTTGACGGACGGGCGTGCCGGTGGATGAGCGGCCCGGCATGTCCACGCCCCTTCGCCCGATTTCATCGGACTCAGGGCAGGCTCCTGGATAATAATCATTCGCTTCGAGCAAGGAGCCGCTGTTGGAGGTCCGCACCCGCACCGAACCCAGATGATTCGTCACTTCGGGTCGGGGTAAAATCTTGGCGGGATAAGCATTGATTCGCATCATCATGCCCCACCTTAGGGAGAAGTTGTATAAGAGTCAAGGTTAAGTTTCCGTTACGGACTCACTTAACCTCTCTTACCCTCCCGGTAAAAAAATCTTCTACCGCGCTCCGGCCACCTTGAGCCGGTTCATCGCGCGGCTGAGCGCCGCTTCGGCGCGGGCTTGGTCCAAACCGGAAGTACGGTTCAACAACCGTTCCTTGGCACGTGAACGTGCCGCTTCTGCGCGGGCCACATCGATCTGATCAGGAGCTTCCGCCGTCTCGGCCAGTACCACCACTTCGTTCGAACGGACTTCCACAAAACCGCCGCTGACTGCGAAAAACCTGAGGGTGCCGTCGGTATCGGTCACGCGGACTTCACCCGCTTCCAAGGCCGACATCAACGCCGCATGGTTCGTCAGGATTTCGAATGACCCTTCGGTTCCCGGAACCCGGATGCCCGTGACAGAGCCACGGAACACCGGTCCGTTGGGAGTCAATACCTGAGCTTGGAATGGAGCCGCCATGGGTTAGCCTTCCGCAAGTAGTTTCTGACCTTTCTCGATGGCTTCTTCGATGGTTCCGACCATGTAGAACGCCGATTCCGGCAGATGGTCGAGTTCGCCGGCCACGATGCGGTCGAAGCCTTTGATGGTGTCTTCCACTTTCACATACTTGCCTTTCGATCCGGTGAACTGCTCGGCCACGAAGAACGGCTGACTCAGGAAACGCTGCACACGACGCGCACGTGAAACGGTGAGTTTGTCTTCTTCGGAGAGCTCGTCCATACCCAGGATGGCGATGATGTCTTGAAGATCTTTGTAGCGCTGAAGCAGGTTTTTCACGCGCTGAGCGGTGTTGTAATGTCCTTCGCCCAAGACGATCGGATCCAGGATGCGGGATGTCGAATCCAACGGATCCACAGCCGGGTAGATACCCAATGCCGAAATCTGACGCGACAATACTGTGGTGGCATCCAAGTGGGAGAAGGTGGTGGCAGGAGCAGGATCAGTCAAGTCATCTGCAGGCACGTAGATGGCCTGAACTGATGTGATGGATCCGTTCTTGGTGGAGGTGATGCGTTCTTGCAAATCACCCATTTCCGAAGCCAAGGTAGGCTGATATCCTACCGCTGATGGCATCCGACCCAAAAGAGCCGACACTTCCGAACCCGCTTGGGTGAAACGGAAGATGTTGTCCACGAAGAAAAGAATGTCGCGCGAGACTTCATCACGGAAGTATTCGGCCATGGTGAGACCCGAAAGAGCCACACGTGCGCGGGCTCCAGGCGGCTCGTTCATCTGACCGAACACCAGGGTCGCCTGCGAGGTTTTGAGCGCCTCGGGATCCACTTTGCTCAGATCCCATTCGCCGGTCTCTTCGTAGGCGTGCTTGAATTCGTCGCCGTAGTTGATCACGCCCGACTCGATGAATTCGCGAAGCAAGTCGTTTCCTTCACGGGTACGCTCACCCACACCAGCGAAGACGGAAAGTCCGCCGTGCTGCTTGGCGATGTTGTTGATCAATTCCTGAATCAGTACGGTTTTACCCACACCAGCACCACCGAACAAGCCGATCTTACCCCCTTTGGCGTACGGACAGAGCAAATCGATGACCTTGATTCCGGTTTCGAACATTTCCGTCGCGGTAGACAATTCCGTGAAGTGAGGAGCCGGACGGTGGATCGGATACCTCCGGTCGCCCTTGGGTTCCTTGATCCCGTCGATGGCGTCGCCAACGATGTTGAACAGGCGTCCGCGCACATCATCACCCACTGGCATGGAGATCGGCGAGCCGGCATCATTCACTTCCATACCGCGCACCAAACCGTCGGTGGAGTCCATGGCTATGGTTCGTACACGTCCTTCACCCAAATGCTGGGCGACTTCAAGGATGAGTTTGGTGCCGTCTTCTTTGATCAGATACAAGGCATTGAGTACCGCAGGAAGATTGGAGTCGGGAAAATCGACATCCACTACGGGACCGATCACTTGGGCTACGGTTCCTTTGTTCATGAATGGGTGGCGTTATTGGCAGTGAGCGTGTGTTAAATAGCTTCCAAAATTAGGGAGAAAACTCCCGAAAAGCAATGCAGAAAGGCCTCCTTTTCGATTGAACGGCAGGGGCAATCTCCGTATTTTTCCTGATTCCCTAAGAACCTTTTAAACCCGTCCGAATTTTGGAAACACTACCCACCGCACGCCTTGCCTCCATCCAGGTGCTCACACGCTTCGACGACAGCGCCTATCTGGATTTTTCCCTGTTGAACGACTTGCCGCCTCAAGACCGCGGTCAGGCGCAGGAATATGTCCAAGGCATCTTGCGCCGCCGCAGCTACCTGGATTTCCTCATTGAACAGTTCAGCGCTGTCGGCATTGTCGAAATGGAAGGGTTTTTCAAAAACATCCTGCGTCTGGGCATGTACGACCTTCTTTTCATGGACGGCACGCCAGATTACGCTGCGGTGAACGAATCCGTCGAAATCGCAAAAACCCGCATCAGCGGAAAATCGGGAGACGTGGTGAACGCCATCCTGCGTCGTGTGCAGCGCGAAATGGCCAATCTGCCGAAACCGGCACACGAAGACCGCACCAAACTCATCGCCACCACATTTTCCCATCCCGAGTGGATGGTTTCCCGCTGGGTGGCCCGCATGGGTGAGCGCGACGCGTTTCTGCTGATGCAGTCGAACAACCGCCGCCCGGAATACTTCCTGAAAGTGAACACATTGAAGACGGCATCCCCCAACTTCCGTCTACGCATGGAAAAAAGCGGCGTTGATTTCGAAGAGAGCGAGTGGTTGCCTGATTATTTCAAAGTGAGCTCCTTGGCCGATGTGCGTTCCAAGGGCTGGTTCGAAAAAGGTCTTTGCCAAGTGCAGGACATCGCCGCAGGCTTCGCCCCGGCCATCCTGAACCCGAGACCCGGTGAGACGGTGTACGACATCTGCGCGGCGCCCGGCACCAAGACCATCGTGATGTCCGGTATGATGAACAACGAGGGAACCATCCTCGCCATCGACATCAACGGAGAGCGCATCACCAAAATCGCGGAGAACGCGGAGCATTACGGTGCGGACAATGTGAAAATCCGCCGTGCCGACGCCCGTGAGGAACGCTTCAAACTGGCCGACGCCGTGTTGTTGGACGCTCCTTGCACCGGAACGGGGGTTCTGAGCAAACGCGCCGACCTGCGTTGGAGACGCAAACCAGAAGATCTCGACCAGATCGTGAAAACACAAGCCGAACTGTTGGATGCCGCGGCGAACATGGTTTCCAAAGGCGGCAGACTCGTGTACACCACCTGTTCGCTCGAACCCGAAGAGAACATGGGTCAGATCGAGAACTTCCTCAAGGAGTACAACAACTTCGAACTTCAGCATCTGGGTGATTTCCTGCCCAAAGAAGTCCTTTCCGAAGATGGACTTTCCTACCAGACCTGGCCGCACAAACACAACTGCGACGGACATTTCGGAGTCTTGCTCAAACGGGTGGTATAAGTGCTGAACGTGTCGGACATCCCTAAGAAATTCGAGCCCGGCTCGGTCGAGGCCCGTTGGTATGCCTATTGGGATGAGAACGGATTTTTCCGTTCCACCCCCGACGGGCGCGAACCGTTCACGGTACTCATCCCGCCACCGAACGTCACCGGTGTGTTGCACATGGGCCACATGCTCAACAACACGATCCAAGATGTGTTGGTGCGTCGCGCCCGAATGCTGGGCAAAAACGCCTGCTGGGTTCCGGGAACCGACCATGCCTCCATCGCCACCGAAGCCAAGGTGGTGCAGAGATTGCGCAAGCAAGGCATCAAGAAAGGTGATCTCACACGCGACGAATTTCTCAGACATGCTTGGGAATGGACCGACGAGCACGGCGGCATCATTCTCAAGCAGTTGCGCACCTTGGGCGCATCCTGCGATTGGAAACGCACCCGATTCACCATGGAGCCGGATCTGTATGATGCGGTTATCGACTGCTTCATCGAGTTATACGAGCGCGGACAGATCTACCGCGGCGTGCGCATGATCAACTGGGATCCGGAAGCCAAGACCGCGCTTTCCGACGAAGAAGTGCTCTTCAAGGAAGTGCGCTCCAAGATGGTCCACCTCCGGTACGCCTGCACCGACGGCAGCGGGGATGTCGTCATCGCGACGCAACGTCCGGAGACCATCATGGCGGATGTGGCGATCGCCATACATCCCGATAATCCGAAAACCGCGCATCTCAAAGGCAAAACAGTCCGCATTCCGCTCATCGGCCGCGAAATTCCGGTCATCGAAGACGATTATGTGGATCCCGAGTTCGGAACCGGCGCCCTCAAAGTGACACCGGCTCACGACCGCAACGACTACGACATCGGCAAGCGCCACGGACTGCCCATCATCGACATCCTTAACGCGGATGGCAGCCTGAACGAGTCCGCGCAGATCCTCGTGGGCTTGGACCGGTTCAAAGCCCGGACCGCCATCATGACCCTGCTCGAAGAAGGCGGATTCATCGACAAGATCGAAGAATACACCACCAACATCAGCGTATCGGAACGTACCGATGCCGTGGTGGAGCCGCGCTTGTCGCTGCAATGGTTCCTCGAGACGAAAGAACTGGCCAAACCGGCCCTCGAAGCGGTGATGAGCGACGAGATCCGCTTCCATCCCGCCAAATTCAAAAACACCTACCGCCATTGGATGGAAAACATCCAAGACTGGTGCATTTCGCGTCAGTTATGGTGGGGACACCGCATCCCGGCCTGGTTCTACGGCGAAGGCGAGCAAGACTACGTGATCGCGAAAACCGCCGATCAGGCGTTGGACAAATCGCGGGTCAAATCCGGCAACGCGGCTCTCACCTCAGCCGACCTGCGGCAGGAAGACGACGTGCTCGACACCTGGTTCTCCTCCTGGTTGTGGCCGATCAGCGTATTCGACGGCTTCAAGGACAAAGACAACGCCGACATCCGCTATTATTATCCGACGAACGATCTGGTGACCGCCCCCGAAATCATGTTTTTCTGGGTGGCGCGGATGGTGATGGCGGGCTATGCCTTCCGAGGCGGCGTGCCGTTCAAGAATGTGTATTACACCGGCATCGTGCGCGACAAACAACGCCGCAAGATGTCCAAATCGCTGGGCAACTCCCCCGATCCGCTCGATCTGATCGCCCAATACGGTGCCGATGGCACCCGCGCCGGCATGCTGTTCTCCTCCCCTGCCGGAAATGACCTGCTGTTCGATGAAGCCTTGGTCGAACAAGGACGCAATTTCGCGAACAAGATCTGGAACGCCTTCCGCTTCATCACCATGCAGATGGAAGAAGGGAAAAGCTACACTCCGACTCTCGAATTCGACGAATCGAGCTTGGCCGATCAGTGGATGCGCTCGCGCATCATGCGCACGCTCAAAGACGTGGATCAGCATTTCGAAGAATATCGGATTTCCGATGCGCTTCAATCCCTCTACTCCTTGGTTTGGGATGATTTCTGCGATTGGTACATCGAAATCAGCAAACCCGCGGTGGATGTGAACCGGGCGTTAGGCATCTTCGAACTGCTCATGAAAATGCTGCATCCGATCATGCCGTTCATCACTGAAGAGATCTGGCAGCGCATCCGGGAACGGTCCACCAGCGAAGCCCTTACGATTTCCGCTTGGCCGCAACTCCACGAAGAGTGGATTTCGGATGAGGCCGAAGCCCGCTTCCTGCTTCAGAAAGAGCTGGTATCGGCGCTGAGGAACATCCGCGCGAGCAAGAATCTGTCGCCCGTAGCGCCCTTGGACGTGCGGATCCGTCTCGAGTCGGACGCCGAAGCCACCGACCTAGATCGTGACCTGTGGATTTTCCGCAAACTGCAGAAAACCTCTTCGCTCACTGTAGGCGCGGGCATTGAAAAGCCGAAAGGAAGCGTATCCGCCGTGTTCAAGAACGTGGAAATGATCGTTTCGCTCGACGGACTGATCGACACCGAAGCCGAACGAGTGAAAGTGACCGCGGAAATCCAGCGTCTGGAAGGATTTCAGAAAAGCGTTCAAGCCAAACTCTCCAACGCCGGCTTCGTGGACCGCGCGCCAGCCGATGTCGTGGCCAACGAGCGGCAGAAACTGGCCGATGCCACGCAGAACATCGAAAAACTGCGGGCCATCCTGGCCGATCTGACCTGATTCCTCATGAAGACGTTCTCCTTACACCCTGAGCCGCCCAGACAGGAACAGGCGAGCGTGCTCACCTTCTTGAACGAGCTGAACGGTCCGCAGAAAGAAGCCACGGTTCACTCGAACGGTCCCCTGCTGATCATCGCAGGTGCCGGGTCGGGAAAGACGCGGGTCCTCACATTCCGCATCGCGCATCTGTTGGCCGCGAACAAAGCCTATGCCTCGCAGATCCTGGCGCTGACCTTCACCAACAAGGCCGCCAAGGAAATGAAGGAGCGGATCACGAAGCTCATCGGTCCGGAAGCCTCCCGCTTATGGATGGGAACCTTCCACTCCATTTTCGGACGGATACTGCGTGTGGAAGGTCCGCATCTGGGCTACACCCCCGATTTCAGCATCTACGACACCGACGACCAGGATCGGGCCATCAAGGGCATCCTTCAGGAACTCAAGCTCGATTCGAAAGAAGTGAAAGCCTCGCAGATCCGGTTCCGCATATCCGGAGCGAAAAACCAGCTGATCTATCCCGAAGAATACGCGAACAAATTCGTGGGCAGTTCCATGGACGACATCGCCGCGCAGGTCTATCCGCGGTACATCGAGCGACTCAAGGCTCAGAACGCGATGGATTTCGATGACCTGCTCATCAAACCCATCGAACTGTTCAACCAGTTTCCGGAGCGCTTGCAACTGTACCAGGAAAAGTTCAAGTACATCCTCATCGACGAATATCAGGATACGAACCGGGCGCAGTACGAAGTCTCCAAAATGCTCGCGGCCACGCACAAGAACATCTGCGTGGTGGGAGACGACGCTCAGAGCATTTATTCCTTCCGCGGGGCGGACATCTCCAACATCCTCAACTTCAAAGAGGATTATCCGGAAGCCACTCAAATCGCCTTGGAGCAGAATTACCGCAGCACGAAAGTGATTCTCAAGTGCGCAGACAGCATCATCAAGCAGAACAAGCGCCAGCTCGAGAAAACGTTGTGGACCGAGAACGACATCGGAAAGCCGATCACCTTGCTCGACAACTTCAATGAGCGCGAAGAAGCGCAGCGCGTGGCCTCGCACATCCAGCAACTGCGCTTGCGGGAAGGATATAAGAATCACGACTTCGCGATCCTGTACCGCACCAACTATCAAAGCCGGGTGTTCGAAGATGCCCTTCGCAAAGCCGACATCAAGTATCAATTGGTGGGTGGCGTGTCGTTCTATCAGCGCAAAGAAGTGAAGGATGTGGTGGCGTATCTGCGATTGTTGGTGAACACGGCCGATGAGGAAGCCCTCAAGCGCGTGATCAACGAACCGGCGCGCGGCATCGGCGACAAATCCATCGACAGCCTGAAATCCGCCGCTCGTGCCCAGGAAAAACCCTTATGGGAGATGTTGACGGATTCGGCGGCATTGGCGGAGGTGTATAAGCCGGCGCAGATCCGCATCCGGGAATTCAAGCAGACCATCGAAGAGGCCCGGGAGCAGATCAAGTCCGCCTCCATCGTCGAAACCACACGCACTTTGCTTGAGAAAACCGGGTACGTGAAGCAATTCATCGAAGAGAACACGAAAGAATCGCTGGATCGGCGTCAGAACGTGATGGAATTGCTCAACTACATCGCCGATTACGAGCGATCGGAAGAGACGCCGACACTGACCGGATTCCTGCAGGAAGTGTCTTTGGTGAGTGATATCGACCAGATGGAAGACAATGCTCCGAAAGTGACCTTGATGAGCATCCATGCCTCGAAAGGACTGGAGTTTCCGGTCGTTTTCGTGGTGGGCATGGAAGAAGAGCTCTTCCCCATCGGCGGACGCGGCGGCGAGGAAGTGGATCTGGAAGAAGAACGCCGCTTGTTTTATGTGGCCATCACCCGGGCGCAGAAAGAGCTGTTCTTTTCACATGCCCGAAGCCGCTACAAATATGGAGAGGAAAAGACCGCGTTGCGCTCGCGATTTCTGGATGAAGTGGACAAAGGCGTGGTGCGAACCGAAACCGGAGCCACCATTTCACAGCGCACGGATCGGTTCAAAGTGACCGGATCGGGGTACAACGTGGAATACGAACCCAAGATCCTACCCGTTATCCAACCCAAGCCGAAACTGTCGAGCTCCAATGTGAGTGTGGAGTACGACATGGCTGAACTTCATCAACTCGTGACCGGAGCGCGCGTGTATCACGACACTTTCGGCGCTGGAAAAATCATCAATAAAGAGGGCAGCGGAACAGAGGCCAAACTTACGGTGTTCTTTCCCGAGCATGGTCAGAAGAAGCTGATCGTCAAGTTTGCCAAGCTCCGTATTTTGCAATAACCAAATTCGTCGTTTGAAATCTCTGCTTCTCTTTTGCGGGTTTGTTGTGGTTGGCGCTGTTCAAGCCCAACCCGTCTTTTCCCCACGCTTGCAGGCGTTAGGCGGAACGGGAACGGCCATATCCAGCGGAATCGAAGCCACGTTCAGCAATCCGGCGAATCTGATGATCCGAAACCATCGACAAGGGTTTCTTTTGCATGCCGGATTGCTCTCATTTCAATCGAGTTTGGAACTGACCCTGGATCACGCGGTGCGGCCCTTTCAGATCTGGGATACCGGAAGTTCCACGCCGATCGCCTCACACCATAGCGGTAACGCATCTTTCGACAACCTTCTCGCCGGATTCAGTTACACCTCTCCGAGCTTCGGAGTGTCGTTGGGATGGAGAATCCGCGGAGAGAACACATGGTCGGCTGGAAACGGCTGGTACGACACCACCACGGAGGTGGTCGACCGCTCACTCACGCAAAACCTGAATATCCGGCATGAATTCGGACTTGGAATCGCCTGGGAATACGAGCTCATCAGCGGATGGCTCACCGACCTGAGCAAACTGCATGTCGGAGTGACACCGAAAGTCGTGATTCCCGGACTTTTCATCGAACAGCAGATCCAATCGATCTATGGCCAGACGGAATCGGGAATACCCACGCATGTCGGATCGTACGACCTGCTGAGCGCCGGCGCGATGGGAAATTTCGCCACCGGAGCAGACGGTTTGCCGTTGCGGATGGAGGATATGCTCACACCCACCGGAATCGGCGGTGGCTTGGACATGGGCTTCACCTACATCATCGGTCTTGGAAACGAGCAATCATTGGGATTCCGCCGACGCGATGAGACCAAGAATTCGATCCGATTGTCGGCATCCATCAATGATGTGGGCATTGTGAGTCACACGAAGTTACCGGTTCGCAGATCTGCGGGTTCCGAATCTGCGACGAACGCACCTATCTCGGCGCCACTCACCTCCGGATACATCGGAGCGGCAGGGCAGTTTGAAGCCATTCTGGCAGAAACTGTCACCGAAAAAGGCATCCGTGACCGATCGGTTCCCGGCGAAACCGGAAGCATCAATCTCACTCTTCCCACCATGATGAATGGTGGCGGCGCGATTCAGCTCAACCGCGTGTTGTTCACGGGCGACATCCGCATACCGCTCTCCACGCATCCCTATTATGCCGACAGCCGGACGCTTCGCATCGGAACCGAACTCAAACTTCTGCGCACCTTGCCCTTGCGCGGCGGAGTGGTCTTCCGCGAAGGATATGAAACCACATACACCGCCGGATTCGCATTGGATTTCAGAAACATCGATTTTTCGACGGCTTTGCAATTCCGGGTGACCGATGCGGGCGATTTCCAGCCCGTGGGATTAGGCGTCGCGGCTCTGCATATCCGTCTCTGAAACTGTTAAATTGGCAGAATAGATGGATCAGCCTTCGGATTGGCTGAATCCTTGTACCGACGAAGGGAAACAACACAAAAGGAACCCTTTTCATGAAAGAAGACGATTTCCAAGACTTCGAACAAGCCATCCCCTTGCTGTCGGAAGAAGAAGAGCGCAAGCTAAGCGAATCCGGAATCCCAGAGCACCTTCCCATCCTTCCCTTGAAGAACACCGTCCTCTTTCCCGGCGTTGTGATTCCGATCACCGTGGGACGCGACCGTTCGCTCGCCTTGGTAAAGAAAGCGTTCGCCTCCGACAAGATCATCGGAATCGTCACCCAGAGAAAGAAAGAGCAGGAAGATCCCGGTCCGGACGATCTGTACTCCATCGGAACCGTGGCGCAGATTCTGAAACTCATCAAAATGCCGGATGGCTCCAAGAGCATTGTGATCCAGGGCAAATCGGTCTTCAAAATCGACCAATTCACTTCGCAGGATCCCTATTTCCTGGCGGATGTGTCGCGTTTCAAGAATGAGATGGACATGTCGGATGTGGAACTCGACGCGGCGGTCCGATCCATCAAAGAGACTGCGATCCACATCGTGAACCTTTCCCCGAATCTTCCTTCCGAGGCGGCAGTGGCGCTCAATACCATCCATTCGCCGACCTTCCTGCTCAATTTCATCGCCTCGAATCTGAACATCAGCAACGACGACAAGCAGAAGATCCTCGAGATTCCGAAATTCAGCGAACGGCTCAAACAGGTGATGGAGCATCTGAACCGCGAAGTGCAGGTGTTGAATCTGAGTCAGGAAATCCGCTCGAAAGTGAAGACCGACATCGATCAGCAGCAACGTGATTTCTATCTGCGTCAGCAACTCAAAGTGATTCAGGAAGCGCTCGGCGAAGAAAGCGAACAGGAGCAGGTGCAGAAACTGCGCGAACGGGCCGCGAAGAAGAATTTCCCGGAGCATGTGAGCAAAGCGCTCGAGAAAGAGTTCACCCGACTGGAGCGCACACCCACTTCCGCACCGAATTACGGAGTGATCCATAACTATGTGGAATGGATCTTGGATCTGCCTTGGAATGAATACAGCGAAGACAAACTCGATCTGAAATACGCTCGGACCGTACTTGAAGAAGACCACTATGGCTTGGAGAAAGTCAAGAAGCGCATCCTGGAGTATCTGGCGGTTCTCAAGCTCAAGAACGACATGAAAGCGCCGATTTTGTGCTTATATGGTCCGCCGGGCGTGGGAAAAACTTCTTTGGGCAAATCGATCGCCCGCTCACTGAACCGCGAATTCGTGCGATTCAGTCTGGGTGGCTTGCAGGATGAGGCCGAAATCCGCGGACATCGCCGCACCTACATCGGCGCTCTTCCCGGACGCATCGTGCAGAGTTTGAAAAAAGCGGGGACCTCCAACCCGGTGATGATGCTCGATGAGATCGACAAAGTAGGCATGACCTATCGCGGCGACCCTACCTCCGCCCTGCTGGAAGTGCTCGATCCGGAGCAGAACAACACGTTCTACGACAATTACATGGAATTGGAAGTGGATCTGAGCCGGGTCTTGTTCATCGCCACGGCGAACAGTTTGGATACGATTCCGGGTCCGCTGCGCGACCGGATGGAGATCATCCACCTGACCGGATACACCCTTGAAGAGAAAGTCGAGATCGCGAAAAGTTATCTCGTCCCGAAGCAGATCGAAGAAAACGGACTCACGAAAAAGCAGTTCAAGATATCGGATGCGGCCTTGCAAGGGATCGTGGATGGATACACGCGTGAATCGGGGGTAAGGAACCTGAGTCGCGAGATCGGATCTGTGGTTCGCGGCGTGGCGGCGGAAGTGGCTGGCGGCGATCGGGACGCGGCGTCGGTAGGAATTTCCGATGTCGAGAAGTACCTCGGCAAGCGGAAGTACTTTTCGGATATCGCCGAACGGACCACGGTACCCGGTGTGGCCACAGGACTTGCCTGGACGCCGGTCGGGGGAGACATCTTATTCATTGAAGCGAGCGTGGCGCCGGGAAGCGGGAAAATGACAATTACGGGTCAGCTTGGCGATGTGATGAAGGAATCGGCGGTGCTGGCGATGAGTTATTTGAAAACCAACGCCGAAACGCTGGGTATTCCTCCAACGGCGTTCACTCAGTGGGATCTTCACTTGCATGTGCCCGCAGGCGCGGTTCCGAAAGACGGTCCGTCGGCCGGAGTCTCCATCCTTTCGGCGATCGCATCCATTTTCACGCAACGCAGAGTGAAAAACACCGTGGCCTTGACCGGAGAAATCACACTTCGCGGCTTGGTTCTGCCGGTGGGAGGTATCAAGGAGAAAGTGCTCGCCGCGAAACGCGCCGGAATCACGCATGTGCTGCTTCCCAAAAAGAACGAAAAAGATATCGCGGAAATCGAAGCCGAAGTGATCAAGGGACTCGACGTCTCCTATCTCGATCGCATGGATCAGGTCTTCAAGCTGGTTCTTGAGAAAGACGTGCTTTCCGACCCGAGCATCAAGTTCCGGAAACGCCTCGAGTCGGTTCCGCAAGACGCATCGGTTGTGAATTGATCATGGAATCAGGGCGCGTCATCAAATCCACCGGAAGCTGGTATCAAGTGGCATCGGCTTCGGGGGATGTGGTGCCATGCCGGCTTCCCGGCAAATTCCGCTTATCCGGAAGTGAAGACACCAATCCGGTGGCTGTGGGCGACCGCATCCTCTTCGAGCGGATGGAAGACGGCGCCGGACAAATCCGCGACATCCAGGAACGCACCAACACCATGATCCGCCAAGCTACGCACGGCCGGCGCGGGAACCAGGTGTTGGCGTCCAATATCGATCTGGGAATCTGTGTGCAGTCGGTGAAGCGCCCTGAATTCAAGACCGGCTTCATCGACCGGTTCCTTCTCACCTGCGATGCGAACCAGATCCACGCTCTTATTTTTATCAACAAGATGGATTTGGCCAAAGAGCGCGACCTGAACGAATTGGCCGATTTACAAGCCCTCTACACCTCTTTGGGGTATGAATGGATGACCGGAAGTATCACGGATCCGGCGTCCATCGACGCGCTCAAACGCCGGATCTCTGACGAGACGGTGATGTTCATGGGTCCGTCCGGCACCGGAAAAAGCAGTTTATTAAACGCCCTCGCGCCGGGATTGCGGCGCGATGTGGGCAACATCAGCAACTTTTCAAATAAGGGAAAACATACAACCACCTTCGCCGAAATGTTGGCATTACCCGACAACGGTTATGTGATCGACACCCCTGGAGTAAGGGAATTCGGTATCGTGGACGTGGATAAGGCCGGATTGTCGAATTTTTTTCCAGAGATGAAGACCCTTCGCGAATCGTGCAAATATTACAATTGCACCCATGTCCACGAGCCAGAATGCAAGGTGATGCAGGCTTTTGAAGCTGGAAAGATTTCTGCAAGCAGGTACAATTCCTATCTGAATATCTTGGATTCGCTACCGGCTTAAAATCTTATTACATTTTGGAACTGTATTTGCTTACAGAAGTTCAAAACGTCTCATTCGTTACATATTCCACCAAATCAATCGCATATCCGGAGGTCTCTAGATGGTCTTTAAAAACAAATTCAAAGTCTTACTAACTGCGGTCGCCTTTTGTGGCTTCAGTTCGCCGGCTTTCGCACAGTTGGAAGGAGCTGGCGAAATCTTGCGTGCAAGTGAAGGCGACGCCACGCTCATCCTTCAAGAATATCTTCGTCCACTTGGGCAAGGCGTTGGTGCCGGCCTTAATTCAGGTTGGTTCAACACTGCGAAAACTCACAAATTCCTCGGATTTTCTGTGGGTTTCCGCATGAACGCGTACATGGTTCCTAAAGAATTTCAATCCTTCGATCTGACGGATCTGAATCTGACGTCGTTGCAATATGCCGGTAAAGGTGGTACGAATCCCGTCACCAGCCCGACATTCTCCGGCGAAAGTGGCGTCACCACCCCAAGAATGTGGATCAATGCTCCGGCTCCCAACCAAGCCACACGAATCACAGAGTTCGACCTTCCCGAAGGTATCGGTGTTCCTTATGCGGGCTTCCCGACCATTCAAGGTTCCGTCGGCTTGCTGTTCGACACGGATGTGATGATCCGCTTCGTTCCAACCACGGAGATTCCTGACTTCGGCGAATTCGGCATGATGGGCTTCGGTGTGAAGCACAACATCAAACAATGGATTCCGATCGTAAACGCCATTCCTATCGATTTGAGCGCTTATTTCGGAACCAACACCGTGACATTGAATGCGGGTTTCAATGTACCTCCACCTACACAAACCAGCAATGGTCAGGCGATCCGTCAAGATCCATCGCTTGACTTTTCCGGACAAGGAGTTGAATTCAAGGCAACCACCACCTCTTATGGTTTGATTGTCGGCAAATCGATTCCTTTGATTTCGGTGTACGCTTCCCTCGGACAAGAGAAAGCTCTCACTGAAGTTGGCGTTCTGGGTCGCTATCCGCAAGTTGTGCCACGTGTTCCGACAGCTGGCGCACCACAACAATGGCAGGTGACGGCAACCAATAACAACCCTGTGAATTTGGAGTTTGACAACGGAACCACCATGCGCGCTACTGTAGGTGCGAGCTTAAAAATCTTGTTCTTCCGTTTGAACGCCGATTACTCCATGGGTGAGTATCCTGTGGCGAGCGCAGGATTGGCATTCACGCTTCGATAAGCGACTCGTTTATGAGTGACCCAGCCCGGTGCGGAATTCCGCATCGGGCTTTTTTTATGCGTACTGATTCCTGATTCCTGATTCCTGATTCCTGATTCCCATCAATGCGCATCGAGCCAGTTGTCGGCAATTCCCACTTCCGCCTTCAGCGGCACTCCAATATCCATCGCCGCTTCCATCTCCATTTTGACGATCGCGGAAACGCGGTCCACCTCATCCACCGCCACTTCGAACACGAGTTCATCGTGCACCTGAAGCAGCATGCGCGAACGTAGGTTCTCTGCGGCGAAGCGCTTGTCGAGCCGGATCATCGCCAGTTTGATCAGATCCGCCGCCGTGCCTTGGATCGGGGTGTTGATGGCCGTTCGCTCTGCGAACTGACGCGCATTCACGTTCGATGCATTGATGTCTTTGATGTAGCGACGTCGTCCGCCCAAGGTTTTGACGAACCCATTGTCGCGCGCGAAGACGATGGTGTCGTCCATGTACTTTCGGATGGAGGGAAACCGCTTGAAGTACGCTTCGATAATGGCTTTCCCTTCGGAATTGGATATCCCGAGCCGACCCGCCAATCCGAACGCGCTAACGCCGTACGGAATGCCGAAATTCACTTCTTTCGCTTTTCGACGGGCTTCACGGTCCACTTCTTCATCCGCGCCGAGATTGAATATGGCTCGCGCCGTGGCCGCGTGGATGTCCTCATCCCTCAGAAACGCCTCTTTCATGTTCACATCCCCTGAAATCGCGGCGATCACACGCAACTCGATCTGGGAATAATCCGCGGAGAGGAGTTTGAATCCATCCTCAGCGATGAAGGCTTTGCGGATTTCGCGTCCTTTTTCAGTGCGGATGGGGATGTTCTGCAGATTCGGATTCGAGGATGCGAGTCGGCCTGTGGCCGCCACGGCCTGATTGAAATTGGAATGGACCCGTTGATCGGAGGCGAGCACCTGCCGCGGAAGGGCATCCACATAGGTGGATTTGAGTTTCGAAAGCGACCTGAAATCCAAGATCAACGCCGGAAGTTTGTATTGTGGCGCGAGTTGGGCGAGTACGTCTTCGGAAGTGGAATACTGTCCCGTCGCGGTTTTCTTGCCACTCGGGATTCCCATTTTCTTGAACAGGATCTCGCCGAGCTGGGCCGGAGAGTTCAGATTGAAACTGGTTCCCGCCTCAGCGAAGATCTGCTCTTCAAGCGCGATCATGGCCGCGCCAAGTTCACCGGAAAAACTTTCCAAGCGCTTCAGATCGATCTTGATACCCCAAGTCTCCATCTTCGCCAAGACCTCGATCAGCGGAAACTCGATGTCGTGGGCGATCGACATCAGCTCGTCGCGTTCCAACAGCGGCAGCAGCGCCTCATACAGCCTGTAGGTTACCCACGCGTCTTCGGCGGCGTAGGTGGCCACCTCGGCGATCGGGACCTCTCTGAGCGATTTCTGCTGCTTCCCGGATCCGATGAGTTTCTCGATGGGAATGGGATCGTACTCCAGATAGCGGCGTGAGAGCGCGTCCATGCTCAACTGTTGACCCGGATCCACGAGATAGGCGGCGATCATGGTGTCGAAGATCTGTCCGGCGGGATGGATGCCGTATCGATTCAGCATCATGATGTCGTATTTCGCGTTGTGGGCGATGTAAGTTCGCGACGGATCCGAGAACAGCGGAGCCAAAGCCGCACGGACCGCCTCGTCTTCCGCGGCCACATACCAGGCTTTCCCTCCCCCCGCGCAGACCGAAATCCCTAGCAGGTCCGCCTCCAAGGCGTCGATCCCCGTCGTTTCGGTATCGAAACACAGCACCGTGGCCTTGGCCAGCTCCGAGGCCAAGGCCCGGGCTTCCTCCACGGTCTGAAGCAGCACGAAATCCGCGGATTCCGGATCATGCGTGGCCCAAGCCGATGCGAAGAGATCGCCCGCGGAAGACGTTCCTCCCGTGGCGGCTCCGAACAGATCCACTTGTCCCGCCGGCGCTTCCCGCGCCGACTCTGTGTATTTGCGGGTGAGCGTTTTGAATCCCATCCGACCGAAAAACTGAGCCAGATTCACCGAATCCACACCCGACCATTCGTACGACTCCATCCCGCCCAAGCCGTCTACGTCGGTTTTGATGGTCACCAACCGACGCGACAGCAGCACGCGCTCGGGGTCGGCTGTGAGTCCCTCCCTCACTCGTTTCGCGGAAATAGTGGGCGCCGCAGCCACGAGATTATCCAGATTTCCATATTGAAGGATGAGTTCCGGCGCGCCTTTCTTTCCGATGCCGACCACTCCGGGCACGTTATCGGAACTGTCGCCGATGAGCGTGAGCACATCCACGACCTGTTCGGGCGGAACTCCGAAATAATCGATCACTCCTTGCCGGCCGATCACATCGAAGCCCTCTTCTTTCAGACGGGGTTTCATCATGCTCACATTATCGCAGACCAATTGCATGTAATCTTTGTCGGGCGTCACCATGAACACATCCACCTCTTTTCCGCGGGCTTCCCAAGCCAAGGTACCGAGAATGTCGTCGGCTTCGACCCCATCCCTCTCGATCGACGGAATGCGCATATGAGCGAGCATTTCTTTGATCACGGGGATGGCATGGCTGATTTCTTCCGGCTGCGGCGGTCGTTGCGCCTTGTATTGCGCGTCCATTTCGTGGCGGAACGTGGGCGCGTGGGTATCCCAAGCCACAACGATATGGGACGGTTTTTCGGCTTCAAGCAGCCTGACCAGCGTATTTGCGAAACCGAGAACTGGGCCGGTGTTGAGCCCCTCCGAATTTCTGAGATTCGCATTCACGAAGGCGAAGTGGGCGCGATAGGTGAGCGCCATCGCATCCAATAAATAAAACCGTGGTCTGGACATAGGAAGAGTTAATTTAGAACCGACAAAATAGGCACCTTGACGAACATTCTCCGGATCATTGCCGAATAAGCCGACATGAGTTTAAAAAACGAAGCCAACACCGCCCTTCAAGAGACCCGCTCCATCTACAAGGAGTACACCACCGGGATGACCCGAGAGAACCTCGGTCGTGAATTCCATGCTGACTCCAAGCGGCTCAAGCAGTTATATCGCGAAGCCATCGGGAACGAATTCGATGATGAAACCGGCGAACCGGTCAGCTTCATGGTCAAAGTGAAGCGCCTGGTGGCCGCGTTGAGCATCCGGATGAATCCGGTACGCAGATTGGTCTTCGGAACCTCATTCGTGCTTTTTTTCCTTCATTACCTGACCAACACCGGGTTGATTCATACCCTGGCCATGCCAACGGCATTCGCGGGCTTGGTGATGATCGTGATGATCGAGCTTCTCGAAAAACTGGATGTGAAAAAAGAAATCGATCTGGCCCGGGATATCCAGTTGGGATTGCTGCCATCACCTGATATCACTACCGGAGGATTTCACTTCGTGTCTTTCGCCAACACCGCCAGCGAAGTCGGCGGCGATTACGTGGATGTGATTCCGACGGAGAAAGGCATCTATTATCTGATCGCGGATGTGTCCGGAAAAGGACTTTCCGCGGCGCTGTACATGCTTCGCATGCAAGCCATGGTGCATCTGATGATCCGGAAATGGGAGCCCACACCGAAAGAATTATTACTGGAAATGAATGAATTCATCAAATCCAGCCAGATGGATAAGACGTTCGTCACTGCTTGTGTCGCCTTTTTCCCTACCAAAGCCGATCATTTCATCATGGTGAGAGCCGGACATAACGCCCCATTGCTTTACAAAGCCGATAAAGATGCCGTGCTGGACCTGAAAACCACAGGATTCGCGCTTGGAATGACGAGTACCGAGCGCCTCAAAACCTTCATGAAAGAGTCGAAAATCCCCATCGGGAAAAACGACACCCTTTTCTTCTTCACTGATGGGTTGAATGAAGCCCGCAGCGAAGTCGGTGAGGAATACGGCGACACCCGACTTCGCGACCTGATCGAGCTTTACGGCTCGTTGGAAGCGAAAACCATCGCACGCAAAGTGCAGAGTTCGTTGGAGCAATTCATCGGTGATGAGAAACCCGCCGATGACATCACGTTCACAGTGATCAAGCGCGTGTGACCGCGCCAACCACCGCCTCGGCTGTGAGTCCGAACTCGGAATACAATTTCTGAATCGGGGCGGATTCTCCGAAGTGATCCAATCCGATGACGGTTCCCTGATCGCCCACCCATTCGGTCCAACCGAAGGGTGATGCCGCTTCGATAGCGACCCTGCGTTTCACGGAGTTAGGCAGCACGGATTCTTTGTATTCCGCGGATTGCTTGCGGAAGGATTCCCACGATGGCATGCTCACCACACGCACCTGCTTGCCCGCCGCGCTCAGGGTTTTCCAAGCCTCGTAAGCGATGGTCACTTCAGAACCGGTGGCCAGAATGATCGCTTCGGGTTTACCGTTGGAGGCTTCGGCGAAAATATAGGCGCCCTTGGCCACATTGTCCCAAGAGTCGGCGGTTTGCTCGTAGGTCGGGAGATTCTGGCGGGTGAGAATGAGGCATGTGGGTCCGTCGGTGCGGGTCAATGCCACATTCCAGGCAGCGCTGGTTTCGTTGGCGTCGGCCGGACGGATCACCAGATTGTTCGGAATGGCACGAAGCGCGGCCAGATGTTCGATCGGTTGGTGCGTAGGTCCGTCTTCGCCCAGACCTATGCTATCGTGAGTAAATACGTAGATCGCGGGGACATGCATCAACGCGGATAAGCGGATTGCCGGGCGGCAATAATCGGAAAACACCAGGAAGGTTCCGCCATACGGCACGATGGAGCCATGAAGAGCCATACCGTTCATGATCGAACCCATGGCATGTTCGCGTACCCCGTAATGCACGTAATTTCCGCTGAAATCGTCTTTCTGAACGGCTTTGAAACCTTTGAAGGCGGTGAGGTTGCTGCCACCGAGATCGGCGGTGCCGCCTAGAACGCCGGGAATGAGCAAGCCGACGGCGTCGAGCGCGTTACCCGAGGCTTTGCGTGAGGCGATCCCTTTGGGATCGGGAGCATAGACGGGCAAGAGTTTGGTGTAATCGGGAGTTTTCCGATCGAAGCAGGCCTGGAGATAGGCGCGGGCTTCGGGGGATGCGTCGGCAAGGCGGGAGTTCCACTCGGCTTCGAGAGTGGCGCCTTTCTCAAGCGCGGTGCGGAAATGAGCCAGAACGTCGTCTGGAATCAGAAACTTGGCTTCAGGATCCCAGCCATAGGCTTGTTTGGTGAGTTTGATCTCCTCTTCACCCAGCGGTGATCCGTGCGATTCTTCCGTGTCTTGCTTGTTCGGACTACCGAACCCGATGTGGGTTCTGCAGGCGATGAGACTCGGTTTGTCGGAAACCAGTTGCGCTTCGGCGATGGCATGGCGGATGGCGTCGCGATCGTGTCCGTCGATGGCGCGGGTGTGCCAGCCGTAGGCTTCGAAACGCTTCAGGACGTCTTCGGTGAAGGCCAGATCTGTTGAGCCGTCGATGGTGATTTTGTTATCGTCGTACAGGTAGATGATGTTGCCAAGGCCGAGGTGCCCGGCCAGTGATGCGGCTTCTTGGGAAACCCCCTCCATGAGATCCCCATCCGAGACAATGGCATACACGTGGTGATCGAGTATGGACTTCGCCCCCATGTGTTTGGCGGCGATCGCCATACCCACGCCATTCGCGAAACCTTGTCCTAACGGGCCGGTGGTGGTTTCCACGCCAGGGGTAAGGCCGACTTCCGGGTGGCCGGGAGTTTTGCTCCCCCACTGCCTGAAATTCTTGATCTCATCCAGCGGAAGGTCATATCCGGTAAGGTGAAGCAAGGAGTACAGCAACATGGAACCGTGTCCGGCCGACAAGATGAAACGATCCCGGTTCACCCATTTCGGATTGGCGGGGTTATGTTTGAGAAATTCGGTCCATAGCACAAAAGTCACATCCGCCATACCCATCGGCATCCCGGGATGGCCGGAATTGGCTTTCTGGACAGCGTCCATACTCAGGGTTCGGATGGTATCGACACAGCGTTGTTCCAGGGTGCGGGACATGATATTGAAGGTTCTTAAATGTGGGCAAATTTTGCGCTATTTGCGCGAAGATTGTGCAAATATACCAAAAAAAAGCCGTCTGTGGGAAACAGACGGCTTTTCAAAGATTCAGAGACTGGCTCTCATCGGATGGTGGCGCATTTCAGTTCGTGGGTCATCGCGTGTTCGGCGTTGGCGCGGAAATCACCGAAGGAAGCGTTCCTGTAGGCGTCACACGAAGCCGAGAAATTGCCTTTGAATTTGAGTGCGTTTGCGAGTTCGAACCAGATGCGGGCGCGATCCACAGGGCCGCCTTTCTCGAGAACCAAAGCGCGGTTGGCGCTCTCGATGGCTTTGTCGAACTCCGCCTGGAGATTGTACACCTCGGCCAATCGGTAATGCAATTCAGGATCTTCGTCTTTGTATTCGATGGCTTGTTTGAGGAACGCGACCGCCTCAGGGTATTTTTTGGCTTCTTTCATGATAGCTGCCGAAGAAAGCAGGTAATTTCGTGCCGCGTTGGTGGCAGCATCCAGGATCTGGTTGTTCTTGGCGGCTCCGGCGAGTTGGATAGCGCGGTCGAACTGAACCAAGGCCTCTTCGCCACGGGCCAAACCGCGAAGCGCCAAACCTTTGTTGTAATACGCTTGCGCGAAGGTTGGCTGCACGGAGATAGTTTTGTCATAAAGTTCGATGGCGCGCTCATGATCTTTGGCCTGAAGGGCTTGGTTACCTGCGGTGTAGTAGGCTTGCAACAGGCCTTGCTGGGCGCGCTGCGCGAAGTTCGTGTTATTGTATTTGCGCGATTCAGCGATGGTTTTCTCGAAAGCGGTCGCCGCCTCAAGCATTTTTCCTTCGCGAGCCAAACCAACGGAATAGGCGAAATGAAGTTGTGGGATGTAATCCTGCGCTCTTTTCGCGATTTCGGTGCCTTGACCGTCGGAAAGTCGACTAGCGATGTTGATTACCCGCTCAAAGGCGGCGATGGCATCACGATGCTTGCCGGTCCGGGCCAATTCGTCGCCTTGGTTGTAGGCGTTCACGGCGTCTTCGTAGGTCTGTGCATAGATGACGTTCGGCGTGGCCGAAACCATCAAAAGTGCCAAAACACCGAGTACGGGAAAAATGCGTCTCATAGTTGGATTTGCTCTTGGTTGGGAATGTGTCATGTCATGGTAACGTCGGCCGTCAATCGGATCATATCCCTTCAGGACTCACATGATGATGCGAACAACCATTACATATTGGTTCTAAATCCCAAAGATAAACGTTTCCTGCAATCTCACAAGAGCCTAAAAATTGGGTGCGATGGACCTGTCGCTGTAAAAGGATGTGATGATATTGATAGCTTGGTCAAGATCGTCGGTCACATGGAAAAGGTCTAGGTCTTTCGCCGATATGGTGCCGTTCTTTAGGAGCGTGTCTTTTATCCAATCCACCAATCCGCCCCAGAACTCCGTACCGATGAGCACCACGGGAAACCGGTTGATCTTTTTGGTTTGGATGAGTGTCAACGATTCGAACAATTCATCTAAGGTTCCGAAACCACCAGGGAAGACAACAAACGATTGGGCATATTTGATGAACATCACTTTGCGGGCGAAAAAATAGTCGAAATCCACCTGGTATTTATGGTCCACATACGGATTGGCCGCTTCTTCAAATGGAAGATTGATGCATAAGCCTACGGATTTTCCCCCTTTGTTTTTAGCTCCGCGGTTACCTGCCTCCATGATTCCGGGTCCACCTCCGGTGATCACTCCGAAACCCAGATCGGTGATCATTTCGGCGAGTTTGACCGCCTGCTGATAGTAAGGGGAATCTTCTTTCAACCGGGCGGATCCGAAAATGGAAACGCATGGACCCACACGCCCCATTCTGTCGAATCCTTCAACGAACTCGCCCATAATTTTGAACACGCTCCATAGGTCGCGTTCGCGTGAGTCGTCATATTTGAGTTGGTCCACAAAAGCGTTCATAGGGAATTATTTTTGATTCATGGGTATGGTGAGACTGAGCACAGGAACCTGCTCGAAACCGAGCCCGACTCGCATCGAGACATCATCACTGACATCGAAATCTTTCAGGTGGGCGAAAATATAGGCATCCAACGCGTTGAAGCCCCAAGCGAGGCCGAAATAGACCAAACTCATATCGCGACGGTTTCTGAAAACATCACGATTCGCTCGATACAATGTGGATGGTTGTCCGGTCGGCACCCAATCTGGCGTGGGACCGAATCTCTGATCCGTATTGGCCGCAAGACTGTTGTAATATGCTGCGCGATATCCTGTGTAGCGGTCGTGTGAATACAGATTGTAAGCGACGATGCCACCCAGTGCGACGTAAATCACCGGCACTTTCCACGTGTGACGGTTCACCACCTGCCCCCATCCCGGCACAGCCAATGATTTGAGCATCACGGATTTGGGTTCTGGAACCGTGTCGCGGGCCTGTGCGCTCAGTTCCATGGAAAGGACGAGCGACAGGATGCAGGCGACAAATAACTTAGGAGCGCGGTTCAAACAATATCATCAGGCGGTCGAGATCCTCATTTGAATAGTAATCGATCCTGATTTCGCCGCCTTGTTGTTTTTTTCGGATCGACACTTTCGTGCTCAACCGCTGACGTAGCAGGTTGGCCAATTGCATCAGTTCGATATCCTTCTGTTCTTTCTTACTCAGTGATTTGTTCTTGCCTTTCGATTTGGTCGCAAGCGCCCGAACCGCGTCTTCCACTTGGCGGACCGACAAATCCTGCTCGATGATCTTATCCAGCAATTGCTCCTGAACCCGCTCATTCTCGATGGTGATGAGAGCGCGGGCATGACCCGTGGTAATCCGACCTAATTTCAAGGCGGATTGGATCAAAGGTGGCAATTGCAGCAGTCTTAAAAAATTGGTGACCGTGGTCCGGTTCTTACCCACGCGGGTTCCCACATCTTCCTGGGTGAGGTCGCATTCGTCGATGAGGCGTTGGTATCCCAAGGCGACTTCAATCGGATTGAGCTGCTCTCTCTGCACGTTTTCAATCAGCGCGAAGGTGATGCTTTCCTCATCGTTGGCTTCCCGGATATATCCGGGAATGACATCGATCCCTGCCATTTTCGTGGCTCGTAAGCGGCGCTCGCCGGAAATCAGCTCGTAACGCTCTTCACCCAGATAACGGACAGTGATGGGCTGGATAAGTCCATGCTGACGGATGGAATCCGCCAGTTCCTGCAGTCGGATTTCATCGAATTCTTTGCGGGGTTGATGCGGATTGGGGCGGATGTTGCGAACCGGAATCATCATCACCGTATTCACACGGTCTTTGGGCGTCATGCTCAGCAGCTTCTCGGGATCGGCCGCAGGAGTCTTTTCCGCGGTCACATCCCCGAAATACGCACCGAGACCACGACCCAGCACATTCTTGCTCATGAGGCGTCGTCGCTTGAGGTCCGCTGTGAAAATACCGTGCTGTGTTCAAACAGACTGCGGTTTCTGGAAATCAGCTCTTTGGCCAGAGCGATGTAATGCCGCGATCCGATACTCACGGAATCGTAGAGCAGCACGGGTTTGCCGAAACTCGGGGCTTCGGCCAGACGCACATTCCTCGAAACCACCGTACTGAACACTTTGTCGCCGAAATATCTGCGGACTTCCTCCGCAACTTGGTTCGACAGCCGTGTGCGTGTATCGTACATGGTCAGTGCCACACCTTCGATTTCCAACGCGGGATTCAAATGCTGACGCACGATCTTGATCGTGTTCAGCAATTGGCCCAATCCTTCAAGGGCAAAATACTCGCACTGAACGGGAATGAGGACCGAATCGGATGCGGTGAGCGCGTTAATCGTCAACAATCCGAGGGATGGGGGACAGTCGATGATGATGAAGTCGTACTTCTCTCGATACACTTCCAAAGCCCTGCGAAGAATCTTCTCCCGACCTTGGCGTTCCACCATTTCAATTTCAGCGCCGACCAGATTGATGTGCGCCGGAATGATGTCCAGAAACGGCAATTCGCTGTTGCGGATGGCGTCTTTGGCATCCACTCCGCCTACGAGAACCTCATAGATGGAATTGGTGACCGTATGGGCCTCGATTCCTAATCCGCTTGTGGAATTGCTCTGCGGATCGATATCGATCAGCAACGTAGGATGCTCGATGGCAGCCAGGCTGGCGGCCAAGTTGATGGATGTTGTGGTCTTGCCGACACCACCCTTCTGATTCGCAATTGATATTACTTTTCCCATAGGCTTGGGTGGTTAATATACACCAAAAAGCCGTGCCTATTACGGGGTACGCTGCGATCCGGTAAGTTGAACTTGGCGGGTTGTAGACGACGTTCCAGCTGGATTGTCAGGGTTGATGGGGACCAATTTGCTGACGGAATCTTTCGAAACCGGAGCCGAAGCGGCGGTTGCGCCGCCAGGAGCCTGTAGCCGGATCACGTCACGATTGTCCACCCAAGGCTCGCTTGACGTTTCCGATCCAGCCGCCGCCGGCAACACCAAAGCGGAATCATTCCCGCTTCGCATTACCGATAGGGAGACCACAGCGACAATACATGCCGCGGCGGCCCATCTCCAGGGTGATGAAATAGCCAGTATCCTGGCTTGAGGCTTTCGCCGTGCTGCCACGGCCACCCTCACAGTGTCCTCCAAGAGTCCGCTCGGGGCGCTGAGGGTAGGTAGAGCGGATATACGTTGCCAGATGCGGCGTTGCGATTCCGCTTCGATCAGTAGATCCTGATCATCGCGCATGGCCGCTTGCAGAATCTGTGATTCTGCGGGCTCCATATCGTCCAGCGCGTATTTTACGGTCAGATGATCAACGTTCGGTAGATTTTGCTTCATTCAATTCTTCCTGCTCGAATAATTTCCTAAGATTGATCAAGGCGTATCTCATCCGACCCAGTGCCGTGTTGATCGACACATCCGTCAGTTCCGAGATTTCCTTGAACGACAACTCATAAAAGTGACGGAGCATCACGACTTCACGCTGTTCGGCGGGAAGGCGTTGAATGTGGCGCATCAGACGAGCCTTGTCTTCATCCATCTCCACATGCTGTTGGGCATCGGTGGCGGTGTCGTCGGTCAGGCGTTCGTAGAAGTCCGCATCATCTTCGTCTTTTGAGGTAACGTCGACAAACCGCTTTTGTTTTCTTAAGACATCAATTGTTGAATTATGTGCGATACGCATCACCCAGGCGATCCATTTCCCCTGTTCGTTGTACGTTTCGTCCATCCGGGTGATGACCTTGGTGAAGGTCTCCTGGAAGATATCGTTGGCCGTATCCTGATTGCCCACCATCGAATAGATGTAGGAATAGATTTTGGCCTGATGTCGCCCGAGTAATTCACGGAATGCGCCCTCATCGCCGTTTTGGCGATACAAGCGTACCAATTGGTGATCGTCGAGTTCTGTGTAGCGGTTCATGATATTCGGTTCATTGAGCAGGACCTCCAACAGAATAGCGATTCAGAGGGTGCCAAATCCATAACATGATGATGCGAAACCAGGCTCAGCTCGATGAGCTGTCAAAATACGCACGAATGGCCTTTGCCGCGTGCGCACCTGTGATATGTGTAAGAGCGTTTTCATCGGCCGCTTTCACGCCCTTCACGCTGCCGAAGGCCTTGAGCAGTTTTTTCGCGGTTTTCGGGCCGATGCCTTCGATTTGCGTAAGCTCCGTGGAAAGGATTCGTTTGCTTCTTTTTTCCCGGTGGAAGGTGATCGCCGTGCGATGGGCCTCATCTCGCAACCTCTGCAGCAGTTTCAGTCCGGAAGCCGTTTTGGGAAGTTGGATGGGAACCGACGAGGTCGGGATGAAGATCTCCTCCAATCTCTTCGCCAGGCCGATGATAGGTACTTGTCCATAAAGTCCGATTTCGGTGAGCGCCTCGACAGCGCTCGACAGTTGCCCTTTCCCTCCGTCGACAACGATCAGGTCAGGCAGTCCTTTTTCTTCACGCATCAACCGATGATAGCGTCGGGTGAGCACTTCTTTCATGGAAGCGAAATCGTCTGCGCCGACCACCGTCTTGATGTGAAACTTCTTGTATTCCGACGGACGCGGTTTCGAATCCACGAACACCACCATGGAAGCGACCGGATCCGACCCTTGGATGTTCGAGTTGTCGAAACATTCGATTCTGCGAGGAAGCGTGGCCAGACCCAGCGCTTCCTGAAGATTCTTCAGCGCATGCGGAACCCGGTCGGCTTCGGCCTTCATCCGGGCCATCACGAAATCACTCAGCAACAACCTGGCGTTGGCTTGAGCCATCCTCACCATTTGAGCTTTCTCTCCGATCTTCGGAATCACGAACGGCACATTTCTTCCTTGGATTTCCGACATCCAACTGTTCAATGGCTCGGAATCGGGTATTTCGTGGCTCAGATGCACATCGTCAGGCACCAAGGCTCCCATATCGCCGGTGTAATAGTCTTCGACAAATCCCTGAAGCAACTCCCCGATCTCGCGACCTTCGATGTCGGTCACGTATTTATGGGTGCGTCCCACGAGTTTTCCTTCCCGTACCCGAAGCAAGACGCCACAAGCCAGATTCTCTTCCGAATCGGTCTCCATCACAAAGATGTCGCGGTCGATCTGATCGGGCGAGACCACTTTCATTTTCTCCGAAAACTGTCGCAACGCCGCGATTCCGTCGCGAAGCATGGCCGCATGCTCGAAATGAAGCGCTTGAACCGCAATCTCCATCTCCTGTTTAAGCTCCTGGATCAGATCCAAACTCTTTCCGTTCAACAGGCGCACCACACGCTGGAGCGTGATCCGATACTTTTCCTCATCGATGTGTATGGAGCACTCGCCCACATACTCTTCGAAACAGGAGCGCCATTTCGGGAGTCCGCGCGTGTGGTCGATGGTGCGAGAGGTGCACGCGCAGGAGCACAGCTGGAAGGTTTTCCGGATCACATCCAGCATGTCTTTCATCCGCCAAACCTGATCGTATGGACCGAAATAACGGCTTCCGTCTTTGATGACGGTGCGCGTCGGGAAAACTCTGGGGCGGTCGCCGGGTGTCACGCAGATATACGGAAGAGACTTGTCGTCGCGATACAGAACATTGTATCGTGGCCGGTATTTCTTGATCAGCGTGTTTTCAAGAATCAGGGCCTCGGCTTCGGTATCGGTGGCGATGGTCTCCAGATCTGCGATTTTCGAGACCAGGATCTGGGTTTTTCCGCTATGGTCGGCTTTCTCTTGGAAATACGAGCGGACCCGCAGCCGCAACCGTTTCGCCTTACCCACATAGATGACCTCTCCCTTGGCGTCCTTGTACAGGTACACCCCCGGATTCAGCGGCAAGTTGGAGAGTTTTTCTTCGAGGGTCATTCAGGCGTTGGTAGTTGGTAGTTGGTAGTTGGTAGTTGGTAGTTAGTAGTTAGTAGTTAGTAGTTAGTAGTTAGTAGTTAGTAGTTAGTAGGAAGTAGGAAGTAGGAAGTAGGAAGTACTTAATGCTGATTTCCGATTACCGATTACCGATTACCGATTCCCGATTCCCGATTCCCGATTCCCGATTCCCGATTCCCGATTCCTTCTTCAACGTTTCCGGGACGAATTTCCAGATGATGAATCCTGTGCTGAGAATCGCAACCGTACCGACCAAGGTATTGCTGAAATATCCGTATCCGGCATAGGTGAAGCCGGCGATGGCACCACCGACGCCGAGTCCGGCCTGGCCCAAAGCCGCCGAGAAGCTCATGAGAGTGCCACGGCGGGAGTCGTCGACCAATTCGCTGAGCAGTGTCTGAAACGGGCTCACTCGCATTGCCACCAACACCATCACCATGAAGAGCATCGGATAGGCGATCCACGCCGCGGTCACGATGAAAGTCGTGGAAAGGAGGATCAGGCCAGTTCCCGAAGCGGAAATGATGATCAGTTTACGCCGGCCGATCACATCCGACAATTTCCCCATCCGCGGACCCGTGAGCACGTTCGCGACCCCACCCACCAGAAACAGGGAGGCGATGAAGGCGCCGTCAACGGCGAATTCATCGCGCAACCAGGTCGGGAAGTAGGTCACAAACACTCCGACGGAAATGAACATCATGAAGAAGGCGAATGTGGCGTTGCGGATCACGGGAACACGTAGCAGATTCGCATATTTGCTGACGATCATTCCCAGGCTGATCGGGGTGGAATCGCGGTTGACGTCGGGTTGCGGCAGAAACCTGACCACCATATACCATGTGATGGCCATGCACACGCCGAACATGACGAATGGAGTGCGGAAACCTATGGAATCGGCCATGAGAGTGCCGATCGGTATGCCCAGAATCTGGCCGGTCGCGGTGCCGCTCATCACCCAGCCGTTGGCCCAACCGCGACGCGTCGGTTGGAAGACATCCCCCACATAGGAGACCACGCTTCCGCTGAGCACCCCTCCTGCCGCGCCGGCGAACGCCCGGGCCATGAACAGATGCTGGTAATCGGTGACGAAGGCGTGCGAGATCAGCGCGATCGTCATGCTGGCTGTGCCGAAGAGAATGACACGGCGGCGGCCGATGCGGTCGGATATCGGTCCGATGAAAATCGCCACGATCCCCAGCATCACGGCGTAGGAAGTGACCAACAGCCCCATAAGGTGTTCCGGCATATGGAGTTGTTCCCGGATGGCGGGAAGGATTGGTGCGATGATCATGATCTGGCTAGATGCCGAAAAAATCAGCAACCAAAGGGTGAGAATGACGCGATTCTCACGGAGTGCGGGCTGTGGCATGGCTGAAAACTTACGGATGTTGGCGGTATCTTGCTCGGCAACCAGTTGTAAAGATTTACCATGCCTGATTATTCCGAAGTTCAGCCCTCAGAGTCGTTTGATGACTTGGTCACATTGATGAACATTCTTAGGAACGAGTGCCCTTGGGACAAGAAACAGACCCATGCCTCTCTGAAGGATCTCATGGTCGAGGAGGTTTATGAGGCGATCGACGCCATCGACAGGAACGACTTCGACGAGCTTCGCAAAGAATTGGGCGATATGCTGTTGCATGTGGTTTTCCATGCCGAAATGGCTTCCGAAACCAAGCATTTCACCATCCGTGAAGTGATTTTCACCTTGCAAGACAAACTCATCCGACGCCATCCCCATATCTTCGGTCAGACCAAGGTCGATGGGGTGGATCAGGTGCTCAAGAACTGGGAAACCATCAAGCTATCGGAAGGAGACCGGAAGTCGGTGCTTGAGGGCGTGCCTGCGAGTCTGCCAGGACTCATCCGCGCTCAGCGGATGCAGGAGAAAGCGGCGGGCGTGGGTTTCGATTGGCAGACCTGGCAACCGGCGTTCGAAAAATTGGAAGAGGAATTGCGCGAGTTCAGAGAAGCTGCGGATGCCGGACATACGGATCAGATGGCCGACGAATTCGGAGATGTCCTTTTTTCTGTGGTGAATGTGGGTCGGCTGATGGGTTTGGATGCGGAAGACAGCCTTCGAGGAACCAACGCGAAATTCCAGCGCCGCTTCGAATACATCGAAAAATCACTGGCGGATGCCGGGAAAACACCGGGGCAATCCAATCTGGAACAGATGGATCGGCTGTGGAACGAATCCAAGCGTTCAGGTATCTGATTTTACACGAATTTTCGGCCCGAACGTGTCAAAAAATCGCTATTTTCACCTTCATCTACACTTGAAAACACTGTGAAATCGTATGGAGCCCTCTAAACCACAAGTCATCGACCCGGCTATCGCCGAACAACATCCATACATGGACAAAGGATTGGAAGGAATCGTCGCATTTTCTTCACGGAAAAGCTTCATCGACGGAGCCAAAGGCGAACTCATCTACGCCGGTTATTCGATCGAAACTTTGGCTGAACACGCCACTTTTGAAGAGGTCTGCTACCTACTTTGGTACGACAAACTGCCGAACGCCGCAGAATTGGCTCAGCTGCATTCCGACTTGCAAGCGAACCGCTCCATTCCTGAGTATCTGCTCGCCTACCTGAAGAGCACGAATCCGAATTCCGAGCCGATGCACGTGCTTCGCACCGCGGTTTCCATGCTTGCAGATGATGACGGGGAAGCTGAAGCCATGGATTTCGAAGCGAACATGCGCAAATCGATCCGTCTGACGGCCAAAATGCCGACGATCATCGCAGCGTTCGACCGTATCCGCAACGGAAAAGCCTATGTGGCACCGCTCTCGACCGGATCCACCTCGTACAATTTCCTCTATATGCTGAACGGCGAAGAGCCTGGCAGCCATGCCGAGCGCGTGATGGATCTGTGCCTGGTACTGCACGCCGAACACGGTATGAACGCGTCCACATTCACCGCCCGCGCGATCGCTTCCACCCAATCCGACATGCACTCCGCCGTTACCGGCGCCATCGGATCCTTGAAAGGTCCTCTGCATGGTGGCGCGAACACCGCTGTCATGGAAATGCTCATGCACTTGGACAAAGACACCGATATCGTGGCTTTCGTCAAAGGCAAGCTCGAACGCAAAGAGAAACTGATGGGCTTTGGTCACCGCGTGTACAAGACGTTCGATCCACGCGCCACCCAGTTGCGCATCCTGGCCAAAGACCTAGCCAGGGAAGTGAACATGGAGTACCTGTACAACTGGTCCGAAGCCATCCTCAAGACCATGAAGGAAGAGAAGAACATCGATCCGAACGTGGATTTCTTCTCCGCCACCGTGTATTACTCCATGGGAATCCATCCCGACCTGTACACCGCCATCTTCGCGATGTCGCGCATCTCCGGCTGGACAGCCCACTACATCGAGCAACTCGGCAACAACCGCCTCATCCGCCCTCGTCAGTTGTATCTCGGCGAAAAGGGCTTGGCTTGGACCCCGGTCGACGCACGCTAATTTCCCACGCCTATGCATCACATTGATGACACCGATGTCCAGATTCTGAACCATCTTCAAATCAATGGACGTGCGCAACGCAACAAACTCGCCGAGATGGTCGGTCTGTCTGTGCCATCCGTATCTGAACGCATGCGCAAGTTGGAAGAGAAGCACATGATCGAAGGTTATCATGCCATTCTGAACCCCAAGGCTTTCAATCTGGATATCACCGCGTTCATTTTCGTGGAAGTGGACGGATCGGGCAAGTATCCTGAGTTTGTAAAGCGTGTGGCGGATGAAAAAGAAGTGCTTGAGTGCCACTCCATTACTGGAGACGGCTCGCACATCTTGAAAATCCGCACTCACAACACCGAGACCTTCGAACGACTGCTCTCCCGCATTCAAACTTGGGAAGGGGTCAAAAAAACCCGATCGAACGTGGTTCTCTCCTCCTACAAGGAAACCCGCAAAATCCATATCGAACCTTCGGTGTGAATCTGATCGTCCTGTTGCTCGTGGTCCTGGGTCAGACAGGCATCTTCTGGCAAGGTGAATCGGAGAGCGAGGCGTATTACCTGGTGGATTCGGGCGTGAAGTCCATCCTTACCGACCGGATCCTACCCCAATCCGTTCTCACCCTCTTCGCTGAGAACGGCATCAGGATTGTGAGCATGACGGATGTCCGTTATCTGCGCACATCCCAATGGGAAGCCGACAGTGTTCTGATCGGTGAGCGGATGGAAGACGGAGCCCATTTCTACTCTTCCTATCCGAATCATCTGGCGCACATCCACTTGCGCGATCCTTCACCCTTATGGCCCATCCCCGACAGATATCTGGTGATGCGACAGAAAGGGGATGTGTCGCTCACCGATTCGCTCCACATCCGGCTGCATCACCGCTTTGATCTGGCCCGAATCCAAACCGGGCTGCAGCAAGAGGGCATGCTTGAGTTTTTCCCTTACTCTTGGCTCACAGGCGATAACGCAGGCGTCATCAAGGCATGGATACGAGAGCCTGCGTCAATTTTCCCGCTCAGCGCCGAGGAACCCGACGCCAGCGGAACCACGTTCGCCGTGATCCTTCTGTTCGCATGCTTCGGACTTTGGCTCTTCGCATACACGTTCATGCCTACGTACCGCAAAAGTCTGTACCGATACTTGGTAACGCACTCCTTCTTCGCTTCCGATGCGGCGCATCGGAGAATCCGCCTGGAAGGGGCCATGCTCACCTTATGGGCGCTAAGCGGCGCGGTTTCCGGAATCTTTGTGATGGCGTTGACCGACACGTTCCTTACCGAACAGGCCGAAGCGTTGTTGGCGGAATGGTTTTTCGCGCCCAATGCGGTGGGTTGGTTTCTGATCGGATTCAGCGCCTCACTGGCATGGGATGCGCTCATGCTGCTTTGGCTGTTCAGCGCAGGCTACCGCATACCGGCATTGTACCTGTGGCCGCGGCATCTGCATTTCGGAATCGTGGTGGTCATCGTCGCCATCCTCGGAGGTTCTTCCCTGCAGTTCATGCTTCCAGCCATGTTGTGGAGCTTTCCCATCCTTTGGTTGGCCTGCTTCCATATCAGCATCTTCGACCATAGCCCTTACATGGGGCCCATCCGGCGGCGCGCCTTGATGATGACCGCGATTCCGCACCTGTTGCTCTTAGGCGCATTTCTGATCCAATTTCCGAAGAGCGATCTGTACGAGTCGATCCTTCTGCTGCTGAGCTTGGGCTGAGCTCACATCTCCTTGCGAAGCCTGGCCACAGAAATACCGAGCTGTTCGCGGTATTTGGTGACCGTGCGTCGCGCCACTTTGAAGCCTTTTTGAGCCAGTACATCCGCGATGGCATCATCACTCAAGGGCTTGGATTTGTCTTCCTTGGCGATGATATCCGAAACATGGTTCTTCAGGTCACGATTGGATACGTCCTCACCCGATTCGGTTTCCAAGCCTTCGTTGAAGAAGTACTTGAGCTCGAACACACCGAACGAGGTCTGCACATATTTGCCGTTCACCACGCGCGAAATCGTCGAGATATCCATATTCACGCGATCGGCCACATCTTTGAGGATCATCGGGCGGAGATTCTCCCCTTTCCGGAAGAAATTTTCCTGAAGCGCAACGATCGTCGTCATCACCGTAAGCAGGGTATTCTGCCTTTGTTGGATGGAATCGATGAACCATTTGGCCGATTCGATGCGGGTGCGGATGAACTGTCGCGTTTCGGCATCGCCCTTGTGCTCGTCCCACATTTTCTTGTATTGCGGTGAGATTCTCAGAGGCGGCAGGTTCCGGGAATTCAGTTGGATCACGAATTCGCCATCTGCCTGTACGGTGACTTCGAAATCAGGAACCACATAACTGGCGGGGCCCTTGTCATCCGTATCCATCCCACCGGGTTTTGGATTCAAAGTGAGGATGAGTTCGTAGGCCTGGCGCATTGCGGCGTCATCGGCTTCCAATCTGCGTTGGATTTTCTCGAAATGCTTCTTTTCGAAGTGATCCCATTCCTCGGATACGATGAGCAGGGCGAGTAATCGGCCGGGTCGATTCGAAGGCAGCAGTTCCAACTGGATCTTGAGGCATTCCTGAAGGGATCGGCTTCCCATGCCAGGCGGATCGAGACGTTGAATGCGGCGGAGCAGACTTTCGGCCACCTCCCGTCGGATCACGATTCCCGAATGGAATGCGACCGCATCAGTGATGGCTTGGAGATCGCGGCGCAGGTAGCCGTCGTCATCCAGACTGCCGATGATCTGCTCGGCGAGAGCATGCTGAGGTTCGTCGAGGTCCAGAAGAGCGACCTGTTTCTCCAGGTTCTCGAGCAAGGATTCGTTATAGGGTTTGGGAATGTCGCGCCAATCGATTTCGTCGCTTCGCTGATGTGAAGAAAATCCCTCGGGTTCGTCGTTGTTCATGAACGACTCCCAATCGATCTCCTGGTTATTGTCGGTTGGGTCTGTGGTTTCAGTGTCTGAAGACTCCTCCGGGTCCGATTCCGTGCGCTCCGTCTCGTCCCAATCTTCGGCCTCCTCCAGAATCGGATTGGTTTCGAGCTCTTCCTTGATGCGCAACTCCAAGGCTTGAGTAGGCAATTGCAGCAGCTTGATGAACTGGATCTGCTGCGGCGACAGCCGTTGCTGCAGCGATTGGCGCTGCGACAGATATTGACCGGTTCCGATCATGGCTCCGTTTCCTCGTGAGACGTACGCACATATTCGCAAGCGGCCTTGAATTCCTCATACCATTCGGCACCGAACCAACGCTCGAGAGGTTCACGGATATAATCGGACAAAAACACGCCTTCGGCTTTGGCGTGATGAACCGCCGGTTCGCAGATTTCGGGGACGAACTCGAAATTGAGGTAGGTCACCGCGCCGATGGTGGTGGCGCGGATGGGGAAAAGATGACAGCTGATGGGTTTCGGCCAAGACATCCTTCCCTCGTAGAACGCCTTTTGGATGGAGCAGACCGCCGTTCCCGATTCGGTGAATTGAACGAAAACGCATTCGGCATCTCCGATGGTGGATAGCTCGAAATCACCATCGGATGAGGCTCGGATCAGTCCCTTATCGGCAACGGCGTCTCGTGATTGCGGACGCAGCTCGTTTTTAAGCAGGCTCCAGGCTTTGTTGAGAACAGGGATTTCGGATTTGGTGACCGGAGCGCCGGCCGATCCCACAACGCAACAGGCGCCTTTGCAGGCGCCTGTGTTGCACGCGAACCGGGCGTGAGCGATGTCTTCCGAAATCATGACGTCTCCAACAAATATCATGCCGGAAGATAAACAAGCCTAAGACAGGATGCGATAAACGAATTGACCCTCTAAATCAGGTCTTCATATCCGCTTTTGATGATGGTTGAAATCAGCTTGAATCGTTCTTTCGCTTTGATGGTGTTCCGGGTGTTGGCTGGGATGATGATCGCCTCTCCGGTGTTCAATACTACGGGTTTCTGATCGATGACGACTTCCGCCTTCCCGTCGATGACTTGAATGAAGGTGTCGTATGCTGAGAATTTCTCCGCCAAGGCTTCTCCCATATCCACTGAAACCACGGTCACATTGCCGGTAGTCTTTTTGATGATCGTCTTGATCACCACGGAGTTGGGAATGTATTCGATGATTTCGAGCACGATGAAGGATTTGTTTTTTTCGAGTTCTGGGTAGTCCACGGTATTGGCTCCGTAATCGAATGAATAAAAAAGTGGCAGGGATCGCTCCCTGCCACTTGGTATTGCAACTTATTTGCGCGGAATGATGTCGATGATCACGGAGCGGTTGTAGAACCGTTCTTCAGGATGCGTGTTGGCGAACAGTGCGAATTCTTCGTTCTCACCAAATCCGAGCGCATTGATGGTCACATCGGTGCGGCCCGCTTTGGCCAATGCGGTTTGAAGAATCCGTTTCACGTTGTTGGCACGTGCCAGCGAAAGACGCTCGTTGTTGGCGGCGTTTCCGATGATGTCGGTATGTCCATGGACGATCACTGTGGCACCGACCGGAATCTTAGGCATCACCACGTTGGTCAGATAATCGTCATAGATGCCGATCGCTTCAGAGTTGTCGAATCCGTACAGGATACTGAAACGCTGACCTTCCTCATCGGTTGGCGGTGTCCACAATACCATGTTCAAGGTGGTGTCTTTGCGTTCGGTGCGTCCCGAGCGGGTTTGACCGACCATCGTCACCAGATAATTACCGGATGCGGTGGCACCAAGAATGGCTTTTCCTGGCATCGTCACACGGTTTTGCGTGTACGGGCCTGTGGAAATCACTTTGCCTGCGGAATCTTTGAATTCCAAGGACCACGACGTGTAGGCTCTCGCGGCATCGTTCACATCAAAGGTGAGGTAACTGTCGATCGGAGCTTCTTGGACACCGACCAAAGCGATCGGTTTCAGAGGCACTTGGGGACCCGTCTGGAACACCATCAGCATTTCTGAAGAAGTGCTTTCGATGGTCACACGACGATCTTCCTGGCGCAAGAGCTCTAGTTCAAGACGTGCTCCGGGTTGTTCTGAGGGCAGATCCGGGCGGCGTTGGCCGCGCACGGTGATTCGGGACGGGGTCACGCTCCAGACACTGGTCAGGTAGGTTTTCACCGACTCCGCCATGAGTTTGGCATCGGCTTCACCGCGTTCGGAAGAACCGATCAGGTTTATATTGGCGTTCGGATAGCGGTTCATGCGATCACCCACGATGTTCAGCACGTTGTAATACGCGTTGAGCTCGCGGCTGGCACGACCGGTAAGGCGTTTCGGAGTCAACACATCCAAACGGCTTTCATTGAATTCCGCGGTTTCGCTCTTCGTGAGCAATTCATAACGATCAGGAATCTGAGTGGATCCAAGGTCGAAGAACACATAGTTGCGAATCGGGAAGGTTTCACGCACACGCCGCTGCGTAGGCACGTTGCGTGGTGAGGTGACCGTGAAGGTGGTGCGCATATCTGCGACAACAACTGGTACGGCTTGAGGAGCGGCCACTTGTTCGGAACGATTACGCGTTCCACGTCCGAATTTGAGCGCTGCTCCAACACGGATGGTGGTGATCTCCCAGGTATTCACGGTGCGCGGGGTTTGTCCCCACTGCGGCATGTACGACACGAAGGGAGTCAATACCCATTGGGTCTGCTTGTGTTGGGAGGTCATCGGTATGTCGTAACCGGCAGCGATCTGCATGGAAATGAGCATCGGATCCACATCACCGAAATCAGCGACCACATCAGCGGTCGGTTGTTGGGCCGGAAACGCCGGATTGATTCCCAATTCGTAGGTGAACGATTTGGTCAGATTGAATGCGAAACGCGGACCACCATACAGGTGGAAATTCCCTTTGAAGGGTGCGAAACGCAAACTGGGTTCCACGGTGATGTAACTCAGGTCGGTTTTCAGATCGGCCGGGCAATCGCAGGGCGTGAGAACCTGGTCCCAACTGCCTTTGCGGCTGTCGTAACCGGCTTGCAACATCCATCCGAAACGGGATTCCGGACGACGGTATTCGATCAAAGGAGCGATGAAAAGGCCGAGTCCGTCGCCATGGAAAAAAGCGCCCGGCACGGTAAGGTCATTGTTCAGTTGCTGGGTTGTGCCACGGTAGATGTTACCGTTGGCACCCGCTGCCACACCAAACCACCACGTGGGTTTGGTGAAGGGAACATCCTGCGCCTGAAGCGGGGCAGCGATGCCAGCCAGCATCAAGATGCTGGCTGTGATGAGGTTGATTTTGGTTTTCATAAATGTGGGATTAAGGCTTTGTAATGGTGTTCGCGCTGGTCATCACGACGGTTCCGTTGCGTGCGAGCATTCTGCCCTCCGCTACGGCACCCGAATTCATGGTGATGTCTGACAGTGCCAAGACATTCCCTTTGAAAATGGTGTTATCGCCAATGGTGGCCGAACTTCCGACCTGCCAGTAGATGTTTTTGGCTTGCGCACCGCCGGCTAGCACGATGTTTCCACCTGCGCCACCGACTGTGGTCAAAGCGGAACCGATCTGGAAAATCCACACTGCGTTGGCATCACCTTGGGCATCCAAGGTCAAGTCACCATTCTGGATGAGCAATGATGTAGAGGCTTTGTAAATGCCCGGTGCGAGCGTCAAACCGCCCTGATCCACATCGGCTGTCTGTGGTGCTGGGAAAGTGGCGCCTTCAGCGTAGTTGTAGGCATCCACCAAGTGTTGTTTGGCAGCAAGAAGTATGGCAGCGATTCCTGTGGGTACCAAGTCATCGGAGGCATGGATGGCACCATTGACAACCGTCGCAGGCGGGAAGCCTGTGATGGAGGAGCGAACACCCGGGCTGATACCGACATTCATGTCGCGGATCACGCTGAATCCGGCGTCGTTGCGCACTCCTACTCCGGCGATGATGCCATAGGCTTCAACGGAGTTCAGAATCACTGGATTTGGTCCGAGTGGAGCCGTGGTGTTGAACGTCCACTGATACTGGCTTGCCATTGGAACACCCAGCGAATTGCGAACCGCGGTAGTGATCGTCGCGGTGTAGGTCTCACCGGAGAGCAGGTTCGACGTCGGGTTGAACGTGGTGGTCGCCCCTACCGTACTCACGGAACCTGGTACGTTGGTGGTACCCAGTCTCACGGTGAACGAGGTATTGGTCAGTGTCGATCCATCCATGGTCTGTGTGAAAAGAGCCACGATGTCGCTGTTCAAGGCAACTCCACTCGCAAGATTGGCCGGATTCGTGGATTGAACGGTCGGAGCGATGGCCGCTACGGTTCTGAAGGTCCACGATGTGTCGGCAACCATGGCGACGCCATTGGTGGCACGAACCGTATTGGTGATTTTCGCAATCAGGTCTCTATTTGCTGGAAGCGGAAGATTCGGCGTGAAGGTCATCACATTACCGACCACATTCAAGGAACCGAGCAATGTCGTCGCACCATCTTTGAGCGTGAAGCTGGCGGATGTGAACGTCGCAGAATTCATCGGCAAGCTGAAGGTCGCCGTAACCGTGGAACTCAATGGAACATTCATCGCATTGTTCGCCGGGCTGTAAGCGGTCACGATCGGTGCGGGAGGCGCAATGACGGTAAAGCTCCAAGTGTATGGACTCATCAACGGAATACCCAAGGCACTCTTCACAAATGTGGACAAGGTCGCCGTATACACTCCACCTTCATCAAGATTCAAGTTCGGATTGAAGTTCGCGGTTTGTCCGGTGTAGGTTACCACACCCGCCACTGGCGTGAGACCTTTCATGACGGTGAACGTCAGGTTGCTCAGCGATGAAGACAACATCGGAATGTTGAATGTCGCCGTCACATCAGTTGCGACAGGTACGCCGGTCGCGTTGTTTGCCGGGAATACAACGGTGACGACCGGTTGGACACCCGTCGTGAACGTCCAGATATACGGCTCCTGAAGGGCGTTGCCCATCATGTCCTTTACCCAGGGTTCCACACGACCCGTGAATACGGAATTCACTGGAAGCGCGTCAGTCGGATTGAAAATAATCGAATTGGTGGCGGCATCATACGTCAACACCCCTGAGATCACCGCCGCTGTACCCGCGGTATTGGTGGTGGAGGTCAATGTGAACGTTTCCGGAGTGATGGTCAACGGATTCATCGCCTCGTTGAAGGTGATGGTGATGTTTGTGGCAAGATCCACGCCCGATGCGAGATTTGCCGGAATAGTGGAAATAACCACCGGGCAGATGCCCGTGATGGCTACATTTTCGTCTTTGCAACTTCCCATCACCACGAGGAGCGATAGGAAGGCGATTGTGCGTAATGATTTCATACTGATGGATTAAATAGTTCGATCAAAAGATCAATGAAGCGCGATGCCGATGGTGGATGCGCCGCTGGAGAAGTCCAGAAACATTCCAAAGCGAGGATTGAAATGGTATTCCGCGCCGAAATGGATGTCGAGGAACACGGCGTTCGGACCACGGTAATTGAAGCGGTCGCGATAGTAGTCGGTGTCCCATTTGTCACTGACGATGCCCAAGCCCAGCGAGCCCGCCACGTAGAAATCCCATTTGGAACTGGCACGAAGCATATCGTCGAAATACAGACTTCCCTTCACACCGATCGGAATGAAGTTGGAGTAGTCATAGAAACTGATGAACGGGGCTAAGGTGATGTGCGGGGCCACATCGAACTCGTAATTCACATGGAATACCGAGACGGAGCGCCCGCCAATACCCACTCCAAGGTTGAGGGTGCTGCCGTGAAGTTCTTGAGCGGAGGCGGTCTGGCCTGTCGACAAGAGCATCGCAACGCAGAGTGATAAGGCAGTAAATATTTTTTTCATGGGTCTTTCAGATTGGTTTTCGTGATTGGATTATCACAGATCAAGTTGCCGGATTCAGCCCATGATTGCGTTACACGATGGGATAATCTTATTACACAATTCACATCTTATCGAGTGATTTGCGTATTCACCCGTCGAAATAGTGTGAAAGTGACAGTAAACCCCGTCACTTTCACGTAATCGACCGGTTCAGCGAAGCACTAGACCTATGGACTGTGAGTTTCCAGCCAGATCGGCATAGATGCCCAGGCGGGGGGTCACTTGGTACTCAATACCGAGGTGGGCGTCGAAGTTCAGCTGATTGGGGCCGCGGAAACGGTACAGATCGCGGTAGAATTGATTATTCCAGTTGTCGCTCACAATACCCATTGCGGCAGACACGCCTACATACATATCCCATTCACGATTCAAATTGAGCGCTTCATCGAAGTAATAACTTCCTTTCACGCCAATCGGTATGAAATTGGTGAAATTATAGAAACTGATAAACGGAGCTAAGGTGAAGTTCCTTCCCGCATCAAATTCGAAGTTCGCATGGAAGATGGAGATTTGACGGGCTCCGAGGCCCACACCGATATTCAAGGCGCTTCCATGGAGTTCACGTTCTTGAACGACTTGAGCGGCTGTGTTCTGAACTAGCGACAGGCACAGTGCCAAGGCGATTGTTGTGGTAGTAAATAAGGATTTCAAGGTAGTACGGGTTTGGTTTACGTGATTTGATTATCACGACCAAATTTGCCCCATCCAACCTATCAAAGCATTACACGCTGTAAACTACTTATTACATAAATCACAGTTTATCAAGCACTTGGCGCTTCTGGCGCTTCAAGTTCTTGTAAAATGTTGGGGTTAGACCCGTTACCTTTTTGAATTGGTTTGACAAATGCGCGACGCTGCTGTAATGCATCTTGTACGCGATCTCAGTAAGATTCAATTCGTCATAGAGCAGCAATTCTTTCACCTTTTCGATCTTGTGACTGATGATGTACTGCTGGATTGTGATCCCTTTCACTTCCGAAAAGATGTTCGCCAGGTAGGTGTAATCGTATTCCATCTTCTCACTGATGAAATCCGAATAATTCTGAGTCGGGATCTCATCCGAGTAATGGATCATATCGACAATCACATTTTTGATGCGTTCGATCAGAATGGCCCGCTTGTCGTCCATCAGTTCCAGACCCGCCTTGAGCAGACTCCGTTTCAGCACCACTCTTTGATCTTCCGTGATGTCTTCAAGCACTTCCACCATGCCCAGATCGAGTACCACGTATTTGAGACCGAGTTTGTGAAGCTCTTGCATCACAATCATCTTGCACCGCAGACTGACCATATACTTGATGTACAATTTCATGTCGACGTAATCAGATTTTGAAAAAAAAAGGGAAGCCCTTGTTCAGCGCTTCCCTGGACTTCTTTTGAAGCGATGGGGATTACAGCTGTGCGTCGAGCTGCTTTTTCAGGATGTTTTTCGGTACCGCGCCAACAATCTGATCAACAATCTGTCCATTCTTGAAAATGAGCAGTGTCGGGATGCTGCGGATACCGAACTTCATCGAGATCTGTGGATTGGAGTCGACATCCACTTTCGCGATTTTCGCCTTTCCATCGTATTCGCCTGCCATTTCTTCCACGATTGGACCGATCATGCGGCAGGGTCCGCACCACTCCGCCCAGAAATCCACCAATACCGGTGTGGCTGATTGAAGGACTTCGCTGTCGAAGGTGGCGTCGGTTACGTGCAATGCTTTACCCATGTGGGTGATTCCTTTGTTTGATTTATGTTTTTTTCTTTGTTCTTATGGACAAAAAATACGCCTTTTTCAATCCTTACACGGAGTATTTTTCCAACCAGACATTGTCTTTCCCAAAAATGGATCGCAATTCGCGGATCAGTTGGTCGTTCGGATCCACCACGTGCTTCCTTACGTTCATTCGCATGGGTTCTGGGTGTTTTGTGAAGATCTGTAGCCCGACGGGCGACTGTCCCTTGTTCTTATCCAGCAGATCGGAGGCCGAGCGGATGTCGGCATCAGTGATCGTTCCGGTGTGGATCTGAATCCGTACCCTCACCTTGCTTTGCTGCTTCTCACGCAGGTTTTCGATGCGATCCATCGATTTGACGATGAGTTTGGGCAAGCCGCCGCGCATATCCAGAGAGGCCTCGATCCATACCATATTGTCGGGTTTGATCAGGTTCATGAATTTGTCGAACGAATCTGAAAACGCAATAGCTTCGATCGATCCGTTTTCGTCTTCGATTCCGAAGAAAGAGAACGGCCGGTCTTTCTTGTCACGAGCCAGCTTCACGGTGGTCACGATACCTGCCAGACTGATCAGATCCCTGTCTTTGCACGTTCCGAGCGATTCCGTACTGAGATTATGCGTGGTAAACACTTTCACATCGTCACGGTATCTGTCGAGCGGATGTCCGCTCAGGAAAAATCCGATGTATTCGCGCTCACGCTTTAGGGTTTCCATGTTGCTCCAAGGCTCCACATCACGCAGGCGCGGTTCCTGGAGCGAGGTTGAGCCGGGTGCTCCGGATCCACCGAACAGGCTGATCTGATTCATGCTGTCTTCCTGCTGCTTGCGCTGACCGTAGCTCATGATGTCGTCCAGGCTTTCGAGCAGTTGGTTCCGGTTCGGATGGAGCGTGTCGAAAGCTCCGGCTTGGATCAGACTCTCAATGGTCTTCTTGTTCACGGTGCGCAGATCCACTCTCGAAGCCAGATCGAAGATGGAGCTAAACACTCCTTTTTTCTCCCTCTCTTCCACCAACGAGGCCACCGCACCCGAACCCACGCCTTTGATGGCCGACATCCCGTACTGGATGCGTCCGTCTTTCACCACGAAACTTCCCGCACCTGTGTTCACATTCGGCGCATCCACCGGCACATTCAAATGGGCGCATTCTTCCATGAACTGCGCCACTTTCTTGATGTCGCCCATGTTGTGGGTAAGTACCGAGGCCATGTATTCGGCCGTATAATTCGCCTTGAAATAGGCCGTATGATAGGCCACGACCGAGTAGGCCGCCGAGTGCGACTTATTGAATCCGTAACCGGCGAAGAAGGCCATCTTGTCGAACACCTCGGCCGAAACCTTGGAATCATACCCTTTTTCGATGGCTTTGCCCACGAAGATGGATTTCTGTCTGTCCATCTCCTCTTTCTTCTTCTTACCCATGATGCGTCGGAGCACATCCGCTTCACCAAGGGTGTAACCGGCCAGCACTTGCGCCACTTGCATGATCTGTTCCTGATAAACCATGATTCCGTAGGTCGGTTGCAGGATGGGAATCAGATCGGCGTGCGGATATTCGACTTGCTTGCGTCCATGGCGGCAATCGATGTACTCGGGGATGAACTGCATCGGACCCGGCCGATACAGCGCGTTCATCGCGATGAGATCGTCCATCGACGTCGGTTTCAGATCTTTGAGATATTTGCGCATTCCGTCGCTTTCGAACTGGAATGTGGCTACCGTCTCCCCTTTCTGATACAATTCGTAGGTTTTGAGATTGTCGAGCGGGATGTCGTCAAGGTCATAGACTTTTCCGGTGGAATCGGCCACGTAATGGATCGCCGTCTTCAGGATGGAGAGCGTGCGCAAGCCCAGGAAGTCCATTTTCAGCAGGCCGCACATTTCCGCGCTTGGGCCGTCGTACTGTGTGATCACATCCTTCTCTTTGCTGATGGCCACTGGCACGTAATCGGAGACGTGTCCCGGAGCGATGATGACCCCTGCGGCGTGGATGCCGGTTTGCCGGGCGCTGCCTTCGAGCGTTCTTGCGAAGCGCATCATGTTGCGGATGGCCGGATCCGGATCCGAGAACAAGGCCTTGATATCCATCGAAGTCTCGGGGTTATCGGCCGGACTCATGATTTTCTCGAACGTATCGATGCCCGGTTTCTCGGGAAAGAGCTTCGAGATGCGGTTCACTTCAGACAGAGGGATACCGAGCACGCGGCCCACATCACGGATGGCGGTTTTGGCCTTCATCGTTCCGTAGGTCACGATCTGGGCCACATTATCGCGGCCGTAGGTCTGAACCACATAATCGATGACAGCTTGGCGGCCTTCGTCATCGAAATCGATATCGATATCGGGAGGCGACACCCGTTCCGGATTCAGAAAGCGCTCGAAAAGCAGGCCGTATTTGAGCGGATCGATGTTGATGATGCCGATGCAGTACGCCACAACGGAACCCGCGGCCGAGCCCCGGCCCGGACCCACGAACACACCTCGTCTCCTCGCCTCGGTGGTGAACCCTTGCACGATGAGGAAGTAGCCGGCGAATCCCATCCCTTTGATCACCAATAACTCATAGTCGATGCGGTCGCGAACTTCCTGCGACATGTCGGGATAACGCTTCTTCGCTCCCTCATAGGCCAGGTGGCGGAGATAATCGTCCATGGTATCGTACCCGGGCGGAATCGTGTAATACGGAAGCAGCAGATCCGACCTCAGTTTGATCGGCTCGACCTTGTCGATGATCTCATTCGTGTTGTCGAGCGATTCCGGAACGTCTGCGAAGAGCTGCGACATCTCTTCCGGCGTTTTCAGATAGAACTCATGGCTGAGCCGGTTGTTGTCGTCAGTGAATCGGAACCGGTTCGGATCGTTGATGTCGGCGTTGGTCTGCAACGCGAGAAGGATATCGTGAGCTTCGGAATCTTCCCGATCGATGTAATGCGAATCGTTGGTGCAGATCATCTTCACATGGTACTCTTTCGCCCAGCGGATCAGCACTTCATTGACGGTGTCCTGGTCTTTGAGTCCGTGGCGCTGCAGCTCGATGTAATAATCGGCTCCGAACACATTCAGATACCATTCGAAGACTTTGCGAGCCTCTTTCTCCCCGTGGCGCAAGATCGTCTGATTCACTTCGCTGGCCAGGCAACAGGTGGTCGCGATCAACCCCTCGGAGTGCTTCACCAACACTTCCTTATCGATGCGGGGCTTGTAATACATTCCTTGCAAATAGCCCAGGGAGGTAAGCTTGACCAGATTCTTATACCCGGTCAGGTTTTTTGCGAGAAGCACCTGGTGGAATCGGTCCTTGTTTTCGCGATCGGCCATGGCGACCGGAGTGAGGTAGAATTCGGACCCGATCACAGGTTTGATTCCGGCGTCTTGGGCTTCCTTCACGAAGGCCGGAACTCCGAACATGTTGCCGTGATCGGTGATCGCCAAGGCCGGCATTTCGAGGGAAACCGCCTTTTTCACAAGACCCTTGATCGATGCGGCACCATCGAGAAGACTGAACTGAGTGTGGCAATGGAGATGGGAGAAACGCATCATCGAAGATAGCTAAAAATGACAAAGGACCCGGTGTGCGTCGGGCCCTTTGTGTCCAAGCTTGATGAATAGCTTAGCCGTTTATCCAGGAACACGTACCTATCTTGTGGGCTTTCTATCTACTGTGTTTAATCGGAAAGTGATCGGCAGGGTGTACGACACTTTCACGGGTCGTCCACGTTGCATGCCGGGAGTGAATTTGGCTTTTTTGACAGCTTCGATGGCGGCTTCATCGCAACCACCACCGATTCCCCTCACTACCACAGGGTTAAGCACGTTTCCGCGCTCGTCAATCACGAATTGGACGGTGACACGTCCCTCGATACCCGCCAACCTGGCGATTTCAGGATAAACGATTTTCCGTTGAAGGGCTTCCAGACCGCCAATCAATTCGGGCATCCGTTCTACAACGACGAAAATCTCGGGCTCTTCCTCTTCCGGCTTCGCTGAAGGAGGTGGTGCCGCGGCCACAAACGCCATGGCGTCGAAATCAATTTCAGCCGAAAAATCAAGGAATTCGTCTTCGATGAACACATCATTGGGCACTTCTATCGGCACTGCGGGTCGAGGAGGTGGTGGTGGCATTTCCTCTTGGCGTGTCAACACGATATCTTCGACCGTGACCACATCCTGTTCAACGACAGACACTTCGAATTCGCTTTGAACGGTTATGTTCATGCGAAACAGGATGATGAAAATGAGTAAGCTTGTGATGGTGCCTAAGCGCAGATAGATGCCGTGCGAACTTTTCAAGTCAGCGGCGGGGTGTTTTTTCATAGAGAGAGACATACACACCTCCTGGATGGTTAGTTCAATCTACAATAACGCCATTCCCCTTGCTTTACATATGCTGCCTATTCATCAACGGCTTTTGCCGGTAAACGAACACTAAACTTCGCCCCTTTCAGAATATCGCTGTTTCCGGGCGTTATGATACCATTATGCTTCACCACGATATCTCGTGTGATGGCCAAACCCAGACCCAAACCGAAGTTGCCGCTGCTGTTCCGAGTCGTGAAATGCGCATCGAACAGATGTCCGATATGCTCCGGCGATATCCCGGTTCCGCTGTCGTGGATGTCCACAACCACGTGATCATCATCAAGCCGAATCAGGATCATGAGTTTGCCTTCATCCGACATCGCATCACACGCATTCACGATCAGATTCGTCCAGACTTGGTTGAGTTCCGCCGTGTTTGCTTTGATCGGCGGAACCGATTCCGAATCTATGACCACTTCCACCCTCTTGAGCCGGTTCGCCAAGATGTGAAGCGTGTCTTGGATGCCATCGATCAGGTTCAGTTCCAGACTTTCGCTGGAATCCTGTCGACTGTACGACTTCAAAGATTTCACCAGTTTCGCGATTCTCGTACTCGAACTGCCCACTCCACGAATCAACTGACCGGCATCGAATAATTTCAAAGCATGGGATTGCTGATGTGCGGCCAAACGATTGAATTCAGCTCGGATCGACGCATCCATTCCCAACAGCAATCTCTGTTCAGATGGGGTCAGATGCGGGTAATCTGCCCGTATCGCCACTCTCTCCTCGGCCGATGCGCTGTATGCGGTTGAAACCGAATCTTGGCCGTAAGCCAGAAAACGGACGGTTGAATCGTCCGAAAGCAGGATGGGTAACAGTTCGGCAAGACTTCGCACCGCTCCTTGCAATGCCGCCGCCGGATTATTGATTTCATGGGCGATTCCGGCGACCAACTGGCCCAATGTGGCCATCTTCTCTTGATGAACCAATCGATTGTGTGCCAAGTGCAGTTCGTGCAGAGCGGTCTGCAACGATTCGTTCAACGTCTCCAATTGCAGATTCAGCTCCACCACCTGATGATATCTTTCCAGCAGGTTGGCGGTGATCATTTGTCTGGCCAATGGCGCGATCACCGATTGGCTGCGGGTGAACGCCTCGACCTCTTCACGGGTCAAAACCAGCACTTCCGTCGGAAGCTCCACCAAAGCCGCGGTCAAGGTCGGCTGACCAGTGAAAAAACTCATCACACCCAGCAGAGATCCGGGGCGGATGCGGGTTACTGGAATCGTCCTTCCATTGGCATCCGATTTCACCAAAACCACCCGACCCGTAATCACCATGAAGAGGCGGTCGTTGGAAACGTTCTCTTCCAGGAGAATATCACCGACATCCAATTTCCGGATTTCAGGAACCGGTTCTCCACTTTCCTTCATCGCCTTGATGAAAGACTGTGCCGCCTCCCTGGGATCTTCAATCCACTTTTTTAGGAACTCCCGTTGCGTCAGAGAGATCCTGTGGCTCATCGGTCGGTGAGGCGGCGGTCAGATCTGAGGCTGTCGGTCAACGCTTCCGCATTCAGAACCGTCAAGTACGGAAGCGGATTGATGCCATTGTCGCGGATGAACGCGGTTAGCAAGCCTTTCACCGACTCCACCAGGATTTCACGAGTCCATGGTTTGGCCAGATAGAAATCCAAATGACCCAGGTTCACGGCTTTGACGGTGTCTTGGAGTCCGGCCTGACCGGTAAGAAGCATTTTCTTGGCTCCATCGGCAAGTCCGAAACGCTCCACTTCCACGAGGAAATCGACACCTGTGGTACCGGGCATCATGTGATCGCAGATGAAGAGTGCGGGATGGATGGTGCCGGCCGAGGATGCGGTGAGAAAATCACGAACGGCGTCGGCCGAGGAAAAGCCTTCGATATGGAAATGGGATTCGAATCCGGACAGGTCGCGAAGAACGGCATCGAGCACTTCGGGTTCGTCTTCAACGCAGATGATGAGGTATTCAGGTTTCATGATAACATAGGTTTAGTGGACAACATTATTCCAGTACAGTATAGAAAATAACAACATTAGGATGATGCCGATAAGGCCGACCCAGATACCCGACTTGGCCATATCCGCGGTTTTTACAACCCCGGTGGCCATCGCGATGGCATTAGGTGGCGTGGAGATCGGAAGAACCATGGCGAAACTCGTGCCCAGGCCGATCATGAGAGCGAGCAAGGTCGGGTTGGCCAAGCCGGTTCCGCCTTGTGTGACGCCGATGGTGATGGCAAGCGGCATCAGCAAAGTGGCCGCCACGGTGTTCGACATGAAATTCGAGATCACAAGTCCGATCAGTGCGAACATCCCGAGAATGAGTATGCCGCTGAACGACGACCATTCGATCCGGCTCACCAGCCATCCCGACAGCTTCGTCTCTTCCATGTAGATGCCCAAGGCGATCCCCCCGGCTACGAGCCAGAGCACTTCCCAAGGCAATTTTCTCAAATCGGCGGCTTCCATCACGCTGAACATGCTCAGAAAAGCAATCGGGATGAGCGCTACATAATTGCTGGAGATGCCATGAAGACTTTCGGTCACCCACATCACCAATGTGATGCCAAAGGTCATGTAAAAAAGACACGCCTTGATGGACGTGTCCCATTTGGACGACTGATTCAATTTGATTTCGGTGACCGAGGGCTTGTTCATGCTGTACAGAAGCCACCAGGTCGCCAGCATGGCGATGATGACCAAGGGCAACGCAAGGACGATCCATTCCATGAACGAGATCATGTGCCCGGCTCGAGCGGAAGCCGCCACCACAATGGCGTTAGGTGGCGAACCGATCGGTGTGGCCATGCCTCCGATGTTCGCGGCGAAAGGAATGCTCAACGCCAGACCCACTTTGAATTTGTCGTTCTTGTCCATGCTGGCCATGAAAGGGAGTATCACGGTCATCATCATCGCAGTGGTGGCGGTATTGCTCATGAACGCGGATAGGAGCCCGGTCACGGTCATCAGACCAAGCATGATCCACTTGGGCTTGGTGCCGAAGGGTTTCATCATCACCCGGGTCACATTCTTATCGAAATTGAACTTCACGGCGGCATCCGCCAGCATGAAGCCCCCAAGGAACAGGATGATGATGGGATTGGCCAAAGTTCCGACATAAGAGGCCGCGCTGCCGGGCTTGAAGCCGTACGTGTCCATGGCCAGTGTCGGATCCATGCCGTTGAAAATGGGGCCCGCCGCGCTGAGCATCCCGACTCCGAGAAGGATGACCATTAGAGAGGTCGCGTGGATGGGGATGGGTTCCAACATCCAGAAAAAAGCCGCGAAAAGGAAGATCGATAGGGCCAGATGACCCGGAAAAGACAAACCGTCGAAAGTGACGATGAAGGGTAGGAGAAAACCGGAGATCCCTAATATCAACCCGGCTTTTTGTAGGGTAGTCATATGTAGAATGAACAGGTGCTGAGTGCAGTTTAAGGATATTCCGGGTCAATGACCACGACAAATCGCAGGACTCCGTATCTTTGGTGACGTTTGTGGTTCGTTGTGAGTTGTTTGTTGTTCATTTTATGCAGAACTACCAAGGATCAACGACAAACAACCAACAACCAACAACAGACAACCCACATCGAACTTCTCACTTCTCGCATTTTCCATGTCCGACCTGCTCAAGCGCCTCCTTCCCCTTCTTCTCGAAAACAAAACCCTGAATGAGAACGGCATCAAGCTGCTTCAGAAAGTGCATGCCGACATCAAACGCAAACCGAAAGGGCGCACGGATGAAGAATGGTTCGTTTTGGGCTACTATGCGCTTCAGGTAGGTCAGCATGATGAGGCCGTGACCTCTTTTTCCGAAGCCCTCTTTGAAAACGAGGAATTCGAAGCGGCCTTCCGTTTTCGGGCTACGGCATACATGGAAAGCAAGCGTTATTCCGAAGCGTCCAAGGATCTGGACGAAGCCCTGCGCATCGATCCGACCTACACCGACGCGCAGTATGAGCGCATCCGCCTGCTCTATGAAATGGACAGCGACAAAGAAGCGATCGCCGCGGCACGTGAGTTCACCGAAGCCAATCCGGGGCATGCCAACGCCTTCGCTCTGTTAGGCAGCATCCTCGAAAAAAGCGGGAATTATGCCGATTCGATCCCAGCGTTCGACAAAGCCATCGAATTGGAAGACGACAACGGACTCTTTTTCACCCAGCGCGGACTCGCCCACTATTTCGGCGGAAAACCTGAGCTCGCACTCAGCGATCTGCTCAAAGCGCAGGCCTTGACCGGTGCGAACCAGGTCACCCATTTCAATTTGGCATTGATATACGGAGAGCTCGAAGGTCAGACCCGCGAAGCCTTCCGTTATTTCGAACGCGCGTTCAAGAAAGATCCGAACATGCTCAAGCAGTTCGCCGGATCGGCCAACAAAACCGAAGCCAAGCGTCTTCTGGGCAAACTCGGCGGCATTGTGGAACGTCTTGCCGCCGACACGAACCCCAGCGGCAAATTCTACCGCGATGAGCTCTCCGCGCTATTGAAACGGAAACTTGCCGAAACGGAAGTCCGCTGAAACGCAAAATCACCATTGCCGGAGCCGGAGCCGCCGGACTCTCCCTCGCACTGCACCTTCTCAAAGAGCAGGTAGCGGATGTAGAGATCGACCTCATCGACCGGGATTTCGATCCCGTTTCCGACAAAACCTGGTGCTTCTGGGATGAAGACAGTGTAATACTTTCCGGTATGGTCCGCAAAGAATGGAAGATCCTCCGGGTGGATGGTCCATCGGGAGTCGTGACCCAACCCATTCTGGATCATACCTATCGGATGGTGGACAGTGGCGATTTCAAGCGCCTCGCGTTGCAAGAGATTTCAGATTCCGGCCGCATCCGGCTTCAATCCAAAGAGATCGATCTTTCAGCTGCGGATGACGCCGATATCGTATTTCAAAGCGTTCGACATCCGGAACGAACAGAGCCTTGGTTGAAGCAACACTTCCTCGGATGGGAAGTGGAAACCGAAACTTCGGTTTTCGACCCGGATGTGGCCACCATCATGGATTTCAAGGTCGATCAGTCGCACGGTTTCGCCTTCATGTACATGCTTCCACTGAGCGAAACCCAAGCCCTGGTCGAATACACCCTGTTCACGGATTCCGTGCTTGAAAAAGCGACCTATCGTGCCGAAATCGAAGCCTACATGGAGCGGATCGCACCGGGAGTCCGTTACACATCCATTCGAGAGGAATTCGGAGTCATTCCGATGGTGGTCGGAGATTGGAATCCGGGCGAAGGACGCCTCCAGAACATCGGCGGTGCCGCGGGTTTGGCGAAACCATCCACGGGGTACACGTTTTCACGGATTCAGCGCGACTCGCGTCACATCGCCCGCTCGTTGAAATCCGGGTCCTTGCATCGGCATCCTCCATCCACAAAACGCAAAGAGTGGATGGATTCATTGATATTGCGCATTCTCAGTGAAGATCCTGCGCATGCGGTACACGTGTTCGAAACCCTTTTCCGGAACAACGGAATGGACCTGATGCTCAAATTTCTGGACGAGCGCACCACCTTGGCCGAAGACCTTCGCATCATGTCGAGCGTTCCCAGTTGGTGGGAATTCGTCAAGCGCCTGTAGCTTATTCCACGAAAACCGCCCGGGCCACGCTTTCTTCGCCGTTTCGACCGATGGCGGTGATCAGATAGACATAACTGGCTCCAGGACGAAGCGTGGAATCGGCGAACCGAGCTTCACCGGTGATGTCGAGAAGATGCTCGACGGATGCGGGAATCGTCGGATCTGCCGGAATCCGGCTTGATTCCATCCGATAGACCGCATACCGAGCCGCGTTTTCAGAGGGTTGCCACGACAAGGTGGCCAATTGCCGATTCATTCTCAATGAAATCACCTCCTCCACCGGATCGGGAACATGCGAACCCAACCATGGCATGGTCGGCGGTATGGCCGGACGTGCGAAATATCGAAGTCTGAGCGTGTCCTGAAGTCCGTTCGTGGCATTGATCACCGATTTCGTCCTGAAAAAGATCGCTCCCTGCGCAATACCAGCCCTGCGGTTGATCAACAGCTGCTTGCCGATTTCAGATGCGGGCCAAGGCCGGTACGGCGCCATTCCGATGTACAAATGACGGCCGTAAGTCGCCGCGGTTTTGCCCCACCATTTAGCCAAAGGCTCATACGGCGCTAGTTTGTGGTTCAATTCCCAGTACAATTGCGGCGTCACATAATCGAGTTTCCCCTGCTTGAGCCAAGCCACCGCATCGGCATAGAGGCTGTGATACCCTTCGGTGCCGCGCGTGCCCGCGTCGCTGTTCAGACGGATTCCGAACGGCGAGATTCCGAATTTCACCAGCGGATCTATGGATTTGATGGTATCGTGAACCTGGGCCACCATCCGATTCACATTGTCGCGTCGCCAATCATGGACATCCCGGAAACGGGAACCGAAGGCACGGAACTCACGCTCGTCCTCTTTGGTGATTTTCGGATTGTACGGATAGAAATAATCATCGAAATGGATTCCATCCACATCGTATCTCCTTACGATATCGGCGATGAGAACGGCGATGTAATCTCGAACCTGCGGTTTGCCCGGGTTGAGCATCGCATAGGTTCCGGTGGATGATGTGAAGTACATCATCCAGTCTGGATGTGTCTTAGCGATGTGAGAATCGGCCCAACGGTAACTTGCGGTATCGCGCGATGCGCGGTATGGATTCATCCAGGCATGCAATTCGAGGCCGCGGCGATGAGCTTCAGTAATGGCGAACTCCAGCGGATCCCAGAGCGGATCCGGCGCCACGCCCTGCTTGTTGCTCAGCCAGAAAGACCATGGCTCATAAGGAGACGGAAACAACGCATCGGCTTCGGTCCGAACCTGAAAGAAAACGGCGTTGAAGCCGAGCGATTTTACAGCATCCAATTGCTGGATCAGCTCTCTTTTCTGCTGTTCAGAGCTCAGGGTGCGCGCCGAAGGCCAATCCAGATTCACCACCGTGGTGAGCCACACGCCACGGAGTTCGTGCTTCGGTGGTGAGCTGATCAGCAGTGCGAGGAGGAGTAATATCATGGGTTAATCGATTACAGTGCCGGTTCTGTCACCCGTTTTTTTTCGACTTTCCATACGTAAGAACGCAAATTCAGGCTGTCTCGTCTGCATCACCTTCAGATATCCGGCACGGGCTTCCTGAACCCGTCCTTTGGATTCGAGCAATCTTGAGAGATGGTAGGTGGCGAACACATTTTCCGGAAATGATTTGAGCATCTGCCGGTGGTAGGCCATGGCCTCTTCGGTGCGTCGCTCCCGTTCCATCAGAAAGGCCATGATCATGATGGCATCATGTTTCGCATGGCTATCGCTCGCCGCGACCCGGGCAAGCTGACGCAGCCCCACGTTCTTATCGCCAGACAGACCTGCCAGGCTCGCCATCCAGCGCACCTCGCCGGGAATAGTACCGATCATGTATTGAAACACACCCTGTCCCATCAAAGCATTCGGATATTCCTCGCCATAGGCCATGAGTTGCTTTGTGAATCCATACCCTTTGATGCCGCTACCGATCGCCACGCGATATTCCTTCTCACTGGCCGCCACAAGACTGCGGTACCCATGCAAACCGCTGAGCAAAAGCACCGTGCTGGTATCGCTCGGAGCCGCTGACAATCTTTTCTCAGCCACCTCGATCGCCTTTTCTGAACTTTTGAGGAAGGTTGCGGCATGAACGGGTTGATTCCCTCCGAAAAAATAGGTCCAGAAAGGAATCATCGATGAAAAGAAATATGCGCGTGCATCCGCCGGATGGCTCTTCATGAGCGCGTTGAATGTGGAATCGGCACGGACCCAATCGGTCGCATAAAACGCACGGATTCCGTCACTAAGCCTCTGCTCCATCGTGGGAGGACGCGCCTGCGCCGCTGAGACCGTGAACATCAGCATCAAAAAAATGAACCAGCGTCGCATGGGTTGAATCAGTCGTCGTAATGGGGTTCGCCGAGTTTGCCTTCTTTGAATGCGACGGCGACCGCAACGGCGGCATCACCGGTCACATTCACAACGGTTCTGCACATGTCCAGAATCCGATCAACACCCAGAATCAAGGCGATGCCCTCCACTGGAACGTCTATGGCCTTCAACACAATCACAAGCATAATGATTCCGGCACCCGGAACGGCCGCCGTCCCGATGGAAGCCAAAAGAGCCGTAAACACGATGGTCAGTTGTTCTATCAAGGTGATATCATTTCCAACGGCCATAGAAATGAATACCGCCGCCACCGCCTGGTAAAGGCTGGTTCCATCCATATTGATGGTGGCCCCGACCGGCAGAACGAAGCTGGAGACTTCCTCATCCACACCAAGGTTCTTCTCCACGCGTTCCATGGTCACCGGCAATGTGGCCGCGCTGGAGCTTGTCGAAAACGCGAGCAGTAGCGCCGGACGCATCGCTCTGAGAAAATCAACCAGTCTCATGTTGCTGTACATCTTGAAAAGTCCGGTATACACGATCAACACATGCAGAATCAAGCCGATGATCACCGTCATGGTGTACCATCCCAAAGCGGTGAGCAGAGTCATCGCCTGGCCCAAATCATCCCCGGCGAGGTCGATGATCACGGAAGAAAGCAACGCGAAGACTCCGTAAGGGGCGATCACCATGATCATGTCCACGATCTTGATGATCACATCGTTCATCGCGTCAAAAAAACTGATGAGAATGGCGCTTTTCTCACTCTTGATCTGCACGATACCAATGCCGAAGAGCACAGCGATGAAGACCACCTGAAGCATGCTGCTGTTGCTACCCAAGGCGAAGAACAGATTCTCAGGAACCACGTCCACGATGGGTTGAAGCGGACTCTGATCAAGCACTTTCTCCGCGGTTTGCGTTCGGGCCGCCACATTGCCCGAATAACTCGTCATCAGCGTGGTTTTCGTCTCTTCCGGTAGAGCCTCCCAAGGTTTGATGACGTTCACAACCACCAACCCTATGGTGATAGCGAACACCGTGGTGATCATGTAGATGCCTATGGTTCGACCGCCCATCCTAGACAGTTTCTTGATGTCGTTCAAATTCGCCACCCCTGATATGAGTGATGCAAGCACCAAGGGAACAGCAATCAGCTTCAGTAGAGTCACGAAAATGGTACCGACAGGCTTGATGTAGTCTGTCGTAAACGAGTTAAGACCGGTTTGGGAGGAAATCAGACCCCATACAAGTCCTGTGAACAGCCCGACCAGGATCTGCCAATGGAGCTTGCGGTACCAGGGCGTCATGCCTGATTCGTGGTTTTGGGGAACCGTTTCATGATGCCGACAGCCACGAGCAGATATCCGGCGACCAGCAAGAACGGAGCGATGTACAGCGCATAGAAACCGAGAAACTCATTCTCGATGTACATGCCGCCGTAGCCAAGCGCCAAAAGAACGATCGCCAATGCGAGGAGTTTGTAATTGTTCGCAGACAGAAGCGGTTCGCCGGAGTCTGAGAATTTCGATTTCTGTCGGGTGGGACGTGCCATGGTTTTGCCAAAGTTTCACGGAAGATACAAAGCCTTCCCCTATCTTCCGACCCATGAACCGCTTCATCCTCGCCTCAGCGTCTCCCCGTAGGCATCATCTGCTCCGCATGTGCGGATTCGAGTTCGATGTGGTTCCCAGCACGGTGGATGAAGTCTTCATCGAAGGACAGGATCCCGAATCCCAAGCCATGCGACTCTCTTCGCTCAAAGCCGCCGACGTCTCCGCGCAACGGCCCACCGAGTGGGTTCTCGCCGCAGATACCATCGTCGTTCATAACCAGCGGCAGCTCGCCAAACCCGAAAACGCCGCCGACGCCTTCCGCATGCTGCGCTCCCTGAGCGGGCATACGCATTCGGTCGTCACTGGCGTTACTCTTCGGAAGGGCGACGTAGTCCACGCTTTCGCCGTCACCACGCGCGTCACCTTCGCCGAACTCAGCGACGAGGAGATCCGGATGTATGTGGCCACCGGCAGCCCCATGGACAAAGCCGGCGCCTACGGTATCCAAGACGACCTCGGAGCCCTGTTTATCTCACGCATCGATGGGTGTTACTATAATGTCGTGGGCTTGCCCTTGCAAAGGCTTTATACCGAGCTTAAGTCCAAACAAATTAAAATTTTAAATGTTGAATTTTAAATGATGGTCACCCGTCCTCTCATCCTCCTGTTGATTCTTCTCGTGGCGGGTAGCCTGCAGGCCCAGCCGGCGCAGGTCGAGTACACTGTGGCGCTTCGGTACATGGAAGCGCGCAATTACGAGGCGGCCTTGCCCATCCTCGAACGCCTCAACCGGCAAGATGCCACCAATTATCCCGTTTTCGACCGGCTCATCACTTGTCTGATCGAACTCAAACGCTACCCTGAGGCCATCGATCGACTGGAGAAACGCGTCGACCGCCGGTATCGCGACATCGTGACCGCGGTGAAACTGGGCGAAGTCCACCATATCGCCGGCGACACCACCAAAGCGCGGGAAGCCTGGCGCAGAACCATCGAATCGAACGCCCAAGACTTGAACGCCTACCGATATGTGGCCGAAACGATGACCAATCGTCGCGATCACCTCGCCGCCAACGCCGTGTATGCGCTGGCCCGCCAGCGGTTCAACTCACCGGACCTTTTCGTCATGGAAGTGGCTTCAAATGCCATCAACGCCGGAAACCCGACCGAAGGCGTTCGTGAATTCATCCGTTTTGCGGAACAGAATCCGCAGAGTTCGGCGGTGATTTTGCGTCAGATCTTGCGATTTGGCGATCCGGAACTCAACGACTTGGCCATCCTCGAGCTTCAGGAACGAGGACTCACGCAACGCGCGCATCACGAACTCAATATCGGGCTTCTCATGGAGCAGGGATACCTTCGCAGAGCGTATCAGGCCGCCAGAGCGTATGAGTTGACCGCACCCGAAGGCCAGTTTCCGTTGCATGGCTTGGCTTCGCGCCTGCGCGCCCAGGGCGAGTTCGATCTTGCCGCACAGGCCTACGGCCATTACACCGCGATTCAGCGCCACAGTCTCAGACCCGATGCCATGGTGGAGCTTGCGCGGACCCGCATCAACCAAGCGGATGTTCTCGTGGTTCAGAATCTGGATACCGAAGCACGGATGAGAGCCCTTATGTCGGAAGCCGATTCCATCCTGAAAATATTTTCGAACGACTACGGAAACCATCCCCGACTCACCGAGGCATGGCTCATGCATGCGGAACTTCGCCTTGACCACCATAGACCGACCGACATCATCACCGGTTACATCGAGCGTCTGCTCAAAACTCCATCCAACACCGACAGTTATTCGGCGGCGGAGTATCTCCAAGGTCGGCTGTTCTTGAAAGACGGGAACTTCGCGCAAGCCCGGGTTTCATTCACACGCAGCAACCGGGCTGTGAGAACCGGCGACCGAGCCGAACTTACCCGCTATTTCCTGGCACTCACTGATTTCTACGCCGGTGATTTCGAATTCTCACGGCTCCAGATGCGTGCACTGGAGCGGATGTCCACCTCCATCTACGCCAACGATGCCATCCAACTACGTCGCTGGCTCACCGAAGGCACGGCCGACGACACCACCGGCGCCACCATCCGCGGCTTCGCAACCGGACTCTTCCACGCCGCACGAGGAGATTCATCCAAAGCCTGGGATCAATTCACCGCATTATTGGGCAGCGACGCCTCCGACGGACTCAAAGCCGAAAGCCTCACCTTGGCCATCCGACTCAAGCGCCAATCCGATCCGGAAAAGACTCTGGCCTTGATCGACACCTGGATGCCGCGGATCGCATCCAACCCGGCGCGGGAAACCCATCTTTGGTTGAAAGCGCGCATATTCGACTCCCAGAATCGAAAAACGGATGCGATCTCCATGTATATTCACCTATTGGAACAGTTTCCGAACGGTTTTTATGCGGATGTCGTGCGGAACCGAGTCCGTAATCTCACCCTTCCCTCATGATTAGAAGCGTTATCCTCATCCTTTTGTTGTCGCTGCCGAGCATGGTTTCGGCTCGAACCCTGCTCATTCCGATGGATGCGACACAGGCCAACCATCTGAAAGCCTACGGAGTGATCTTCAACCACCTTTCCGCGGGGAAAACCGCCCAGTGGCTTCTGAATTACCGCGGTGGCAGTTTCATGGCCGAATACACCGTGGAATTGGACAGAATGACCCGCTTGAAGGGCGTGACCTCCGAAATCATTTCGGATGCGGATGCCGCCGCGATCGTGCGCCGACTCGAAAGCAACGATGTGAACATGGCCGTGGTACAGCTCGAAAAAGCGCCGAAAATCGCGGTGTACACCCCACCACACGCTCTTCCTTGGGATGATGCCGTGACACTCGCACTCACGTACGCCGAAGTCGAATACGACAAGATCTACAACGATGAAGTGCTTGCAGGCAAACTTTCCGACTACGACTGGTTGCACCTCCACCATGAGGATTTCACCGGGCAGTATGGAAAATTCTGGGCCATGTACCGAAACACCCCTTGGTATCAGCGCCAAGTGCGCGACTTGGAAGAGATGGCCAAACGCAACGGTTTCCGTAAAGTGTCCGACATGAAAAAATCGGTGGTGAGCATCATCAAAGAGTACATCGGAAACGGTGGATTCTTGTTCGCGATGTGTTCGGGCACCGATACCTTCGACATCGCCCTCGCCTCATTGGACGTGGACATCGCCCCCACGCCTTTCGACGGCGATCCGATGGATCCCGACGCCCAGTCGCGTCTGAATTACGCCAATACCCTGGCATTCACTGATTTCACGCTGGTCAAGGATGCGGCCGAATACCGCCATGCCGATATCGACATCCCGCCACGCCTGAATGAAGTGGATCAGAAAATGGATTTTTTCACTTTGTTCGAGTTCTCCGCCAAATGGGATCCGGTTCCGACCATGCTCACACAGAACCATGTGGCCAGCGTGCCTGGGTTTTATGGTCAGACCACCGCCTTCCACAGAGACAAGATCAAAAGCTCTGCCATCATCTTGGGCGAATCTCCCGGCCGCGGCGAAGTGAAATACATCCACGGAAATTACGGTCAAGGTACCTACACCTTCTATGGCGGCCATGATCCGGAAGATTACACGCATCGCGTCGGAGATCCGCCCACCGACCTGAATCTTCACCCGAATTCACCAGGTTACCGGCTGATTCTGAACAACATCCTGTTTCCTGCCGCACAGAAGAAAAAACGGAAAACCTGATGTACACGCCCCGCATCAACCGAATGGTGGATGAGACCGAGATTCGTGACTTTGTTCGTCAGAACACATCTCGAACAACGCGAGGACGCTCTCTCCTATCACATTTTTCATTGAAATGAAAATAAGCCGTCAATTCTGATTTCAACATTCAACCTTCAACCTTCAACATTGATCAAGATGCAATATCCCATCGGAAAATTCGACCGCAACGCTCCCGTCACTGACGAGATGATCCCTGATTTGATCGAGCAGATCCGCACCTTGCCGCATCAGATCGCGAATCTGCTGAACATTTCGGATGCCAGCAATCTTGAAAACACCTACCGTGAAGGTGGTTGGACAGGGTTGCAAGTGATCCATCACCTGGCCGACAGCCACATGAACGCGTACATCCGATTCAAATTGGCGCTGACCGAAGACAACCCGACCATCAAGACCTACAAGCAGGATGCGTGGGCCGAGTTGGCCGACAATCTTTTGGAAGCGGATGTGTCACTCGGAATCTTACGCGGAATCCATCGCCGTTGGGCGGCGATCATGAAAGACATGACTCCTGCCGATTTCGACCGCACCTTCCATCATCCGGAACAGAATCGGGACATCACCTTGCGCACCACCATGGCCATGTACGCCTGGCACGGGGTGCATCATTTGGAACATCTGCGGATCGTGATTTCACAAAACAAGTGACCGCATCTTGTTCACGCCCGCCGACTTCAAGCTCATCGCCGACAATGCGCACCTGAGCACCGCCCAATTCGCGTTGAAGACCGGTGGGCGGCGCGAATTGGCCGAACTGTTCGACTGCTACCAACGTGCGCCAAAAAAATACCCGACATGGCATGGCGACGGGTTGATCTACACACGCACCTCGCTGGAGCAGAGCTCCGGTGAAGCGGCGGCCCTCTTCAAGGCCACGCTCCTGGCCGGACACCGCATCATCGACCTCACCGGCGGACTCGGCATCGACACCTTCGCATTCTCTCGGCGTTTCGGCGAAGTCCTGCATATCGAGCTCGACGCCGCGCTCTCAGACATCGCCCGTCACAATCACCGCGTCATGGGCGCAGACAACGTTTCGTATCTCCTTGGCGACGCCGCCCTCCTGCTCCCTGGCCTCCCATCCGCCGACGCCGCGTTCATCGATCCCTCGCGTCGCAACGCCAAAGGTCGCCTCGTTCGCCTGGAAGACTGCGAACCCGACCTTACCACTCTGGCTCCCTCGCTGCTGGCCAAGATTCCGACCGTGTTAGCCAAACTCTCGCCCTTGTTCGACATCGCCGATATCACCAGGCAACTGCCGAATGTGGCCGCCATCCACGTGGTGTCGGTCGCAGGTGAAGTGAAGGAAATCCTGGTCACCATGAGCGCGGGTCATTCCGGCGGCGCCCGCATCCATGCCGTCGGTTTGCTACCGAACGGAACTCAGAAATTCACCATCAGCGGTTCATCTGCCGAATGGGAATCGTCGTCGGGATCGAAATGCCTCAGCGTCTTCGTCTGTGATCCGAAATCAAAGAAAACGGATCGCCATGTGCTCTTGCCCGACGCCGCGGTTCTCAAAGCCGGACTTTCCGCCCAGGTCTTGCATAATTCCGGTGTTACGCAGACCGACATCCATCAACTCTTCGGACTGGCGCAAACCGCTCCGTTGAATTTTCCGGGGCGATCCCTGCCCTTGCGATGGCACGCCGAATACAAACCCAAAGATCTTGCAAAACGATTCAAATCCGAAGGCATCCGCAGCGCTCAGATCCTCACCAAAGGTGTGGATAAAAAAGAGCCCGACATCCTAAAGGACCTCGGGCTCAAACATGGCGACGACGCTTGGATTGTGGTCGGCGCTATTTGACAGAGAGGTTTACACGGCCTCAAGCTCCGGTTTCTTCTCCCTCTTCGTCTCTGTGACCGACGCGTGGCGGATTTCCGCCTGAGCGGCGGCCAACCGGGCGATCGGTACCCGGAACGGTGAGCACGAAACGTAATCAAGTCCGATGCTGTAGCAGAAATCGATACTATGCGGATCTCCACCGTGTTCGCCGCAGATTCCGATTTTCAGTTCCGGATTAACCTTGCGTCCTTTCTGCTTGGCCATGATGATGAGTTGCCCCACACCTTCGGTATCCAAGACTTGGAAAGGATCGATCGGCAGGATTTTCTCAGCCAGATAGTGTACCAGGAACTTGCCGGCGTCGTCGCGGCTGTAACCGTAGGTCATCTGTGTGAGATCGTTCGTTCCGAAGCTGAAGAACTGGGCATGTTCGGCGATCTGATCTGCCACCAGTGCCGCGCGAGGCACCTCGATCATCGTGCCGATCATGAAAGGCACTTTGATTCCGTAGCGCTGGTTCACTTGACCGGCCACCTCGTTGATGATAGCGGCCTGATGCAGATACTCCTCTTTGAGTCCGACCAGCGGAATCATGATTTCCAGAGATGAAATGATGCCTTCTTTCATCAGTTCAGCGGAGGCTTCCAGAATGGCTCGAGCCTGCATTTCCGTGATTTCAGGGTGGGTGATTCCCAACCGGCATCCGCGGTGGCCGAGCATCGGATTGAACTCCTTGAGCTGAAGCACTTTCGTACGCATCACTTTGGCTGGAATGCCCAAATCATGCGCCACGTGGATGATCTCCTCATCGGTTTGCGGTAAAAACTCGTGCAGAGGCGGATCAAGCAAGCGGATGGTCACGGGCAAGCCTGCCATCGAACGGAAGATGCCTTTGAAATCCTCCTTTTGAAACGGCTGAATCACTCCCAGCGCGAGTTTGCGCTCTTCGTGCGAATCAGCGATGATCATGCGTCGGATCGCGGAAATCCGCTCTTCAGCGAAGAACATGTGCTCGGTACGGGTGAGTCCGATTCCTACGGCTCCGTATTCCCGGGCCTTGATGGCATCAGCTGGCGAATCGGCATTGGCACGCACTTTGAGTTTCTTGTATTGGTCGACCCACGACATGAAGATCTCGTATTCGGCAGAAAACGCCGGCTCAGTCAAGGCTTTCTTGCCCAACAGCACCAATCCTTGAGTACCGTCGATCGAGATCCAGTCGCCCTCGGCCACAGTCACTTTTCCGTTGGTGAAGGTGCGCTTCTTGTAATTGATGATGATGTCGTTGCAACCTGCCACACAAGGCTTGCCCCAACCACGAGCCACCACCGCCGCGTGGGAAGTCATACCCCCGCGCGAGGTCAGAATCCCTTCGGCCGCCGCCATTCCACCTACATCCTCCGGAGAGGTCTCCACCCGCACGAGGATCACTTTCTCACCGTTGTCGCGGGCTTTTTCGGCTTCATCCGAACTCAGGATCACTTTTCCAACAGCCGCACCCGGCGAAGCGGGCAACCCCCGGCCGAGGATATCCTCGTCGCGGATTTGAGCGGCATCCAACTGCGGATGAAGCAATTGATCCAAATGCATCGGTTCCACCAGGTTCGAAACCGCCTGTTTCGTGGTGATGATTCCTTCATTGACCAGATCCACCGCGATCTTCAATGCCGCTTGTCCGGTGCGTTTTCCATTGCGGGTCTGAAGGATGTACATCGTGCCTTCCTGGATCGTGAACTCGATGTCTTGCATGTTCTTGTAATGCGTTTCCAAGGTTTTGGCCAAAGAAAGCAATTCGGCATGACTTCCAGGCATCACATCGGCCAGGGTCGATATCGGCTCGGGTGTGCGGATACCCGCAACCACGTCTTCGCCTTGGGCATTGATCAGGAACTCGCCATACAAGGTGTTATCCCCGTTGGACGGATTTCTGGTGAAGCAGACACCGGTCGCACTCTTGTCGCCCATGTTACCGAACACCATCGATTGGACGTTCACCGCGGTACCGAGCAGTCCGAAAATCTTGTTGATCTGGCGGTATTTCACAGCCCGGCCGCTATTCCAGGAATTGAAAACGGCGTTGATCGAAAATTTGAGTTGCTGCCATGGATCATCCGGAAACATGAACCCGGTTTTCTTCCTGTACACGGCTTTGTAGCGTTCCACCAATTCTTTGAGATCCTCGGCGGATAGGTCGGTGTCCAATTCCACACCGCGTTCGACTTTCAGGCTCTCGATCACTTCTTCGAAATACTCATGCGAGACCCCCATCACCACATCACCGAACATGTCGATGAAACGGCGGTAACTGTCATAAGCGAAACGCTCGTTTCCGGTAATGCGGACCAATCCTTCCACCACATCATCATTCAGGCCCAGATTCAGAACTGTATCCATCATTCCGGGCATCGACATCATCGCACCCGATCTCACCGAAACCAGCAATGGTTTTTCAGGGTCGCCGAAACAGCTTCCCATGAGCACTTCCAAGGCGTGGATCTCATCGTGGACCTGGGCCAACATTTCAGCGGGCCATTCCTTGTTGTGTTCGTTATAATAGGCGCAGGCTTCGGTAGTGATGGTGAACCCGGGCGGGACCGGCAATCCGATCGCACACATTTCAGCCAAATTCGCGCCCTTTCCGCCCAAAAGGGCTTTCATCGTGCGGTCTCCGTCGGCTTTACCTCCGCCGAAGGCGTAGACCCATTTCATATTTTCCATACGGCAACTCCAAATTAGAATGTTGATACCGTAAGGTGTCGAAATTCGGGTTATCGAATCTTGCCGAACACTTAGCGATAATTGCTCAGCGCCTCGATCCGTGCCATCACCTCCTCGCGGGGCATGCTCTTCCAGGGCTCGGGAAGCAGGTCGCGGCTGGTGCATTCCAGCACGGCGCACAGATTCTGCAACTCGATTTCCTCGGGGTAAGTCGGCGGGATGAAATCGGCGAAGGTGGCTTCCAACGTCTGCGGTGAAACGGCGTCTTCACCAGCCGCGGCGGCACGGAATTTCGCGCGTGTGAGCGCGGCTTCCATATCTGCCCCCGAGATGGTCTGGGTGAGGTCTTTCACGATTTCCGGCACATAGGCGTCATCCGACATCCGCAACTTGGTTTTGCGTTTCATGGCTTGGAACAGCTCCAGACGCTCATCGGAGGAGGTCGGGTAGAACAGGGCCAGATGCTCTTCGGCGCGCCCCTGGCGTTTGAGATCGACAGGCATCAGATCCGGTCTTGCGGTCATCAGAAACCATAGTATGCGACCGCGGTTCTTCGTGTTGGCCATGAAAGTGGCGATTTGCGCGAAGACGCGACTCGAGACTCCGCTGTCGCCGGATGCGTTCCGATCTCCCAAGTACGCGTCGGCTTCATCGATCATGACCGCGACCGGAGCCATGGCGTCGAGCAAAGTCAGAATCTTCTCAAGGTTGCCCTCGGTCACACCCTGCCACTGCGAACGGAAATTCTTGAGTTTCACCATCGGAATTCCCACATCCCCGGCGAAACAGGTCACCAACCAGGTCTTGCCCGTTCCGACCGGACCCGATACCAGATATCCCATCGGCATCACATCCTGCCGACCGCTGCGCAAGGCCTTCGCCGCCGATCGCAAATGCGCTTTCACATGCGTGTGTCCCGCCACATCATCGAGGGTGCGGTCGGTTTCGACGAATTCGAGCAGGCCGTACGCTTCGGCTTCGATCAGTTCCTTCTTTGCCGAAGACAGGCTCTCGAAGGTGATCACCGATTTGTTCTCCAACGCGCTGCTGAGAATGGCGTTCAGATTCACGCAGTTCAAGCCCGCACATTGCTGCGACAGGATTTCAACCGGGACCTGGCTGATGCGCTTATAGGTCCTCGCGTCGGTGAAGCCTTTGATGAAGGCGAGGCGCTCCGCTTCGGATGGGAGTCCGACCGATAATGTCGCCGTGTACGGACTCTGAATCAGGTTCCGGTTCAGATCAGCCAACGTTTCGGTAATCAGCACCAAAGTGAAATCGGAGGCCAGAAACAGCGGATCGTGCGACCATTTCTGCAGATACACCAGACAGTTCCGGTCTTCGGTTCCGGCCGACGCGCTATCGGTCATGGGAACGATGGTTTCCGCGTAGTCGATGATCACCGCGATGCGTTTGCCATCGGCAAGCCGCAGGCGCAGATAGCTTTCCAACATGGCAAAAAACCGGAGCGGATCCCGTGGCAACGGCTCGTTTCCGGCGATCGCCGAACGCATATCGGCCATGCTGGCCTTGTCACGGAAATGAACCCCCGACGATCGGTCGTAAAAAAGGACGATGTCTCGGGTTCCGAACAATTCGTCAGACAGGAAACTCGAAAACCGTTGGAATGCGTACGATTTACCCTGTTTCACCGGCACCGAATCACGCACATTCCCGTGCAAGATGAACTGGTTGATGGTTTTCGAAAAGTACTTCCGGGCGAATTCCTGCGCCCAAGCCGGATAATGAGATACCATATCAGTCGATAAGTTGTAGTTTGAGAAGCTCTATACGCGAACGCGTGGCCTTTGTGATGGTGACCTGATGATTTCCAATGATCACTTCCTCATTCACTTTCGGAATCCTTCCGGTCTCATGCATCACGAACCCGGCGATGGTTTCATAATCGACATCTTCAAAAGGAATATGGATTTGCGGAAACATATCCACCAATTCCTCAATTTCCACATTGCCGCTCAGCATCCATGATGTTTCGGTGAGTTGCTTCACAATCTGGTCTTCCACATCATACTCATCCTGTATATCTCCTACCACTTCTTCGAGCAGGTCTTCGATGGTGATGATTCCGGCGGTTCCGCCATATTCGTCAATCACGATCGCCAAATTGAGTTTCTGCTTTCTGAACTCCGCCAACAGATCCTTGCTTCGTTGGGTGGCCGGAACATGCTTCACCGGACGAACGATGGCTTCCAGCGTTTTCGGATGTTTGAACAGATCGTACGCCACCACCACGCCGATGATGTTGTCGATATTTTCCTCATAGACCGGGATCTTGGAGAATCCGGAACTGATGAAGGTCTGCCGCGCATCCGACAAGGTCGCCGTTTTCTCGATGGCCACGATCTCGGTACGCGGAATCATCGATTCCTTGACTCGGATGTTCGACAATTCAAGCATGTTCGACAATATCTCCGAATCGTCTTTATCCAGCTCCGATCCGGAATGGTCTCCGATCTCTCGGAATAGAAGCTCGATATCCGATCTTCCGAAATACGTCGGTTTCGGGTTTGAATCCACGCTGAACAGCCTTATCAATGCTCCGGAAGTGGAATTCGCCACTTTCACCAAAGGGTGCAGTACGATGGAGATGAAACGCATCGGACCCGACAGAGCCGCGAAAAACGAATCAGGATGTGTTCGGAAGATCGCTTTCGGAATGATTTCCCCCAGCATCATGATGATCACCGAGGCGACGGTGGTTTTCAAGGCCATCATCGTGAAATCACCGGGTATACTACCGGTGAGTGAAAACCAGGATTCCTTGAGGATATCGCTCATGAACAAGGTCATCAACGTCGCATAGGTCACGTTGACGATGTTGTTACCGATGAGTGTGGTGGAAAGGAAGGTTTCAGGATTTCGGATGAAGTACGCCAGGCTTTTCGCGCCGAAGACGTCACGCCTGGATTTGATTTCCAACTTGAGCCGGTTCGACGAAACGTAGGCGATCTCGGATCCTGAGAAGAATCCACTAAGGAGGATGGTGACAATGATCAGGAGCCATTCAGTCATACGATGGCTCCTTCAGGACTCGGAGGTTCCAAACAGATTGCGATTAGTTTCCAGAAAACGAAGGCGGGCGTTTCGCGAGAAACGCCGATGTGCCTTCCGTGAAGTCGTTCGTGCCGCATAAGTCGCCGAATTGCTCGGATTCGGCTTCATAGCCTTCATCCGCGCTGTTCAATCCGGCCAATACGGCTTGGATCACGCTGGCAACGGCCAACGGACCTTTCGATGTGATCAGGGCCATCAGACCCAGCGCCGTCTCCATCGCCTCTTCGGGCGACGCCACGGCATTCACCAAGCCCCATGCCAGAGCCTGATCGGCTTTGATGGGTTTGGCGGTGAGCATCAGTTCCAACGCACGGCCTTTTCCGACCAGATGCGTCAAGCGCTGGGTGCCGCCATATCCTGGAATAAGGCCGAGGCCCACTTCAGGCAGACCGAACAAGGCGTTGTGTGTCGCCACGCGAAGATGGCAAGCCATCGCCAATTCACATCCGCCACCTAAGGCAAATCCGTTCACCAGCGCAATCACAGGCTTTGGCAAGGCTTCTATGCGGAAAAGAACGGATTGCCCGCGAAGGGAAAGCTGCGTGCCAGACTCCACATCCAAGGTCGAAAGTTCGGCGATGTCGGCACCGGCCACGAACGCTTTGGGCCCGGCACCGGTAAGGATCACCCCTTTGATGCTGTCATCTTCCTCAATCAGCCCGACGGCTTGGTTGAGTTCTTCCATCACCTTGGCATTCAACGCGTTGAGCTTGTCGGGACGGTTGATGGTCAAAATGGCGATCCCTTTGGGATCCACGTCCATCAGCAGGGTTTCAAACGATTTCGGCATCAGCGTGTGCGGACAGAACCTTTGGTTTTTTTGATTTCAATCTCATCGGGCATTTTCTCGATCATCGAATACCCGGGCAAAGCGTCATCTTCGATATCCTCGATGATCGTCACCGTTTCTTCGACATCCGTCAGCAAGGTATCCAACTGAAGGCCGATTTCCTCAGGATTGCTCATCGTGATCGACTGTTCGTAAATATAGCGGATGGCGTCTTCGATTGTCTCCAATTGCGATTCGCAGATCTGCATTTTCTCACGGGCCGCTTTGAGCCGCTCCAAACGCTTTTTCAAAATCGACAACCGACGCCGCTTGATATCTCTGAGTTTGTCGGATGTGGCCTCGTTCACCTCCAGGGTGGCTTCGGCGATTTCCGAGGTCAGATGCTGCTCCCGTGTTTGAGTCACATACTGCTGAAACCGCATATAGGAATCCAATACCAGCATGTAATTGGTAAGCAGACCTTGGATTTTGTTCTTTATGGCCGATGCCAGCCCTTGCGAGGTGGTCGGAAACTTGTCGAAATTCTCACGGATGCGGTCGCTGATGTGCCTCAGGATCAGAAATCTCTTCTGCGACTTGGTATCCAAGCTTTGGAACAGATCCTTCTCCTCTCGCGCGGCATTGCGCTCCTGCAACTTGCTGCGTTGAACCAACTTCCGGAAATAATCGGATTTCGGAATCGTACCCAGGTAGATGAACTCCAGCCCGATGGCCATGCTCAGGATGATCTGAGAAACCGATCCCACGTCGTTCATCACGAACGCCCCTAAGGATGCCAGAAACAGGAACCCGAGGTTCATTGGATGAACGAACGCCTCTCGCGTGAAATTGATCGTGGTTTCGTTGTTCATTGAGGGTTTTTGGGTCCGAGCGTTTTGGTGGCTTTCACGGCTTTAACCGTCGCCTCCATCTCATCTTGCAGGAGTCCCATATCGATTTTGATCCGTCGAACAGCCTCCACCGGCGATTCTCGCACAGGCTCGGTGCCGTTCTCTTCCATCTCTTGGTCGTCGCGGGCTTGCATCGCCATCTCCAATTTCACTTCAGCGACTTCGATCTTCTCGCGTACCGTGCGCAAGACGGTGTCCATCGATTCGAGAAGGTGGTCTGCGTTCATGTCGCGAAGGGTCTTGGCGATTTTGGCAACGCGTTCCGATTCAGCGAGTTTTTTGCGCGTCTGCTGGATGCTCCGGTAGTGCGCTTTGTATTCCTCCTTGAGTCGGTCCCTTTCCTCTTGCGAAGTCATGCTTTGGTACGTTTACGCCCCACGCTTTTTCCACCGCCCGATTCGCCGGGTTCATCGATGGCGATTTTCTTCTCATCTGATTTCATCTGAAGCTTGAACTGCTCCACCAATTCATGGGCGCGGAGTTTTTCAGCGTCGATTTCGATCTCCATGGCTTTGGCATCCACGCTTTCCAAGGCGATTTCCATGCGGGCTTCGTTCTTGGCGGTCTGCTCATTGATGCGGTTGACCATCTCGCTATGGGTCTGGTCGATGCCACCCACTTCGAACTGCTCCAACGTGTCTGCCACTTTCGCCTGCCAGGCGGCTCGCTCGCTGGCGCGCAACGCTTCACGCGCTTCGGCGATCTTGCGGTCTTTCTCACGCAAGAACGCTTTCTTCACTTGAATCGCTTTTTCATAGGCTTTCTCGGCGAAACCCAATTGCTGCTTCGACGATTCCAAGCTCTCTTGAGCTTTCTGCATCTGCAAAGCATAGGTTTCGGCGATGTCGTCGCGGTTGGCGTTGATCGCCGAGCGAATCTTGGATGTGGTCTCGGCCAATTGCTTCTCGTAACGGGCCACTTCTTTCTGCAGAAGGATCACATTCGCCTTCACCGTGGCGATGCTTTCGTTCATTTTGGGAACTTGGTCGTTCAGTTCACGGATGTTCTGCTCGAGAATGAGCTTTGGATCTTCGATGGCGCCGATGAGGCCGCCGAAAAGGGATTTGATCGCTCTAACGAATCGTTGCCACATAATGGTAATGGATGGTTCTGATGGATGAAAACCGTACGGTGCCGGTAAGAAATCAGTTGCGGCTCAATATAGGGATACTCCGTCACGATTTATGACGTGAGTGACCGCTTTCGAGGGGTTAACCGCTGTATTTCCAATGTGAATCGCTTTTCGGATACGTTCCGAAATCGCCGTTACCCGGTCCGATTTTTCCCGGCTCGTATGCAAGATGGCCACCACTTCGCCTCGTCTGACGCGGTCTCCAAGCTTCACGCGAAGATCAATTCCGGCGGTGGGATCGATCGGATCTTCTTTTTTCAAGCGTCCGGCGCCCGATTCCACACCCGCCATACCGATCTCATAGGATTCGAAACCGACAACCACACCGTCCGATTCGGCTTTGATCTCATGCAGGATGTCCGCCTTCGGATAGGTCTCCGGAGCCAGCATCACCGACACATCCGCGTCTTGGGCGCGGGCCACATCCACAAAACAGCGGAACGCCGACCCGTCAGCGATACTCGCCCGACCCATCTCAATTCCTTCTTCCACGCTGGCCGCCTTTCCACCCAGGTGGATCATCGTTCCGGCAAGCAGCAGGGAAAGCTCACGCACGTCGTCGGGTCCGCCACCCTGGAGCACTTCGATCGACTCGCGAACTTCATTCCAATTTCCGATGGCATACCCCAGGGGTTGATCCATGTTCGTGAGATAGGCGACGGTCTGCTTACCGGCGGCTTCGCCGATGGATACCAATGTCCTGGCCAACTCAAGCGCTCTTTCCGTTGTTTTCATGAAGGCGCCCGATCCGAATTTCACATCCAGCACCAAGGCGTCGATGCCTTCGGCCAATTTCTTACTCATGATGCTGGCGGCGATGAACGGAATGCATTCGACCGTGGCGGTGACATCACGCAGGGCATACATGCGCTTGTCGGCCGGGGCGATGTCTTCGGTCTGACCGATCAACACCAGATTGTGAGCCCGCAAGACCTGCCGATACCGATCCAGATCCAGATTCACGTTGAATCCGGGAATGGATTCGAGCTTATCGAGCGTGCCGCCCGAGTGACCCAGCCCTCGCCCCGAGATCATCGGAACCGGAACTCCGCACGCCGCGGCGATGGGAGCCAATATCAGAGATAGTTTATCGCCCACGCCACCGGTGGAATGCTTATCCACTTTGATGCCGGGAATGTCCGACAGATCCAACACGATCCCGGAATGAAGCATGGCATCGCAGAGCGCCGACGCCTCCTCCGCATTCATGCCGTTCAGAAAACCGGCCATGAGAAAAGCCGACATTTGATAATCGGGAATGCGATCGTGGGTATATTCGTTGATCAACCAACGAATCTCTTCGGATTTCAAAGATTCGCCATCACGTTTTTTTCGAATCAGACTGACGGTGTTGTTCAGCATCATGGACCTGTATATTATTAATCTAAAATAAGCCATTTTCCCTCATGGAATTCACCTTTACCCATCTCTTAATTCTTCTGTTCTTACTGTTGCCATTGATTGAACGGTTTTTCGGAAAGAAGAAAAGAGGGTCGCAACCCGCGCCGGATCCTGTGGGTACTGACTATGACGACGACACCACTGATATGACTTGGGAAGAAACCTTGGAGCAGCTGGAAACCGTCATCAAAGGCGACAAGAAACCCGCACGATTGGAACAAACGTACAAGTTCGAAGCGCCCACCCGGCATGAATTCACCAAGAACGAGTTCAAATCAACCCAATTGAATTACCGCTCCGAATCCTTGCTCGACACGCCGCTCGTCTCCGCCGTCGAAGACATCGGTGAGCGCCCTTCGCACATCAAGGTCACCCGCCAGAACTTGCGCGAAGCCATCGTGATGAATGAAATCCTCCTGCCCCCGGTATCCAAACGCTTGCGCAGCCTGAACCGCGTGTCATGATCCTGTTGGCCGACCGCCACATTCCGTGGCTGGACGAACTCCTTCCTCCCGGCATCACCCTACTTCGATTCGATGGCGGACGTCCGCCCGATTCCCTCATTTCCCAAGCCGATGCCCTGCTCATCCGAACGGTGACCAAAGCGGATGCCGCTCTACTCGCTTCCGCGCCCCGACTGAAATGGCTGGGTACGGCAACCGCCGGATTCGACCATATCGATGTGGATGCGGTCCTGAACGCAGGCATCACTCTCTACGTGGCGGAAGGATGCAATGCGAGCGCGGTGGGGGATTATGTTAGACGTGCGATGCGTGATGTGCGAAGTGAAGACTCTTACGCATCGCACATCGCACCTCTCACATCTTGCGCCATCATCGGTTTCGGCCACACAGGTCGTGCCGCGGCGGAACAGTTGAATAAGCTGGATATCGAAATTCTTCCCTACGATCCTCCGCTGGGGCTGCCCGCCACGTGGGAGGACGTCTTGGCCTGCGATGCGGTCACGGTCCATGTTCCGCTCACCTTCGAAGGCCCGCATAAGACGCATCATCTGATTTCCGAGGCGGTTTTGACCCGCGCGAAATGGCGGCTTCTCTTCCAGGCTTCGAGAGGTGGCGTGGTGGATGAAACCGCGCTGAAAGCCTGGATCCGCGCTGGTGGGACCGCCGTGGTCGATGTCTGGGAGAACGAACCCTCGCCCGATCCCGAGCTGGTGGCCTTGGCCGCCATCGCCACACCACATATCGCAGGGTATTCGGTGGAGGCGAAGTTCAGGGCGACGAAGATGTGCCTGGAAGATTTATGCAAGATGCTGGATGCGGGATGGAAGAAGCAGGATGCTGGATGCAGGATGCTGGATGCTAGACGCTTGACGCCTACTGCTACTGATTCCCGATTCCCGATTCCCGATTCCTTTCTCAGTGACCTCTCCGATGCCATGAAAAAAAATCCTAGCGAGGAGACCTTCAAGAAACTCCGCAACGAGTCCCCGTTACGGAGCGAGGCGGAATAAGCGCCGGGCGTTCGCCGTGGTGATGCGGGCGGTTTCCTCGAGCGATGTGTTCCATAACACGCTCAGTTTTTTGGCCACGAAAAGCATGTACGAAGGTTCGTTGCGTTTTCCGCGATGCGGCACAGGCGACAGAAACGGCGCATCCGTCTCCAACACGATCCGGTCTTTCGGAATTTCGTGGATGAACTGGTCGATGAGTCCGTTCTTGTAGGTGAGCACGCCGCCCAGGCCGAGCATGAAGCCGAGGTCGAGCGCGCGATTCGCTTCATCGAGCGTTCCTGTGAAGCAATGCCACACGCCGAAGAGTCGGCCGTCCTGTTCTTCGGTGATCAGATCCCACAGATCGCTCGTCGATTCGCGGTTATGCAGGATGACGGGTTTGCCCGATTCCCGCGCGATGCGGCAATGATGGCGCAGACTCGTTTTCTGCTGCTCGATGAGGTCTTTCGACCAGTAATAATCCAGGCCCGTCTCTCCGATGCCGACGATTTCCTGGAAGTACGCCCAGGCCTCGAGGCGCGGCACATCGAGGGGCTCGGCGGGAACGTCGCAGGGATGGATGCCGGCCATGGCATGAAAACGAAGCGTCGGATGGTGGAGGGCTGCGATGGCTTGGAGCGAGTCGAAATCGATGGCGGGCAGGGCGATGTCCCGAAGACCCGCTTCAAGGGCTCGGGCCATGACGGCGGGGAGATCCGCGGCCAACTTCGCGTGGTACAGGTGGCAGTGCGTGTCGAAGAGCGCCGCGGGTGTTGTATCTTTTCCGGATGAATCTAACCTATCTGTCATACCTGAAGATACCGGAACTGTTGAAGTTGCAGAAGCTGCAATCCGACCCCGAAGAGCACGACGAAATGCTCTTCATCATCATCCATCAGACCTATGAGCTCTGGTTCAAGCAGATTCTGCATGAATTCGGGCGGATGCAACTCGAACTTCGCGCCGGCCGCACCTGGGATGCCATCAAAACCCTGCGCCGCATCCTCACGATCATGAAGACGCTGGTCGGCCAGATCGATATCCTGGAGACGATGACCCCGCTTCAGTTCCTCTCCTTTCGCAATTTCCTGCAAGACAGCAGCGGTTTTCAGAGCCGGCAGTTCCGCGAGCTGGAAATCCTTCTGGGTCTGCGCTACACGTCCATGACCACCGTGCATCCCGAACTGATCCCCAAACTCGACGAACCTATCTTGTGGGATGCGTTCATCGCCTATCTGCGCGTGAAAGGCTACGTTGTGCCCGATGCGAAACGTGAAAACGACCACGGACTCGTCTTCTCCCCCACCGACTCCATGCAGACCGTGCTCATCGACGTGATGCGATCCAACCCCGAAGCCGGAATCTTGTGCGAACTGATGGTCGATTTCGATGAAGGACTGCAGGAATGGCGCTACCGTCATGTGAAAATGGTGGAACGCACCATCGGCACGAAAAAAGGAACCGGCGGGTCGGATGGGGTCGAATACCTGAAACGGACCTTGTTTTTGCCGGTGTTTCCGGATCTGTGGCAAATCAGAACTTCGTTTTAATTTTAAATTTGAAATTTTAAATGTTAAATCGGTTCCAACCACGATGTTCATTGCTTGACTCGGCACTCAACATTTAAAATTGTTCATTTAAAATTCATCCCGTGTCCTATTTCCTTATCTATCTCCCCGTTCTAAGTCTTGCCCTGTTCTGGATCGGAGGCGGGATGGTGCGCCGGCCGGAGGTGATGTCGGCTTATCTGACTCGCGAAGCCGAAGCCAAGCGCATGCCCAAGCACATCCTCAAATTGCTGCGCTATCTCCTTCTTTTTTCATCACTTGGAGGCGCGTTTGCACTGTTTCCATTCACGCTGACGCTGCTCATGCACAGCTTCGCCGGAATCGGAATGGCGCTGCTCATCGGCCGGTGGATGCTTCAGTGGGAAGCGGTCTCGGAAATCATCCTCAACGAACCCGAAACCGTGCGCCGAGGGGTGAGGAAATTCGGGATTGTGCTGTTGGCTTGGGGGGTGATGAGCGCAGCGTTAATTTTAAATGGACAATTTTAAATTGTAATTGTTACGTGTAGAGGCGACTTCCGTACTCATAAACACTCTCGAAACACCACATTTAAAATTTAAAATTATTTCTTCGTCAGCAACCCCCACATCTCCTTGTAACTCGGTTCTTTTCCATGAATCATCATGGCAGTGCGGAAGATGCGTCCGGCGAGGATTCGGAAGAACCAAGCCGTTGCGGCGAGCAGAATAAGAGACAACGCCACTTCCCAGACCGGCACCTGACCGAGCACCATCCGGGACGGCATCACCGCATACGAAGTGATTGGGAAATGCGACATGAAGGCCACGGCTCCGGTATCAGGATTGACCACCGTGAGCGCGGCGAACATGACGGGAATGATAGGAAACATCATGAGTCCGGAGCGCTGAGACGAGTTCGGATCGTCGATGGTGGCGGCAACGGCGGCCATGAAGGCGTTCCACATCAGGATACCCAGCAGGGCGAACGTCAGGAAGGTGAGCACCAACACGGGTTGAAGCGAGGCCAGCACCGCGAGGATGTCGCCGCCGGTGAACAAAAAAATCACGAAGGTGACGCCGATCGACAGCAGCGAATACAGGATCACATAACTGATGCCGATGGCGGAGATGCCCAGGATCTTGCCATCCATCCAACTCTGCGGCGAGATGGCGGCCACAATCTGCTCGGTAATACGCAAGGTTTTCTCTCCGGTGATGGCCGTGAACTGGTACGCGAAGCTCAGAAATACCGCCATCAACACGAACAGGATGGAGAATGCGGCAATGAGTTTGGTGGATCTGGCTCGTTCCGGACGATTTTCCACATCCTGAACCAGCTTGATTCCCGATCCTATCGATTCATAGTCCTCGGCGCTGAGTCCGAGCTCGGCGCGTTTCAGATCGGTGCGGAGATCGTCGAGTAAGGATTGGAGGTCGCGTATCCAGCCACGTTGACCCTCCAAACTCACAATCGCGCTATCCGCCGAAAGGATTCTGAGTGTTCCGTCCACCTCATTATCATCTTGAACATCATGAATGTGCAGGAATTCGAACGACGGATGCTGCAAAGCCTCGGATTCGAAGGGCCCATAGTCCATAACCGCGATTTTCGCGACTTTCGAGCTGTCGCTGAGCAGCCAGGTGGTTCCGAAAAAGCTGAGCGCGCCGACAACGACGGTCCAGAACAGGCCTTTGAGCACATCCTTCCATTTGAAGAATCGGTTGTATTCCCAAGCGGCGACGGTGAGGATCGAGTTCATGCGCTGAATTTCTGAATGAAAATGTCGTGAAGGGTGATGTCGGAGGTGGTGATGTCGAGGATGCTGCCTTGCGTTGTGAGATGCGCAAGCACACGATTCAGATCGGCTTCGTGGCCACATAAGACGGACCAACTGCCGTCTTCCTGGAGTTCCACATGTTCGATGTCCGGACTTTCAAGCAGGGCCGATTCCGATACGTCCGTACCGAACCGCACGTTCCACTTTCGGCCGGACAGCGTTTTCGCACGGATTTCGGACATCGTGCCGCTCAGGTGCTCACGACCGTGGTTCATCAGCAGAATGCGGTCGGCGATGCGTTCGATGAGTTGCATCTGATGCGCGCTGAGCAGGATGGTCATCCCCGAATCACTCAATTCGCGGATGATGCCGGAAATGATGTCCTGATTGATGGGATCGAAGCCGGAAAAAGGCTCATCCAACACCGCGAAGGCCGGTTGATGCAGCACCGAGGCGATGAACTGGATCTTCTGCTGGTTGCCTTTGGAAAGCGTGGAAAGCTTGTCGTTGCGCCGGTCATACAGACCGAAGCGGTTCAGCCATTCTTTGGCGCGGGCTTTGATGCCGGCTTTGTCCGAACTCCGCAGCGATGCCAAATACAGGAGCGTTTCGGCGATGGAGACATCCTGATAGAGTCCTCGTTCTTCGGGAAGATAGCCGAGGCGGGAACGGTCGATGCCAGATTCGAACACCAGGCTACCACTGTCCGGCTCGATGATTCCCATGATCATGCGGATGGTGGTGGTTTTTCCTGCCCCGTTCGGACCCAGCAACGCGAAGATCTCACCACTCTTCACAGAAAAACTGAGACTGTCTACCGCTTGGACCGACGTGAAGGACTTTGACACATTTTCGAGATGCAGCATTCTACTCTAATTTTAAATGATAAATTTTAAATGTGAAGTGCGTTAACGTGCGTTTTAAGTGGCGCTTGGACCCAATTAACATTTAAAATTCAACATTTAAAATTATCCTTTTGTTAAGCGTCCAAAGCCAAAATCAGGGCTTCATCATTCCCGAACTCAAGATCGGCTTGGATGTGTCCAAATCCATCGACGGTGAGTTGTTCATTTCTCATGCGCATGCCGATCATTCGCCGAAAAACAAGGGGATGAGCGTGTATGCCACGCCTGCGACCGCGGCGCTGATCCGAGCTCGAGGCTTCCGGGGCGGAATCACGGAGCTTCCTTTCTACGAACCTGTCGAATTGGAACGGGCGCGGGTCACCTTCTACCCCGCCGGACACATCCTCGGATCGGCCATGACCTTCATCGAATCCGATTCAGGAAACATCCTCTACACGGGCGATTTCAAGTCTCCGCCGTCGCCCACATCCGATGGATTCGCTTATCCGAATATGGTGGATCTTCTCATCACCGAAGCCACGTTCGGACTCCCCATCTACAAATGGGAACCTCACGACATTCTCTTCGAGCAGATCCGCACTTTCGCGAAAACTACACTTGAGGATGGTTTTTCGCCCGTTTTATACGGATACAGCCTCGGCAAGACTCAAGAGATCCTCCATGCTTTGGCGCCACTCGGACTGACGGCACAAGTACCTCGCTCCGCATATTTGCTTTGCAAGATATACACGGATTTCGGGATGGATCTCGGAACCTTTGAAATGTACGATGAGCGGACAGTGGAGGGAAAAGTGGTGGTATGTCCGCAGGGAAGCGACATCCCCGACGATTCGCGAACCGCGCTGGTCTCTGGCTGGGCGGCGCTGGCCTCGCGCAACCGGAGCAGCGGAACCCATGCGCAGATCGCCCTGTCTGACCATGCCGATTACTTCGAACTGATGCGCTTCATCGAAGCGGTAAGGCCCAAGCAAGTGCTCGTAACACACACTCCCGATGCTTCGGTAGTGGATTATGTGTTGGAAAGGATGGGGATACTTCCCACTTCAACCTCGTCATGCTCTCCACCCATTCCCTGAAACACCGCCCTCACACCGACGCGGAAGCTGTGGAGTCGGTGCGTTTGGCGCTGAAGAATCTGGCGCTCAGCGGGAAGCGGGTGCTGCTGGTGATCCACGGATACGGCGCTTCGGGTGTGGGCGGATCGAACCGGGAGGCGGTGCGCGCCTTTCTGGCATCGGAACTCAGCGCGGGACGCATCCGACGCGTGATCACCGGAGAACGGCTCACCCGGGGTGATCTCAACGATTGGAAACGCCGTTTCAACGGCCACGCCGCCGCCTTCGACGCACTCATGCCTCATGTGGGGAATGAGGGGGTTTCTTTTGTGGAAGTAGGAAGGGATAAGTAGGAAGTAGGAAGAGCGTTCTTCCTACTCTTAGAATGGAAGATCGTCATCCACATCCACCAATGGCGGGGTTTTCTTGCTCACAGGAGCCGCGTTTCCTTCCTCGATGAAGCCTTCGCTATCGCCGAGTTCGATCTTCCAGGCTTTGACATCGGTGTACCAGCGGCCGTTGTATTCGCGGCTGGCGATGTCGATGTGCGCGGTGATGGTTTGTCCGACGCTGACCGACGAATTGTCGATCTCATCGCCCCACTGCGTCATGCAGATCTTTTTGGGATACTGATCCTTCGTTTCGATCACGAAATCGCGCTTGCGCCAGGTGCCGTTCTTACCGGCGCCGGTTTGTTCAGGAAGGATGTGGATGACAGATCCGGAGACGGTGTTGGGCATAAGAAGTAGGAAGGGATAAGTAGGAAGTAGGAAGATAGGGGGAGTGGAGATTTTATTTGCTTAAAAGTCGGCGCGTTATTTAATTAGCTCCACAATCAGGAACACTAACCCCCACACCTATGAGCCGATTTTGCTATCGACCCGTGCGCAATTACAACTACCAGTTGCGCGAAGACTACACGTACCATCTGGGTCGCACGTTCGACCCGGCGCCCATCGGCAACGAATTCATCGAGATCACCGCCGAAGGCGTCCTCACCATCCGGAAATATTATGCTTGGGATGGGGTAAGCGGTCCGGTGATGGAAACCCAGGCCAACATCAAAGCCTCGCTGGTGCACGATGCGCTGTATCAGCTCATGCGGGAAGGAAAACTCGACCATCTGTTGTATCGGGAATGGTCTGACCGCCTGTTCATGGACATGTGCCGACGGGGTGGCGTGAATGACCGCATCGCCGCACTCTATTTCAAAGCCCTGCACCTCTTCGGCGCGAAGAACGCGAAGCCCAGGGAAAACGCAACGCCACCGACGATCTGCTTGGAGTAGGTAAGATGGTACGCTAGTACGCTGGTACGCTGGTACGCTGGTACGCTGGTAGGATACTCCAATAACCAAATCTCCTTTGCTCCCTGTGAAAAATCTTCCTCCCTGTTATGCTACATTGTGTAATGTTGCTGTTACTTCTGTTACTCACGTATAACCAACCTCCGCTTGAGCGTGAGGCGTTCGACATCCGCATGCGGAATGAGATTGTGCGAAGTGCGCTACAAGCGCCGGTTTCGCCGCAGTCGGAAATCGCCGCGCAAGGCGCGTTCTGGGCCATCAGCCAGTTCCATGTGTCAGACGACAGCGTCGCGGCGCTGATCTCGCCATGGGTCGACGCCTACGCCACACTCTCGCCGGAAACCCGCCGCGCCCTGCTCGAAGCGCTGTATGCCTCGTTCGGATCGCGATTTCAGGATCGGATCGCAGGCATCCTGGCTTGGGAAACCGAACCCAAGATGATTGTCATGGCGCACCTGTACGCCGCTCGGGCCGAAAAACCGCAACTCGACATCCCCATCCCTTTGAACGAACATCCCCTGTTCGACGCTTATTCCGCCTATCTGAAGGTGCAGAGCGAACCGCCTCCGAAGCATCCTCCGCTTCAGGATCTGTTCAATTTCCGGGCCGCGACCGGCACCAAAAGCATCTATTCGATGCAGCATCGCAACCGGGACGTGCCCGGTTACGCCATGATCCAGAATGGGGATGGAACCTTCGTGCTGGATGAGTCCGGCGACACGCTACGCATTCCGCAACTGGCGAGGTCCGCATCCAACCTGCCCTATTTCCTCACGAACGGAAACACGCCGCTAGGCTTTTATAAGATCACGGGGACGGATGTGAGCACGAATGTGTTCATCGGTCCGACGCCGAACATACAGCTGGTGATGAACGGTGAATCGGGCGGACCGACATGGAATACCCGCGCCGAACTGCCTCCCTCCTGGCGCGATTACGCCCCGATGTTTGAAGCCGATGTGGCCGCTCGCATCGGCCGAAGCGAAATCATCGCCCATGGAACCGCGGTGGATCCGGAGTATTTCAGAAACCGGCCCTATTACCCGCTTACGCCCACGTTGGGCTGCCTCGCCACGAAGGAATTGTGGGATCCGAAGACGGGTGAACTACTCGAAAGCGGGCAGAAAAAGCTCGTTCAAGCGTTTCTGGGAGCGAAAGGGGAAGCGGGGTACCTAATCGTTATCGAGAAATGAAAGCAATTTTAAATTATAAATTTTAAATGTGGGGTACTGAGGTAGCCTCTTTGTTTTGAGCACACTCGACACTCAACATTTATAATTGATCATTTAAAATTGCCAATCTCCCATCCATCACCTTGAACCAAACCGGCGGAAGCAGCGCGAGCAGGATCATTCCCGGATAGCCGGTGGGCAGTTGCGGACCCTTTTCCAATGATCTCAAAATCGGATATGGCCGAGAGGCATGCGCATGATGATCGGCATGCCGCGTGAGTTCGAACAGCAGCGCGCGACTCACCACATGGTCGCTGTTCCAGGAATGATGCTCGTCCACACGCTCATATCGCCCTTTTTCGTCGAGCTCGCGCTCCAATCCGTAATGCTCGATGTAATTGACCACTTCCAACAAGCTGAACGACAGGAACGCGGTCAGGATATACACGGGCAGAAACGCGATGCCAAAGAGTGCAGCGATCAGCACCAACCACAGTGTCTGGATGAGGGCGAAGCGGAGCATGTCGTTGCGGATGTCCCACGTGCCGATCGAGAGTTTCGCGAGGCGGCGGGTTTCGAGATGCCAGGCGGAGACGAGCTGTCCGCCGATGCTCGGAAACAGGAAGCCATAGACGCTCTCCCCTTTGCGCGCGGTGGCGGGATCTTCGTGCGTGGCGACGGTGGCATGATGTCCGCGCACGTGCTCGATCGCGAAATGCATGTACAGGACCGTCATCAGGATGCCCTTGCCGACCCATTGCTCCAGCTCCGAGCGACGATGCACCAATTCATGCGCCACCGTGATGCCGATACCGCCCGTGCTCAGGGCGACGGAAAGAATCCATCCCGCCTGAACCATCCATGTCGCGTCGGTTTGCGTGATACGATGGCCGAGGGCGAACATCAGGCCGACCGAAATCGGCAGATACGCGAACAGAATCCAGGTGTAGAGCCGGCGCGATTTGGCCCGGGCTTCGGCGGCGGGATCCAGATTGCGGTCGTCGCGACCGATCCACATATCCAGCAACGGAACCGCCACGAACACGAGAACCGGCGTGAGCCAGGCGTACGGACCTCCGAGCCAGAGTCCGGCCGCGGCGGAGAGAGGGATGAGGAAGGATGCGAGGTAGGGCATGGTGGGAAAGACAATTTTAAATTGACAATTATAAATGCGGGGTGACGATATGGCTTTTGAGCTACTTGACCTCTCGAAATTCAACATTTAGAATTGTACATTTAAAATTAGGTAAGCTTTGAGATAGTTTACAAGCTAAATCACTTATAATTAATCATTTAAAATTATCCATTAGATGCGCCTCTCCATCCTCATGCTTCTTGCCTTCGCCGCGTGCCAGCGCTACCCCGAGTTCAACTATCCTGAATTCGCGAAATCCGACGTGGTCGATGATTTTCACGGAACGCCGGTCGCCGATCCCTGGCGCGGGTTGGAAGACCCGAACTCGGACGCCACCAAGGCCTGGGTCGAGGCACAGAACGCCATCACCTTCCCCTATCTGAAATCCCTGAAAGACCGCGACGCCATCGAAGCGCGCCTCACCGAGCTTTGGGATTACGAGAAATTCGGCACGCCGTTCAAACGCGGTAATGTGACGTTCTACTTCCGGAACGACGGACTCCAGAACCAATCCGTCCTTTATAAGCAAGTGGGCGACAGCGACCCGGAGGTCCTCATAGACCCGAACACCTTCTCCGAAGATGGCACCGTGTCGCTGACGGTCGCCGAACCATCGGAAGACGGTCGCTATCTGGCCTATGGCATCTCTTCGGGCGGATCGGATTGGAACGAATTCAAAGTGCGGGATGTGGCCACCGGTCAAGACCTTCCCGACCATGTGAAATGGGTGAAATTCTCGGGCGCATCGTGGGCGGCGGACGGATCCGGCTTCTACTACAGCCGTTACCCCGAGCCGAAAGACGGCGGAGCGCTGACCGATGCCAACCGCAATCACATGCTCTATTTCCATAAACTCGGCACCACCCAGGCGGAGGATGTGCTGGTGTATGCGCGTCCGGACCAGCCCGAATGGGGTTTCGGCGCCGTAGCCACCGAAGACGGAAACTGGCTGATGATTTCGGTATGGCAGGGCACCGAGAACAAAAACCGCGTGTATGTGAAGGATTTGCGCCGAAACGGACCTGTGCGTCCGGTGCTGAATGACTTCGACGCGAGTTACGACTACATCCTGAATGAAGGCTCCGTCTTCTATTTCTCCACGAACAACAACGCGCCGAACAACCGCGTGATCGCGGTCGACATCACCAAACCCGCGGCGGCCAACTGGACCGAAATCGTACCGCAGCAGCCCGAAGTGCTGACCGGCATCAGCGCCATCGGCGGACAGCTCATCGCCCAGTACCTCAAAGACGCGCGCTCGCTGGTCAAAGTGCTCGCCATGGACGGCTCGCTCGTGCGTGAAGTGGAGCTTCCGGCGATCGGTACCGTGGGCGGATTCTCGGGTCGCAAATCGGATCCCGTGGCCTACTACAACTTCTCGTCGTTCACCTATCCGAACACCATCTTCAAGTACGATGTGGCCTCGGGCGCGTCGGAAAACTACCGCACGCCGCAGGTGAAATTCAATCCGGACGACTACGAAACCAAGCAGATTTTCTACAAGTCCAAAGACGGGACGCAAGTGCCCATGTTCATCACGCACAAAAAAGGCGTGAAATTGAACGGAAAGAACCCGACCTATCTGTACGCCTACGGCGGATTCAACATCAGCATCACCCCGAGCTTCTCGATCTCGAACCTGGCGTTCATGGAGCGTGGGGGCGTGTATGCGGTGCCGAACATCCGCGGCGGCGGCGAATACGGAAAGGAATGGCATGAAGCGGGCACCAAAGAGCGCAAGCAGAACGTGTTCGACGACTTCATCGCGGCGGCGGAATACCTGATCGCCGAAAGATATACCTCGTCGGACCACTTGGCGATCGGCGGCGGATCGAACGGCGGCTTGCTGGTGGGCGCGGTGATGACACAGCGTCCGGAGCTGTTCCGCGTGGCGCTTCCGGCGGTGGGCGTGCTCGACATGCTTCGCTATCACACCTTCACCATCGGTTGGGCGTGGGCCAGCGATTACGGACTAAGCACCGATCCGGAAGGCTTCAAGTATCTGATGGCGTACAGTCCGCTGCACAACGTGAAAGAAGGCGTGCGGTATCCGTCGACCTTGATCACCACGGGCGACCATGACGACCGCGTGGTTCCGGCGCACAGCTACAAATTCGCGGCCGAGCTGCAGTCGAAGCATGCGGGTGATAACCCGGTGCTGATCCGGATCGAGACGCGGGCGGGTCACGGAGCCGGGAAGCCGACGAAGATGGTGATCGAGGAGCAGGCGGATCGGTTGGCGTTCATGTTCTCCGAATTATAAATGTTGAATGTTGAATGAAGATGGGAGGCGGTTCGGGGTTGAACATGTGCGATTCGTAGCGTACTTGCTGTATGACTTTCGCCGTTATATATTCAAAAAGTGATTAAAAGGTAGCCAGGGTGGTCATTTATAGGATCTGGCATCGCCAATAGTCCATTTTCGAGAAATCGTCGCCTGCTTCCTATAATTAAAGCCACATCTTTGAGTGGTATAAATCTGCAGGAGTACAAATATGAAGCAGAGAATCTATCTCGACACTTCTGTTTTCGGAGGCTATTTTGACGAAGAGTTTATTGAGCATACGATTCCTCTCTTTGATCGAATCAGGAATGGGGATTTTATTCTACTGTACTCTTCCGTAACGCAGGATGAACTTGAAAATGCCCCTTTGGATGTAAAAAGCTCGTTCGAGACCTCCGAGTGGACAATACCGAGTATTTGGAAACGACAACTGAGGTAGTGGAACTTGCGACGGCATACATTGCGGAAAAAGTCGTTGGCCGCACAAGCTACGCCGACTGCTTGCATATCGCTTTGGCGACCATGAACAAAGCGGACTTTTTGGTAAGTTGGAACTTCAAACACATCGTAAACATTGATAGAATCAGGGGATACAACTCGATCAACATCAGAAACGGGTACAAGCCTATTGAGATCCGATCACCGAGGGAATTTGGGACCTATGAAGACTACTGACAAAAAGTTCAAAGCCGTCGACTACCAGCGCGAGCAGCGCGACATCATGAGTGAAAAGCTGGCACACATGACGAAAGAAGAGATCGTGGAATACTTCGCCAAACGCAAGAAAGAAACCACCACGAAGCCCCAAGCCTGAACGCTCAACGAAAGAACAACGGCTCACCAACCCTGCCAATTACGCTTGATTCTGCGTGTATTTAAGTGATACTGTCCGCAAGTTATTCTACGCTCCGAACGAATGATTTGCGGGCTCAGTGCTTTGGAAACGGGGGTGAGGCGGGGGTTTGGGTGCTTATTTGAGTATTGTTGAGTGATACTTCCGGACACGATTTCCTGATTCGATGTTCAATTTTTCGACGTGTTCAATAGTATTAAACAGAATTGAACATTGAACAACATCGGACAACAGCAAACCGATAAAACAAACACCACTATATTCCGCAAAGCATACCAACCCATGAAACCTCTCCAACTCCACATCTCCTTGAATGGCACCAAGCCGGCCGTATGGCGGCGGGTGCTGGTTCGCTCCGACATCACGTTCCTGGAACTTCATTCCATCATACAAGCGGTTATGGGATGGACTGACACCCACTTATTTGAATTCAATATCCATGGCAACGTGATCACCGAGCCCGATGAGGATTTCGACGAGGATGGTCTCTCGGCGGCGGATGAAACGCTCGCTTCGTGGATCAAGCCAACGACCAAATCATTCAGGTACATTTATGATTTTGGTGACGATTGGGTCCACACGATCACTGTTGAAGAGTTCACGTCCTCGGATCTACCCACAAAACTACCCGTTTGTTTGGCGGGAGGCGGGGCATGTCCGCCGGAAGATTGCGGCGGCGTGTATGGGTATCGAGATTTGCTCAAGCAAAAGAACTCACTCATCGATCCTGGTGTGTTCAATCTGGAAGAAGCGAATGACGCGTTGTTCACATAATGAGAGACTGCTGAGATGTCGTGCAGTAGTCGTTCCCTTGTCTCAAGATCCATGTAGCGATCGAATTTGGGCTTCCACAACCTCGTCTCCAGGTCATCGAACGTTGGTGTCAATGACCACACGTGGTTTTTCAGCTCTCATCCCGTAAGAGGTCGTCGATCCCTGCTTCAGTGAGGCCTAAGGCGGCGGCGTGATCGGCCACAGCGTCCATGGTTCGGATCAACCGATCGGCATACCATTCACGCATCTTCTCGTAATCGTTAGGACTGACCATCACACCGACAACGCGATCATGTCGGAGCACACGGACAGGCTCCCTCTGTGCGATGTCGATGAATTCGCCGAACCGGGTTTTGGCTTCGTTGGCTGTCATGGATTTCATATCGAGCTAATTAAACGAATCGAACGATTTGGTCAAGTAGATTTGGGTAATGCCGCATGGTTGCCTACATCTGGTAGAGATCCTGCTCGGCACCCAATCGACCCGATTGACTTTTGTGAGTGGAAGGTGTATAGTTTCGCATGCAAACCCTCGGCAACATTCTCTGGCACATTCCTTTTTGCGGATTCGTCACCGCGATCGCCGTCTTCCTGATCGGACTCCTTCTAACCCTCACGATTGTGGCCGCTCCCGTCGGACTCGGCCTGATGCAATTGTCCAAGCTCCTGCTTTGGCCGTTCGGTAACGCCATGGTCAGCAAAGACGAGCTGGATGTGGACCAAAACGAAGCCTGGAGGCTCTATTCGGGCATCATCTGGTTGCTGTACTTCCCCATCGGACTCCTCCTCGCGGCACTGCTTCTCATCCAGATCGTCTGCCTCTCGATCACCATCGTGGGATTGCCCGCCGCACTCGTCGTGGCGAAATCGCTCGGGACCTTCTTCAATCCGGTGAACAAGATTTGTGTCCCCGAGGCGGTCGTCGATGAGCTGGAGCGTCGGAAATCACGGGCGGATGTGGAGAGATATTTGAGATCGGAGTGAGGATGAGGACTGTTCACAATTGCATCTTGTTCACGGCCCGTGAACGATGCTTTTTTGTGAACAAGCCGTCGGGGTAACCTTCGGCAAACGCAAAAATGGAACTGGAGAGAATCATCCAGTTCTCCCTCTGAACTACTCGGTGAAAAACTCACGTTTCAGCAGATCGAGGTCGCTTTCGAGTTTGCTGATCGTGACATTGAGCGGCGGCATTTGCTGATCGAAACCGTACTCGTCCTTGTGACATTTTGCGCAGTGTGTGTTCTCGAGATCATTTTCTTGTCCACATGCGCATTCCCAAACTTCGTATGACCTGGAACTAAGCAACTTGGCCTTCTCGAGTTTCTTGGCCTGACTCGGAAACTCGTTCCTCAAACGCTCCACCAAGGTTTCCATCAGTGCCACATCACTATGTGTGTAGGTTGATTTTGGACTCGATAGCAGCCCGACTCCCAATCTTTTTCGTTTAGGCTCGTCTGAGTCGAGGAATCGATTGACTTGTTGAAGGGACATCAGGCTAAACTCGTGGATAATGGCAAAAAGTCGGGATGGCAGTTTATCAAGATCCGATTCGTGCAACTGGTGGTGAACCAAGTCGCTCAATTCGTCAGCTTCCATCATTTGAAGATTGTCGAAGAGTTTTTCCCTGTTCAGCGAGAAGTCAAATTGAAGTGCGTAATAGGATTGATCGTCCGCATAGGCTTGTATGAGATCATCCGCAAAGTCTGCGATCTGATCATTCTTCAAGAACGACCAGAAGTCATCATCCAACGTTAATGTCCCGTTGCGCAACGCCTCTTTGTACTTCTTCTTTTCCCTTAGAATCTGCAAGGCATCCGAATCCAACGCATGACGTTTCCCTGAGGGTGTGGCAGATACCGTCTTCTCAAATCTGGCAATGGCTGCGGTTCCGACGGCGGTGACCATCATCATGGATTTTCCGCCGCCGGAGATTTCATCATTGTCGATTTTGAGTCCTAGGACACAGTTTCCGCCTAAATCGTAAGCCTTTTGCTTGAGCTCGGCAATGGCCCGATCGTTGATCGACGTGAGGATCTTGTGATAGGCTCGGGAATTACCGCCGAAGAAATCCGTCATGTTGGCGAACATGTCGCGGAAGATGTTCATCCCCACAATGACATGCGAGGTGACCGGCTCGAGGTATTCGATGATTTCAACCCCGTCGAAGGAGGAGGTCGTGGTGACTTTGACTTTTGAGGATGACATGTTCTGCCCTTCTTTGGATTTTATGTAAGGATAGTAGGCAGAATCGTTGTGGCTTCCAATCGCACAAGTTCCGGAATGAATGATTTGATGCAAGAAGCATCGGTTTCGTAGACTTGACTATGAACCCCTATTTACTTACGTTACGCATTAGTAACGCTCAACGTCACTACTCATGATCCGATCCTTTGATGACAAAGAGACCGAACTCATTTGGGACGGCTAGCGGTCGGCCAGATATCCGATCACGATTCAGCATATTGCCCGAAGGAAGCTTCGAATGATCCATAATGCCCAATCAATAACCGATTTGCGTGTTCCACCAGGGAATCATCTCGAAAAACTAACGGGTGACCTTATTGGCTATCACAGCATCCGTATCAACCGACAATGGCGAATCATTTTCCAGTGGATTAATGAAGAAGCATTCAACGTCCGAATTATCGACTACCACTAACATGTCACACACCGACCTACTTCCCAACATCCACCCTGGCGAGGTGCTGCGCGAGGAATTCCTCATTCCGATGGGAATCAGCGCGTACCGGCTTGCCAAAGACACGTTCATCCCGCAGACGCGGGTCAGCGAGATCCTGAAGGGGAATCGGCGCATCACGGCCGATACGGCGCTTCGGTTATCCGCCTATTTCGGCACGTCGGCCGGATTCTGGATGGGTCTGCAAGACGATTACGACCTGGAAGAGGAACGACGCCACAACGGAGCGGAGCTGGCGCGGATCGTGAAGGTGATTTCATGAGTGACGGCCGGAGTCAGCCTGAGATGCAAGAACGACAAGGATTTCAACCCGAATGAGCTTCACCCTATGAACACCACCACCCTGCACATCTCCCTCCTTCTCTTGTCATCTTTCATGGTGGCATGCCAGCCCGCCATCAAGGAAACTTCAAACCAAAAGATGATCATCACCAATGAGGTGATCCGTACCGCTGTGGTGGGAGAGTCGGATTTCACGATGGTCATTGATGGAGTTGTGGTTAAAGCGGAACCAGCGGATGCGCGGATATTCGACGGAAACAAGGCAACTCTACGAGCCATCGCCTTCGACGGAGGATTCAACGTTGTGGATGTGTCCGTGTCTTACGAAGCTGCGGATTCTGACACGGTGAACAAATTCGATTTCTCCACCTTAGGATTGATGCCAAAACTCATAGATGCAGGTATCCGACATGAGCATTCGATAGCCATCGTGCGACAGATCACTGAGGACTTCGTCTATACGAAACGGCGCATTATCGCGAAGGACGACTACCACATTGAACCGATCATATTTGCAGACACCTTGAATCCGTTCACGTTCGATGGACGCTATCTGACTCTTTTCAGACTGTCACTCTCCAACACAGGCAACCTCATGAAGGAATTTTGTTTGCCGACAGTTCGCCTGCATACAACTACCGATGTCTATGAGCCATTTGAGATGGCGAAGTTGCTGAGTGGGGTTCCGTACGGAACGGTCAAGTACGAAGTCCTGAATCAGCTTATGGCTTCAAAATGCACCGTGCTTCCACCACAGACGACCATTGACCGATATCTCCCCTTTCCATCCGTAAGCCAAAACAACGAATTCCGACTGTCGGTACAAACCGGCAACCAATTGAATTCGGTGAAGTATTCGGTGAAGCGAAGCTCCTCGTTCGAGCGGTTTGTATTCAGCCCGGCACGAATCCTGACGAAAGAGTCTGGAGTTATTGTCATGCCTGTGGCGTCGCCAACGCCGGGGGTGACTTCTTACAGCGAAATCACCCGTGCATCCTTCATTTTCCTGCAATCCGAGAACGATGTGATCCGAGTGGATAACAACGAGTTGCTTGTCCAGGAGAACATGAATTCGGGAGTCTATCACATCATCGTTGTTCAGCGGCAAGGAGATGCCTACACCGTTCATCGGGTGCCATTGGACCCGAGCACGTTGGTGGATGGGGTGATTTTGGTGGAGTTGGGGGGATAGTTACCGCACCGAAAGGAGCCTGATGTAGGCGAGTGATCAATAGGGAATCCCTGAGTTTGCTACTGAATGATTTCAAGGCAGGTTACAGTTGGCTTCAATCGAAATACTCGGGGTTGATCAAGCCTCGGTTATAGGATTGAACTGCTCTGACTCAACGCCGCGGCCCAACGCGATGCTATTCTGGTTCTCAGGGAGGCGGGTTCCAACACCCTCACATCATCGCCAAAGGAGAGGATCAGCGTTTCGAGCTCCCTGTTATGCTTGACCTTGATCGTCACAACATTTCCATTCTCTGTCTGTGAGCCATGAAGCGGTTTGGTCCGAACATAATTGAACCTCGTTTCTTGAAACTCCAGTCGGATGACAGCAACGGGTTCAGTTTCTTCATTGGTGACACCAATGATTTCTTCGAAATAGGTAGTCCAATCTGTGGATGAGGGAAGGTATTCCGCGGTATCACTCTCAATGTGTTCAATCCGATCGAGTGCAAAATTTTGAATTCTGTCCCTATTTACGTCATCCCGCCCTAACACGAACCACCGATTGTTAAACTGCTTGAGGATCTGAGGGTGGAAGCGAGTCATTAGTGATTGCTGAGATTTGAAGCTTTTGTATCTGATTTTCACGACGTTGCGCGACCGAATTGCGAAATACAAGGTTTTCAAATAACCCAAGCCTTTCAATTCAGGGTTGGAATCGACAAAGAGGATATCATCACCCGTCTCCTTGTAACCTAGGCGGGATCTGATCTTGGGTAGCAGATCTTTGACAGATTCGAATTGGGGCGCGCCCGCCACACTAGCTAACATGGCCAATGCCGGTTCCAACAGTTCCTCTTCCTCGGGCAACAATGGCAGGTTGAAAATCGAGTAGTCAGGGTCTGAATAATGGAGAAAATTTCGTCTTCCATCTTTCTTGGATTGGAGAAAGATCCGCTCATCAACGATTTTTTCAATGAGTTTGATGTCGTCGTAGAATTGACGCCTACTGATCGCCTTCGCGTCTTTTCTTATAAGTTCACGGTTCACGTGATCCAGTAATTCTCTCGTATCAAGCCTATTTCGGCCACCGCGGAAGCATCGGTCCAAAATCTGAAAGCGAAGTAAGGCGTTTTTATTGACAGGCATGATTTGATTTATATTATTGCAGATAGATCGCACAATACGCCCTTACCTTTGAAAAGTCAACCAATCACTACCAATCTTACAGAGGTTTTATGGCCGTCATCACCGCTACCATCTTCATCGGATCCGCTCACGCTTATGGCGGAGGCATCCAGCCATCCCACATGATCCAACTTTCAGAGAACAGCCGCATGTCACTCCACCTGACGAGTTATGCGACGAATCCCTACGCGACGTCCTTCACGGTACCCGAATCCGACGGCGGTATTGTGGTCATTCCGACCGTGGGCAACACCATCCATGACATCTTTCTGATGATCAGCACTTATATTCTCGGGAACGTCACCCCGCGCACCCCGTTGCATACACCACAAAAGACATCCTTCTACGATCTGTTCACAAAAGATGAACTTGAGGAGTTGTACCGCCAGTCGAGAACGGCAGTGGAGGGCTTGAACATCAAAGTCGTGTTCCACCTGCTGGATGAAAGCCATCTGCTTACTAAATTGGACGCCATCGAGTCCTACCCCTGTGATTTCGAGATCACGACAAGCTTGAAGAAGCGCGAACGGAGTGTGTGGACACAGAAAACCGAAACCGTTTCATTCAAGCCACAATGAATAAACCGACCCTCCTAAATCTGGCCAAAGCGTGCAACTTCATTAATGATGCGCGACGAACGGACGACCCGATCGCAATCACCACGCGTCTTTTCTACGCCTTGGAGCAACTATCGGAACATTACAAATTTGGCATCAGCCACACTGAAGCCATCCTAATGAGCTATATCAGCTCCGCATCCAAAGAAGAGTCGCGTCATTTTCTGATGTCCGATGCAGTCAAGAGACTCATTGAGTTTACCCCAAGAATCCGCAAAGAGGACTATAACTTCTACCGATCCAACTTTGAAGGATCGCGTAAGTTCGTCGATTTTGATGACTTTGCCACGTCCGCCCACAGGAGATTCATCCAGGCGATCTCTGAGAATGACTACAATCTTGAGGACGTCGAGGATCGTCTCATTAGATTATTGTATGTGGTAAGATGCAATATCGCCCACGGGAAAAAAGATCCCGGTGTGCGCAACGATGAGGTCTGTCGAACCATCAATCCATTGCTTTTCGCCATTTTGGACATGATTTTGGATTATCCGGAGCACCGACTTCTAACCTACGGCACCCTGTCACCAGGCGGATCGAACCAGCACGTCCTCGAACCTGTGAATGCCGTTACCCATCCCGCTCGAGTTATTGGACAACTTCGGGACCTAGGGCCTTATAAAGCGTTTGTTCCGACCGATTCGGACAGGCTCAGAGACGGATCTAGGGTGGAGGCTTTTCTTCACGAAAGCGAGGCTCTATCAGACTATTGGCACGTATTGGACGACTTCGAAGGACCATCCTATCGGCGAATTCTCGTCCCTTATGAAATCCAACCTGACAATCACGAACCCGCATACAGCGTCGCATACATTTATTCCGATTCAGATTCTCAACGCTCGCCGAACTCTCTGAACACGGATAAACACCAAACCTATTGCAAGAAATGCGGCAGGTGGGGAATTCACATCTGAACATGATGAGTAAAGGCAAGTTTTTACTATACTACACCAACGTATCATCGAATCAATCAGGTATCGGGCAAGCATAACCCAGACATGTCATCGTTCACTCTGACTCCGGAACAATCAGTCGCGTTGGATCGCATTACCGCCTTCATCAAGGATGACAGCCTTGATGCATTTATACTACGCGGAAGTGCGGGAACGGGGAAAACGACATTGATCGCCCACCTGGTCGATAAGCTTACGGACATGAACCGATCGGTCGGGCTTTTAACTCCTACCGGACGAGCTGCACGGATCTTAGGTCTCAAAGTAAGACAGCAGTCATCACGCAAGGATGCCGTTGCTAAAACAATTCACAGTGAGATCTACTCGTACCAGGATACCGTGGTCCTTGAAGAAGCGGACATGGAGAATGATCCAGGTTACCGAATCTTCTACCCTCTTAAGACCGACGAACCGACCATCTCCGTTTATGTAGTTGATGAGTCATCAATGGTGGGCGATGCAGAAATGAAAGGGGATTTGATGCGTTTCGGGTCTGGTAGGCTACTTCGCGACCTAATCACCTTCGCGCGGCCTAACAGAACGGGACGTCCTCCAGAACAAATCTCAAAACTGATTTTCGTCGGAGATCATGCTCAGCTTCCTCCTGTCAGTGAAGAGAACTCTCCAGCGCTTTCATCTGAGTACTTGACTAAAGAGTTCAATCTCAGGGTCGCATCGTTCGACCTGACCACCGTGATGCGACAAGCTGAAGGTAGTTCAATCCTGGTCCGCGCCACCGAAATCAGGGATGCGATATTCCAGAGCCGGTTCAACCGCTTCTCCCTCAATTCCGACCAATACGATATCCGACCAGTGAACACCGCTCAGGCCGTGGACAACACTCTAAACGCGTTGAAAAGCAAGGAATCAAGCGTTGTTGTGGTCTCATCCAATGCGTTGGCCTTGGAGTACAATCGTCGAATCCGGGAGCGACTCTGGGATAATGCGGATCACCCCGTTCGAAGTGGCGATATCCTTCTGATCAACAAGAATTCCCCAACTGTCGGATTGTACAATGGAGATCTGGCCAAAGTCATTGAGGTGGAATCTCTGCCTGAAGTTCGAAGCCATGTTTTAAAGGTGAAGGGAAAGACTGACGAAACGATTCAACTCAAATTCCGCGATATGCAACTTGCCTTCAGGTTGTCGGATGGAAAAACCGGACATGCTTATGTGAAGATTCTTGAAAACCTTCTTGACTCCCCCCGTCGTGAGTTGAGCCCTTTGGAACAACGTGCCCTACTGGTGGATTTCCGCAAGCGGTACCCGAAGTTGCCTCCTCGGTCCAACGAGTTCAAGAAAGCACTTCGAGACGACCCCTACTTCAACGCGATCCATGTGAAGTTCGGCTATGCAATGACTTGTCATAAGGCCCAAGGTGGAGAATGGGAAACAGTGATCGTGGATTTCGAATCCCTCTCTGCCTCACGCAATGTCTCTTTCTTCAGGTGGGCGTATACCGCCATCACGAGAGCCTCAAAAACTCTTCTGACTGTGAATGCCCCGCAGTTCGACGCATACAGTTCCATGGACTGGGGAACACCAGAACCCCCAAACCTGACTCTTCCCTCTCCATTGGAAGACATTCATTCTCAATTGGAGACCATTTGGAAACGTGATGGCATCAGCATTCAGAGCCGCCAACCCTTCCAATATGCAGAGCGCTACGAACTGTCATCTGGCGCTCATCAAATTCAAATCCAGTACTCGTACAACAAATCGTTCGACATCACGAACGTGATGCCATTGACCAAGACGGCTGACCCCAAACTCTTGGACATTGTCACCGGCGCGTTCAATCAATTGAAGCCGGCGAAACAGCCGGAAGAGGAAGTCCTAGATCCGTTTCTCAACGATTTCCGAACCAAGCTCGAGACTGCCTTGATGGATTCCGGAATTGAAATCACATCGTTCAAGAACCAAGCCTATGCCGTCCGGGTCGCATTTCGCAAAGGTGGCGAATCCACCAAGGTGGATTTCTACTACAACAGCCAGAACGCATGGACGAAAGTGTCGGAAGTGGGCAAAACTGAATTGAGCAGTCCTCTTGCGGTCCAAGTTCGAGAGCTCCTCACAGCGAAAGAACGACTACCATGAACAGCACTGATATCTTCGCCATGCGCCGCAGCGGACAGAAGGCTGAAGCCCTCGCCGCCGTTCGGGAGCATTACCCGGCCAATCGGGAGGATGAATGGTACCTGCGGGCTTATGCCTGGTGCCTTTATGACCATGTCAAAGACCTGGGGCAACGTCATGTTAGCAAGCGAATTTCCCTTTCCGAATTGAATACCGCCATGGATGCCGCTTATCGGGAGTTTATGGGGTTCGGTCGGCAAATTCGGATGGACAGTTCTTTCACCATGATGACCCATGCGGCTCTGAAAGTCCACAAAGACTGGACCCACTTCCTCGGGTTCGCATGGTGGGTGAAAACACCCGATTTCCACGAAGATCCTCCACAAAACACGGATGAATCCAAAAGCGAGGAGTTTGAGCCTATCCGAGATCGTTTCATCCGCGCAGTGGCGTCCGCGGCCGTGCAACATCGTTCGAATGCGGCCATCAAACCGGAGTGGGTCCAATGGGGCATATCGCTTCTCGACAGTGCATTGGCCGAGGGATCGAACGACATCTGGCTGACGTATTACAAGAGTACCCTCGCCTTTGAAGAAGGAAAGCATGAGGAGGCCTTGAGGCTGATATCGACGGTCGTGCGACGGCAGCAAAAAGCGACCTGGGCTTGGAACCGGTTGGCTGAACTGCTTGAATCGTCATGTCTGGAAGATGCGCTGACCTGCCTGATTCATGCCGCGAACGTGGTCCATGAGGAGCAGGAAGTCGCCAAAGTCAGAGTCCAACTTGCCCGCAAACTGAAAGACCGTAACCGACTTGAGGAAGCGGCCATGCAGGTGAACCTGGCGCTTCAGTACCGAACGAAAGGCGGGTACTCTATCGGTGGGATGCTTCGGGAGTTCTCCGAAAGCACTTGGTACCGGAGCCAAGTGGACGCAAACACGATGCGCGACCTGCCCGATGTCACAACGGCTGCCAAGAAAATCCTGAATTCCCTAGACAAATCGAATCTGACCTACAAAACGGGCTGGATCGACCACCACAACCGCACCAAGCACGTCTGCATCGTGCGAACGGATTCCGAGACGGTTCACCTGGTTCAGCACGAAGCTCACCCCCAATGTGTGGACTGGGAGCCTGGTCTGCTTGTGGATATGGGCTTCAAGCCCAAAGTGAAAAGCCCGTTGGACATCCGTCTGTCGGAGGCGACGGACATTCCCGGCATCTGCGTGCGGAAGACTGGACCCTACTCCCGTGTTCCTGGGAAAACATTCGGCTTCATCAAAGCCGGCGGCAAGGACATCTTCATCCCGCCCGAGTTGGCTACTCAGACCGGAGCGGAACTCCTCAATGAAGCTTCCTGCCTGGCTGTCATGGCGAAAGACATGAAAAAAAACACACCCTCTCCTGGAAAGCCATCCAATGGCTGTATCCTCCAATAACCAAAACCCTAAAGACATGATCCGTTCGTTCGGCGTAGGCAATTTCAAATCGTTCCGCGACTTCCAAGAAGTGGACTTGAGGCAACTGAATCTGATATTCGGTCCCAACAACCATGGGAAGTCGAGTTTCACACAGGCACTGAACTTACTTTTCGAGATTCTGAAGCGCCCAAAAGAGGATGTTACTTTATTGCATGGTGGATACAATAGAATTGCAAACGATTCCACAAAACCAATTCTTTTTTCTGTAGCAATCGATTTTCAATTCAGTCTACCTACCGAATCCAATATAGAACCACTTGATCCAGACAGTATAATTGCAACTGCACGTAACTATACCTCAACCATCAAGTGTGAATTTCAAGTAACCACTAACATAACTCATATCCGATACACCGAACTTAATAGAAAACTAGACTCATACGAACTTTCCATTGGTGGCACAGCTGATTTTGATGATGGAGAAATCATATTTCCCAATTCAATACTTTCTGAGATTCAGATTAACGAGGATGTTTTCAGCATATCCATAAATGATTCGTCAGACATTATAGATCACTTTTATAAAACGATTTTCCCAAATAGCAACACACACAATGTCCGTTTTACCCCGATAACGAATAAAAGAGTTGACAAGTATGGTTATGATTCATTATTCGATGGTATCTTCGTTCATTCATTCAATGAATCAGAGGATTACAAAGCCTACAAACGCACTCTAAAAACAGCGCATAGTCTCATCCAAGGCCTACACAACTGCATCATTCACAACACTGCCTATCAGTACAACACTGAGAACAAAGAAGACACTTGCGGTTCTAGCAACACGTTCAAAACCCTCTTGGACATTGACCACCACGCACTACCAAAGACCGACTTGCTTGACAAGTTGCACACCCTCGACAATAAACGCTTCATTAAATCCATCAACAATATTTTATTTGATCTTAATTTAAAAATTGAATTTACAATTGTAACGATATCCCACCCTGCACTACCAACCTCGAAAGTCATTCGATTTAAAAATACGGAGACTGACCAAATGCTCCACTTCGAGCAACTTGGCTCCTCCATCAAATCCCTTCTCGCCAATATATTCGTACTGATCACCCATCAGCAGCACATTGTCATACTGGAAGAACCGGAAAAAAATCTACACCCTTCCTTGGCTTCCCGATTCGGAAAGGTTCTTGTAAACACGTCTGATTTCAAGTATTACAGTGATGAAAATGATCCGATCGGTCATTTGCGAAACATAACTTTGGTGGAAACGCATTCCGAGCACATCATTAAAGCGATTCAACTGGAAGTAGCTCGCTATGCCTCAACTAATGGTCGCGAAGGCATCAATCGTGACACGATCAATATCTTGTACATCCGAAAAGATGAGAAATCCGGTTCATCTACCATCCGCCGAATTGAAATCGATGAATTCGGCAGCTTCACCGAGCCATGGCCTGATGATTTTTTCATAGCAGGCGCCGATCTCACACTTGAACGACTCCGTCTTATTAATAGGGGGCTTTGAGAAACCCCCTCCGTTGATTGTTGAAATATAAAGAAAACGTCGGTAAATGAGCCATAATTCGTATCTTATATTGATAATAAACAATTAGATACAACTGATCATGAACGATTCCGATCAACTCAATCTCGCCGACCAGTTCTTCCACCCCGAACTGCGCAAAACACGGACTGCCGATTTTTTGGCCAAAATCGACTCCGTCATCGATTGGAATCCCCTGGTTCAGATCGTCGCCACCTTGGACAAGACCTCCCCCAAGACTGGTGGAAGACCCCGGCACAATCCCCGGATGATGATCAAAGCCTTGTTTCTGCAACATTTCTACGGCCTGTCCGATCCGCAGCTCGAAGAGCAGCTGCAGGACCGCTATTCGTTCGGGCAGTTCGTCGGTTTGTCGGTGAGCAAAAAAGCACCCGACTTCACGTCCATCTGGAAGTTCAAGCACGAATTGGCCACGGCCAATCTGACCGACGCCCTGTTCGAGCAAGTCAACGCCCAACTCGAGGCCCAAGGCCTGTTCGTGCGCAAGGGAAGCATTCTGGATGCGACCATGGTGCAGTCGGCGAACCGGCCCTTGTCGGACAAAGCCCGCAAGACCGATAAGGTGCGCGACAGCAGCCAGATCGACACCGATGCCCGCTCAACCAAGAAAGGCAAGCTCTACCACTTCGGATACAAGGGCCACATCGGCATGGATCTGGGCAGCTGTCTGATCCGAACCCGCCTGTTCACATCGGCCAACGTGAACGACGGACCCATGCTAGAACAACTCGTTGACCCCGAATCGGGGGCTGTGTTCGCCGACAAGGGGTATGCAGACACACGCCTCAAAGTGATGGCGCGCCGGTTCGGCTGGTACTATGGGATCCTGGACAAACACCCCAAGGGCGGCAGGCTTTCGACCAAACAGGAGCGCCGCAACAAAAAGCTCTCCCGGATCCGGGCCCGCGTGGAGCATCCCTTCGCCTGGATGAAGACGCAAAGCAAAGGGCTTCATGCCCGGGCAAGGTCGATGGTCAAGAACGCGGTGAGTTTCGATTTCTCGTGCATGTGTTGGAACATCAAACAGGCCGGGTTGCTGCTGGCTGTGGCGAAATGATGGGATCGGTGCGCCCGATGGTGCCGGAAACGGCACATCCGGGGTCAAAAAGCCCCGATTTTCACCTTGACTGGAAAGGAAAACCTCGATTCGGTCCAAAATCCAACCATTTTTTGGGCCATTCGAAAAATCATGAATGCGAAATACGTTTTACAACCTCAAACGAGGGGTTTATAGAAGCCCCCTAATAGGAACTAAAAATGGCATACGGTTACGCGCTCGACAAGCATTCTTGGAAGAATATTGAAGATCAAATATTCACTCCAAAATTTGTCCCTTCAGATACCCTATCAGCTCACTTCGTTGACGAGCTTCGTAAAGTCACAGGCACAGTTTTTTATGTTCCTGGTTTATCCACAATAATTGAGGCTAGAAGTAAGGATAATCACGACTACTACACATTTTTAGAATCCTTATATACGTCTCGAATTTTACAAGAGTCAGTTTACGGTTCCTATTTCCCAGAACAAGTAGAGAGCGATTTAGCGTTGATGGTCAATAATTCTATTCTACCGGTAACTGATCCAATCAGTGGGAAATGGGATGCACTGACAATTGCAAATCGTTTTTATGCCCTTAAGATGGAGTATGCACTCACAAGCCGCATGAGGTCAGATTATACTAAGAAACATTTAGCCAATTCGAGTATATCACTAAAAAGAAAGCAGCAGATAGATTTTAGAATACACTTTAAGAACCCTTTGAGTAACCTTTCGGAATCTCGTTAAATACGATTTCCGAGCTTTTGTTTGAACCCGATCCGATGATCGGACCTCGTTTTTCTGCCTGAATAGGCAAAAACCCCCTCCCACAAGCCCGAATCGGGCTCAAA
>CAMTWZ010000008.1:0-207835 GCA_947085565.1 uncultured Bacteroidota bacterium
TACTAATACGTATTGATCGCTGTTCCTTGGTTTCACAACCGAAAAGGGACAAAATAAGAATTGTGCAAAAAATCAAGCCTAAACTATATTGAGCACCATGACGAGCATCGAGTATTGAGACTTTTGTCATACGATATATTTATAGCATTAATGGGTTGGACGATAATAATCTCATTACTAATTAATGTCAACATTATTTAGTCACCGTGTAAATACCTGTTTTTATGTGTATCTATGCCGATTCAAATTACCTGAATCGTCCAACGCCTCGAAGCATCCTGATTTCCCCCAACAATCTCGCCTTTCCTTAGTTTGTTTCTTAAGGGCGATGCTGGCCGTGAGTGTGAATCCTTAAGTATTCCCGCCTTATCGAGCCATTGAGCCGCTTCGATTGAGGTGACTTCTCGAAGTCCTTTCCGTTTCAGTTCCGATTGAAGGAACTCGTTTATGTATAATGATTTCATGGTTATTACTCGTTTGGGTAATCTTATGATCGACGTTTCGACGGGTGCCCCCACCTTCAAATTGGCAAAGGGTAGTCGCTTGTGGATTCCAAGAAACTCAGTCAACAGTTCGGATTCGACGGTTTCCGCATCGCAATCGGTGGATGTCCACCAAACTGTAAGGTCTTTATTGTCTGCCAATTGCCAGATATACCGTCCGCCCCAATGATGAATTGGCTCTCCCATCCCAAAGCGCATGTATTCATCCAATCTTTTTTTCAGTGTTCGATTAGAAGTAGAACCTCCCGCTTTGCCGATATAGACGATCGGTGAGTCTGCGACCCATTTTCCCCGGAGGGTGTCAAGGTCCGTGGTCGGATTCTTCCCCTTGAACCATCCCCCCACGCTCGTTTCGAGAAAGTCCGGCGCTGCGGTGGAGTTTCGAACAATCAGATACACGCCCTGGGTTCGCGGGAGCTCTTTGCAGCGCGTGGCTTGCAACTCACGCACGGAAACGCCTCCGCTGAAGACGAGTCCAAACCGTTCCATCGACGGGTGTTGGGTGCTGTGCATGACCGGTGTCCTGATTTAAGTAACTGACTTGCTCGAATATAGGCCCCGATTCCCTTCTCGCATAGTCCCTTTTTGATAGATTCGCATCCTTTTTTAACATACACTACTCGGGTGACACATTCCGTCACCGCGCACCCCTACATTTCATCCATGGATACCACTCTCGAATTCATCGCTCTGCTGCCGGCCGGCACGGATGTCCGGCTCGCCCTCTCCCATCCCGACCATGTCTTTCCCGACAAGTCGGTGACCCACCGCAACGGTCTGCTGCTGGTGAGCACTCCCGGCGAGGGCGAAATCATCCGCATCGCGGAGGTCGACACCCAGTTCCAGGGCCTCACGCTCGAGATCAAGGCCGCCTGCGCCGACATCGAAAAGCTGGAACATCTGCGTTTTTGGATATCCAATCTCTGCCGCACGGTGCTGAAGTCGGAACAGCTCTACCTGCTGCACGACGGCATCACGGCCCATTACGCCGGGCTCATCTATCCGCAGATCCACCGAATCGAAAACCGGCTCCGCCGCTTCCTCATCCGCTTTTTCCCGCATGTGGTGGGCTCGCATTGGCTGCAGTCGACCGCCGCGCCCACGGTGTACACGAAGGCGATGGTCCGCCGCGAAAAGGGCTACGACAAGTGGACCAAGCTGCTCAATCACGAGCTGTCGTTCATCGATTTCCACGAGCTGGGCGATCTGATCACCAAGCAGAGCACGGGCTTCAACGACCCGACGCTGCTGCGCTCCCGCATCCTCGAGATCGATTCGATGGACGAGCTCGCCTCCCTCAAGGCCGACATGGAGTCGAATTACACGAAGTATTTCCAAGACACGTTCCAGTCCAAGCGCTTCCATTCGCATTGGTCGGACCTCAGCCACGTGCGCGTGCGGGTGGCCCACAACGGATTGCTGATGCAGGCCGATCTGCGGCAGACCGAGTCGCACATCGCCGCGGTGGATGCCATTCTGGATGTGGCCGAATCGCGGATCACGATGATCCAACTGTCGGAGCGCGATCAGGACCATTTCACGCCGTTGCACGAGAGCGAGTCGGTGGCTGAGGAGACCGATCCCACGGAAGACGACTATTCCGACCTGCTTCCCAAACTCACGGTGCTCGGGAAGATTGATCTGAGGAAGGTGCAAAGAGAGAAGCCGGTCCGCCGCACGTCAGACACGCATCCGGCGGAAGAGACCGAAGAGCCGCGGCTGCTCATCGAAGCCTATGAATTCCTGGATGCGCTTGAAGATTACAGGACGAATCCGCACTTCGACATGAGCCGCTACTTGGCCTTGAGCACCATCCTGAACATGCTTGAAGATGAGGGCTACGACCGTGATTCGTGCCGGCGCATGGCCTACCAGCTGCACAACGAGGGAAAGATCGAGGTCTACGAGTACTCGGAACCGTTCTGGATGAAATCGATCAAGGCGATCAGGGTGGTGTAGGGGTAGGATGGTAGGATCGAGACATTTCCACACTTCTACGTATCTTTCGCATCAATCATCAAACATCAGATTCATGAGAACCACCCTCGATATCGACGACGACGTTCTTCTCGCCGTGAAAGAACTCTCCCGTCGCAAAAAGAAATCCTCCGGCGAAATCCTTTCCGAACTGGCGCGAAAGGCATTGACCACATCCACCAGCCAAGTCTCTGAGTCCGTTACGCCGTATGGTTTCCCTCTCATTCCAAGGAAATCAGTCGCGATTGTGACAGTAGACCATATCCGCCAACTCCAGGAGGAATCCGACCTGTGATCCTATACCCCGATGTCAACGTCCTGATCGCGCTGTTCGACTCGTCACATCAGCATCATGCCATCGCCGAAAACCTGTTCATGACGGGGATGCGGGATGGATGGGCATCGAGTCCGCTCACTGAGCACGGGTTCATCCGAATCGTGTCTAATCCATCTTATATCAACGCAATGTCTGTGGCCGATGCGACGGCCTTGCTTGGGGCCGCCATCCATAACACGACTCATCACCGACTCGTAGAAGACATCAGCCTGCCCGATGCCACACGGTTCCGAATGGCGCAGCTCGTTTCTCACAAGCAAGTGACGGATCTCTTCCTCATCGGAATGGCGGTGCGTCACGATGTATGCTTGGTCACCTTCGATCGGAATATTCCTACACACGCCGCGATCGGATTCGATCCTCGGCATTTGAGGGTGCTTTGATGCTTGAACAGGGATGCGGGGCGATGCAAAACGGGGCGCATGCGATGCAAAACGGGGCGCACGCGATGCGCCCCTACGTGCCCCCCTCCAAAAACATTTGCTCCTTTGCTCCCTGTTGAATACTCTTCCTCCATGTTCATCCTCCTCTTCATCCTCCTCCTCCAATCGCCGCCCGCCTCGGGTGTGGTTGAGCGTGTGGTCGATGGAGACACGTTCGTGCTCGCATCCGGAGAACGTGTCCGTCTTATCGGTATCGACACGCCCGAAACCGTCCACCCCTCCCGTGGTGTGGAGCCGTACGGCAAACAGGCGTCCGATTTCAGCAAGTCTTTGCTCGCAGGCAAGCGCGTGCGGCTGGTGTACGATGTGCAGGTGCGCGACCGTTACGGCCGGTTGCTGGCCTATGTGTACCTGTCCGACGGCACCTTCGTGAACGCGGAACTGGTGAAGCGGGGCTTCGCGCAGGTATCGACCTATCCGCCGAATGTGAAGCACCAAGACACGTTTCTGGCGCTTCAGCGGGAAGCGCGCTCGGCTCAACGCGGCCTATGGGGCGTCGCGCAGGAGGCGCCCGCGGTGCGTCCGCCTCCCACCCCCGACCGGGCGGGATCGGTATGGGTGAACGGCTCGAGCCAGGTCTATCACAAGGAAAACTGCCGGCACGTGACGGCGCGCTCCACGCGCATCAACCGTAACGATCTGCCGGATGGGGCGAGAGCGTGCAGGGTGTGTAAGCCGTAGACCGTAGACCGTAGACCGTGGGCCGCGTTCGACGCGCCCATTGAAGCCCCCCTCCAAAAACACAATCTCCTTTGCTCCCTGTGAATACTCTTCCTCCCTGTCACTCCTTGTTCCGACGTTTTTCCAGGATTTCCGCATCCATCCGCGAGAAGGCGGCCATGGTCCCGGCCGAGTCTTTCGACCATTGGACGGCCTTCTGCGCGTCGACACCCATGCGCCTGCCGATGTCCAGCGTGCGCAGTTCCGAGGCCAGGAAGATCACTTCCCAGTTGTAGAAGCTGCGCTGGTGTTCGATCATCTGCTGCACGCGCTCGAAGGTGAAGTGGCGACTGGCGTTCTCTTCGCCGTCGGTCATCACGGCCACCACCACGTTGGCGGGACGGTCGGCTTCGCGGCGGGCGGCGAGATCGCGTCCGAGGGCCTCCATCGAACTTCCCATGGCGTCGTACAGGGCGGTGCTTCCGCGCGGCACGAAATCGGACGCAAGGTACGGAGCCACGGTTTGGATATCGACCCCATCCAGCACCGTCTCGATGTGGGTGTCGAACTGGACGAGCGTGAGGTCGGCCGTGCCGTCGGCCGCTTTCTGCGACGCGAAGAACTGGTTGATGCCACCGATCACATCCGCGTGGATGGATTGCATGGAGCCGGAACGGTCGAGGATGAACAGGATGTGGGTGTGGTTTGCGCGTGCCATGGGATTGTCCTTTGCTTGGTTGATGGAAAGCTACACCGGCAGAGTGACAGGGCGTGTCACCGCTTCCAAACTTCCACCATTTGACACATCAATACGCAGACTGTGACGACAACACGACTTTGAACACCGGCTTTCCTGCGAGCTCAGCTCCATCCTGAAATGGCGCCGGTCCGTATTTCCCGATCGGAAAATCTTGGAACGTGTAGGCATTGCACTTTCTCGCGACTTCGATGTAGGGCGTGAGAGCTGTGTTCGCAGCTGTCAGAGCTATGTCTGCGACAAGACCTGCAAGACCACTCATGTTGGAGTTGACCGAGGTATTGTATGTGATTTCACCGCGCCGGGTGTACAACACGTTGTTCGTTTTGGTTGACTTCAGAACGTACTCCACGTCGATGTTCACAGTGGACAAAGACTTGTCCCATCGATGAATGATGGTGAACAAAGCCGCATCGGCCCCGAACACACCGCCCACGAGGGAAAGGTTCTGATTGATGAACAACTCGGAGTCGTAGGCGCTTTCTCTTTTCAGAATCTCCATTGAGAGAAATGGTGGAACGACGTAGTATCCGCGGTTAGCCAGCGGTACGGTAAGCGTGGAATGGAAAAACTCCTTCGCTTCCACTTCTGTGCTCCGATTGATCGGGGGCATGATCAAAATCACGTTCGGTTGCTCTTCATAAACACCCGAATAGGCTACTGATTTTGTGAGAGTGGATGTCGCTTCGCATCCGACAAACAACAAAGCGAAAACAATGAGGTGACAAGGTTTCATGATTCGAGCATTTTAAGGATTCGCTCGACAAACGGTCGAGATTCAGGATACGTTGCCATCTCCTTCTCAAGAAGAACACGACCCTTTTCAACCTGATTCTTCTGAATCAGGAAAAAACCGTAATCCGCCATGACCCCGGGTGGTGGCACATTCCTGGTTCCCGAAGGATTGTTGATGATGATCTCGTACACTTCCAAAAGTCCCTCAATCGACACCTCGTCGGCATTTTTGAGGTAGCTGTAGGAGCGGTCGTTGTACTTGTTCCAGTTGTACAGATTGGGAGTGGCAACACACCCACCCAATACAAGCGTCGCGAACAGGATGCAAATGAATCGGTTCATGGGAGTGTGATTCGGCGTGTCTGTTGAATATCCAACCGGATGGTTTGGCTATAGAGAACTCGGTCCCCTTGCTTCACAACCACGAGATACTGTCCAGCCGGGAAAGAGATGATGGCGTTTTGAGGCACCCGTTTGCGCTCATCCACCACAGAAGCGTTGAATTGGTGAGCATCACCAATTGAAATCTCCAATGGCGAAGGATAGGCCTCCACGTTGCTGGAAACCAACACGATATGGGCGACATTGTCTGTTCCGGAACTTGTGCTTCGGACCGTTGTGCAGTTGGTCAGCAAAACCGCTGCGATGAAGTAGAAAAGCAGTTGGAGTTTCATTACCGTATCTCCTGAATGATATACTTGCCGAGGTTTTGCGAGTCAACGGATCCAGAAACGAACTGGACGATGGAGTACTCGTTCATTGGGTCATCTCCACCGGTCATCACGATGGAAATGATTCCCACTTGCTTCCCGGGCAGCTCGATGTTCATTCCTGTTTGCGGATTTCTGATCGTGCGCCCTCGTTCAATGACATGCAACTGATCGCCTTGTTTCAGACCTTGTGATTTTCCGCCCGCGATCAAGATGGCGTCTGAATCAGCCGATAGCAGAAATGATTTCCACGGACGCTCCATGCAGTTGTTGACAATATTTTCCACCAGCTTCGAGATAGCCGCGGAGATCGCTTTGTCACTCAGTGTCGCGTCGAAATCGGCGCGTTCTCCCAAACCAAGTACCGTACTGCTCGAGGTTTCGGCCTCGCCACGTGCCTCTTCCGAGTAGATGATCTGTCCGGTTGAAACATCAATCAGCCGAACACTCACAGCGGCTTCCACGATTTGCGTCTTACTTCGCGAGAACAGATTCACATCTCCGACATTCTTGCGACCGAACTCCGTGATGGAACCGACAATGATGTAATCGGCACCGACGGTTTGTTGACTGGCTGAACCGTTCAGCCGCATCTCCTCGAGCACGTTGCTCAGATCGCTTCGTTCAAGAAGAATGAACTTTTGCGAATCGGCAAGCCTGGCAGAAAGAATGTCCAAAGCTTGTTTGCCCATGGGGTCATTGTCTTTGTCGTAGAACATGCCCTTCGCGTAGGATGTCTCATTTGAGAATCTGGCGATAGCGACTTTTCTCTTCAAGACAGCAGAACCGTCGGAACTGGTCTGTGAACTGACGCTCGATGCACTGATGAGCAACAAGCAAGCTGCGAATATTGACGTTTTTAGTAGTCCCATGATGATGAAAGAATGATGTGTCGGGTAGTCTAGTGATTCAATTTGTCATAAACAAGTGATTATTGTTCAATTCATCATTCCCTTCCAGCCCCTCCCTCCTCCCATCCTCCCATCCTCCCCTCCTCCCCTCCTCCCTGTTCATTTTCTTCCTCACCGCATCCTACACATCGCCACTTCTTCACTCATCGCGTTGAACACGCGCTTCGTGTCTTTCGCATCCGCCGTGAACGCGAAACGCTTGTTGTCTTTGAATCCCACTTCCCGACTCATTTCCAGCGACATCGGATCGGCCGACAGGAACATGAACTCCCAATTGTAAAACGACTGCTGATGTTCGATCCGCTTCCGGACCTCATTCTGAGTGAATTTCACACTCGCGTTCTCTTGCCCATCGGTAAGAACAGCCACAATCACTTTCTCAGGCCGATCGGCTTCTTTCTTGGATTTGAGAGTCCATCCCAATTCATCGATCGCCCGACCCATCGCATCCAGCAAGGCGGTCATCCCCCTCGGGATGAAGTTATGATCTGTGAGCATCGGCACTTCGCTCAAATCCACATCCTTGAATACTGCCTCATACTTGTCGTCGAACTGAATCAGGGTGAAGTCGGCCGTGCCTACTACCTCCCTTTGTGATGTGATGAACGCGTTGAATCCCTCGATGACGGCGGACTTGATGGCCCCCATCGAGCCGGAACGGTCGAGAAGAAACAGGATGTGGGAATGATTTGCGCGTGACATGATGCCCTCTTTTCTTAGATTTTTCTTTTCGTTGACCGCGTTTCCTGCGATATTCGAGCAACGATTGTGATGTGGTTGACAAGTTAATAGATTTTTCTATCTTGTCAATAGATTATTCTATTTTTTATGGCTTATCAGATTGATGTCGATTCGGAAGTGTACGACCACCTGAAATGGGAGGCAGAAAAGCGTCTCGAAACCCCGAACACGGTGCTGCGCCGGCTGTTGAAGCTGGATGAGCCTCGGCCTTCGAGCAGGTTGAGGATGAACGCCCTTTCGAGAGTGATGGATATCAACTTAGCCACGAACGAGAGCCAAATCATGTGTGAGTTGCCAAGAAGCGTTGAATCCAAGGGTTCAACCTTCAACATTCAACCTTCAACATTGGCCCTCCCCACCCTCCCCCATCACATCCCCACCACCTTGGAGCATACCTTGCAGATGATCCATCTTGTCCGCAAGCAGGGCTACACGCGGATCGATGCAACCAAGGCTCTGGCCGAGTGGCACCGGGTGGCGATTCCGACCATCACCATCAAATTCACGAGGTTGCTTGGTATTTCAGCGCACGAAATCGACGCCTTGCTCGAGCCCGAGCGCGAGGGAGATCTGATCGGACTGCTCACGAGCCACTTCCCAGAGTATGGGGAGGTGATTCGGGAGATGCTCGATGCTTGATGCGAGAAGCGGGAAGCACCCATACTCCCATCCTCCCTGTTCAATATCTTCCTCCCTGTGAAGAATCCCTCGCCCCGCATCCTCGCCCAGGCCGTCTGCCTGTACCTCGGCATCGATCCCGAGCGCGTCTTCGCGCCCTGTCGCCACGCCACGGGCTCGATCACCGAGGCGTGCCGGATGCTGCTGCGGAATATGGAGCCGGCGCCAGGGGCGGCAAGGGCGCGTGCGACGCGCCCCGACAACACGTCCCAGCGCGTGGCGGAGGTCGTCGCGATGCTCCGAGAGGGATGGAGGCCGGAGGGGCGGGTGGCGGGTCAGCCGCATGGGCGGACCAGCGTGTCCGCCCGCGATGACGCGGGTCCGCCCCTGCGCGCCCGCCTCCTCCTCCTCTACATCTCCCCTCCCTCCTACACGCTTGGCATCCAGGCCGAGGATGGGGCGTTCATCCCCATCGGCAAGGTCGATTCGCTGGCCGACCTCCCGGCCGATGAACGCATCAAGCTCCGCAAACGCGCGAAGGCGCTGATCACGGAGTCGTTTGGACCGACGGCCCTGCTCAAACCCGAGATTGTGGTCGAAGCCCGCTTCTCGCATGTGGAGGCGAATCCGCGCACAAAGGCAAAGAAGGTGCTGCGGAACGTGGCGATCACCCGAATCTGTTGGGATGAGTCGATCGAGAGCATCGCGACGTTGGAATCTCTCTAATTCCGGGATTTATCGATTGTAATCGGAAATTCTTATGATAATTATCGATTATAACCGATAAATCTAATGAAACTCACTTCCCATCCGCCGCACGATTTCTTTCTGAATCTGGATGTCGATTCGTATTTCGATGCCGAGCACAACCCCGAGACGATCTTCAACGACGGCTTCACGCGTCCGATTCCGCTTCCCGAGCGCGATGTGCTGGCCACGATCCATTTCAATGGGGATGCGGAAAAGCCGGTGTTCGATGTGCGCTTCGGCGAATCGCTATCCGCGAACGATGAGGCCCACGCCGAGCGGGTGATCCGGCGGATGCTGGGATGCGACCTGGATCTGCGTCCGCTGTATGAGCAAGCGGGCGACGATCGGGTTCTGGGTCCGCGGCTGACCGAATACTACGGCCTGAAACGCCTCGCCCGCGCCAATTTCTTCGAAGAATCCATGAACCGCGTGATCGAATCACAGATCCAGCACAAACCGACGGCGAAAAAGATGGTGTATGGCGTGAGGGAAGCGTACGGACAGCGGCTCGAAGGTCCGAAAGGACCCATCGCGGCATGGCCTCGCCCGCTGCGCATGATCAGCGCCGATCCCGTAGCCATGAAAAAACACGGATTGTCGGAGCGGAAGGGCGAATACGTGGTGGGCATCGCGCATGAAATCGTCTCCGGCGAGCTGGATCTGGAGGCGCTGGATGCGCTCAGTCCGTTGGCCTTCCTCGAGCGCATCGTGAAAATCAGGGGCATCGGTCCGACCATCGCGCAAGATCTTTCCTTGTATCGGAACCGGACCGACGCCGAGTTCCCATCCCGCATCGACAAAGGGATGGAGATGGGATTTCGGCGCTGGATCATCGGTAGTTATGGCGAAGATCCGAACACGACCACCGAGGCGCGTTACCGCGAGCTGATCAGGAACTGGCGCGGCTTCGAGGCCAGCGCCATCGAGTTCCTGTATGTGGATTGGGTCATTTCCGAGAAGCGGAAGCGGGCGGCGGCGAAAATCTCACCACAGCACTCTTGATCGGTCGCAACGAACGCAAATAGGTGTAGATCGCGCGCAGATCGTCTTCCTTCATGCCGGCGTACATTGTCCACGGCATGGGCGTGTTGAAACCGCCTTCCTCAACCTTGGTGTACGCGGTCGAATCCGGATTGAACGTTTTGAATCGGTCGACGAACATCTGCTCCGACCATAATCCGATTCCTGTGGTGCTGTCGGGGGTGATGTTCGCCGAACGGACGATCATTCCGTTCGGAAACTTGAATTCAAAGCCGCCTCGGAACGGGTTCTCGAGATCTATATTGGGACCATCGGAATAATTATGGCAGTCGGCGCAGGCTCCGATGGTGGTCAGATACTGTCCGTAAGCCAAGCGATCGGCGGCATCTGGGCGCTTCACATCCGGATATTCCGGCACATCCAGCTTGATGAACAGATTCACCGGAAAATCCACTCGCGACACTGGAATATCCTTTTCAATGGGTTCCAATGAGCGGATGTAGGCGATGATACTGAGCACATCTTCGCGATCCATTTGATTATAGGCCATGTACGGCATGAGGGGAAACAGGACGCGGTTGTCGCGCGTGACACCGCTGGTGATCAGTCGGAAGAGCTCGCCATCGGTGTACTTCGAGACTCCATACGGCGTCACGTTGGCGGAATGAAGCTCGCCCGGTACTCCCATTTCGGGACCGAAACGTTCTCCTCCGGCGCCCAAGGTGCCTTTCACAAGAGGCGCGGAGAAAAGCGACCAGTCGCGCACGGCATGACAATCCATGCAGATGGCCACATGGTTGGCCAGGTAAGCGCCACGTACGAGGCGTTCTTCGGTGATTTCGACCATGATTTCAGGTGCGGGATCCACATTCGGTAATGCGTAATGCAGATACAGGATGGCGGTGAGGATGATGGAAACGGCGATGCCAAAGAGTCCGGCGAGGACTTTGAGTATGGTTTTCATAGGTGCTATTATTTGTTCCTGGTACTAAACTTCGGCGCCCCCCTATGGGTATACAGGGAAGGAAGTTGAATTGACAACACCTTTAATCTAATAAATAATATGCTCAAGTCATTGTACGCCATACTTATACCGATATTTCTACAGGCTCAGCCCGACCAGTCGGCGCTGAATGCGATCTTCCGAAACGCGTATCCGGCCGACCAGCCCGGGGCGTCGGTGATTGTGGTACACAAAGGAATAACCCTGCTTCACGCTGGGTATGGCCTGGCGGATGTGGACGCGAAAACGGCGATGTCTGCCGATGCGCAACACAAGATCGGATCGATTACCAAGCAGTTCACTGCCGTGGCCGTGCTGAGATTGGTCAACGAAGGGAAGATCGACTTGAACAAGTCGGTCGAGGACTATTTCCCCGGATTGTTTCCGTACGGCTCGAAGATCCGCATCGAGCATCTGCTCACGCATGTCTCGGGCATTCCGAGCTACACCAATCAGCCCGATTTCGTCACGAACATGGGCAAGTCCGACTGGACGGCGATGTCGGTTGTGGCGCTGACCACCTCCCTCCCCGCTGAATTCGCACCCGGCGAGCGCTGGAATTACAACAACAGCGCCTATGTGCTTCTCGGAGCCCTGATTGAAAAAGTGACTGGCATATCCTACGCCAGTTACATCGAAACCGTGATTGCGCCTTCGGCCGGATTGCGCGCCACACGCTATGGTGTGGGGTCGATTCCGGGATATTCGCCTGGTCCGGGCGGGTTTCGCTTGGCGGATCCGATCAACATGGATTTTCCGCACGCGGCGGGCGCCTTGGTCTCGAATGTGCGTGATCTGCACACCTGGACGATGGCGGTGAATTCCGGAAACGTGATTCCGAAAGCGTTGGTGGCGCAAGCCTGGACTCCGGCCAAGCTTAACGACGGATTGGAAACCGGCTACGGATACGGATGGTCGCTGAGCCAATGGCAGGGCATACGCATTGTGGAGCATGGTGGCGGCATTCCGGGATTCGTGACGCATGCGATGTGGCTGCCCGACGAGCAGTTGTTCATCGCCGTGCTGGGGAACAGAGATGGAGGGAATCCGAGTCCGCAGTCGCTGGCCTACGAAGCCATGGGAGTGGTGCTGGGGATGCCTTTGTACCCCGCTGCTGTGGTCTTGAGTGAGGAACAGGCGAAGAGTTACGCGGGGGTGTATAAGGTGGACGACATCAGCCGACGCGTGATCACCGCAAAAGGCGCGCAAGTCGTGAGTCAGCGCAGCGGAAGTTCACCGATCGATATCGTGTACATCGGAAACGACACTTTCTATTATCCGGAGAGCCTTACGCGTGTCACCTTCCTGCGCGATGCATCCGGCAAAGTGACAGGGATGCGCTTCTCTCCGGGCAACGGGCCGACCACCGATCATCCGAAGTTGGATGAAGCCGTTCCGACGGGTCCGGTCGAAATCAGCATAGATCCAGCCATTTTCGATGCCTATGTGGGCGAGTACGAGTTGGCACCGAACTTCATTTTGAAAGTATGGCGGGATGGGAACGCATTCTGGACGCAAGCCACGGGTCAGGGCGCGATCAACATCTATCCGGAATCGGAAAGCCGCTTCTTTTTGAAAGTGGTGCCTGCCGCCATCCAGTTCACTAAAAACGAACAGGGCGAGGTTACACACCTCACCCTGTTTCAAGGTGGACGGGAAATGCCCGCCCGAAAAATCAAGTAACCGAACTTAAACCGTCGCTTTGGCGACCCAGTTTTTGCACCAGCCTTCCTGGGTGACGGGTCCTTTGAACAGCAGGCAACCGCTGCAGGAGGATCCGGATTCAGGAGCTTTCAGTAACTGGCAATTGGCGCAATCCTGACCTTCAATGACGGATTTCTCAACATAAGCGAGGTTTTTGCGCATGTCGAGATCGCCTTGGGTAAGACCGGTGATGTCTGTGCATGGATCTACAGCCGCTTTTTCAGAGCCGCCGCCGCAAGCGGAAAGGAGTGCGCCGGCACCGACTGCCGCAGCGCCCATGAGTCCGAACTGTTTGAAAAATTCTTTTCTTTCCATCGAGATTCCTTTGGTTGATGATTGACCAAAAGTAACCCAAAATTTCCGCGTATTGATTCAAAAACGACTGCCGGAGCCTAATTTAGAATGGGTCTCAGTTCCTAGGCAGAATCTTGAACGAGGAGCCGCTCAAGCGGGCGGAAATGTTTCCGTTCGGGCTCACCACATCGATCTTGAGCTCCACCGCTTGCTGAGCATCGGTTTTCAAATCGGCATCTTGCAAGGTGAATCGGAAAACGGTGGTTCCGGGTCCGCTACCTTGAGTATCGGGCATGGTCACATTCGCATCCCCTAACAAAGTGACACCTTCACCTTCCGCGACGACCGTTATTTTCGACCCCGGTGCGAGTGGATTTCCGTTAGTGTCTCTGATGGTGAGCACGAAATTCTGAGATCCGCCATTCGGCACGTTCACCACTTGTGGAGAGATATTCAAAGTGGATGTGGAAGAAAACAGCACCACAACAGAAGATTCGATCGTGTTGTTATTCACGTCGGCGGTGCGGGCTCTGATGGTTGCAAAACCAGGGCCCAGTGTAGGGTGGGTCGGGCAAGGAGCCGCGCCAAGCAAGGTAGTTGTGGCCGTTCCACCGGTTCCGCTCACAGCCGAACCATTGATGATGCCTCCGTCAGTCGTGAAATACACGGAGGTGTTGGGCGGGACGAAATTCCCGAACCGATCGCCCATGAACGCGGTGATCGTGTTGGGATCGCCGTAACGAGCACAACCCGGAATGTTCAGGAACTGAGTGGCGACGCTGAAATGGTTCGCATCTGGCAACCCGCTGTTGATCATCAAATTTGTGGGTTGCGATCGAAGCGTGGCGCCTCCTGGAAGGGAAACCGAGGCCTGGATCTGCACCACTCCCGAGATGGTTCCTGATTTCAAGACGGCTCGAGCCAAACCGGAACGGTCGGTGCGTACCGTGGCGGGCTGCAGGTTTTCCCCGCCGTTCGGGCGTGCGCCGAACGAGAAGGCCACATTCACGGCTTTGTCTTCGGCGATCGCACGACCTAAAGAATCTTTGACCACGAAAGTGATGATCGATTGCTCGATGCCGCCTGTTGAAATCACTTGGATGGAGGAATTGGAGACCGATTGTAGCTGGATACTGAATGCGGAACCGGATCCGGCTCCCACTGGATTCGGGGTTGTGCCGCCACCGCCTGCGGACGGTATGGACAATCGGAAATCAGGCATGGTGATGTTACGACCTGGAACGCCGAAGGCTTGCTGGGTGCGAGGGGTGAATCCTTCCTTCAAGGCTTGGAAATTCAACGTCACCAAGCTGTCCACTTTCACAGCGAAGCTGTAGGCACCCTGTGCGTCTGTGACCTTGAATGACGTTTTCGTGCCGATGGTCAGTTGCACGATCGCGTCGGGAAGAGCGGAATTGGTCGCCTCGTTCACCACCACGCCGTTGATGGTAATGGTGCTTTCCGTATTGTTTCCACTCGGGGTACCGCAGGCGATGAACGCAAGCAGGGGAACCATAACGAATATCGGGCGCAGGAGATGCTTCATAAGCGTTAAAATTTATAGTATCCTAAGAATAACGAAGTATCCAACAACCCACAACCAGCAACACGATTTCATGCTCTCGATTCAGCAACGCCTAACCAATGGCTTTTATGCCATGCTCGCCCTTCCGGCCACCGCCATGGGCTTCGCCCTATCCGTCCAGATCGCAGCGCTGAGCTGGATTCTGAACACAAAATTCGGGCTGGATATCCATGACATCGGTTTGGTGTGGATGGCGGGTCCATTGGCCGGAATCTTCGGTCAGGTCATCATCGGTTTCGTGAGCGACAATGTCTGGTTCTGGAACGGGCGCCGCCGGCCATTCATCCTCATCGGAGGAACCATCGCCGCCCTGATGCTCCTCGCTCTGCCCAACATCGGAGTGATCAACGACGCTCTGGGGCTTGATTCGATCGTGGGGGTGGCCATCACCGTGGCCTTGACGCTCGACCTGGCCATCAACATCAGCTTCAACCCCACGCGTTCGGTGATCGCGGATGTGACCCCGGTCGGCGACCAGCGCACCAAGGGTTACACCTGGATGCAGACCATTTCCGGATTCTTCGGAGTCTTGGCATATCTGATCGGCGCGTTCGTGGGAAACATCGAACTCATTTACCTGGCGGTGTTCATGGTGTTCGGGATGAGTGTGGTCCCCATCTTTTTCGTCACGGAACCGCGCGAACTGAATGCGGCCGACGCGTCGGGGGTTGCCGTTGGTCGCACCGATACCAACATGCCCGAATTTATCAAGATCTGCTTGGCGCATGGGTTTTCATGGCTCGGCATTCAGACCATGTTCGTGTACAGTTTCTTTTACATCAAGGAGACCATTTTTGGTCATGCGGCCGACGCCACGCTTCCTGATGCGGTCAACAATGAGATCGGGTTCACCCTCGGCATCGCGTTCGCGGTATTGAACACGGTCGGCTTCATCCTTCCGGCCTTGGTCTTGGAACCCATCACCGAACGGATCGGCCGGGTCCGCACGCATTTCATCGCCATCTCGATCATGGCGTTGGGTTACGTCGGACTCATTTTCCTCGGCAACACCATCACCTTGTTTTTTGTGATGATGGCCGTGGTGGGAATCGGCTGGGCGGCCGTTGTGAGCCTGCCCTTCGCCATCATGAGCGAGCACGTGAACCAGGGCAAAATGGGCCTGTTCATGGGGCTGTTCAATCTGAGCGTGGTGCTACCCCAACTGCTGGCCTCCTTCATGGGCGGATGGTTGGGCAGCTTCGACGACCGAAGCGTGATTTACATCGTCTCGGCCGTGAGCCTGGCGATCTCCGCGGCACTCTGGCTAAGGGTGAAAGACACCAAAGGCACCGGGAAGGTGGTTGCGGCGGGGCATTGAGAGTAGGATGGTAGGATGGTAAGATGGTAAGATAGTAGGATAACAGGGATCAGTGATTCTTCTTGTACCATCCTACCATCCTACCATCCTACCTCACCACCACATAATAGATCACATAGAACCAGGAAAAGATTCCGTGAATGATGGCCCAGAGCACGGATCCGTGTTGGCTCCAGGAGATAACCATGGCCAGAGCGCTTCCAAAGCTGATTCCGGCTTTCACTGCGTCGTTTTGATGTGACATAATGGTAGGTTGTAGGTTGTAGGTTGTAGGTTGTAGGTTGTAGGTTGGCGATTCTTAATACCAATTACAAATTACCATCTTACCATCTTACCATCTTACTATCCTACTATCCTACCATACCATCATTGGCAAGGATTGAACGGACCATCCGATCCAACTCATCCAGATCCAGGGGTTTTAGAATCACGTTGCCAGCGCCTGCGCGTTTGAGTCTTGGAACGTGGTCGTCGATGCAATAGCAGATTACCGCCAGAATGCGGTTGCGGTAACGGGGGTTCGACATCAGCGATTCGATGGTAGAGACAAGTTTGGCATCGCCGTCAAGGTCCACGATGATCAGGTCGATTTGAATGAAGGTATCCAGATGAGCCAAGACGCCCAGGTCGTTCATGGTGACCACCACGTGTCCGGCGTCGTGCAATGTTGCGGCGATGCTTCCGCAAAGATCCTTATCGGGCTCAATCAGTAGGATTCGGACGGGTTTCATGGCTATTCAGGTCTAAAAAAAAGGCTGCCGTCCTTTTCATAGGATCGGCAGCCGGTGTTCAACGTCTATGAGTCATTTAGAAACCAACGTTAGCAGAGATCATGAGGCCACTGAATTTGGCCTCGGAGAGGAGGTTGGCGGCAGGGTAGCCGTCGTAGGTTTGGGTCACATACTCGAGTTTGGCAAGGATGTTCGGAGTTACGAACCAGCCTGCTGCGCCCACGATGCGGTCGATGGTGACATCGGTTTTGACTCCGCCGAAGAGAAGCTCGGAGCTCACCGTGTTGTAACGGCCGGCTACGTAGAACTGCTCGGTGGCACCGAAGCGGTAGACCAGATCAGCGGCGTATTGGCTGGCGGCGCGGGTTTCGGTTTCAGTAGCTGCTGCACCGTTGGCGAACTCGATGTTACCGAAGAGCTCGAAGCCTTGGAATTTCACGAAGGGGTTGATCAGGATGGAAGTGATTTCGCTACGGAAGCCTGGGTTGAAGCGGCCAGAGGTGAATGTGTTTGCGGCGGTGGTCGCAGCTGCGGTAGGAGCGGCACTTTGGAAAGGAGCGGCAAGAACCAAGTAGTAGCGCGAGCCGGCACGGTCGCCACCATACAAGGTGTTGCTGTTCGATTTCTTGGTGGTGTACATGGAACCGGTGAGGCGCACACGCAGGTCTTTGTTGAACTGGTTGTCGTAACCGAGTTTCACGATGTAGGATGGGGCGATCTTGTCAGCCACTTCCACACGACCGTTGATCTCGCCATTGGTCACGCTTACGCTTCCAAGGAATCCGGCTTTTTTGAATTGCACTTCACCACCGATCTCAGTTGAGAAGGCATCCATGATGTAGTTTTCAACAAAGGGGTTGTACATGCTGTTTCCACCGTCTGTGCGGCGGTAGTGCACGTCACCGAAGTTCACATCGTTGTGACCCACTTTGATCGTCACATTTTCCATGATCTTGTCTACCACGTCGAAAGGAAGGAACGGAAGCGCGTCGAATTGGATGTAGCCGCCTTTCACCCAAGCTTCGTTGTGGTGGCGTGAGGAAAGGTAGGTGGTCAGGTGCATGTGAACGCCGCGCTCAAGTTGCACGTCGAAATCCAAGTTGGCTTGAGCCGTGTTGAAGTTGTTACCGATTTTCATCAGTGAGGTGCGGTTCACGCCACCCACTATGACCGGAGTCGCTTTGTTTTCGTGTTTCAGCATTTGGAGATCTTGGGAGAAGAATCCGCCGATGCGGACTTTGATGCCATCGAAGGGCTGCAGGGGTCCTTTCGGATTTTCAAATTCGGTAAGACCTTGTTGGCCGTTCGGACGGTCGCCGTCGATGACTTGTGCCTGAGCGCTGAAACCCATGGCGAGAAGTGCGGTGAGGAGGAGTACGTTTTTCATAATCGATAATTGAGTTGGTTGTTGTGAGAGAAAAAATCTGTTCTCGAGTACCCTCATCCCAAACACCGTGCCAAACTCTAAAAACCGCTGAAATTCAACACGGAGGAGGGGTGGACGGGAGGTTGACCTTAAAAGTATTGCGTTTATGCAATCCCTCTGGATGAAACATCGTGCAATCTTGCAATGAATCCCATCACTAACGCCCCTCCACCCATCGACCCTGTTCATTTTATTCTTTGGCATGATTGTTGAATCTCATTCGTTATCATCCCAATCAAACCAACTAAAGACTATGAAATCCCTTTTACTCGTTTTCGCCCTCGTTCTGACCGCCACCTCTTATCTCCAGGCCCAAGCGCTTCCGTTCGCGGCAACGTCCAAAATGTTTGTTGACGGCACTTCCACCGTACATGATTGGACCGTGAACGTGGAACGCGTTACGGGCACCCTCTTTCAAAACGGCAGCAAAGTCGATTCCGTCAGGATTACCGTTCCTGTAAGCTCCATGAAGAGTGGTAAAAGCGGTATGGACGACAAAGTCTATGAAGCCCTCAAATCAAGCCGTTTCCCGAACATCACGATCCATGCCCGAAACATCGACCTGAGCAGCGGTAGCGCCGTGACTCAAGCCAGTGTGACCATCGCCGGAACGACCAAAGTGGTTCCAGTGACGGTGAAGCGTGTGGTGGCTGGAAATGTGGCCAGTTACACGGGCTCCGTGAATCTGAAAATGACCGATTTCCGTGTCGCCCCTCCTACCGCCATGTTAGGCGCGATCAAAGCCGGGGATGCGATCACCCTCAGGTTCGATCTTAAAACGAATGTTCTTTAAAACACTGTTTGTGGTGTTGTTGGTGATGGGTGGATCCTTCGCGAAAGCGCAGGATCTGCCCGTTTTATTGGAACCCGGTTCCAAGATCTGGCTGCAAGGTTCGGCCGGTCCCGTCGGATTTTCCTGCACCGCTACCAAAGTGGATGTCAACGGCACGGTGCACATGGCCAAGGTGGGTCACGACCAAGTCCGTTTGAATGTCATCATCCCCGTTCAACGCATCGACTGTGGTCTGGATGGAATCAACAGCGACATGAGGGATGCGCTCAAATACAGGCAACATCCGAACGTGAGCTACACTCTATCCGGATTCCAGGTGGTGGGGCAACGGGGATTGGGGCATTGGGTGGAGACCAAAGGCCGCCTCACGGTGGCCGGCGTGACTCGTGAGGTGACGATCCGGCTGCTGGGCCACCCCGATTCCCGCAATGGAATGCGAATCACGGGCCAATACGAATTCGACATGAGCGATTACGGAGTTGTTCCTCCGTCACCCATGATGGGGATGATCAAAGTGAACAAAAAGATGGATATCTATTTCGATGTCCTTTTCCGCGCCGACCGCAATCAGCTGTCAAGCAACTGATATTTTTCCATCTTGCGGTACAATGTGGACGCGTCGATCGATAGTGCGCGTGCGGTTTCGGTCCGGTTTCCGTTGTATTTGCGCAGCATATGCTGAATGTACTGACGCTCAAAGGTGCTCACGGCGTCGCCGAGCGGTGAGAACGCATCCGTCGAAGGCTCCTCGATCCCATCGCCAGAGCCGAACGGAAGATCTTCAGCTCGGATGTAGTCTCCATCGGTGAGTAGGATGGCCCTTTCCAGAACGTTTTCCAATTCGCGCACCTGCCCTTTCCAATGATGGCGCAACAGCAGGCTCATCGCATCCGAATCGATTCCCTTCACCGCTTTTCGGAATTCCTTGTTGAATCGTTCCACGAAGTGCTGGCAAAGTAGGGGGATGTCGCCTACGCGCTCCTTCAGGGTCGGAAGTGCGATCCGGATGATGTTCAAACGATAGAACAGATCTTCGCGGAAGCGCCCCTCCTCCACTTCTTTCTCCAAGTCGCGGTTTGTGGCGGTCACGATCCGCACATCCACTTTGTGGCTGGTGGATGCGCCCACGGCCTTCACTTCACTGTCTTGCAGCACGCGAAGCAGTTTCACCTGCATCGCCAAGGGCAGCTCTCCGATCTCGTCGAGGAACAGCGTGCCGCCGTTGGCCAGCACGAAATAACCATCTCGATCATTGATGGCGCCGGTGAAGGAACCTTTTTTGTGTCCGAACAGCTCCGACTCGAACAGGGGTTCGGGTATCGATCCGCAGTTCAGAGCCACGAAGGGTTTGGATTTGCGATCGCTGCGCTGATGCAACGCACGGGCGATCAGCTCCTTTCCGCTTCCCGACGGACCGGTGATCAGCACGGTCGACCGTGTGGGACCCACCTTGTCGATCATCTTGTAAATCTGTTTCATCGGTTCACTTTCGCCGATGATGAAGTTGAAGTTGAACGATTTATCGATCACTTCACGCAGATATCTATTTTCGCGGATGAGTTCCTGGCGCTGGATCAGCGACCCGATGCGCACCGCAAGCTCGTCAAGATCCAGCGGTTTTAAGAAATAATCGGCGGCACCCGAACGCAGAGCTTGGATCGCGGTTTCCACCGAGGCGTAGGCTGTCATCAGAAGAACCATGGTTTCGGGCGACCATTGATGCACTTGCCGCATCAGTTCGATGCCGCCCATGCCGGGCATGCTCACGTCAGTGAGTACGACGTCTATGCCGCCTTCCTGGACTTTCTCCAAAGCCGTTTCGCCGTTTTGCGCGGTCTGACATTGGTACCCTTCATCCTTTAGGAAGTGGGCCAAAGTGAGGCGTATATCTTCCTCATCGTCGACAATCAGAATTCTGGCGTTCATCGGGGTAAAGGTAGGGAAATCCGGAACTCGGTGTTTCCGGGAACCGAAGTCATTGTCAATGTGCCGCCAAACTGCTCAATGATGTGATGGGAAACAGAAAGACCTAGGCCAGTGCCTTTACCCACTTCTTTCGTCGTGAAAAAGGGTTCGAAAATTCGGGTATGAAGCTCCTCCGGTATGCCCTTCCCGTTATCGCAAACGTAGATCTCGATCATGTCTGAGAGTTCTTTCACCTGAATTCGCACTTGCGGATCCGGGTGGCCTTGAATGGCATCCACCGCGTTCAGAATCAGGTTAACGAGCACCTGGAAGAGCTTGTCGGGTACGGCGGTCACCGCCGGAACGGGTTCAACGGCCTGCAGATCGAACACGATGGTTCGGCATCGCGCGTCATGTTTCAGGAGTCCGATCACCTCACCGACGATTACATGTGCGAACACCGGTTTCACTTCCACGGGCTTCGGGCGCGAGAAATCGACCAGATCCCGAACGATCTGAGTGATTCGGGCGATGTTGGTCCGTATTTGAGCCAATTGATCGCGCTCGGCCGGATCGGCGACTTTGCGTTGGATGAGCTGGACCATGGACGAGATGGACGTGAGCGGGTTGCCGATCTCGTGGGCCACACCGGCGGCCATGTGTCCCAAGCTGGCCAACCGCTCGGACCGCTCCATCTGCGCCAAGCGCATGGCGCGTTCGGTCAGGTCGCGGATCACAAACAGATGCGATTCAACCTCGCCCGAAGCGTCACGAAGCACTGTCATAGTTCCGTTCAGGATCTGATTGCGGTAGGAACCGTGCACCCACTCGAACTCCGTTTTTTCCGCGGCGGGGTTCGGGGTTCCGATCGGGATGAAGGCCGACGCGTCGGTAAGCAGGGTGTCTTCACGCGAGCGACGCAACAGTTCAAGGGCCGATGGATTGATGTACGTGACGATGTGGTTCGCATCGGTGATGAGCACCGCATCGGCCGAAATATCCAGAATGCGTTGGTACTGGGTGTCGTGCGATCGGACGACATTCAGAAACCTGTCGCGGAACTCGTACAAGGTCCAGGCTATCCAACCCAGCAAGACGACGACTGTGACCGCGCCCCTCGTCAGATGCAGATAACGCATCAACTCCGGATTACCCTGCTCCAGAAAGACAATGCTGATGATTTCGAACACCCCTACCACGAAAAGGAAAATGAGCGCGCTCGTCCCGGCGATGTACGAAAACCGTACTTCTTTGAGAAAACTTCGGAAAGAGAGTTGGGACAATTTGTTTGTTGTTAGTGGTTTGTCGTTCATTACGCGACCCTGTTAAAATACTTCGCTTTTCGCTCTCTTCGTTTCTACCTTCTGTTTTGCTGTTGCGACCACCCCACAACAAACAACCAACCACCAACACGAATCACATCCCCATGCAATTCCGCCCTCTCGGTACCACCGGACTCACGGTTCCAGTGATCGGCCTTGGCGCCGGACATATCGGCTCACCCCATTTGTCCGACTCTCACGTCGACTCACTGCTTCAAACCGCTTTCGACAACGGTGTGACGCTGATCGACACCGCGCGAAGCTACGACCTGTCTGAACGGCGCATCGGGCATTTCGCCAAACGCAAGCGCGACAAGCTCTTACTGTCCACCAAAGTGGGGTATGGCATCGAAGGAGTGGAAGATTGGTCGTACAAAGCCGTGAGCCAGGGCATCGACGAGGCGCTGAAGAATCTGCATACCGATTACCTGGATATCGTTTTCCTTCATTCCTGCAGCCTTCCCCATCTGCAGCACAGCGAATCGATCAAGGCCCTGCTGGATGCCAAAACCTCCGGAAAAATCCGCCTGGCGGGTTATTCCGGTGAAAACGAAGCCTTGGGTTGGGCGGTGGAATCGGGTCAGTTCGATGTGATCGAGTGCTCAGTGAACATCTGCGACCAACGCAGCATCGCCTGGCAGGTGGATGCGGCCGCGAAACGCGGGATGGGTGTGATCGCCAAACGCCCGATCGCGAACGCGCCCTGGCGTTTCAACGAGGTTCCCAAAGGCGATTACGCCGAAGAATACTGGTGGCGTTGGAAAACCATGAACATCAACCGCCAAGGCTTGGAAAAGCTCGAAACCGCGGTCCGATTCAGCGCTTTCACTCCGGGTGTTTCCAGCGCGATCGTGGGTACGCATCGTGAAGAACATCTTCTTCAAAGTCTGCTGGCAGCGAAAAAAGGAGCGCTTCCCGAAGATCTGTACCGCCACATCCGGGCCACGTTCCACAGCAACGATCCGGGCTGGTGGGTAGGGGAAGTCTGACCCTTGCATCCTGATAACCCACATCTCGGCGGGTATGATTTCCATGCCCTAGCCGAAACACATCCGGGACTGAAACGCTTCATCCGTCCCAATCCGTCAGGGAAAGATTCCATCGATTTTGCTGATCCTATCGCGATTCAGGTCTTCAACCGGGCGCTTCTCAAACATCATTACCAGGTGGAGGGATGGTCGATTCCGGACGGATATCTGTGTCCGGCGATTCCAGGCCGCGCCGATTACATCCACCATCTGGCCGATCTTCTCGGAAAGCGCGGCGACCAGGTATGGATCTTGGACATCGGCACCGGAGCCAGCGCCATTTATCCGATCTTGGGCCGGAAATCGTACGGATGGCGTTTCGTGGGAACCGACATCGACAGAAAAGCCATCGCATCCGCTGAAGCCATCCTCAAACATAATCCGGAATTGTCGGACGGAATCCGGCTTCGGATCCAGGTTTCAGAGTCCAGGATTCTGGAAGGCGTGATCAAAGCGACCGACCGTTTCGCCGCGGTGATGTGCAATCCGCCGTTTCATGAGTCGGAAGAGCAGGTGCGCGCGGCGACACGTCGGAAATGGAAGAATCTGGGCAAAGAAAAAGCCGATGAGGCCATGCGCAACTTCGGCGGACAAGCCAACGAGCTCTGGTGCAAAGGCGGTGAAGAGGCTTTCATCCGCCGGATGATCGTGGAAAGCGTGCGATTCGCTCCGCAAGTGGGATGGTTCACGAGCCTAGTCGCGAAAAAAACGCGTTTGCCAGGAATACTGAAGGAGTTGGAGCGAATCGGTGCGACCGAGGTCAGAACCGTGGAAATGAATCAAGGGCAAAAATCCAGCCGCATTGTCGCATGGACATTCCTGTGAAATTGCCCCAATGGTGACGTATCTTGTGCCTTCCACTTTATGCACCTTACCCATGGCATTTCGAACCCTCATTGTCGACGATGACAGCATCATCGTTTTCATTCACAAGAAACTGGTCACCCGGAGTGGATATCCTGAGCCACCCGAAACCTTTCTGAACGGGCAAGCCGCGTTCGAGCACCTCGTGGCCACGGCGGATGAAACCTCACGTTCGCTCATCCTGCTCGACATCAACATGCCCGTAATGAGTGGCTGGGAATTTCTGGATGCCGCCCAAAGCCAACCTTTCGCCAAGCATATGAAAGTGGCGATGGTAACCTCGTCTGTTGACGCTTCAGACAAGGTGAAAGCGAAAACCTATTCGCAAGTGGTCGGCTTTCTGGAGAAGCCCATCAATGCTGATATGCTTGCCCACCTCAAAACTCTCATGAATTGAACGCTACACACAACCTGGTCCTGCTTTTCGCTGTGATCGCCGTCAGCTGCACGCGCTACGGCCAAGCCCCGGTTCCATCCGATTATCATGTGCAGTTAGACGCATGGATTGAAACCCGCATCACCAATTTGAAAGCGCCGACCGGTTGGTTGAGACTCTCGGGAATGATCTGGCTCGACGAAGGGGTCACCACATTCGAAGCCGGCCAGGTTCTGCGCTCCGACACCCTCGTCTATCACGCCGATTCGCTCGTTTTCGACGGTTCCACAGCGAAAATCGTGGAAAACGGGCCGTACCGTTGGACAATCATCCGACGTAGCGACCTCTTGGGCATCCGTATATGGAACACAGTAAACGCCCAAGTGGATTCCTTCTCAGCCATTCCAAGATACCCGACAGATACCACCTTTATCCGAGCGGCCCGTTTCAAAAAGAATCCGGTTGGAACCACACTCAGAGTCGTGAACATCCTCGGTCAGATCGAGAACGTGCCTTCGCCGGGCGTATTGGAGTTCGATATCGATGGAACACGATACACCTTGGATGCTCTGATTGGCGGAGAACGCATGTTTGTGATCTTGGGTGATGCCACCAACCGCACGGAAACCTATCAAGGTGGCAGATACATGTACATCGATTATCCTGCGGAAGGTACCGATCGCACCGTGATCGACTTCAACAAAGCCTACAACCCGCCCTGCGCATTCACACCGTATTCCACCTGCCAGCTTCCGCCGAAGCAGAATGTACTGCCGATCTCTATTCCGGCAGGAGAGAAACGGCCAAACTGATATGAATACACGGTTCCGAGATAGCGTCATCCTTCTGGTCGCCTGCCTGGCCGCCTTCTGGGTTGGTGTGCGGTGCGATGGAGACAATACGTGCTAAACCTTCCCCTGGCAAACACATTGGGTATATTTGTGGTTCTTCCGATGATCGGTTTGGCCGACACAGCCATCTCCTATTTCCTGATCACCACATTCAGCATCTTTCTTTCTGTGAACGGCATGGGACCGTTCGTACACACCTTGTCGGAAACATCCACTTCAGGTACGGAAGGTGAAAAAGGAAGCGGGTTGGGGATGAAATTGTTCTTCCCACTTCTTCTTTTTGGCATTTTTGCGAAAGACGCAACGGCGGAACCCCTGCCTTTTTCCACGAACGCCACCCACATCACAGTATGGAATGGCGAAGCCTACGTTCCTCTTTTCATCAAAGGCGTGAATCTCGGGGTGGGCATACCCGGAACGTTTCCGGGGGAAATGGCGGCTTCCAGAAATCAATACCGCGAATGGTTCGAACAGATGAGGGATGCGGGCTTCAACACCATCCGGGTGTACACGCTGCATTTTCCGCGGTTCTATGAGGAACTCAGAGCCTACAACCTGGCCAACCCCAACACTCCGCTCTTACTCTTCCAAGGAGTCTGGATGGAGGAAGAACTGGCCGGTTATGATGAGGATCTGTTCGAACTGACCGACTTTTTCAATCAGGAAATGCAGGAGAATGTCCGTGCGGTGCATGGCGACATCAGCATCGCACCACGCCAGGGCAAGGCATCGGGCAATTACACCGCAGATGTCTCGCCTTGGGTGATCGCCTACATCATCGGCCGGGAAGTGATGCCCGAGGAAGTGAAACACACCAACGAAACGCATCCCCAAGTGACCTCTTACAACGGTGTCTATCTCTCCATCGCAAACACCAACGCCACCGAAGCGTGGTTCATCGAACGGCTCGACCGACTCATCCAGTTCGAAAAATCACGCTACAACACCATGAGGCCGGTCAGTTTTTCAAGCTGGCCTACCTTGGATCCATTCGACCATCCCGAAGAATGGAACCGGAATGAGGACTTGGTGGGATTGGACATTTCAACCGTGGATTTCAGCAAAGCGCCAGCCGGCATTTTCGCCAGTTACCACATCTATCCCTATTATCCGGATTTCATCAGCAGGGATCCCCGATACACCTCCACCTACGACGCATTCGGTCAGAACAGTTATCTCGCGTATCTGACCGCCATGAAAGAGCACTATTCTCGATTTCCATTGATCATCGCCGAATACGGAGCGCCATCGAGCTGGGGAACGGCGCATTACGCTCAAAACGGCATCCATCATGGGGGCTATGATGAAGCCACCTCGGGTGAACATGCCATGCGATTGCTTCAGAACACGGCGCAATCAGGCACTGGAGGAGGAATCCTTTTCGCTTGGATCGATGAATGGTTCAAACGCACTTGGATCGTGGATCCGTTCGACTTCCTCACTGAACGCCGCATCATCTGGCATAACGTCACTTCCGCCGAACAGAACTACGGGTTGATCGGATTCCGCCGAGAAGGCGATTACAAGGAACTGGTTGAGACGTTCTGCGCGGATTGTCCCGTGAAAAGCCTCGTAGCCGGCGCCGATTTCACCTATCTGACACTCACCGTGAACATGGACCGGCATTTGGGAGTTCTCGATACCCTTTGGATTTCGCTCGACACCTACGACGCCTCCTTGGGGGAATCCATCCTTCCCAACGGCCGAACCGTCTCCAACCGCGCCGAATTCGCCCTCTTGATCACCAATTACAAGGCCGAACTGTATGTGACCGAATCGTACGATACCTACGGAATCTGGCATAATGTCTCGCCACCGGAGTATCTGTACCGATCCACCGCCACCAATGGTCGCCCTTGGAAGATTGTCCGTTGGAAAAACAACATCTTCGAAAACGAAGTGCAGTATATCGGCTCGATGAAGGTGAACCGCCTCGACATCCCGAAAAGCTCTCTTGATGCGGTACGTCTCTACAACGACCGGGTCGAAATCCGCCTGCCTTGGACACTGATCAACTTCGTGGATCCCAGCCAGGCGGTTGTTCTGCATGATTTCAGAAATACGCCTGATCGTGAAACCCTGAATTCCGATGGCATCGCTTTCGGCATCCAGTATAAGAACACCTTTTTTGAAACCTCAGGGCGTTATCTGTGGGAATTCTGGAATCACGCTCTCAATGCGGTTCCTTATGAGAAAGATTCCTACGCCATCGTGAAAGAACGCCAACGTCTCCTGCCCGGAAATCCGATCGCGGTCAAAGACGACATCGCCGTGAATGCCGCTGAAATCACAAGCATCAGCGCCTCGAACGGCGTTCTGGCCAATGATTTCTCCTTCGACGGAACCTCGCTCTCGGCCACACTGACCACAACCCCACGCAACGGCCTCCTCAATCTGGATGAGGATGGCGGTTTCCGCTATCAACCCTCTTATGGCTTCACGGGCATCGACACCTTCACCTATCGCGTGAAAGCGGGAATCCATTGGTCGGAACCGGTTTCCGTGATTCTGAACGTCGGTGGAACCTTGGATGGCGACGGATTTGTGACCCTGTATCCGAATCCGTCCAGCAGGTCCATCACCGTCCGATCTAAAGCGGTCTTGGACCGCATCGAACTCCATGATGTGCTTGGACGCCACATCACCACTCTACTCCCCGGCGCGCTAATGGCCACCGTGGACCTGACCCGCGTCCCCTCCGGAATCTACATCGTGACCTTGGTCTCCGGCTCCCAAACCATACATCGAAAACTCACCCGAATCCACTAAACGAGGACATCGCCATGCTTGCTCTTTTCACTTTCCTCCTCCTTCAAATACACAGTGTGACCTCGCCCGGTGCGATCAACACCATATCCTTCGAACTCAAGAACGGAGTGCCGACGTACCGTGTGGAACGACTTCAAAAACCCGTGGTTCATACTTCGGCTTTGGGATTCGAAATCCTGGGTCAACGCTCACTGGATCGAGGGTTCCGCATCGCGGATGTGAAACGATCCTCATTCGATCAAACTTGGGAACAACCTTGGGGTGAGCAGCGCCTCATCCGGAATCGGTACAATGAACTAAGAGTGACGCTCACCGAAACGGCGCGAAATCCGCGCACTGTGATCGTGGTTTTCCGAGCTTATGACGACGGAATCGGCTTCCGCTACGAATTTCCGACCCAGCGGAATCTCAAAAACTTCACCATCACCAACGAAAAGACCGAGTTCGCGCTGACCGGAAACCACACCACCTGGTCGATCGACGCCTACCAGTGGAACCGGTTCGAGTATTATTTCGAGGAGCGTCCGCTCAGTGCGCTCGATACCGTTCACACGCCGCTCACCATGAAAACCGCGGAAGACCTTTATCTGAGTTTCCATGAGGCCGCCCTGGTCGATTACAGCACGATGACACTCGAAAACATCGGCAGAAACACGTTGAAAGCCAATCTGATGCCCTGGGCGGATGGAACCCTGGTCAAAACCAAAGCCCCAAGCGTGACCCCTTGGCGCACGATCCAGATCAGCGAAACGCCTGGCGGATTGGTCACCTCCTACCTCATCCTCAACCTGAACGAACCCAGCAAGATCAAAGACACAAGCTACATCAAAACCGGAAAATATGTGGGAATCTGGTGGGAGATGCACTTGGACAAAGCCACCTGGGGAAGCGGACCGAAACACGGCGCCACCACCGAAAATGCCAAACGTTATATCGATTTCGCCGCGGCGAACGGCTTCGACCAGGTCTTGGTGGAAGGATGGAACCTGGGTTGGGAAGGCGATTGGTACCGCGACGGTGCTGTGTTCAGCTTCACTGAGCCGTATCCGGATTTCGATCTGGAAGGAGTTGCCGCGTATGCGAAGGAAAAAGGCGTGAAGCTGATGGGTCACCACGAAACCTCGGCCACCGTGCTTCATTACGAAGCGCAGATGGAAGCCGCTTTCGCCTTGTATCAGCGCCTCGGCGTGACCGCCGTGAAAATGGGATATGTGGGACACGGACGCGAGATCAAGTGGTTCAATGAGAAAGGCGAAGAACAGCGCGAGTGGCATCACGGGCAGTTCATGGTTCGTCACCATCAGGCTGTGACCGAGCTCGCCGCGAAATATGGAATCACACTGAATGTGCATGAAGGCGTGAAAGACACGGGGTTGCGTCGCACTTGGCCAAATCTGATGACACGGGAAGTCGCCATCGGACAAGAGTACAACGCTTGGGGCGAAGCGCGTGGAAATCCGCCGAATCACCTGTTGAACGTGGTATTCACCCGGAGTTTGGCGGGTCCGTTCGATTACACCCCCGGCGTGCTGGATCTTTACTTCAACGAATGGCGCCCGTTCAACCGCGTCAAACACACCTTGGCGAAAGAATTGTCGTTGTACGTCACCATCTATTCCCCACTTCAGATGGCCGCCGACTTGCCCGAAAACTATGCCAAATGGCCCGCCGCCTTCCAATTCATCAAAGACGTGAAAACGGATTGGGATGAGACCCGAGTCTTGAACGGCTCCATCGGCGAGTACGTCACCATCGCGCGCAAAACCCGAGGCGAAGACGAGTGGTTCATCGGCAGCATGACCAACGAAGATCGCCGATCCTTCAGCATCCCCTTGGATTTTCTGACACCGGGTACGACCTACACCGCTCAGATCTATCGGGATGGAGACCGTGCCGATTGGCGCGACACCCCGTACGACCTCGTGATCGAGGAAAAAAGCGTGACCTCGCAGACCGTTCTGACCATGAACCTCGCGCCGGGCGGGGGTCAGGCGGTGCGGTTGGTGAGGAAGTAAGTGATGCCGTCCGCAAGTTGCACTTACTTCCGATTGGCGATTCTGAGTGATTGGAAGCAATCTGGTGCATTTTTAGTGATTTATTAAGTGATACTTGCGGACACAAAATAGGACTTCGCCTCGAACTCATGTACCTTGATTCAAGGTCGGTGCTTGAACTATAAACGGGTCGCGTCAATGAAACTATTCAGAATCAGCTGCGCTTTGGTCGCAGTTCTAACTCTCTTTTGCTCAACATCCTCCGCTCAATGGACGGGCGCCAATAGCGGCCTCCCGCCTGAAGCCGTCTGGACGTACGCCTCCAACGCGTCGTTCCTCTTCGCCGGAACAGGCGGAGGCGGCGTCTTCCGCTCGGCTGATAACGGCGCGACATGGATTCCTGTGAACTCGGGACAGCCCACCCCCAACGTGGACGCACTCCTCATCCATAACGGCGTCCTTTTCGCAGGAACCAATGGCGGAGGAGTGATGAAATCGACCGACAACGGCGACAGTTGGACCGCCTCCAACACCGGATTGACCCGCTTGGTGATCAAATCGCTTGCTGGCACCGGTTCCACACTGTACGCCGGAACGGATATCGGCTCCGTGTTCAAATCCACCGATCTCGGCGCCAGTTGGACGCTCTCCTCCTCCGGATTGACTAATTCCACCATCAAAGCCATCCACATCTTCGGCCCCGATGTGTATTTCGGCTCGTTCCATGGGTTCTTCAAGTCCACCGACAACGGCGCCACTTGGAGCGCGGCTGTGAACGGTCTCACCAGCACACAGATCTCCGCGATTGCGTCAAACGGCACGAAACTCTATGCCGGAACTGGAAACGGAGTTCATGTGAGCACGGATGCGGGAGCGAACTGGACCGCGCTGAACAACGGTATTCAGGCCAACACCATGATCGGTGCCTTCGCGTTCATCGGCACTGATATCTATGCCGGAGTGTATGGGGATGGGATCCTCAAATCCACGAACGGTGGCGCGAATTGGGCGTTCACCAACATTGGGCTCAGCCATCTGCACATCTTGAATCTGCATCTGCATAACGGAGCGATGTTCGCCGGCACATTTGGTGGAGCGTATCGTTCGCTGGATGCGGGTCAGACTTGGGGCACCGCCAACAACGGCATCACCAGCACGCCGACGTACGCGTTAAGCGCGAACAGCACTCATTGGTTTGCCGGGACCAACCAAGGCATTTACCGATCCGCCGATCAAGGATCTTCGTGGGAAAAATCGTCGACGTTGGTTTCGCAGGCGTTCGTCACCGATGCCACTCAGATCTATGCCGGAACCGGCTCCAATGTGCATCTATCCGCCGATAACGGCAGCCAATGGTCGATCGCAGGCACCGGAATGGCGGGAACCGATGTCCGTTCGCTCGTTCGGATTGGGACAACCTTGTTCGCGGGGGCATCCCAAAATGGGGTGTATAAGTCGACCAATCAGGGTGCGACGTGGACACCCTCCAGCACAGGAATCACCACATCCCTCATCCGATCGTTGGCCACGGATGGAAGCGCGCTCATCGCGGCCACGCTGCAAGGTGTGTTCGTATCGACAGACCAAGGCGCCAATTGGGTCGCCAAAAACAATGGACTGACCGAGCTTAACGTGCATTCCGTGACGACGGCCGGCTCCACTTGGCTGGTCAGCTCCAGCAACAACGGTGTGTTCCGCTCCACCGATCAAGGGAGCTCGTGGACGCCATCCAACACCGGTCTGCCAAGCTTTCACGTGCGGAGTTTTAGTGTGTACGGTGCCCAGATCTTCGCGGCAACCAACTCCGGGGTGTATCACAGCGTGAATGTCGGCTTGAATTGGGTCCCGATGAACGATGGATTGCCAATGACGATGGTGAATTCCACCAAGATTGTGGGTATGGAGCTCATCATCGGCACCGAAAACGGCATTTGGCGGCATCCCATCAGTGAACTTCCCGTCGGCGATTCGCAAGATTTGACTGTGACCGTGTTTTCGACCTACCCGACGCCGCTGCATTCGCCCTGCTGCGGACAGCCGATGACCTACATCGTCCGCTATGAAAACAAAGGAACGATGCCCGTGAGCGATGCGTCACTGCGTTTTCAACTCTCGCCGCACACCAGCTATCAGTCGTACACGTCGACACCGGCGTTGCTTAGTCCGGTGTCCACCGGTCCGAACACGAAAACGTGGGACATCCCCGGCACGCTTCAACCGGGCGAATCGGGCGTGATCCACATCACGGCATTGGTCACATGCAGTCCACCATCCGCACCGATGCTGGTGGCTCACGCGCGTGTGAATCCGTTGCCTGGCGACGACACTCCGAACGACAATCAGACCATTTACAAGACGGATGTGACCTGCTCTTACGACCCGAACGACAAGACCTCGATTCCGGCCGGATGCGCCCCACCAGGGTTCATCACCGCCAACGACAGCCTCATTTACACCATCCGATTCCAGAATCTGGGCAACGGAAACGCACATCAGGTCATCGTGCGCGATACTTTGGATGCCGATCTGGATTTGTCCACCATCCGGCAGTTGGGAAGCAGCCACTCGTTCGATTTCAGCATGAATGGGCGCGAATTGGTGTGGACCTTCCCCGACATCGAACTTCCATGGGCCGATCTGGATGAGCCTGGCAGCAACGGTTTCATCCGCTTCACGGTGAAACAGAACCCCGGAAACCCGCAATGGACCACCATCCGGAACAAAGCCGAAATCTACTTCGACCTGAACGAGCCCGTGATCACGAACACCACGCTTCACACCATCACGAATTCGACGATGCCGGTGTCGGCGTTCACCGTGGCGCCAGCCTGCGGAGCCATGGGATGCAGCTACAATTACACGTACACGGGCGGAACACCGAACGCGACGTTCTTGTGGGATTTCGGCCCGAACGCCATCCCGCAAACGTCGACGGCGATGAACCCGACGGGGGTCCGTTATTTGGGCGCTGAGACGAACATCGTGGCGTTGCGCGTCTTCTACGGCGAATGTTGGTCGGCACCCTCCTTCAACGTCATGGAAAACCAGGTTACGACCGACATCGAACCGCGGGAAATGGGTCCGACGTCCACCGCGTTGATGTCATGCTATCCGAATCCGTTCAATCCGACCACGGAGATCACCTATGTTCTGGCCGAGACGGGACACACACGAGTGGTGGTATATGATCTGCTTGGACGCGAAGTCGCCGTGTTGGTGAATGGAAGGATGTCGGCGGGGACGCATCGGATCGCTTTCAACGCATCGGGCTTATCCTCGGGAGTGTATGCATATCGACTGGAATCGGGTGGGATGATGTTCACCAAGACGATGTCTTTGGTGAAGTAATAAGTGATACTGTCCGCAAGTGTTTCGCTACTTCGAACGGTCTTAATTTGCATATTTCGATGGTTTCGGATAGTATTGAATATTTATTAAGTAATCCCGTCCGCACGCATCTGAAACTGTTCCCAAGAATGTTGTATACTCCGAGAGATCGGATCACCTCTAAAAACTCTCATCATGTCCAAAGAAAAAGAAGGCAAGGAAAAATCAGTGAAGAAAGTCGCGAAGAAGAATCTCAAGGAGAAGCGCGCAGATAAGAAAGCGAAGAAGGGATGAGGGCATCCTAGCCGATGTATCGACCTCTCGTCAATCCGGCAGGCTCTACCCCCGACGCAGAGCTGAACTCTCTGATCGCGTTCTATGAGAAGACATTGGGATTCTGCCCGAACAGTGTGCTCACGATGTCGCACCGTCCCGAGATCGCGAAATCATTCGTAGCCTTGAACCAAGCTGTGATGGCGAACCACGGACGTGTGACTTCCGCCCTAAAGCGACTCATAGGCTATATTTCAAGCCATGTGGCCGGATGCCGGTACTGCCAGGCCCATACCATCCGCGCGGCGGACCGGTATGGCGCCGATGCCGAGCAATTGGAGAACATCTGGTCGTTCGACACACATCCTTCGTTTTCCCGTGCCGAGCGAGCGGCATTGAGTTTCGCACGGGCCGCATCCCTCATACCGAATGCAGTGGATGATGCCATCAAAGCTGAATTGCAAACGCATTGGAATGATGGTGAAATTGTCGAAATCGCGGGTGTGGTGGCGCTATTCGGATATCTGAACCGTTGGAATGATTCGATGGGGACGACCTTGGAAGGTCCGGCGCAAGAATCAGGACTGAAATGGCTCGTTACCGACGGCTGGACGCCCGGAAAGCATGGGTGAGGAATTCGAATTCCGATGCGTACATCATTGAAATCATTCATATTCAGCCTGCTTCCAACCTTGATCTTCATCGGTTTGCTCGAAGGTTTGTTTCGATTCGAGTTCGATATGGACTACCATTGGAACGAATACGCCCATGAGCGTGTCGCCGAATGGATTCTGCGAGATGCCGGTTGGAGGTGAGCAGCCCATCGAAGTGGCGTACACAGTAAGCGCTCTGAAATCCTTCCACGACGTGTTCCCCAAAGACGGATACGACCTGCTCAAAACCCAAGCGTTCGAGTGGTTCTTGGGTAACCATAGGATGCATCAGATCTTGTACAACCCCCGAACCGGCGGATGTTACGACGGACACGACGACGGATTCGTGAACCTGAACCAACGTGCGGAATCGATGGTAAGTTATCTGATTGCCAGGATGGCGATGGAACCGGCCCGGGTCGCAGCGCTGATGGTTGTTTAAGCGATACTTCCGGACAGTTTTTTCCACGCCCATTCGACCGGACCATATTCAAAATGACGAACCCAGATTCCGCTGATCAGAATCTGCATGCTGACGATCAGCAGCGCGACACCCAGCACCTGGGAAATGCTCAGTTTCGTGGCCCATCCGAATCCGATTCCATAAAACAGGATGATGCAAATCACGGATTGAATCAAATAATTCGATAAAGCTGTTTTTCCAACAGCTGCGAAAAACGCCAACAGGGATGGATAACGATGCACGATCAGCGCGAAAACCGCGGCATAACCACAGGCCAAGGGAACCACTCCCAGGGGATGTGCTATTAATGAAAAGGGTCCATCAGCCCAGATGGTTCTAAGAATATTGACTGGAAGCCCGATGGCCAAGCCCCAAATCGCGATTTTTTTCAATAAGGTGATGTTTTGAAGCAAGGCTTCGTGAAGGATGCGTCGGCGGTAATACGGCACGAAATCCGCGCCTTTCAGTTTGGCCGACTCATATTGGATGGCGAAACCGATTCCGAAAAGCAAGGAAAAGATGGAATAGAACTTCGCATCAATGAACACATAGGCTAATTTTTAGAGAATGGTGTCCAGCATTGGCGTGGATGAAAGCTGTCGCATTTCATCGGGCATGAACGCGGTTCCTGCAAAAAAGGGGATGTTCGCGAAACAGATGAAACATATGGCGATGCCGCGAAGCACATCCAGATAAGTGATTCTATTGAGACTCATTGACAAAGACTAAGAGGTGTGCGAAGAATATAGAGAAACCACTAGCCAAGTCAACGATCCTGGTCCCACCCCGAACCCACCCCTGTCCCCTCCCTGAAGACAGGGAGGGGTACTTTCTAAAAGGAATCCGGGTTTGCAATCATGTCTCTAAGTTTTTTTAGCCACGCATCAGACTCAAACACATCTTGATTCCATATTCGCAAGATGTTAATTCCGTTAGATCGAAGCATGGCATCTCGTTCGGCATCTTTCTGCTCTTTTCCGATGTGGGAACCTCCGTCTACTTCGATTGCGATACGATACTCGGTACAATAGAAATCGGCGATGATGTATCTCATGCCGGGTGGTCCATTTTCCATAGTCAATGGAACCTGCCGATGGAATCGGGGACCTAACTGACGCTTTCGGATGCAGGCCCATACCCTCTTTTCAGCGGGTGTTTCCCGCTTTCTCAGCTCAGACGCGCGTTTTCTTGCGTGGGGGATGTCTCTGCCTTTCATTCAACAATGATGGCACGTCACGCGATGATCTGCAAGAAGTATCGTTCCTAAAACTGTGCAGTTTCGTACCCCTACCTGGTATCAGGGAGGGGACAGGGGTGGGTCCCCGAGCGCCGCCACGAACGCCTTCAAGGCCTTTCCTCTATGCGAAACCCGGTTCTTCTCTTGCATCGACATCTGGGCGAAGCTGATCTCCCACCCCTCCGGCCGAAACACCGGATCGTAGCCGAACCCTCCATCCCCGCGACGCTCACCCAGGATTTCCCCAGCGCACTCCCCTTCCACGAACCATTCTCCCGCCGGTCCCGCCACCGCGATCACCGTCCTGAACCGCGCTTTCCGCTGCGCAGGGTCGGGGTATGCGGCCATCTCTGTCAATAATTTGTCCACATTCTGCGCATAACTCGCGCCGTGGCCTGCGTAGCGCGCCGACCATACTCCCGGACGTCCACCCAACGCCGCAACCTCCAAGCCCGTGTCGTCCGCCACGCTCATCAACCCGGTCAAGGCGTAGGTCTCACGGGCTTTCTTCAGGGCGTTTCCCTCCAGCGTAAGTTCATCCTCCTCGATGTCGGGCAGATCCGCGAATTCGAACGCCGAACGAAGCTCCAGACCCGTTCCGGCCAAAGCATGACGCATCTCTTCGAGCTTGTGCGGGTTCTTCGTGGCGAGGAGCATGTTGTAGGTTGTTAGTTGTTTGTGAGAGGCATTGGTCATTCAAAAATATAGAACGAAGATTTAACCAATTCGTCCCACTGTCTACGGTCTACGGTCTACGGACTACGGACTACTGCCAAAGTCCTATATTCCACCATACAATGATAGCGCAACGATAAATGGCTGGAAGAGACAAGGTAAAATCCAATATCATTACTCTCAAAGAGGTGGCTACGGCGCTTGGCGTGTCCACGATGACCGTATCCCGTGCGATCAACAACCGTCCGAATGTGGATGATACCACGAAACGGCAGATTCTGGACATGGCCAAGAAAATGGGCTATACTCCAAACCATGTCGCAAAAAGCCTGGTATCGAGCCGCACCTACACCATTGGTGTGGTGATTCCGGAGATTTCCCACTCGTTTTTTCCAGACGTGGTGCACGGCATCGAGGAAGTCACCAAACAGAAGAAGTATCAGATTTTCCTGACCAACACCTCCGAGAATTACGAAACGGAACGCCAAACCGTGGATGCCCTCCGCTCGAAACGCGTGGATGGGATCCTGGTCTCGAGCAGTCTTACGATAGACGATACGAGCTATTACCAAATGATTGTGAACTCCGGTCTTCCTCTGGTTTTCTTCGACCGGTGCATCCATGGCATCGGTGCGAGCTGCATCGGAGTGAACGACAGGCTCGCATCCACACTCATCACCGAACATCTGATCAGGCACGGTTACCCCTCCATCGGGTTCCTGAACGGCAGCACTGGGGTGAGCATCGGCAAAGCCAGATACGAGGGCTTCAAAGACGCCATGAGAACCCATGGACTCACCTGGAACGAACAATGGGTGGTTGAGTACGGATTCAATGAGAAAAGCGGCTTCGAAGCCATGAACCATGTGCTTTCTCTAAGTGAATATCCGAGAGCGATCGTTGCTGTGAACGATCCGGTCGCAATCGGGGCCATGAAAGCCATCCAGCAAGCCGGACTCAGCATCCCGGAAGACATCGCCATCGTCGGGTTCACGAACGACATCCGCGCCGAACTGCTCACCCCTTCGCTCACCACAGTGCATCAGCCTGCGCACGAAATCGGAAAATTGGCCGCCGCCAAACTCATCCGTACCATTGAGAATCCGAACGAACCCGTGGAATCTTTGGAAATCGACACATCGATCGTGGTTCGTCGTTCCTGCGGACATCAGCCCTGAGCCGCATCCACTTGCCGATTGAACGCTTTTTGCTATATTCGTAATGTTAACGATAACATAATCCGTGACGACATGCTTGAAGTGCCCTACACCATTCTCGACACCATACGCTCGTACTTCACGACAGAGCATTTGGTCGTGTATTCTCCTGGGAGGGTGAATCTGATCGGGGAGCACACCGACTACAACCATGGCTTTGTATTGCCCGCCGCCATCGACAGGGCCATAGTGTTTGCAATGTCGAAGAATACCCTCGGGAAAATTCGCCTTCGATCTGTGGACATGCAACCGCAATACTTTGAAACCAAGGTATCTGCCAAGTACGAGTACACGGGTGTGGATTGGGCGGAGTACATCATCGGAGTTGTGGATCAGCTCCAGAAAGCCGGACACCGCATCGATGGATTCGACTGTGCCTTTGGCGGGAATGTGCCCATCGGAGCGGGGCTCTCCTCTTCCGCCGCGTTGGAAGGTGGAATCGCTTTCGGACTTTCCGAGCTCTTCGGGTTGAACCTCTCACGTCTTGAGATGAGCAAAATCTCGATGCGGGCCGAAAACCATTTCGTGGGTGTGCAATGCGGCATCATGGACCAGTTCGCAAGTCTGTTCGGAAAGAAGAACAATGTCATCAAACTGGACTGCAGATCCCTGAAATTCGACTATTACCCCTTTAATTGGGATCATGTCGGTATTCTTCTTTGCGATACCAAGGTTCGCCGGACCTTGGCCAGATCCGAGTACAACATCCGTAGGCAGCAGTGCGAAACCGGTGTCGAACTTATCGCCAAATCCCATCCGGAAGTGACCACCTTGCGGGATGTGACCTTCCAGCAGCTTGAAGCCCATCAATCACTGATGGATCCGGTAGTCTATCGCCGATGCCTCTATGTTCTGAATGAAAACCAACGCGTATCCGACGCCTGCGCAGATCTGCTCAACAACGATCTCGCCTCATTCGGAGAACGCATGTATCAATCGCATCACGGACTTCGCGACAATTACGAGGTGAGCTGCAAAGAACTCGATATCTTGGTCGATGCCACCGAATCTCTCGATAGCATCCTCGGATCGCGCATGATGGGTGGCGGATTCGGCGGTTGCACCATCAATCTAGTGACTATGGACAAACTGGAGGAAAGCATCGCACACATCCGCGCACATTACCTGGAGAAAACCGGCATCGAGGCCGGATTCCAAGTCGTGAAAATCGGCGAAGGCACACATCTGTTGGACGTCACATGATGGAACAAAACCCACATCGCCGGTTGAACATCCTCACGAATCAATGGGTTCAGGTCTCGCCGCACCGAACTCAGCGGCCATGGCAAGGCAAGCAGGAAAGCCAAGGATCTGGATTCTCGCTACGGCACGATCCGAGTTGCTATCTGTGTCCCGGCAACAGCCGGGCCAACGGCGTTACGAATCCGGTGTACACATCCACCTTTGTCTTTGATAATGATTTCAGCGCACTTTTACCTGACACGGCCGACGCCGCAATCAATGATCGAGATTTGCTTGTGGGCGCTTCCGAACGAGGATTGTGCAAAGTGATCTGCTTCTCACCCCGGCATGATCTCACGCTTCCGGAAATGAGTCAGACCGAAGTCCGCTCCGTCGTAGACGTGTGGGTGGCGCAATACGCCGAGCTCGGCGCGCTACCATGGGTGAACTACGTCACCATTTTTGAAAACAAGGGGGATGTGATGGGATGCAGCAATCCACATCCTCACGGGCAGGTATGGGCGCAAGCATCCATCCCGGAAGAACCGCTCAAAGAGCTCGCGACCCAGAAAGCCTATTTCGAGAAACATCATCGCACCCTATTGGGAGATTATCTGGCGCTGGAACTGACCAAGAACGAACGGGTGATCGCGCAGAACGATCATTTCGTGGTGTTAGTGCCGTATTGGGCGTTCTGGCCTTATGAGACATTGGTCGTGAGTTTACGGCCGTTCGCCAGGTTCACGGATATGTCGGCCGGGGAGATAGACGGCTTGGCGGATATCATCCGTCAGATCACCATCCGATACGACAATCTGTTCGAAGTGTCGTTTCCGTATTCGGCAGGGTTTCACCCGGCGCCGACCGATGGACAAGACCATCCCGAGTGGCATTTCCATATGCATTTCTACCCGCCGCTCTTACGCTCTGCGACGGTGAAGAAATTCAGCGTAGGGTATGAGATGCTGGGCAATGCCCAGCGCGACATCACCGCCGAATTCGCGGCAGGCGTGCTCAAAGACCTGCCAACAGTACATTATAAAAATTCACCAGACCCGAAATAACACTCGGATTCCCAGTCCTATGATACCATCCACAATCGAACTTCACACCTTGGTGAATTCCGGAAATGTGATCGTGAGCCTGAGCAATTACGGCGCACGGATCGTGAGTCTGATGGTGCCGGATTCCAAGGGAAGACCCGATGATGTGGTGCTTGGTTTTGGTACGATTCAGGAATACATCCATGCTTACGAACCCTACTTCGGAGCGGCGATCGGCCGAGTCTGTAACCGCATCGCTGGCGGCAGATTCAAACTGGGTGAGGTGGAACATGCGCTAAGCTGCAACACGCCTCCGAATCATCTGCACGGCGGAGTACATGGGTTTCACAGCATCGTTTGGGAGGTCGTGGAGGTCACGAAATCCTTGGTGACATACAGACACCACTCACCGGATGGAGCGGATGGATATCCAGGAAATGTGACCGTCATGGTGACTTACTCCCTGAGCGAGGAAGACGAGGTCGTCATCCGATATCAGGCGGAAACGGATCGCGACACCATCCTGAATCCGACCCATCACTCATATTTCAATTTGTCCGGTGCGGGAAGCGGATCGGTTTCGGAGCACCGGATCTCAATCCATGCCGAAAGCTACATCCCAGTGAATGAATCGCTGATTCCTACAGGTGAGATTCGAAGTGTGAATGATTCGCCCTTCGATCTGCGAATTCCGAAACCCATGGGGTTGCATTGGAATTATCCGGATCCTCAATTGATTCTTGCGGGTGGTTATGACCATACGTTCGTGCTTCGCAAACGAAAAAAGAATGGGATGTTGGAGTTGGCGGCTCGAGTGACCGATCCGGTTTCCGGACGTATTCTCGAAGTGGAGACCACCGAACCCGGCATCCATTTCTACACCGCGAACGCATTGACCGGTTTGGATATCGGCGCTAATGGCGTGGCTTATGGACCAAGAACCGCGTTTTGCTTGGAGACACAGCATTACCCGGATTCACCCAACCAAAGACATTTCCCGGACATCACGCTCACTCCAGATCAGCCGTTCGATAGCACCACGGTCTATCGATTCAAAAACCTCTGAACCCGCGCCGCGTTACGGTATCATACTCAGCGCTCTGAACGCGTCATACCGACCGGAAATCTCTTTCTCGGTGAGGCTGAACAGGCGTTCCGGACCGAATTGCTCGACGCAGAAACTGGCCATCACACTGCCGTAGATCACGGCGCGGCGCAGATTCGCGTCTCTGTAATCCCCGGTTTTCGACAACCATCCGGCGAAGCCGCCTAAGAAGGTATCACCGGCTCCCGTCGGATCGAAAATATCCACTACTGGATATGCCGGAGCCGAAAAGATGCTCTTGTCGGTGAATAGCAAGGCTCCATGTTCGCCCTTTTTGATGATGAGAATCTTCGGACCCATCTCGCGGATCGCATTTGCGGCCTTGATGAGGTTGGGCATACCCGACAGCTGCCGAGCCTCTGAGTCGTTGATGATCAGCACATCCACACGTTTGAGCGTTTTTTTGAGATCGTCGGGCCAACCCTCGATCCAAAAATTCATGGTGTCGCAAATCACCAGGTCGGGTTTGGTCACCTGATCCAACACCAGAGATTGCAAGCTCGGATGGATGTTTCCAAGACAGACGATCTTGCTCTTCTTGTAGGCATCGGGAATCACAGGATTGAAATGTTCGAAGACGTTAAGCTGGGTATCGAGCGTATCGCGGGAATTCAGGTCGAAATGATAACGCCCAGCCCAGTAGAATGTCTTCCCGGAGGTATCGATTTGCAGCCCCTCCAAATCGATGTCTTTGTCGCGGAATCTTTGGATGTCGGCATCGGCGAAATCATGCCCCACTACACCCACCAGGCGAACCGGCTCGGTGAAAAAAGAGGATGTCAGGGAAATAAACGTTGCGGATCCGCCCAAAACAGGGTCTTTTTTGCCGAAAGGGGTTTCGATGCCGTCGTATGCGACGGAACCGACAACAAGTATACTCATGGATGTAGAGACAAGGTGGTAGACAAGAGACAAGAGACAAGGATGAAGATACCGTTTTTCAAATTCCTATCTTCCGTCCATGCCCTCTCTACTGTTTCAATCTCTTGCCCTCGATCACGCTTATCGTAATTTGCCTCTGCTCAAGCAAACGCTCACCATCGGCCAAGCACTTGAATTCATCTACGAGCACGGAGTAAGCGAACGCATCATCTATTTCTATGTGGTGGACGAGGCCGAGCGCTTGGTGGGAGTGCTGCCCACCCGCCGCCTGTTAGGAGCGTCGCGAGATTCCTATGTCAAAAACGTGATGATCCGAAATGTCATCACTTTGCCGAAAACCGCCACAGTCTACGATGCCTGCGACTTTTTCATCCTCTATAAATTCCTGGCCATTCCCATTGTTGACGATGACCGTCATTTGCTCGGAGTCGTGGATGTGAACGTGTTCACCGATGAGCTGGTGACCTTGAACGAACCCGACAAACACGGAGATATTTTTGAGACCATCGGTTTCCGGTTTTCCGAAATCCGGAACGCCTCACCAAGCAAGGCGTTCCGCTACCGGTTTCCGTGGTTGTTGGCCACGATTCTGAGCGGCACGCTTTGCGCTCTGCTGGTGGGTGTGTTCGAACTCACATTGGCCGCGAGTCTGCTACTGGCGTTTTTCATGACCCTGGTGTTGGGTCTGGGTGAGAGCGTGAGCATCCAATCGATGACAGTGACCGTGCAAATGCTGAATGTTCAGAACCCGACCATGGAATGGTTCCGAAAAGCGCTTTGGAAAGAGTGGATATCGGCGATGTATCTGGGTGGTGCATCGGGAGCCATCGTGGCTGCTGTGGTTTATGTTTGGCAAGCGGATGCGCTGGCTGCCGGAATCATCGGCACGAGCATCCTGCTGTCGATGACCTCCGCATGTTTGATCGGGTTGATGATTCCAACCCTTCTTCATGCGTCCAAACTCGATCCGAAAATCGCTGCTGGGCCGATTACGTTGGCCTTAACCGATCTGAGCACACTCGTCATCTACTTTACCCTGGCCACTATCGCATTGCGTTAACATTGCGGTAAAGATGGGGTAATATTGAATCGCGAACTTTCAGCATGACTACAGTCCTACTTTTCATTTTCTTACTTTTTCCCTCGGCGCCTCCCGTGAAACAGGAAGTCGAGATGTCTTCTCGTCGCAGAGACTTACCAGATACCTCACTCGCTCTTCTCAACACTACCCTCCGCAGAGCCTCCGATGTACGCTATTTCCGCGAAACCGACGGCAACAGCCGATCCTATGAAGTCAAATTCCGCTTGGATGGTGCCCGTTGGAGTGTGGAATTCTCCGCCGACGGAGAGTTGGAGGATGTCGAAATCGAACGGTCGCTTTCAGACCTCCAACAGGCCACAGTCGCGGCAATCCGATCATCTCTGAATCAGCGATTCTCGAGATACAACATCAGGAAAGTGCAGGCACAGTATCTAAGTTGGCCGCCCGACCTCGGGTCGCCTACAGCCTACGAACTGATCGTGGAAGGAAGCAATCCTAATGAAATCGGTCTTTTCGAAGTGAATTTTGATCCTTTCGGGGCTATTCAGTCGGAACGGAGAGTATTGGAAATTCCAGACCTCTGAATCCTGAATTGCTTATATTCACGCCCATGCGCATCTCCTGCATGGTTCTCTTTTTCCTTATCGCCCTGCCTCTCAGCGCGCAGAACGATATCAAGCGGATCTGGGAACCCTCCATCACCTACACCCATCGGCTGAATGATCTTTGGAGCGTGACTTCGCAATTGGCTGCGTTTCAATCTCCTGATCTTCTCGAACGTGTGGAAGGAAGCGTGATGGGTTTGCGGCGGATTTCACCCCGAACATCTTTGGGTGTGGGTTATCTCAATCGCCAAATCACTCCATTGGAGGATGACACCGGCGTTGAGCATCGTTTCATACTGCAATACGGGTACCAGATCCCCTGGGGGATCCATCTGATTTCGCACAGAGTGCGGGCCGAAGAGCGGATTCGCGAATCCGGCAATGTGCATCGTTTCCGATATCGGATCTCCATGCGCACACCGCTGCAAGGTGAAAGGCTTGATCCCGGCGAGCGCTACCTGCTTTTGCAGGATGAAGTGCTCGGCTCTTTCAGCGAGAATCCGTTCACTGCCGACAATCGGATTTCCGCTCATCTCGGATTTCTACTTAAGAATCGTCAGCGAATCGAAATCGGGATCCAGCATCGCGCCGAGCGATTATTCACCGATTCCGACGTGGTGAATGTGGCCCTGCTGAGTACGGTCTGGCATTTCACGAACTGAAGCATGTACAAGAACTTTTCACACACTCAGGTCGACAAGCTCCTTACCAACCGCCTCCGCTTGGCGATTCTCGCCTCTGTTTCTCATTCGGATGAAGTCGATTTCACATCCCTGAGGCAATCTGTGAAAACCACCGACGGAAACCTGAGCATTCAGATCGGACTGCTTCAGGAAGCGGGATGGATCGTTGTGAATAAGATCGCCGACGGAGTACGTCCTCAGACGAACATCGCCCTCACGAACAAAGGAAAACTGGCGTTGGACAGTTACCGAACCTTGGTCGAATCATGGTTAGGGAACGACTGATTAGTGCCTTGGCGGGAACGTTACCAGGCATAGGAGCGCATCGGAAAATGGCTCCATATCGGATGGATGAACAGATGAAAGGACAAAAAGAAGAAATCGAGGTACGATCCGCGGTCTTGGTACTCTTGACGTCTCACCCTTCGCTTCGCTCAGGGCACGTACTTCTCACTCTTCGCAGTTCTACTCTCCGTTCGCATACCGGGCAAATTTCCTTTCCGGGGGGACGCATTGAACCTGGCGAGACTCCCGAAATCGCCGCATTGCGCGAATGCGAAGAAGAAACCGGAATTCCGAGTCATCTGCCTCAACTCCTCGGACGCCTCACTCCCATCACCTCGCCGGCCTCGGTGGGCGCTGTGCTACCGATCGTGGCATGGCTGGATGAGGAGGTTCCCATCCGCATCCAACCCGACGAAGTGGATGAGGCGTTCTGGCAACCGCTCGACGACCTCGGCGAACCCCTGATTAGCGAATGGGAACTCCGAGGCATGAAACTCATGGTCCCCCATTGGCCGATCCATCGTGTGCCGATATGGGGCTTGACAGCATGCGTTCTTGAAGAATTGAAGACCATTCTTCAAGAATCATATTGAATGACCCAACCACTGTCATAGGTACGAGACCCGTTTCTGTGAATGAGTCGGGTGCGATTTCTGCCGACTTCCGCCTTGCGGGCACGTTTCCGAATCCGTTCAACCCGAGCACTCGAATCGAATTCGATGTGCTATCCAGCTCCAACATACGGATTGCGATCGCCGATGGGGCTTTCGACCCTAGTCACAACCTGTGCTTGAACAGTTCGGCCAACACCAAGTGATACTGCATCTCGATGTCGAGATACCTATCCACAACGGAATCATAAAACGCCTGCTCATAAAAGAACTCCAAGGTTGAAATTTGTCCCGCCAAGAGCGCTTTCTCCAACACCACCATAGGTTGGATAGAGTGATACACGCTTTTGTATTCATGGTACAACGTACGTTGTACCTCATGTTTCGCATATAGGGTTGCCAGGGCAGAATTGTGCCGATTTAGCTGGTCGCTCAACGCCTTATCCAGATACGTACTCATTGTTCTTTGAGTTCTGACTTGATTCCGATGCTCCCAAAGAGGAATGGTGATACCGACTTGAAATCCATGGAAGGCTTGATTTGAAAATGTACGCCTCTGATATCCTATGTCAATTTTGGGAAGTGACAATGCCCTCTGTACATCAACCTGCAACGCTCCAGCGCTTTGATCAAGTTTGGCAATGAGAATTTCCGGAGTGGAAAACTCGCTCTCTTGTCGGATACCGCTAAATTCAATCACGATTGGATGTTCCGGATACCTCAATGAATCCAATTGAAGGGGATGGTTGCCGTTGAGTTCGGTCAGTTTGGCCACCAATTGTTGAATTTCCGATTCATTGATTTTATATATGGCATGGATGTCTGCCCATTGCAGTCGACTCTTGTTCAACTCAAACAGACTTCCATCCCCAGATTCCACTTTTTTGAGCATATCCGACAAATGCCTGCCTGCTCGTTCTTGACGACGCACCAACTCATCCCTTCGCATCAAATGATGAATAAGTATGATTCCAGTTCGTTTGGCTTCCCACAAGACCGAGATGCGGACAGCGGCTAATTGCATAGCAACCTGTTCGATGCGAACATCCGCCAATCTGGATTTTAACACATAACTGGTGGGAAAATCGAAGGATTGGGTCACCTGAATTTCGGCCTCGTTCCTGCCAAATGCAGGCGAATCATAAAACAAATTGTACACGATTCGCGGATTTTCAGGTGTCAACCCCGTTTTGAATCTGATTGCGTTCGCCTCATGATACTGCTTGGCTGCGATCAAGGTCGGGTTATTCACCTCGATGTCCTTCAGTACATCGTCTAAGGATCCTTGGGCACAAGCGAGAGTATGGATGAACCCTGTCAGGAAAAGAATAACGACATGTTTCATAAGGATTTGGAAGGTTTTGTTATCAAAACATAGACTACAGGGACGATAAACATATTCAACAGAGTAGATGTGAACAAACCACCAAGAATGACGATTGCCAGCGGGCTTTGAATCTCATTGCCGGGAAGGTCTCCAGCCATAGCTAATGGAGTCAACGCTAATGCCGCCGTTAATGCTGTCATCAAAATGGGGCTTAACCTATCTTTGGAACCTTGGATGACCGTTTCATACAGCTCCAATCCCTCTGCTTGCAAAGTTTGATAATGAGACACCAAAAGGATTCCATTTCGAGTCGCTATACCGAAAAGGGTAATGAACCCGATGATAGCTGGGATGCTTAGCATATTACTTGTGAAATAGATGCTGAAGATCCCGCCGATCAAAGCAAAGGGTAAGTTCAATAAGATGATGCTGGTGATCTTGATGTCTCTAAACTCCTGATATAGCAGTAGGAAAATCGTCAACAATGCGAAGATGGAGGTGATCATCAGAATGCTAGAAGCTTCGGCCTCGGCTTCAAACTGGCCGCCATACTCGATGTGATACCCTTCCGGTAAACGGACATTCTGTTCTATGAGTTGACGGATGTCGTCTACTACACTTCTTTGATCCCTACCGGCCACATTGGCAGAAACCACGGTTTTCCGCGTCACATTTTCCCGATTGATGGTATTCGGACCCGTAGTGCTCACCACGTCCGCCACATTGGAAAGTGGAATTTTATACCCCAAATCTGAATCGATCAACGCATCACGAATGGCCTGTTGAGATCCGGAATGGACCGAATCAAAACGTACGATGAGGTCGAACGTGCGTGATCCCTCATAAATATCGGAGACTTTCTCTCCGGCAAAAGCCACATCCACAAACTCGTTGAATTCGCCAATCGAGATTCCATAGTGATTGAGAAGGTCTCTGTTCGCCCGTATCTGGATTTGTGGAATTTCCACTTGTGGTTCCACACTGAGATCAACGAGTCCGTCGACCGATTGTATGGTGTTTCGAATCTCGTTGGAAAGGGTGAACAACGTATTCAGATCATCACCAAACACTTTTATGGCGATATTCGCTCGTGTGCCAGATAGCATATGATCGATTCGATGGCCAATCGGTTGACCAATTGTGATGATCGCGCCCGACACACCCGCCATTGTTTGGCGGATGTCTTCCATGAATGCCTCTCGGTTTCGGTCAGACAACGTGAACGGCGCGTCGATTTCTGATGAATTGACTCCTTGGGCGTGTTCATCCAATTCGGCCCGACCCGTTCGGCGGGTGGTCAGTTTGATTTCAGGAATCGATAGCAACGACTTTTCGATGGCTACGCCGATGCGATTACTTTCATCCAACGAAATGCCCGGCAGGCTCACCGCACTCACCACAAGCGACCCTTCATTGAACTCCGGTAAAAAGCTGCGTCCAAAGCCTGAAAATGTTAGAATCGAGCTCAGGAATAAAAGGATACTTGCAGAAATAAGAATCGTTTTGTGCCGCATCACCTCGTTCAACATTCGACCATAGAATGCCTGGAGCTTTTCAACCAACCAACTTTCCTTGTGTTGCTTTATGAGCATGGCATCATCCACGAGCAAATAACTGCATAAAACTGGGGTCAGAGTAATTGCGACAATCAGCGACGCGAACAACGAAACGATAAACGCAATACCGAGTGGCGCGAGCAACTTGCCTTCCATGCCAGAAAGGAAAAACAGAGGCATGAATGCGACCATGATGATGAACGTCGCATTGATGATGGACGTGCGGATTTCAACTGACGCATCGAAGATCACGGAAAGCTTATCTCGCTGCTCTGCTTGAGGTTTTTTCGCGTTTTCTTTTAGCCTTTTGAACACATTCTCCACATCGATAATGGCATCGTCGACCAAATCACCAATAGCGATTGCCATGCCACCAAGGCTCATGGTATTAATGGTCAATCCCATCCAATGGAGTGTAAGGATGGCTGCGATCAACGAGATGGGGATGGCGACCAACGTTATCGCGGTGGCGCGCCAATTCATCAAGAACAGAAACAGAATGATGACCACAAACGCGATTCCTTCCAAAAGCACTTTTTGAATATTGGAAATGGAAGCGTTGATGAAATCCGCTTGTCTGAAGATCTCTGAATGAATCTGCACATCTGAAGGCAGCGATCGTCGAATATCCGCCAATTCGGTGTCTATCTCGTCAGTCAGATTCAGGGTGTTGGTGGATGGCTGCTTCATGACTGTCAAGATGACGGCGGGGGATCCGTTCATGGAGCCATCTCCGATCTTGGGTGCCGCACCGATTCGAACCTCAGCGACATCGCCTATCGTGACCACACCACCATTCACACGTTTGATCAACGATCGTTCGATCTGCGCGACATCCTGGATCCGGCCTATGCCTTTGATCAGATATTCGTTGCCGAATTCATTGATGAATCCACCAGAAGAATTGCCGTTAGCTTTCGAACTAGCCGCGAGTAGTTCGGCCAGACTCACCTTGTAAGCCTCCATTTTTCGAGGTGAAACCAGGATTTGATACTGTTTAAACTCCCCTCCTATCACTACCACCTGAGCCACCCCTCCTGTGGCAAGCAGTCGAGGTCGGATGGTCCAATCCGCGATTTCCCGTAATTCCATCAGATTGGTAGAATCGGCAGTCACACTGATGAGCATAATCTCACCCATAATGCTCGATTGAGGTGCCATGGTCGGCATTCCCACCCCTTGCGGGAGTCTGGTGGCCACCGACGCAATCTTCTCATTCACGATTTGACGTGCTTTGAAAATGTCGGTATTCCAATCAAATTCAACCCAAACGATGGAGATCCCCGCTGAAGATGAACTTCGAACCCTTCTGACATTCGTGGCACCATTGACCGAGGTCTCAATCGGAAACGAGACAAGTTTCTCTACTTCCTCAGGGGCCAATCCATGGGCTTCCGTCAGCACCACGACAGTGGGTGCGGTAAGATCCGGAAACACATCCACTTCCATTCTGAAAGCTACGGTTGTACCGAAAACGATTAACAAGACGGACGCGATGACGACAATCAATCGGTTATCAAGTGCGAGCTGAATGATTCTATGTAACATGATGTAGGCGTATTAATGTTCGTGACCATGTGCGGGCAAAGCCCCAGATGCCATCGAAAGTTTGATGGAATAGGCTCCTTTAGTAACGACACGCTCTCCTTCGGCCACCCCTCGAATCACTTGAACACGGAGTCCGTCGTCGGCACCCAATACGACCTGGCGCTTCTGAAACCGCTCCCCTGCAACTTGAACAAACACATAATAGGATCCTTGTTCTTCCATCAACGCCGATTTGGGAACAGCAAGAACATCAGGTATTGATTCGGTGTGCAGATACACCTCGGCGCTGGTGCCTGGAATCAAGTAGCCGGGATTGGTGATTTCAAATGAAATCTGCAGGAAAGGGGATTCGTTCGAAAGTGCTTTCGAATAAGAGATCACTCGTCCATGTAATTTCCGTGTTTCAATCAACAAATCGGTACCTGCGATTCTGAAATGAGCACTACGTATGCTCGCGAGAGCGCCGACATCCCTCTGTGGTACCGAAGCCTGCAATATCAAGAGTTCATTTTTGGAGACAACGGCCAGAGGAGTACCTGCCACGACGTACTGCCCTTCGCGTACCGATAGGTTCGATACGTATCCCGTGATCGGTGATTGGACCGTCAAACCATTCGCTGAGTACAATTCCGCCATCTCCCGATAGATCCTCTCGGCGAGATCATAATCCAGTTTGGCTTGCGAGAGATCTCGTTCAGAAACAATGCGATCTTTGGCCAACTCGAGGGCTCGTTCGTAATCTGATTTGAGTTTTTCATACCGGTTTTTAGTTTCGATGAACCGCGCATTCACAGATCCGGATTGCAAATCCCCTCCTGATAATAAAAACAGAGGCGCACCTTTTGAAACCACGGAGCCCAACTGTATCCGATTATTCATGAATTGAACGGAACCGCTCACCGAGGCGGTCACATGAAACTCATCTTTAGGTGCCGACCGAACGATTCCACTCGTACGGATCACTCGATGCATAGGCGCGGATACCACGGGGATGGTTGCGAAATTCACTTTCCACGCTTGCTCTTTCAGATACGTGATATCACCCCCCCCGACCTCGCCCGTAATGGGTTCTGCAACGGCTTGGGCGCTCTCGTAGACTTTCACATTTTCAATGATTATCTGATCGGTGAAATTGGGTGTAACGATATCGAAAATCAACGTTCCCGTACCTGCCACAGTCGGATTCAGCGACAATCGGTAGATGCCGGGTGAACTCGGCGAAGAGGCCGTCTGTTTGATACCACGGTTTCCAACCACAAGACTCACCGTCACTTGTCCCTCGGTGATTGGGAGAAACACATCGCCCAATTGAGTGAAATGTGCCGCAAATTTGGAAAGACTCCCCACTACCAATGGTTTGAACTCAACAAACAGTTCAATCTGATCGGTATAAACCGTATGTACGATCGGAACCAAATCCAACGCTTCCGTTACATCTTGCGACGGAGTGGCGCACGATCCTGCAATAACAAGGATCGACACGATCAGTAAGCTCACAGTTCTCATTTAATGCGCATGTTTAGGTTGACCATCATGGCTGTGCACATCCGATTTCAAACTGTCACCAACTATCGTGAACTCCTCTTGGGTGTGTGTCGAGTCTGGATGATTTGTATGAATCGATCCATCGTCGTGCGCATGTGTGCCTGATTCGATATGATTTCCCGCATTGTCATGGGCATGGTTCGAAGCATCGTGGTTCGAACACGCGGCCGTAAGAAAGACGAAAGTCACACTGAATAAATATGAATTTTTCATGGGTATAGTGATGTGGAATATGGGTTGAAAGGCATGGCTTTGCCATGCAAATTCACAAAGGAGAACCCAATGTGAAATGGATCTTCAGACAGATTGAGCTGGGGGCGCTCGAAGTCCGGGTGAATGCGGGTACTGTATTGAACTCCCCTTCAACTCATCCGATTGCAGAAATGGCTGACTGAAACAAGGGTGATCCACCACCGAATCCGAAATCATCAACCATCCTGCAAGGGTCGGCGCTGAGCCTGACGTCGCACTGAGTACCTTTGGGCGACCTAGGAATGAGTCCCCTTCATTCGCATGAATCAGCAAGTGGAACAGATCGCCAAGGTCGACCGGCTCGTTGTGGGAGTGATCCGCATGCGCATGACTCTCATCGTTCGCATGGTGCAAATGCGGTATCATTGTATGACTGATGGAAACCGAAAAGGCCAACCACATCATGACAACGGAGAATGTTCGAACGCGAATCATGTGCCATGATATCGAATTAATCAACAAAATCCATTTTATGTCATGCGTTAGATTTGCACGTTCTCCGCGTGCCTCTTGAAGCGATCCAGAATCATCTGCCAGCCGTCGCGCTGCATCTCGACCGGGTTTTCCGATTCCGGATCGAAAGTCTCGATCACATCCGTACCTGAACCGGTTTCTTCAAAGCGGACTTCCACTCTGCGTCCGTCTTCCATCGAATAGCGGATGAGCGCATGCGGAATCACCTCGTCGTAAATCCCCTCGAAATCGAATCCGAACGATCCATCCCGCGCTTCCATGCGGGATGAGAATGTTCCACCGGTCCGAATATCGTTCGTCGCCGACGGACAATGCCAATCATCGCCCGCGAAATTCCACTTTGTGATGTGCTCGGGGGAGGTCCAGCACACCCATGTATGAGTGAGCGACTTGGCCACATGGACTCGGATGGTGATGGGTGACATGACGGTTTTCGGTTTTAAGAAGGATGAATGTGAGGGCGCATCACTGATGCGCCCTGGGCTAATGTTTAGCTTAATGATGAAGGTAGCCATTCAAGGACCCACATTAAAAATGTTCATTTAAAATTGAATTTTATTGCTTTGCAACATTTATTTATTGATATTCGATAAATGATAGAGCGCATCAGTGATGCGCCCCTGTTTTTATTCAACATTCAACATTCAACATTTCTAACCGATGAAACCCAACACCCTCCTTGTCACTTTGAACGTCCTCACGTGGATCGTCTTCATCGCTCTGCTCATCAAAACCGGATCCGTGGTCTTTCTGTACGGATACAGCATCATCAAACCGCTCGTCGCCGGGCATCTGTATGAAGGCCTGGACCTGATCGAGATGCGGCGGTCGAATATGCTCCAATACTCGTTTGTCTCTCTGGGTTTGGTTTCCTTGCCGGCGTTGCAAGCCTACATCGCCCACATCATGATCGGCATCTTCACAAAAATGAACATGGAGAGTCCGTTCACTTTGGACACGGCAAACCGCATCCGCACCATCAGCCTCTTGATCTTGGCGATCTGGGTTGCGACGTTCGTGACCAAGCTGCTCGGCGGAACCTTGAATCTGAGCACCGATCCCCTCTTCATGGCGGGCTTGACCTATCTGATCTCCCAGATCTTCCGCCGCGGCGTGGAGATGCAATCCGAACAAGAACTCACCGTCTGAGCCATGCCTATCATTGTGAACCTGGACGTGATGCTGGCCAAGCGGAAAATGTCGCTAAGCGAACTCGCTGAAAAAGTGGACATCACCCTCGCCAATCTGTCGATCCTGAAAACCGGAAAGGCGAAGGCCGTTCGTTTCAGCACGCTCGAAGCCATCTGCAAAGCCTTGGACTGCCAGCCGGGGGAGTTGCTGGAGTTTAAGAAGGATTAATCCCTGCTTTTCAGCCGGATGATGTCGCGGATGAGGTCCAGCGGCAAAGGCTGATTGTGCTTGAAATGCAGGCTGTGTTTCGCATTCTTCGCCCGATAGGGGGACATCCGCTCCTCCAATTCGGGCAAATCATATACCGGATAGAATCCGATATGGGATTTGAATGAGGCGAAATACAAAGGATGATTCCCTACACGATATGCCGGAATCTGGTAGCTTATTTTTTCGGTTATCTCCGGATGCAGCTCGAAAAAAAGATTGCGAATCTGATTGAGCCGATCCTGGACTTCCGGCTCGCATCGGGCGATATAGGCTTGAACGTCGTTCATGCTCAGACCCTGAAAATCTTCTCCATCTTCTTCCCTTTGGCCAGCTCGTCGACCAACTTATCGAGCACGCGCACACTTCGTGTGAGCGGGTTCTCGATCTGCTCGACACGGATTCCGCAAATGAGTCCGGACACCAACTCCGAGTTCGGGTTCACTTCCGCCCGCTGAAAAAACTCTTCGAATGTCACTTTTTCGGCGACGAGTGCTTGAAGTTCGGCCTCTTCGAAGCCGGTCAGCCATCTAATGACCTGATGCAGCTCTTCTTTGGTGCGACCCTTCCTCTCTACTTTCGTCACATAATGCGGATAAACGGAGGAGAAAGTCATCGTTGCGATGCGTTGATCTTGCTTCAAACTATCCATATAAAATTGATCCTTTAAAATTTCTTCAATCTTCAACCCTTCGCTGCGCTCAGGGCAAGCATTCTCTTCACCACCTCTTTCCCCACCCCAACCCCCAGCGCCACACCCATCCCTCCCAGGCCGGCGGCGATCCAGACATCGGGCTTGAGTTCTCGGATGACTGGCGTCTTGCTCCCTTCCGGAAAGCCCATGATGCCGCTCCATTCCGCGTTCACTCGCAGATTTTTCACGCCCAAGGTCTCGCGCGCGAAGCTGAGCAGATAGTCTCTAACCGCCGGATTCACCGCATCCACCATCGTGCGCTCACCGGCGATGTCGACATTTCGTCCGCCGCCCAAGAGCAGATCATCGCCGACATCCCGGAAATACACGAATCCGCGGTCGAAGTGCCAGGTTCCGCGCCAATCGCGCGCACCTTCACCATCAATCACCATTACCGCACCGCGTGCAGGATGAATCACCGGCATTCCAGGTAGGGCCCCCGTGAAGCCGTTGGTAGCGATGAGGATGTGCCTCGTGCAAAGCTCATCGCCAGTCGACAACGTAACGACGCCCGTATCCACCTCGCTCACCGCCATGTTCCAGCGGATTTCGCCGCCCCGCTCACGCACCCGCCGATGCAGCGTTTGAAGCAGCTTCCCGCTGTGAAGATGTCCTTCACCCTGGATGGATATGGCGCGACGTCCATTTATGCGCGTTTCCGCACATACGTTTTCGATGCCTGTGAATTCACGAAGACGCTCGTTGAACCAAGGAATGGCGTTCACGCTTTTGCGGAAGTCGGCTTCGTCGAGAAAGAGCTCGTGTCCTCCGGTGGAACGGTGGTCGATCTCCTCGGCGGGAAGGGTGTCGAGCAGGAGCTTCAATCCGTCATAGCGCTGACGGATGCGAGCGAACACCACATCCTCCGACTCATGCGTGAGGTCGTCGAGCGATTCGCCGATGGTGCCGAAGCATGTGAATCCGGCGTTGCGTGTGCTCGCGCCGCTCGGATGCACCGCCCGTTCCAATAACAGTACTCGAGCACCGGGATGATCCGTCAGGAAATGGATGGCGGCCGAGCTCCCTGTGATTCCGGCGCCGACGATCACAAGATCCCATAGCTCGCGCCAGGCGGTGGATTCCCAATGCGACACGGTTCCACTCATGCGTAGCGCGCCTCCATCATTTTCACCCAATCGGCGGCTTCGGGCGTGCCTTCATCCGGCGCCCAAGGCGCGAAATCTTTGTCGGACATCGCTTCATACGGGCCTTTCTTGCACTCGAAAATCACCGAATCGGCCTCCAGAACCACGAAACTGTGCCATACATCGGGATCCATGTCGGCCACGGCCGATGCCGTTCCAGCCCGCATCCTGAAGGTTCGGACCACATCCCCCGCCGCATTGAAAATGAAGTACTGAAGCGCTCCGGAAATCAGCACCACCGATTCGCTCGCCCCCGCGCCACGATGAATATGCGGCTTCACATATGTGCCAAGTTGCATGAAATTCAGCATGCGTTGCACCTGCGCGTCTTGCGTGCGATGGATCGGATAGATGATGCGTTTCCGCGGGGATGTGCGCGATGCGGCATACCCCTCGGCCAGAAGATCCTCCGTGAGCTCGAACAAAGGGCCGGAAAAATTGGGAAAGGCGGACACGAAACGGAAATTTTAAATGTTCAATTATAAATGTTGACTGTCCGAGTGTTGCCTATTTTGGGGTTAAGACTAAGACATCATTTAAAATTTATCATTTAAAATTCAAGTTCATAATTCCGTGCACCCATTCGAACTCCACCTCCCCACCCGCCTGTTTTTCGGCGAGAATCAAGGCCCGAAATTCATCCAAACGCTGAGCCGATCGGCGAAAAAAGTTTTTGTCGTTACGGGAGGCGGCTCTGTGGAACGGCTCGGCTATCTCGACCAGGTGGTGAAGGGATTGGAGTTGAACCAGGTGGCTTGGTTTCATTCGCGGGGTGTGGAGCCGAATCCGCATGCGGCCACGATCAATCGGATGGCGGTGGAAGCGACTCGGTTCGGCGCGGATGCGATCCTGGCCTTGGGAGGCGGATCGGTGATGGATGCGGCCAAAGCGATCGGCGGCCTGGTGGCTAGCGGGGAAAAGGACGTTTGGGAGTTCGTGGTAGGGAGTCCGCGCCGGGGACAGTTGGTGGCCTCGCTACCGATCTTTTGCATCCCGACCACAGCGGCCACCGCGTCGGAAGTGACCCCGTATGCGGTGATTTCCCATCCGCCGGTGAATGGAAAATCCCCCATCAGCTCGCCGAATTTCAAGCCAGTAGCCAGCTGGTTGAACCCCGCCTTCACCACCGACCTCCCCCTTGAAACCACCCGCGACGGGGCGTCGGACATTCTAAGCCATGTCTTCGAGAACTACTTTCTGGGCGGGAACGACGCGCAGCTGTCCGATTTTCTGACCGAGGGCATCATCAAAACTGTGATGAACACCCTTCCCGTGCTCACCCTTGAGCCGAAGAACCTGGCGGCGCGGGGCGAACTTCTCTGGGCGTCGTCGGTCGCCCTGAACGGCTTCCCCCTTGCGGGGCGGCGGCCGTCGGCGTTCGTGCTCCATAACATCGAGCATGCCATGAGCGGCGTGCATCCGGGTTTGGCGCATGGCCGCGGATTGGCCACATTGTATCCGGCGTATTTCCGCTGGTTGTGGGAAAACGGACGCGCCAAAGAGCGCTTCGCCCGACTCGGACGCGAACTCTTCGCCCTTAGCGGCAACATCGACTCTTGCGGCTGGGGATTCATCACCCGATTCGACGCGTGGCTCCAAGACAACGGCTTATGGCAGTCGGCTTCTGCGACGGGCGTTCATCCCACTCAGTTCGAAGCCGTGGCCGACTACTGTGTGCGCACGTATGGCGACGGCAAGTCGATTGATGCGTTGGGCGAAATGACGCGCAACGATGTGATCCTCATCCTGCAGATGACAGAGACTCAAACTCCCCGTTCCTGAGGCGGCGTACCAGACGCTCCTCATCCACGCGGCTGTACCCGGCCAGGCGCTCTTCCGTAGGCGCGGCAAGCGTCATCTCACGCTTGCCAAGCGCACCGGGCGCGCGCGCCACCAACCAGCCCGCAGCGGCCATCATCGCGCGCGCCTTCGAGGCGGCGCCATAGGTTGATAACAGCGCGTCGGGCGTCGATAAGCTTCTGAGCCACGCGAACATCGCCTCGCTCCACAGCTCGGGCGACGCCTCAATCGAAAACGGATCATGGAAGACGTGTGTGTAAGGGACGACCAGTGTGTCGTCCCGTTTCATGAAAGGGCGGACACGCGGATCCGCCCGTGCATGCGCCCCTCGTGCATCCCCCACCCAAACCCTCACCTCGATCCTTCCAGGCCACGAAACTTTGTTCCATCCGGGTTTCAGCGCCGCGAACGCTTGAGCCAAGGCCTCCATCCGATCCGGATTCGTCAGGAATCGCCCGTAATTCAGCGCTCGGGCGGTTTCTTCGGTGATGGGATAGGCTTCCGCACTGGTGAACGAGACAGGTGCGGAGTGTTCCGGATGCGCGGAAAGGGCGTCGTCCAGCAGGAGGAGATTCAGGCCTGTGCCGAAACCCACTTCGAAAATATGAACGGGTTCATTGCGTGCCAATGCGCCTATCACCCCGCCATGCTCGAAAAAGACGTGTTTGCTCTCTTCCACGGCACCGTTGGGGTTATGGTAGAACTGTCCCGCCGCTTCCGAAAACAGCGTATGCGACCCGTCCCTTGTCTCACTGATTTTCGTCCCTCGTCCCACGTCCATCGTTCTACGTCTTACGTATCATGAACCACCACTTGCGGGAAAGGAATCTCGATTCCTTCCTCAGCGAAGCGGACTTTCACGGCTTCGTTGAGCTCGTTCCGAATCTGGATGAAATTCTCACGGGTGGTCCAGACAAGGAAAAGCAGATCCACAGACGACGCGTTGAACGCGCTGAAATTGACCATGGGCTTGGGTTCCTGCAGAGCGAGAGGGTTGCTTTCGGCGATACCAAGCAGGATTTCGCGGACCCGCTTCAGATTTTCCTTGTAAGCGACCGATACTCCGACATCCACGCGGCGGATTGGAAACTTCGTGATGGTGATCACTTCCGACTTGATCAAGGTTTCGTTCGGAATTCGGACAAACCGGTTATCGAAGGTGCGCAGTTTCGCCGAAAGCGTGTCGATCGAGAGCACCGTGCCGATGGTGGGACCGACCTGGATCACATCCCCGACTGAAAAAGGACGTTCCGCGATGAGAAAAAACCCGCTGATGATGTTGGACACGGAGGTTTGGGATGCGAAACCGATGGCTATGCCCAAGATACCCGCCGCACCAAGTAGCGGAGTGAGACTCAGACCCAGTTCGGTGAGGAAAATCACGACCACAAGAACCATCAGGATGTAGTGGATGATTTTCGCGGCCAACATCCCGTAATGTTCGCTGTGTTTCTTCGTGACCACGCTGCGGATGCGTCCACGCACGAAGTAGACCAAAGGCAATGCGACTGCCAGAAAGACGAACGCGATCACGAGTCTTTCGAAGCGGTCGGGCGAAATGAATTCATTGATGATGCTGAAATCCATGTCTTATTCTCCGGAATCTCTAAACAGGAAGAAGGCGCGCTCGGCGAGCCCGCGTTTGTGCGGATGCCGAGGCTCGTTCAATTTCTTGGCGTTGGGTACCTCGATCGGAGTGACTCCGTCGTTTCTGATCTGCGTGTCGCCTTCGATTCCTTCATAGGTGATTACCGTGTCGTCGGCCCAAAGATAGCCGCCGTTGTCAAAAAGACTGAGCCGTTCCACCCTAAGACAGATCTTGTCGAGATTCAGATCCAAGTCCGATGAATTTCGGATATCCATGATGCAGACCGCATGATGGGGCTGGATCAGCTCGATGGGCATGGATCGACGCGCGGATGTGGTCAGCCAGTAGCATAACTCTCCATCGGTGAAGCCGCCGAACCAGGTGTTGGAAAGCACTTGTGTCGGGATTTCGACGATAGGAACCGTGGTTTCGCCGATCACTTCGATGAGGATCCATATCGGAACTCGGGTGTAGGTACGAACACGGGATCCCTTCAGAAGATGGATCTCGGATTCGGGCTTCACCATGATGGATTTATCGGGCAATGTCGGCTTGAATTGGGTGGAATGATCACCGTTGCGCAGCGCCCATCGTTTCCAGATACCGTCTGAGGGCGGTTCCGTGGGTGGAGTCACGTTTTCTGTGTAATCATGCATGATCCATAGCTCGCCCGACTTGCGGAGCAACCATAGATTCAAAGGACCAATACGTCGGAAAACGGGGTTATCTTCAGGGAGTGCGAACGGTTCCCACATCGATTTCTTATCAGAAAACATGTTGAAAAGATACACATTATAGCCATGTCACGAACCCGCAAAATCGGCCTTGCGCCAGGCACGATGGTCCATATCGGCAGACAGAAAGTCGAAAACGGGCACATCCGACTCACGGAATACAATAATGAGTCGTACGAAGACTTTCCGAACGCCAGTTTGGAGATGGTGCGCGAGCATCTCACGAAGGATAATTCCATCAGTTGGATCAGGGTCACTGGTCTGCATGATCTTGGACTGATATCCTCCATCGGAGAACTCATCGATGTGCATCCGTTGGTGATGGAAGATATTGTGAACACGGGTCAACGCACAAAGGCGGAAGCCTATGAGGATTATGTGTTCGTAGTGTTCCGCCACTATCATGAGATCGGATCGGGCAAAGCGATCGCCGGCGAGCAGGTGAGTTTCATCCTTTCCAGAAACTGCGTCGTCTCCTTCCATGAGAGCGAACACGCCGCATTCGATGTGATTTATGATCGGATTCAGGACCCGAAAAGCCGTTTCCGCCGTTATGACGCCGATTATCTGGCATATTCATTGATCGATATCGCGGTGGACCAGTCCATGATCATCTATGAGGAGCATTTCGATGAACTGGAGGGGATCGAAACCCGGCTTTTCCTCAAAGCCGACAGTTCGGATTATCGACGCATCCACCGGATCCGACGGAATCTGATCAATGTGAAGAAATCGGTGAGTCCGCTGCGCGATGTGTTGAACGCCTTGCAACGCACCGAGGCTCCCATCATCAGCGAATCCGTTAGATTGTATCTGCGGGATGTTCATGACCACGTCACCCGGATCACCGAAAATGCCGAAGACGCTTTGGAGATGACCGTGAGTCTGCTGGATACCTACATGGCACAGACCGGTTTACGTATGAACGAGATCATCAAAGTGCTCACCATCATGTCGACGGTGTTCATCCCGCTCACATTTCTTGTGGGTGTGTATGGAATGAACTTTGAAAATATGCCCGAACTGAGCTGGCAATGGGGGTATTTCGCCGTTTGGGGTTTTATGATCATGGTGGTGGTGGGTATGCTGTTGTTTTTCCGGAAGATGAAATGGCTCTGACATAAATTCTCATTCTCTTCACATTTTCCGATTCTCCTTGACCTTAGCGGTTTGAAACACTAGGTTGAAGGTACAAACTACTCAACATGGAGACTTTATGAAACGACCTAACATGCTGGTTCCAACCGATTTCTCGGAATTCAGCCTTAAAGCGTTCGAAGCCGCCGCGTCGCTATCCCATCTCTTAGGCGGTACCATCACTCCGTTTCATGCGTATCTGCCGGTCAGTGAAATGGACAGTTTCTACTACTCCGGCGTGGGCCTATCCGGACACATCGATTATGAGAAAGTGGAAAGTTCGATCAAAGAGCGGTTGCAGGCTACCGCCTCGAAACTCGTTGCGGGGAAAATCCTGAAACCGGGGCGGGTAGGCATCGGCAATCCCGCTTATGCGCTCACAGAAGCCGGAAAAGACTATGACATGATCGTGATGACCTCCCATGGCCGCACGGGCTTCTCCCGATTGCTCTTGGGATCGATTTCTGAAAAAGTGCTTCGGATGTCGCATGTGCCGGTACTGGTGGTTGGCCACGATACTCCGCTGGTTCCTATATCCAAAATCTTGGTCACTACCGACTTGTCCGAGTATTCCACCGCTGCGTTCAAACACGCCGCCGATCTGGCTGAGTTCACCGGTGCTTCCATCGACCTTCTCCATGTGCTTCTCACCGAAGATTTCGACAGCGAGGCCGCTCTGTATTCGGAAATGCGGATTGCTGAATACGATCTGAAAACGATGATCAACAAGCATTTCAAGGAAAGCATCAACGTGAAAGCGGTGGTCATGGCCACCGACGGAGCCGTACATTCGGCGATCGTCAAACGTCAGGACGATGAGACATATAATCTGATCATCATGGCGACGGTGGGCAGAACCGGGCTCGAGTATCTGATGATGGGAAGTACCGCCTCGCATGTGGTGCGACATGTGCGCACCAGCATGCTCAGCATCAATCCGCCGCGTTAGAAACCGACACGCAGCCCGATCATGGTGTTGAAGCGACCCACATTCGACGTGGTCGTTTCGACAATCGTACCAGTGTTGTACAAGGCTTGGGTGTCTTTGCGTGTGAGGTATTGCACTCCCAGATCAAGCGCGAACTCATTACCCAAATCGACACTCACTCCGCCGCTCACGAATTGGGAACCGCGGTCTTCGGTGCGATGCGGACTCTGATTCACTCCATAGCCGGCGCGCAACGTGTTTTGTCCGAGTTTATAGGCCGCACCCAAGCGCAAATTGTACGCATCGGTGAAGTCGCGGCGGATGAGCCGGCGTTCGTCACGATCGGATGCGATTCCGAATCCGCTCATCTCGATGGCACTATAATTGATCCGTTCCACGGATGAGGCGATCGTCAACGGTCCGCTTTCGAAGGCGATTCCAACATTCAATCGGCCCGGCGATAACACACGGTAAGAAATCTCACCCTCGGTTTCCGCCCAATAAGAATTTTTTCCATCCACATCGAATGATTTGAAATCGGTCTGGATGTAGGTCGAATATTTTTCCTCAATCTCGAGGCGGGTGCGGGTGGTGTAACTCAACGATATTTTAGCGAAAGCCGTCGGTTTGTATAAGAGCCCGATACGTGCGTTGAACCCACGGATACTGGCATCGATCTTGTCTTCCACGGTCACCGCATCCACATCATAAGGAGCGGTGGTATACAACCCGTTCACATCTTCTTCCAAGAATGCGCGTCGATAGCTGTATTGCCCTGCTGGCAAACCGAGAGAGACACCAACAAACATGTTTTTCTTGAATTCCGTGGCGAAAAACAGGGAATACTCACCCATTTGTCCGCGCTCGAAATATTCGACGTATTGGTCGGCTCCGGCGAAGCCGCCAGCTCCGTCATACACTGTGAATTGACCGAATGCGTCTTCATCGATGGCGTACGCATCGTAGGCGGTACCATTGTACAGATCGGAAGTGGAATTCAAAAGGAAATCGGTGATGGAACTCGCGGTGTTATACGCATTCACAGAGAACGCTCGGTTGAAATCGGCAGATTGAGCATACCCGGCGCCCATCACTAGGCTTCCGACTTGCGTAGGCGCCTTGAACACGAACCCGATATTACTGATTCCGGTTTGGTTGTCGTTGAAGGAAGTGGTGTTTCCGCGATACGTCGCATCTTCGCCGACTTCCCGATTCCCGAGTCCGAAATAGAAATAGCTTTTTTTAGCCAGCGCCATTCCCGCCGGATTGATCAGGAAGGATCCCGCATCGGCGGTGAGTCCGGCTGTGGATCCGCCCATCGCCATGGAGGCGGGGTCGAACAGCGGATAGGTCTGTGTGTATCGGAGCGCATCGAAACGGTTTTGCGCAAGAAGTGCTGTGCTGAGCCCGAAAAGGAGCCCGGCAGACAGAAGAATCGTTTTCATGTTGTGGTAGGGTTTAGTTGCGGCGTTTGGGTCGTTCGCTGCTTCCGCTGGAACTGCTTCCGCTTCGTGTGGCACCGTTGCCTGAGGATGATCCCGAGCTTTGCGTCGGGCGGACTTCCGTGGTCGTGGTTCGACGTGGTTCACTGGCTGGTCTTGCCTCGGTGGAGCGAGGGCGCTCTTCTGCAGGTTTCGCTTCAGTGGAGCGAGGGCGCTCAGCCGCTGGCTTGACCTCGGTGGTGCGTGGGCGCTCGGTGGCCGGACGCGCACTCGATTGAGGGGTATCCGAATCGCGCCGTGGACGCGCGGTTCCGCTCGAGGTTCCACTGGTGCGGGTTCCCGAGCTGCTGCCCGATCCTGTACGGCGGACTTCCCCGCTGCTTCCCGAACTTGTACGGCGGACTTCCCCGCTGCTTCCCGAACTTGTGCGACGGACTTCGCCATTGCTGTTGGTTCCGCTCGAGGTTCTGCGCACTTCCGAGCCCGAACCATTTGAGTTGGTTCCGGTGCTTCTGCGCATTCCGGCTCCGCTCGCCGTGGAACGACCCGTGTTCGACGTGCCTGTAGCACCTTGGTAGCCACTGTCGCGGCGGCCACGGTTCACATTTCTGGCCACTGGTGACTCAGCATTTGGATTCACAAAGAAGTAGTTGTAGGTCACCCAGGTGTTGCCATAATACCCACGGTGGTAAGGATGGTAGAACACGGGGTAATAACCGAAGTAGCCGAAGTGTCCATAGTACGGATAAGGATGTCCCCAACCCCAGCTCCAGCTCCAGCCGTAATCGTAGTAAAAAGGATCGTAGGAATAGCTGTACCAGCGGTGACGACGCATATCGTACATCGCATCATCATAGCCTTCGCTGAAACCGGCAGCGAAACCCCGCTCATAGGCACGCGCAAAATTCAACGAGCGGCTGCGGTCGCGAAGAAAGACTACTTCTTGCTCGTACGCGGCGGATTCGGCTACTTCCTCGTAGGTCTCTTCCGAAGGAACGGAATCACGCTCATAGGTCACTTCCCGCTCGTAAACGATTTTGCGAACCGGGGGCTGATAAGGCTCGACGACTTGAAGCTGCGTGTAGCAACCGGTGAGAAGGAGCGTTGTGGCGAGTGTGAGCGTCGTTTTCATGGGATTCCTCCGCGTGATGTTTGTCTACAACGGCAGTCTACGCATAAAAACGGTGCGCGGTGAATAACATGATGATGTTAAATCTCTCCGCGCAATGATTTCGCGATGACTTCCGCTTTGGAATTAACGTGCAACTTCTTGTAAATATTTCGGATATGGGCTCGAACGGTGTCGATGGAAATATCCATCCGATCCGCGATCATCTTGTAACTGAGTCCATCCACAAGGCCCACAACGATTTCCTGTTCGCGCAGAGTCAAGCCCGATTCCGGTTTCACTTCCGCACCCTCGTCCGGACTGTTGAAAAACGTGATGACCTTGCGCGCGATCTGAGGCGACATCGGCGAACCACCAGCCGCCACCACATCGATCGCTTCCCGGATCTCAGGCAAGGAGGTGTGTTTGAGCAGGTATCCGGAAGCCCCCGCCCTCAACGAATTGAAGATCTTGTGTGAATCGTGATAAATCGTGAGCATGATGATTTCCACTTCCGGATACTGGGATTTGACCAGTTTCATGCCGTCGATGCCAGACATCCCTTCCAGATCGATATCCATCAGAACGATTTCCGGACGGAATCCTTCCTTGAGATGTGCAAGAAGGGCTTCAACCGAACTGACCGCGAAACCGCATTTGATGTCGGCCTGCATGTTCAGGTATTGCTGGATGAGATCCCTGATTTTCACATTGTCTTCCACTATGGCGATATCGTGTACCGTATCCATGGTCAGATTCCTTTTCCTTTGACGTGTATGGTTAATCCGCTCGATGTGCTTTCGAAAGTGAGGACAGCCCCGATCCTTTCCGCACGCATTTTCATATTCCTAAGTCCGTGGCTGCCCACTCGGCCCGCATCCGGCAAGCCTACCCCGTCATCGCGGATGCTCAACTCGAAGCTACGGTCATCTTTGATGAAGTTGATGTACATGTTTCCGGCTCTCGAATGTTTTGCCGCATTGTTGACGGCTTCCTTCAGAATGAGATACAGGTTCTGGCGGACCTCCAGAGGCAACGATTTACCCGTATCCAAGCCTTCGAATCTGAAATGGGTTTCGATGCCTTTGTGCATGAGGATGTTCGATGCGTAATCCTGCATGCGGTCGAGCAAGTCGCCCAGTGTGTCGTTACGGGCATCGATCGACCAGACGATATCGTCCATGGTGGTCACGATCTGGCGGCTCATCTCCCCGATCTGCCGAACCGAATCTTTCATCATGTCGGGCTCCCTCATGGCTTGCACGAAATCTGCGCGCAGTGCGATCTCGGTGAGCGATGCGCCCACGTCATCGTGTAAATCGCTGGCGATGCGGATGCGGATGCGCTCCATGTCCACCAATTTGGCGATGCGGTAATAGTTGTAAACGAAGGCGATGGATCCCGCGACTCCAAGAAGAATCAGAACGATGAACCACCAGGTTTTCCAAAACGGAGGTGAGATCACAAATCGGAGGGTAGCCCTTTGGGCGCTCCAGAAACCGTCAGCATTCCGGGCTCTCACCTCAAAAAGATACTCTCCGTCGGGCAACGTGGTGTAGCGAACCGAGCGGGATTTGGTTTTCTGCCAAGTCTGATCGATTCCGCGAATCCGGTACTCGTATGTCACCCCTTCCGGATTTTGGAACATGATGCCTACGAAATCAAACGCGATGAAATTCTGATCGTGCTTGAACCGGATTCCCTGGCGCACAACCCGTTCTCCGTCGAAGACCCGAAGCTGTTCGAGATGCACTGGCGGGCCCCGATCGATGGGTTGGTCGAACCATGGTCTCAGTTGAATCACACCCCCCACGGAACCGAACCACAGACTACCATCAGCCCGTTTGTACACGGCATTGGCATTCATCTCATCCGAAAGCAAGCCGGAATCGATGGTATAGGTTTTGAATCGGAGTTGGTCTTTGATACGGCGTGGATCCACCACATCCGCATCCAAGTAGGGGTCCACACGCACCAACCCTCGGTTCGTGCCCACCCAGATGAATCCATACTGGTCTTCGGTTATCACATAGCACACCGGGTTCGGAAACCCTTTGTCTTCCGTGTAATTCACCAGTTCATCGTCGCGTACCAATGTCATGCCCGCGAAGGTGCCGATCCACATCCAACCGCGACTGTCTTCATATAGCGTGAGAACGGTGTTCTGAACCAACCCGTTGCCCGTATGGATGGTTCGGATGTTATCACCCTCCAGTACCGCGACTCCGCCGTAGGTGGCCACCCAAATGTTGCCAGAACGACCTTCGAGCACTTTCATGACGATGTTGTCTGGCAAGCCATTCTCCGCTGTGAAATGCTTCACAAGGCGGCCGTTTCGGTATCGCGCCAATCCACCGCCGTAGGTACCGACCCATATGTCTCCGGATCGGTCTTCCATGATGGTCCTGACAAAAGGATGGATAAGAGGATCCAAGAGCGGTGATTTCTCGAAACGCCCGTTTCTCCACATGGAGATTCCGTTTCGGGTTCCGATCCAAAGTCGATCGCTTCGATCGGTCATCAAGGTGTAGACACGGCTTTCGACGAGTCCGTCTGCCATGGTGTACGCGCTGATTTTACCGGTGCTCAGACGCCCGATGCCTCCACCATACGTGGAAATCCACATCGCGCCGTCTTTGGTTTCCGCGATGGAGGTAATCATGTTGCTGAGCAGCCCGTCGTTCACGTTGTATTGCAGGAATTTGAAGCCGATGAGGATGTCGACACCGCCACCGTAGGTCCCCATCCAGATGGAACCTTCGTAATCACGCATGAGATGGGTCACCATGTTGTTGGACAGACCGTTGTCGTCGGTGTAATTGCGGATTCCAGTCGCGTCGAAATAGCTGATTCCGGATTCGGTTCCGACCCACAAGCCACCGAAACTGTCTTCCACGAGGGAGAGCGTTTTCTCATGGATGAGACCGTCAGCGGTATGGATCTGACGGATGCGGCCGTTTTGAAGCACGCTGATTCCCCAACTTGTAGCCACCCAAATCGACCCGTCTGACCGCTGGATCACATCGAAGATGTTCGCGTTGCTGAGTCCCTGAGCCTGCCGATAGGTGATCATCACGCCTTTGTTCAGACTGGTGAGTCCGTTGGCCGTTGCAAACCACAAGGTGCCGTCGGTGGCTTGGGTGATGCGTCGCACGGAATTCGCTCCCAATCCATTCACTTCGTCGTATTGGATGTAGGTATCGTTGTTGAAATGAAACACCCCGGCGCCGTCGGTTCCGACCCAAATCCCGCCATCCCGATCCTGAAACAAGGCGGAGACCGGCGATGTGATCAGAGAGCCGGCCTCTTCGAAGGCTTCGATCCGACCCGCTTCCATCTGATTGATGCCGGCGCTGGTTCCGATCAGCAATCTTCCGTCACGAAGTTCAAGAAGGGCCCGGATGTGGTTGTCGGCCAATCCGTTAGCCATGAAATAGGTGACGAAATCAAACCGATTGTAACGGTTTAGGCCAAACTCCGTTCCGATCCAGACATACCCGTTACGGTCTTGCGCCAAGGCAGTGGCTACGGATTGGCTGAGCCCGCTTTGAATGGAGATATTGCGTAACCCCAACCGCTGCGCATGCGCAGTCGACCAGCATAAAGCCATGATCAACAGAACGGTCAACCGTTTCATGGCGCGGGGTTGGATGGAGTGTTAGCCGAGGTAGGCGCGCAAGGCCATGCTTCGGTTGTGATGGCGCAGTTTGCGCAGCGCTTTCTCTTTGATCTGACGAACGCGCTCGCGGGTGAGGTCGAAACGCTCACCGATCTCTTCCAAAGTGAGGGAATGCTCGCGGCCGATGCCGAAGTACAGACGGATGACTTCCGCTTCGCGCTTGGTCAGTTTGGCCAAGGCACGTTCGATCTCCACTTTGAGCGACTCGCCCATCAGCTCGGCGTCAGGGTTCGGCGTCTCGTCGTTTTCAAGAACATCCAACAGGCGGTTGTCTTCGCCCTGGGCGAATGGCGCATCCACCGACAGGTGACGGCCGCTGATGCGCAGCGTATCCGACACTTCGGAAATCGACATTTCCAAGCTTTCGGCAAGCTCCGCCGCGGATGGCATGCGCTCATATTCCTGCTCGAGCTTAGACAATTCCTTGCCGATCTTGTTCAAGGCGCCCACTCGGTTCAACGGCAGGCGAACGATCCGGCTTTGCTCGGCCAACGCTTGCAGGATGGATTGACGGATCCACCATACTGCGTAAGAAATGAATTTGAAGCCGCGGGTCTCGTCAAAACGCTTGGCCGCTTTGATCAGACCGAGGTTCCCCTCGTTGATCAGATCGCCCAAAGACAAGCCCTGGTTCTGATATTGTTTGGCGACGGAAACCACAAAACGCAAGTTCGACTTGGTCAGCTTCTCCAAAGCGGATTGATCACCCGCCTGTATGGCAATCGCTAAGCGAACCTCCTCATCGGGTGTGATGAGCGGCACCTTGCCGATCTCGTGGAGGTAGCGGTCTAACGACTGCGACTCTCTTGTGGATATCCCGCTGGGGGTTTGTGTTTTCTGTTCTTTTTTCTTCTTGGCCACGAAGTACGATCCGTTAAAAATGATGTCCGTAACTGGTGAAAATACGGGAATTCCCGCTCATTTACCACTAAGGAATGAAACCGCCCCAAACACGTCCGGCAGGTTCCAGTAGGAGCTCACCGATGTCGCGATGTCGCGGAAGGATGTGCGAATGCCCAAATCCGTTGCTATGCATCGCTCTGCCGGGTAGACCAGCAAGGGCACGAACTCGCGCGTATGGTCGCTTCCCGGAGTAGTGGGATCGTTCCCGTGGTCGCCGGTGAGGATCAGCACATCACCTTCATTTAGGCTGCCCAGGATGGCAGGAATCACGCGGTCGAATTCCTCCAACGAGCCTGAATATCCTTCCGGGTCATTCCGATGTCCGAACAATTGGTCGGTATCGATCAGATTCACGAAGATGAATCCGTCATCCATGCCCTTCAACGCGCTGAGCAATTGGGCGATTCCTTCCGCATTGTTCTTGGTTTTGCGGTATTGGTTGAAACCGAATCCGGCGAAAAGATCGATCACTTTCCCGATGGAATAGGTCTTGATGCCGTTGGATTGAAGATGCTCAGGCAGATTCGGTATCGGCGGGATGGCGGAATAATCTTTGCGATGGTCGTTCAATCGGACGAAAGCGCCCTCAGTTCCTGTGAACGGTCGCGCGATCACCCGTCCCACTTCGTGCTCGCCGGTCATGACTTGCGTTCTCGAGAGGTCGCACCAGCGGTACAGCGTCTCCAACGGCGTGATGTCTTCGTGCGTGGCGATCTGGAACACACTGTCGGCGCTCGTATACACGATGGGCCTTCCCGTAGCCAGATGCTCGGCGCCGAATCGCTCGATCACTTCGGTCCCGCTCCACGCGCCGTTCGCCAAGACTCCATCCACACCAGCCATCCGGCAAAATGCGGAGATCACGTCGTCAGGAAATCCATCCGGATACGTGGGAAACGGCGCTGGCAAGGTCACCCCCGCGATCTCCCAATGTCCCGTGGTCGAATCTTTTCCAGCCGACACTTCCCTCATTTTCCCCCACGACGCTGTCGGGCTTGCCACGGCAGGCACCGTATCGAGAGGGATGATGTTTCCGAGGCCCATCTTCGTCAGGTTGGGAAGCCGTGTTTTGCAGCGGTTCACCACATGTCCCAAGGTGTTGCAACCCAAGTCTCCATACAGGTGCGAATCTTCCTGAGATCCGCATCCCACTCCATCGATGATCACCAACACGCATTTGCCCATGGGTTACTCCTTATTTGAGTTGTTTGTCGAGCGACAACCGCAATTCACGCTTGATCACATAGGGATCCGGATCACTGGTTTCGCCGAAAACGACCACGAAATCCAATGGCTGGGAACCTTTCCGCTTCCAGACTGACGCGATTGCTGCGATATACTCTTCCTTCACTCCTGCTTCAGAATGCAGCATCACCGTGAAGACGAAATCGGAATGCACGCCGACCAATCCTGACATGGAGTGCCTGTTGGGTGCGATCATCTCCATGATTTCGCGCTGAAGCGCTTTGAGTTCGTCCATTCGCAGCCTCGAACGCAGACTTGGAACCTGTTTCACCGTCACCATAGCCATGAGCGGACGGTTCCGCTTCACTTCACGCTTGAGCGATGCGTCGAAGGCATCGGCGAGCAACCCACCGGTTTCGGAGCAAAGGAAATCAAGTCCGGAAAGAAATTTCGTAGTGCCCGACATCAACCGCAGAGCGGCCACACGCACCAGATTCGTGAGTTTGTGACGGTTCGCCTCCCGGAAAAACAACAGATTTTCGTCGGAAACGAGAATCACGGCCTGCCGGCGGTCGTGCAAAAGCAAGGGTATCGCCAATGAAGCGCCTTTCATCATCGGCTCGGCGGAATGCACCCGTTTCGGGCTTCCGCCCATATGCGTTGCAAACTCAGGATTTCCCGATTTCAGACTCTGAAACACCAGACTTTGCTCTTCCACGATCAGACCCACAGGGGGCGCCCATTTCGAATCGGGATGGTTGATCACAACCTGCCACGATTCATTCACTCTCGCCAGCAAGGAAACGGCTCCCGTGGGAATGAGACTCCACACATGATCGATGAGCCGCTCGATCACGGCGATCTCGTCTCCCCTGCCCAGTGATTTTTGCAGCATGGCTTCATACTCGCTCCACTGCTGATCGTCGGAATTCCGCTCGCTGAGTTCCAGGAAGGTGAACAGCAGATGTCCCATCGCCGATTTGAACGACTCGACTTCGGCTTTGCGATCGGTGAGAACCGCTTTGAAATCGGTGTCTATCACCGCAAGAGCCACGATTTCCCGATTATACTCCAAGGGAAGGATGGTGATATGGGTGATGGGTCCCCCTTGCGGATAATGACCGAGCGACGCCATTTGAATATCGGCACCAACTTCCAGGGTCGCGGGACGCGTCAGCATTTCAAAACCGTTCAAAAACGACTCCGATATGGCGACGCGATCGGCGAAGCGGGCGTTCGGTATCTCTGAAACCGCCGATTCGAGCACGAACTGTTTCCGATTGCGGTTCACCCAATGCAGAGATATGGTTTTCGCACCGGTGGCCTTCCTGAACAGAGTGAGGACTTCCTTCACCACCGACTTGAAATGCCGGAGAGCCGCGTCGTCTTGTTTGGAATCAGACATGGGTTGCCAATACTTCCGCTTCGTTCACCATTCTCTCGAAAATATGAAGACCTTGAGTCCAGAAATCAGGTTGAGTGATATCCACGCCCACTTTCCGGATCAGTTTTTCAGGCCAATCGGAACCGCCGGCACGCAACAGGTCCAGATACTTTTCTGAAAACCCGTCCGGATGGCGCGTGTATTCCTCATAAAGAGCCAAAACCAGCAATTCACCGAAGGCATAGGCATACACATAGCCAGGTGTGTGCAGAAAGTGGGGGATGTAACACCACCAGCTGGCGTAACCATCGCTGAGTTTGACGCTATCGCCGTACAGGTCGGATTGGGTTTTTAGCCAGAGCTCGCTGAATCGCTCCGCACTGAGTTCGCCTTCATTGCGGCGCGCGTCGTGCATGGCCTGTTCGAAGCGGTTCATACTCACTTGCCGGAACACCGTGGCGATGGTATCGTCGATCTTGCTCATGAGCAGGGCCAGCTTTTCTTTCGGGTCTGTGAGTGTGGCCAACAGCTTCTGAAACACGAGCATTTCGCCGAACACGGAAGCCGTTTCGGCGGTGGTCAGCGGCGTATCCGATTGCAAGACGCCCTGCTCGCGCGACAGGTACTGATGCACGCCGTGACCGAGTTCGTGGGCCAGGGTCTGCACATCGCGGATGCGTCCGTCGTAATTCATGAACACGTACGGATGCGCCGAGGGCACCGTACTCGCGGAATATGCACCGCCCCGTTTTCCGGGAGTGATGGCCGCATCGATCCATTTCTTATCGAAGAATTCCGCGGTGATGCGTCCCATTTCCGGGTGGAAGGCGGTGTACGATTCAACCACGATCGAGCGGGCTTCCTCCCAGGAAACTTCCGACTCCGCCTTCATCAGCGGTGCGTAGCGGTCGTAATCCATAAGCACATCCATTCCGAGAATGGAGGCTTTCAAACGGTAATACCGTTGCACGACCGGATAGAAACTGCGGACCGATTCCACCAAGGCATCCACCGTATGGTCCGAAATCATGTTCGACAAGTTGCGTGAGGTAATCCAGCTCGGATACTTTCTGAGGCGGTCGTTGATCTGCTTGTCGGCAAGAAGCGTATTGAAGACGTAGGTGAGCGTGCGGCGCATCTCAGCGAAGCCCTTGGTGAGGGAAGCGGCCGCCCGCGCGCGAAGTGCGGGATCGGAATCGTGAAGCTTGCTGAGCACATCCTGTTCGGCGAGCGATTCCCCATCCAGCTCGAAGCGCGCCGCGCCCAGCGTCTCATCGAAATAGCGGATCCAGGCTTGGGCTCCGGTCACCGATTTCTGAGTCAGAATCTGCTCTTCGGCTTCGGATAGGATGTGGGGCTGGAACCGACGCGACGATTCCAGAAAGAAGCGCCATTTTTTCAGCTCGGGGGAAGTGATCCACCGGCTGACGATCTCATCCGATACGGCCATGTAATCGACATCGAAAAACACTAGGATCTGGCTGATTTCGGAGGAAAATTCCGTGATCTGCTGCAAGAGTTTGCCGTGGGCGGGCTCTTCCGTGTTCGTGGACCACAGCAGATAGGCGTAGCTTCCCATCCGTCCGAGAATATCATTGATCCGCTCATAGTCGGTGAGCAGAACCGCGAATTGAGACGAGGTGAACCCTGCCATCTTCCCTTTGTACGACTTGGCGAAGCGATTGGCATCTCGGCGTAAGGTTTCCTGGTCGATGAGGATGGCGGGATCGGTCGGCGACAGGTACAAATCGGACAGATCCCAATGCACGGAATCTGCGGTTCTGGCGATTGTGGATGACATGGAAAAGCTTCGGATTCGAGGGGAAGAGTGGTCTGAATATCGGGTTTTTTGACAGATTAATCCCTATTTTCAGCCATCCAATTTACATGCGCGACGCCAATCCATGAAACAATTTGAAGATGTCTTCGGGCCGAATTCCGCCTTGGTCGAAGACTTGTATCTGCAGTATCAAACCCAGCCTGATTCCGTTCCCGCCCACTGGCGGAGCTATTTCGACCAGATGTCAGGCAAACCTTCCGAACCGGCACCTGAACCGGTCAGCGTCCCTGTAACGGCCGCGGTCGTGGCACCTGTGGCCAAACCTCAGGCTCCACGCAAAGAGAGTTCGACTTACACGAAACTGAAAGGCATCGCCGGTAAGATCGCCGACAATATGGATGTGAGTCTGGAGATCCCTACAGCCACATCCCTACGCGTGATTCCCGTCAAAATGTTGTGGGAAGACCGGATCCTGATCAACCAGCACATGGAAGAGAAAGGATTGCCGAAGGTCACCTTCACGCATCTGATTTCCTGGGCCATCATCCGTTCCTTGATCAAGTATCCGTCACTGAACTGTTATTTCGAACGACGCGATGGAGATGCCCAGAAAGTGGATCCGGGACAGATCAATTTCGGAGTCGCGATCGACCTTCCCGGAAAAGACGGCGGACGCAATCTCGTGGTTCCCAACATCAAGGCCGTCGATAAGATGACCTTCAGCCAGTTTCTGGCCGCTTTCGACGATCTGGTGAACCGTGCGCGCAAAGGGAAACTCGAAGTGGTTGATTATGAAGGAACCACTGTGAGCATCACCAACCCGGGCACTCTTGGAACGGTGAGTTCGGCTCCACGCCTCATGCGCGGCCAAGGAGCGATCATCGCCACCGGAGCCATGAACTACCCGGCCGAGTTCCAGGCGATGAGTCAGGAGATCCTCAATCAGCTCGGAATCTCCAAGGTCATGGCCATGACCTGCACCTACGATCACCGCATCATCCAAGGGGCGGAATCGGGTGAATTCCTCTCCCACATCCACTCGCTGCTGATCGGCGAGAAAGATTTCTACGACTCGATCTTCGCGAATCTCGAACTTCCTTATACGCCGATTCCTTACGGAACCGATATCAACAGCGGGCTCTTCAATGGTCCGACGGGCGAAGTCAACCGCAAGGCTATCGCCGTCATCCAGCTGATCTACAGCTACCGGAGCAAAGGACATTTCCAGGCCGACATCAATCCATTGCGTCGCGATCCATCGCACAATATGGAATTGGAATTGGGCAATTACGGCCTGTCGATGTGGGATCTGGACCGCACGTTCTATTGCGCCGGCCTCGGAGGCAAGGAAAAAGCCACCTTGCGCGAAATCATGCAGATTCTGCGCAATACCTACTGCGGCAAGATCGGAGCCGAGTACATGCACATCCAGGATACCGAAGAACGCCATTGGCTTCGCGAGCGGATGGAATCGTCGCAGAACAATCCGCGGTTGAGCAAAGACGAAAAACGCACCATCCTTCACAAACTGAACCATGCTTCGGCATTCGAGGAATTCCTGCATAAGAAATTCGTCGGACAGAAGCGTTTCTCCCTTGAAGGCGCAGATTCGCTCATCCCGATGCTTCACTATCTGTTGGAAGACGGCGGCCGCAAAGGATTGAAGGAAGTGGTGCTGGGTATGGCCCACCGCGGACGATTGAACGTGCTCGTGAACACTATGGGCAAATCGTATAAGAAAGTCTTTGCTGAGTTCGAGGGTAATATCGACCCGTCCAATTTCCACGGTTCGGGTGATGTGAAATACCACCTCGGATCGGTGGGTTCGCATACCACCGGCGACGGACAAACCATCCGTCTGCAGATGCTACCGAATCCGAGTCACTTGGAGGCGGTGAACCCTGTTGTGGAGGGCGCGGCCCGTGCCAGGCAAGACCTTTTGGTTCAGGGCGAAGACAGCAGCGCGGTTCTTCCGCTTCTGATCCACGGTGATGCGGCGTTCGCCGGACAGGGCGTGGTCCCCGAAACCTTGAACATGTCGCAATTGGAAGGCTACCGCACCGGCGGAACACTGAACGTGATCATCAACAACCAGATCGGCTTCACCACGCTTCCAAAAGACGCGCGTTCCACGACCTATGCCTCGGATATTGCGAAGATGATCGAAGCCCCGATCTTCCATGTGAACGGCGACGAGCCCGAGTATGCGATCCACGCGATGCGCCTGGCGCTCGAATACCGTCAGAAATTCGGAAAGGATGCAGTGATCGATCTGATCTGCTACCGTAAGCACGGACACAACGAAGGCGATGAGCCGGCGTTCACCCAGCCCGGACTGTACAAAGAGATCAATACGCATCCCTCTGTGCGCGAAATCTATGGCAAAGAGCTCATCCGCAAGAACGAACTCTCCCAAACCGAGGTCGATTCCATCATCAAAGAATTCGACGACATCCTCGAAGAAGCCTTCAATCAGGCGAAAAGCGCGCCCGCTTTCGAAGTGAAAGAGGTGCACATGCACCGTCCCGATACGCCGCAGGCGAAACGGAACGGCGCGGTGGATAGCTCTTATCCGGCGGACAAGCTCCAAGACATCGCGTTGCAATTGAACACGATGCCTGCCCATTTCGACACCAATCCGAAATTGCTGCGCATTCTGGCCAAGCGGCACGAAATCGTCGCCAACAACGAGAAGAAAATCGAATGGGGATTCGCCGAAGCCCTCGCGTTCGGATCGCTGCTTCTGGATGGAACGGATGTCCGCTTAAGCGGTCAGGATTGCGAGCGCGGCACCTTCTCGCATCGCCATAGCGTGCTTCATGGAACCGAGTCGTTGGAGAAACACATCCCTTTGAATCATCTGGCCGAGAGCCAGGGCCGTTACATGGTCTCGAATTCCTTCCTTAGCGAATATGCCGTACTCGGATTCGAGTTCGGGTACAGCGCCACCCGCCCCGACGCCTTGGTGCTATGGGAAGCCCAATTCGGTGATTTCAGCAACGGCGCACAGATCATCATCGATCAGTTCATCTCCTCGGCTGAAGCCAAATGGGGACAGGCCTCCGGCGTGGTTATGCTCCTTCCTCACGGTTACGAGGGACAAGGACCCGAGCACAGTTCCGCCCGCCTTGAGCGCTATCTCCAGCTTTGCGCCGAAGACAATATGCAAGTCGTGAATGCGACCACTCCGGCTCAATATTTCCATCTGTTACGCCGCCAAGCGCTACAGGACAAGAAAAAACCTCTCATCGTGATGTCGCCGAAGAGCCTGCTGAGGCATCCGATGGCCGTCTCGAGCACGCAGGAACTGGCCAGCGGCTCCTTTCTTCCGCTATTGGCGGATGAGAATGTGCGGGATGTGGCGGCGATCGACCGCGTGGTGTTCTGCAGCGGAAAAGTGTATTACGATCTGCTCAAACATCAGAATGAGAAGGGGATTTCCAACGTGGCGATCGTGCGTGTGGAACAGTTGTATCCGTTCCCGGATCACGACGTGAATGAGACTTTGAAGAGTTACCCGAATGCGAAATCCATCGTCTGGTGCCAGGAAGAACCCAAGAACATGGGAGCTTGGAGCTTCGTGGCGCCTCGGATCTTCTCAGAGCTGCAAGTTGGGCAACATCTGCATTACGCGGGTCGCGCCGCATCGGCCTCGCCTGCCACAGGTTCAGCCAAAGTGCACGCAGTGGAGCAAGAGCGCCTGGTGATCCAAGCGCTGGAGAGTTAACGCAAGCCGCCTGGAACGCCTTTGCAGATACGACTTACCGCGTCGTGACTGTGTAGGCTCTCCATGTGCACGCAACGCACCACGAAATCCTTGATGGCGGGATGCGGGTTGAGCTTGTCGTACATCAACCGAGCCGCATCTTCTACGAATTTCTGATACGCGCCATTGAGCTCGGCGAACGCCTGCTCGTCTTCGCGACGAACCATCACTTGAGTTTCGGTCTGGAGCGCGTCCAAACTCAAATCCACAAGATCTTCGACGAAGATCGCTTCGTTCAACTCCAACGAGATGTACGCGACACTGCGCTGACTGTGCGGAATGGCGGCGACGTTGCGCGTCTCACGGGCATGCTCTGCCAATTCGAAAGAGCACGGGCAAGCGCTGCTGTACACGAATTCCATGTGCATGTATCTGCGGAATTTGCCGGATTCGTCCATCACACCCTCGTGGGAGACCGTGTAATATTGATAGCCTTCTGACTCGGAACGCAGGCTCGGCTTCAACATCGGGTAATTCACGCTCAGTTGCACATAGGCCGACTTCGCTTTCAAGTCTTCCTTGTACATGCGCAAGACATATTCAAGCACATCCTGATGAAAAAGCTCGTCTTTGAATTTGTAGAATGAGCGCATGATGCGGCTCATGTTGATGCCCTTCTTACCGGCATCCAATCCCACATATCCGTCGACAGCGGTTTCCAAAAGCAAGACCTCTCCTGAGCGGGTTGGATAGCGCAATGGAAGACGGAAATTGGAGATGCCGACTTGTTGAATCGGAACATTCGCACCTTCGATCAGTGAAGCGGGACCGTTTTGCAAATCAGGGAGACTTGCACGGTATTCATCCGTTACCACGAAAGAGGGATCGTAAACGCGCTTCAGAGTCGAAGTGATCATAGGAAGTAATGTAAGGAATCTTGATTGGAGAAAGGATAACCGCCAAAGAGGCGGAATCATTCACCCATCAATGCGAAATTCCGCACGATTCCGCTCTGTCTCATGCAGCACAAGCGAATAGAGTTTTGCGCCAGGTGCCGCAGCCGCCTCCACAGACTCGCGGATTTGCCCATAGAACGCTTTCACGAGATTTTCCGAAGAGGGAATGATCCCTTGAAGGAAGTCCACATCCGTATTCAGATTTCGATGATCGCATTTCGAGAGAATTTTCTCATCGAGAATGGTCCGGAGCATGCCCAAATCCATCACATAACCTGTTTCAGGATCCGGTTCACCCGCCACAGTCACCTCAAGCACGTAATTGTGCCCATGCCAGTTCGGATGATTGCATGGTCCGAACGTGTTTGTGTTCCATTCCGCCGATTTCTGCGGATTATGCAGCCGATGAGCGGCATTGAAGTGGACTTTGCGTGTGACGTAGATCATTCGGGCTCCACAACCGGTGCCTGGTCTTTGTCTTCCGCCGCTTCGCGGGTACCGATATCACACAGTTTCTCGACATCGGCCAACGTCATCGGATAATTTCCATGCGGGCGCTCACCCAGCATCGAAACCAGATCCGACGCATTCAGGATCTCTTTTTCAAGCAATGTCTTGGCCATGAGAATGAGCGTCTCCTTGTGGGAGAGAAGCAGTTCTTTGGTGCGCTTGTAGCTATCGTCAACCAGCTTATGAATGGATTCATCAATCTTGCGGGCGGTATCTTCGGAATATTTGCGATTGAAACCGAAGCTGTTGTCCGGATTCTGTGAATCGTAATAGGAAATATTTCCGAGCTCGTCGCTCATGCCATACACCGCGACCATGGCGAATGCCATGTTGGTAATGCGCTCGAGATCGTTCTGCGCCCCGGTCGACACTTTCCCGAAAATAATGTCTTCCGCCACACGACCGCCTAATAACGCACAGATTTTGTCGTTGAGTTCTTCACGTGTCATCAGAAATCGGTCTTCCAACGGAGTTTGTAGAGTGTAACCGAGAGCGGCGAGTCCACGAGGAACGATGCTCACTTTCATGACAGGATCGGTGTGCTCCAAGAACCAGCCTGCGATGGCATGACCCGATTCATGATAAGCCACGATCTCGCGCTCATTCGCGCTGATGATCTTGTTCTTTTTCTCCAATCCTGCGATCACACGCTCGATAGCGTTCTGAAAATCGGACATGTGGACACGCTCTTTGTTCTGTCGAGCCGCCATCAACGCCGCTTCATTGCACATGTTGGCCAATTCCGCGCCGGCGAAACCAGGCGTTTGGGATGCGAGCAGTTTCATGTCCACATCCTCGGAGATCTTCAGCTTTTTGGCATGAACCTGCAGGATTTCGACACGACCTTTCAAGTCCGGCTTGTCGATCAGGATCTGACGGTCGAAGCGACCCGGTCGCATCAACGCGGAATCGAGGATGTCGGGACGGTTCGTCGCCGCCATGATGATGACCCCTTTGTCGGTTCCGAATCCATCCATCTCCGATAAGAGTTGGTTCAGCGTATTTTCACGCTCATCGTTCGAACCAGCCATGGCATTGCGTCCGCGGGAACGACCGATGGCATCGATTTCATCGATGAAGATGATGCAAGGCGCTTTTTCTTTGGCCTGTTTGAACAGATCGCGAACTCGGGCCGCCCCTACACCCACGAACATCTCCACGAAATCGGATCCTGAGAGACTGAAAAACGGAACATCGGCTTCACCGGCGGTGGCTTTGGCCATCAGGGTTTTTCCGGTTCCCGGCGGACCCACCAGCAACACGCCCTTGGGAATCACACCACCGAGTTTGGTGAATTTTTTCGGATTGCGAAGAAATTCGACCACCTCTTCGACTTCTTCCTTGGCTTCTTCGAGTCCGGCGACATCTTTGAAGGTCACCTTCCCTTCTGATCCCTTGTCGTACAGCATTGCTTTGTTCTTGCCGATGTTCAGTACTTGCTGACCCGGGTTCATTCGGCGCAGGATGAACATCCAGAACACCACCAGTATCACGATGAAAAAGAGCCATGAAACCATGCCGCCGAGCCAATTCTCTTCGGTACGGGCATCGTATTTAACATTGTGTTCATCCAAGAGGGGACGGATATCGTCATCGGCGAACTTCACTGTCGTGAATTTGTCGCTGGGTGCGGCGGGTTCGGACTGGAAACGATTCGTTGTCGGCTCGGGAAGTTTGAGCTCTCCGCTTTCCATCGCCTGCTTGGTATAGGTTCCTTCGATGTTGATCGTATTCACAACAACGACTTTCTCGATGTAGCCTTTTTTCACATAGTCCAGGAATGCGGAATATTCAATCCGGTTGGAGGGTTCCGGTAGGAAAAACAGCGAATGGATGGTCAGAAGACCGAGGAAAATGATCAGATAGACCCATATAGAGACTTTGGGTCCCATGGATCCTGAATCCGGTTTTTTGATTTCTTTCGGGGCTTTGTCGGCCATAAATCTCTTAACGTTGCGTCGATTGATGAATATTCCCTGTGAATCCCTTAATTCTGATGCGGATCGAAAGATACGACATCACCATCGGCAGACTGCATCTGGATCCCTTCCGACTTGGGCACCACTTTGCCGATCACCGTGAGATCCTTGTACAGTTTGGAGAGTCGATTCACGTCGTCTTCTTTGAGTGTGAACAGGAGTTGATAGTCTTCACCGCCTTGCAGTGCGTACTGATCAACATCCTCTTCGAACTCATCGGCCACGGCTCTGGTATCCAAAGACACCGGAAGCGCCGCCGAGTAGATATACAATCCAACGCCGGATGCCGTTCCCAATTGTATCAACTCACGAAGCATGTGTTTGCTGATGTCGATCATCGCACTCGGACGGATGCCTGATTCGTGCATTTGACGCACCAATTCGATTGGCACCTGGGGTACGAGTTGCGCGCGGATCACCGCTTCATAATCCGTAAGGATGGGTTGGACAGAGTCTTCGCCGTGATCCTGCCAATAGCGTTTCTCCCGAAGCAGGATTTTCAAGCCGGCGTATGCCGCGCCAAGGTCACCGCTCACACAAACCGCGTCTCCAACACGAGCGCCTTTCCGATAAGTGATATCTGAAGTATTTGCCTTTCCGATGGCGGTGACGGAGATCACGAGCGATCCCGGTGAGGCTGTCACATCTCCACCCACAAGCAGAATTCCGAGTTCTTCATTCGCCTTGCCGATTCCCTCGTAGAGCGTATCGATCATTTCCATGCTGATGCGGTTCGGAACCGCAAGATTGACCAACAGGCTGAACGGTAGACCATTCATGGCCAGGATGTCGCTCACGCAGGCGTTCACCAGCTTATACCCGAGATGATGGAACGGGGTGTAGGTGAGATCGAAATCGACACCTTCGACGAAAGTCTCGGAGGTGACCAATATCGAGTGGGTATCGTCGAAAGGCAGAACTGCGGCATCATCGCCCAGACGGGTGGATGTCGGCATCTCGGCGATGCGCTGGATGAGGCCGTCGCGGCCGATATCGCCGATGGTTGTGAACGAGGGATTCATTCTTAGCTACATAAAAAAGGCCGCTTCCCGAAACGGGGGCGGCCCTTAAGATACGAAATCGACGGGACTTACTGTTGGCGTCGCGTCGAGTAATTGATCTGCAGAGTGCCTGCCTGACGCAGTTCCTGCTGCACATCCGTCACTATTCCCATCTCCGAGTCGGTATCCACGCGCAAAGAGACGATCAGCTTTGGCTGTTCTACCAGTTTGTCGTACATGATCCGACGGATGTAAGTCAGATTTTCGACAAGAGCGTCATCGATCTGCACTTTGGTTTCACCGTAGATGTTTCCACCCATCGATTGCGGACCGATGTACAGATAGCTGATGAGGCGCTTTTGCTCGATCTTCTCGATGTTTACGGCTTTCACCAGTTGAACGCGCACTTGCAAGGTGACTTCTCGAAGAACGGTGGTCACCATGAAGAAGATCAGAAGCATGAACACGATATCCGGCATGGCCGTGGTCGGGATTTCCTGCTTCGTCTTGGCGCTTTTCTTTTTGAATTTGGACATGATTATCTCCTTGGGATCATCTTCCCGTGCCCTTGTCGGGTTCGGCGATGGATACGTTCATTGGGAAGATCTCCTTGATCTCGTCTTCACGGCCGCTTCCGGCCAGACGAGTCTTGTACAAGTCGTAAGGCACACCAAAACGTGCCATCGCAACGCCATCGCGTAACTCTTTGTATGCGGCCCGCACTTCGTCCATCATGCTGATATAGGTGCGGTACGGAGTTTGGCGGTCGGTTTTGATGGAGACGATCGCGGCTTTTGGACTCACAGAAAGATTCTCATCCTTCCCGTTGTTGTCAACGAAGGCAATTACCCGGTCTTTGACTTCCTGAACCGAAGCGGGACGCTCGTTGATCAGAATCAGACCTTGAGAGTTCACCAGGATCTTGAGCAGATTTCGCTCACGGATCGGAGGTGGTGGGTTGTTTTCCTCAGGTGGCGGTGGCAGCACCATGCCGATACCGGTATCGGTGTCGATGGTGGTCACAACGAGAAAGAAAACCAGAAGCAGGAACGCGATATCCGCCAGCGAGCTGGAAGGAATCTCGGGCTCCACCCTGTTTCTTTTCTTACGCAGCATAGGGTTCCTTCAGATAAATGTTATTTGAACGAGCCACGCAGGCCCGACAAGAAAATGAACAAGACCATCACTCCGATCATGGCGATCAGCGTACCGACACCAGCTTGGGTGAGCTCTTGAAAAACAGTGTATAAGCCTCCGAAAATGGCGAAGGGCAACAGAACGACTGCGATTTTGCTCCACTCATGACGGCCAGCAATCAGATTCTTCAACCCGAAACCAAGCACAACAAGGATGCCGATAGCGGTCAAAAGAAGGAAAAGGCCGAGAGCGAGACCCACTAAGTCTAAATTTTCCATGGTTGGGTAAGGTTTAGGCTACGTTTTTGCCTTGTTTCATGAGAGCGATCGAATCGATCAGAACGATGGAGCTTTCTTCCATGTCCACAACCAGACGGTCAATCTTGGAAACCACATAGTTGTAACCCACTTGAAGTAGGATAGCACCCATCAGACCGGCAACGGTCGTCAGAAGAGCGACTTTGATACCACCGGCTACCAAGGACGGGGAGATGTCGCCTGCGGCTTCGATGGCATCGAACGCCTCAACCATCCCGATAACGGTTCCAAGGAACCCGAACATCGGTGCCAGGGAGATGAACAGCGACAACCAGACCAAACCGCGCTCCATGAAGCTCATTTCGATGGAACCATACGCTTGAATGGCTTTTTCAGCCGCTTCGATACCTTCATCGGCACGAAGAAGACCAGCTTGAAATACGGAAGCCACTGGACCACGGGTCTTCGAGCATATTTCCTCAGCAGCGGCGATACCACCGGAGTTCAAGGCGTCTTTGACCGATAGGATGAACTTCCGGGTGTTGATATCGGCACGGTTCAGCGTGATCACACGCTCAAGGAAGATGGCTAGGCCTAAGATTACACAGACAAGGGTCGGCCACATGAATGCGCCACCTTGGTTAAAGTAAACGACCAGCATGTTGAAAAAGCCGTCGCCGGCGGAAGCCTGCATTAGCAAGGTGCCAATTGACAAGGACATAGATACTCCAGTATTTCGAGTTTGTTGATATGAAACAGGTTGAAAAGTCCGTGTATGATAGTCGAATTTGCTCAGAATGTCAAAGTCCCATTTTGTTAAAAACCCTATCTTGAATGAAATAAACCGGATATCCGAATGCGCTAGATCCGCGTCCCATGGTCATTACACACTCCTACTTCACTACCCATTCACCAGACCCGGATACCTGAACGGACTCTTGATCCAGCGAGCCAACGAAATCCTGGCGCTTGCCAACGGATCTTACTCTCCGTGCGCTCATTCGGTCACGTTCGACGCCTCCACTCTGCCGAGCGGGACCTATCTGTACCGATTGATTGTCGCCGACGAGGTCCATACCCGCAAGATGATTCTGTTGAAGTGATCAGAACGCGGCGGTCATCGTCATGCGAAGGGTCTGTATGGGATCGCCGGATTGCCGTGTGCGTCCGTCGTACTGAAACGAGGCCCGCACCGATTCGCTCGTCGCCACGTTCACGGTCATCGTCCAATAGACAGACTGCCCCCGGCCGGCGCCATCCGTGAGTTCGAATTCTGACAACGGGGATGGGTTTCCTTGCAGACGGATGGATCTGTACTCCACTCCCGCGAACAGATTCCATGATGTGAAGAGCCGTGCGTTGGTTTCCGTCCGGATGCGCCAAGCGGTGAGTTCCACAGCGGCAGGTTGCGCCGAATCCTTCTTTTGCTGAACACTGAAGCGGATGTGTCCCTGCGCATCGCTTACCGGCCAAAACCTAACATAGGGAGCGAGCATCCATCCATCGATATCCAGATTTCGGAATGGCGCCTCAGGACTTTCATTCCTTCGGCCGGCTTGTTCGAGCTCCATGCCGACCAACGCGAAACGCTCGAATCGATACTCGGATACCGCCGCATATCGGTGCTGCCGAGTGCTTTCCATACCGATGAACTGACGCAACTTGCCCTGGCTCAGATCGGCCGAAAGTCGGATCGAAACATCCGCGCGATTGCGAAACATGTCCACTTCCTGATACAATCTGACCCGACCGTTGATTGTGGTGCTGTCGTTCTGAAACGCCGACACCTTCAAGAAATAAATGTCGGATGGCGTCGATGTCCGGTTCTGTTCGCGCAGATCCAGGCTTCCCGTGTACCGGATGCCCGCCAAGCGAGGATCCACCGCCCATTGCAATCTGGTTTCCAACGAGACGATGGGAAACACCTCGTCGGAGGGTCGGTATTGGCGGATGTACCACCCTTCGTTCGGTGTGGTTTCTGGGAAAAACTCATCCAACTGCTTCACGCCGTCGTTGTTCAGGTCGAGCCAGACGTATTGACCGAGTTCGGGACCCACCTCGAGATAGGTTTCATCCAGCAGTGAGCGGCTTTCCGTGCTCACTTGGTGGGAAAGGCGCAGTTCGAAGCGTCGGCCGGGAGAACGCAGATCGGTATCGGAACGGACGGTTACTCCTCGCGAGGTCTCATCCAAGACACCGGAGGTCGGATCCGTGGCGAATTTCCGATGCCGGAGTATCAACCGATTCTGAGTCCGGATCCATGTTGGCGGCTCCAGGGTGAATTCGCCTTCCCACGTGGTGCTTTCGGCCGATCGCAGGTAACGATCCGTTTCGCGGCGGTCGTCGGTTCGGAAACTTCGGAACACTTCTGCGCGAAGCCATTTCGTGGGCTCGATCCTGGCTCCGGGCATCCATTCCAGATATCGGAGATTCTCAGCGGCTTCACGCCATTCCGAATCCCATCGGAACATCGGCGTGATGGCGGCTCGGAACAAGGCTTCGCCATTGAAACGGGCGGCGAGTCCGAGTGTGGACGACGACCAATCCGCATCCGTAGTGATTTCGGGCAATCCAGGTTCGGCAGTACGCAATCTGAACGCGGCCCGTGAACTTTCGAACGAACCCCGGGTGAGCCGTCCACCCGAAATGCCGAGTCCGGAATTCTCACTGAGTTCGTAGCGCAGATCGGCATCATTGAGTGTCTCTTCGCCAGCCGAAGCCAGAGGAAGATTCCAGTTTCGGTCGAACTCCACATCCCTCACCCGATCGAAAAACACGACATTACGCCCGATTTTCCGGTGCTCGAGTCGACCCGAAAGCCTCCCCTGCAATCGCATCGCCGTACGCCAGCCCATATCCAGATTATCATCGTCATCGAGTGGCGAATATCGGTTCTTGTCCACCGCGCTCATCATCCATTCCGATTCCCAGAGGATGTTCTCGGTGAGGCTGAATGACATTCTCGTGCCGAGGATCTGATGCTCCCGAGGCGCGGTCAGAATTCGAAACGGCTCATGATCTCCCTGGCCCGGTCCTACCCATCGATACACCGCGGCGTTGGTCAGCGATGCGGAAACCCGGTACGATCCGGTACCGGGCTCCACTCTTGAAAATGAGACGCGGTAGATTCCTCGCGGATCGCCAGGACGATGTTCATAGATGGAATAGGTCGTTCCGGCCAGAACCGTGTCTTTGCGCACATATAGGGCGATGTCGGCATCGAGCCGGAAACCGAGCGAATCGGCGCCGTCGATGCGCGCCAAGGCCGGATTGTCGCCAGCCAGACGCAGAATATCGCGCTCGTCTTGACCCAGACCGATCGATTCCGCGTTACGGATGTCGTCCGCTTCGCGGATGTAGCTGAAACCGAGCGTGAGTCGGCCATTCAGCATCGCTGGCGAAGTGGCTTCCGCGGCGATGAGGGAGCGGGGATATGCGCTGGATAGGAACTGATAGTCGACCACGATCCGATGGTCGTCGCGGATGAGTCTGCGACCGGTGAAGGTGACTTCACCCAGTCCGTAATCGATCACGTAATCGCGATCTTCGCCCCGTTCGAGCAAAGTTCCGTTGAGATAGACGCGTTCCGTTCCCGCAAGAACCACGACGAACGGTTCGTCGGTGAGTCCCGTAAGTCGGTACGGGCCCTGTATGCCGTCTCTGGCTCTCAATGTCACCGAATTGAAGGTACCGCGCATCGCCGCAGCCGCTGCGGTGTAGGTGCCGTTTCCGGCGCGGGAGGTGGCGGTGGCTCCTTGCAACCGGCGCGTGAGTCTGGCGAAGGACCCTTGCTCAAGTTTCACATCGATATCCCCCATCTGGAGGGTTCCTTTCGGATGGATGAGCCTCACATATACCTGGTCGAATTCGCGCAGGGTCTGTGTGCTTCCGTCCGGTTGAATGGGCGTGCTCTTATCGGTCAATGATGCGATGATGCGGATGTCTTCGGTAATCATTCCGGCTACATCAATCTGCAAACCGCTCTCGAGCGTCAAATCCCGGTTCGTACCGATCTGGATGCCACGTGTGAAGCTTCCGCTGGTGGAAAGGGAGCGTTGCACCGGTGAGGGAGGCGGACGAATCGTCACCGGAGGCGCTTGCCAATCACCGCGGGTGCGGTTCAACGGGGATGGCAGCCGCACTGGAAGCCGTTGGTAGGAGACATAGACTTCGGCCGGCGGATCCACACGCAATCTCAGCATTCCGGTGGGGGCGTCGAACCACCACTGGTTGGCGCCGATCACCACAAGGGAATCGGGAATGACAAGAAAATCGAGAAAGACAGTGGTATCGGGGGTTGTCACATCGAACCACTTCCGCTGCGCTTCGGCAGCATGCGCGGATAGGAGGAAAACGATATACAGGACGGTGGCACGTCTCAATTAAAGCGGGTCATGGTTAGCTAAAATAAAAAAGGAGAACGAGGGTTCCCCGTTCTCCTTTCAAATCGTCGCGGACGGGAAGCTTACGCTTTCACAACCCAGACTTTGACCGTCGCTTTCACATTGGCCATCAGCGAAACGGTTGCGCTATGCTCACCGAGAGACTTGACGTTCTCAATGGAGATTTTGCGGCGGTCGATTTCGATTCCTTTCTCAAGGAGGGCGTCGGCCACGTTCGCATTGGTGACGGTTCCGAAGATTTTACCGTCGTCGTTGGCGTTCACGCTGATCGTCACCGAAGTGGCGCTCAGTTTGTCAGCCAATTCCTGGGCATTTTTCAGAGATTCGGACAGGCGGACCGTCGCATATTTCTTGCGCTCGGAAGCCATTTTCAAATTGCCGGTAGTGGCGACAAGGCCGAGGCCTTGCGGAATCAGGAAGTTGCGGCCATAGCCGTCGCGAACGGTCACGACGTCTCCGGCTTCACCCAGATTCTCAACAGATTGTTTCAGTACGAGTTTCATTGGTTGATCTCCGGAGGATTAGCGAAAGTTTTCGGCGACGAACGGCAGCAGACCCAAGTGGCGCGCACGTTTCACAGCCGCACACAATTGGCGTTGGAATTTGGCGCTGGTTCCGGTCACACGACGTGGAAGGATCTTCCCTTGGTCGTTGATGAATTTCTTAAGCACGTCGGTGTTCTTGTAATCGATGTAGATGAATCCCGATTTGCTGAACAAGCACTCGCGTTGTGGGCGAACGGTCGCTTTGCGAGCCGGTTGGCCTTTGGTTGCAGGTTTGCCTCTCATTTCTTCTCCTCCTCAGTGCGCTCGCGCAGTACAGGAACCGTTCCTTTTTTCTGCAACTCACGGAATGCCAGCATTTTGTTGTCGTATTTGATCGTCAGGTAACGCATCACGTTGTCGTCAATCTCCAATTGGCGCTCGAGTTTGACAATCAATGCGCCAGGAGCATTGAAATATGCGTTGATGTAGAAGCCGCTACTTTTTTTCTTGATCGGATAGGCGGTCGATTTGAGACCCCACTCCTGAACTTCGTCGATGGTGGCACCGTTGTCTGTGAGGTACTTATTGTACTTCTCAACGGTGGCCTTGAGTTGGTCTTCTTCCAAGACCGGGTTGACGATGTACGTCAACTCGTAATACGTTTGAGCCATGGTTTCCTATGGATGTTTATCAAATAAACAGTCTCCGGTGGTTCCGGAAACAGGGTGCGAAAAATACGCTTTTTTAGAACAAATTCACTATCAATCCGGGATTGATCCCAAAATAAAGCGTCATCAGCGCCAACAATGCGATGGTCGCAAGGGTGGTGCGGTCTGGTTTCGCGGGGTTGATGTCGAATTCCGGTTCACGGAAGTACATGTACACCATCACTCTGATGTAGTAGAACGCGGCGGCGGCCGAGGTCAGGATGCCGATCAGAGCCAATTTCACATAGCCCATTTCAATGGCTGCTGCGAACACCTGGTACTTTCCGGCGAATCCGGCGAATGGCGGAATTCCAGCCAAGGAGAACAGAAAGACGGACAACATCACGGCGAGGATCGGCTGCTTGAAGCCGAGTCCACCAAAATGCTCCAAATTGGTCACTTCCACACCTTTGGTGGTCTCGTAATGTGCGATTACCGCGAATGCGCCGATGTTCATCAGCGTGTAAGCGAATAGGTAGAAAAGCACTCCATCATACCCGGCGACACTTCCAGCGGTCAATCCCACAAGGGCGTACCCCGCATGGGCGATGCTCGAGTAGGCCAGCATCCGCTTGACATTATGCTGCACCAGGGCGATCAGGTTACCGACCACCATCGTCAGTATCGCAATCAGTTCAAAAACGACTGACCATTCGGCCACGCTGCTTTGAAGAGCGCGACTCAGAATGAGAATCAGCGATACGAAGACCGAAGTCTTCGCGGCAGTGGCCATGTATCCGGTGATCGGAGTGGGCGCGCCTTGGTACACGTCCGGCGTCCACATGTGAAAAGGAACAGCGGAGACCTTGAATAAAAACCCGACCAATAGCATCGCCACACCAGCCCAATAAATGAGGCTTTTGTCAGTGGCGGCACCAATCACATCCAAGGACGTGGATTGCGTCGCTCCGTACAGAAGCGCGATGCCGTACAGGAAGAAACCTGTGGAGAACGCGCCTAGCAGGAAATACTTGAGCGCCGCTTCGATGCTGCGCTTTTCCTCTTTCACGAGTCCGGCAAGGACATACAGGCAGACCGACATGGTTTCCAATCCGACAAAGGTGGCGACCAGATCTGTGGATGAGGCCAAGACGATCATCCCTGTGGTGCCCAGCAATATCAGGCTGTACACTTCCGCGACGTGGTGACCGATGCTCTCGAGGTAATTTCGGGACAGCAGGATGGTGAAGAGCGTACCCATCAGCACCACCATCGTTCCGAAAGCGGCGGAACCGCCGTAAGCCACCATTCCGGAGAAGAGGAGACCTTCGCCGCCGAGCAGATCCCGAATGGCGACCACCAATGCGGCGAGCACGAAGCTGGCGCTGACCGCCCAGACTTTGGCCATGTCGGTTTTATAAGCGGCCATCATCATGACGACGAGTCCACCGACGGCGGTCAGAATAGCGGGTAGGAACAAAGCGATTTCGTTCATCGGATCCATTGAATTTCCTTACTTACGGGCAAGATCTTCGGTGATGTCATACAGGGAGACGGCCCAATCGGGCATGGTGGTAGGGTCGGCGGACTTCGCGATGACTTCGGCTTTCAGTTTCGATTGGTCGAGCATGGTTTGAACATGGACTTCGGAATAGCCTGTGAACAGCACGGGATACACCCCGATCCAGATGATGAACACCATCACGGGCACCAGCAAACCGAACTCTCGGGCGTTCAAGTCTTCGAGGTCTTTGTTTTCTTCGTTGGTCACTTCACCGAACATTACGCGTTGGAACATCCACAGCATGTACACGGCGGCGAGAATCACCCCGCTGGTGGAGATGATTGCGAACCAAGGACTGATCACGGTAGAATTGTACGATCCCATCAGGATGAGGAACTCGCCCACGAAACCGTTCAATCCGGGAAGTCCGATCGAGGCGAAAGTGGCCAGCATGAACATGACGGCTAATTTGGGCATGACGGAGGAGAGTCCGCCGAACTCGGAGATCAGTCGGGTGTGACGTCGGTCATAGATCATGCCGACGATGAGGAAGAGCGCGCCGGTGGACAAGCCGTGGTTGATGTTCTGGATGATGGCGCCTTGGATGGCGGTCGCATTCAACGCGAAGATGCCGAGCACCACGAAACCCAAGTGGCTCACCGAGGAATACGCCACCAGTTTCTTCACATCTTTCTGAACCATGGCGACCAAGGCTCCATAGATGATGCCGATCACGGCGAGAGTAGCCATCAGCGGAGCGAAGGCTTCACTGGCGTTGGGGAACATCGGAAGGCAGAAGCGGATCAGTCCGTAGGTTCCCATTTTAAGCATGATGGCGGCAAGAACCACGGAACCGGCGGTCGGCGCTTCGGTATGGGCGAATGGCAACCAGGTATGGAAAGGAAACAGCGGAACCTTGATGCAGAAAGCCAATGCGAACGCCAGGAACAGATACGTCTGCTTCTCCAAGCCGATCGCGTATTCCGGCCCGGTCCAAACCCGCAGATCCGAGATGAATACGCCTTGATTGACCGCGTTCCCTGCGTCGTAGCCTACATAAATCAACGCGACGAGCATGATCAGCGAACCGACCAAGGTATAGATGAAGAACTTGACGGTGGCGGCGATTCGTCCGTCTCCACCCCAGATTCCGATCAGGAAATACATCGGGATGAGGCTCAATTCGAAAAACACATAGAACAGGACCGCATCCATCGCCGCGAACACGCCCAATGAGCCCGTCTGAAGCAGCAAGAGCATGGCATAAAAACCGGCGGCATGCTTATGGACCGAGTTCCAAGCCGACAGGATCACGATCGGACCCATGAAGGTGGTGAGCATGAACAGCAGCAGGCTTAATCCATCCAAGCCGGTGATGTACTGGATATCCAGCCCTGGCACGAAATGGCGACCTTCGGTCAGGAATTGCACGCTGGCGCTGGCCGCGGAATCGAAATTCAGCAACAGGGGTACTGACAATGCGAACGTCGCCGTGGTCGCGAACAGGCTGACCCAACGGACCAGATCATCGTTCTTGCGGGCCAGCAACACTCCCAGCAGACCGAGCAGCGGAAGGTAGATGGTGAGATTGAGTAGGTTTTCCATGTGTCAGATCAGAACAAAAGGATTCCGGCGACCAAAAGTGCGCCGAGCACGAAGTACACCGCGTAGCTGGATACCACACCGGTTTGGGTGTAGCGGATGAGGCTGCCACCGAAATTCACGACACTTGCCGTCAGATTCACCATGCCATCGATCACTTTCAGATCGAACACGGCAAGCACCTTGTCGGAAAGACGCAGGATCGGGTTGGCGACGTATCCTTCATAGATCTCGTCGAGATTGTATTTCTCCGCCCAGAGTTTGTACGCCGGCCCGAAACCGCTTTTCAGAGCCGCATCCGATTCAGCGACATTGTCGCGTCCGTATTTGAGATAAGCGACATACACTGCGCTGGATGCCAGAACCACCGAGAAGAGCAGGATTCCCCATTTGATGGATTTGGCCAAGGTGAGTTCGGCTTCACTCACGTAAGGAATGAGCCATCCGTGCAGCCAGTTGACATGGGCGTCTGGACCCGAGAACGTTTGCACCACGAAATCCGGAAAACCCATGAATCCGCCGACGATCGACAATCCGGCGAGAATCCAAAGAGGTAACGTCATCTGCCAAGGACTCTCATGCAGATATTTCTCGGAACCCTCGGCTTCTTTATGAAGAAGCGGCAGTTTGAAACTTCCGTGGAAGGTGCCGAACGTGAGACGGAACATGTAGAAAGCCGTCATGAACGCGGTAAGCATGGCCAGTGCGAACAGACCGAAGTAAATCGGAGAATAACTGGCTCCCGCATTGAAGACCATGGCGACGATTTCGTCTTTCGAGAAGAAACCGGCCAATGGCGGAATCCCGGCGATCGCAATCGTGGCGATCAGGAAGGTCTTGTAGGTGGATGGAAGGTAGGCTTTGAGTCCACCCATGTTACGCATGTCTTGCGGATCGAAATGGACATTTTTCTTATGATGATGCAACTCATGCTCCACATGGTGCATGGCGTGGATCACGGAACCGGACCCGAGGAACAAGCAGGCTTTGAAGAACGCGTGGGTGATCACATGAAACATCGCGGCGATATAGGCTCCCGATCCCAAGGCCAGGAACATGAACCCGAGTTGGGATACGGTGGAATAAGCCAGCACACGTTTGATGTCGTTCTGGGTGATGGCGATCGTTGCGGCGACGAACGCTGTGAGCGCCCCTACCACAGCCACGATAAGCATCACTTCCGGGGTGAGGGCATACACGGCCGACATCCGGCTGATCAGATAAATCCCAGAGGTCACCATAGTAGCGGCGTGGATGAGAGCGGAGACCGGAGTCGGACCCGCCATGGCGTCTGGCAGCCAGACGAACAACGGAATCTGCGCGCTTTTTCCGGTCGCGCCAATGAACATCAGCAATCCGATCCAGAACGCGGCTTCCGCGGGGAGGTTCGCGATTCCGGCGAAGATGGCGTCGAATTGGATGCTTCCCACATGGTTGAAGATCATGAACATGGCCACAAGGAAGGCGAAATCACCGATCCGGTTGTACACGAAGGCTTTCTTGGCGGCTTCGGCTTTGAGGATGTCCTGATACCAGAACCCAATGAGCAGGTACGAACACACGCCCACTCCTTCCCATCCGAGGAAAAGCAGCAACAGGTTGTCGCCCATCACCAGGTTGAGCATGGCGAAGATGAACAGGTTCAGATAAGCGAAAAACTTCCAATACCCTTCGTCTTCCTTCATGTAACCCATCGAATACAGATGGATGAGTGATCCGATGCCGGTCACGAACAGCATCATCAGGATGGAGAGCTGATCGGCGCGCCAGGCGATGTCGGAGGTGAAGGTTCCGGCTTGGATCCAGGTGAGCAGATGGTATCGCACGGGCTCGGAATCGACCTGCAGACCCGTGAAGATCGTCACAGCCAGCAGAAACGGGACGAAGACCGCGGCGGTGGCCAGATAGCCGATGAAGGTTTTCGCGGAGCGGTAGCGCTCGGAAAAGAGTCCGCCCAAGCCGTTGATCAGAAAACCGAGCAATGGCAGGCCGACGATGATTGGCAATAGGGATGCGTGATCGTTCATGTTACCAGCGCAACAGGTTGATTTTGGTGATGTCCACGCTCAGGTTGTTCCTGTAGATGGCGATGATGATGGCCAGCCCGACCGCCGCTTCCGCCGCCGCCACGCACAAGACGAATAACACCAGTATTTGGCCGTTGATGTCGCCGAAATGGCTGCTGAATGCGACCAACGACAAATTCACGGCGTTGAGCATCAGCTCCACGGACATGAACATGATAATGGCGTTTTTGCGGACGAGAACACCGATCACTCCGATCGTGAACAGTACCGCGCTCAGGCCGAGAAACCAGGAGATGGATATCATGATGGGCGGGAATTGGACTTGTGTTGGGCGATCAGCAACGCGCCGATGACCGCGGCGGTGAGCAGTATCGCCGTCAATTGAAAGGGTAGCAGATATTTGGAATACAGCACATCGCCGATGGCTTCAACCGTGCCCACATCCTCCATCGCTGTCGAAATCACAGGCAAGGTGTCTGTGAAGCTCCCGATGGCGTAGATCAGTTGCGCCAGCACTGCTGTTCCCAACAGGAAACCGAGCACCAGCTTGAAGGAGATCTGCTTCATGATCGAACCTTCATCGTCCACATTCAGCACCATGATCACGAAAAGAAAGAGCACCATGATGGCTCCGGCATACACCAAGATCTGGATGATCGCCAAGTATTGCGCTTTGAGCAGAAGATAGACACCAGCCAAGGTGACCATGTTCAAGACCAGGAAGAGCGCGCTGGTGACGGTGTTTTTACTGAGTACGGTCGCAACGGCACTGGCCACGGCGAAGGTCGCCAACATAATGAACAGATAGGTGAGCATGTGAACCTATGGTTTAAAGGAGGTCAAAGGTACCGAAATTTGGGTCCGCCTTCAAGATTCACTTGAGGGAGAACCAGACGAATGAGAACAGGCCAAGAGCCCAGCAATACAACGAAAACGGATGCAACCCCCTCTTTTTGAAGACGCTGATCAGGGTTTTGAGTGCGAAGTACCCGGAGATGAAGGAGGCGAAGAATCCGGCGGTGAGAAAGATCAGGGTCGCGTCGCTCGCTCCTGTCTCGATCACGTCTTTCAGATCGAGCAGGGTCACACCGGCAATCACGGGCAAGACCATGAGGAAGGAGAAATCGGCCATGTCTTCGCGCTTCACGCCCAACCAGGTGCCGGTGGCGATCGTGGTTCCCGACCGGCTGATGCCCGGCAAGATCGCCACAGCTTGAGATATCCCCACGATGAAGGCTATCATCGGGGTCACTTTTCCCGTGCCTTCTGTGGCATATTTAGTGCTATGTAGGATGGTTCCTGTCACGATCAACATGGCCGATACGAACAACGGATTCTGAAATTGCGATTCGATGACGTCTTTGAGCGTGAGTCCCACCACTCCGGCGGGAATCATGCTCAACAGGATGTAGAAACAGATCCGCGCCTCGTAATTCTCCGCCAAGCCGGTGCGCCATGCGCTAGGCGCCGATAGGTACGCCCACAATCCCCTCAACAGCTCTCCGATGCGTTTTCGGAAATAGATCAGGATGCTGAAGAGGGATCCGAAGTGGACCACAACCTCGAAGGTGATGCCTCTTCCCGTGTTCAATCCGAAAAATTCCTGGGCGAGAACCAAGTGGCCGGAGCTGCTTATGGGCAGGAATTCGGTGATTCCTTGCAGGATGCCGAGCAGTACGGCTTCAATAATGTCCATCAGAAACGATATATTCAAGGGATTTTTTCACGCCAAAAGATAGGTAAAAACACGCAAGAAGATGCAGTATTACACCGTTGACATGCAGGCGCTCAGAGAGCGCATCGAATCCACCGGAATGTTCGTCGACAAGGTTCGCAAAGAGCTCGGATCGGTGGTGGTCGGACAGGAATACATGATAGACCGTCTCCTCATCGGCCTCCTCACCGACGGCCACGTTCTGCTGGAAGGCGTTCCCGGTTTGGCCAAGACCCTGACGGTTTCCTCGTTGGCGCAAGTCATCCAGACCAAGTTCCAACGTATCCAGTTCACGCCCGACCTTCTACCCGCCGATCTGATCGGAACGCTCATCTTCAATCAGAAAGAAGGGGATTTCACCGTCAAGAAAGGTCCGATTTTCGCAAACATCATTCTGGCCGACGAGATCAACCGATCCCCTGCGAAAGTGCAGAGCGCCTTGTTGGAAGCCATGCAGGAACGGCAGGTCACCATCGGTGAGAAAACCTACAAACTCGACAACCCTTTCCTGGTGCTCGCCACTCAGAACCCAGTGGAGCAGGAAGGCACCTATCCCCTTCCGGAAGCCCAGGTGGACCGGTTCATGCTCAAGATCAAGATCGGATATCCCACCGAAGCGCAGGAGCTTGAAATCATGCGCAGAATGGCGAGAACCACCCGCCCTGAGGGTTTGAAAGCGGTGGTCAAGCCTGCCGACATCCTCAAAGCCCGCGAAGCTGTCCAAGATATTTACATGGATGAAAAAGTGGAGAAATACATCATCGATCTGATCTTCGCCACTCGATATCCTGAAAAACTGAAACTGAAGGAAATCGAAGGACTCATCCAATACGGCGCTTCTCCCCGCGCATCGATCAACCTGAATCTGGCATCACGCGGACATGCGTTTTTACAACATCGTGCCTATGTCACTCCTGAAGATGTGCGTGCGATGGCGATGGATGTTCTTCGTCACAGGCTCATACTCACCTACGAAGCGGAAGCGGAAAATGTCTCTTCGGAAGATGTGATCGAACGCATATTGTCGTCTGTACAAGTTCCTTGATTCTCTTACGATTTTTATGATATCTTTAAGAACAGATTTCGAAATCAAGAAAACTCTCAATCTAAACTTAAAATAAATCCATGAAAGTTCGTTTTGTAAAACGTGCCGATATCAAGGTCACGAAAAAAAGCTCATCCAAATTCAAACCTCTCTTGGACGCGCTCTCCCAGCTAACTCCAGGTGGTGATGCCATCGAAGTGACCTACTCCGGCGACAAAGAGCTCAACTCCATGCGCAACGTGGTGTACACTTGGAACCGCGAAGTGGGTTACAAAATCCGCAGCGGCAAAGACACTGTCAACGGCAAGATCTTCTTCTACCGCGACAAATAGTCTTCAGAGGCTCATTTCCAGCATCCGGTCAAGCGAACGCTTGGCTCGGATGCGGATGTCCTCATCCAACTCGATCTGATACCGGTCGGTCCGCAAACACTCCAAGGTATCTTCCAGCGTGATCTCATTCATATGCGGGCATCTCACGCTGCACAATCCCAGAAATTCCTTCTCGGGGTTTTCCGCCGCGATGTTATCGCTCATGCTGCATTCGGTGAGCAACAAGAACCGGCTTCCTTCCGACTTCGCCACAAAATCGACCATGGCTGTGGTCGAGCCGCTGTAATCGGAGGCTTCCACCACTTCCGGTGGACATTCTGGATGCGCGATCACCACGGTATCCGGAAACTGCGCGCGCGCGTTCACGATGTCTTGCACGGTGAACTGCTCATGCACTTCGCAACGCCCGTTCCACACGATCATCGCCTCATGAAATTCGTTATGGGCCGCCTCACTCGGAAAAATCACTTTCTTTCCGGTCTCGCGGGCCACATTCTTGGCTAAAAATTCATCCGGCAGACAGATCACCACATCGCTTTTCAACTGACGCACGATATGGGCCGCATTCGCCGACGTGCAACACACATCCGTCTCTGCTTTCACATCCGCGTACGTGTTGATGTAGGTGACCACAGGAACGCCCGGGTACTTCGCCTTGAGCTTGCGCACATCTTCGGCGGTGATGCTCGAGGCGAGCGAGCATCCGGCCACTTTCGCCGGAAGAAGAACCATGCGGGATGGATTCAGGATCTTGGCGGTTTCGGCCATGAAGCGCACGCCGCAGAAAATGATGCGATCGGCGGTGGATTTCGCCGCGATTCGGCTCAAGCCGAGCGAGTCGCCCACGTAATCGGGAATGGAGTGGTACAAGGCCGGCTCCATGTAGTTATGCCCGAGAATGATGGCGTTCTTCTCTTTCTTGAGGCGGTTGATCTCATAGGCGATCTCGGCTTTCACCCGCAGTTCCGCATCCGGAACGATCCGTGAAAGTTTCGATGCCAACTTCTCGTAGGTTTGTGCGACAGTATCCATGGTCCCTATAAAACAAAAGGAGGAATGCAAGCATTCCTCCTTTGTATGATACACGTTTTCAGTGATCGATCAGCCTTTGGCGTTTTTTTCCTGCTCGAGAAGTTTCTCTTTCAGGTTGGCCAGGCCAGACATCTCACCAAGGGTCGGAGCGCCTTCAGCCGGATCCGCTTTCTTGGTTTTGGCTTTCTTCACCTTGCGGTCGTCGCCTTCCTGGTACGCTTTCTCGCTGACGAGGATGGATTTGTTCGTCTCATCGAATTCGATGACCGTCACATTCACCACCTGACCGTCTTTGTAGTTGGCTACCACGGCATCGCCGTAGAGGGCTTCTTTGGCTGGCAAGAACGCTTCAGCGCCGAGCGGCAACTTGATGAACACGCCTTTTTCGGTCGCCTTGGCCACAACTCCGTTTTCCAGCTTGGTTCCAGGGGCGTACTCCACAGAGTAGGTTTCCCATGGGTTGGAAAGGGTTTGCTTGTGTCCGAGGGAGATACGACGGTTTTCGTAGTCGATCGAAAGAATGACCACTTCGAGCTCGTCGCCCTTGGCCACCACTTCGTTCGGATGCGCCACTTTGTCGGTCCAGCTCAGGTCGGAAATGTGCACCAAACCGTCGATGCCCGGCTCGAGTTCGATGAACACGCCGAAGTTGGTCAGGTTACGGACCACTCCCTTGTGCTTGGAACCGGATGGGTAACGGGCGGCGATGTCTTTCCACGGATCGTTTTCAAGCTGCTTCACGCCCAACGAGACTTTCTTGTCGGTCTTGTTGATGTTCAGCACCACGCACTCGATGACTTGGCCTTTCTCGACCAATTGGCTTGGATGCTTGATGTGCTGGGTCCAGGACATTTCGCTGATGTGGATGAGGCCTTCGACGCCTTTTTCCAACTCGATGAACGCGCCGTAATCGGCAATAGACACCACTTTACCCTGCACGCGTGAGCCTTCAGGATATTTGCGGTCGATTTCGTCCCATGGATGCGGCTCAAGCTGCTTCAGACCGAGCGAAATGCGCTTGCGGTCTTGGTCGAACTCGAGAACCACCACGTTGAGGCGTTGGTCGAGACGGATGATTTCGGATGGATGCTCCACGCGGCCCCAGGAGAGGTCGGTGATGTGAAGCAAGCCGTCCACACCGCCCAAATCGATGAACACACCGAAATCGGTGATGTTCTTGACCTGGCCTTCGAGAACCTGACCGGCTTCCATCGTGGCCAGAATCTCTTCGCGTTGCGATTCCAGATCGGTTTCGATCAGGGCACGGTGCGATACGACCACGTTTTCGCTGGTGGTGTTCAATTTCACGATGCGGAATTCCATCGTTTTTCCGACATAGGCGTCGAAATCACGGACCGGACGCACATCGATCTGCGATCCAGGCAAGAAGGCGTCGATGCCGAAGACGTCGACCACCATGCCGCCTTTGATGCGGCGCTTGATGAAGCCTTCGACCACGGTGCCCAGGTTGTGGGCGTTTTCAATATTCTGCCATACACGCAAGGTGTCGGCTTTGCGGCGACTCAGAACGAGCTGACCATCACGGTCTTCCACGCGGTCGAGATACACTTCCACTTCGTCGCCAGGCTTCACGGTTTCCGGATTGCGGAACTCGTTCAACGGAACGATACCCTCGGATTTGAAGCCGATGTCGACGATCACGTACTTCTCATCTTTGGAGACGACGCGACCTTTGATAATTTCTTTCTCGGAGATCGAGCTCAGGGTGCCTTCATACATTTTCACCAGGTCCTGATACTCCGACTCGGTATAGTCTTCGGAAGACTCGTTCAACTCAGCCAGGGTGTACACTTTTCCAGCGATGGCGCCATCGAAACTGGTGGTTACGGCAGGAGCTGCTTTTTCGACTTTGGCAGGAGCTTCAGCGGCTTTGGCGGCCTTGATTTCTGCGAATGCTTCTTCTTCGGCTGCGGCTTCTGCGGCAGCGGTATCGATCACGGGCTCAACGGCAGGGGCCACTTCTTCCACGTTCTCGACGTTTTCTACGTTTGGGTCTTCAGACATTATGTTGTGTGTTGCCACATCCGTCGGGTGAATATCGCCACCGGGATGGGATAAGGTTATGGGTTGTTTCCTTTGTTTGATGGATTCGATCAGAGCCAGAACCGCGGCCACCTGATCCTCGAAGGTGAGGAAAGTGGTATCGAGTTCGAGAGCGTCGTCGGCCTTGCGGAGCGGATCCGCCGCGCGGTTGGCGTCGAGAGTGTCCCGATGGGCCAGGTTGCCGCGCACATCTTCCGGTTCCGGAGCCTGCCCCATGGCTTCCAACTCGGCCAGGCGCCGTGTGGCGCGTGCGGCGAGATCGGCCGTGAGGTAGATTTTCAGCTCGGCTTGCGGAAATACCGCCGTTCCGAGGTCGCGCCCCTCGCCGATGAAATCACCGGTGGAGACGAACTCCCGCATCGCCGCATTCGCGACGGCACGGGCCTCGGGCAAAGCGGCCACCACACTCACCTTGGCGGCGGTTTCGGGCAGACGCAGCTGGTCGGTCACATCCGAACCATCCACGAACACCTGGAACGCATCGCCCTGGTACTGGGCCGTAAGCCTGATCGAATTCAGGCGGTCAAAGAACGCCGGGAGATCTTCTCCCAACTGCCTGTACACGACCGTCATCGCCCGGTAGAAGGCACCCGAATCGAGGTACCGAAACGCGCTGCGTTTGGCAACTTCTTTCGCGGTGGAACTTTTGCCCGCTCCCGCGGGCCCGTCGATAACTACAATCATGATTTCAGAGCAGAGTTCAGCAAATTACAAACATTTCTTGTATTCCCCAATGTTTGGTGATATTTTTGGGGTCTCTATCAAACCGTATCGAACCCACATGCCACAGCATATCTCTTCTGTAAAACGTGTACGCCAAGACGCCAAGCGCCGCCTTCATAACCGCGCGCTGCGTTCCAACATGCGTACCCTAGTGAAAAATGTTCTCAAAGCCACCACCAAAGCCGACGGTGAAGCCGCGTTGACCAAAGCGATCGCCTACCTCGACCGCATGGCCACCAAGAACATCATCCACAAGAACAACGCCGGACATAAAAAGTCCCTCCTTGTTCGCTACGTCGCTAAACTCGCGTAATTCGCACACGAATGGGCAAAGCCCTGTTGGTCATCTTAGACGGGTACGGCATCGCGGAAAATCCCGCGGTCAGTGCCATCGACAGGGCTAAAAAGCCATTCATCGACTCCCTCTTCGCCGAACACCCCTCCTCGCATCTGATCGCAGGAGGCGAAGCTGTCGGCCTGCCCGAAGGACAATTCGGCAACTCTGAAGTGGGTCACCTCAACATCGGTTCCGGCCGCATCGTCTGGCAAGAACTCTCCCGCATCAACAAAGACATCCGCGAAGGCACGTTCTTCACGCATCCGGTCTTGTTGGATGCCGTCTCCAAAGCCAAAGCGCAAGGCCGCATCCATCTGATGGGCCTGTTTTCCGACGGCGGCGTTCACAGCCAGAACGAGCATCTGTATTCGTTGCTGGATCTGTGCCAGCGCAACGGACTCGACAACGTCTATGTGCATGCCTTCGCCGACGGACGCGACACCGCTCCCGATGGCGGACAACGGTATTGCGAGCAATTCGAAGCCAAAGCCGCGCAAATCGGCGTAGGACGATTGGTCTCTGTGATCGGCCGTTATTACGCCATGGATCGCGACAACCGCTGGGAACGCGTCGAAAAAGCCTACAGGCTGATGGTGGATGGGGTCGGATCTGTGGTCACCCACGCCAAAGACGCCTTCACGAACAGTTATGCCGATGGGGTGACGGATGAGTTCATCAATCCCACCATCGTCGGACAGGATGGCGCCGATACCCGCATCCGCGAAAACGATGTTGTTTTGTTTTTCAATTTCCGTGGCGACCGCGCCCGTGAAATCTCTGTCGCGCTGAACAGTCCGACCTTCACAGGCTTCGAAACGCGTCCGCTGCACCTCTCATATTATTGCTTCACGCAGTACGACGTCACCTTCGAGTTCGCGAACGTCGTGTTCGAGCCGACCTCCCTCAAAAACACCCTCGGCGAATGGGTGGCCTCGCATGGAAAGACGCAATTGCGCATCGCCGAGACCGAGAAATACCCGCACGTGTCCTTTTTCTTCAACGGAGGCGTGGAAGAGCCGAACCCAGGCGAGGACCGGATCTTGGTGCCGAGTCCGAAAGTGGCCACCTACGACCTTCAGCCTGAAATGAGCGCGTTCGAAGTGACCGACAAGCTCATCGCGGCCATCGAATCGAAGCCCTACGATCTGGTGATTCTGAATTACGCGAATCCGGACATGGTCGGGCATACCGGCTCGCTTCCAGCCGCCGCGAAAGCCGTTGAAGCGATCGATCTCTGCATGTCGAGGCTCATTCCCGTCGCGCAGAAACAAGGCTATGAGATTGTCGTCATCGCCGATCATGGAAATTCCGACTGCATGATCAATCCGGATGGATCGCCGCATACCGCGCATACCTTGGCGCCAGTTCCGGTGCTGGTCATTCGTCAGGGAGAGAAAACTCCGCCGAAATCCGGCATTTTAGCCGATGTGGCCCCGACGTTGTTGGCGTTGATGGGGTTGGAGAAGCCCGAAGAGATGACGGGAACTTCGTTGGTTTAGGTTGTTTGTGGTTGGTTGTGGGGGTCGATACCGATTTCCGATTCCTGATCACAGATTCCTGATTACCCTGAACATCGGCTCATGCCCTGCGATGGCATCGAAATCCGAATCGTGGTGCAATAACGGAACGTCGTTTTCGAGGCACCACTCGGCGATGAACAGATCGACGGTCTTTCGAATGGTGCATCCCTTTTTTCGCAGGGATCGGTAACGACGTGCTGCGCTGACAGCCCTTCCCGATCCCCCCAACTCCACCACATGCAGCCCTAACAACATCTGCTCGGCACGGAGATACTCGGTATCAGACCTGAAGCCTTGAAGCACTTCGGCCAAGATCAGGTCTCCTAAAATGACCACGTCATTTTGTAGGGCATGATCAAGCCAACGGGTTTGCCAGGTGTCCGCTCCATTGAAATAACCGATCCATACGCTTGAATCAACCAGGATCATGATTTATTGGTGCGCATGTCGTCCAAATCGCCTTCCCAGTGAAGCTTGCCTTTCAATTGGCGGATCTGCTCTTGCTTCGCTCGGCGGACAATCAAATCCAGACCGGCTTCCACCGCTTCTTTTTTTGTCTTGAAACCGCCATAGGTCAGCGCCTCTTCCATTAAGACATCGTCGATTACAATATTGGTACGCATCGTGGAATGGGATTATGTGTATGATATGAACGAAATATACACATCCTGATAGAAATAAATCTAAGGCGAAGCGACTGAATCTTGGACCACAAATGTGAATGCTCGACTGATGGGTTCATAAGTTCCCGATTTAGGCCATGCGTTGAATTGAACGAGAACTCTCCCGGTGAATTCCCCTGGCACCCAGTATACTGTAGCCGAATCGGTCATGGTATAATTGCCACGTGGCAATATTCTTGACGCCCCTTTCCCGTTGAGAATCTTGCCGATCCTGGTTGTATCGTCGGATAACTTAGACCAATCCCTAAACGCCCAACTGTATTCGATGTCACGTTGACTCATATGGGTCAGAATGATTCTGATCTTGACTGTATCCGTCGAATGGATGGACGTGGGTTCGATAATCGTACCAGCATACCTCGCGAAGGGTCCGGGGTCTTCACCTCCTGAGGTGTAACAACCCGCGATCATCGCACAAGTAAGTAATGCAAAGGCGACGTTTAATGATTTCATTCTTCGATTCCTGATTACCGATTCCCGATCCCCCGATTCCTGATTCCCGTTGCAATCATAATTGAACCCTCAACGACGCACTCAGCATCGTGAAGTCACCGATGTTAAGGAAATTCCTATACGTACCCAGCGGCTGCTGCATCCGCGCATAATCGATCTCGAGACGGATATCGCGGGAGATTCCTGCCAATTGAGATATGGGAAGCATCGCGCCGAACCCATAAGTCACTTCCCTGATCTCGTCTTTATTCAGAGCAGGAAAACCCAAATCGTTGTTCGTGTGATACAGATACCCGATTCTCGCTTTGAAGTAGCCACTCAGATCCAGTTCAGTCCCGGCAGATAACCTGGTATTGTAGTCACTATTCAGGACATCACTGTATTCGGCGATCACTCCGAGATCCACATAGTTCGCCCAGGCAGGATCGGGACGGTTGAACAGGGTCACCGTATTTGAGAATCCAACCGTGGCGACTTGAGGCAACTCAATTTCCGCATTGGGGATGCTCAATGTATTCTTGAACACATTCTCCACACGAACTCCACCCACAAGTCTGGCTCCATGACCGAATGGAATGGGATAGGATCCGGAATAGGACGCATTCAAGTTCAGGTACCATTGATCCGCTTCAAAAGACTGTACCCCCACACCTAATGGAATAACCTCTTTCCATGTAAAATTGCGGGCATCCACAGAGATGGACGTTGAAGAAATTGGACTTGCAATCAGTGAGAGGGTCCGGATGCGAAAAAATTCAGAATCGTTCCACCGCAATTTGGCCTCACTGAGTCCAATCGCCAGTTTCGGACCCACATCGGCCGTCAATCCAAAGAATTGGAATGGTACGTCTTCCGCACCATAAAATGGACTCGAGTAGGAGTAAGACAGTGAATATCCACTCATGTGTCCGACCAACGATGAATTGGTCTGAAGCGAAAAGGCATTATCCAGCACCGCTACCCCGCTCCTACCTAAGGCTTCCGATTTCGGACTGAAGGTGCGATGAAAGTAAATCCCGTCAAATGATCCGTCGTATTGCGCCGCCGCTGTTGGCAAAATGGGCGATACATGGCCAATGATGACGCCCATCGCAACCCAAACCTGTTTCTTCAACTTCATAAGTGCCTCGCCTAATAGATGTTCCCTTAATATACATCTCAAAAGCGCACTTATTCTTCTTCAACATTCAAACTTCAACCTTCAACCCTTCGCTGCGCTCAGGGCAAGCATTTCATCTTCCCGATTCCCGATTCCTGATTCCCGTTTTCCGATTTCCGATTTCCGATTTCCATCCACAACTGCTACTTTGAGGTCAAAACACGGACTACTACCATCATGGAAGGGAATTTTTCAAATCGCGTTCGGGATGTCATTCAATTCAGCCGGGAAGAGGCTCTGCGCCTCGGACACGATTACATCGGCACGGAGCATCTCATACTGGGTATCATCCGCCTGGGAGATGGCATCGCGGTCCGCATCCTCAAGAATCTGAAATGCGATCTCCAGAAGCTTAAAAAGAGCATTGAGGACACGGTGCGCGGAACTGGCGGCACGGTGACGGTGGGCAACATCCCGCTCACCAAACAGGCCGAGAAAGTGCTTCGCATCACGTATCTGGAAGCCAAACTCTATAAGAGCGACACCATCGGAACGGAGCATCTGCTGCTGTCGTTGCTCCGGGATGATGAGAACATCGCCGCGCAGATTCTTCAGCAATTCGCGGTGACGTATGATCTGGTCCGCGAGGAACTCGACATGATCTTATCTGGGCGTCCGGCACGCGAGGAAGAACAGCCCGAAGCTCCGGAACTGCCGACCGAACCGAGCGCAGCCGCCGCAAAACCCGCATCCGCATCCGCATCCGCATCCGCAACCGCACGAGAACGCAAGATGGAAAAGACCAAAACCCCTGTCCTTGACAATTTCGGCCGCGACCTGACCAAACTGGCCGAGGAAGGCAAACTCGATCCGATCGTGGGTCGTGAAAAGGAAATCGAACGCGTGGCCCAGGTGCTGAGCCGCCGCAAGAAGAACAATCCGGTGCTGATCGGTGAGCCCGGCGTGGGCAAAACGGCCATCGCCGAAGGCCTGGCCCTGCGTATCGTCAAGCGCAAGGTGAGCCGTATCCTGTTCGACAAGCGCGTGGTGGCCTTGGATCTGGCGGCGCTCGTGGCCGGCACGAAATACCGCGGACAATTCGAAGAGCGCATGAAAGCCGTGATGAACGAGCTCGAAAAAACGCCGAATGTGATTCTGTTCATCGATGAGCTTCACACCATTGTCGGTGCCGGCGGAGCCAGCGGCTCGCTCGACGCCTCGAACATGCTCAAACCCGCTCTCGCGCGGGGTGATGTGCAAGCCATCGGCGCCACCACATTGAACGAATACCGCCAATACATCGAGAAGGATGGGGCTCTGGAACGCCGTTTCCAGAAAATCATGGTCGATGCCACCTCCCCCGAAGAAACCCTCGAAATCCTGACCAAAATCAAAGGCAAGTACGAGAAGCATCACAGCGTTCAGTATACCGATGAGGCGATCACGGCCTGCGTGAAACTCACCGACCGCTACATCACGGACCGTTTCCTTCCGGACAAAGCCATCGACGCCTTGGATGAAGCCGGTGCCCGCGTGCATCTGAGCAACATCACCGTTCCGCAAAGCCTGCTTCAGTTGGAAGACGACATCGAGAAGACGAGTCAGGAAAAAAACTCGATGGTCAAGAAACAGCGTTTCGAAGACGCCGCCCGCTTGCGCGACAAAGAGAAGCGCCTGATGGAAGACCTCGAAAACGCGCAGAATGAATGGGAAAAAAGCGCCGAAGATCTGGTGTATGATGTGACCGAAGACGATGTGGCCCGAGTGGTGGCCATGATGACCGGCATCCCGGTGAACAAGATCGCCCAAAGCGAAGGCCTCAAGCTTCTGAAGATGAAAGACGAGCTGGCCGGGAAGGTGATCGGTCAGGAAGAAGCCATCCTCAAATTGGCCAAGGCCATCCAGCGCACCCGCGCCGGACTCAAAGACCCGGCCCGACCCATCGGCTCGTTCATTTTCCTGGGTCCTACCGGTGTCGGAAAAACCGAGCTGGCGAAAGTCCTGGCCAAATACCTGTTCGACACAGAAGATGCGCTCATCCGCATCGACATGTCAGAATACATGGAGAAATTTAGCGTCTCTCGCCTCGTGGGTGCGCCTCCGGGGTATGTGGGCTACGAAGAGGGCGGCATCCTGACGGAGAAAGTCCGTCGCAAACCTTACAGTGTTGTTTTATTGGATGAGATCGAGAAAGCGCATCCCGACGTGTTCAACCTGATGTTGCAAGTGCTGGATGACGGCATTCTGACCGACAGCCTCGGACGCAAAGTCGATTTCCGCAACACGGTGATCATCATGACCTCGAACATTGGCTCGCGCGACATCCGCAACATGGGCAACGGCATCGGTTTCGCACCGGGCGACCAGGTGTTCGACTACGGCAAGATGAAAACCGTGATCCAGGAAGCCTTGCGCAAAGTCTTCAATCCGGAATTCCTGAACCGGATCGACGATGTGATCGTGTTCAAACCGCTTGAAAAAGGAGACATCCACAAGATCATCGAGAACATGGCCGATTACCTGTTCAAGCGGATCCGCGACCTCGGGTATGAGATCTCACTGACCGATGACGCGCGTGATTTCCTGGTCGAAAAAGGCTACGATCCGAAGTTCGGGGCGCGTCCGTTGCGCCGCGCCATTCAGAAATATGTGGAAGATCCGCTGGCCGAAGAGCTCCTCGGCGCCACGCACAAAGAAGGTGCGACGATCCTCATCCAGCTGAATGAGGAGAAAGATGGGTTGAGTTTCGATTGGAAGGAAGCCAAGGAAACGGTAAGTGGTGAGTCGTGAGTCGATATAGTGTTCATCGTAATCTTAATGGCATGGTGCTGAGTTGACACGCCATGCCAAATGAGTCATTGATTCACATCATCATCAACCTCTACCGTAAATCAGTTCACGAAAATGAGTGACTCCATACCACCAAGCCTTGCCAAACGGAATGAACCATTTTTTATGGTTTTCGTGCTTGATAACCCCCAAATGATACAATCGAAGACTGTCGATATAGGGTCTATATATGAATGCGTACACTATGATGGGTATGGCAACATGCTGGAAGATATCATGCTTATATAGCAGGAAGATGGCCAATAAGGGCCCAATGATTGCAAACAGATACACTTTGAAGGTTTTCATATGGCCAAGATCCTCTTATTGAATGCAACCAACATACGTGCACCCCGCAATGGTACCCAATGCCCAACCAGGGGCGAATATGGCAGTACCTAGCCACCATGATAAAGAGCCCACGCCCAAACGGTAATACATGGTATTCATACAATCTAAAACCCCACCGGAACAATCAGTACTAGAGACAGAACCCTTTTGTTTATTTGAATATTTGAATTGAATGGCTTCCTTTAGCGGGTCGATTGTTACTTCCTGTATCAAACTTCCATTATTATGATAGTATGAAATGATAATTATCCCAGCATTAGTTTTCTCAGTCTTGGCAAGAATTGATCCGGAGACACTGTAATCATCAATAAAGAAACCTAGGGCGTATTGAGTTTTAGACTCTGACAAATCAATCTTTGGTTTTGCAAATACAGCACCCCGCGTTTGTCCATCTAAAACCACATATTCTAATGATGCTAAATCGAATTCGATCGATTTCAATCTTGTTCCGTCATTCATACCCCATTGTTGCGGATTCTCCTTTTGATATCGATGGACGAGTTGAATCACTCTTTGATCTGTAACTGAAGTTATCAAAAAAGGTGGTTTCTCCGTTTCTAAAGCCATTTTTTCATTCACTGCATCCCCATCGGTCACGAGTTGACAGGATGTAATGACAAACCCAAGAAATAAAATTGCCCAAAATTGAGCGAAACGGGTTATTAATGTGTTATTCATGATATATCGGTTGAGGGTTTTTGAATTTTTAAAATGACCAACTTGGCCACCTACTACAATAATCACAACATGGTCCAAATGTTACAGTGCTTTTCAACTTTATTTTTATGCACAGATGCCGAACGGCTCTTTTTTTTCAAAATCGGCCCCCTTCATCATTTTAACTCTTCAACAGATCATCCCTTTCTGATTTCCCCTTACCCTCTTACCCATTTTCCCGATCAATGCGCTATCTTGTAGCGTGATTTCCTTTTTCAGCGTTTTTCCACCCTTCCGAGGCGGGATATCCCGTTTCAGCCATCACCTTTACGAGGCGTTGAGGCAGCGCCATACCACGCGCGCGTTCAACTACTCGCACTTATATCCGCCGATCCTGTTTCCGGGAACCAGTCAGACTGAAGCCGGAGAAGAGGCGTACGCCACGCCCGTTCTCCATTCGTATCAGCCCTTCAACTGGCGCGGGGCGGGATTGCGGATTCTGAAAGCGCGTCCGCAGATACTCATCTATTCGTATTGGCATCCGTTCTTCGCGCCGTCGATGTCGGGCGTGATTTCGGCCATGAAAGACCGCCGACCCGGTTTGGAAGTAATCGGTGTGTTGCACAACGTGCACGCGCACGAGTATTTCCCTTTGCAGAAGCCCTTGTTCAAGCGATTGATGTCGCTTACCGACTATCCGGTGGTGCTCTCCTCCCAAACCGAGGGCGAATACCGCGATTGGATGAGAGGCGCATCGCCGGCGCGGCTGTTCCATCCCGTGTACGAGCAGCCCCTGCCCGAGAATCCGATCCCTGAGCTGCGTCGCAAGCACGGATTCGCCGATCATGACAAGGTGCTGCTGTTTTTCGGATTCATCCGCCATTACAAAGGCCTGGATGTGCTCATCGACGCGTTGAACCTCCTCGATCTGAAAGCCTTGAACATCCGTCCGCTGATCGTAGGTGAGTTCTATATGGACAAAGCGCCGTTCATCAGCCGCATCCGTCCCGACCATCTCCCCTATTATGAAATCATCGACAAGTATGTGAGTCAGCACGAAGCGGCCGAAGTGCTGGCCTTGAGCGATGTGATGATGCTGCCGTACCGGAGCGCGAGTCAGAGCGGGATATTGAGCAATGCGGTGAATTTCAGCTTACCGGTGATTTGCAGCGATCTTCCGGGACTCACCGACCACGTGACCGACGGCGTGAACGGAAGAATCCATCGCAACGAAGATCCGATCGATCTGGCGCGGGTCATCAAAAACCATTTGGAAACCGGGGATTCAGCCTCGATGCGGGCGGAGATGCATCGATTGAAGGCGGGCTTGGGCTGGGACTCTTTCGCCGCGCAGCTCTTGGGTGTCGCCGGAGTAGGTTAGAGAGACAAGAGACAAGCCCTTTTCTTCCTTGTCTCTTGTCTCTTAACCCTTGTCTCTGATTTGGTACCGCGTACGGGATTCGAACCCGTGCTACCTCCGTGAAAGGGAGGCGTCCTAGGCCCCTAGACGAACGCGGCGGAGAGGGAGCCTGATGGGGCTTGAACCCACGGCCTCCAGGGCCACAACCTGGCGCTCTAACCTACTGAGCTACAGGCTCCACATGTTTGTACCGCGTACGGGATTCGAACCCGTGCTACCTCCGTGAAAGGGAGGCGTCCTAGGCCCCTAGACGAACGCGGCCTTCAGTAAGTCAAAAGAACAAAAAAGTACTCTGCCGTGAGGCGACAAGCGGATTCGAACCGCTGTACGAGGTTTTGCAGACCTCTGCCTAGCCACTCGGCCATGTCGCCATACGTATGCCCGACAGGGATCGAACCTGTAACCTGCTGCTTAGAAGGCAGCTGCTCTATCCAATTGAGCTACGGGCACTTTTACATGCTTCGCAACCCCGTCATCGTCGGGGCGACAGGATTTGAACCTGCGACCCTCTGTTCCCAAAACAGATGCGCTACCGGGCTGCGCTACGCCCCGATGACCCAACCCGTGTTGGATTCGTTAGAACGGTAAAGGTACGGTGAAGGGGGAGGATTTTGCAAGTTCTTATTTCGTATTCGGTAATTAGTAGTTGGTATTTGGTAAAGAGGTACCAATTACCAACTACCAAATACCAATTACATTTTCCCCACTCCCAAGATCCCCGTCCCACTCTCGTTTTCCGCACGAAGATCCACCGCCATCAGCGCCAAGCCCGGAAACAGCGTGATCGCGTACCAGAACGGAAGCACGATCACAAAGGCGAAGGAGCGCGTGAGCCAAAGCATGGGCCATTTGATGAGCACTTCCCAGGCGAAGTGTCCGAGCGTGCCGTAGGTGTAGCGGATGTCGGTGCCGCTGAAGCCGGCCGCCATCAGCTTGGTGTGCAGATCTTCATGGCTGTAGCCCGGACGCGCATGCTCGCCCACAAAAAATTCATCTCCGTCGGCGTCGTCTTCGGCCAGGTGCGAGGGCGAATGCATGATCATGACGCCGCCCGGCTTGAGGGCTTTGCGAAGAGTCGTCATCACCAGCACGTCTTCTTCGATATGCTCGAGCACATCCACGCAGAGCACGAGATCGTAGGTGGCGGCGAAGGTGTCCTTCGTCAAATCGGTCTCAGCGAAGGTGATGCGGCCGGAGGCGATGTCCGCCGCATAGTAGTGTCTGCATGCCTCGAGATAATCTTGCTTCACGTCCACGGCGTGGATGGTGACGCCTGGAAACCCGGCCAACAGGAACCGGTCGTATTGCCCGAATCCGCAGCCCGCATCGAGGATCACGGCGTTCGGACGTGAAGCGAGTTCGGCGCGCAGACGGCGCCTCACATTCCAGCCGCGCAGGAAAAAGAGGTCGAGAAGGAAATAGAAGACGCGTCGGAGGGGACGCGATCTCGTGATGAACGCCGCGAACCGGTCCTTCACCGGATCATACGCGATCTGGCTCATGCGCCCACCTCATCGCGGATGTTCACTTTTCGTCCGCGTTTCTCGCTGTTGTTAAGCATTTCGCCCACAAATCCGATCGAGAAGAGCTGAACTCCCATCACCAACAGCAAAATTCCGAAAAGAAGCAGAGGCCGGTTCGACAGATACACATTGAAAAACACTCTCATCACGGCCAGATAGGCCACAATCGCGCCACCCACACTCAGAGAGATGAACCCGAGCGTTCCGAAAAAGTGCATCGGCTTGTTCATGTATTTGTGGATGAACATGAGTGTGATGAGATCCAGAAACCCGTTCATGAAGCGCGACAGTCCGAACTTGGTCTTTCCGTATTTGCGGGCGTGATGGGTCACCACTTTCTCGCCGATCTTCGAAAATCCTTGCCATTTGGCCAACAGCGGGATATACCGGTGCATCTCGCCGTACAATTCGATGCTTTCGATCACTTCACGCTTGTAGACTTTGAGTCCGCAGTTGAAATCATGCAGCTCGATGCCGGACATCTGCGAGGTCACCCCGTTGAAGAATTTACTGGGGATGGTTTTGCTGATGGGATCGTGGCGCACCTGCTTCCATCCGCTCACCAGGTCGTACCCGTTATCGAGCATGGCGAACATCGCGGGAAGTTCATTGGGATCGTCTTGAAGGTCGGCGTCCATCGTGGCGATGTAGGTTCCACGCGCGCGCTCGAAGCCTTTCTGAAGCGCAAAGCTTTTTCCGTAATTCCGGCGGAAACGGATCCCTTTCACACGTGGATCCTTTTCCGCCAAGTCGCTGATCACATCCCAGGAGGTGTCCGTGGAGCCATCATCCACGAAAATCAGTTCGTACGAACGCGATCCGAGCGCCGAGTCGATGCGGGCGGAGAGTTCCGTGAGCGATTCGTACTCGTTCAGCAGAGGAATCACGATGCTCAGATCGGGTGCGGGTTCGGTGCTCAAGGGTTGTAAATGGGCTTTTCTATTAGGATATTGCGGAAAATACCACAATCGTGAAAAAGCTCTACTACCAGATTGGTGAAGTGACCCGGCTGACCGGTGTGAAGCCGCATATTTTGCGGTATTGGGAGGCCCATTTCAAGGAATTGAGTCCGGACAAGAACCGGGCCGGAAAGCGGGTCTATACCCAGCAGGATCTGGATGTGATCCTCAAACTCAAGGAATTGCTCAAAGATCAGAAGTTCACCACGGCGGGAGCGGCGAAAGTGATCACCCGCAAGCCGGATGCCGCCGCAGAGCCGGCCGCATTGCCGGTATCGACCCAACGCGAGCTCAAAGAGATCCGCCTGTTTCTTGAGCGCATGCTCGAGCATCTGTAGGTCATGTCGCTGCGCCTCGGACCATTCACGATCGATGCCATCCAGACCGGCCTGTTCCGCCTCGACGGCGGCGCCATGTTCGGCGTGGTTCCGAAAACCTTATGGGCGAACCGGATCCAACCCGATGAACTGAACCGTATTCCGATGGGAATGCGCAGTTGGGTGATCCGCTCTGCCGCCACGAACCGCGTCTATTTGGTGGATACCGGAGCCGGACACAAAGGCGATGAGAAATTTCAGCGAATTTACGATCTGGATTTCAGTCAGGGCGACTTGCTGAGCGGCCTGGCCGGATTGGGACTCACGCCCGACGACATCACCGATGTGATTTTCACGCATCTGCATTTCGATCACGCGGGAGGCGCTACGCGCTATAAGCCCGGCACCACGGACTCTGAGCTCATTTTTTCCCAAGCGCGGCATTGGGTGACGCCCGACCACCTTCAGACCGCCCAGTTTCCCAACGCGCGCGAAAAAGCCTCGTTCCTGAAAGACAATGTGCAGCCGCTGTTCGACTCGCCGCTGCTTCAGCTCATCGAAGAGGGCGAGGTCTACGAACCCGGGCTTGAAACGCTGTGGGTGCACGGACACACCCTGGGCATGCAACTGCCCGTGATCAAAGCGGAAGGAAAGACGTTGCTGTTCGCGGCGGATCTCTTCCCTACCCACGCGCATGTTCCGTTGCCTTGGGTGATGGGGTACGACATGCAGCCTTTGCGCACGCTGGCTGAGAAAGAAGCGATTCTTTCCCCCGCCGCGGACGGAGGCTGGTTCGTCTTCTATGAGCACGATGCGCATGTGGAAGTGAGCACCATTGTTCGGGAAGGAAAAGGATACACCGCGGGACAATTTTTCAAATTGGATGAGGTTGAATAGGAACACGTGTCCGATTTCATATCCATAGAAGGACTTCAACAGACGGTTCGCCGTGCCTGGACTCGTCGCGAGTCGCGGCTGAGCGCCTTGCGCAATTTCAGCGCGGTTTCGGCGGCGATCGCAGTTCTTCTGATACTTTTCATTGTCGAAAGCGTGGCTTATCTGCCGCCTGCGGCGAAAATCGCGGGATGGATCTTGGTCATCGCGGCGGGAATCGCCGCATGGCTCGAGCTGCGCCGAAGGCTTCCGAATTCGACGTTCGAAACCGGGTACGCGCAGATCGCGCAGGTCCTCGAACAACCGGCGATCCGATACGCGCTGGATTTGCACCTGAAACGTGACGAGACCTCGCCCAAGCTGCAAGACGCTTCCATCGCTCAATTGATGTCGGAGCTGGAAGCGGGCTCCGCCGGCGCCGAGCTTCAGGAATACAACAAAAAACATCCTTACCGCTCCGGAATGATCATTTCAGGATTCACCGCGGTGAATCTTCTGGTCCTGGTCTTTCTTTTCAACGCCTACGACAGCGGGTCGGTCGGCCGGATTTTCTCCCCGCTGGAGCGCTTCACGTCTCCGAATCCGTTCACCTTCACCCTGCTTCCCGGAAACGACATCCTCGAGCAAGGACTTCCGATGGATGTGGTGGTCGATTTTGAAGGATCGATGCCGGAAACCGTCGTTCTTGCTCTGAAATCACCCGAAGAAGCCGGATTCCGGCGCTATCCGATGTCCGGAGAAGGAACACAGCGGCGGTTCCAAACCGACCCGCTCTTCACCGATCACGAGTATTTCGTGGAAATGGACGGATTTGTCTCCGAAACGTACCGCGTGAACGTGTCGTTGCTGCCGCGTTTTTCCGAACTCATCGTGTCAGTGAAACCACCCTCTTATTCGGGCTTGGCGGCCACCTCCATCCCCTATCCCATCACGGCGCTGGACGTCTTGCGTGGCTCGGAAATCTCGTTCACGCATACCTCGAACGTGCCTCTCAAATCCTTGATTCTGCGTTCGGAGGCGGGTTTGGAAGTGAATCTGATGCAAACTTCGGGATTCAGAATCACACAGAACGATTCGATCTGGTTTGAAATGACGGATGAATCGGGATTGACGAACCGGAATCCGTTCTCCTTCCCCATCCGACTGATCGAAGATCTGCCGCCGTCGGTGGCATGGCTGGATCCGGGCGCCGACCTCGCCCTCGCCGAGCCTCGGGTTGTGGAACTGATCTGGGACATGCGCGACGATTACGGAATCTCGCAGGTCCGCATCAGCACCCAGCTCAAGCGTGAATTCACGCCGGCCACCGCGCCGGTGGTCACCACATTGCGCGGACCACATCCCTCATCGGGAATCGGGACTTTTGAGCTGAATTTATCCGCCATGGGATTGCGGGCGATGGATGAAGTGGCCGTGGTGGTCGAAGTGACCGATAACGATGCCGTAAGCGGACGCAAAACCACGAGATCCGAGGTACGCATCCTCCGGATCGCCTCGATCAGCGAGTTGCTGGCCGCGGAGGAAGAGCGGGAATCGAGCGCATCGGTACTGCTCAACGACATCGAAAAACAGGCGGAAGAGAATCGCCGCCAGTTGGAAGAACTGCGCAAAGATCTCATCGACAATCCGCGTAACCGCGCGGAGCAGATGCGCAACGCCGATCAGATGCAGCAGCAGCGTGAAGCCCTGCAAGAACAGATGAAGCAGTTGCAGGAAGAATTGCAGCAGATGCGGGAATCCGGACAGGAGAGCAAAGCCCTCAGCGAAGAGACTCAGGAATTATATAAGCAGCTCGAGCAGCTGGCGAACGAATTGAACGATCCGGAATTGGCCCGGGCGATGGAGGAATTGCAAAAAGCCTTGCAAGAGATGGATCCAAACCGAGTCCGGCAGGCTATGGAGAATCTGGAATTCAATGAGCAGCGTTTCAAGGAGCGGATCGAGCGAACCATGGAGTTGTTCAAGCAACTCAAGACCCGAGCGGAATTGGACCGGATGGCCGCGCAACTCGAACAGCTCGAAAAGATACAGCAGGACCTTCAGCAATCGGGGGATGCGGAGACCACCGAACAGCGTCAGCAGGAAGCCAAAGACCAGTTGGAACGCTTGCAGGAGCGCATCGATCAGCTTGGTGAAAATGCTCCGCGCCGGATGAAATCCAAGATGGAACAACTCGAGCAGGAGCTGAAAAAGGATGCCGATCAGGCCAAGGAAACCCTGGACAAGCAATTGGAGGAGCTCGGAAAAGAGAGTCCGCGCCAACCCACGCTCAAGCAGCAGCAGGAACAGTTGCAGCAGCAATTCAACAAGATGAAGAGCAAAGTGAAGGAAGCGGGTGCGAGCATGAGTCAGGAGCAGGTCAAGCTCAACACCCAGGCCTTGCTGGGCATCATGCAGCAGTTGCTGCTCATCTCCGAATCGCAAGAGCAATTGCTGCGAACCACATCGAATCTGACCCAGGGAAGCGTCGGATTTGTGGATGCCGCCCGCAGACAGCTCACGATCAACCGGATTTTCAATCAGGTCGCCGATTCGCTCTTCGAACTGTCCAAGCAGATTCCGCAGTTTTCGAACGGCATCAACGATAAGAAACTCATGGTTCAGCGCAACGCGCAATCGGCGCTTCGCGAACTCAGCGAGCGCGACCGGGCGCGGGCCTTGGCCGAAGAGCGTTTCATGCTCGCCGGAATGAACGAGATCGGATCCATGCTCGCCGATCTGCTCGAGCAGGTTCAGGATCCGGGCAGCGGTGATGGGGATGGTTCCGGCGGACAAGGCATGGGCGAAGGCTTGGAGCAGATGGGAAAAAACCAGCAGCAGCTCAATCAGCAATTGCAGGACCTGCTCAACGACATGGCCGGAGACCGGCTCATGCAAGACGGCATGGAGCGGCTGAACCAGATGGCGCGTCAGCAGAATGAAATCCGCAAACAGCTCGAGGAATTGCGCAGAAACGGCGGCTTGGAGCCCGGCGACCCGCTCATGCAAGAGCTCGAGCAGCTCAACCAGCAGATGGAAGACGCCATCAACGACCTGCGAGGCGGAGCAGTGGACCGCGTGATGGTGCAGCGCCAGCAGAACATCCTCTCACGGATGTTGCAAGTCGAAAAAGCCTTCCAAGAGCGTGAAGAAGACGATGAGCGCAAAGGCAAGGCGGCAGACCCGATCCGCGGAATCCCTCCCGCCGAACTCACGCCGCAACAACGGCGCGACCGGATCCGCGACATCCTCAACGACCCGAATTTCACCCGATATACCGAAGAGTATCAACGCCTCATTCAGCGTTATTTTGAATTGATTGAAAAAGAACCCTAAGTCTTGCCCTATGAACGCCTTCCATCTACCGCTAACCGCCATTGTCTTGGCCACCATGCTTATTTCCGACAATCCCTTTTCCAAACCCAGCACACTTCCTTACGAGGCGCCCGACTTCACCAAGATCAAGGTGGAGCACTTCAAGCCGGCCTTCATCGAAGGCATGGCCCAAGAACTGCGCGAAATCGAACTCATCGCCACGCAGAAAGACATCCCCACGTTCGAGAACACCATCGTGGCCATGGAGCGAAGCGGAGTGATGCTTTCGCGTGCCCAGCGTGTGTTTTCCAACCTGACCGGAACCGACACCAATCCGCAGTTGCAGGCAATCCAGGTGGAGATGTCTCCCCTCTTCGCGGCGCATTCCGATAATATTCTGCTCAATCCGGCGCTGTTCGCCAAGGTGAGAGAGCTGCACGACAAGCAAGACCAGCTCGGCTTGAACGAGGAGCAGTTGCAACTGCTCAAGACGGTGTACCGCCGGTTCGTGCGCGCGGGTGCCATGCTCACCGAAGCGCAGAAAACCCGCATCCGCGAAATCAACAGCGAGATGTCAACCCTCACCACGCAGTTTTCGAACAACCTGTTGGCGATCACCCGCCAAAGCGCCGTGCTTGTGGAAACATTGGCCGAGCTCGACGGACTGTCGCAGGCGCAAATCGCCGCCGCCGCCAAACTGGCCACCGACCGCGGACATGCCGGCAAGTACATGATCAGCATCACGAATACCACGCGTCAGCCGATCCTCACGTCGCTCAACCACCGCCCGACGCGTCAGCGTGTGTGGGAAGCGTCGGCGTATCGCGGCTTGGGTCGCAACGGCGGCATCGACAACCGTCCGTTGATCACGAAAATGGCCAAGCTTCGCGCCGAGCGCGCCCAGTTGATGGGCTACTCGAATTGGGCTGAATTTGCTTTGGAGCCACAGATGGCGAAAACTCCCGAAGCGGCGGTGAAGATGCTGCATGACCTGGTTCCGCCTGTACTGGCGAACTCGAAGCGTGAAGCCGATGCGATCCGTGAGATGATGCGCCGCGAAGGACAAACCCACGCCCTCGAAGCCTGGGATTGGGAATACTACGCCGAGAAAGTCCGCGCCGCGCTGTATGATCTGGACGATGCGGAAGTCCGCCCCTATTTCGAACTGAATCGCGTGCTGAATGATGGCGTGTTCTACACCATGAACCGCTTGTTCGGGGTCAGCTTCAAAAAACGCACCGACATCCCCGTGTATCATCCGGATGTGGAAGTGTATGAGGTCTTCAATGAGGACGGAACCGCCATCGGCCTGTTCTATGCTGATTACTTCGCCCGTGAATCGAAACGCGGCGGCGCGTGGATGAGCAGCTTCGTGACCCAATCCGAACTGCAGAACCAATTGCCGGTGGTGTTGAACGTGATGAACATCCCGAAACCCGCTCCCGGACAGCCGGCGCTCATCAGCTTCGACCATGTGTCGACCATGTTTCATGAAATGGGTCACGGCGTGCATGGAATGTTCTCGAAAGTGATGTATCCGTCGCTCTCCGGAACCGCCGTTTCGCGCGATTATGTCGAGTTCCCCTCCACTTTCCAAGAAGATTGGGCGATCCATCCGGAAGTGCTGGCCAACTACGCGCGTCACTATCAGACCAATGCGGCGATGCCGAAAGAGCTGCTGGATCGGTTGATCGCGGCGAACTCCTTCAACCAAGGGTTTGACACTCAAGAATACGTTGCCGCTTCGCTGCTCGATATGGAATGGCACATGCTCACGCCGGAAAACATTCCGACGGATGTGGAAGCCTTCGAACAAGCCGCGTTGTTGAAACACGGATTGGATGTGGCGTACATCCCGCCCCGCTACAAGAGCGCCTTCTTCGCTCACGTGTTCTCGGGCGGCTATTCGGCCAGTTATTACGCGTACATCTGGAGCGAAGTCCTTGCGGCCGATGCTTTCGCCTACATGCAGACCCGCGGCGGACTCACCCGCGCCAACGGCGCCCATTTGCGCAACACGGTACTATCCAAAGGCGGGACCCGTGAATCGATGCAGCAGTACCGCGACTTCCGCGGGCAGGACCCGACGGTGGATGCGTTGTTAAGGAGACGGGGGTTGAATCCTGAAGTAGGTAATTAGTAGTTGGTAGTTGGTAATTGGTAGGGAGAAGGGCGTGGGGCAAAAACCGCGTCCTTTTTTTATGCGCTGTGTTCAACAAATAGTCGACATCTTTAATTTGTGAATGGCGCGGACGAAGCGGATATTTACTTCATTCATTCGCATCATCGTTTTTGACCCCAACCTCGTCTATGTCCAACCAGCCTGAAATTGGAAAGGGTATCTATACCACGCGGGATATCTCAAATATCTTGCAGATGCCTTATGCGAAAGTCCGTAAATGGTTAACGCAGTACTGGAATTCCGCGCAGATGGAATCTGGGACAGATGGTTATTCTTGGGAAATTGATGGATCTCTAGCGGTCGATTTCCAGACCTTGGTCGAGTTTTCCATGGTCTCCAGATTACTTGAAGCAGGGGTGATGCCTAAAAAGATTGTGAATGCACGAAAAGTGCTTATTAAACAATTCAAGACTCCATATCCATTTGCCAACAAGCAGGTTTTGGAAAGGATTCAAACAGACAAGAAGCAGATATTCTTCAACCACAATGGCGATGTAGTGACACTCGACGCCACGATTCAGTTCAATCTGACCTACGTCAATGATTTTTTGACGAATTTGGATTTCGACAATGAGATGATTGCCAAACGCTTATGGCCACGTGGACGCGGAAGCGTCGTCGTGGTAGATCCGTTGTACAAATTTGGACATCCTGTGCTCAATGGTCGCAATATCTACCCAGAGACCATCTATCAGTATTTCCGAGCAGGAGAGTCAGAGACGTTCATTTCCGAGCTATTCGGGCTCGAAAAGAAGGAGGTCTTGGATGCCATTGATTATTGCGAAGCCGCATGACGATTTACTTCGACGAAAACTTACCCCCGGTTTTCGCTGAAGGATTCGGGAAACTGCAGGAACCGCTGTTGAAAAAGCTGGGAATTGATACGCCGGTGGCGGTCAAATCCGTCGTGGCGGTGTTCGGTCGTGGGTTGTCTGATGAAGAGTTATTCGATAGGATGCGGGGAGAACCCTGTTGTTACGTCACCCAAGATCTGAACATCCATAATCGGTTACACCAGAGAGTAGTGTATCAGGCAGCCGGTATCGGGGTTTTTTTCATTGAAAGCCGGAAGAAGGGAACCAACTACTGGGGGTATGTTGAATTACTCGTCAAGCGATGGCCCCGGATATTGGAAGTATGTCACAAAGAAACTAGACCCTTTGCCTACTTGATTTTGCGCCGTATCGGCAGAGGAAACAAGGGTGTGAGACTTTTCTAGATTCGCAAAACTAAGTGATTCAATCCGGCATTTGAGTTATGAATTCAGCAATATTTTGAATGACTTTTTGATTAGTTTCCGAATTGTAAGACTCGACAAATTTTGGGATCAAATCTTTCACAATTTCTTCTACATCGAGCAATTGATTTTCAGGATGGTTAATCCGGTGGTCGTAAAGGATATGAAATGATAGAAATTTCCTTGGTTTCTTTCCTCGATTGTGTTGCTTGAGCCCAAACCTTGCTGGGTTCTCCCAAATTTCTTGCGACCAGGGCTCCGGGGTATTACCCGCAACGATGGTGAATTTCACACGATCTATACCAAGGTTGACATCCAGTAAAACGGATGCATTTACACCGCCCCAAGCTCCACGACCATGATTTGAAGGTGAGTTCCAAGATTTAGGAAGCAGTCGTATGTAGAATTTATTGACACCTATGACCGAGTAACTCAACTCGGTCTCAATCTCTTTAAGCGCCTTGCTAAGCGTGTCAGACAGATCCCGGATCCAGTCCGGCTTATGTTCGATTATCAAATCCAACGCCTCTTTATGTTGAGCGTATATTTTTCGCGCCAAATTGGCGATTTCGGAATCTTCCATGAATTGTTCCTCAAGTAGACGGCGATAGTTTTCAATAAGGATTTTAGGTTCGAAACCTAGTACTGGGCTTTTGATGCCTAAGCTGTCTTTCAGTGCGCGATGGATTTGTCCATAGTCAGCCATGAGGTAGTCTTTCGCATCTTCGGCGGGTTGCTCTCCATCCCGGGTTAGGAAAATGAACAGACGTCGGTGGGTATCGTTAAACTCGTCATCGATTTTCTTCTGATATCTTGAGAGCTGGGCTTTTCCCTGCTTGAACCCGACTTTGTTCTCCAACGCGATAACCCATTTTTCGCCATCGCCAAGAGTGATAACAACGAGTACATCAATGTTCTTCCATTCGCGCCGTACCTCAACAGATCGAATTTCCCAACTCATCACTTGGATGGTTTGTAAGTCAGTATTATTGAAATCATGAAGGACCCGCATCAGCCAACGCCTGAGGAATACGTCGTCCAACCCGTGCGATTCTTTAGGGTCGAGAAGCCATGCCAACATGTTTGAATGGCGAATCTCGTAATGCTCTAGTCTAAGCACCCGGAAGATGTTGAAGTGCCCAACCATCTGTTGCAGCCTATCAAAATCCGGTGAATTGAGCACCAGATCGTTCAAATGCCGGATTTTTTCTGCATCGGTACTCACGGCAACTCCTTCAACCCCAATTCCCTCAAAAACGCATTGTGCTTGGCTTTGGCTGATTGAATGTCGGCTTCGATCTTGACGAGCTCGGCGTTCACAGCGTCCAGGTCGATCTCTTCCTCACCCACCGCCGTGCTGATGTAGCGGGAGATATTCAGGTTGTACTCGTTCTTGGCGATCTCGTCCATGCCAACCCGTCGAGAATACCGCTCTTCTTCCCGGCGATACTGGTAGGTGTCGATGATCTTGGAGATGTGCTCCGGACTCAGCTGGTTCTGCCGTTTGCCTTTCTCGAAATGATCGGCGGCGTTGATGAACAGCACATCGTCCGGCTTCTTGCATTTTTTCAGTATGAGGATGCTAACAGGGATGCCGGTGGAATAGAACAGGTTCGCTGGTAAGCCAATGACGGTATCGATATGACCGTCTTTGAGCAGTTTGGTGCGGATTCGCTCTTCTGCGCCACCCCGGAACAACACGCCATGCGGAAGGATGATGGCCATGACGCCCTCTTCCTTCAGGTAATGGAACCCGTGCAAGAGGAAAGCGAAATCGGCGGCGGATTTAGGGGCCAATCCATGGTTCTTGAACCGGATATCATCGCCCATGGCCTCGTTCGGCTCCCAGCGGTAGCTGAACGGCGGGTTGGCGACAATGGCATCGAACTGCGGTTTCTTGGCCGGATTCTGCTCGCGAAGGATGTCCCAATCGTTGGTCAGGGTATCGCCGTGGTAGATTTCGAACTCGGTGTCCTTCATCCCGTGCAGCAGCATGTTCATGCGCGCCAAGTTGTAGGTGGTGATGTTCTTTTCCTGCCCGTAGAGTTTGCCGATACCGTGCGGACCCATCCGCTTGCGCACGTTGAGCAAGAGCGAGCCGGAACCGCAGGCGAAGTCCATCACGCTGGCCAACTGGTCTTTCTTACCGGTGGCAGGTTCCTGGCTGTCGAGAGTGACAATCGCTGAAAGGATGTCCGAAATCTGCTGTGGCGTGTAGAATTCCCCGGCTTTTTTGCCAGAGCCCGCCGCAAATTGACCGATCAGGTATTCATAGGCATCGCCAAGGGCATCGATGTCCGTGGAGAATTCGGACAAGCCTTCGGCGATCTTCGTGATGATGGTGCAGAGCTTGGCATTGCGGTCCGAATAGGTGCGACCCAGCTTGTCTGAGCCGAGGTTGATTTCGGAGAAGAGGCCTTGGAATGTGCTCTCGAAGGACTCATTCTCGATGTATTTGAATCCGTTCTGGAGGGAATTGAGCAAATCCGGATCTTGCGTGCGGGCGAGATTGGCGATGCTGTTCCAAAGATGCTCGGGCTTGACCACATAATGCACCTTGCGCCGCATCTGCTTCTCGAACTCCTCGACATCCGCCGGATTATTCGCATACCAGACCATCAACGGAACTTGGCGGTCTCCGTTGGTCAGGTTGGGGTAGTCAGGACCCAGTTCCTTCTTGGCCGCGAGCTCATAGTTGTCGGACAGGTATCGAAGGAACAGGAACGAAAGCATGTAATCGCGGAAATCATCCGCGTTCATAGCTCCACGAAGGTCATCGGCGATTCTCCAGAGGGTTGTGCCGAGTTGTTTTTGGGAGGTGATGGTCATTATAAGAAAGATGTGAGAATAGAAAGACTTTGACGCATTATAGACTTACTACTTTGGATCAAATGCTATAACATTCTGAGATTCGAACCACTCATTCAATGTGTTTATCGCGGTCGGAGAGAGTCGTTGAGTAAAAAGCAAGGCAAGATTTTTCTTTGGACGCGAACATGCAACATAAAACAAATTGCGATTTCTTGTGTAACTAGGTTCGTTCGTAATCGGAAATTTATCAGGATACCACTCTAGAAATTGATTCCAGTTGTATTGATTCCAGCCCCTTCCAAGAACGACGAGTACGTTCTCAAATTCAGCGCCTTTCACTCCGTGCTTTGTTGCAAATGGTGTGTGGTCATTGATAAAATTAGCCAGAGCAATTAGCTCAGTGTAAGGGAGTGATCGAAGGTCATTAATCTGTTTCAAAGTCCTATTTGACTCGATCTCATCGGCGGAAGCTGTAGCTAACTTGTGCTCCGTTCGAATTACGGAATCAGGCAGCCTTGGCTTTCGGGTTTCTTTTAGTAAGTCAATAACATCTCCAATGGTTCCGGTCGTCCGGAGCTCTATTAAGCGTTGCATATCTCTCGCCCATTCTTGTTTTTCAATTGTATTCGAAAGTCTCCCGACTTTTTTCCCAATTACATTAAACATTTCACCATACTTTCCAGCAGTGAATGCTGCACATGCCGGTTCTACTATGTCCGCCAAAAACGCTATATGCGGATCTTCCTTCTTAATGAGTGTATCTCTGTATTCAAATGTATTTATAATCTGACCGTAGTTTTGCTCTGCAGCAAGGACATTGTGTGTGAGCATCAATATCTTCGTTTGATTGGGCGAAAAATCCCATCCTTCATTAGTGAGTTGCTCTCGAAGCGCTGCAAGGTATTTGTGTACATCAACAGCGGGAAGATCATCTCCCCAAATCCCACCAGTTCGGCGATTTCCGGCAAATCCATTTGAATGAAAAACTCTCGCCGAACCTAGAGCATCTGGATTGCTTACCTGTTGGGGGAGATCAGGGCGTATTCCATTTAGTACATTGACAATCGCTGGGACTGATCGGAAATTCGCCTCTTTTCCTATCGCCCGTAGGTTGCGATGAACGATACTGCCTGCACCTGTAGCATAGATCTTCTGCCAACTATCACCGAAAAGTCCAATGAGTGGCCCGCTTTGTGTTGCGATAAAATTTCGAATCAAGCTATTCGCGAAGGAACTATCGGTATCCTGATATTCATCAATGAAGAGTACAGGAAACTTGGCATAAAAAATTCGACGAAACTTCGGCATTTCCATAAGTGCCACCGTAAGTGTTAGGACATCTTCATGGCCCAAAAGTATCTCAGTGTCCGTTACACGTCGATGTCCCAATTCATAATTGACTCGCCTAACTCCAATCTCGCCAGCCTCGTTTATTTTCTCGGCCAACCTTGGAATGTTCAAAACCTCTGTTCGCAGCATAGTTTGGAAACTTTTACACAATTCCCAACAGAATGAATGTATCGTTGATGCTTTGACAGCCGGATGGCCGTCTGTGCGTTTCTTAACCTCGTCCGTCGCAACATTAGTATAAGTAATACAAGCAATTCGTTGGTTATGTCGAACAAACTCTTCTCCGTCTTCAGCGATTATCAGTTTTAGTGCTTTGACAAGGGAATGGGTTTTTCCAGCGCCAGCTCCCGCTTCAAGGCGAAAATTATTCTTCTCCCGAATACAACGAAATACTTCATCGAGAGCTCGTTGTGCTGCAGCTTCAGCTGGATTTAATGTCGATTCCTCATACATCCGCTTGCTCCTCGTTTTGAGGTTGGATTACACCACCTTCTGATGCATCATCAATCTGTCCGAGCCACCGAAGCCCATCGTCGATATAGCGTGGAATCGCCCAATCCATCTCGTTGATTGCAAACTTCAGAGCAAACTCACTCTTCTTAATATCCTGTGCCAATTCCCACGCTTGCGTCTCCAAATCCTGTGCATTCTGTCCGGTTAGTCCAAATTTATCTGGATTGGCTAGAATGAAAGCGTCTTCGAAGCTTCGTCCGCATGCACCTCCATCAATATGAGGAATCTGATATGCGATACGTCGGCATCCGATGGACTTCTCAGCGATTGTCTTGGCTTGTAAATCTTGAAGTATGGGACGGTTCCCACCATCCGGGTCAAACCAACTGTTGACTGATGCATTGCTGGAATGAGTTCCTTGAGAAACCTTACATTTTTTCCTGTTATTGTTAGCATCGACTGAATCTAGATCTGTAATAATCAAAGTTCTGAGATCTATAAAGTCAACAAGCTTGTAGAACAGGTGAGAATAAGCTCCCCCAACCTCCATTATCGAAAGGTATTTTCCACCGAGGTTGCTACCGTTTTGTTCGTCAAACTTTCGAAATGCAGTCGGAAGAATGAGGCGTTCTGTCGTCCCCTCGACCAAGACGGCACCGTCTGCGAATAGTAAATCACACCGGGTCAAAGTCATATATTGGTGGAGGAACTCACGGTTCGCGGACTCCATTTCACTCAATCCAGTGCGAAGATCCTTTGAACGAGTGATCAGAATATTGGACCCAGCCTCACGCGGCCTAGCAAGGAAATACCGCATCGAGTCAAAAGATGCCTCATTGGCAATGTGTGATGAATGTGTTGTCACCACAAATTGTACTGGCCATGCTTTGCCGTCATTGTATACATTTTCGAACATCGCTCTGATTCTGTTAAGCTGACGAATAAAAGCTGATTGCATTTGCGGGTGGAGATGGGCCTCCGGCTCCTCAATAAAGATGAGATGAACTCCAGGCTGAGGCTGCCGAGTAGTAAACTCTCTAAAGAGTTCAAAAAGCTTTAGCAAAATGAAAATCAGATTTCTCGGACCTAGTCCATTGTAGGATTCCGGCAAATTCACACCCTCAGGAATAGGCCCCGCGTAGGTCACTGTGGTATGATTGGACAACAATTGCTGTACGTCGAATTGCGTTTCAGTTATAAGGTGCGGATCTGAAAGGCCTGGATAACCGAAAAGTTCGAAAGTTGGTGCTAATGCCCGTAGTTGATGGTTAAAATTTTTGTCAATTTCGGACTCGACTCCTTCCACTGCTGCTTTAAGTGATACAACTCGTGCATGATCTTCAGCTCCCGCGCCACTTGTAGATGCAGAATTGAATAAACGCTCGAATATCTTTCCTAAAACTGCCTTTTCTTTAATTGTGGTGTCATCTAAAGCACGTTGAGCATTAATAAATCCAAACTGCAAAACTGCCCGTAAGTTAGAGCTTTCTAAAATCTTAGTATTTGTCGGATCGTTTGGGTCTTGAACTTCGATTCGAGCTTCATAAAGCTTGGGAACACGGTCGCGAAGCTCCTGGAAAAAGCTTCTACGGTCGTCGCCGAGATCGGCTAAAAGGTTATTGATCTTTCCGGGTGCAACTGAATAAGTGACTACTACCTTTGCTGTGGTGCATGCATCATTGAGATCAATGATGAAGTCGGAAAGAGTTCCTAAGTCCTCGTCAGCTGAGTATTGAATATCAACTGCAACAGAAATCGCAGGCAGTAGCTCTCTAATCACTGATTCTTCCACGTTTTGTTGGGTAAGCTCCCGCGCTTCCCAAAAGCGTTCGTGAATTCCTAGTGAGAAATCTTCGAGCCGAAATTTTGGGGCACCGTCGGCCAATAGACGGCGGAACAATTCTGTCAGTGACGTTTTTCCGCTATTATTTCGCCCGACTACTAGCGTTGTGTCGTTTTCGAGACATATCGATACTTCTTCTAGAAGCCGAAAGTTTTTAACTGTGATATCCTTGATTTTCATTTCGCTAGAAGTATAGCTAAAGGTTTGAGGGCGGAAACAACCCCTGCATCAACCCTTTCTTATGGTTCTTGAGCAACTCAAGGCGTTGGGTTACCTCGGAAATTTGGTGGTCAAGGGATGTTAAGAGGTCGGCGATGCGTTGTTGTTCTTTATGCTCCGGCGGTATGTCAATCTCTAATTTAGAAATCTGCGAAGGGTACAGGTGTGCAACAGTGTCGCCTTGAGCCACCTTTGCTAATGCAGGCCGCTTACACCCGTTTAAGTAATAGCTAAAAAAGCGCCCGTCAATTTTAGAACGCAACACATTCAAATCACCTCCTAATGCGACTCCCGCATCAAGCACGCAAGCACAGGTGGCGATATCTTCCTTTGTCTCACCGGATGCAGGAATAACAACATCGCCAGCCTCGCTGAGGATTAGGTTATCGACGGGAATATTAGTCCGTGATAAGACGGTACTGATTACTTCACCATAGCTGGTATAAAGTTCGGCGTATCGAATACACGGCGTCATCCCGTTTTCTACGACGTCGACCTTCGCTACGCCTTTGCCCTTGAAAATGGTTACGACATTGCCAAGTGTGTGACTTTCCCACTCCCCCTCAAACCCCTCAAACCGCAATTTGGGCACCAACTCACCCTCCCTTGGAAACAACCGCTGCATTAGCCCCTTTTTATGGGTCTTGAGCAGCTCCACTTTGCGGGACTGTGCGGCGATGAGGTCGTCAACCGAACTTAGGCAATCTGCGATTTTCTCCTGTTCGGGTGTTGAAGGAACGGCGAAAATAACTCCCTTCAAGTCATCACTGCTTACAGAATCAAATGTTCCACCCTGCGAAATGCTCTCCCACCGAGGTTCATAAGAAAGTAGCCACTGATAAATGAACTCTTGGGAGTTCGTGTGTTTCGCATGAATACTCGCAATTCCACGACCAATGCAGGCATGATGAATTGATTTCGAAACGGTTCCTACAGGAGCTCGCACACTTAAAAGGATGTCACCAATTCTGCATTCCTTGGTAACGCTGGAGGTGAAGATTCTTGGGGCGGATAGTCTATCCTTGATGTCTGCGTTACCTTGAAGCAACGGTAGGCCGTTACGACTTTGGTTGTAGTATTCTGACTTCGGAGATGAGCCCATCACTACTGTAGCAACACCTGAAAGCGTTTTCGTTACCCATCCATTTGAACTCAAAAACTCAGGAAATCTCAGCTTTGGTACTAGTTTGCGCTCGGTACTCATGTCATCAACGTCCTTCCAAGCTGGGTGAGTCGGTATTGCTGTGTGGGGCTGCGTGGTGAATCAGGTTGAGTCATTTCCACGAGTCCTGACCGTAACGCCGGGTTCAAATAATTGCCGATGAAAGTGGGTCGGTGCTTGAGATTGAGGGTTTGCATCAAATCTTTGGTGCCCGCCGGATGATGAATCAAGGCTTTTAGCAGTTGCCGCACTTGTTCGGTTACTTGTTCGGTTACTTGTTCGGTTACTTGTTCGGTTACTTGTTCGGTTACTGGAACTTCACCATCCGCATGCACGGGTCCGCTTGCCGGGAATGTCATCCGAAGGAAGTTGTCTGAGAAGTGAAATGATGACTCCGGATAATGCTGAGTGATCCTGGGTATTCCAGATCCCAGTTGTTCCACCAAGTCCAGATCTTTGAAAACACGCATCAGTTCCTTGTTTCGAGGAATGGAATATCCCTCGAAGAATTCGGTGCGGCTCATGCCTTCCGGTAAAGATCCTGCCGACGTGATTTCAATACGGTCGGCGAAGAGTTCGATTTTGGGTGGTACTTCGCGGGTATAATCGTTGTGGACTATGGCATTAATGACGGCTTCTCTCAGAGCAATGGGATTCCACAGTCGGTGATCAACCCGTTCTTTCGACGTGATGGTAGACGTGGTTCTGTTTTCCACCTCGAGTTTGTTGAGAACGTTTTTTGTGGCCTTAATCAGTGAACTATAGCCGAATTCATTAGATTCAATGAGGTCCACACGGTCCTGGCCACGATATTTGGCAACTTTGATGGAGATACCGTTTTCGTCCGACAATAGGTAAGCGGCATAATTGTGCGATCCATCCTCGGTCAATAGTTCCAGATTCGTTTTGAATTGTTTATTCAGCGGCTTCTGCTTCTCTTCATAATAAATCCGAAGCTGTTCGAACGAAAGTTCCTGGCGATGCGATCTGATTTTTCCGATGGAGTTGCGGGTGCGACCGGCAAACAGCTTCTCAATCATGGCAGCGGGCATTGGCTCGGCCGCTGTACCAATGCGGATGAAACAGCCGCGCTCCGTCATGCCATATTTCTTCTTGAAATAGGGTTTTTCACTGCCTCCAGCGACAATGATCTTGATGACATGTAATCCCGTTGGTTCTTGTTCATCAACCAAATCAAACAGACCCATCGCGGAAGGAGAAATGTTGTTCCGGATCCGGTCTTTGATTTTCAGCATGTCACCGTCCGGATCTGCGACGCCGACAAGTTGCCCATTATTGTCGATACCAATGTAAATCAAGCCACCTTCAAGAGTATTCAGAAACGCAATGACCTCTTTCTCTATGTCGATGTCAGGAGTGAGTTCCCGCTTGAGTTCGATGCGGTGAGTTTCAGTAATGAGTTTCAAATTAGGCTTATGGTTGCTCATAAGCCCTCAGTCCAGAAATCTCACGCCCACCGGCACGTTTGGTGAGGAGTGGTAGCAGGTCTTTCATCAAGGCGAGTTCGGCTTGGGTGCGGGCTTTCCAACCGAGTCCGAGCGGAGCCAAGAGATCATTGAGTCGTCCTCCGTCGAAGATCATGCGTGAGAGAATGCCGTTTACAAACTCACTGAGTGCCTCGATGGTGATCTGGTGTCGATGGGCGATGTCGGCCAATTCGGCGGCGTCTTTTTCCCGTTTGAATCGTGCATAGCCCTCGCGAATGGCGGTTTCGCTCAGTCCTTCTCCGATTTTCAGGGTGGCGATATAGGCGGCGATGTCTTCGCGCTCGTTCATGAATTTGGCGTCGCTCTGGATGAGTCCGATGAGCTGTTCGCTGGTCATTTTCTGCTTGCCGGGCTCCTGTTGCGAGTACCGGGTGATCAGCCCCATGATGTAGTCGTAATCAATGAGGGCGGATGCGAAAAGCACGAATTCGAAATCGAGCTGATCAGGGTCTGTTTCACCAGAGCCGCTTCCCTTGCCTTGGTTCTGTTTGAGGCGCTGGGCCGTTTCCAGATACACGCCTCGGAACGCCTGATGATCGGCCTGTGGCAGAATCTGTTCGATGGCGGTGATGTCGGTTGTGGTCAGGTCGGTGTACTGATCGAGCTGAGTCTTGAGCCGCTGCACTTCCTTGAAATGCGTGATGAAGGCGGCGCGGGCTTCGTCTCCTTTCAGGTTCGGCACATCTTCCGGAGCGCAGGTCAATCCTTGCGATGCCATGAAGGTTTCCAGTCCCTTGACGGCTTCTTCGAGCTTTTGGATGACCACAGGAGCTTTGTCCACCAACCAGATCTCACGGGCTTGGACTCCGGTTTTCTCACCCGAGAACAACGCGATGGCCGCATCCACGGCGTCCTGTTGCTGTCGGAAATCCAGAATGTTGCCGTAGGGCTTGGTGCCGTTCAGCACACGGTTGGTGCGCGAAAAGGCTTGGATCAGGCCGTGATGTTTCAGGTTTTTGTCGACATACAGGGTATTCAAAAACTGCGAATCGAACCCGGTCAGGAGCATGTCCACCACGATGGTGATGTCGATTTTCTCCTCGCGCGGATGGTCCTTGTTGGGGTATTTGTGGTCTTTGATGCGCTTCTGGACATCCTGATAATACAGGTCGAACTCACCGATCTTGTGGTTGCTACCATACTGAGCGTTGTAATCCGCAATGATCGCCTTCAGCGCCTCTTTCTTCTTCTCAGGCTCCTGCTCGTTGTCCTGCTTCTCTTGGGGAAGGTCTTCCTGAATCTGCCGTACATCCGGATTCCCTTCGGCGGGTGGAGAAAACACGCAGGCGATGTTCAGAGGCTTGAACTCTGGGTCGGCGGCGAGTCTGTCCGCTTGGATCGTGTCGAACAGTCCTTTGTATTCGATGGCGTCGTTGATGGAGGCCGTGGCCAGCAGGGCGTTGAACCGTCGTTGACCCGTAGCCGCATCATGCTTCTGCAAGATGGCTTCAACCACGGCGCGTTTGGCCAGATTCTCACCTGCTTTCTGCGCGTTGTCCTTCTCCGGCTTATAATAGTCCACATGGAAGCGGAGCACATTTCCGTCTTCGATGGCGTGGGTGATGGTGTAGGCGTGCAGCTGCTTCTGGAACAGATCTTCGGTGGTCCGCATGGAGGCTTGGTCGGCCTGAATCTGCTTGTATCCCGCATTCTGCTCGAAAATCGGCGTGCCTGTGAAGCCGAAAAGCTGGGCTTTCGGGAAGAATTCCTTGATGGCCTTGTGGTTCTCACCGAATTGAGAGCGGTGGCACTCATCGAAAATGAACGCGATGCGCTTGTTTCGCAGAGGTTGGAGCCGTTCGGCATAATTGCGGGCGTTGGCTCCATCCAGCGCGAGTCCGAGCTTCTGAATGGTGGTCACAATCACCTTATCCGAGTAGTCTTCCGATAGCAGACGTTTGACCAGAGTATCCGTATTCGTGTTCTCCTCGACACACCCTTCCTGAAACCGGTTGAACTCGTCGCGGGTTTGCCGGTCCAGATCCTTCCGGTCGACCACAAAAAGGCATTTCTCGATATCCGGATTGTCTTTGAGAAGTGTCGATGCCTTGAATGAGGTGAGAGTTTTTCCGCTTCCGGTCGTGTGCCAGATGAAGCCATTGCCGTTGTTCTCATGGATGCATTCGACAATCCGCTTGACCGCATAAATCTGATAGGGGCGCATCATCATCAGCTTCTGCTCGCTGGCGATGAGCACCATGTAGCGGCTGATCATTTGTCCGAGCGTGCATTTGGCAAGGAACGTATCGGCGAACTGACTCAGGTGCGTGATTTTCTTGTTGTCCTCGCTGGCGAATTGGTAAATCGGCAAAAACCGCTCATTGGCATTGAATGCGAAATGCCGGGCGTTGTTGTTGGCGAAATACCAGGTGTCGGTCCGGTTGCTGACCACGAATAGCTGAAGGAAGCACAGAATCGATTTGGTGTAGCCATTGCCGGGGTCGTTTTTGTACTCGACAATCTGTTCCATGGCACGACGCGGCGTGATTCCAAGGGTTTTCAGTTCGATCTGGACAACAGGAACACCGTTGATCAACAAAAGCACATCGTAGCGATGGTGGCTGTAATCGGTATTCATCCGAAGCTGACTCACCACTTCGTAATCGTTCTTGCACCAATCCTTGATGTTGACCAGCGTGAAATTCAGAGGGGTTCCATCGTCGCGCGTGAAACTGGTGCGCTCACGAAGGATCTTGGCGGCGGTATAGACATCCGAACTCACAATGCCATCCATCAGCCGGGAGAACTCCCCGTCGGAGAGTCTGACGTGATTCAACGCCTCGAATTTCTGCCTGAAATTGGCTTCAAGCGCTGCCCGGTCGCGGATATCGGGGCGGATGACGTATTTGAGTCCGCTCAGCTTCTCGATGAACTCCGTCTCAATCTGAGATTCGCGGATGGTGGATCCGCGGGACGAACTGGAAGCATCGGGATAAATAGGTTCGGTCATGTGCAAGTGACTTCAGGGGTCCATCAGATAAAACGCACCATGGTGAGGCGCATCGCCGGAATATAGTCAATTGTGAAACGCTAGCAGTCATTTCGACCAACCGACAACCCTATTTAAGGATCAACAAGAAGCATTAAGGGCTCCCAAGAATGGTATTCGTATTCAATACCACTCGCGAGTTTTCTTTTGCCGGAAACCAGTATCCACGTTTTCCCAGTGTCAGTGTCAATTAAGTATGTATGTCGAACCGCCAATCCTGATGTGAAGAGTTGGAACCGAGGTTTTGAAGGTGACGCAATAGTTGGTAATACGTACACCGTCATCTCTTCCCACGCGCTGCTATCATCAGCGGTTTTGACAAGTTGTGCGATTCGACCTGTGTAGCGGTCTAATCGAAAAGTCCAACGCGCTGCAAGTTGAGATTGGACGATTTCATAGCGAGCATTAGTAGGTGTGGTCGTTTGCTCATTCGGTTGGGTATTGATTTGTGATTGCGCAGAACGTGGCGAAAGTAGGGTTAAGGCCAAGATGGACAAAACCCCTAATTGGTGGTTTATGCTCATTTCGAATTCCATTTGTTAACATTAAATCGAACATCACTTCTCGTGTGACTGATTCTTCCACCTAATATAACACACTAATATTGTGGCTAACAAATTGATTTATTAAACAAGCGATTAATCATACTAAATCATCGATTTGATGTTCTCATCACACCTCAGACACGATCCGGATCATATGTATTTTCTGGGGACTAGGCATAAAGTTTGGTCAGTCTGAACAGGAAGAACTTGGTGTCACGCACACCTTTTTGATTGGCTCTGAAGAGTTTGATGCGGGCGGTGAATGACTCCGCCGAGGCCTTTGTCGAGTGATGGTAGAAGAAGTTCAAAATCGTATCCCGGTGCCAGCGGATGCTTTCGGCCGCGCTTTTGAAATTCTCGTGGCCGTATCGATGGTAGTGATATCATTGCGGATCACGCGGCTCGGATCGGACTTGTGGCGCCATCGACGGCATTGTAACAACAGAAGGACCCTATAGCCACGCAAGGGGAAGTCATGAACCTTCTTTTGTTCGGTGAATCCGTTCGACTCCCATAGCGACGAATTGTGTCCGGCCGGCAGCACGTTCTTCTCGACGAGATGAATATGCAGTTGGAACCGTTTTGTGCAAGGGATGGGCAGTTCGGTAATCGATTCAACAACGAAGTACTCAACCAACTGCTCCGGCAAAAAGGATTTGTTGACATCTTTTTCCATGATCCGAAGGTACCGACTTCGAATTTGTCCAAGGTGGCGACGATCTGAACCAGGGGCTTCCAATCGATGACGGAGTCGATTTTGGCCAGGAAATTTGCCGTGTGGGTCTTGCGCAGTTCGGGGTGGGAGAACTGGTCTGCGAGATTGAGTTGATCGGAATCGTTCATGATCAGTTGTATCTTATTGTTTATTATAAATATAAGATACATGATACTGCTCATTTCCCGACGTATTTACTTAGTTTTCAGAACTCAAAGAAGATGGTTATTCAAAGTCCACAAATTTTGATACAATGATATTATGAATAGTACCATAAAAGAATGAACGAATGATAATATTATTTTGATAATGAAATGAGGAGTATTAACTTTACAACAAATTAATATCAATCGTAAATACTATGAATCAAACAATGAAATGTCTAAACAAAAAATGATTTTCACAATGTTAGGAATGATTCTACTTGCCTCTTGTGGTAACGTAAGCAACAAAATCGAAAAAAAGCTTACTGAGTTACAAAGCAAGGCCGAGTCATTAGATTCTCTCATAAACAATAAAGTTGACAAGGTATTAACACTTGATTCACTTATGTATAGCGAAAGTGAAAGTGTTAAAAAACTTGACACATTAATACATAAATCTTCTTCTCAACTTGACTCCATCTCGAAAAAAGGGACTACGTTACTAGAAAATATCACCAATTAGTTTTGATTTTTTGAAATGTCCAAATTGTAATGTGAGTTTGGCAATGACAGACCGCGGTGTTAGGCAACTTGTCATTTGAAGTGCCCGCCAAAGGATCAGGTAGAGTCGGTGTCGGATACTGTAACCACATAGTCTAAAGATGCTTCATTCGGCGTCAAATACCCATGTTTTTTCGAGGCCTGTTGTTGAGTCTTTTGGCGATCCTTCGCAATTCCGTGAGTCTGCGCCAACCAGCAATAATCGCTCTTTAGGTCCACGATCGTCAGGATGGCACAACGGTTGGACGACCTGACGATGTTATCACGCTCTATGTCGCCGAGTCGCCCGAGCTCGACCACTTCGGCTGGCCGCTGAGCGATTCCCGTCGGTTGCTGGACGGGTCGCGGCCAAGATCGCAGGCGAATTGGGTGGCTTTGGTGCTGTTTTTGTGTTGCGCGGCGATGCAGTACCTTTCGGACAGTTCGAGATGTCGATACAAGGTCTTCGTTTTTTGTAAGAAATAGATGGCCAATAAAACCGACATCGACTCGCCCGGGGACATCCTCCGGGCTTTATTTTATCTCAGCCCCAAAACGGGCACTTCAAATGACAATCTGCCCACTACCAAGAAAACATTTTGAGTAAAAGTTCAATGTTTCAAAACAGAAAATTACTGATTGCAACAAAGCATCAAAAAGAAAATGTGATTGCCCCAATTTTAGAGAAGGAATTAGGCGTAATCTGCTTTATTGATGAGACTTTTGATACCGATACTTTGGGAACATTTACGGGTGAAATAGAAAGAGAGCTTGACCCTATTTCAACCGCCAGAGAAAAATGTCTACGGGCAATGAAAATAAATGACTGCGATTTGGGTATTTCAAGCGAAGGGTCTTTCGGACCACATCCATCCATGTTTTTTATGAGTGCTGATGATGAATTTGTGATATTTATTGACAAGAAATACAATCTGGAAATCATAGCCAGAGAATTGAGTACTGAAACTAATTTCAATGGTAAAGATTTAAAAACTGAGAATGAACTTTTGGATTTTGCAAATTCAATCGGATTCCCGGAACACGGATTAATTCTTCGCATAACAAAAGATGATGTTTCTGAAATCCATAAAGGAATAACTGACCTTGAATTGCTAAAGACGGTCTTTAACCATCTACACTCCAAATATCACTCAGTTTATGCGGAAACAGATATGAGGGCTATGTATAACCCAACACGAATGAACGTGATAAAGAAAGCCGCAGAGAAGTTGGTTGAAAAAATTAAGTCCGTCTGCCCTGAATGTCAAATGCCAGGTTTTGGAATCACGCAAGCAAAAAAAGGACTTGAGTGTAGTTTATGTGGATCCCCGACTAATTCAACCCTGAGTAATATTTATCAATGCCAACATTGTAAATACACGAAGGAAGTTATGTTTCCAAATAATAAGAAAACAGAAGACCCAATGTATTGTGACTATTGTAATCCATAAATAAGTGACACAATGATTGGAAATATTAAATTGAAGATCGATAAACTGACGTGTGTCTTGAGCGGTTCAATTTATGATTGCTTTAAAACCGCTTGGCTCTTTCTTTCAATGAAATATTGATGAAGAAACAGCATGCTACCCATCAGGCTCATAAAACCTGCTAAAAGTATTGCAGTAAAGTATGAACCTGATAAATCATATAATATTCCACCACTTATGGGTCCGGCGATACCAGCGATTGCATACCCAATGAATACATAAGGATAAATTACACCAAGATTCTGAACTCCAAACCTCTGCGCTGTTTCTTTGGCAAAAAGGACGAAGTTGCCACCAAACCCAAACCCAATGAGGAAGGCGAGAACTAAATACGAAATATCCGATAAGGGAAAGAGATTCAATGAGACAATAGAAATAGCTTGAAACAGAAGTGCTAAGAATATGCTAAAACTAGCTCCGATATGGTCGCTTAGGAATCCCCAAGTAAGTCTGCCCAAAAAGTTAGCAATGGCAAACAAGGCAACGCCAAAGATCAGTTTTTCAACTGATATGTTATACTGACCGCCAATAATCCTTAAGCTTCCAATAATAAGTAAACCGGCAAAAGTACCAAGAAATATACCTGTGAAAAGCTTCTTGAAAATCGTTGTTTTTATGAAACCGGATGGTTTAGCAGCTTCTTCGTTATTATCAGAAATGTGCTGAGTTTGAAATATGAAATTTGATAAAATAATAATCAACAGACCATAAGAAACTCCAGTGATTGTAAGCAACTGAAGTACATTGTATCCTTTGTTTAGGATGGTTTCGGAGATTTCTGACATGAATACGGCACCTAAACCAAAGCCCGCCGCCGCTATGCCCGTAATCAGACCCTTTCTTTCAGGAAACCATTGAACTGGTGAGGTTAGGGAAACCCAATAACCAAAGCCTGTGGCTATACCAGCCAGAATTCCAATCCCAATAAATATGGCAGCAAAATTTCCTTGAGAATAACCCGCTAATGAATAGCCTAAGAAAAACAGCAACCCAGAAACATAACCGTAATATCGGTGCTTGATAATTTTACTATATTTTCCGACAAAAATCATTGTGATAGGAAAAATGGCTATCACGGTCCCAAATATCAACTGAGATTGAGAAGCTGAAAATCCGTAATTCCCTATTAATTCTGAAGCAATGATGCTCCACGCATATACGCTGCCTATGCAGAGCATTAGAACAAAAGAGGCGAGTACCGTTATATATTTTTTCATTTGTAATTTCAAAATCAGGGTTGAAATAATCACAAGTCTAGTATCAGAAATCTTTTATACATCAATATAACACATTTTAACAAATTTTAACTCATGATTGTGCTATTAGGCAGGGCGGTCTCACGTTTTGATGGGACCATCTTTAGCAGATCTTCCCCCTTCCTACGTCCTACTCACCCTAATCCCCGCCTTTTCCAACCTCACCACCAGCTCCTTCCCAAACGCTTCGACCGGGGTGAGAACGCCGTTCTTGAGCGTTCCGGCGCGGTTCTTGGCGAGCAGACAGAACGCCGATTCGGCGACCATCTTCGAGGTTTCGTCATAACCCGGATCTCCGCCGGAGATGTCGACGCGGGATGAGCGTCCGTCCACGGTTTCTGCGATGGCGGATACGCTGAACGTGCTCCGGGCCCGTTTTTCGTCGCTCGGACCTGTTCCCGGCCGGTACGTTTCGAACAGGTGCTTGCGTCCCGCCTCGAAGCGGATCATCGCGAAGAGCATCATCACGCGACCGACAAGCGACACCATAGACCACGTGTCTTTCGCCAGGAAAAATTGCGCATAGGAGAACGCGCCGCCGTATACCTCTGGCATCCGCATGGCGCTTCGCCGCACGATGTGGATGTCGGCCACGGGCATCGGCAACGCCCACTTCCCGAAGAGCCGACTGAACTGCACGCCGCGGTCGATCTTCGGCGACTCCGGATTCTTCGGATATCGCACCACTTCCTGACGCTTTCCGAGCCGCTTGTTGTTCACCGAATGGATGGCGGTGGTCAGCGTTCCTCCCGAAAAAGTCGCGTTCGTGCTCACATAACAACGCACGGATTTCGGAACATCGGCCGGAAGCTCTTTCACCGCGAGCCAGGTGGCGAAATCGGCCGGAATACTGTCGAATCCGCACGCATTCACCAGGGTGATGCCCTTCGATTCGGCGGCTTCCCCATACCTCACGTAGCACAGATTTAGGAATTCGGGCTCGCCGGTGATGTCCAGATAATGGGTGCCGGTGTCCACGCAGCTTGCCACGACATCGGGTCCGTACAACGCGAACGGACCCACCGCGTTCAGCAGCACCATCGTGGATGCGGTCATGGCGCGGAGGGACTCTTTATCGCGGATGTCGGCGATTACGATGTCCGGTTTCACTCCCGGAAGCGACTCGCGCAACTCTCGAAGCGCCGCTTCCGACCGACCCGCGATCGCCCACGTCACCCCTTCCCGCTCTGCATGCGCGGCGATGTAGGAAGCGATGAGTTTCCCGGTGAAGCCGGTAGCGCCGAATACTGTGAGCTGGGTCATGGTTCTGTGATTGGTAGTTGGTAGTTGGTAGTTGGTAGTTGGTAGTTGGTAGTTGGTAGTTGGTAGTTGGAAAAGATGGTCTAATTACGAGGTACTAACTACCAATTACTAATTACTATCCTCGAAGCTCTGCCAACAACTCGGTCCTAAACCGATGATAATCCACCTCCGTCGAGTGCCGCGTCCCGCCTTCGAAGTTGTAATGCGGATTCGCGATTTCGTGCTCGATGCGGGCTCGGATGTCGGCGGGACGGGCGTATTGCCCTAAAATTTCGCGGCAGGCGATCTTCGCTTGGTAATCGGCGAGCGGCCAGATGCAGCCCAAGGGCTGGAACAGGCCGATGAAGTACAGATTCGGGATGTCGGCGTGCATCATCTTGCGGTAGAGCGGCACTTTTTCGGCCGACTCGAAATTGATGAATCCACGATCGAAAAAAGGAAACGTGATCGTGAAGCCGGTCGCCGCGACGATGATGTCGTACTCGGCAGAACTCCCATCCGTGAAGGTCACGGTCTTCCCTTCCCATGAGTCGATGCCTGGTTTGGGGACGATGCGTCCGTGGCGGATGATGTCCAGCAAGTCGGAATTCACGGTCGGATGGTGGCTGAGCACCGGTTTCGTGTTTTCCGGAAGCCCGATCTTCCGATACGAGCCCTGAACCAGGCGCAGCAGCAGCGTGAGCGACCATTGCTTGAACCGGGCCGGCATCCACAACGAGCGTGTGGCGAGCACATCCGACGGCACGCCGAACAGGTATTTCGGAACGAACCACTGCGGCGAGCGCATGCTCATGTGCACACTTCCGGCGATGCGCGAGGCTTCCACGGCTACATCACAGGCCGAATTCCCGGCGCCGATCACCAACACACGCTGTTCGCGCCAGGCGTCATCCACCCGTTTGAACTCGTGCGAATGCATGTAGGTGCCGGTGTAATTTCCAGGAATGGTCGGATGTGAGGGGTTCCAATGGTGTCCGTTCGCGACCATCAAATGGGAGAAGTCGGACGTGGATTCCTTCCCGTCCGCATCCATCACCGATACCTTCCAGATTCCGTCGATCAGACGCGCATCGGTCACGGTGTTATGGAAGCGGATCTCGCCCATCACTCCGAAATGCCGCGCATAGTCCTCGAAATAGGCCTGAACCTGGCGGTGGTTCGGGTAATCGGGATAGTCGTCGGGCATGGGGAAATCCTCATACGAGCTCAACGTCTTCGAACTGATGATGTGCGTGTTCTCATAGACACTCGAATGTCCGGTGGCGTCGTTAAAGACCCAGTTTCCGCCCACCTTCCCGCTTTTCTCATACAGGATGTAGGGGATGCCGGCTTGTTTGGCGTTTTTCGCGGCGGTGATGCCGGAGGGACCGGCGCCGATGATGCAGAGCATGGTTGACGGGAATCGGTGATCAGGAATCGGGAATCGGGAATCGGGAATCGGGAATCGGAAAGATGGACCTAAAATAGCCACTGGAATTGAAATTGGAACATTGTCCAAGCCCCTCTTGCTTCGCACTTCGAGCATCGCGCATCGCGCATCGCGCAATTTGATTAACTCGGAGGATATGAATAGGTTATGCTCATGAAAACGATTCTCATTCTATTAGCCTGCGTATTCATGTCCACCGGATGCGATTCGGTTGCGATCGGTGATGCGGTTTTGACCGAAGGCACGTATGTGGGTGTCTTCACACGCTCGGAGCCGAATGCGCGGTATCAAACCGCAAACGTGTCAATCAGCATTCAGGATGGGCGGTTCGCCGGGTCGAGCGACACACGCAATTATCCGGCCATCTGCCGCGGCACGTTCGCAGCAAACGGACGCGCCATCGCCTTTGAAAACGAATGCGCCTTCACCGCGGATTTCGACTGGACCTACATCCTCAACGGATCGTTTCAGTTGAGACAGGATCGCGGGGTGGTCACTCTCACCAAATCCTATGGTGCAGGTCGATTCGATACCTACACCCTCACAAGAAATTAAGCCATGATGCGATCCGCCGCGCTACTCGTCGCCACCGCTTACATGATTGTGATGAACGGCTTGGCGAACGGACTCCCGCTGAATGGGAAAACCACGGGCGAATTGTCGGCGATGTATCCGAACTGGTTCGTGCCGGCCGGCGTCACCTTCTCGATCTGGGGTGTGCTTTACCTGCTCATGCTCTCTTATGTGGCTTTGCGCATATATAAGCGAAACACCCCGGACGATGGCGTCGAATCGGCCTACATGCTCACGGCGCTGTTTAACGGATCATGGATCATCGCTTGGCATTATGAGTGGATGGGTACTTCGCTCCTGATCATGGGCGGCTTGCTGGCGACCTTGATCGGAATCTCGCATCAGATGGGTCAGGCCGTGAATCGGACGCATTGGTTGACGAGGCTCACGTTCGGGATGTATTTGGGATGGATCCTCGTGGCCACGGTGGCGAACGTGACGGCGGCGTTGGTGGACTGGGGTTGGGGCGGATGGGGAATCGACGGCAAGATCTGGGCCGCAGTTCTGGTGGGTGTGTCGTCTTTAATCGGCTTGACGGTCAAGCGTATATTCGATAATCCATATATACTTATCTCAGTGATCTGGGCCTTGGTCGGGATCATGATCAGACAGGTGGGTGGTCCGGCGGAAGTGGTGATCTATTCTGCGGCGATCTTCATGGGAATCCTTCTCAGGGAAGTGATTCCGAATCCATTCGGACAGAGGAGAAGAGTATGAGCATCGCATTGATCACCCGATTCTACACGGCTTTCGGTCAGGGCGATGCGGACGCTATGGAAGCGTGTTACGCCAAGGATGTGAGATTCGAAGACCCGGTGTTCGGTCGGCTCGAAGCGGAGCAAGTGATGAAGATGTGGCGGATGTTGCTGCGTCGGAGCAAAGGCAAGCTCGACATCCGCATAGAGAATGTGGTATCGGAGGGCGGAAGGGGGTCGTGCGTGTGGATCGCGAGCTATGAGTTCAGCAAGACGGGGCGGAAAGTGGTGAACGTGATCGAAGCGGAGTTCACGATTGAGGAGGGAGTGATTGTGCGGCATGTCGACCGGTTCAGCGTGTGGCGATGGTCGAGGCAGGCGCTGGGGTTGCCGGGCTGGCTGTTGGGCTGGACGCCATGGATGGCCTCGAAACTGCGCGCTGAGGCGAGGAAGAGCCTCGGTATTGGCTAGTAGTTAATTTAATACGTCCAAAAAACGTAATTCATTCCTAAAAAAATCTGTGGAATCTGTGCAGATTAGTGGTTTTGAATAAACATATAACGCTGATTGGAAAACATAGGTATAGATTTTCCTGTCGAAAGTGACACTTGCGGACAGTATCAATTAACTCATACCCAAACCCAGCCCCTCATACGCCTCCAGCACACCCTCGCTCGTCTCACCTCTCATCACTTCGGCGATGGCTTTCACGCTTGGTGCCGCATTGCTCGGGGCGAAGGCTTTCCCTGCGATCTTCAACGCCGTGATATCCCCGGAACTGTCGCCGATGTACGCGATTTCCGACAACGGTATTCCGGTGAATCCGGAAATCCACCTCAATCCGTTCCCCTTATTGCACACACTGAGAATCAAGTTCACCGATATGTCGGTGTGATGCACTTCGAACAGGTCGTCTTCGCAGGCCACCCGCTCTTTGCATAGCGCGAAAATCCGCTGGATCACCGCATGGTCCTGATTCACGAATCCGACATCGGTGTGCTTGGCAAATTCCAGCATGCTGCCTGGAAAGTGTGAATCAATGAGCTTCGCCGCCCAATCCCGCAATCTCTCCACGCGTTTCATCATGTCGGGCGTGATCGCCGGATTCCAATGCACTTGCGTGGTTTTCGGGTCGAACATCCCTCCTCCCGATTCGAAAATCACGGGCTGATCGATGCCCAGCATCTGCGCCATGCACTCGGCGTAGGGCTGCGGACGTCCCGTCAAGATCGCCAGTTTCGGCACCGTCGGATCTCTCATCGCTCGCAGATTGCGCTCTCGGATGGTTGAAAAGGATTCCCAATGCGGGGTTTTGAACGGGTGTGTGAGGCATCCGTCGATGTCGACCACGAACAGTCGTGTCATGTCGTTGGCTTATAGGAAGGAAGGAGGATGTACAGGCTCATCAGCAGGATCGATACCGCCAATGGCCACTGAAATCGGTTTTCGTAATCGGAGAATTCCTGGGTAGCGAATTCCTGCTTGTCAAGGCTTTCGATGCGTTGTAGGAATGGATCGAGTCCGTCCGACGGACGTAAAATCTCATAATAGGCCCCGTTTCCGGCTTGGGCGATCTTCTGAAGCCGCTCACGCTGCAATGCGGAGATGACCACATTCCCCTGCGCGTCTTTCTTGTATTCGACAAGCCGGCCGTTTCCGTCATACAGCGGGATGGCTCCACCGGCAGGAGTTCCGATTCCCACGGTGAACACCAGGATGTTCTTTGATTTGAGCTGGGTGAGCGTTTCTGAAAAATCCGGTCCGTGATCTTCCCCATCCGAAACCACCAGCAACACTTTCGCGGCGTTGCTCACGGTGCTTCCCTCGGCCGTTGAAAACGACTCCAGTGCTGTACGCATCACGGTTGAAAAATCGGTGGTTGTGGATGGCATCAAATCCGTGTTCACGATGTTCAAAAACATCTTGAATGCTGAATAATCGTTGGTGAGAGGCACTTGAAGAAAGGATTCGCCCGTGAACACCGCCAAGGCGATTCGGTCGCCCTTGAGTCGGTCGACCATTCGCGTGAGTTCGAATTTCGCTTTCTCCAACCGGTTCGGACGCACATCCTCCACTTTCATGCTCAACGACAGATCCAACGCGACGAGGATATCGATGCCTTGGCGTTTCACTTCACGCACTTCGGTTCCGATTTTTGGTCCGGCCAGGGCGATGATCAGGAAGAAAAAACCGGCGTAGAGCGAAAAGATGCGCACACGGTGCATCGGCACCCAGCGCGGCGTCACGAGTTTGTCGAAGACATCCTCAGAGAAATAACGCCGCCGGGTAATGGTCATACGGCGCTTCCACCACCACGTGAGTGCCGCGGTTGCCGGAAGCAGCAACATCAACCAAAGATATAAAGGGGTTTCCCAAGCCATAGAAGTGGCCGAAAGATACCGAAAACCTCGTATTTTTGACGTATGCACGCCCTATCCGTCTACAACACCCTCACCCGTAAAAAGGAACGTTTCGAACCGTTGGTTCCGGGTTTTGTGGGGATGTATGTGTGCGGTCCGACGGTGTACGGACCACCGCATCTGGGGCATGCGAAGAGTTATGTCGCCTTCGACATCATTCAGCGCTATCTGCGACACCTCGGACTCGCCGTCCGTTATGTGCAAAACATCACGGATGTGGGCCATCTCACTGATGACGCCGATGCCGGCGAAGACAAATTGATTCGCCAATCGCGCTTGGAGAAAAAAGAGCCGATGGAGATCGCCGAGAATTACACTTGGCAGTTTTTCCGCGACATGGATGCCTTGAATGTGAAGCGGCCCGATATCTCTCCCCGCGCATCGGGACATGTTCCCGAGCAGATCGCCATGATCAAGACCCTGATCGAAAAAGGTCACGCGTACGAGGCGAACGGCAATGTGTATTTCGATGTGTCGAGCGATCCGGATTATGGAAAACTCAGCGGCCGTCAAGTGGATGAAGCCGAATCCGGAACCCGTGTGGACGTGGCTTCAGACAAGCGCAACGCCGCCGATTTCGCGCTTTGGAAGCACGCCGACGCCACCCATATGATGAAGTGGGATTCGCCCTGGGGATGGGGATATCCCGGGTGGCATATCGAGTGCTCGGCGATGAGTCAGCGTTATCTCGGAAAAAGTTTCGACATCCACGGTGGCGGACTCGAAAACCAGTTTCCCCATCATGAATGCGAGATTGCGCAGAGCGAATGCGCCCATGGCCAGCCCTTTGTCAAATATTGGCTACACAACAACATGGTGACCCTCAATGGCCAGAAAATGGGCAAGTCGCTGGGCAACGCCATTTCCTTGGAACAGTTCTTCAACGGATCGCATCCGTTGCTGACTCGGAAATGGAGTCCGGCGGTCATCCGCTTTTTCCTTCTGCAGAGCCATTACCGCGGCACCACCGATTTTTCAGAAAGCGCTCTTGAAGCGGCGGAAGCGGGACTGAAGAGCTTTCACGAGCTGGTCAGTTTCGTGAATAAGACGGAAGCGAGAACCGATGGACCGTCGTTTTTCCGCTTCTTCAACGGACTCAAACTCGAGCTCGACGCCGCCATGAATGACGATTTCAACACGGCGAAAGCCATCGCGGTATTGTTCGACAAACTCAAAGCCTTGAAGCATTTCATCGCCGAGAACGGTGCGCCTGTCGAGTTGTACGATATCAAATTGTACGTGAAATCGATTGTGGATGGTGTTCTCGGCATCTGGCCGGAAGAATCGGGTGGCGAAGTGCTCCCGAAATTGGAGGCGACAATGTCTCTGATCCTCGAAATTCGTGCGAACGCTCGGAAAAACAAAGATTGGCCCACATCCGACCTCATCCGTGACCAGCTCAAAGCGGCTGGAATCAAGGTGGAAGACGGTGCTCAGGGCAGTACCTGGAAATTAGAGAACTAAGTATGTCGTCACCTTTCGTCTGGGATGGAAATCCCGTCATGTTCACAATCCCGGAGATCCCTCTGCCCTTCGCATTGAATCTTTTCGGACTCGTGGTAAGCTTCCTCGGTTATCAATGGGTCGTTTCGAAACAATCGAAGGGCGAGGGGCGCGGGAAAAAGAATACCGAACTGAGCACAGCATACTTGTGGCTGATTGGTATCGCGGTGTTTGCGGCGGGTCAGGTCATCGGATTGGCGCTACCCGGACCGACGTTCGAATCTCTGGGTCCTATCGCGCCTCGATGGTACGGACTCATGTTCGCCTTGTCCTTCTTTCTGGGCTATAAGATCGGTGCCAGAACCTTCATCGACGCGAAATATCCGCTTCACTACGCCGACACATTGTTTCTGTACCTGATGGCAGGCACGGTGCTCGGCGCGCGACTTGGTCATGTCATCTTCTACGACCTCGATTACTATTTACGGAATCCGGAACTGATTCTGGCGTTTTGGGAAGGCGGTTTGGCCAGCCATGGCGCTGTGGTAGGAGTGCTCACCTCCGTATGGCTTTTCACCAAGAAACACACCCAGATCCCTTTCCTGTGGGCGGCCGACCGTATGGCTCTTCCCTTCACCCTGGGCGGTTTTTTTGTCCGATTCGGGAACTTCTTCAACTCCGAGATTCTCGGAAAACCGACGGATTTGCCCTGGGCCGTGGTGTTTGTGAGAGTGGATGAGGCCGCGCGCCATCCATCCATGCTGTATGAGGCGTTCTGGTATCTGGGCGCGTTTTCCTTCTTCGTGTGGTTCTACAAGAAGTACGAATCTCGTCCGCCGCAAGGAGCACTCACCGCCTTGTTCCTGGTCGTGCTGTTCACCGGCCGCTTCCTGATCGAATTCACCAAAGAGAACCAATCCGCCTTCGAAGCCTCCCTTCCCATCAACATGGGACAGATCCTGAGCCTAATCTGCGTGGTGATCGGGGGGATTTGGCTGAGTAGAATCAATTGGAAGAAATTATAAATGATGAATTTTAAATTTTAAGTGGGCAAGCACATCCAATTATTTCCCATAGAATGAACATTTCGTTCTACCCCCCCCTCATTTAAAATTTTCAATTTAAAATTTCTTTCCCAAGCCGTGCACAACCTCAAAGCCCTCACTCTCGACGAACTCTTCTCCTTATGCAAGGAGCTGGGGATTGAGCGCTATCGGGCGGAGCAGATTTTCCATTGGATGTACCGGGTCGGGGTCTCGTCGTTCGATGAGATGACGAACCTGTCGAAAGACCTTCGCGCCAAGCTCAAAGCGGTGGCGATGCTTCATACCGTGGAAGTGGTGCAGAAACAGATCTCGCTGGATGGAACCACGAAATTCCTGTACAAGCTGCACGACGGGAAGCAGGTGGAGGCGGTTCTCATCCCTGAATTTTTTGATGACGGCGTGGCGGACCGATTGACAGTCTGCGTGTCGAGCCAGGTCGGTTGCATATTCGGATGCGCGTTCTGCGCCACCGGGAAAATGGGTTGGTTCCGGAATCTGACCCATGGCGAAATCGTGGATCAGGTGGTTGCCATCAACGTGATGTGCGAAGAGCTGTATGGAAAGCGAGTCACCAACATCGTGTACATGGGCATGGGCGAACCGCTTCATAATTATGAGGCGGTGATGCAGTCGATCGACATCCTCACGCATTCCAAATCGATCGGTTTGTCGCCGAAGCGGGTCACGGTGTCCACGGTAGGTATCGCCAACAAGATCCGCAAGATCGCGGATGAGGGAAAAACCTTCCGATTGGCGATTTCTCTGCATGCGCCCACCGATGTGAAGCGCGACAAGATCATGCCGATCAACGAATCGCTGGATCTGGCCTCGCTCAAAGACGCCATCCAACATTATCATAAGCGCACGAAGCTGGATGTGACCTACGAATATCTACTCTTCCAGAATTTCAACGATACCGAAGAGGATGCCAAAGCCTTGGCCACCATTTCGCGCTGGGCGCCGAGCAAAGTCAACATCATCATGTATAACAATGTGACGGGTGTGGAGCTTCAGCGGGCCAGTGAAGAGCGTTTGAACACGTTCATGCGGGCACTTACCCGGGCCGGAACCCGCGCCACCGTGCGCCGCTCACGCGGAGACGACATCGATGCGGGATGCGGACAGCTCGCGATCCGCGAAGGGCAGCCAAAGGGAAAGAGTCTTTCTAAGATCTGAGAGTGGTAATTGGTAATTGGTAGTAGGTAATTAGTAAGAATTACGTTCTTCGTCTTTCCAATTACTAATTACCAACTACCAAATACCCCATCTAATTGATCAGATTGAATATCCGTCCCAATCTCGGCACATACCGTTTCATGTCGATTGAGAAATAAATGATCGCGGGTTTGCCGATCACGTGGTCGTGGGGTACGAATCCCCACATGCGCGAATCTTCGCTGTTATCGCGATTATCGCCCATCATGAAATAATAATCCTGCTTGAAGGTGTAGCTGGTGGCCGCTTCCCCGTTGATGAAAAACTCGGCGCCACGGCGTTCCACACTGTTGGCTTCGTAACGCTCGATCACATAACGGTACACCGGATAGGTGGCTGGATTCAAACTCACGGTGATGCCCTTGCCGGGAATCACCAACTCAGCGATGTGATCGTGGTTGGACCCCATCCCTCGGCGGAAATCGAAGCGTGAGCCGTCGTAATCGTTGACCTGTTGCGGGCGCACATACAGCTCGATGGAGGCCAGTTCCGGCCAAGTTCTCAATTGGGCCAAGGCTTCTTCGGTCAGGCTGATGTAATAAGCGTTATTCTGGACATCGGCCTGGCGGATTTCCCCACCGGCCAAGGTCACTTTCGCTTCACTGAGTCGGACTCTTTCACGTGGAATCACAGTGTACACCTGCTCATACGTTTTGCGATGAACCTCACGCTCCCCGTTGATGTAGACAATCTTGTCGCGGATTTCGAGGGTGTCGCCCGGTACGGCCACCGCACGCTTGATGTAATTCGTTTTCGCGGCGGTCACTTTCTGATCGATCGGATAGTTGAACACCACGATGTCGTTACGCTGGATGTCCTGCCATCCCGGAACGCGCACCCAAGGAAGTTCCAACCCGGGTACATGGATGTCGGTGAAAGGAATTCCCAAGGTCATGGGAGTTCGCAGACCGTAATTAAGTTTCGAAACGATGAGGAAATCGCCGGTGAGCAGCGTGCGCTCCATCGACGGAGTGGGAATACGGTACGCTTCGAAGAAAAAGGTTCGGACGATCAAGGCTACGGTTGCCGCCCAGATGATCGCATCGAGCCATTCCTTCGCCCAGGATTTGGCTTTGCTCGAGGTTGCGCGTTGCCGCGCCTGGGTGCGTGATGGTTTAGCCACGTCGTTTTCCTTATCTGAATCTCAAAGACTTTAAATGATCGGGAACAGCGATGTTCTTGGTCTCGAACTTACCGTTCTGATACCGGACCTGGTACCACTGTTCGCGCTCGGGCGAGTAGAAATAATCGTTGAATTCGGCCAGTGTACGGTCTGACATCAGCTTGTCTGAAAACGCGCGTTTCACATCCGGCATCATATCCACGAACCGGCTCGAGCCACCCATCACCAACCCGCTGGAAAAGGGCCCGTCGCTGTCCAAGATCATCATCGGGATGGTGTCGTTCACGATGAACCAATATTCATATTGGATGCTGTTACCCGGGCGCACATCTCTCGCTCCCACAAAATCAGCCACGGTGACCGTCGGATTCCCGAATTGGCGCTGCAAACGGGCTCTGATTTCCGGGGATGGGATCTTGTCGATGGCGGCTTCACCTTGGAAACCATTGCCGGTCATGTCTCGCATCTGATTGAAGCGCGCCATGAACGCGGTTCTGTCTTTGTTGTCCACTTTGCGAAAGGTCGGAACCTTGAACGCGTCAGGAACTTGTGCGACCGTAGAGTTGGCGCACAGAATCAATGTCATACCTACAAACCAAAAACGTTTCATATATCCCTTAATCTTGATCCATGGACAGCACGGCGAGGAACGCTTCCTGTGGAATCTCCACCGCGCCCACCTGCTTCATCCGTTTTTTACCTTCCTTCTGTTTCTCCAACAACTTCCGCTTACGCGAGATGTCGCCGCCGTAACATTTGGCCAACACGTCTTTGCGAAGCGCCCGCACACTGTCGCGTGAGATCACTTTCGCGCCGATGGCCGCCTGAATCACGACTTCAAACATCTGCCGAGGGATGAGTTCCTTGAGTTTGGCGCACAATTTGCGCCCCCAGTCATAGGCTTTGTCGCGGTGAACGATGGTGCTGAGCGCATCCACCGGATCTCCGTTCAAAAGGATGTCGAGTTTGACCATGTTCCCGGGACGATCACCTATGAACTCATAGTCCAACGAGGCATAACCCCGGGTATTGCTTTTCAATTTGTCGTAAAAATCGAAAACCACTTCAGATAACGGCAATTCGTAGGTGATGTCCACACGCTTGGTATCCAGGTACATCGTGTTTTTGAAGATGCCGCGGCGCTCCTGGCACAATGTCATGATCGAACCGATATACTCCGCCGGAGTGATGATCTGGGCTTTGATGTACGGCTCGTAAATCGTTTCGATGTTACCCACGGGCGGCATGTCGGATGGATTGTCGACATGCAAGGTCTGCCCGTTCGTGAGTACGATCTCATAGGCCACGTTCGGAACCGTGGTGATGATGTCCATGTTGAATTCACGATCCAGGCGCTCCTGGATGATCTCCATGTGCAACATTCCGAGAAAGCCTGCGCGGAATCCGAATCCGAGCGCCACGGAAGTCTCCGGTTCGAACTTGAGGGAGGCGTCGTTGAGCTGGAGTTTCTCCAATGCGGTGCGAAGGTTCTCGAACTGGTCTGAATCGGTCGGGTAGATCCCACTGAAGACCATCGGTTTTACTTCCTTATACCCCGGAATGGCTTCTTTCGCCGGGTTGGCGACCGTAGTCACGGTATCTCCTACTTTCGTGTCTTCAAGGGTTTTCACCGACCCGATGATATACCCCACTTCGCCGGCATACAGCACATTGCAAGGTTCTGGTTTGATCCGCAGATATCCGATCTCATCGGCCAGATATTCTTTCCCGGTGGCCATGAAACGGATCTTCTCCCCTTTTTTGAGTTGCCCTTGCTCGACTCGCACATACACCACGGACCCGCGGTACGTGTTGAACACGGAATCGAAAATCAAGGCTTGCAAGGGATTTCCGTTTTCGCCACCCGGCTCTGGAAATCTCTCGATGATTGCTTCCAGAAGTTCATCGACGCCGTAACCGGTCTTTCCTGAGACTTCGAGGATGTCTTCACGCTTGCATCCGATCAGATCAATCATCTGTTGGGCCACGATTTCGGGCTCCGCACCGGGAAGATCCACTTTGTTCAGGATCGGAATGATTTCCAGACCTTGCTCAATGGCCTGATACAGATTCGAGATGGTCTGGGCTTCGACCCCTTGGGAAGCGTCCACAACCAGAATCGCGCCTTCGCAGGCTTTCAGAGCACGTGAGACTTCATAGGCGAAATCGACGTGTCCGGGTGTGTCGATCAGATTCAGAATGTACTTTTCACCATCCTTGTACACATAATCCATCTTGATCGCATGCGACTTGATGGTGATACCACGCTCGCGCTCCAAGTCCATGTCGTCCAAGACTTGGTTTTGCATATCCCGCTCACTGATGGTACCTGTACGTTCGAGAAGACGGTCTGCCAACGTGGACTTGCCGTGATCGATGTGGGCGATAATGCAGAAATTGCGGATGTTTTTCATCGAAGGGAAATAGACTCAAAAGTGGGCTAAAGATACGTTTTTTACTCTAACCTGTAACATTTGGCCCTTCTCGTGATCATAGGAGTGTATCTCTCTTGACGAACGACGATAACCCCCTCCGGTTGGATAGACCGAAGGGGGTTTTTTTATGAGAATACCCAGCCCATCATAGCGCCGGCCACCGCGGTGATCACATCATGTAGGTGGCGGCGGGGATTCCGAGCGGAAATCCGATTTTCTGACGAATGTTTCACATGGGTTCTATGTTGGCGATGAGTCATCACAAAGCACAATCTTCGTATCTTCGTATCCAATTATCACGCACGAAACCGCCATTTTGGAACCCAGCAAGACCCTTCGGATCGCCATTCAGAAATCCGGCCGACTCACCGAAAAAACCATTTCCCTTCTCGAAAACATCGGACTCAAATTCGACGGCTACAAAGACCGCCTCATTGTTCCGATTCAGAATTTCGACGTCGAACTCCTCCTCATCCGCGATGATGACATTCCTGAATACGTGCAGGACGGGGTCTGTGACCTCGGTTTCGTGGGTGCGAATGTGACGGCCGAATACGGTGCGGATGTGGCCGTACTTCGCGATATGGACTATGGCCGCTGCCGTCTTTCCATCGCGGTTCCGAAAAACGGTCCATACAAATCGCCTGCCGACCTGAACGGAAAACGAATCGCCACCTCATACCCGAATCTGACCAAAGCCTGGTTCAAGTCGAAAGGATTGGATGTTCATACGGTGAAAATCTCCGGAGCCGTTGAAATCGCGCCTCGATTGGATGTGTCGGATGCGATCTGTGATCTGGTATCTACCGGTGGGACCCTCAAAACGAACGGACTCGAAGAAATGACCGTGATTTTCCGTTCCGAGGCACAGCTCATCCGCACCAACAAGCCGCTTTCACAGCAGAAACTCGACCTGATCGAGAAATTCCTGGTTCGCATCGGCGGTCGGCAATTGGCTGAGCGCTCGCGCTACATCATGATGAACGCGCCGAAAAACGCGCTCGACCGCATCGCCGGCATCATTCCAGCCCTTAAATCGCCCACCGTTCTCCCGCTGGCGGACGAAGACATGATCGCCATCCACTCCGTCATTCCTATCAACCAGTTCTGGGAAGTCATGGAAGAGCTCAAAGCCGCGGGTGCCACGGGCATCGTGATCCTCCCGATCGAAAACATGATCCTGTAACCTACCCATGCTTCGCTCCTACCGTATCGCCGATCTCGATTCACCGGCGCAGGAAGCGCTGCTGTTGAGGCCACGCATCGATCTGGCCTCGGTGCAAGCCATCGTGGATCCGATCATCGCCGACGTCCGCGCCCGTGGCGACGAAGCGCTCATCGAGTACGCCCTGAAATACGATAAGGCCACTCTCCGGTCCACGGTCTACCGCCCACGACCTACGGACCAAATCCCTCTCGACCCCGACACCAAAGCCGCGTTCGAGCTCGCCTATCGCAACATCCGAGCTTTTCATGAGGCGCAGATGCCGGCGCCACTTTCCGTCGAAACCATGCCCGGCGTGGTCTGCCGGCGTGACGCCCGACCGATCCAACGCGTCGGCCTCTACGTTCCGGGCGGCACGGCCATCCTTCCCTCCTCCGTGCTCATGCTCGGCGTACCGGCCCAGGTGGCCGGGTGCTCCACCGTGGTCATCGCCACGCCGCCGCGGGCGGATGGCAGCGTAAGCCCTGAAGTGGAGTTCGCGGCGGCCCTGTGCGGCGTCGACCGCATCCTTCTGGCGGGCGGAGCCCAAGCCGTGGCCGCGCTGGCCTACGGCACGGCATCGGTGCCGAAAGTGGACAAGATCTTGGGTCCGGGCAACCAATACGTGACCGCGGCCAAAATGCGGCTGCAGAACAGCGACGCCATGATCTCGATCGATATGCCGGCCGGACCCTCCGAAGTGCTTGTGATCGCCGATGCAGCCGCCCGGCCGGACTTCGTCGCGGCCGACCTGCTCAGCCAGGCCGAACACGGCGCCGATTCCCAAGTGGTGCTGGTCGCCATCGACGGCTTCAACCTCACCGCGCTTCTGTCGTCCCTCGAAACTCAACTCTCCGCCCTGCCACGTCGGCAATATGCCGAGCTCGCGCTTCAAAACAGCTTCATCGTATCCGTTCCCGATTCGGTCAGCGCCATGGATTTCTCCAACCGCTACGCTCCGGAACACCTCATCCTGAACACCTCGGATGCCGAAACACTGAGCGCATCCGTCCAAAACGCGGGATCGGTGTTCATCGGCGGCCTCACGCCTGAAAGCGTGGGCGATTACGCATCTGGCACCAATCACACGCTTCCGACCTATGGCTACGCTCGCATGTACAGCGGCGTATCGCTCGACAGTTATCTCAAACAAATCACGTTTCAGTCGCTGGATGCACGCGGATTGAAGAATCTGGGTCCGGCGGTGGTCCGCATGGCCGAAACCGAAGGACTCGAGGCGCACGCCGCCGCCGTCCGCATCCGACTTTCCACCTTATGAACGCCCCTTTCGATCTTGATTCCCTGGTACGTCCGAACATCCGCTCGCTGGTGCCTTACCGATGTGCGCGCGACGATTATGATTCCGGAATCCTGCTCGATGCGAATGAAAACAGCATCGGCGCGGTGACCGGCGACGACGGACTCAACCGCTACCCCGATCCGCACCAGAACGAACTCAGAGCGATGATCGCGGCCATCCGCGGATGCCGCCCCAATCAGATCTTCTGCGGCGTGGGCAGCGACGAAGCCATCGACCTGCTCATCCGAATCTTCTGCGTGCCGGGCAAAGACAGCATCGTAATCACGCCTCCCACCTACGGGATGTACAAAGTCGCCGCGAAAGTGAACGATGTGGGTGTGATCGACTGGCCGCTCACCCCCGACTTCCAGCTGGATATGTCGAGCGTCCCGCGTCCGGCGTCCGGCGTACCGCTTCTTTTCCTCTGCTCTCCAAATAATCCTACAGGCAACAATCTCCGCCGCGAAGACATCATCCGGGTCGTCGAATCCTTCCCCGGCATCGTGGTGGTGGATGAGGCCTACATCGATTTCACGGATCAAAAGAGCTTCGTGACTGAGCTCGACCGCTATCCGAATCTCGTGGTGCTTCAGACCTTTTCGAAATCGTACGGTTTGGCGGGCATCCGCTTAGGACTGGCGTTCGCCTCCGAAGCGCTCATTTCGTGGATGCTGCGGGTGAAAGCGCCGTACAACATCAACAAGCTGACCACGGAAGTGGCACTTCGGGCGCTGGAACAGACCGAGACGTTTCGTGCGAATGTAGCCTTGCTCAACGAAGAGCGCGGGAAAGTCGCCCGTGCCTTGGCCGGCATCCCCGCAGTGAAAAAGGTGCATCCCAGCGATTCCAACTTCATCCTGGCCGTGGTGGATGACGCATACCGAGTGTATAAGACCATGGCCGATGCCGGAGTGGTGATCCGCTATCGCGGCGATCAGCTCCATTGCGAAAGCACCGTGCGCATCACCATCGGAACACCCGAAGAAAACGAACGCATGCTCGCCATGCTCAGAGAGGTCACCTCATGAAACTATGGATCACCAGTTCGGTGCTAAGCCATGCCGAAACACTCGCATTCAGACCCGGAACCCTATCCGGATTGATTTTGCTCCAAAAAGAAGGACATGTGCTCAGTTTTGATGTTTCCGCGTTGAAAGCGGATCAAAACGCCTTGCTTGAAGCGGAATCCGTGAAAGGTCACACCATGCTCAAAGCCCATTGCGATGTGTTCATCGACCGCCATGGCGCTGAATTGTGCGTGATCGATCACGATGGAGAGATCCTGCATGCCGCGAACGAATGGGATTCGATCTTGGCGTGGACTTCCGGACGCAGACGCAAAGCCAGCGTGACCCGCAAAACCAATGAAACCGATATCCAAGTCGCCGTCGATTTGGATGGAAGCGGAAAGTCATCCATCCAGACCGGTATCGGATTCTTCGATCACATGTTGGAACAGATCGCAAGACATGGATTCATCGACCTGACGATCTCATGCAAAGGCGATTTACAGATCGACGAGCATCACACCATTGAAGATGTGGGCATCGCCTTGGGCGAAGCGTTGGCCAAAGCGTTCGGCGACAAGAAAGGCATCGAACGGTATGGATTCGTGCTTCCGATGGATGAGGCGCAGGCCATGGTGGCTTTGGATTTGTCCGGAAGACCTTATCTGGTGTTCGAAGGCGGGTTCAGCCGCGAATTCGTCGGAGATTTCCCCACGGAAATGACCAAGCACTTCTTTTATTCGCTGGCCATCGCCATGAAAGCGACGCTTCAGATCGAGTTCAAAGGCGAGAACGACCACCATCAGATCGAAGCCTGCTTCAAAGGATTCGCCAGAGCACTCAAACAAGCCGTGGCTGGAAATCCGAAAGCGCCCGATCAGATCCCCAGCTCCAAAGGCTCGTTATGATTGCCATCATCGATTACAAAGCCGGAAATCTGGCTTCGGTCTCCAATGCGCTCACACGGATCGGGGCTCAGCATGTGATCACGAATAAAAAAGCCGAGCTGGATGCGGCCGACAAAATCCTTTTTCCCGGAGTGGGACACGCCTGGGCGGCCATGGAAGCACTGCGCGAGCATGACCTTGATATCTGGCTGAGAACCACGCGCAAACCCGTTCTCGGAATCTGCCTCGGAATGCAGCTCTTGTATGAAAGCTCGGAAGAAGGCGGCGACACCGAAGGTTTGGGATTGATCCCCGGCCGGCTGAAGCGTTTCGATCCGGCTGTCGGAAAAGTGCCGCATATGGGATGGAACGACGTGGAACGTGTAACGAGGGACGAAGAACGTCTCACGTCTCGCGTCTCACGTTCCACGTACTACTTCGTCCACAGCTTCTACGCCCCGGTCACCGCGGAAACCACGGGCATCACCGAATACAACGGGCAGAAGTTCGCGGCATCGGTGAAGCGCGGCAATTTCGAAGGGGTGCAGTTCCATCCCGAAAAATCCGGCGCGGCGGGGGAAGAGTTGCTGAGGGAGTTTTGTAGACGGTAGGCGGTAGGCGGTAGTCGGTAGTCGGTAGTCGGTAGTCGGTAGTCGGTAGTCGGTAGTCGGTAGTCGGTAGTCGGTAGTCGGTAGTATTTCCCGCGGAAAGAATCATGTCAAGCCCATCTTCCCTTCTCCCTTCTCCCTTCTCCCTTCTCCCTTCTCCCTTCTCCCTTCTCCCTTCTCACAACAAACAACAAACAACAAACCACTCACCATGCTAGTCATCCCCGCAATCGATCTTTTGGATGGAAATGTGGTCCGCCTCAAGAAAGGTGACTATACTCAGGTCACGGTCTATGAACGCGATCCGGTGGTCGTGGCAAAGAAATTCGCTGATGCCGGGTTTTCTCATATCCATATCGTGGACCTGAATGGTGCCCGAGACGGTGGTTTTTTCCACTTGGATGTGATCCGCAGGATGATGTCGGAAACCGGACTTTCGGTTCAGGTCGGAGGCGGTATTAGAGCACTCTCACAAATCGAGCAATTGTTCGAAGCCGGTATTTCGAACATTGTGAGCGGTTCGATGGCCGTGAAGGATCCCGAAACCTGGCACGAAGCCCTGCTCAAACATGGTGGAAAATGCATCTTCGGAATGGACCTCAAAGACGGAAAAGCGGCGGTAGGCGGATGGTTGGAAACCAGTGATCAAAGTCTCGAATCGTTGCTGGATCCTATGATCCGGATCGGACTCAAAACCGTGCTCTGCACCGACATACAGCGGGATGGGATGCTGACCGGAGCCAACCATGATCTCTATTCAGATCTGATGCGGCGCTGGCCCAAACTCGACTTCATCGCATCAGGAGGAGTGGCTGGCGAAGCCGATCTGGCACGCTTGGAACAAAGTGGATTGTTCGGGGTTGTTGTCGGTCGATCTTACTTCGAGGGAGGGCTCGATTTGCAGACGATGCGCCGATATCACCGTTAAGCAAAATTAATTGTAACAAATCGGCATTCTCGTGATCATTGAGTGGAGTCAGAAAACGGACCCTGAAAAAAAGTTCGACTTTTTGGCTCCAAATTGTATTAATTTTGTGGAATTGCACCGAGGGATGTCTTCGGCTATTCGGAATTCACTCAATCAACCTAACAAACAAATATCCTAACGGAGAAAACAAATGGGCCAACAACAACTCTTGCTCGTTATTCTTGTAACGATCATCGTAGGTATCGCTACAGTAGTAGCTATCAATACCTTTTCGTCCGCCGCTGAAGGCGCAAACTTGGATGCCGTCCGTCAGGACGTCGCTTCCATCGCAGCTTCAGCCCAGGGCTACTTCATCAAACCTGAAATGCTCGGCGGTGGTGGACAGAAGTTCACGAACGTCACATTCCGTAATCTGACCTTTGCAACAGATTCTATCAGTCCTGATGCAATGACAGCTGCAAATCAAAACGGCACCTATCGCATCAGCGCTCGCACAGAAACTGAATTCGTAATCACGGCATACCCCTCCAGCCTGGATGGATATCTTCGTACAGGTGCTGGTCAAAACCTCCGCGCCACTGCAACCCGCGATGGCTTGACATGGACACAAAACGTACCTGGAAACTGATTAATTTCCGTCTCCAAATCTCAAAAGGCTCCCAAAGGAGCCTTTTTTTTTGAGAATCGGTTATATTGAATACAGAAATACAAACTCATGGGTCAGCAACAACTCCTCCTTATCATCTTGGTCACCATCATCATCGGAGTCGCGACGGTTGTTGCCATCAATACCATGGGCGAAACCACTCTGTCGGCAAATTTGGATGCTGTGCGACAGGATATGGCGGTTCTTGCTGTGGCGGCGCAAGCCTACTACCATAAACCTGTGATGTTGGGTGGAGGTGGACAAAGTTTCAATCCGGCTGGTGATCCTGTGAGTTTCAGAATGCTTCGTTTTGCCGGCACCATCACCGATAATCCAATGATTGCCTATACCTATCATGGTACCTATGTGCTCAGCGACCATTCAACCACCAGCTTCATCATCACCGCATATCCATCTGCATATCCCGATTATGTGGAGGGTGAAGCCGGTTCTGCGGAGAATTCGATGGTGGCAAGGGTGTCGGTAGACAAGATCGATATCGCCTTACCCGGTGGTGAATTGCCCTGAGTTGAAATTCCATACCTTCCACACATGCCAAGTTTCAGATTCAAGGCGGTTAGTAGTGCTGGTAAGCTCATCCAAGGGGAATTCGAGGCTGAAAGCAAGAAAGCGGCGAAAGCCTTGCTCGAAAAGCAGGGACGACAGCGCAATTTCAAGGTTCAGGGACTCGAGCAAAAGTCAGTCTACAAATACAAGGTAGAGAAAGACGGAAAACCACTTCAGGGCGAGCAGGAAGCCTATAACAAGGAAGAGCTTGAACGCGCACTGACCAAACTCGGCTACAAGATCCTTCGGATTGATCGTAACGTGATCGAGTTCAAGAGTGGCGTGCCGATGACCGAAGTGGTCAACTTCATCCGGTTATCCGCGGATCTGCTCAAGCAGAAAATGAACTTCGATGAGATCCTGAATCTCCTGTATGAAGACACCGCCAACAAGGGCATGAAGGATGTGATCAAAACCATCCAGAAAGATTTGAAAGACGGTAAAGAAGGTACCGAGGTGTACACCAAGCATGAGAAGGTTTTCGGAAAATTCGCCTCGTACATGCTCGGTGTGGCGTCCACTTCGGGAAACATGGGTCTTGTTTTCGAGAGTACCGCAAAGTTTTTGGAACGCGACGCCCAATTCAAAAAGAACCTGAAGCAGACCTTGATGATGCCTGCCATCACGGTGATCGCGGTGATCGGCGTGGTTCTGTTCTATGTGGCCTATATTTTCCCGAGCACAGCCGAATTGTTCGTCAAGATGAAGGTGACGTTGCCACCTATGACGGCCGCAACCCTGGATTTGAGTTATTTCCTGAAAGCCAACTGGTGGTGGATGCTCACCTTGTTCATCGCCCCGTTCATTTTCCTGGGCTGGTTTGTATCTACGCCAAAAGGCCGATTGATGAAAGACAAGTATATCATCAAGATTCCGGTGATCGGCGATTTGCTTCACAAAACCAGCATCGAGATTTTTTCTAGGGTATTCTACACCTTGTACAGCGGATCCGGACAAAACGTGGAAGTCATCAAAGTGGCATCCGAAGCCTGCCGTAATTCCTACATGGAAAAGCAGATCAAGGAAATCGCCATCCGAGGAATGCTCAATGATGGTAAAGGCCTGATGGAATCGTTGGAAGCCTGCGGTGTTTTCACACAAACCGCGCTCAGCCGGTTCCGTTTGGGGGCTGAATCTGGTACGCTTCGCGATAACGCACGCCAATTGGCGGAATATTATGAAGTGCAGACCACTTACAAGATGCAGACCGTGATCGATGTGATCAACCTCTTCGTGAACCTATTCATCATGATCGCGCTAGTCGGGATCACGATCGTATCCTCCGAAACGGCGATCATCAAACCCGGCACGTAAGACATGCTCAACGCCAAACTCAGTCTGAAACGGCGCGTCGGCGACATCCTGGTCCAGAAAGATGTCATCGGTGAAGAAGTATTGGCCAAAGCGATCCAGATCCAGCAAAACGAGCCCGAATCCATCCGTCGACGCATCGGCACCATCCTGTATGAGGATCTTGGCGCCGACCGACATTCCGTGATGAAGGAAATCGCCGAGTTCTACGCCTTCCGCGACATCAGCGGCGAACCGATCGACGATGAGCGCATCGCCGCCATCAAACAGCTCAACAGCGAACTTTCCGAGCAATTGATGGATGAATTGGTGCATCGGAAAGCCATCCCGTTCAAACGGGACCGAGGCAATCTCGTGATCGCATCGGCAGATCCCACCGATCCGAATCTCACCCAGCTTGCCGCGCAGCTGAACCTAAAGCAGTTCGAGCTTGCGTACTGCAAAGTCGAAATCATCGACAGCATCATCGGGCGGGTCTATGAGAAGAAAAACGAATTCCTGGATCTTCTCGAAGAGATAGAATACGAAGAGCAGGATATCAAGGAAGAAGGCATCGACGAGGCCGAAATCGATGCGGAAATCAACCAGAGCATGCTCAATTCCCTCATCGAGGGGATGTTGGTGGAAGCAGTTCGCCGGGATGTGAGTGACATCCACATCGTGCCTGGCGTGGGCAACACCACCGAGATCATGTTTCGGGTGGACGGTGGCTTGATGACCTGGTACAACCAAGGCGGTGTGAAACCGGAAGCCATCGCCGCGGTGATCAAAGACAAGACACGGAACGTGGATCGTTTCGAACGCGACGCCTCCCAAGACGGATTCATCCAACGACGGATCGACAACCACTCTCTGCGTTTCCGTGTTTCGATCATGCCGATCGTAGGTGCCGAATTCGAACGGAAGTTCGAGTCGATCGTCATCCGGATCTTGGACGACCGCAAGGTGATCACCGATCTGAGCAAGCTCGGTCTTCAGACCGTGGCCAAGGCGAATTTCGAAAAAGCGATCAATAAGCCGTCAGGCATCGTGATTGTGACGGGTCCGACCGGATCGGGTAAATCCACCACTCTTGTGGCCGCGCTATATTCGGTGATTGATCCCACGGTGAACGTGCTTACGGTGGAGGAACCGGTTGAATACATGATCAGAGGCGCACGGCAGCTCAAGATCAGTGACAAGATGACGTTCGATCAATCCATCCGAGGTATCTTGAGGCACGACCCGGATATCGTTCTCGTGGGTGAGATCCGGGATTTGAAAACCGCGGAAATCGCAATCAAAATGGCCAATACAGGTCACTTGACCTTCTCCACGCTTCACACCAACGATGCGCCGAGCGCGGTATCGCGACTGTTCAAAATGGGTGTGGAACCCTTCCTGATCGCCAGCGCCGTGAATCTGATCGTGGCACAGCGTTTGGTCCGCCGCTTGTGTAAATTCTGCAAGGAGGAATTCAAACCGGAACCTGCGTTCGCCAGGTCGGTTGCATTCACTGATGAGGAAATCGAAACCACCAAGTTTTATCACGCCGTGGGTTGCGAGAAATGCAACCATGGCTTCAAAGGTCGGGTCGCCATTCACGAAGCTTTGTATTTCTCCAAGGAAATCAAACATTCCATCTTCGAATCCGGCGACAATATCGACGAAGACAAGATCCGCGACATCGCGGTGGCTCAAGGCATGCTTACGCTACGGGCGTCCGGGCGGGAGCGAATCAAGGATGGTGACACCACCATCGAAGAAATCCTATCCATCACTGTAGAGGACTAATGGTGAACCTATGAACGATTACTCAGATTTGGTTTTTATGATGGGCGCCATGGTGTTGTTCAGCTTGTTCGCGAACAATGCGAATGACTCGATGGTTCGTGGAAGTAGGCTTCTTACCCAGATCGAAGTCGAATACACCGCGATCGCCCTTGCCCAGACCATCGTGGATGAAGCCCGAACCAAATCGTTCGACAGGGTCACAGTAGCCGTGAACCCTAGCGATCGGATGATCGTCGGCAACTCCAGCCTGCCCGGCGCGGTGAACTATCCCAACGGATTCACGGCTCCCGCTAATTTGGGAGTTGATGTCGGTGAAGTCTATCCCGTATTCAACGATTTTGACGACTACCATAATCTAAGTCTGATCCGGGCGACGGAATATGGAAATTACACGATCACAGCCACCGTGACCTATGTGCGGGCCGAGGCTGTTGAAACTGCAGTTAGCGCCAGAACCAATCTGAAACGGTTGAGAGTGACCGTGAACCATCCCAACTTGCTCAATCCGATCACGACCACGTACGTCAAAACCTATTATTAGACCCGTACCATGAACGAACCCAGTCAACCCACAACGAACGTCTTGTCCTCTTTGGAGACGATTCCGCTTCTTCTGAAGAATTTCCCTTCAGACGATTTGCGGCATTTCCTTGCGATTGGGAACACGGAACATTATCAAAAGCAGGATGTGATCATCGTCGACGACAATTCCCCTGCCAACTCCGCCTATCTGGTGGTGGAAGGTCGTGTGTCAGTTTGGAAAGACGACATCCATCTGGCCACCCTCACCGCCGGAGATTTTCTCGGTGAGACGTTCCTGTTCACCCGCGGGCTCCGTTCCGCGATGGTCACCGCCGACGACACCTGCACCCTGCTGCGGTTCGACCGCCAAGACACCCTCGATTATTTCCGCCGTAAACCTGAGCGCCTGTTCAAGATCTTCATCATGAACATTGTCGAGATTCAGCAAAAGAAGATCGTGAACATGAATCAGAAGCTGATTTCCATCCAGCGGCGGCTCATTCAGAAAGAAAGCCAAGGATAAGCCATGAACATGGGACTCATCACCAGTTTTATCGTAGGCGGGATGTTGCTCCTCTCTATGCTGGCGTTGAGCAGCACCGTGTCGCAAAATGCGGCGAATACCACTTTGAATTTGATTGCCAAAAGTAACGTGAGTACGATCACCGAAATCGTGCAAAATGATTTCAGACGAATCGGTTTCGGAGTTTCGGGAACTGCCATCACCGCGATGAATGCCAATTCGATCACATTTCAAAGCACATTCAATACGGCTTCGGTCTCCACCGTAAGGTGGATGTTCGATGTGACGGGTTCCGTAATGACGACACAAAATCCAAACGACCGACCCCTACGCCGCACGGTCAATGGTGCTGTGAGCGACATTTCATTGGTGGTCACCGATTTCACCCTCACGTATTTCGATGCCGCCGGCAATGTGACCGCTGTTCCGGCGAATGTCAGAAGCATCCGGGTTCGCATCACTTGCGGATCTGCCGATGCCTACGCCGATTACTACGGCATCGGGCATTGGGAAGGCGTCATCACCCCCAGAGCACTACAATAAGGAGACCCCTATGGGACGCGCAATGTTGTTGTTGGTATCCGGTCTGGTCATCGTATTCGGCGTGGTTCAACTCTCGCTGAACGCGAAGCACCAGTCCATGGCGGAGTTCAATGTGACCTATGCGAACACGATGATCGCCCGGAACATGTCGAACGCAGGGATGGAACAGGCCATGTTCCGAATCATGGAGAATCCCACGTGGCGAACCAATAATGGGCCATGGATCGTCAATTTCGGAAATTGGAACGTAAGCGTGATGTCTGAAGATATCAATATGGTCCCGTCGTTGGCCCCGAACCAGGTTCGTATCACGGCAACCTGCGTGGTAAACGGGGTTACTGAAAGATCCGTCGTGTTATTGCAACGTGGCGAGGGGCTTCCCATTCCGACCGTCAATGGAAGTATGGGAATTTTCACAGAGAATTTGAATCTTTCGGTATCAGGTAGCGCGTTTCTGATTTCAGGTAATGACAGAAATCCGGATGGGACCGCAGGGCCGGCCGGTTCTTTGCCCGGCATGGCGGTCAGCAATCTGGCGGCGTACAACGAAATCATGGCTTCGTTGAATGCGTCTCAACGAACGCGTGTGCAAGGTGCCGGCGTTTCACCGTCCGTTCGGTTGGATGCGGGAATGGATGGTGCCGCGCTTCAAGCCTTCTTCAACGCCATCATCGCCAATCCGGATCAATACTACCCGGGAAACCATACCGCAACCGGAGCGGGGTCTCTCGGCACGCCTGCTAATCCGCAAATCATCGTGGTTGACGGGGCTTTGGATGTTCGAAATGCCACCGGGGCTGGTATTTTAGTGATTACGGAAAACGGCTCTCTGGATTGCCGCGGCAATTTCGACAACTATCAGGGTCTTATCCTGATCCAGGGAAATGCCGACATGACACGTGGCAACATCAAAATCGTGGGAGCCATGATGTTCGGGGGAAGCAATCCCAGTTTGCAGATCGATATCGATTTCCGTGGAAACGTGCAGATCCAGTACAGCAGCCAAGCACTTCAAATCGCTCAAAACAAGGCGAACGCCGCCGGTGGTGGCATTTCCAACAAATACAGAATCGTCAGTATCTACGATTGATCGTTACCTTAGAGCACATGTCCGTACCCTACGATCTCCACAGTTTGGTCAAACCGATTCAGGAACAGATTCCTCTGAGCGCCCGCGGCTTCGAGCGGCACCGAATCATCGGTAAAATCGTGTCATCATCACCGGACATGCGGCAGTTGCAACTCCGGGAAGTGTTGGAGTATTATCTCGCACTGATGACCGAAAACGGCGCCTCTGACATCGACATGGGCGGATTGGGATGCGGAACGAACGTTTGGTACCGTATTTACGGATCAAAGAAGCCAATGCAAGACGGTCCATCGTACAGTTATGATGCCACGAACATCCTGTTCCACAGCATCTTGACACCCGATCAGCGCGAATATCTGATCGAACACCGGAATCTGGATTTTTCCTACACAATGCCGGTGCCGGATGGAGGAGTTCAGCGTTTCCGGGCCGACATGTACTTCGACATGGAGCATCTGGGCTTGAACATGCGCAGGATCAATGCGGAGATCCGGCCGTTCAAGACGCTCAACCTGCATCCGGAAGTCGCCAAAGCGCTCAGCCTCAAGTATCTCAAATATGGTTTGTCGCTGATCACCGGAATCACAGGCTCAGGGAAATCGTCCACACTCGACACCATCATCGATGCGAACAACCGCTCGGTGGATGCACATATCGTGGTGATCGCCTCCCCGGTGGAAATGGTTCACGAGCCGAAACGCTGCCTTGTGCGGCATCGCGAGGTGGGCCGCGACACCAAATCCTTCAAATCAGGCGCGATCGAAGCCTTACGTCAAGACCCGGACATCATCATGATCGGCGAGCTTCGGGATCCGGAAACCATCATGACTGCCCTTGAAATCACGGATTCCGGGCATAAGACCTTCTCCACGATGCACACGGCTTCAGCCACGGAAAGTGTCGACCGGATCATCGGTGAAGTTCCGCCTGAAGAGCAGGATCGTGTCAGAAACCGATTGGCGGACGTGCTCACTTGTGTGATCTCTCAAAAACTGGTGCCTACGTTGGATGGGAAACGAGCCTTGGCCAAAGAAGTGCTTGTGAACACACCATCGATCAAAGCGGCGATCCGGAACAACAACACCGGCGAGATATATCAAATGCTCATGGAGGGCTCCACGATCGGAATGCATACCTTGGAGCAGGACTTAAAAAGATTGATCGATGAGCGTGTGATTTCCACGGAAGAAGCCTATAATTACGCCAACAACAAAAAACGCATGAAGGATCTCATTGGCCAGGCGTGAATTCATCGGAATCGCATTAGATGGCAAACGATTGCGCGTAGCTGTGGTCGAAGCGGCGCGCAAACAGATCGTTGTCAAACAACTCACCTCATATGAGTTGCCTCGCTCGTTGACCGACACCTCCGGAGCGCCATCAGGCAGCGATATCGTCCATGATTTCGACGACCTCATTTTCGGAGATGATAATTCAGAGACGCCTAAGTCAGCCATTGACACCGAATGGGACATGACCGAGGAGGGTGTCGGCGAATCCTACATGGCCGATACGAATGAAGGCCTTTTGGCCAACATCATCACCTCGTCGAACGCGAAATCCGCAAACATAGCCCTCACGCTTCCATCTGGAGTCGCTCTTTATCAAGTCTTCACGGATGCGGATTACAAGAAACGCAAGAAGAAAGACATCAAAACGCTCATTGCCGACCGTTTGGCCAGCGTTTACAGCAAAGAAATCACGGAGGATAATTATTCTTGGATGATCCGCGAGTCGGACAGTGCGTTGTTGGTCAGCTCCTTCGATGGGGTGAACCATCTTCTGAATATCGCTGATTCGGCCATACCGCTCCTACCCGGCAAGATGTTCATCCGCGATATCAAGCCTGAGGAATTCCTTCTGGTCGGATTGGTGAATGCGAACTACGACATCCGGGAGCAGGAATACACTGTGGTGATCCACATCCAAGACCACCAGACGCAAGTGGTGATCATGCACGGAACCCAGATCGTCAGCATTTTGCCGACCATCAACGAAGGGGCGAAATCCAACCGTGTGATGAAGACGATCTTCAGTAAGCTTCTGTTCGAACTCGACCGCGGCCAATTGCCCACCATCGACAGGGTCGTGTTAACCGGAGATACCGTAAGGGGCAAAGCGGTTACTTTCCTTGAAGAACAGTTCATGGAGGTGCAGATCGGGAAATTGACGCTGAATCCTTTGAAAGTGATCCTTCCCGAGGAGTTCACAGAAGACATCCTCCCCTATGCGACGGCCTTGGGTGCGGCATGGGCCGCATCCGGTAACGACACCACCTCATTCCCGAAACTGTCTCTGATTCCGCCCTACGTTCTCACCCGGCAAGCGGTGTTCAAACTGGATTGGCACGGATTCATTCTCTTGGCGATGATCGCGGTGTTTCCGTTCATGTTCAACCAGTCGTACAAAGCCAAATACAATGAGATTGAGGAATTGCAAAACTCTATCACCAGTCTGAATCAACAGATCAGTGAAAACAGAGTCTTATCGAGCGTGGTGGATCAACTCACCAATGAGATCGGAGTGTTCGACATCAACACCGCGCTCTTGGATACACTGTCGAAAGGTACCCAGACCTGGTCTTACACCTTGAGTCTGCTCAACTCGGAAGTCGCGAAAATACAGGGCGTTTGGATCCAGAACATCCAATACGACGAGAAAACCATGATCATCCAAGGGTTCAGCCTGTATCGGGATCGCGTCGCGAAGATCAGCGATCTGTTTCACACTGCCGTGATTCAACAGGTGGTGGAAAAGGAAGAACGCAAAGCCAAGATTTACGAATTCGTGATTCAAGTCCACAAGATCACCGATCGGCTTGAACTGACATCTCCCATGCCTGTGGAACCACCCAAACTGGATCTGAGAGGGCAAGAAAGTTCCGTGAAGGGCAGCATCATCCAAAACTGAGTCTGAATGTCATACGCACTACGAAACACACTGATTCTGCTCTCGACGCTGGTTTTGATGATCGCCGGCGGATGGTTGTTCTTGCGTCAATATCCCGAAAAGGAAATCGAGGCTTATAACAAGGTCATCAAGTCGCGTGAAGCCGACCTCACCAAATTCAAAACACAGTCGGAAGGTTTCGACCTAGTCCGTGAAATGTATATCCGAAGTCTGTATCGTCGCGAGAATTACAACAAGGAGTTGTTCGCGAACAACAGAGTCTCCGATATCTATGATTTCTTCCGAAGGCTGAATGACGGTCCGGCCTTCACACAAATGAACTTTTCACTGGTGGATTCCACCACGACAGATAACTACGGTTTCGTAACCATCCAGATTGATGGGGCCTCATCCTACCGCAATTTCTACGCGTTCATGAACCGGATCGAGCAAAGCCGGCCAATCATCAAGGTCACCAAATTGCAGGTCCAACCGAAAACGGCTCCCGAAGAACTGCAAGATGTGGTGTTCATCATCACTGCTGAAGTCTATTATGCCCGTGGCACGACGACCACAACAACCTTCAGGAATATCCTGACGAATTTGCCCGGCTTGCGTCATAACCCGCTTTCACCTTTGATTCATGCGATTCCAAGCAATACCGACAATTTGTCGAACTTGGAGTCATCACGCTTGGTAGCCGTAACCTCGGGGTCGGCATTCATTGTTGACCAGAGCGGCCGAATGGTACGCATCGATGTCGGTGGGCGCGTTTACCTCGGTTTCCTTGAACGGATCAGCCAAACCTCCGGATCCGCCACATTTCGCCTGAACAAGGGTGGAATCGAAGAAATGGTGACCTTACGCATCGGACAGCCGAATTATTTCCAATAATCCAATGAAACACCTCATCCACCTCTCGCTTCTTTTGCTTGTGCTGGTAGCGCATCCTGTTTCAGCTCAAGTCGGATTACCGGTAAGAGACTATGTGAATCCGGAAGAACTCGTGACCTTGGGCCGGGAAACCACCTTCGCGCAATCCATCGAGGTCTTGAACAGCTTTTCGAAACGGTTTCAAGACAAGATCCTGGTGGACAAATCCGAATTCACAGGTCCCATCGGGTTGAACATCCCAAACATGGCATGGCGCCAAGCCTTGGACTACATCGTCAATTTCAACAATCTCAAATTGGTTGAATATCCGGCGTATTACGAAATCACGAAAAAAGATCAACCGACCGTCGGATCCGTAGCCGCAGCCGGACCCGCCGCCAAAGCCACTCTCGGCAGCCGTGAAATCGCCATTTCCGCGACATTTTTTCAAGGCGACAGACGGGCTCTACGTGAAATCGGGGTGGATTGGTCCACCTTGAAAGACGGTGTGGTTCAGATCTCGAACATCGCCGCGGCCAACGTGAGCCAGAACGTGTTTTCCATCAATCTGCCCCCGCAGGCGATTGGCGGCGGCTTCGAACTCACCGCCCTGCTCAGCGCCTTTGAATCGAACAACATCGGCGACATTCTCTCCTCGCCAAGCATCAAGGTGAAAGACGGCGAAAGAGGGCGGATCCAGGTCGGCCAGGATTTCTCCATCAAACAGCGGGATTTCGCAGGCAACGTGATCGACAACTTCGTGAGCACGGGAACCATCCTCCAAGTGACTCCGATCGTGATCATGGAACGCGATACCTCGTTCATCTATCTGACGATCGAGGCGGAACGCAGCTCGGTTCTACCCGATCCCGTCACCATTATCATCAACAAGCAACAGGCGCAGACCGTAGCCTTGCTAAACAGCGGCGAATCGACGGTCATAGCCGGATTGTTTGAAACTTCGGAGAGCAAAGTGCGACGCGGCATCCCCTTCCTGAAAGATCTTCCGCCTTGGGTGCTCGGATTGCGCTACATATTCGGTTATAACTCGGTGGATGTGCAGCATCGCGAATTGGTGATCATCATCAAGGCCGAATTGCTTCCCACCATCCCATCACGTTTCACGCAGCCGAACCGTACGATGCAGGAAGAACTCAATGCGGAGCGGCTGCGGATGTTGCAACAAAGCGCGGAACGCGGCAACAAACCCTGAGTGGAGCATAAGGAGTTCTTCGAATCTCTCGAGGTTCTGGATGATTTCAAAGACATCCTGAACACCGAGCTTTACTCACCATTGCCGGAATCTTGGTTTGTCGCCATCACCGATGTAACCAATTCGACCATCGCCATCGATGAGGGACGTTACAAGGAAGTAAACGCCGTTGGCGCGATTTCCGTCATGGTGATTCTAAACTTGGTCCACGATTTCAAGATTCCGTTCATGTTCGGCGGGGATGGAGCCACGATCTGCATCCCTCCTTCCCTGAAAGAGCAAGCGGAACGCGCCCTAGCCGGCATTCGCAGCATCGCCATCAAGGAATTCAACCTGGATCTGCGCGTGGGCTTGGTTCCTATGAAGGATCTTCTCGCCGAAGGGTTGGAGGTGGGCGTGGCCCGGCTCCGCATTTCCGAGTATTTCGATCAAGCAGTATTCTCAGGGAAAGGAGTGGCCTATGCCGAGTCGCTGGTGAAATCGAAAACCGAAGTTTCGCCCTATGTGCTCACCGGAGAAGGCCGTACCGAAGATGCCGATGTGACCGGTTTGGAATGCCGCTGGCAGAACATACCGAGTCTGAAAGGCGAAATCATCGCTCTCATCGTGGAATCGGAACATCCTTCCGAGTATGAATCGGTGATCGCCAAAATCCGCGGGATCTTCGGCGACGACGAGACTTGGAAACCGATCGACGAAACCCTGCTGAAGATGACCTACAGCAACCGGTTCCTGTCCATCGAGAAACGCATCCGCACCGCAGGACAATCCATCATCGCAAAAATCCGATATTGGTTCCACCTGCGCATCATGAATGTGGCGGGCGAATATCTGATGCATAAGAAGATCAGAACGCAAACCACGGATTGGGGCGGTTACAAATCCGATCTTTCGAACAACACCGACTACAAGAAATTCGACGGAGTGATTCGCCTTGTGATGTCGGGTACCGTGTCGCAACGCGAACTCCTCGAAGAATGGCTCTCGATCCGGTACAGCCAAGGGAAATTGGTCTACGGGTTGAACAGCTCACCGACAGCGATGATCACTTGCCTTCTGTTCGGATACATGAAAAACCACGTTCACTTTGTGGATGGGTCCGCCGGTGGCTACACTAAGGCCGCCGCAGCGCTCAAACGACGCAAAAAAGCGATGTCAGATGCGTCGAGCGTGTAAGAACCGCCTCGACCAATACGTCTCTTCCATGCGTGATATCATCACCCCGTTGCTTGTGGAGGCGTGCAGAAATCGCCCTCCGCTCATGTAGATGCCGACATGGAGCCGTCGGCGGCCGGTGCGGTAGAACACCAGGTCTCCCGGCTGCAACTGCTGCGGACGCACCCTGAACCCCACTCTCATCTGTGATTCCGTGGTTCTGGGCAATTCCTGGTTCAGATACTCACGCATCACCAATTGGACGAATCCGGAGCAGTCGATGCCCTTGCGCGTGGTTCCACCGAGCCTGTAAGGCGTACCCCGCCACTCTTCATGAGCTTGCATCAGGCGTTCCTCCACTTCCGACATACGAAGCGTCCGAGTGGGCGCACAGGCTTGGCCCACGGCCAAGATCAGCAGAAAGAGGTAAGCGACTTTAGGCATTTTGTGGAATTGGAAGTGATTCGATCACTTGGATCGATGCCTTGGGATCGGCCATGATGTAGAAATGCAGCCCCTGTACTCCGGCTTCGAGCAGACCCAGACTTTGCTTTTTCGCCCATTCGATTCCGTGATGTGAAGCGCGGGTCGGTTCCGCTTGCACCGCTTCGCACAGTTCGACGGGAATATCGACATGGAAAATGCCCGGAAGCGTGTTCAGATGCTCCGCCCGGGTGAGCACTTTGATGCCCGGAACGATGGGAACGGTGATGCCCGCCTTGCGGCACGCATCCACAAACGAGAAATAATGGGCGTTGTCGTAAAACAGCTGCGTGACGATGTAATCGGCACCTGCGTCCACTTTCTCTTTCAGGTGGCGGATGTCCGACGCCATGTTCGGCGCATCCTTGTGCTTTTCCGGATAACCGCCCACACCGATGCAGAAATTGGTGGGATGCGCATCCATCAGCTCTTCCAGATAGATGCCCTGGTTCATGGCTTCGATCTGACGCACGAGATCCACCGCATACTCGTTCACTTGGCGGTCTTTGTTGTGCGGCTTGGAAAAGGCGTGATCATCGCCACGGATGGCCAGCACATTCTCGATACCGAGATAATTGAGCTCGATCAGCGCGTCTTCGGTCTCTTCCTTGGTGAAGCCTTTGCAGATGAGATGCGGAACCACATCCACATCATAGCGATGTTTGATCGCCGCGGCGAGTCCGATGGTACCCGGACGCTTCCGTTTGATCTGGCGTTTGATGGTTCCATCCGGGAATTCGCGGAAATCCGCTTCTGCCGCATGCGACGTGATGTCGATGAACGGCGGCCTGAAACGCATCACCTGGTCCAATGCGTTGAAAACGGTTTGTATGGATCCACCCCGCTTGGGCGGGATGATCTCGAACGAGATGAGAGGCTCGGTGCTTTTGGCGTAGTGGTCGATGACTTTCATGGATGAAGAAACTACGAAAAAACACAGTACTTTTGGGCCATGGAACTGCTTGTGAATATCGATCATGTCGCCACGCTGAGGAATGCCCGTGGCGAAGGCTCTCCCGATCCCATCGAGGCGGCCGCCATCTCCGAAGCGAACGGCGCGGCCGGCATCGTTTTCCATCTGCGCGAAGACCGGCGCCACATCCACGACGAAGACGTTTACCGGCTGAAAGAATCCGTGAAAGGCATCCTCGACTTCGAAATGGCCGCCACCGACGAGATGCTCGGCATCTGTGCGCAGATCGCACCGCATCTGGCCACGCTCGTGCCGGAAAGCCGCCAAGAGCGCACCACGGAAGGCGGCCTTCCCATGCGCGTGGTCTTCGACGATTACCGCGACCGCGTGGTCCCGTTTCTCAAAGAGCACAACATTGGCATCAGCCTGTTCATCGACCCGAACCCCCACGACGTCGAATTGGCTCACAAATTGGGTGTAGAGGCCATCGAACTGCATACCGGCACCTATTGCCAGGCGAAGGACGAAGGCGCCGCACACCGCGAATTGAAGCGCCTGCGCGACGCCGCCGCCCTCGCCCACCAGGCCGGCATGGTGGTCAACGCCGGACACGGACTCTCCTTCTCGAACATCCGTCCTTTCCTGGCGGAAGTCCCATATCTGCACGACATCAGCATCGGTCATGCCCTGATCACCCACGCGCTCTACCACGGCTTAGCCAGCAGCGTACGGCAGATGGCCGACATCATCACCGCTCACCGATGAGCGAAGCCCACAAATCCGGCTATGTCGCCATCGTCGGGCGGCCTAACGCCGGAAAGTCCACCCTGCTGAACTCCCTTCTCGGCGTCAAGCTTGCCATCGCCACGCACAAGGCGCAGACCACCCGGCACCGCATTCTGGGCATTTACTCCGACGACAACCGGCAGATCCTCTTCCTCGACACGCCGGGCATCATCGATCCGCGGTACAAACTTCAAGAAGCGATGATGAAGGCCGTGACGTCGGCCACGCGCGACGCCGACGTGGTGCTACACCTTGTGGATGTGCGCTACCCTGATGATGTCGAACTCGTGCGAAAGCAACTCAGCGGCGTGGGCAAGCAAGTGATCCTCGGCTTGAACAAATGCGATCTGGCGGATGAGGAAACCATCGCCACATCGAAAGCCACTCTCGCATCCGCTTTCGGTTATGCCGAAATCCTCGAACTATCCGCGAAAATGAACACGGGGCTCGACACCCTTCTCGACGCCATCACCCGCCGGCTGCTTCCGTTTCCGCCGCTGTACCCGAAAGATCAGCTCAGTGAGAATCCGGAGAAGTTTTTCGTGGCCGAGCTCATCCGCGAGCAGGTCTTTTTGCAGTACAGCGAAGAGATTCCGTACTCGGTGGCGGTCGACATCGTGTCGTATGAAGAAGCACCTGAGATTGACCACATCCATGCCGACATCGTCGTATCCCGCGATTCGCAGAAAGGTATCCTCATCGGAAAAGGCGGAATCGCCCTCAAACGCCTCGGAACCGCGGCGCGGAAAAGCATCGAAGAGTTCACCGGTCGCCGCGCGAATTTGCAATTGTTTGTGAAAGTGCGGGAGAAATGGCGCGATAAAGACGCTTTTTTGCGGGGATTCGGGTATCAGTAGAATTCGTGTTTGCATGGAAACCGAAAATGACCGTATACTTGCCGAATGAAAACCAACTCCGCCAAACCTACGTGTTGTATGATGTGCTGTCGATAGACAGGGCATCGGGTGTGACCACATTTTCATTCCGCTGAGCCCTTCAATTTCTTGCAGGGCTTTTTTTATGCGGTGTTCTTTGTTTTGAAAATTGCTCTTATCAAGAAAGACGGAGGGACAGGCCCGATGAAGTCTTAGCAACCGCCCTGAGCGTTCTACGCGAAGGGGTCAGGTGCTAAATCCTGCTCAGAACAGCCTCGCTGGTTCTGGGGAAGATGAGAGAAGAAGGATCTCGTTTGAGCACCCTCTTCTGTCGTCTTGTATGAAGCGCGGAAGAGGGTTTTTTTTGCTTTAAACATTTCCGATGAAAACGACATTCAATAGCTGGTACGACCAAAAAATGTATGCCACACCCGAGCTCGCCGACGAGACCGACCGGGTGGAAGGGCTCCTTGAGCAGATCAAGACCATCGCCGTGGTCGGCATCTCCAAAAATGTGCAGAAAGACAGTTACTTCGTGGCGCGTTACCTGAAAAACGCGGGGTACAACGTGATTCCGGTGAACCCCACCACCACCGAACTCCTCGACCAGGTCTGCTACCCCGACCTGGCCAGCATCCCCGACAAGGTGGATGCGGTGGATATTTTCCGTCGCCCTGAAGACATCCCGGCGACCGTTCGTGAAGCGCTCAAGCTTCAACCGAAAGTGATCTGGTGCCAACTGGGCACCGGCGACCATCCCGACCTCAAAGCGGAAGTCGAATCACACGGTATCGCATTCATTCAGGAGCGATGTATGAAGGTGGATCACCAATTTCTGATCCGCCCAAAATCCGACCAAAACGCATCATAAAAAGACAAAAAAATAATTCAACGTTAGGGAAACTCACACATGTCCAAATCTCGCAGACCTCGCAACTACAAATTCGAAACCCTGCAACTTCATGCAGGCCAAGCTCCGGACCCGGCCACCAACTCGCGCGCTGTTCCGATCTACCAAACCACCTCGTATGTCTTCAACGACACCGAACATGCCGCCACGCTGTTCGCGCTGAAGGATTTCGGCAATATCTACACGCGGATCATGAATCCGACGACGGATGTGTTCGAGAAGCGCATCGCGGCTTTGGAAGGCGGAGTGGCTGCCGTGGCAACGAGCTCGGGTCAAGCCGCACAGTTCCTGGCCATTGCCACCATCGCGCAAGCCGGAGACAACATCGTATCCACCAGCTTCCTGTATGGCGGAACTTACAACCAGTTCAAAGTGGCGCTGCCACGCTTGGGAATCAATGTCAAATTCGTGGAAGAAGACACCGTCGCGGCGTACGAAGCGGCGATTGATGAGAACACGAAAGGCATTTATGTGGAGTCGATCGGAAATCCGCGCAACAACGTGCCTGATTTCGACGGACTCTCCGCCTTAGCCAAAAAACACGGCATTCCGCTCATCGTGGACAACACATTCGGTGCGGGCGGAGCGATCGCCAAGCCGATCAAATGGGGCGCCAACATCGTGGTCGAATCGGCCACGAAATGGATCGGCGGCCACGGAACGTCGATCGGCGGCGTGGTGATCGATGCTGGAAACTTCAACTATGGCAACGGGAAATTCCCGCTGTTCACCGATCCGGCGCCAGGCTATCACGGCTTGAATTTCTGGGAAGTGTTCGGCGACAAAGGTCCGTTCGGAAACATCGCGTTCGCGATCCGCGCCCGTGTAGAAGGATTAAGGGATTTCGGTCAGAGCCAATCTCCGTTCAACAGCTTCCTGCTGCTGCAAGGTCTCGAAACGCTGTCGCTGCGCATCGAACGCCATACCGAAAACGCTCTCAAGCTGGCCAAATGGCTTAAATCGCATGATTCCGTGGCTTGGGTAAGCTACGCGGGACTCGAAGACCATCCGTTCCACGACCGTGCCAAGAAATACCTCGAGCCCGGCAAGTTCGGCGCGGTGCTCACCTTCGGGATCAAGGGCGGATATGAAGCGGGTCGCACCTTCATCGAAAGTCTGCAGTTGGCCAGCCACTTGGCGAACGTGGGCGATGCGAAAACGCTCGTCATCCATCCGGCTTCGACCACTCACCAGCAGCTCACCGACGCCGAGCAAGTCTCGAGCGGCGTGAGCGCCGATCTGATCCGCGTATCGGTAGGTTTGGAGCACATCGACGACATCACGCTCGATTTCGAAGAAGCCTTCGCCGCTGTGGAGGTTACGGCATGAGTACGACCACCCAAAACATTGTGAACGCCGTGACCCAAGTGGTGACGGGAATCCATAAGAATCCGGATTCAGCAAAAGCTGTGTTCCGGGCATCCTCCGTGCTGAACGAAGGCTTATTGGCCAACATCAAGATCCGCGATTTCAATCTGATTTCAGATGAACCGCTTTCCTTGGGCGGAACCGACAAAGGTCCGAATCCGGTGGAATTGGTCTTGGGTGCGTTCGCATCCTGCCAGGAGATCGTGATTGCGGCCTATGCGGCGGTTCTGGGCGTCACAGTCACGAAAATCCATGTGGATGTGAAAGGCGACCTCGATCTGAGGGGGTTTTTCAACGTGTCGGATACGGTTCGCCCCGGTTTCACCGGCGTCGAGTTTGAAACCACCATCCATACCACAGAAACGAATGAAGAGAAATTGGAGCAGCTCCGATTTTTCGCTCAAAACCGTTGCCCGGTGCTGGATATCCTCCAAAATGCGGTTCCGACTACTGGAACCATCGCGTTTTCCACTGAAACGCTGAACTGAGACATGAACCAAGGCATCCGGATCCACCACCATCCACATCCCTTCACCACGGAATCGGGTCACACCTTTCCGGAATTGGAGATCGCCTACAAGACCTGGGGCTTGCTGAATGAGTCGGCCGATAATGCCGTGCTCATCTGCCATGCCCTTACCGGTCATGCGGCGGCGGATGAATGGTTTCCCGGATTGTTCGATGAGGATGGGATTCTTGACCCATCCCGTCAGTTCATTGTCTGCTCGAACGTGTTAGGGAGCTGCTACGGCACTACGGGTCCACGGACCGGTAGTGCCCGTGGTGGCGATTTCCCGGAGGTCACCATCCGCGACATGGTCCGCGTGCAGCAGATCTTGCTTGACGCGCTCGGCGTGAAATCCATCGAACTGGCCATCGGTGGATCCATGGGCGGCATGCAGGTTCTCGAATGGAGCGTGATGGACAGCCGCGTCCAAAAGATGATGCTCATCGCCATGGGGAAAGCCCATTCGGCATGGGCCATCGCCATCAGTGAAGCGCAACGACAAGCCATTTATGCCGACCGATGTTGGCTCAATGGCCAGTATCCGCCCGATGCGCCACCCGCCGCCGGACTCTCCGCCGCCCGCCAGATGGGAATGGTGTTCTACCGCAGCGCATCCTCCTTTGAAGACCGGTTCGGCCGCGACCCGCAACCCGGCAAGCAAGATCTTCTCAAAGTCCAATCGTATCTGAATTACCAAGGCCGGAAATTGGTCGACCGGTTTGATGCGGTGACCTACGTCCGACTCACCCAAGCCATGGATTCGCATGATGTCTCCCGCGACAGGGGCTCGTTTCAGGAAGTTCTTGGCAAAATCACCATTCCCGCTTTGGTGTTGGGAATCTCTTCGGATGTTCTTTACTGGCCTGCGGAACAAAAAGAGCTGGCCAGCTTGTTAGGGAACGGAACCTATCTCGAATTGGAATCGGATGAAGGCCATGATGCCTTCCTCATCGAATTCCCGAAAATGGTGGCGGCCTTCCGCCAATTTGAACAATTCATCCACAGCCAGAAGTGAAACTACACGTCTTGAAATTCGGCGGCAGCTCGGTCGCCACGCCTCAACGCATCCGCAATTCGGTCTCGATCGTCCAAAAACAACTCGCGCAGTCGAAAGTGGCGGTCGTGGTTTCCGCATTGGGCGGCGTCACGGATGAGCTCATCGCCATCATGGACAAAGCCTGCGGCAACGATCCGCAATGGTCGGCCCGCTTCGACCATCTTCGCAAACGGCATCATGATTCGGCGCAGGAATTGACCACGGGCGCAGACACCGTCGATCTTCTCGCGGCCTTGAACGAACTCTTCGAGGAGTTTCTGACCTTGCTTCATCAGATCCGAGCCGCCCGGAAAATCAGCGCCAAGCAACGCGATCATGTGCTTTCCTTCGGTGAGCGCCTCTCTTGCCGCATTTTCGCCGCCGCTTTGCGCGAACATGGAGTGAAAGCCCAGAGTTACGAATCGCAGCATTTCGTGCGCACGAACAACCGCTTCGGCGATGCCGATGTCGACAACAAGATCACGATGGAGCTGGTTCGCAAACTTCTCGGACCCGCGAACGGCACCGTTCCTGTGATCACGGGCTTCATCGGAGCCACGGTCGATAACGAAATCACGACCTTGGGTCGCTCGGGTTCCGATTACACCGCCGGGTTGATGGGCGAAGCGCTCGGCGCCGATGTGGTCGAGATCTGGACCGATGTGAACGGGGTGCTCACCGCCGATCCGAACGTGGCGTCCACTGCGGTCACCATTCCCCGACTACAATATGCCGAAATCGCCGAAATGGCGCATTTCGGCACGAAAGTGCTCCATCCGCGCACGGTTCTGCCGCTCGAAGAGCTGAACATCCCCATCCTGATCAAGAATTCATTCGAACCGGATCATGAAGGCACCCTCATCACGCATGAGTACAGCCGCACGAACGGCATGCTCAAATCGGTTTCCATGAAGAAGGACATTCTTCTGTTCGGACTCAAAAGCAAAGGCCTCGACCGCATCGACGGACTGCTCCCGCGGGCGATGCATGCCTTGCGCGAATCGGGCATCCATGTGCTGTTCAACTCGGCGGCTTCGGCTGATTTCGGAATCACATTCGCCATCCCCGATCATGCCGAAGCGCATGCGCGCGAGGTTCTGTTCAAAGCCTTCGAGCCGGAATATCGCAAAAGACTCATCGACGAGCCCATCTGCATGGACCAAGTGAGTCTGGTGACGGTGATCGGCGATCGCTTGATTCACGACTTGGGACTTTCCGGCGCCGTTCTATCCGTCCTTGGCGAAAACCACATCGCACCCTTGGCGGTGGCCAAAGGCGTGGCAAACCGGCATCTAAGTCTGGTTCTGAAAAGTGAGCAGGCGCGAACCGCGGTGGTTCTGCTCAACGACCATTTCTGCGTGCATGCCGAGCGGGTGAGATTGTTCATCGCCGGAACGGGAACCATCGGTGGCGAGCTTCTCCGCCAACTCAAAGACGTGACCAACGAGGAATACGATCTGTCTGTGATTGGAGCGTGCGATGGGCAGAGGATGATCTGGAATCCGGCGGGATTGGAGCCCGGCCTGGTGGAATCGCAGCTTGTCGACGGCGTGGTGACCGATTGGGACCTGATCATCTCCACACTGATCAACGATTACGCTTACCGCACCATCTTCGTGGATGTGACCGGAAGCGCGGAAGTAGCCCGATTGTACCCAAAACTGCTGAAAACCGGAATCCATATCGCCACTCCGAGCAAGCGTGCGAACACCTTCGAGCAATCGTATTTCGATACGCTGATGGAATACACGCAAGGGAAATCGACGCATTACCTGTTTGAAACCACTGTGGGCGCCGGGTTGCCGGTAATCCAGACCATCAAAGATCTGATGAGATCGGGAGACAGCATCCGCAAAGTCACCGGCGTGGTTTCCGGAACCATGACCTATCTGTTCGATCAGCTGCAGAAAGGCGAGGCGTTCGGAGAAACCCTGCGCCGCGCCCGCCAACTCGGATACTCCGAACCCGACCCTCGCGACGATCTGTCGGGTGAGGATGTGGTGCGTAAGTTCATCACCCTGGCCAGAGCCTCCGGAATCCGGCTCGAACGCAGCGATGTCACCGTCGAAAACCTCACTCCTGCCGAACTGAGATCCATTTCCGCTGAAGAATTCCTCAGCCGTATCGATGAGTACGATACCGAATGGAGCGAGCGTGTTCATACCGCCGCCGCCAACGCAACCGTGCTCCGCTACGTCGGTACCCTCGAGAACGGCAAGATCCACATCGGAGTGGACGCCGTTTCGAGTTCCTCCACGTTGGCATCCCTTAGCGGAACCGACAACCAGATCGCGATCTTCACTCGCCGCTATCACACCTCCCCGCTGGTGATCCAAGGTCCGGGTGCCGGCAAGGAAGTGACCGCCGCCGGCTTGCTGGCCGATATCCAGAAAATCGCGATCCGCATCGTGCGATAACGGACAAAATTTGTCTGCGATTCGACAACCGATGAAAAGCAGTTGTTGAAACTGATGGATAGCTTTGGTAAGCGCTGAATTATGTGCGCTTCACCAGCTTACATCCATTTTGAACACAACCATCCATTCGTTTCATATTCCGGTGATGGGTACCGGTTTTTCCATCGACACTCCGATCCGTGTCGGACATCTGGGCATCGATTCGGTCATCTCCATCGTCGATGACCTTCTCGTGGAACGCATCCGCAAACAGTATTGCGCCGAGTTCGGTCTCGAATTCCATAGCATCAGCCGCAATGCCGACGACGGACGCGCCCGCCGCATCGCCGCCTACCTGGATATGGTCCATGAGATCGTGACCCGCAAATTCGAAGACATCAAAACCGCTTCCCTGGCTTACAGCGCTGAAAAACAGCGTTATTTCGAGCTCATGGAAGATTCCCATCCCTTGAAAGCCCTGTATCTACGGTATGTCGGCCTTCGTGACGAAGCCGAACGCGCCCGTTTGGAAGCGGAACTCACCGCGGCCATGCGTCCCGGGTCGATCGATGTGAACATCATGTCGAAAGTGGACCGGCTCGACCCCGCCAACGAACTCAGCGATGCCGTCGCCGCGCTCAAAGGCTTCGTGATGAGCAAGGTGGAAGCGGCAGTGGTGCTTTCCGCCGGCTTCAATCCGCGTCTGTATTCGGCATTGGCTACGTTTCAGGACATGTACCGCGACGAATCCGGCAAGCTGAAAAAACGCATCATTCTGAAAGTGAGTGATTTCCGCTCCGCGCTCATCCAAGGGAAATTCCTTGCTAAAAAAGGTCTCGAAGTGAGCGAGTTCCGAGTGGAATCGGGCTTGAACTGTGGCGGACACGCCTTCTATTCCGACGGAAAACTGCTTCCCAGCATCCTGAAAGAATTCCGCGAGCAACGCGACCAGCTCAAATCGGAATTGCAACCCATGATCGAATCGTTTTATGCCACGATGGGTTGGGCTTACAACGCCGACGGCTCCGATACTGCTGAGATCACCGTTCAGGGCGGCATCGGAACCGATGGCGAACGCAAACGACTCGCTGAGGAATACGGAATTCAGCGGACCGGTTGGGGAAGTCCGTTCCTTGTGGTACCTGAAGCGACAAACGTGGACAAAGCCACCCTCGACATGCTGATCCAAGCAGACGAGAAAGATCTGTATCTGAGTCAGGCGAGCCCCTTGGGCGTTCCGTTCAACAATCTGCGTCATTCCGGATCGCAGCAATGGCATGAGAAACGTGCGGATGAGGGCAAACCCGGGTCTCCATGCCCGAAAGGTTTTCTCAAATCGAACACCGAATTCACGACTGAAGTGATCTGCACCGCATCCACAGAGTACATGACCCTGAAACTTCAGCAGATCGAGGAATCGAACGAGCCCGAGTCTGTGAAATCCAAACAAAGAGCCGCAGTTTTGGTTAAGGAATGCCTCTGCGTGCATTTGGGGAACGCATCCCTGATCAATATGGGCATCATCAAAGAATCGCAGGGGCCTCAGGCGATTTGTCCGGGACCGAATCTGGCTTGGTTCAAGGGTCCCTATTCCCTCGACACGATGATCGGCCATATCTATGGTCGCGGTGAGTCGCTGGTGCCGGCCGAACGGCCTCACATGTTCGCCAAGGAAATGGAAATGAACATCGATTACTTGGAAACATTAATCGAGAACCGGAATCCGGACGACCGCAAGCAAGCCCAGTACATCGTAACGGTGATCCGCAATCTTCAGGAAGGAATCGACCGTTGCCGTGAACTCATCTCGCGACAAGCATTTGAGAACGAAAACCTGGATTCATTGTCAGACGCCGTGAAGGTGCAGGAAGCCCGTTTGGAGCGGATTCATGCCTCTGTGGCGATTCTGGTTGCGTAAAGTTCCGAAGCGATGTATATTTAAGACACATTAGTCTTAAATATACCCATGCTCTCAAAAGCCTGCACATACGGTCTACTCGCCTCCTTCTACGTCGCCAAAGCGAATGGGTCGGAGTACGTGTCGATTCGTCAAATGAGTGATGATTTGGGCATATCCTTCCATTTTTTGACAAAAATTCTTCAAAAGCTGACCTTGGCAGGGATCATGGTGAGCCACAAAGGACCGAAAGGCGGCGTGAGCCTTGGTAGAAACCCGGCTTCGATATCCTTGTTGAATATCATCACTGCGATCGATGGGCCCGAATTATTGCAAGAATGCATTTTGGGATTGAAAGGTTGCGGACACGAGCGACCATGTCCTGTGCACAATCATTGGCTTGCCATTCGCAACGATCTGACGACCCTGTTCACTGAACGAAATCTGGCCAATGCATCGGAAGAGATCCTGAGTTTGAACCTTCGCTTGGCATAGCCCTTTTTTTAAACAAAATTAAGACAAAATACTCTGATATCTGATATGAAACGCCCTACACTACCACTACTGATTCTGCTCATTGCCGCTTGCGGCGGGCAACCCGAAACACAGCAAACCACCTCGCAGAAGCCGGCAATTGACCTCACTCCGTTTCAACTGGAACACGGGATTGGTCCGGTGACAAGCAACCCGGAACTCCCTCCTATCAGCCCCGAACTCGTGGCCAAAGGTGCAGCCATCTTCGAAATGAAGTGTGTGTCGTGCCATGTGATGGATGAGCGGTTCGTGGGCCCTGATTTGCGTGATGTGACCGAGCGCCGAAGCGCCGCCTTCATACAGAACATGATTCTGAATCCGTCGGATATGATCCGCAAACACCCAGAGGGAAAAAAACTCTTGGCAGACTTCATGACCCCCATGCCTTATCAGAATGTGACCGAAGAAGACGCCCGCGCACTGCTGGAGTATTTACGGTCTGTTGCACCCAAACCCTAAAACACAACTAACAATGAAACGACTCCACCTCTTCATCGGATCAGCCGCTTTACTCGGACTGGTCCTATTCATGAGCGGCTGCCCGTCGTCCGGAAATCTGCTCGACACCCGCGACGCCGCCATGAAAACTTATGTCGCCCCGGGCGAACATGACGAATTTTACGCCTTCATGTCTGGCGGTTACAGCGGACAAGTGAGCGTATTCGGCATTCCATCTGGGCGCTTATTCAAAGTCATTCCAGTTTTTTCCCAAGACCCGGAGAGCGGTTATGGCTACTATGAGGAATCAAAAGCCCTTTTGAACACCTCCTATGGATTCATTCCTTGGGACGATTCGCACCATCCCCACCTGTCACAAACCGATGGCATGGCCGATGGACGTTGGTTGTTCATCAATGGGAACAACACACCACGTATCGCGCGGATCGATTTGAAATCTTTTAAAACGGTAGAAATCCTGGAACTACCGAACACAGGTGGAAACCATGGTTCATCGTTTGTCACACAGAACACCGAGTATGTGATCGGCGCCACGCGATTCAGTATTCCTTATGAGATCGACCGTGAGGTGCCCATCAGCAGCTACAAGGATAATTTCAAGGGTGCGTTGACTTTCATCAAGGTGGATCCTAAGACAGGTAACATGACCCTGGATTTCCAACTTGTAGTGCCACCATACAATTACGATCTGGCGCGCGCGGGGAAAGGAAAATCAGCGGATTGGTACTTCTTCACCACATACAACACCGAACAGGCGCATACGCTATTGGAGATCAACTCCAGCCGGAACGACAGAGATTACATAGCGGCAGTGAACTGGGTGAAAGCGGCGGAATATGTGCGTCAAGGCAAAGGACGTAGAGTACCGGCCAACTACCATCACAATACCTATGATCCGGCGACGAGCTTGGTGAATTCCAAGATCCAAAAAGATGTCTGGATTTTGGAACCCAAAGATGCTCCGGGTGTGATGTATTTCCTGCCCACACCGAAATCCCCACATGGTGTGGATGTGGATCCATCGGGAGAATTACTGGTTGCCGGAGGCAAACTGGCTACGGTCATCCCGGTTCACTCCTTTTCCAAAATGTTGACAGCCATTGAGAACAAAGAATTTGATGGTGAAATGAATGGCATCCCCATCATCAAATACGAATCGACGATGATAGGTGAAGTGGAAAATCCTGGCTTAGGACCGCTACACACCGAATTTGACGGCAAAGGTTTCGCGTACACATCCGTTTACATCTCTTCGGAAGTTGTGAAATGGAGTTTGGAGACCTTCAAGGTCGTGGATCGGATTGACGCCTATTACTCGATCGGGCACTTGATGATTCCCGGTGGCGACACACGCCGGCCATTTGGCAAATACATGATCGCTTTGAACAAGACGCCTAAGGACAGATACCTGCCTGTGGGTCCTAAACAGAACCATCCAGCGCAATTGTATGATATCTCTGGCGATAAAATGCAGTTGTTGCTTGATTTTCCGACCATCGGCGAGCCGCACTATGCCCAGGGTATCCGTGCCGATCTTATTGCGCCGAACTCCATGAAAATTTACCCGCTGGAAACTAATGGTCACCCGCATGCGATCAAAAGTGTGAATGAATCCAGAGTGGTACGCGAAGGGAACATCGTTCGGGTCTATATGGGAATGATCCGATCCAATTTCCGGCCGGATAACATCGAAGGAATCCGCTTGGGTGATACCGTTTACTTCCACATCACGAACTTGGAGCAGGAATGGGATGTGTTGCACGGATTTGCCATCAAAGGGGCGACCAATGGCGAAGTGTTGCTGTCACCTGGCCAGACCAAAACCTTCAAATGGGAACCCACCCGTACCGGCATTTTCCCATTCTATTGCACGGCGTTCTGTTCAGCCTTGCATCAGGAAATGCAGGGATATGTGCGAGTCTCGCCACGCGGGTCGAATACACCGATCACTTTCGGAACAGGAACCCGATGAAACCGAATCGACGCATTGGGGCCGCTTTGGCGGCCCTGATGCTCATCCCCTTGTATTGGATCCCGTTTTGGAGCATCTCATTGAAAGCTCCTCAATACCCAGAGGGTCTCGGTATGTATATTTCCATCAACAATGTGACTGGGCATTCCAAACACGACATCTCAACCATCAACATCTTGAACCACTACATCGGCATGAAAGCTATTGATGTGGACGCCATACCCGAAATCCGGATCATGCCATGGATCATCGCCGTCATGATTGTCGGCGGACTCCTGGCAGCCGTCACTGGAAGTCGGTTAGCCATATTGGTCTGGATCGGGGCGTTTTTGGTACTGGCGGTCGCCGGATTCGTCGATTACTACCTTTGGGGGTACGAATATGGACATAACCTCAGTCCCGATGCACCCATCAAAGTGCCGGGAATGAGTTATCAGCCCCCATTGATCGGAACCAAGCAATTGCTCAACATCAATGCCGGATCATGGCCTTATTGGGGTACCCTATTCATGCTCGTATCTTTCAGCCTGATGACATGGGTGGCCAAACCCGTTAAAAACGAATCATGAATAGCCACTCTTACTTATGGGTTCTCATGCTGGCTATGGTGGTTGCAGCTGGATGTTCCAAGGCAGAATCAAACGGCCCAAAGATGGTTGCCAAGACTGCCGGCGACATCGATTACGGAACCGACACCTGCGCTTGGAGCGGTAAAACGATTGAAACCGTACGTTATGGCGCCGTTCTGGAACTTGCTTCCGGAACGCGCCTGACGTTCAATTCCGCCGAATCGATGGCTCGTTACCTGCAAGACCCAGCGAACTCCGCAAAAGATTATCGTAAGATGTGGGTAGTGGACTTCGCATCTGGAGACAAACTCGTTCGGGTAACCGACGCGGTGTATTTGCATAGTCCGAACCGGCCGAGTCCGGGCGGGTTGCGCATCACCCCGATCGAACGAAGCAACACCAAGATGCAGGAATATGTGCATCGCGCCTACCCCGGCACATATATCGAGTGGAACGACGTTCTGGCCATGACCAAGGAGACACCATGATTCGAGGCATCATCATTTTGTCTCTTCTGTTCTTTGTCGGATGCGAACCGACACCCGAACCCATCGCCTTCGGACACGATGAATGCGCCTATTGCCGCATGATCGTCTCGGAACGCGCGTTCGGTAGCCGCATCCTCACCATGAAAGGACGCACCTACGCATTCGATTCGATCGAATGTCTCGCCGCGTTCGAATATCGAGGGGATGTGGCCAAAGAATCCATCCATAGCCGGTTATTTCAGGATATGGACGATCCATCTCGCGTGCTCACGCTTCCCGAAGCCCATTTCCGTCATGACCCAAGCGTACGCAGCCCGATGGGCTTGTCGATCAGTGCGCATGCCAATATCCAATCTACAGGCAGGATGTTGGAATGGGATGAGGTAATTGAGTTCGTCGTTCAGGAATGGAGGTTGAACAAATGATGCTGTGTTGGGCTCTCGGGTTGCTGTTGAGCGGAATTGTGGAGCCGGGATCCTCCATCCGCCAAGCCGTTGAACGGGCATCAGACGGAGATACCATCCGAGTCCAAGCCGGACATTACCACGAACACGGGATTGTGATCGACAAACGCATCGCCCTCATCGGAATCGGGCGGCCGGTTGTAGACGGAGGCGAAAACGGATTCATCTTTCGGATCATAGTGGATGATGTCCTCATCGAAGGATTCCAGATCACCAGAACCGGAACGAGTCATGTGCGGGATGATGCCGGCATCGAAATCATCGGGTCGAATCGTGTTTCGATTCGCGGCAACCAATTGATCGACACTTATTTCGGCGTCTATCTCGCGGAAAGCAATCATGCGCACATAACAGGAAACCATATTTCAGCTCGAGGAACACGCGAGGCCACATCCGGAAACGGCATCCATCTGTTCAGCAGCGACAGCATGACGGTGACCGATAACGACATCCGTGGCCATCGCGACGGCATCTACCTCGAATTCGTTCGCGGAGCCATCATCCGGAACAACCATAGCGAAGGAAACATTCGCTATGGTCTTCATTTCATGTTCTCCGACAACAGCCGCTACGTAGGCAATGCCTTCCTTAACAATGGTGCGGGGGTGGCCGTGATGTACTCCAAACAAGTGGACATGATCGGTAACCGGTTTGAACGCAATTGGGGTCCGGCCGCATACGGACTTTTGCTTAAAGACATCACTGATAGCCGCATTACAGACAACCGATTCATTCAAAACACCATCGCCATGCATGTGGAAGGCAGTTCGCGCCTGCAGTTCGAAGGAAATCTGATCCGGTCGAACGGATGGGGAATGAAAGTTCTGGCCAACAGCCTCGACAATCGGATCATCGGAAATGATTTCATCGACAACTCGTTCGATATGTCCACAAACAGCCGCAGCCATGTGAATCACATCGAGAGAAACCATTGGAGCCGCTTCAACGGTTACGATTTGGATGGTGACGGCATAGGCGACATCGTCTATCGACCTGTGCGATTGTATTCGGTGTTGGTCGAGCGGTATCCCATCACCCTCATCCTAATGCGCACATTGTTCATCGCGATGCTGGATCTGGCCGAACGGGTGTTTCCCATCCTCACGCCGGAAGCCATGACCGATTCCTCGCCCCTTATGAAACCCCTTCTGTCATGATCACCATCCGCAATGTAGTGAAGCGATTCGGGCGCCAGTCGGTGCTCGATTCGGTGTCGGTCGACATCGCACCTGGAAACGTGACGGCTATTCTGGGTCCGAACGGAGCCGGAAAAACCACGCTCATCAAATGCATGCTCGGGTTGGTGAAGCCTGATCTGGGTGATATCCGAATCGGCGACACGTTGATCAATGGTGGTGGAGAGTATCGCCATCGGATCGGGTATATGCCGCAATACGCGCGGTACCCGGAAAACCTGACCGCAGCTGAAATCATCGATATGATCCGCGACATCCGTGGATTTCCAACAGATGAAGACACCGAACTGATCGACGCCTTCCATCTCAAAGCGGAATGGAACAAACCGTTCAAGGTTTTGTCGGGTGGCAACCGGCAGAAAGTGAGTGCCGTTCTGGCGTTTCTGTTCCGTCCGGATGTCCTGTTTTTGGATGAGCCCACGGCAGGGTTGGATCCACGCTCCAGCGCCATTCTCAAAGACAAGATCCGACTCGCGCGAGACCACAACCGCACCATCCTGCTCACATCACACATCCTAAGCGAAGTGCAGGAACTGGCCGATCATGTGGTGTATCTGATTGATGGAAAAATCCGATTGGATGAACCCATGAACGAGCTGATCCGCGTCTCAGGCGAAGCGAATCTCGAGCGCGCCATCGCCGCCCGAATCTACACGGAGGCGGTATGATCACTTATAAGCTCATCAAATACCAATGGCGCGATGCCATTCGAAGCCGATGGCTGCTGGTATACACCATCCTGTTCTGGTTGGCCACAGACGGTTTGTTCCGCTTCAGTGGAAGCGGAGAACGCGTGATCCTCGGCCTGTTGAATCTGGTGTTATTGCTGGTTCCCTTGGTCGGTGTCATTCTCGGAACCATGCACGTGTATCAATCCAGAGAATATGTCGAATTGATGCTCACACAACCCATCCATCGCAAATCACTTTTCAAAAGTCTGTATTTCGGCCTCTCATTACCACTTTGCGCAGGCTTGGCAGTGGGCATTTTTCTTCCGTTTTTATACAACGGAGCGTTGACCGATCATCTACCATCCATTCTGATGCTGATCGGTGTGGGGTGGGCACTGACCTTTGTCTTTGTGGGGCTCGCTTTCACAATCGCTTTCCGTCATGACGATCGAGTGAAGGGAATCGGGCTCGCACTCGGTCTATGGATATTCCTGGCCATCATCTACGATGCCTTGGTTTTGATCGGACTCACCGTCTTCCACGAATACCCACTACAAACACCGGCGTTGGTCTTGATGATGCTCAATCCGCTGGATCTGGCACGTGTGCTCTTATTGCTTCAATTCGAGGCATCTGCCCTCATGGGCTTTACGGGAGCGGTGTTTGAATCCTTCTTTGGAAGCTTGAAAGGTCAAATTATCGCATTCGGTGTGCTCGCCACTTGGGCTGCGATCCCGTTCTGGTTGTGTCAGAATCTGTTCAGTAAAAAACATTTCTGATATGGAACGCAAGATTCCATATGTGTATCTGTTTGTTGTTTTGCTGACGGGATGCCTGATCCGGTTCCAATGGAGTTGGCCGGAATTCGGATTATACAACTCCCGGTACCTGATCCATGCCCACTCGCATCTCGCCTTGCTCGGGTGGCTGTATCCGATGCTGATGGATGCCGCGTATCGGTACGCCGGGCGCGATATGGATCGCATCCATCATCAACCCACATCCCGAAACTTATATCATTCACTTGTTTTATTGATGACCTTCGCCTTCCTGCATCAGGGGTATGGAGCGGCATCCATCGGCCTGTCGAGTCTGTTATTGGTGTTTATGCTGGTTTCCGGCGTCCGATTCCTCCACCTCACATGGTCGGATCGGCAACCACGAATGCGTGTGTTCAGAGCGGCGGTGATTTGGATGTTGATTTCATTGGTTGGTCCTTTCGCTCTTGCCGGAGGTGCTTTCATGGGCCCAGGTTGGATATCTGGGTGGGTCGGTTTCTACCTGCATGTTCAATTCAGTGGTTGGGTAACATTGGCTGTGATCGGGTGGATGTCGGATTCCGACAAAGGACTCACGTGGTTGAACATCGGAATCCTCTTACTCCTGGAACCTTTCTTCCGAACCGATTCCACTCCATTATGGATACAGAGCATTGGCTTCGCCGGAGGGATCGCCACGTTGATCGGAACTCTGATCTGGCTGCATCATCAACCAACCTGGCAACTGTCTTACTGGGCGTTCGGTTTGAAGGGAGTAATGCAAGCCATCGTGTCCATCCCGATTTTAGGGCAAACATTTCTCGGAACCCATTTTTTGGCGATCGCATTCGCCCATCTGGTGCTGTTAGGCCTTGCGACGGCATGGATGATTCAAAAACCGAGCCAGTTATTCCTGATCGGAACCTGGTTGATGATCGCGTTCCTATTCATCATCGGACTCGCGCAATGGATCGGTATTCCGATTCAATTACCCATCCAACCCATCCTCTTAGCGACCGGCATCATGGTTGCGATCGGTTCGATACCCATTCTTTATCAACAAATCACAAACAAAGCCATACCCTCATGAAACCAGATATCACACAAACCATCGGCGAAATTGTCGCCAAAAACTATCAGACCGCGGGTGTTTTCCGTTCACATGGCATTGATTTCTGCTGCGGAGGCGGTATCACGCTGGAAGCGGCCTGCAAGAAGAATCAGCTCGATCCGAATGAGTTGATCCAGGAATTGGAAGCCGCCGACCATCGACCCGGAACCGCGGAGTCTTATGATTCCTGGCCGGCATCCTTACTGATCGAATACATCGTTCAGACACACCACACTTATGTGAAAAGCAAGCTGGATGAACTCAGTTACTATGCGGAGAAAGTCGCCAGGGTTTATGGTGAGCGGTATCCTGAGAACATCGTCATCCGCGATGCGTTTCATGCCTTGGCGAAAGAAATGCGCTCGCATATGGCCGAGGAAGAAGACGTGGTCTTCCCGATGATTCTGCAGAAGAAAGTGACCGCCGCCCAACTGGCGGAATTGGAAAGCGAGCATGAGGCCGCGGGTGCGCTGATGGCCACCATCCGCCAGGCCAGCAATGGTTTCACGACGCCGGAAGACGCCTGCACCACGTATCGGATCCTCTACAAGAATCTGGAGGATTTCGAAGCCGACTTGCATAAGCACGTCCACCTCGAAAACAATATCCTGTTCAAGAAAGCAGGATAGCCAGCCCGGTGATGTTGTCGTGGGTGGTATCGGCCTTGACCATCACCCGCTCGAAAAGAAGTTTCAACCAGACCTCAGGATCATCGGTTTTGCATCGGTCGAAGATGATTTCGGGGTCGGTTACCGCTTCCCAAAGTCCGTCGGAACACAGCAGAATCGCATCCCCTTTTTCAAGCGGGATGGATTCCGGCGTGATGCTCGGGTTGAACTCTTCGTCTTTCCCCAGCGCAGGTGTGATGCGGTTCCGGTCGGGATGGGTGCGGATGTTGGCGTAAGAGATCTGTCCGCCCGCGTGAAGAGCCATCACCACGCTGTGGTCTTGGGTGAGATGCAGGATATCGCCTTTGCGGATGAGATAGCCGCGACTGTCGCCCATGTGGGCGAAATGGAGCTGATCGGCGTGGCAAATCGCCGTCACGATGGTGGTGCGCATTCCGGTGGAGTCGGCTCCCTCCTTTTCACCGAGGATGGAGGTCTGCGCGGCTTGCAGCGCCGCGGTCAGATTTCCGATGGTGAACTCCGGCTCCGTCGCAGACCACCCAGACCGAGGTGCCGGCTTCTATGGTCATGTCAGCGGACAGGTTCACGCCTAATGCCGGTGTGATACGACCCATATTTCCGGTTTGGGTCTGCTGATAGCGTAAACGCCCATTGTTGAAGGAAACCCGAGTGACGCCGGTCGTTCGTTGCGGAAACTCGGTGGTGCTTCCATTGTACCAAAGATTATGCACCGGGTCAATTGAAACCATCTATTGACAATAGATACACTTTTCCCCTACTTTGTGGGAGATTGTGGGAAGAAGTGGGAGAAACTCCCAAAACGACCCACGCCGCCGGCAATGGCAATCGGCGGTCATGATCTTGTTTGGCAATCCTTAGCAATTAATCCGCGGTACAGTGCCCAGTTTCAAGGGTGAATACGAACATGCGTTGGACGCAAAAGGCAGAGTCAGCTTCCCGTCGAAGCTGAGGAAATACCTGAGTCCATCAGCCCAAGAGCGCTTCACGATTCTGAAGGGCCTTGAAAAGTGTCTGTATCTGTATCCGGAAGACCAATGGATGACTGTAGAAGACCGCCTCTCCAAAGTGAACACCTTCACCGCGGAAGGAAGAACCGTTATACGGAATTTTCTGCGTTCGGCCGAAGACCTCGAACTCGACACAGCGAACCGTCTGGCGCTGCCAGCGAAACTCACCGAATGGGCAGGCATCAGCTCGAAAGTCATTTTCATCGGAAGCGGAAGCCGAATCGAATTGTGGGCTCCCGACCAGCTCGAAAACCAGGATCAAAGCCTGGATGATGCGACCTGGCAGGAACTCTTTGAAAAAGTGATGGGGGACGGCCATTCCTGATGCCTGAGCTCACCTACCACTTGCCTGTGTTACTGACCGAATCGGTCGCCGGGCTGGTGACAGACGCGAACGGCATCTACGTGGACGGAACCCTTGGCGGAGGCGGGCATAGCACCACGCTTCTGAAATGTCTTGGTCCGGCGGCCACCCTGTACGGGTTGGATCAAGATGACGATGCATTGGCGGTCGCGGCGGCTTCACCACAGTTAGCAGGTGATCAACGGTTTCACCCTGTAAAGGGAAATTTCGGCTTCATGGACGCACTCCTTCATCCTTCCACTCACGGCAAAGTCAGCGGTATCCTGCTCGACCTCGGTGTCTCCAGCCACCAGATCGACGAAGGTTCGCGCGGCTTCAGTTTCCAAGCCGATGGCCCGCTGGATATGCGCATGAATTCGGATCGCGAGCTTACCGCCCATTCCGTGGTGAACACCTATTCCGAAGAAGCCCTCAAATCCATCTTCTACACGTATGGCGAGGAGCGGCACAGCGCCCGCATCGCCCGTCAGATCATCCACAGCCGCCCCATCGAATCCACTTGGGCGTTGAAGAAGTTGGTGGAGAAACTCACTCCGGGCCCGCATTCGCTCAAATCGGTCGCCAGGATTTTCCAAGCCATCCGAATCGAAGTGAACAAGGAGCTCGACATGCTCGAGCGTGTGCTTGAAACCAGCCTGCGGATGCTCGCCCCCGGCGGACGTCTTGCTGTGATCTCCTACCATTCGTTGGAAGATCGCCCTGTCAAGCTTTTCATGCGCAGCGGAAACCTGAACGGAACCATCGAGAAGGATTTTTACGGAAACGACCTGAGTCCATGGCGCCTGATCACTCGTCAACCGATTGTGGCTGGCGATGAGGAAATCCGACGCAACCCCAGAGCGCGGAGCGCGAAATTGCGAATCGCGGAGAAACGGGAGGTCGGGGCATGATTTTGAAATCACCCAAATCGATGCCGGCTTCGGAGTTCGGCAGGCCCAAACCCGTGGTGAATCAACGCCCAGCGGCAAAACCCGCATCCAAGGGCCGAATCAAGAACGCGATTAAGGCCTTGCACCTCCCCGCATGGAAAGTGATGCTCTACACCGTTCTAGCAGGATCGTTCGGCGCGCTGTATCTGCAACATGTGTTCACGACGCAAGCGATTTTCAGAGATGTGAACCGCCTGCATCGCGACCACAACAAAGCGCTGATTCGGCATACTGAACTGAGGTTCACTTATGAGCGGATGACGGGTCCGGCGGATGTGTACGCGCGGGCCAAAGAACTCGGTATGGTGGACGGCGGACCGGCAGACCAACAAATCATCCTGAAATGAGCGCAATGAACTCCAGATCGTTTATGGTGCTCGCCGGGATGCTTCTTTTCCCCGCCGCGATTCTGTTGCAAGTTCTGCGTGTCCAGCTTTTCGCAGGAAGCGAGCTGCGCGCCTTATGGGGCGAACAAGCCATCGATTACATCCCGATTCCGTCTGAGCGAGGTCTCATCCTCGATGCCAGCGATCGGATCCTGGTAAGCAACACCGTATCGTACAGCGTGATCGTGGATCCGGGCGCTCCGCGTACGAGCCGGGCCGATCTGAGCAAAATCGCGGCCACATTGGCGCGATACACCGATAAATCAGCAGAGTATTATGAGCAACGCATCCGCTCCGCGGCGAAAGGCGCAAGGTATGTGCTGCTGGATCGGGGTGTAAGCCGGGCCGGACACGACGCCCTCCGCGAGTTGGACATCCGCGGACTCGTTCTTGAGCAGCATTTCCGTCGCCGATACAATTACGAGACCTTGGCGGCCCATTCGCTGGGATATGTGAATCATGAGGTGGTCGGTATGATGGGGCTCGAATCAAGCTATCAGTCCTATTTGAAAGGCATCGATGGTGAGCAGCAAATTCAGCGCGACCGCAACGGACGAATCCGCGCGATTGTGGGCGCACCCCGCCGCCGCCCCGTCACCGGCCACTCCATCCGCACCACCATCGACGCCCGCATCCAAGCGATTGTTGAGGAAGAGTTGATGGCAGGAGTGCTGCGTTCGAGAGCCAATCACGGAACGGTGATCATCTTGGATCCGGAAACTGGCGCCATAAAGGCCATGGCCAATTACCCGACCTACAATCCGAACACGCCGGCCCGATACAGCGATGAGAACCGCCGCGATTTCGCAATCTCAGACATGATCGAACCAGGTTCCACATTCAAACTTGTTACCGCCGTCGCGGCCATGGAACAAGGCGTGATTCGCGAAAACGAGATCTTCCACACTCCCGCATCTGGCGAAAAACGTATTTACGGACAAATGATGCGCGACCATGACCCTCTGGGATCGATCGATTTCCGCAATGTGATTCAAAAATCGTCGAACATCGCGACCTCCGAAATCGCGATGCGTCTCGACAAGCAGACTTATTATCAGTACGCCAGGAATTTCGGATTCGGCACAACCACAGGTATCGATCTGCCGGGGGAGGTAGCGGGTCGGCTGCAACGCCCTCACAGCTGGTCGCAAGTTACGCTTCCGTGGATGTCGATCGGGTACGAAGTGCAAGTGACTCCGCTGCAGATGGCGATGGCTTATGCGGCATTCGCCAATGAAGGCAAGCTGATGCGGCCGTACGTGGTCGATGAGATTCTGGATGAGCGCGGGAACGTGATTCAGAAAACCAAGCCTTATGTGGTTCGCAGCGCGATCCGCCCATCCACGGTAAAAAATCTCTACCCCATTTTCGAAAGCGTGCTCACCGAGCAGGGAACCGCCGATTATGCGCGCGTGGAAGGCGTAGCCATCGCCGGAAAGACCGGAACCGCGCAGAAATTCATGAACGGCCGTTATCAAACCCGTTATCGCGCCACTTTTGTGGGTTTTTATCCCACCGAAGATCCGAAATATGTGTGCCTGGTTCTCATGGACGAACCCCGCACCAGCATTTATGGTGGAGTGGTCTCGGGTCCGGTGTTCAAAAAAATCACCCAGCGGATCCTGGCCTTGGATGAACGGCTTCACCGCGAGAACGTGATTCCGAGGGATTCGCTCACCTACGTGGTTCCCAAAGTGGAAGGCATGAGCAAAAGCGATGCGTTCGCCCTGCTAGATAGAATGAATTTCAAGTACGACCACGAAGGTCGGGGCGAAGTGGTCGCCTCGCAGCGCCCCGCCGCAGGAACCGTCGTTCGACACCGTTCGGAGATCATCCTCGTGATGGATGGAGGTAAGAAATGATCTCATTGGGTCGCATCCTCAAGATTTGCAAGCCTCTGGCGATGATGGGTCCGCATCTGGAGCCCACCGGCGCCCTCACCGACGATTCCCGCAAGGTCGTTCCGGGATCGGTGTTCATCGCTTTAAAAGGAACCGAACACGACGGACACGACCACATCGCCTCCGCTATGGAAAAGGGCGCATCCATCATCATTTGCGAACGGTTTGATGGGGATGTGGCGAACACGACCCTCCTTTTGGTGAAAAGCACACGCAAGATTCTGCTTCCGCTCGCGCTCGCGTTCCAAGGAAATCCCGAAAAGGAGTTGTCGTTGGTCGGTGTGACCGGAACCAATGGCAAAACCACCGTCAGCACATTGATCTGGCAGGTGTTGCGCCGTTTAGATGTTGGCGCGGCGCTGATCGGAACCGTCGAAAAACGGTTCAACGATGCCGTGATCGACAGCAAACTCACCACGCCCGGAGCTTTGGAGCTGGCTTCGGATCTGCGCAAAGCCGTTGACGCCGGATGCCGGGTAGTAGCGATGGAAGTGTCAAGCCATGCCCTGGACCAAGACCGTACCAAAGGCTTGGATTTCGGCGTGGGCGTATTCACCAACCTCACGCACGACCACCTCGATTATCATAAGACGGTGGAAGCCTACGCCAAAGCGAAACGCAAGCTTTTCGTGTCGATGAAAGCCAAAGCGACAGCCATCGTGAACTTGGACGACCCCCACGGCCCCGACATGGCGGCCAAAACCCGCGCATCCGTGTGGGGCGTGAGTCTCGGCGAATCCGAGATCCAAATCCTTTCCTCCTCTGTCGACGGACTGATCCTGGACATCGACGGCACCATCGTTCAAAGTCCGCTTGCCGGCCGGTTCAACGCGTATAACGTGGCACAGGCGTTCTTGGCCTGCGTCGCCCTCGGCCTTAGCGGCAACAACGTCGCCGCGGCGCTGGCCGATGCGTCCGGCGCATTTGGAAGGCTCCAGCGCGTTCCCGCTTCCGCCAAAGCCCCCAAAGTGTTCGTCGATTACGCGCACACTCCAGACGCGCTCGAGAAAGTGCTTTCCACCTTGGCTTCGCTGAAAAGCGCCGACCAATCCCTGATCTGCGTTTTCGGTTGCGGCGGAAACCGCGACACCACGAAACGCCCAATAATGGCGGCCATCGCCGAAATCTACTGCGACCAGGTCGTGATCACCTCCGACAATCCCCGTTTCGAAGATCCTGAAACCATTCTCGACGATGTCCAACGCGGTTTCAGCGCTTCGGCGCGTTTCACGCGGATCACCGACCGCGCCGCGGCTATCGCACAGACCGTGCTCACTGCGGATGCGGATTCAGTGATCGTGGTCGCCGGTAAAGGACACGAAACCTACCAAGAGATCCAAGGCATGCGCCATCCTCTGGATGATGTCCGCGAAGTCGCCAACGCCCTTAACCGGAGAATGAACTGATGCTGTATTGGCTGCTTGATTACATCGACGCGACGTTCAATCCACCAGGTTTCGGTGTGTTCGCCTACATCACGGTCCGCGGCGCGCTCGCCGCGTTCACCGCACTTAGTTTCTCCATCTTTTTTGGCAAGCGGATCATCGGTTGGCTACAAAAGAAGCAATTGAAAGAAACCATCCGCACGGATGTGGATCTTCCAGGTCATGTCTCCAAGGCCGGAACTCCGAGCATGGGCGGACTCATCATCATTTTCGCCACAGTGGTGCCTACGATTCTATGGATGAATCCGGCGAATCTGTACTTCCTTCCCATTCTTTTCGTGATGTTGGCTTTGGGCGGCGTCGGTTTCATGGACGATTACATCAAGATCATCAAGAAAGACAAGAAAGGATTACTGGGTCGGCTCAAAGTGGCGGGACAGATCACCGTCGGACTCATTCTCGCCTCCTTCCTGTATTTCCATCCCTCCTTCGAAGGGTACAGCACCATCACCACCATCCCCTTCGTCAAGAATTACCACATCAATTATGCGTTTCTGGGTGAATCGCTGGGTTGGGTGATCTTTTTCCCTGTGGTGATCTTCATCCTTACCGGAGTGAGCAATGCGGTGAATCTTACTGACGGGCTCGACGGCTTGGCCAGCGGCACTTCTGCCATCGCGGGTATCGCGCTGGGGATTCTGGCGTATGTGTCGGGTCGGGTCGATTTTTCGAATTTCCTGGACATCATGTATCTGCCCGGAACCGGTGAATTGGCGGTCTTCTGCGCCGCGATGGTGGGTGCTTGCTTCGGTTTCATGTGGTACAACACCTACCCCGCCGAAGTCTTCATGGGCGATACCGGATCGCTGGCCTTGGGCGGATCAATCGCCGCGGTGGCCTTGATGGTTCACAAGGAATTGCTTCTGCCGATTCTTTGCGGCGTCTTCGTGATGGAGACCCTCTCGGTGATCCTTCAAACCACCTGGTTCAAATACACCAGGAAACGCTACGGCGAAGGTCGCAGACTTTTTCTTATGGCTCCTCTTCACCATCATTTCGAGAAGAAAGGATGGCAGGAGCCTAAAATCGTGGTCCGTTTCTGGATCATCGCGATTCTCCTTGCCGTGTTCACCATCATTTCCCTCAAACTCAGATGAGAGATCTGTCTTCCGTGCCTGTGGTTGTTGTCGGAGCCGCCAAAAGCGGAATCGCGGCGGCGCGTCTGCTGAAGACGCAAGGTGCGTATGTGTTCCTCACCGATTCTGGAACCATATCGGAAGCCACCAAGACTCTTCTGCTTGAAGCCGGGATCGAATTCGAAGACGGTGGACACAGCAACCGCGCGTTAGCGGCCGATTTCGTAGTGGTGAGTCCGGGAGTTCCCGACGAAGCACCCATCGTGCAAGTCTACCTCAAGGCTGGTAAAGCGGTGTATTCCGAAATCGAGTTGGCTAGCTGGTTCGAAAAAGGCCGGATCGTGGCGGTGACCGGAAGCAATGGCAAAACCACGACCGCATCTTGGCTCGACCATCTGTGGACCACCGCGAACTCCTCACACATCCTCGCCGGGAACATCGGCATCGCTTACAGTGATGTGGTGATGTCTACCACCCGGGAAACCACATCGGTTCTGGAAGTCAGCAGCTTCCAATTGGATCATATCGACACATTTCGCCCGAATGTAGGCATTCTTCTGAACGTGACGCCCGATCATTTGAACCGCTACCAGTACGATTTCGGGAAATATCTGGCCTCGAAAATGCGCATCGGAGAAAATCAGCGCGAAGGCGACGTCTTCATTTACTGGCAGGAAGATCCCGTGGTGGCCCCTTTGGTGGCCGATCTCAAAAACAAGCCCGGAGCTCCGCGTTTTTTGGCTTTTTCGGATGTGTCGCGTCCCGAAGAAGGTGTGTTTGTGCGCGATGGACAAATTCTATTCCACCTCAACAATCAAGAGGAAACCCTGATGCTCGTTGAAGACATCGGTTTACAAGGCCGACATAATCTCCATAACGGACTCGCAACCGCACTGGCCGCCCGTGTCAGTGAAATCAAGAACGAGTTCATCCGGGAAAGCCTGATGCGTTTCGAAGGCGTTGAACACCGCTTGGAAAACGTTCGCAGCCTCGACGGGGTGAGTTACATCAACGACAGCAAAGCCACGAACGTGAATGCCGTGTGGTATGCTCTCGACAGTGTGAAAAACCCGTTAGTCCTGATTCTTGGCGGACGCGACAAAGGCAACGATTATTCCGAACTCATTCCTCTGATCCACGCCAAAGTGCATACGATCATCGCCATCGGCGAGGGAAAAGCAGCCATCGAAACCCAGTTGAAAGAGCATGTACCCAATTTCCTGATCGCAGACAGCATGGAACAGGCGGTTCGGATGGGGAAAAAAGCGGCGAAACGCGGCGAAACCGTGTTGTTGAGTCCGGCTTGCGCCTCATTCGACATGTTCGAGAATTTCGAGCACCGCGGTCGTGAATTCAAGAAAAGTGTAAACCAGTTGTAAGATGATTTTCAGTCCATCCTCACGCCGGGACGCAAAGTCCTTCATCCTCGATCAGTCGCCCGAGCGCGACATGGGGAAAGCTCGCACCAGCGACCGCGTGTTGCTGGCCACGATCGTGATGCTGATGGCCTTCGGCTTGCTGGCGGTGTTCTCATCGATCGCCTATTTCGCTGAAATCAAGAAAACCACGGCCACAACCCTGATGCTGAGCCATCTGCTCAAACTGGGAATCGCCGGCATAGTGATGCTGCTCTTTTCGAAAGTGGATTACCACAAAGTGTTAGGAATGAGCAAATTCGCCCTTTTTGTGAGCTGGGGACTCTTGTTCTTCGTCACCGTATTCGGCACGGAAGTCTGGGGAGCGAAACGGTCGCTGAACTTGGGCGCATTTTCGTTCCAACCCTCGGCTTTGGCGACCGTCTCGCTTTTGGGATATCTGGTGGTGATGTGCCGCGAAAAAGCCGAATATATCAAGGACTTCAAACGGGCGTTCGTCCCGATGATGTCTTATGTGGCCATCACCTGCGGACTGATCGCCTTGGAAGATTTCTCCAGCGCCGGAGTGGTGGGCGTACTGTCTCTTCTGGTCCTTTTTGTGGGAAATGTGCCCGTTCGTCATCTCATGTCGCTCGTGCTCATCGGTGCGATCGGGGGTGCGGTTTTGGTATCCATGTCACCTTTCCGGCAGGAACGCATTGAGAATTATGTGGAGCAGGTGGCCAATATCAACAGTGAAACGCTGGTGAGCGATTCGGGCTATCAGGCACAGCAGGCGCATATCGCCATCGCCCGTGGCGGACTTTTAGGCGTGGGCATCGGCAAGAGTTCCCAGCGCGATTTCCTCCCGGCGCCATACAACGATTTCATCTATGCGATCATCGCCGAAGAATATGGCTTCGTGGGCAGTGCGATCATCCTCATCCTGTACACACTCATCCTGGTTCGCGGCATTTTCTTCATCGCCCGGCGCGCTTTCGACGACATCGGTCGGCATCTGGCGGTGGCCTTCACGTTAGGCATCGTCATCTATGCGTATGTGAATGCGGCGGTCGCCACCGGGCTCTTACCTGTGACCGGGCTTCCCATGCCTTTCGTGAGTTATGGCGGCACGAGCATGCTCTTTTCAGGATTGATGATGGGAGTGCTGCTGAACATCTCCAAATCCAAACGTGAGGAGACCGAATGAGTCTGCGTCTTCTCATCGCTGCCGGAGGAACGGGTGGACATGTGTACCCGGCCATAGCCATCGCCGATGCGGTGATCAAAGCGCGTCCCGATGCGCAGATTCTGTTCGCAGGAACGCGGGCGCACATGGAATGGACCACGGTTCCCAAAGCCGGCTATCGGGTTTCCGAAGTCTGGGTAAGCGGTTTCCATCGCCGGATAACGCTCAAAAATCTGCTTTTCCCGATCAAACTGCTGGTCAGCCTCATCCAAAGCCTGTTCATCGTGCATCGTTTCAAGCCAACGGCCGTGCTCAGTTGCGGCGGGTATGTGGCCGGACCTGTGGGATGGATGGCGGCGAAACTGGGCGTTCCCCTGTTCATCCAGGAGCAGAACTCGTTTCCGGGTGTCACCAACCGGATGCTAAGCAAGCACGCCAAGCGCATTTACACCGCGTTCGACGACGCGAAAAACCACTTCAGCGGTCTGGATGTGACTCTGATGGGAAATCCGGTGCGGTCGCACATGAAATTGGCCACACAAGCCACCGGCCACGCCACGTTCTCTTTCGACGCCGCGCGCAAAACCCTGCTGGTGATGGGCGGGTCTGGCGGGTCGCTTCGAATGAACGAGGCCATGGCGCAGAACCTCGCCTCCCTTCACCACGATCTGGGCATGAACATCATTTGGCAGTGCGGCCCCCGGTATTTCCCCGCCCTCGCCGCCAAGATCGATCTCAGCGCCTATCCGAATCTCAGGCTGCTTTCCTATATCGACGACATCGCGCTGGCCTACGCCGCGGCCGACCTGGTGGTGAGCCGCTCAGGGGCCGGAAGCATCGCTGAACTTACCGTGGTCGGAAAACCCATGATCCTGGTGCCGTCTCCGAACGTCGCCGGCGATCATCAGACTTATAACGCTCGTTCCGTCGCCGAAAGCGGCGCCGCCGAGCTGCTTTACGACGACGAACTCATCGCCGAGCTCACTCCCACCATCCAACGTCTGCTCAACGACGAACTCACTCTTCGGAAAATGTCGGAAGCCGCTCTTGCCTTGGCTCAACCCGACGCCGCCGACCATATCGCCGCCGACCTTTTGACGACACTCCACGCATGACACCAGCCATCATCACCCAACCTGTCTTCGGTAAAACACGGCACCTGCATCTGGTGGGCATCGGCGGCATCGGCATGAGCAGCATCGCCGAGATCCTCATCCACCGCGGGTTCATCGTGTCGGGTTCGGATGGCGCCGCCAGCGACAACACCCAGCGGCTGATCGACATCGGCGCCACGGTTCACATCGGCCATAAGGCCGAAAACATCGCCGGAGCCGATGTTGTGGTCTATACCAGCGCTGTGAAAGCCGAAGACAATGTGGAAACACGCGCGGCGTTGGATAACGGCATTCCTGTGATCAAACGTGGCGAGATGATCGCCGAACTGATGCGCATGAAATTCGGCATCGGCATCGCCGGAACGCACGGGAAAACCACAACCACCTCGCTCACCGGACTCGTGGTTCAAGACGGGGAGTTCGATCCCACGATCATCGTGGGCGGACGCGTGCACAGTTTCGACAAGACGAATGCCGTGGTGGGCAAGGGCGACATCCTCATCGTGGAAGCCGACGAATACGACCGCATGTTCCTGAATCTGACGCCATCGTTGGTGGTGATCACAAACATCGATCTGGAGCATCTCGACATCTACAAAGACGAAACCGACATCAAGAACGCCTTCGTCGAGTTCGCCAACAAAGTGCCTTTCTATGGCGCGGTGATTCTATGCCTGGACGATTCGAACGTGCGCAGCGTGATCCCGCGCATCCATCGCAGAACGATCACTTACGGATACACGCCGCAGGCTCGGTTACGTCCGGCGAATATCGACAGCCAAGCGCTGATGATGAGTTTCGATGCGGTTCTGGATGGAGTGACTTTAGGTCGTGTTTCTGTGCGCGCCGCCGGCGACCACAATGTGCGCAACACCCTGGCCGCGGTCGCGGTCGGATTGGAGCTCGGCATCCCCTTCGAGCGCGTCGTGAACGGATTATCGCGCTTCAGCGGGGTGTTCCGCCGGTTCCAAGTGAAAGCCGAAGCCCGCGATACGCTTATCATCGACGATTACGCGCATCATCCCACCGAAGTGAAAGCCACTTTACAGGCCGCGCGCTCCGGCTGGAAAGACAAACGCCTTGTGGCGGTGTTCCAACCGCATCTGTACTCGCGCACGCAGCAATTGGCCGAAGATTTCGGAATGTCGTTCTTCGACGCGGATGTGCTTGTGGTCACGGATGTGTATCCGTCGCGCGAACTTCCTATTGAAGGAGTTTCCGGAAAGATGATTGCAGACCATGCGAAAGCCTTCGGACATAAGAACGTCGTGTACATCGAAAATAAAGCCGCGATTCCGGCTGAATTGAGCCGAATCGTGCGTTCCGGTGACTTGGTCATCACCATGGGTGCGGGCGATATCTACAAATCGGGCGAGGCCTTCGCCACCGAATGGCTCAAAGGAGGTACTCATGACTGATCCCAAGAAGAATCGCCGCTGGATGGCGCTGGGAATCGTTCTGCTGCTGGTCTCCGTGATCACCGGAATCATGTTCACATCGGAGTCCACCGTGAAGAATGTCGCGGTGACCGACACCAAATTCACAAAATCGGAAGACATCTTGAAAGCCGCACGCATCGAAACGGGAATTTCCGCTGATTCCGTGGGCTATATCAAGGCCATCGAGCGTGTGGAGAAACTTCCCTATGTGAAAACCGCCTTCATGCAGATGCGGCCGAACGGCACCTTGGGCATCCGGATCGAAGAGCGGGTTCCGATCGCAAAAATAGTTTTCGACGGCGCCCAGGCTTATGTCGATGCAGATGGCGTGATCATGCCTGTGATCTCCGGAATCGATGTTAATGTGCCCGTGCTTCACGGATTCCAGGTGCAGCGCGGCGACACGCTTAAGTCGGCGGCGTTCGGCATCACCCGCGATTTCCTTTTGGCGCTATCCGCGCACCGGTTCGCCTCCATCACCTTGAGCGAACTCACTTATGACGCACGCGACGGCGTGGTGGCCCTCTCCTCGGAGAGCAGGGTCAAGATCCTTTTCGGAAAAGAAGGATTTGAAGAACGCCTCCGTCATTGGGAAGCCTTTTACGGACAGGTTGTGCCCCAGAAAGGCATCGCCCGTTTCAAGTCGGTAGACTTGCGCTACCGCGGACAAATCATCACCAAAGAAAGCATATGAACGAAGAAGAACGCATCGTAGTAGGCCTCGACATCGGAACCACGAAAGTGTGTGCGGTGGTCGCGTCGGTTACCGACCAAGGCCAAGTCAACATTCTGGGCGTCGGAAAAGCCCCAAGCGACGGATTGAACCGTGGCGTGGTGGTGAACATCGACAAAACGGTGAACGCCATCCGAACGGCGGTGGAGCAGGCGCAACTGGCGTCGGGCATCGAAGTTCGGGCCGTGAACGTGGGCATCGCCGGCGACCACATCCGCAGCATGCGCAGCAAAGGCGTGATCACCATCAGCAATCGCGATAACGAAATCACGATGAACGATGTGGAACGCCTGTTGGAAGACTGCCAACGCATCGCCCTTCCCGCCGATCAGCAGATCATCCATGTGATTCCGCAGGAATTCATCGTCGATGGCCAAGACGGCATCAGCGACCCGATCGGCATGAGTGGAATGCGGATGGAAGCCGATGTGCACATCATCACCGGATTGGTGTCCGCGGCGCGGAACATGTTCCGTTGCGTGGAAAGAGCCGGTTATGTGGCGAACGATCTCATTTTGGAGCCACTGGCCTCATCCTACGCGGTTCTGGACGATGAAGAGCGTGAAGCCGGCGTCGTTCTGGTCGATATCGGCGGCGGAACCACGGATGTGGCCGTGTTTCAAGACAACACCATCCGCCATACCGCGGTGATCGCCATCGCCGGACAGAAAGTGACCGACGACATCCGCATCGGACTCAGCGTGCTCGAAGACCAGGCCGAGAGAATGAAACGCGAACATGGGATCGCCTTCGCGAATCTGGTGACCACCGACGAAGTGATCACCGTGCCTGGAATCGCGGGTCGGCCGGCGAAGGAAATTAAGAAAAGCGTGCTTGCGAACATCATCCAAGCGCGGGTGGAAGAGATTTTGGAAATCGTGTCGATCGAAATCGAACGCAGCGGTTACCGCAACCAACTCAGCGCCGGCGTGGTGTTCACGGGCGGCGGAGCGCTGATCAAGGGCATTTGTCCGTTGGCCACGGAAATCCTCGGGTTGGATGCGAAAATAGGCATCCCGAGAGGCATCACCGGCGGCTTGGTGAGCGAAGTGCAGAATCCGATCTATGCCACGGGCGTGGGCTTGGTGATGCATGCGATCAAATCGAAATCGGGCAACCCGAACGCCAACGTGAAAGCGACACCCATTGGCGGCGGAAGCGCCCCTGCGGCGAAATCGACACAACTGAACGACCGGATTCAGGAAATGTCGACCAAGATGATGCAATGGTTCAAAGAATTTTAAGACACAACATACAATAGCAACGACCTGAGGAGTACCCTATGAATAATCGACTAAACACCCGATTCAGCTTTGATGCCCAAAGCAAAGAAAACGCCAAGATCAAAGTGATCGGCGTTGGAGGCGGCGGCGGTAACGCCATCGCGAACATGATCGCCAAAGGCTTGAACAGCGTGGAATACATCGCGCTGAACACCGATGCCCAGGCTCTGAAATTGAATACGGCAGATATCTGCATCCAAGTGGGAGCCTCGCTCACACAGGGCTTGGGTGCGGGCGCACGTCCGGAAGTAGGACGCGAAGCCGTAGAAGAGAACCGTCATGAAATCGAAGCCGCGATCGACGGCGCCGACATGGTGTTCGTGACCGCAGGCATGGGCGGCGGCACCGGAACGGGTGGCGCGCCAGTGGTGGCCAACATCGCCAAACGCAAAGGCATTCTCACAGTGGGTGTGGTCACCACGCCGTTCAACTGCGAAGGCCGAGTACGCGGCCGTTACGCCACCGAAGGCATCAATGAACTCAAGAAAAACTGCGACACCATCATCGTGATTCCGAACGAGCGTCTGATGGAACTCTGCTCGGAGAACACCACCCTGGTGGAAGCGTTCGACATGGCCAATGAAGTGCTTTACAATGCCACTCGCGGCATTTCAGACCTGATTCTTCTACCCGGATTGATGAACGTCGATTTCGCGGATGTGCGCACCACGATGCAGGAAGGCGGCGCGGCGATCATGGGATCGGGCGTAGCCACCGGCGCCGACCGCGCAGAACTCGCCACACGCCAAGCCATCAACTCACCCCTGCTCGACGGAGTGTCGATCCGCGGTGCGCGCAACGTGCTGGTCAACATCTCGGCCGGATCCAATCTCGGCATGCGTGAAGCCAACATGGCCACCAATATCGTGAAACAGGAAGCCGGCGAAAATGCAGAAATCATTCTCGGCACCGTGCTCGACGAATCGTTCGGCGACGAACTTCGCGTGACTGTGATCGCCACCGGATTCGAGCTCTCCGAGACCGGAGTGAAACCGAACATGGCACAGCAAGCCGCGCCAACATCCCAAGCGCCGTTCGCACAACCCATCCAAACCCCACGCGCACCCCAGTTCGGCGGTATCAGTCGCCGGATCGGTTCAGGTGGCAACGATCCGTGGAGAGGCGAAGCGGGATTGAAAGAAATGGATAGTCCGGCCATCATGCGCCGCTCGATCAACATCACCTCGATCAAAACGGTGAAACCGGAAGAACCCGCACCGAGCGAATCGGCGGATGCCAACCGATTCAGCGGATTGAACGAGCGGATCAACAAGGGAAATCCGGAGCAACCGGCCTTCCTGCGCAAGATCATGGACTGATCGCGCCGACCGACTTTCTCAGAGTTTAGATTGCTAACAAGGGGGGCTCACTTGAGTGGGGGCTCCTCTTCTTTTTTTCCTTACCACCTTCCTTCTCTTCTTCGATGTGGTGGGGCTTGAACGGGTTTGATAATTTTAAATGATGAATTTTAAATTTTAAATAAGTCAGCAAAAACCGGGCTTCCAGACTCCACAAGATTCTGTATTGGTTTATTGGCCAATTAATAGTCTTTCCATTTAGAATTTATAATTTGAAATTTCAAAACTTTGAGAGTCGAATGAGCCGACCATCTATATGTAGCTCGGAAAACCGCAAAACCTCCCGGAGCCACTCAAAGGTTTCGCGCCGATATAGGAAGACATGCGTCGGATCGCGGCGGTAGTGCCAGTTGGCGAAGGGGATGGAATCGTGGTAGAGCAGGGTCGAGATGTAGAGGGTTCCGCCGGGATTGAGCAGGGCTGCGAGTCGGGTGAACTCGGAGCGTGGTGAATGGAAATGCTCGACCGTTTCGCTGCAGGTGATGATGTCGTAGTGTTGGGCGAGGAGAGGGGCGTCGCGGCGGAAAAACGGATCGTATTGCGACATGGAGAAGCCGGCTTGGCGAAGGACGTGGGCGATGACGGATTCGGCGCCGGACCCGTAATCCAGCGCTGGGGCATCGGGCGCATGGTTGGCGATCACGGCATCGGTGATCGGCCTCACAAAGGACTGGTAGCGCGGGTCGTGGATGTCGTTCTGATGCAGCTCGTACTCGGCTTTCTCGGCGTCGGGAGGAAGGAAGAGAGAGGGATGGAGGAAGCGCGAGCGGCAGACGGTGCAGTCGAGGTACCGGGAATCGACGGGGATGGACTCGGAATGGCAGAGTGGGCAGAGCATGGATGAATATACGATGGACGTGGGAGAGCCTGCCCTGAGCGAAGCGAAGGGTGCGAAGCGAAGGGTGCGAAGTGCGAGAGTCTCCGGAACCCGATCAACGGGCAGACGCCACATCCGCTGGCGTCCGGACTGGAATCCGGGCATGACGGTAATCTCGGGTATTCCTAGTCACCAAGATGGCCACATCGGGATGTGCGACCGCGGATTCATGCTGCATGGCATCTTCCTTGTCTCTGAATTCGGATTGGAAGGCACGAACCACTGATTCGTGAGTGTTCGGAATGACCGTCACGATGTTCAGAAGTCTTGAAAACGCCGCTTGGGCGTCTTTGAAGGAGCGTTGAGGATCTTTGCTGACCATGTACCAGGCGGTCGCGATGCTCGTGGCGCTAGTATAACATCGGTAATGACCTTCCTGAACATGCCGAAACAGACGGATGACCGATTCTGTGTGCGGCGGTCGATCGACCAGAAGATCCAATAGCACGTCGGTATCGAGGAACAGTCCGGTCATGTCTTCCGCTCCAAGTGCTTCTTGAGACGTTCTTCACGAATCGCATCTTTCGTCAGTTCTTTGCCGGGAATCCTGACCAAGCGAGCGATTCCGACCAAGAACTCCGGCAGATCCGAACTGTGCTTAGGCCCAGAACCGACGATTTCATCCGCCAAATACCGTTCGACCAATTCAGAAACGGAAGTGTTCCGATCCGAGGCCATTTCCTTAGCTGCGGCGATGATGTCGGAATCCAAGTACAAGGTGAGCTTCGTATTCTTTCCCATGATGGAATATACGTACAACTTCGTTGATGCACGTATGAATGATTCCACATAGGGAATGGCGTCATATGATTTTATACCGCGAGGATAAGTGAGAGGTGCGAGCACAACTGATGTAAAGAACGAGATTGAATTGGTTCTTGTGACGAGCTATCGGTTTGATGTAATATTTACTATTCGCAGTATCTGCTGAACACGTCGTTGTAAATGGATGGCATCGAAGCGGCCGAGCAGATCCAGTCGATCCGCAAGACGCCCATCATATTTTGCACAGGTTATGATGATCCGGAAATCCGGAATCGGGCGAACGCGCTGGAGCCGCTGGCTTTCTTCAACAAACCGCTCGATTTTTCAGCTCTCGTCAGCATTTTGGATGGGATGGTGGATAAGTGCGAAGCGCGAGGCTCTCGCATATTCAACTTCTCACTTCGATATTATGTTCTTCCCATAGTTTTAAGTATCATTTGAGAACATCTACATCTTTCGTCATGAAAAAGTACTTTATCCATGTTGTTGTTACTGTTTGGGTCATTCTTAGTTTCTCGAATCCAAGCTTCGCCCAAGAGTATGTAGTAAGTGGTGACTTCGATTATGCACCATTTTCATTCGTGGATAAGACAGGACGTCCGTCCGGACTCGATGTTGAAATCCTTGAGGCCATTGCCGATTTGCAGGACATCAGGCTGAAAATCAAACTTACTAGATGGAGCACCGCGTTATCCAATTTGCAATCCGGACAATCGGACATCATTGTCGGGATTATTTTTTCGGAAGAACGGGAGAAATATTTCGATTTCACGATTCCCATCCATTCTGAACATTATTCATTCTTCATTCGAAAAGATCTGCCTCTTGACGACCTGTCGAGCCTCTTCACGTACAGGCTCGTGGTTTTGTGGCTATTTCGGTCATACTGTGCCACTCATTTCGGAGCATATGGTGCCACTTTCCAAGTGTGATGTTACGTGTTGATCGTTACTGTTTCAAACTTTTGTTTTTTTCTCAATGACTCCCCATTGAGTTCGATCCGATGGGA
>CAMTWZ010000009.1:0-117464 GCA_947085565.1 uncultured Bacteroidota bacterium
ATTCATCCAGCGAAGATCGTTCACGATCTTCAGAAGGCTGACGGCCAGTGTTTTTAGCTGTCCACTCATCTCCACCGGCGCGTCGACCGTGGCTTGAGCCTCGAAATGATCCCGCGCTTCGGTGAACGGAACGCCGGTCAGCTTCGCCACTTTCGCCGCGAAACGGGCTCCGAATTCCGGATGTGTGTTGATGCCCGTTCCCACCGCGGTTCCACCCTGCGGCAGTTCCTGGACGCGTGGCAAGGTCGATTCAACCCGCGCGATTCCTAGTTCCACCTGACGCGCATAGCCGCCGAACACTTGTCCGAACGTCACCGGCATCGCATCCATCAAGTGGGTACGTCCGGTTTTCACTACGTCTTGGTACTCCGTTCCCTTCGCGACGATCGCCGCATGCAAGTGGCTCAACGCCGGAATGAGCGTGCCACGTGCTTCCACCGCTGCCGCGATGCGGATGGCCGTAGGAATGGCGTCGTTCGAGCTCTGACCGAAATTCACATGGTCGTTCGGATGCACCTTCAATCCGGTCATTTCGGTGGCGCGCGACGCGATCACTTCGTTCGCGTTCATGTTCGTGGACGTGCCCGAACCGGTTTGGAAAATATCAATCGGAAAATGGGCGTCGAGTTTGCCGTCAATCACCTCTTGAGACGAGGCAACGATGGCATCAGCGATGGCCGCATCCAGCAATCCGAGGTCTTTGTTCACGATGGCGGCGGCTTGCTTCACATAGCCAAGGGCTTTGATGAAGGATCGACCGAAAGGGATGCCGCTGATCGGGAAATTCTCGACCGCGCGTTGGGTTTGGGCTTTGTAATAGGCGTTCTTGGGGACCTTGACCTCCCCCATCGAATCTTTTTCGATTCGGAATTCTGTAGACATGATATTTAGTACTTGATTAGATCGGTTAACGCAGTGCGGATTTTCTCGTCATTCGGCAGGACAAACTCTTCCATCGGCGCGGCAAACGGGATGTACGAGTATTTACCGGCGACCCGCTTTACCGGAGCATCCAGCCATTCAAACGCTTTATCGGCGATTTGTGCGGCGATTTCCGCACCCAGGCCGAGGAATTCGACATCTTCATACAGACACAGCACGCGGCTGGTCTTTTTCACGGAGGTCAGAACCGTCTCCATGTCCAGCGGATAGATGGTTCGGAGGTCGATCACTTCAATCTCGACGCCTTCCTTGGCCCACTCTTTGGCGGCCACGAGGGCTTTTTGAACGAGTGCGCCGTAGGTCACAATGGTGGCGCGGTCGCCTTCACGGACCACCTTCGCTTTTCCAATCTCCACGAGGTAGTCGGCATCGGGCTCGGGCGATTTCGCGAAGCCTTGGCGGTACAAGGACTTATGCTCGAGGAACATCACCGGATCATCGCTACGGATGGCGGTTTTGAGCAGGCCTTTCGCATCGGCCGCGTTGCTCGGCATCACGATCTTGTAGCCGGGAATGTGCGAGAAAAAGGTCTCGATGTTCTGCGAGTGGCACAAACCGCCGTGGATGTAGCCGCCGATCGGCACGCGGATCACCATCGGACAGCCGAATTGGTTATGCGAGCGGTAGCGCAAGGTCGGTACCTGGTTGCGAAGCTGCTGCATCGCCGGCCAGATGTAATCGCCGAACTGGATTTCGATGACGGGCTTAAAACCCTGAACCGATAATCCGACCGCGGTGCCAACAATTGACGCTTCGGCGATGGGCGTGTTGTAGCAACGGTCCCATCCGAATTTGTCGGTGAGTCCGCGCGTGGCGGTGAACACACCGCCTTTGTTGCCGGCCACATCCTCGCCGAACACGATCACCTTGGCGTCGCGCTCCATCTCTTCAGCCATGGCGTGGTTGATGGCGTCGATCATGACCACCGGATCGCCTGATGGAACGCTCGCCTCATACTTCAAACCAAGCTCTTTTTCCGAATACACGAAACGCAGGCCGTCTTCGGGCTTCGGATCGGCTTGGGCGAGACACCATTCGGTGTCTTCATCCACTTGCTTTTTGACTTCTTCCTTGATGAGGTCGAGTTCGGTCTCCGTCGCAATCCCCGCTTCGATCAGAGCTTCGCCCAATTTGGTGATGGGATCGTGTTCGGCATCGCGCGCCAGCTCTTCAGGAGTGCGGTATTTGCGATGGTCGTCGGAACTGGAATGCGGAAGCAGACGCACCACGTGGGCATGCACCAGAACGGCACCTTTCCCGCTGCGGGCGTACTCCACAGCGGCTTCCATCGCGGCGTACGATTCCAGATAATCGGTGCCGTCGCATTCGATGATCATCATATCCTGGAAGCCGACGACGGTCTTGGAAATGCTCTGATTGCTGGTCTGTTGGGCGATCGGCACGCTGATCGCATACTTGTTGTCTTGCACCACGATCACGGTCGGCGCTTTGTCGCGCGAGGCCCAGTTCAGCAGTTCGAAGAAGAAGCCTTCGGACGTGCCCCCATCCCCAGAGGAGATGTACACGACTTCGTCGGTGCCTTTGGCTTTCGCGCCCTGAGCGATGCCGAGTCCTGGGAGGAAATTCGCGCCCAAAGCGCTGGACACGGTGAAAATGTTCAACTCTTTCGAGTTGAAATGCGACGGCATCTGTTTGCCGTGTGAGGTATCGGTAACTTTCGACAAATGGGCGGAGAGCAGGTCGCGGGAGGTCATGCCGAAGCCGAGCGCGAGACTCATGTCGCGATAATACGGACATGCCCAATCATGGCCGGGAATGAGATGAGCTGCCGCGGCGAGCTGAATGGCTTCGTGTCCGGCGCAACCGATATGGAAAAACCCTTTATTCTGCTTCAGCAGGATGAGCATCTTTTCGTCGAGACGCCGCGACACGTGCATCGTGCGGTATGTCTGGAGCAGATGCGACTTCTTCACCTTCTTGATCGACGTCGGCTTGATGGAAAACGGTGAGTTTTCAGGTGCCAGACGGGTGATTGGAGACTGCGTAGTTAGGGGCATGTACCTTGGGTTTCATCACGTTTGACCGACAACCCGAAGATACCGAAATCAGATCGTTTTTTTATAGGTCCGATACCGTTTGTCGAGCTTCGCCCCCATCCGCTCCGCCACATTGATCATGGCGGTATTGGTCTCAAGCAGCCAGGAAAGCTCCGACGATTGGTAGCCTTGTGCCAGCCCGTTTTTCAGCCCTGCCAAGATTACGAACGAATCCACACCCTTGCCATGGTATTCGGGAAGCACGCCCATGAGCGCCGTACGCATGGTTTTGATCTTTTTCCGACCGAAAAGTAGATGGAAGATGCCGGTGGGCAAAAGATTTCCGTTCATTTTTTTGAGCAACACATTGTAATCGGGAAGCGAGATGGAAAATGCGATCGGTTTTCCATTGTCTTCGGCGATGTGAGCGTAATCGAAATTGATCAGCAGTTTCAGATCGGCCGCAAGATGGGCGAATTCCTCTTTCGACAAAGGTGCGAAACCCCAATTCTTAGACCAAGCTTGGTTGAAAATGTCGCCGATGATGAGCGCTTCCTGCTTGAAATTGCGTTTGTTCACCGGACGCGCGCTCAAAGTCGGGTAGCGACGCCGAACCAAGGCATTTCCTCGTTCGATGTGCTCCAGATCCAAGTTTTCGCGCGTGAGCAGATACGCCAGCAAATCCACTTCCTTCTGATAACCGGCAGTCGTCACCAGTTTATCGTAATAGGGTTTTGTGTAAGGCATGAGGATGGTTGGGTCGCGGTCGAAACCGTCGATCAAGAAACCCATCTCCCCCATCATGTTCGGACTCATCGGTCCGATCACGCTGTCCAATCCTCGCACTTTGGCCCAATCTTCAACCACGCGCATCATCAGATCCACAACGGATTGATCGTCGACACATTCGAAGAAACCAAAAAACGCGGATTTATTGCCGCTGTGAGCGATGTAAGCGTCGCTTTTAATGGCAGCAACCCGTCCTACGGCAATGCCATCCCGCTCAGCGAGAAAGTAATCGGCTTCGGCGTTCTTGAAAAAAGGATGTTTCTCTCGATCGAGAAGGTCCTTCATCATGAGCCGAAGCGGTGGAATCCAATGTGTGTCGCCCGCATAATGCGTGTAAGGGATCTCAATGAAGGCATTGAATTCCGCTTTCGAATGAACGACACGGATTCCGATCATTCTTCGTGCGCGGTTGGGACGGCTTTGAGGGAACGGCCATTGGCATCGATCAGTCCATGTTTGATGCCGACCTTGCGGAAGGCTTCAAGGATGAAATCGAGTTGGTCGTTGGTATGTGTGGCGCTGTAACTGGTGCGAACCAGGCTTAATCCGGCTGGCACCGCTGGTGGAACCACCGCGTTGGTGTACACTCCGGCTTCGAACAGATCGCGCCAGAACATGAAGCATTCCATCATTTCGCCAACCACGACCGGAATGATCGGAGTCTGGCTGGTGAGCACATTGAAACCGAGGGAGCGCAAGCCGGTGCGCATGTAATCGGAGATTTCTTCCAAACGACCCAAGCGCCAAGGCTCTTCCTGAAGGATTTCCAAGGCTTTGAGTACCGTGGCCACGTTGGCAGGCGGCATCGACGCGCTGAAAATGTGTGCCGGGGAATGGTGTCGCACATACTCGATCACTTTCTTCTCGCCGACCAGGAACCCGCCCAGCGATGCGAAGGATTTGGAGAACGTGCCGGAAACGAGGTCCACCTGATCAAGCATTCCGAAGACGGATGCGGAGCCACGTCCGCCATCACCGATCACACCCACGGCGTGGGCATCATCCAAATAAAGACGGGCACCGAACTCCTTTGCCAATGCGATCAGTTCTGGAATCTTGGCGAGGGTTCCGGACATGGAGAACACCCCGTCGCTGATGATGATCTTGCCCACATCCCCCGTTTCCCTTTCCAACAGTGTGCGTAAATGCGCCATATCGTTGTGACGGAAACGCACGGTTTTCGCGGTGGAACACTGGGTTCCGACCACGATGCAGGCGTGATTGTCCTTATCCGAGAAAATGACGTCGTTCCGGGTAGCCAAAGTCTGGATCGACCCTTCGTTGGTTTGATATCCGGTACTGAACAGAACGCATGCCTCTTTCTGCATGAATGTGGCCAGCTTCTGCTCCAATTCGAGGTGGATGTCGAGCGTGCCGTTCAAGTAACGCGAACCTGTGCATCCGGTTCCGTATTTGAGAATGGCGCCACGTGCGGCTTCTACGACGCGGGGATCGTTGGTAAGTCCCAGGTAGTTGTTGGATCCGGCCATGATCACATGCCGACCCTCGATCACTACGGTGGTTCCGTCGGTTGCTTCCAGCGGTTTGAAGTACGGGTATAAACCGAGGGCTTTCACCTCATCCGCTTTTGTGAAATCAAAGGCTTTCTTGAAAATATCTGTATGGGGACTTGGCATCCTTGGGGAACCTTAAGTGTGGCTAAGAAACAATTGCGCAATATATGGAGGAAACGGCTCCATTCAAACGGAGAGGCTAGTTCTTCGATGGATAACCTCTTGCAAATACTGGATATACTGACTGGAAACCCGTTCCCAGTCGAACCGATCGTGCACAAACCGCTGCGCGCGTGAGCGTTGCGATGGCAGGTCCTGCTTCAGTATGTGATGAATCGCCGCGGCCCAGGCCTCAGAATCGCCGGTAGGCACTTTGAGTCCGTTTTCTCCGTTTTCGATGACATCCCGGATGCCTTCCAGATCCGATCCAACCGCGGGCAAACCCACGGCATTCGCCTCCAGCAGGACGATACCGAATCCTTCCATATCTCCGGGCACCGGAACATTCGGCATCACGAACAGATCCGATCCGATGTAGGCGGCTTCAAGCACGTCATCGGGTTGACGTCCCAGCAGCGCGACCCGCCCCGTCAAACCTCTGGTGACCACGGATTGCGCGTTGGCCGACATTTCCGGACCGTCGCCGATCACCAGATACACCACCGAGTCATCCAAACGGGGCATCACCTGATCGATAAACCAGGCATGTCCCTTGCGCTTGACCATGCGTCCGACAGATAGGACGATGTTCTTCCCACTGAGATCGAAGGAAACCGATTTCTGCAGCAGGGTTCTCGCTTCGACGACGGACATGAGGTTATCTGAGACGTTCGGAACAAAGCCGTTGGGAAGCGCCACTCCCCTGTCGGGCGACATTCCGCGCGCGATGCAGGCCTCACGGGTGGCCTGACTCACCGAAATCACGCCATCCAAGGCGTTGAAAATGCTGGGCACAAACCGTTGATAGATCGGATTCGGCAGAGTCACATCCTGTCCGTGATTGATGGTGACCAGCGGCACATGCAATCGGTTGCGGAGCGGAACAGCCAACGATGCCGTCACCATCGATGAGAAAAGAATCACATCAGGTTTCATTTTGTAGGCAATCACCGGCAGATGCGTGAACAAGCCGGTCATGAAACGGGCCGTATTCCACACGATCGAATTCCACGGCGATTCCAAAATTCGAGTGTGAAGCTCGATTTCGGGCTTGGAACGAAGAGCGTTCACCAATTGATGACTCACCCGTTGCATCCCGCCCATGTTTTCCATGGGTGCGTCGGCATTAGGATGTGAATGCGAGATGTAGAGGATTTTCACGCGCGAAGAATCTCTTCGTAATCGGCGACCAAGCCGCCCATGATCGACTCCCAAGTATAACCGAGGGCGAACTCCCGTGCATTGGCCGAATACCGGGCTCTCAACTCATCATCATCCACCAATGTCTTGATCAACCTGACATATTCATTCACATCGTAGGGCGGAATAAGATATCCTGTCTGATTGTTGGTGACCAGGCTGCGGTTACCGGAGGCATTGGCCACAACGGCGGGAAGTCCGCAGGCCAGTGCCTCCAAGGTCACATTTCCGAAGGTTTCCGTGACGGATGGAAACAGGAAGATATCGCTGCTGGCGTAGCCCTGAGCCAAATCCTCTCCGGCAAGGAATTCTGTGAAGATCGTGTGAGGCAGAGCCGATTTGAGAGCGTTCAACGCGGGTCCGTCGCCGATGATCATCGTTTTGACACGCGTACACTCCTCATGAAGGCGTGTGTAGGTCTGGATAACCGATTCCAGATCTTTTTCCCAGACAAGGCGCGACACAAACGTGACGAGCACCTGATCATCGTTCACGCCGAGGAGTCGGCGCCAGGTCAGATTGCGTTTTTCCGGAGTGAATATATCCGTCTCCACACCCCTTGCCCAGATTCGGAGATTCTTTTCAATACCATATCCGGCGAGGACTTCCGCGATGGAAGGACTTGGCACGAATACTGCTCTGGCTTCGCCATAAAACCACCTGAAAAGAGCCCAAATCAGAGGAACCGTCCACTCCAGACGGTAATAACCCATATAACTGGTGAAATGGGTGTGGTATGACGAGACGATGGGGATATTCCGCGTTTTCGCCCAGAAAATGAGCTGGATGGCGGCGGTATCGGGCGTGGCCAGATGGATGATGTCGGGTTTGAACTCGCGTATCGCCTCATACCCTTTCGGTCCGAGACACCACGTGATGCGGTACTCATTTCGACCTGGCATCGGAAAAGAAGGAACGGCGACCATCCGACCCACATGATTGATCGGAGGATTCGGGATTTCAGGAGCAAGGACCAAAACTTCGTGCCCGTTCTGCAGCAGGTACGCCACCAATCGGTTGAGCGTGAGTGCCACGCCATCGGGCACATGCTGGTAATTTCCGGTGGCCAGAGCGATTCGCATCAGAGCCCGTGAATTGTTTGTATTTTGCGCATATAGCATCAAAATATACCGAGTTTTTCATGAAAGCCTTTGTTACCGGCGGCACCGGATTTATTGGGAGTCATCTGGTCGACCGCCTCCTTCGTCAAGAAAGCAACGAAGTCCGATGCTTGGTCCGCTCGAATGAGAAATGGCTCAAGGGGAAACTCTACACCCCGGTTCGAGGCGATTTGCACGATCTTCCCGCCCTGAAAGAAGCGATCAAAGGTGTGGATGTGGTTTTCCATAACGCCGGAGTGGTCAAAGCGCGCGATACCCGTGATTTCGAACGGGCCAATGTCGAAGCCACTGAGAACATCTTGCGCATCGCCCGGAAATGCGGCGTTCCCAAGATCGTGGTGTTGTCGTCTCTGGCGGCTGCGGGACCTTCGCACGGAACTCCGATCGATGAATCGGCTCCGATGAAACCGGTGAGCCGGTACGGATTGTCGAAACTGCGCATGGAAGAGATGATCGGGCGATTCGCCACCGACGACGATTCGATCACTGTGCTGCGTCCGGCGGCGGTCTATGGCCCGCGCGAAGAAGACATCTACACGTTTTTCAAGACCGCATCACGGGGTTTTTGTCCGATCATCGGCGACGGACGCATCCAAAAAGTATCGTTAGTGCATGTGGATGACGTGGTGGATGCGATTCTTTCCGCTTCCGCATATCAACACCGCGGGGTAGATACGTTCTTCATTGGCAGTGAACGCGGTTATTCGTGGAATGAGATCAAAGAAGCTACGGCGAAGGCCTTGGGCAGAAAACTGACCACCATCCCCATTTCCGCGGGAATCGTGCGAAGCGCAGGTTCGCTCATCGAAGATATCGGCGGGCTTTTCGGTCGGTACCCGGTCATCAATCGCGACAAAGCGAATGAACTGGTGCTCGAATGGAACTGCTCGGTAGACAAAGCGGTCCGTTTGCTGGGATATCGCCAGCAAGTCGGACTTCATCAAGGAATTGAACACACCATCCAATGGTATCGAAATCACAACTGGCTGTAGCCCTCTTTTTCAGCTTAGCGCCTTTGGCGCAAGCGCAAACCGGAAACGCACGATTCGAAGATGCGACCTTGCAACGCATTCCGGATCTGGTGGCCGTCACCTCGAGTGCGACCCATCTCTACGCGCTGTCTTCGTCCGAAGGACTCGCTGTTTTCCGCACACAACCCGACACGCTTCAATGGCTGTTCACCTCAGACGGGATGATCCAGCGTGGACATAGAATTCAGGCCGACAGCCGGTTCGCCTATGTGTTAGGCACCGACAACCGTCTCAGCATCATCGAACCGACCGCACTCCAAGGTGTGTACACATCGGTGTTCCTTCCTTCCAAGCCGCGAAATGTGGTCCGTTTCGGCACAACGCTGTTCGCCGCAACTGATGCGGGACCGATCTACGCCATACCATTGGATCGGCCTGCGGATGCGGAGAAATTCGACACTCTGAGCATCGACGGAATCCGTACTGAGCCTGTCGGCGATATGATCGCATTCTCGCGCCAACTGGTGCTGTTGAACGGCAGAACACTCCAGTTTCTGGATGTGATTGGAAACCGGCTTCGACTTGCATCCACAGAACGCCTTCAACAAGACGCGCGACGCCTGCACGACGTCAACGGTATTCTGCACGCCTCGAACAACCGCGGTGAGTTGTTCGAAGTGCGAAGCGGCGGTGCGCTCCGTAAGATTTTCGAGGTTCGCGAGCCCATTCAACATGTGTTTCTGCTAGCCAATCAATGGTTTGTGCGTTCCGAATCCGGAAAAGCGTGGGTATTGGCCCCAGACGGACGGGTGATCTTGCTTCGTCCGAATCCTGAATCCGGCAACCTTCTCACTTCCGTCAATGGACGGATGTGGATGTCGCACTACGACCTGTTCGGCCGTGTTTCGGTCACAGAAACCACCACCGCACGCCCATCCACAACGCCGGTCAAGCTAAGACCCATTCCGAACCAGGTCCTCCTGGCGCCCAAGCCGCTGCTGCTGACCTTCGAGTTGGAATCGGGCGCTCCGCAAACCGTACGTTTCGAGGCGCGCAGCGAGACAGCGCGTCCGCAGGTCCGTGGAAAAGGCCTGTATTGGCAGCCATCGGCTTCGCAGGTCGGTAGGCATAGCATCCAGGTTCTGGCGATTGCTGATAACGGATCTCGAGATTCGCTCACCTTCACTGTGGAAATCCGCACATTCAACCAACCGCCGCGGTTCAATCCGCTGCGTCCGCTGACCATTGTCGCCGGCGAGGCTTTCCAACTGCCGATTCTGGCCACCGATCCCGACGGCCTCTCACCCGATCTGGTGCGTTACTCCGGGTTCGACCTTCCCGCTGGCGCCACTCTGAGTGAGCGAACCGGGATGTTCAGTTGGACTCCCGATCAGCGCCAAGTCGGCGTGCATCGTTTCCGTGTGGTCGCCTCCGATGCGTCGGGAATCAGCTCCGAAATCAATCTCCAGATCACCGTTCGAGCCGTCGCCACCGCAAGACCATGAATGTAACCGCCCTGCTGCAGTGGTACTCACAGTGCAAGCGGGAGATGCCTTGGCGCGAAACCACCGATCCGTATCGGATATGGATATCGGAAGTGATGCTTCAGCAAACCCGGGTAGACACCGTCACCCCCTATTATGAACGCTTCCTGGCACGTTTTCCGGATGTATGCGCGCTGGCGAACGCTTCCCAGCACGATCTGCTGAATCTTTGGGAAGGACTCGGCTATTACAGCCGGGCACGAAACCTGCACCAAGCGGCAAAGCAGGTTTGCGAGAAGCACCGAGGCGAAATCCCATCCGATTACGCTGAATTCCGGGCGTTGAAGGGAGTCGGACCCTATACCGCCGCCGCCGTGATGAGCATCTCCTTCAAACAACCCTATGCGGTGATGGATGGGAACGTGATCCGCGTATTCAGCCGATATTTCGGGATTTCAGAGGATATCCGAAGCGCATCGACCACGGTGAGGATTCAGTCTTTGACGGATTCCCACCTGCCCGTTCAAGCTCCCGACCAGTACAATCAAGCGGTGATGGAACTCGGCGCCACGGTTTGCAAGCCGAAAAATCCGACCTGCCAATCCTGTCCCTTATCCGATCAATGCGTGGCCTATCGCGACGGTACCGTAGCTCAGATTCCGTTCAAATCGCCCAAGGCCAAGGTTCCGCATCATCGCATCGTGGTGGGAATCGTGTCGGATGCGGATGGAAACGTGCTCATCGCCCGTCGTCCGAATACAGTCATGTTGGGCGGATTGTGGGAATTCCCAGGCGGGAAAGTCGAGCCTGGCGAGAGCGATATCGAGGCCTTACGCCGTGAACTGCGGGAGGAATTGGGAGTCGAGATCGATGATATCCGTGCATTCACGAGCCTGAAACACGCATACAGCCACTTCAAAATCTCCATGGAAGCCTACCATTGCACTATCTCTGATGGAATTCCCAAACCAATGGTCAGCAATGAGTTGAAGTGGGTCAGGATAGATGAGTTGGAAGATTATCCTTTCCCGAAGGCGAATCGAACACTGACAAGGGCACTGTGTGAACAGCGATCTTAAGACCTGGCTCGACGAACTGGTGGCGAAGGTCGAAGTGCCGGCCTACATCGACACCGATCCCGTCATGTTCATGCATGCGTACGATGACACCGAAGACCGTCTCATCGCCGCGTTCTTCGCCGCCATCCTGGCTTGGGGGCGACGCGACATCGTCATCCGCAAGGTGGCTGAACTTCTTGTCTCGTTCGGACCTTCACCCTCCGAATTCATCCGCACCTATCCCGAATCCGGAACGTCGGCTTTCCATGGGTGGAAGCACCGAACCTTCACAGCCGACGACATCCACTGGCTTTGCCTTTCCCTCCGCCGCGGATTCGACACTCATCACCGGTTCGAAAACCTGTGGCTCGCGGCATCCTCCCGAGCCCGAGCCGAGAAGCGCCTTCTCATGGGTGTGTTCCATGAGGAGTTCTTCGCGCGGATTCCCGAAGCGCCGCACCGGGTGAGAAAGCACCTTTCCAACAATGAGAACGGCGGCTCGTGCAAGCGGCTGTATCTATTTCTGAGATGGACCATGCGCCGCGATTCGTGCGTGGACATGCCGCTGATGTCGTTCATGCCCCTATCCGAGCTGTACATTCCTTTGGATGTGCATGTGGGTCGGTATGCGCGCAAATACGGCTTACTGAGACGCACCCAAAACGATTGGAAAAGCGTGGTCGAACTCACCGAAAACCTGCGCATCTTCGACCCGCAAGACCCCGCGAAATACGATTACGCCCTCTTCGGACTCGGAATCATTCCTGAAGATTCAGCCAACGATCGGTGACCCGGTCCAACTCCGCTTCCAACTCCTTGTAGGCCTTCACTTTGTTCGGGTAATCGGGTAATGAGAAGACGAGCGGATCGGCCAGATCGGCTTCCAATCGGACTTTCTCCGATTCCAGATCGTTGATCCGTTTTTCGAGCTTTTTCAGTTCGCCGTTATCGGTTTTCGGTTGTCGGTTTTCAGTGGGCGCTTTAACAACGACCGGAGCCGGAGCGGGGTTCGACTTGGATTCGCGAGCCGGATCTTTGGCGAGATCGGTCTCGGATTTCTGAGTTTCCGATTGCGTTTTCCACAGATAATAATCGAAGCCGCCGTCGTACTCTTCGACGCGTCCGTTGCCCGTGCGCCAGACTTTCGTGGCGAACTGCTCAATGAAATACCGATCGTGGGAAACCACAAGCAAAGTGCCTTCCCAGGATTTGAGAGCCTGCACCAGAACGTCTTTCGAGGCGATGTCCAAATGGTTGGTAGGTTCATCAAGAACCAGGAAATTCACCGGTTCGAGCAAGGTTCTTGCCAAGGCCACGCGGCTTCGTTCTCCGCCGCTAAGCACCTTGATGGGCTTGAACACATCATCGCCGGTGAAGAGAAAATTCCCAAGCAAGGTGCGGATCATGCGGCGTGAATCGGCGGATTTGGCCACTTCCTCCATCGATTCGAGGATCGTGATCGAGGTTTGAAGGACTTCCGCCAAATGCTGGGCGAAAAATCCGGTGAGCACGTTATGTCCGAGGCTGCATTTCCCTTCGAAAGGTTCGATACCGTCGAGAATGCGAGCAAGAGTGGATTTTCCGGAGCCGTTGGGACCGATCAGCGCAATCTTGTCGCCCCGGTTGATGTGGAGTTCTTGTCCGGAGGTGAACACCTTCAGGCCCTCGTAATCCTTTTTCAGGTTCGAGACGGTCATGATCACATTTCCGGCTCTTGGCGGGTTCGGAAACTTGAAATTCACCGCCGCCGCATCCGATTCGGGCGCTTCCACACGTTCCAACTTCTCAAGCTGCTTCACACGGCTCTGGGCTTGCTTGGCTTTCGTGGCTTTGGCCTTGAATCGCTCAATGAACCGCTCGGTAGTGGCGATTTTCTTCTGCTGATTGTCGTAGGCGTTCTGCTGAAGCTCGATCATCTCCTCGCGCTGCACCAGATACTTTTCATAGTTGCCGGTGTAGGAGTAAATGCGCGAGTTTCTAAGCTCGGCGATACGGTTCACCATCCGGTCTATGAAATACCGGTCGTGGGAAACGATGACCACGGCGCCATCATAGGCCGAAAGGTACTTTTGGAGCCACTCGATGGTGTCGATATCCAAGTGGTTGGTAGGCTCATCGAGAAGCAGAACATCGGGTTTCTTAAGAAGGAGCTGAGCCAGAAGAACCCGCATCCTCCAGCCTCCCGAGAAATTCTCGATAGGTTCTTTCTGCGCCGATTCGGTGAAGCCCAAACCTGCGAGGACCTCAGAAGCTTTCGCTTCGATACGGTCTCCATCCAGCAGGAAAAACCGCTGCTGAACCCGTTCCAGATCCTCCAGGAGCTTCATGTAGGAATCGGTCTCATAGTCGGTGCGGGTGGCGAGCTCATGGCCGATCGCATCGAGCTTCTTCTCCAAAGCGAGCACTTCGGTGAAGGCCTGCATGGCCAATTCACGCACGGTCATGTTCAGACTCACTTCAAGGACATCCTGTTCCAGAAAACCGACCGTGGAGCCCGATTGCAACTCCACCGATCCTTCTTCAGGCTTGAATTTGCCCGAAATGAGGCGTAGAAGGGTGGTTTTACCGGCTCCGTTGGGCCCGATGAGGCCGACGCGGTCGCCTTTCACCACTTGAAGATTCAAGTTTGAAAAGATCGAGCGACTTCCTAGAAAAAACGTTATATTTACGAGGCTAAGCATATAAAAAGAATAGCCTCAAATTTACCAAACCTAAACGGATTTATGATCGGCATAAAAATCAAAGACAACGAAAGCATCGATCGCGCTATCAACCGCTTTAAAAAAATGATGACCCGCTCCCGCATCCTCATGGATTACAAAGAGCGTCAGCAGTTCCTCAAGCCTTCCGAAGAGAAGCGTGAGCAGATGAAGAAAAGCGTTCGTGAAGAGCGTCGTCGTCAGCGCGAAGATTATTGATCCTTTGATTCGTTGAGATTCAAATTCAAGCCGTGTCGGGCAACTGACATGGCTTTTTTTATGGTGCGATGTTAGAAGCGCGGTGTGCGAAGTGAAGATTGAGCTTTGAATGCTTTAAGGGTATCTTGTTTCGCGCATTTAACATCGCGCCTCGCACTATTAACCTCGCGCAATTCAAGTATGAAATTAGTTTACCTCCTCGCAATCCTTCTCATCTCCTGCGGCCCGGCGAAACAACAGATCGCATGGGAAAGCTTCGGCGCTGAAATCACTGCCGATCAGGCGGTTCCGGTGTCGGATGTGATCGACCAATTCGTGTTGGATTCCGAGGCACCTTTCAAGATCTCCGGAGTTTTGTATGAGGTCTGCGCTGAAAAAGGATGCTGGTCGAAATTGCAGACCGAAGACGGGCGCATCGTGCGCATCACGTTCAAAGATTACGGATTCTTCCTTCCTACTGATGCCGCAGGGCGCCAGATTGTCGCCGAAGGAGTGGGTTTGCGCAAAGAGACATCCGTTGATGAGCTCCGTCATTACGCCAAAGACGCGAAGAAAACGAACGAGGAAATCGCCGCCATCACCGAGCCGAAGATTGAATACTTGTTCGAAGCCTCGGGTGTGTTGTTGAACTGATGCGGTTGCCGATTGCCATCTGCTCGCTGGTTCTTCTGATTTTCGGAGCCATTTCATGCTCCGAACCCGCGACCTATGTGCCGAAAGAGGACTTGCGCGCCGCCATGCAGGAACGCATGGCGGACATGAAGCGCATAAAGGCCGCGATCGATGCCGGTGAGCCGCTCACCCAGAGGCCGATCACCGGTTTCGCCGGACTCCCCCATTCCGAATTCGTGGATGGTGTTGAGCAATATCAGCCGGCGCTTAAAGGCTTCGATTCGATGTATGCGGCGCTCTTCACCGCGGAAGACAAAAAAGCGCAGTATGCGATCGTGGTGGCAGGATGTGAATCCTGCCATACCCAGGTCTGTCCCGGACCGTTGAGAGCGATTAGGAAACTTGGCGACTGAGCCCGATCAGAAAGCTCTGAACCAGCTCACGAATGGTACCGGATAGGTGCCGTCTGAGGTCACGACCCCACCAAATCCGAACTGAAACGCTTTATTTGGATCGGTTTGCAAACGGATACCCGGTATAATGTAGGCATTGACGTCGCTACCGATGAAAATCATCGAATCGAATACAAAGGTTCCATTACGTGATATTTTATTCATTCCGGCGAATGACAACACCGCTCGGCTGAAACTCTCACCTTGACCACCTGCCAAGACAAATCCAGCGGATGTGGTGAAATTTGCAGTTCGGTCGCCTAATGTGTATGCGGCATAAGGCAGTATTCCAGCCCCTCCGGCTTGCCATATTGTTCCCCCCGCCAGTATTCCGATTGCGGCGCTTTTCTTATCTCCCAAATCGAACGTTGATTTGACTGAAACGATTACAGGAGACGCCCACCAGGTTGTCATCAATCCAACGCTCATATTGTCTTTGAAACCGAACTGGATATCGGGCCCAATGAGGGTCCAGTTGATGTAACTTTCACCTTCCCGGATCGGAATTCCATTCGTGGTAATGAAATATCGCGTGGCGAACAGATCCTGATGCTGATCGTCGCCTTCTTCGAAATCACGGATGGATTTGATGGAATACTTGGGTAGCGCGATGTCTCCACGATCGGATGTTCGAAGCACGATCTCTCTCGGGTCGCTACTGATGATCTTACCAGTAAATTTTGACCCATCATTCATTTCGATCACAACCATTTTTTCAGGATCGAATTCCTGGGATACACCGACCAACGGTGAGAAAAGGACAAGTACTAGCAACAGCATAAGGGATTTCATAAATAGAGGATTAGTTGAAATGATGTACCTTCAGTGCGGAATTAGCTTTATCGACAGACTAATGTATCGAATGAACTTACAGACTGTTTCTACCATAATCATGCTAGTGGCGGCATGCGCCGCAACTCCTACCGCGATTCAGACCGACACGCCCGAACGGCCGTTTTCCATCGGGATTTCCGGCAACACGGCGGATACAGTCACCACACCCATCCCATTGATTTTTCTAGGTGGAGGCTCCACAGACCAAGATAATGCCATGACCCGTTTCCTTCAAGCCGCATCCGGTGGCGATGTGACCGTGATTCGAGCCTCGGGTTCCACCGGATACAATGCCTACATGATGGGTTTGGCCGACATCCATTCGGCGGAGACGTATTTAATCACCGATCGTGTAGCGGCATCGAATTCAAAAATGAATCTACTGATATCGAATTCAGAGGCCTTGTTCGTAGCCGGTGGCGATCAATGGAATTACACCCAGTTCTGGGAAGGAACCGCGTTGGATGCCACGGTACGACAGCTCACAGGCACCAAGCGCATTCCTTTCGGCGGCACCAGCGCCGGAGCGATGATCTGGGGTGGACGTTTTTTCGATGCGGCTAAGGGCTCCATCACCAGTGAGGAGGCCTTGACGAACCCTTTCGATGAGAAACTGAGTCTGCGTCCCGGACTATTCGGATCATTTCCCATCCTGCGAAATTGGATTGTGGACACTCACTTTTCCGAAAGAAACCGAGAGGGCCGTCTGATGGCGTTCATGGCCAGAGCCATGGGGCCAGGATACACGCCAGGCGGAATCGCCATCGATGAGAAAACCGCTTTCATCATCGATTCGGATGGAGTAGGAACGGCGTATGGCTTGGCGCAAGTCTGGATTTACATTCCGGATTCGGGGCTCGGAGGACCCGAATCGCTTACGACCGGCTCTCCGCTGACCTGGAACCGCGCCGGCAAGGCGGTGCGTGTCTGGAAACTGTCGAATGGCGACCGTTTCGACCTGAACAGCCTTCGGCCACTGGATCGGCCTGCAGGCTATTATGCGAGCGTCGTGAACGGTGTGTTTTCCATTACCGCCGACGATGAGTGATCAGAACCGGTTGAAAAACCAGATCACTTTGGCGGATACCGACGTGAAACGGGGTTCATCCAACACATTCTTCATATTCTCGCCGAAACCCACAGAGACGTCTTGATTTCTGGAGTTGAGATTCGTTTTCGCATTCAGATTCAGGAAACTGCCAGGTGCGAATTGGAACTGATAATTGACATCCAGAGACAGGAAATTGAAGTTGGTCTGCGGGGAAGTTACTGGAACTGTCGTCGTTGGAGTGAGTGAGCGATCCGTTCCTAACGCGTAATAGCTGTTGTAACTGACCCGGCTCCAATTGTGATACAAGTGAAGATTCGCGCTTTGTGTCACACTGATGGTGTAATTGACCGTCAGACTGTTGTTCAAGCGCCGCACATCGCGTCCGCCGATCAGGACTTCGCCATTCACTCGGTTGCCTCTGAACCCGCCTCGAGCGTTCAGGGTCAGATTGCGATCGATCTGATGGGAAAGATTCACACGGTCGGAAACCCGCAGACGTGTGCTGAACGAAGTTTCCATGATGTGCTGCGTCCACGCCGGGACGAATCCATAACGATGATTGATGTTGAATCGGATACGTTTTCGGTCATCGGTGGTGTATCCGCTTCCTGTCATGACCATACCCGGCCGACGAAGGATGTATCCGGATTGGCGCGCGTCATAGAAATCGTTCTGTCCCCAAGGCCGGGACCATAACCATCCGAACATTCTGTGGTTGTTGCGGGTCTGTCCTGATCCGCCGAGTTCAATCCCCAACTGATCGTAGGTGTAGGGTTTCAGGCGATGTTCGAGCTCCAATTCAATCCACGCTTGGGTGGATTGATAGACTCCGATTCCTTCCGGTCGGGAGTATCTGAAATCGACCTCATGCCGAACATAGTTTGGAGCGTTCTGGAAACCGAAATCATTAATGTTGTAGTTCTGGGTGGTCACATCCAACTCATACTGGGTGGTGAACGTGCCGCTGATCTTGCCCACTTCGAGCTCACCTCGAAACCCGTTTCCAGAATTCGGTCCATTATCGGAGACATTGGAGACGAACCCGTTCAACTGCATGGTGTAAGTGTTCGATTTGTCGAACAATTCGACAGCGAGATTAGTGACATTGGCTTTGCGGAGACCGTCGCCACGCCAGACGTTGGTATTGAGCATGCCGATGCGGTTACGTCCGGAAAACGTCCTGTCGATCGCCAGTATGTTGAAATTCATCCACGGATCCACTCGCTGATCACGTGTGTTTCCGAGTGTGTCGGTGAACTGCGCGTGGGTCGGACGTGTGACCGCATTCAGAAATCCCACACCCAAGCCATTGGAGGCCCGACCTGTGATTTTGAACGCGTTGAGCAAGGCCGGATTTCCATTGTCTTGTTTGACGGTTTCGCCGGGACGCACCAAAGCGTTGGCAGAGCGTACCGATTCGCCAATCCGGCGCGAATAGAAAAGATTACCATGGTCGAAAAGTTCGGTTCCTTCGGTAAAGAAAGGCCTGTTTTCCTGATATCGGACATCGAAAGGCGACAGATTCAGGATCACATTGTCGCTTTGCACTTGGCTGAAATCCGGAACCAGGGTCAAATCCAACGTAAAGGCCTCATTGATGCCATATCTGAGATCTGTTCCGAAATTGTACCCCAAAGAAGAACTGCTCGAGCCGTAGCTGGATCTGACGGCTGATGCGTACGGATACAATTCGAGCCGAAGCGGCGGTTTCACATCGCGGATACCGGTCAAGGTGCCGAACTGGTTCATGAACCCTGAGATTTTCACATCGAAGGGGATGTTGAAGCTTTCTTCGTTATATCGCTTATTCACGCGGAACATGACAAATCCCCACTCTTGAACAGGAACCGCAGGAAACCGGATCGCGGCGAGGGGAATACGCATTTCGACCACCCAACCGAATTCATCGATGGAGATGGCACTTTCCCAGACGGCGTTCCATCCTGAATCATCCCTCCCACTGGCATTGAACAGGACATCGGATTGAACACCGGCCGATGAGACATAAAAGCCATAGCCGGTCTGAGCCTTCTTGTACGGATCGATGGCGATCGCCATCAAATCGGCGTTGGCGTTGAGCCCGTCGCGTGGGGTGAGCTCACGCGGAATGAGATGGGGTTGGTCGTCGTACATCCGGATGGCCAAGTAAATGGCCGCGTCGTCGTAATAAATGGCGTATTCCGTATCGTTGCGGGAAGGAACGCCGTACTCGGGTTTTACTTGGCGAAACCGCTGTCGAACAATGTCAGGATGCGATTTCCAAGCCGCATCGTCTATTTTCCCGTCGATTTTGATGTCCAACCCGTTACTCAGACGGAACGCGGTGGAAATGTAGGCGCGATCGGAGTCTCGTGTCACTAATATCGAATCGGAGATGGAACCGGACAAACCTGAAAGCAAAAGTGCGAAGACAAATGAGGCCATAGAAGTGCAGATGAAGAAGTACTAGCAAGTTACCAAACCAACGCCTCCCCATTTCGTTAGGTTTCGTGGATTCGGTCCCCCTTCATGTAAAAAGTCGTTTCAAATCGCTCTGACGATGTCTTTCAGACTCTTTCCAGGAATCACCACCAGGTTAAACCCCGCGCGTTTGGCCTCGTTCACACGACGCTCAAGCATGGACACGGCACGCACCTCCCCTCCCAATCCCACTTCTCCTATATACACACTTCCTTTCTTCAGGGGCTGATCCATCCAAGCGGAAACCAACGCCATGCAAATGGCCAGATCAATGGAGGGATCACTGATTTTGAGTCCGCCAACTACATTCACAAACACGTCTTTCTGCCCGAATGCGATCTTCACACGTTGTTCAAGCACCGCAATGAGCATCTGGACCCGCTTCTGGTCGATTCCCGTCGCTGTGCGCTGCGGCATGGAATAGGTTGAAGCGGTGACCAAGGCCTGCACTTCGATCACCAGCGGACGCGTGCCTTCCAGCACCACGCTCAGCGCGGTTCCGCTAGTCTCAGGATTGTAATCGGCCAAAAAGATATCCGACGGTTGGTCGACATCCACCAAACCGCCTTCTTCCATCTTGAACACACCGATTTCCCCTGATGGACCAAACCGGTTCTTGGATGTCCGAAGGAGGCGGTACATGGCGTGTCCGTCGCCTTCGAACTGGATGACGGCATCCACCATATGCTCGAGCACACGCGGACCGGCGAGTTCTCCGTCTTTGGTGACATGACCGATAATGATGACCGTGATTCCCTGCTGTTTGGCGATGCGTTGAAGCACTGCGGCCGATTCTCGGATCTGAGTGACCGAGCCTGGAAGAGGATCCAGATCGGAGCGGTACACGGTCTGGATGGAATCGATGATGAGCACTTCCGGCGGATCGACCTTCACGGTTTCGGCCAATTGGAGCATATCGGTTTCGTGAGACAGCAGGATGCGGTTGGCAGGAGTTCCGAGCCTGTCGGCGCGTTGCCGAAGCTGCGCGCCACTCTCCTCCCCCGAAATGTACCATACCGACAACTCCGCCAGATGCGACGCCACTTGAAGCGCGAGCGTACTTTTGCCGATTCCGGGATCACCTCCCAGCAGCACGAAAGAACCCCTCACCAAGCCACCTCCCAGCACCCGATCCAGCTCGGCGGAGCCCGTACTCCAACGCCGCGCTTCGTCAGGGGCCACGTCAGACAGGCGCACAGGCCGCTTCGACACCACCGATCCCGTCTTCGCCTTGTGATCTTCGCCTTTGGCGGCAACCACATGCTCTTCGAAGGTATTCCAAACCTCGCACGATGGACATTTCCCCAACCATTTCGCCGATTCGAATCCGCATGCCGTGCAATAATGCACCCGTTTCGCCTTAGCCATCACTCTGTTTTTTTCGGAACGTGAACATCCGGTTCGCCGGATTCACATACCATGTGAGAACCAGCATCCCCAAGCCGATGCCGATGTAAAATGTGAAGATACGCCACACGAAGATCGCGATGCCGATGAATTCGGGTCGGGCGAACAACGGACCCTGGAACAGCGCGAACAACCCTTCCACTCCACCGCTTCCTCCGGGTGTGGGCATGAAAAAACCGGCCAGGGTCATTCCGATGGATCTGACGAACGACAGCAGCCAATCGGCCGGCAGAAAACTGAGTACCACGATGGTGGGAACCGCGAATTTGGCCAACCAGCTCAGCGATGAGATCAGAAAAGCCTTCAGAATGAACGATGGCGGCTTATTGTTGAGCTCGGTGGAAAATTCGACGAGTCGGTCGAGCTCGTTCATCACTGTCGGACGGATTTTCTTCAGAAACGGGAGTCGGGTCACCAGATCGAACACCCGTTTGAGCACGTTCGGATTTCGAAGAATGCCATAGGCCAGAAGAAACGCATAGGCCATCATCAGCGCATAACCCACCATCAAAGCGCCCGATCCGAATGAACCTGCGTCATCCGGAATCACTTCATAATAAAAACCTGCAATGACCAGGATCGGGATGATGGCCACATACAGCAACTGATCCAAAAGCATGGAATAGAGCATGATCGCACCTGATTTACCCAGCGAAATGCCTTCCTTGGTCATCACATAGGTGGCTACGGGCGCCCCGCCGATGGTGGATGGGGTGATCGCACTGGCGAAATCCCAGAAAAGAACAATCCTGAAGGATGCGATCCAGCTCAGCGTCTTATCGGCCAGAAATCGGATTTTCGCGGCGGAAAGCCATATCCGAAGTGCGGCGACTACCATAGCGATGGCCAAGCCAGGTAATCGTTTCGGTTTGAGATGATGCAAGCCGTCGGGAGTCCAGGTCCACCACAATACCAAACCCATACCAACCACGCTTAGTGATATGGAGAACCACAAATACCTGCGTGAAACCAGGCCGCGGGGGTCGCTGGAGGTGAATATGTTCGTTGATTCCCGCAAGAGCTGGTGCTAGTTGTTTGTTGTTTGTTGTGGAATCGTTCCTGAATCTGTGCAAATCATGTAAGAACTTTGCATTTGCCTCCTCTATGATGATATCACCATGCAAGGAGACCGAATGCCAAGTCGCAATATTGAAACACTTGAGATTTATTCATTATCTAAACGACTCAATATAGAGTCTTACCCACTGATACGTTCGATGAGTGATTTTTCGTATCGGGATCAGATGACAAGAAGCTGCTTATCTGTGGCTTCAAATATCGCGGAGGGATATGGAAGGCGTAATCCAAATGCCTTTCGACTCTTTCTGGATTACGCCTTGGGATCTTTATTGGAGTTCCAAACTCAATTGGAACTGGCTGTGGCCAATCGATTGATAAGAATCGAATCAGCCACTCCCTTATTCTTACTTGTCGACGAATTGATTCCCAAAATCATCAATTTCAGGAAATCTCTACCCAACAAACAACAAACCACCAACAACAAATGATTATGCGATGGTGATGGTCGGATCGAGATACACATCCTGAATCAGGTTCAGAATCTCAACGCCTTCTTTCATCGGACGCTGGAAGGCTTTCCGCCCTGAGATCAGACCCATGCCACCTGCGCGTTTGTTGATGACCGCGGTTTTGGCCGCATCCGCGAAGTCGTTGTCGCCGGAAGCGCCGCCCGAGTTGATTAAGCCTTGGCGACCCATGTAGCAGTTCGCCACTTGGTAACGGGTAAGGTCGATCGGGTGGTCGGAACTCAGTTTGGTGTACATCCGCTCATCGAGTTTGCCGTACGAGGAACTGCCCGAGTTGATGGCTTTGTAGCCGCCGTTGTTTTCAGGGAGCTTCTGTTTGATGATATCGGCTTGGATGGTGACTCCCAAGTGGTTGGCTTGGCCGGTCAAGTCGGCAGACACGTGGTAATCCACTCCGCCCTGCTTGAACGCGTTGTTACGGGTGTAGCACCATAGGATGGTCGCCATTCCCAGTTCGTGAGCGCGAGCGAAGGCATTGGCCACTTCGATGATCTGGCGGGTTGCGCCATCCGATCCGAAATAGATGGTGGCTCCGATCGCGGCAGCACCCATGTTATAGGCGTCTTCGATGGTTCCGAACATGATCTGCTCGGCTTTGTTCGGGTAGGTCAGAAGTTCGTTATGATTCACTTTCACGATGAAAGGAATCTTGTGAGCGTATTTGCGCGATACCGAGCCCAGCACGCCGAACGTGGAAGCCACACCATTGCAACCCGATTCAAGCGCCAATTTCACAATGTTTTCACTGTCGAAATAGATCGGGTTTTTTGCGAAGGAAGCTCCGGCGGAGTGTTCGATGCCTTGGTCAACCGGCAGAATGGAGAGATAACCGGTTCCGGCAAGGCGTCCGGATTGGAACAACCATTCCAGATTGTTCAATACCCGCTGATTGCGGTTGGATGTGCTGAAAATGCGATCCACAAAATCATTCCCAGGAAGATGGATGGATTCTTTCGGGATGGTGGTGCAGGTGTGGTCAAGCAGGTGCGACGCTTCCGCGCCTAATAGGGCTTCGATCGATTGGGACATATACTTCCTCTGGTGTTTCAATGAATGTAGACCGTCGCATGAATATAATCAAATTCCTTCAAACCGTTGTTTTTTATCGGTATGGAAGCGTTTCCACGTAGTAAAATCAAGAACGTAGGTCGTTACCGTAGGTCGTAGACAGTAGACAGTAGACAGTAGGTCGTGAAGATTCGGTCTACGGTCTACCATCTACGATCTACGTATCTTTGCATATGAACATCGGCCCTATCCAACTCGGTGAAAAACCTGTCGTGCTCGCTCCCATGGAGGATGTGAGCGATTCCCCCTTCCGCCAGATGTGTAAAAAATTCGGCGCGGACGTGGTCTATACCGAATTCATTTCTTCGGAAGCGATGATCCGCGATGCTCCAAAATCGCTCTTCAAAATGGAATTCGAGGAGATGGAGCGTCCGTTCGGCATCCAGATCTTCGGCGGACGCGAAGAAGCCATGGCCGGAGCCGCACAGATCGCGGAAGCCAACAACCCGGACCTGGTCGACATCAATTTCGGATGTCCCGTCTACAAAGTGGTGAATAAAATGGCCGGTTCTGCCTGCCTTCGCGACCTCGGCATGATGGAGCGTATGGCCGGAACGGTAGTGGATGCGGTCAAAACCAAACCTGTGACCGTCAAAACCCGCCTCGGTTGGGATGAGGCCACCATCAAGATCGATGAAGTGGCGCTGATGTTGCAATCGGTGGGAATAAAAGCGTTGACCGTTCACGCGCGGACCCGTGCCCAAGGATATCAGGGATCAGCCCGATGGGAATATTTCAAAGTGTTGAAGAACACGAAAGGCTTGCATATCCCCATCATCGCCAACGGCGACATCACCACACCGGAGCATGTGAAAGACCTGTTCGACAATTATGGTGTGGATGGGGTCATGATCGGTCGTGCGGCGATCGGAAATCCTTGGATCTTCCGTGAAATCAAGCATTATCTGGCCACAGGCGAGCACCTCCCGCCTCCGTCAACAGAAGAGCGGTTTGAACTGTGCGCCGAACATCTGCGCGCTTCCGTTGAACATCATGGCCAACGCAAAGGCGTGATCATGATGAAGAAGCAGTACGGCAATTATCTGAAGAACCTGCCCGGCGGCAAACAGCTCCGAATCGAGCTCATGCAGTACGATGAGAGCGGACCGATCTTGGAACGGTTGCTGAATGGGGTACCTCAAGTCTAAATGTTGAAGTTTGTACAGGACTGAAGGATGCGATCACCTTAGTCCTGTTCATGGTCTTCACCTTCCTCTTTTTCAAGAATGAGGCATTTAAAGTCAATCATCTGATCGGATTCGGGTTCCTGGTGCTGGCGGTGTACTTTATATTCAAGTAGTAGGAAGATCGCCGTGCCTTCCCCCTTCCTACTTCCTACTTACATCTTATTCCCTTCCCCATGAAATCCCACATCGCTCTCGACTCCGCTCAATCCGAAGCGCTCGCCAACAAACTCAATCATCTGTTGGCCGATTACCACCTGTTCTACATGAACGTGCGCGGCTATCACTGGAACATCAAGGGACCCAAATTCTTCGAGCTGCATCTCAAGTTCGAGGAACTGTATACCGATCTCACGGTGAAGATCGATGAGGTGGCCGAACGCATCCTCACGCTGGGGTTCACTCCGTTGCATTCCTATTCCGACTTCATCAAAACCGCCGACATCATCGAGAAGAAAGACATCTCCGATGGGATGCTGGCGGTGAACGAAATCCTCGCCTCGTTCAAGATCCTGCTCGAAAAACAACGCGAAATCCTCAAACTTTCGGCAGAATCGGATGATGAAGGCACCAATTCGCTGATGAGCGATTACATCACCGCGCAGGAGAAACTGGTGTGGATGTACCGCTCCTTCGCCGACTGAGGGTCCGTAATCATACGTATTGACCTTCGTTTGATTTTTTCGCAACGTGTTGGCTTGCAATCACCTATCACTCAATCGGAGGTCTTATGGAAAGCATCAACTATCTTGCTGTCTTAGTTTCAGCGGTCGCGGTATTCGGACTCGGTTCACTGTGGTACACCCCGATCCTGTTCGGGAATGTCTGGTTGAAGGAAGTGGGAATCACTCCGGATGAGGCCGAAAAAAGCAACATGGCGAAAACCTTCGGACTCGGATTCCTGTGCATCCTGCTCATGTGCCTGACCATGGCCATGTTCCTGCGCGATTCCGGTTACTCGGTCACGGAAGGCGCACGTTGGGGCACTTATGCCGGTTTCGGCTTGATGGGAGCCACAGTCGCACTTAACGCGGTTTATGAGAGCAAATCATTCTTGTATATCGCCATCAACGCCGGGTACGTCACCATCGGAATGGCGATGGCCGGGGCGATACTGAGGGCGTGGGTTTAGGAATTAACCTTGTTTCTTAACAGGGCAAATGCAGTTCTAACAGGGAGCAACGGAGAAAGGGAGTTTTTTTCGGCGGGTACTGGCCAAGGCCTCCAAGAAACAATACTCCTTTTCTCCGTTGCTCCCTGTTAATTTTCTTACTCCCTGTAAATCACAGATACTCAGCCCCTAAGTACCCCTTCAGAACCTCAGGCACAAGGATGCGTCCGCTGGGCTCCTGGTACGTTTCCAGAATGGCCGACATCACGCGCGGTAGCGCGAGTCCGGAACCGTTCAAGGTGTGAACCAGTTGCGGCTTACCGTTCTCATCACGGTATCGGATCTTCATCCGCCGTGCCTGAAACGCTTCGAAATTGGAGCAGGAACTCACTTCCAACCAGCGTTTCTGTCCCGGGCTCCACACCTCGAGATCATACTTTTTCGTCTGTGTGAATCCCATGTCGCCGGTGCACATGAACAGGGTGCGGTAATGCAAGCCGAGCGATTCCAACAATCCTTCCGCATCGCGGCGCAGCGATTCAAGCTCGTCATAACTCGTATCCGGGTGAACGAGCTTCACCAATTCCACTTTGTCGAATTGGTGCAAGCGGTTCAAGCCGCGCACATCCTTGCCATAACTTCCCGCTTCACGACGCCAGCAGGGCGTGTAGGCGCAGTATTTCACGGGCAAAGAGCCTAAAATCTCATCGCGATGGAAGTTCGTGACCGGCACTTCCGCGGTCGGAATGGCGAAGAAGCCGTCACGGGGGACCGTGTACATCTGGTCTTCTTTATCGGGAATTTGTCCGGTGCCGCGCGCCGAATCCTCGTTCACGAAATACGGCGCCTGCAACTCCTGGTAGCCGTTTTTTGCGCCCTGATCCAGGAAATAATTGATGAGCGCACGTTGCAGCCGCGCGGCCGGACCCACATAAAAGGGAAAGCCGGCGCCCGTCACTTTCACGCCACGTTCGAAATCGATCCAGCCTAATTCCGACACCACATCCCAGTGCGGTTTGCGCCAGTTGTCGGTCAGCGCCTCGCCCCAAATGTGGACGGTCACATTATCATCGGGTGTGGACCCGACCGGAACCGATGTATGCGGGATGTTCGGAATGCGAAGCAACAGCTCGTTGCGCTCGAGTTCGGTGGCATCCACAGCCGCATCCAGCTCTTTGATCTTGTCTTTGGCGGCGGCGGTTTCGGCGATGATAACCTGCGCTTCTTCTTTTTTGCCCTGCGACATGAGCTGGCCAACGGACTTCGCCCGGGCGTTGCTCTCATTGCGAAGCTGATCGGCATCGCTTTTCAGCTTGCGCCAGGTTTCGTCGATACCGAGCACCTGATCCACGATCGCGGTCTCTTTTTCGCCTTTGTTCAGCATGCCTTGCTTAACCAAGGCGGTATTCTCACGGATGAAATGGATGTCGAGCATTAGTTGACTACGATATTGATGATGCGTTTGGGCACGAAAATCTCTTTGACGATAGTGCCGGTCTCCAGATAGCGTCGCGCGCCGGGCTCGGCCTTGGCCAGCTCCATCACGAAGGCTTTGTCTTCGGCTCTATCGGCCGGTACAGTGAGTTCGGCTCTGACCTTACCGTTGATTTGCACCGCATAGGTGAACGTGTCTGACACGAGGAACGACGCGTCCCAACTCGGCCATGCATGGTAGGCGAGTGTATCGGAATGGCCGAGGCGATGCCACAGTTCCTCCGCCATATGCGGGGCGAACGGACTCAGCAACAGCACGAAGGTCTCCATCATGCTGCGTGGACGCACATCCCACTTCATCGCCTCATTATTGAAAATCATGAGTTGGGAGATGGCGGTGTTGTACCGGCCGTTCTCGATATCCTCGGTCACTTTTTTGATGGTTTCATGAAGCACCTTGAGTTGATCGCGGGTAGGTTCGATATCCCTCAACTCATCCGCCAAACGGTCTTCGAATTCGTGATGGAATACGCGCCAGGTGCGTTTCAAGAAGCGGAATACGCCCTCCACCCCGTTCATGCTCCATGGCTTGACCTGCTCCAACGGACCCATGAACATCTCATACAAACGCAACGAATCGGCGCCGTACTGCTTCACCACATCGTCCGGATTGATGACGTTGCCGCGCGACTTGGACATCTTCTGATTGTCCTCACCAAGAATCATCCCTTGGTTCACGAGCTTCTGGAAGGGCTCCTTGGTGCTCACCACGCCGATGTCGTACAGCACTTTGTGCCAAAAACGGGCATACAAGAGGTGAAGCACTGCGTGCTCGGCACCTCCGACATACATATCGACCGGCATCCAGAACTTCTCGCGGGCCGGGTCGACCGGACCCAGTTCGTAATCCGGGCTGATGTACCGCAGATAATACCAGCACGAGCCGGCCCATTGCGGCATCGTGTTCGTTTCGCGGAGCGCGGGTTTTCCTGTTTTCGGATCGGTCGTGTTCACCCAATCGGTGATGACGGCCAAAGGCGAATCGCCGGTTCCGCTCGGCTCATATTTCTCTACCTCGGGTAACAGCAGAGGAAGCTCGGACTCATCCAAGGGCTGCACCACCCCGTCCACATGCAGTAGAGGAATGGGCTCGCCCCAGTAACGCTGGCGAGAGAACAGCCAATCGCGCAGCTTGTAATTGACGGTTCCGTTGCCCTTGCCTTGCTCTTCTAGCCAGGAAATCATCGCCGTCTTAGCCTCTTTCACACTCATTCCGTTCAGGAATCCGGAATTCACGGCCACTCCTTTTTCGGAATCGGTGAACGCTTCCTTCTGGACATCTCCGCCGGAGACGACTTCCACAATCGGAAGTCCGAATTGCTTGGCGAATTCCCAGTCGCGCACGTCGTGACCCGGAACCGACATGATCGCGCCGGTTCCATAAGAAATCAGCACATAATCAGCGATCCAGACCGGGACTTCCTCCCCGTTCGCCGGATTGATCGCATAACCGCCAGTAAAAACACCGGTTTTTTCTTTCACATCTCCGGTGCGATCCAGATCCGATTTGCGCGCGGCTTCATCGACATAGGCATCCACCGCGGCTTTCTGTGCCGGAGTGGTGATGAGATTCACGAGCGGATGTTCCGGCGCCAGAACCATGTAGGTGGCACCGAACAGAGTATCTGGACGTGTGGAAAACACCGTGACCGACGCATCCACCCCTTTGAGCTGAAACACGATGTCGGCACCGATCGACTTCCCGATCCAATTTCGCTGCATCTCTTTGACGGATTCGGGCCAGTCCAATCCGTCCAAATCTTCCAATAAGCGCTCTGCGAAAAGCGTAATACGCAGCATCCATTGGCGCATCGGGCGGCGGATCACCGGGAATCCGCCTACTTCCGACTTCCCGTCGATCACTTCCTCGTTGGCCAGAACGGTTCCCAATTCAGGGCACCAGTTCACCGCCACATGCGATTCGTACGCCAAACCTTGTTTGTAAAGCTGAAGGAAGATCCACTGAGTCCAGCGGAAATACGCCGGATCGGTGGTGTCGACTTCCCGATCCCAATCGTAACTGAAACCGAGCATCTGCAACTGCTCGCGGAAGGTCTTGATGTTGGCTTGCGTGGTCGCGGCCGGATGGGTTCCGGTTTTGACGGCATGCTGCTCGGCAGGAAGTCCGAATGCGTCCCACCCGATCGGATGCAACACGTTGAAACCCTTCATGCGCTTGTACCGGGCTACGATATCAGTCGCGGTGTAGCCTTCGGGGTGACCCACATGCAAACCCGATCCGCTCGGATACGGAAACATGTCCAACACGTAGAATTTAGGACGTGACGTGTCGGTGTCGTTGGTTTTGAAAATCTTGTTCGAAACCCAGAAGTTCTGCCACTTGGGCTCGATCTGGGACGGTTTGTAATCGCTCATGGTCTGGAAAAGGAGTAATCCGGAAGTTACGGATTTCACAGGGAGTGTATTACAGGAGTGTTTTCACAGGGAGCAACGGAGCAAAGGAGTTTTGTTATTTGGGGAAACCTTGGCCAGTGCCCGCCAAGAACACATCTCCTTTTCTCCTTTGCTCCCTGTTAGAATGCTTAATCCCTGTTCGCTCCTTGTAATAGCCACTCAATCACATCCACCCCATCAGGTTTCCAATCCACGCCCGGGGTTTGCGCCTGCGAGAGCGGCTCCCATCGCTCCCCATCGATGATTTCCGTTGTGAAATACAGTTGCTGCAAGCCATCGCCGAGTTCTTCGGCATGTTGCAGCATCATATTTCTGTCCGCTTGTTTCCATACCACGGCGTCATCGTCGTCCCAAAGCGGATCGGTGTCCGACACCAGCAATTTGCCGACTTGCAAGAAATCATGTCCGATGCTCTTCAGGTAGGCGGACCGGTACACATTCCTTGGAAACAACTCCCTGTCTGCAAAACCGGTGGATGCGGACTTCAACGCCTCTTTCGCATCGCCGAATGAGTACGGCGAATAGACATAGCGCACGGAACGGCATCCTTGTCCGTCGTAACGGGCGATGCCTTCGGCCAAGTCCGACATCGTCTTCGAATCCAGTGAATCGACCCAAGCCATCGAGGTATGCGCCGTGCGGATGAGATAGCGCGTGTGTTCGTGTACGGCGCCAAGGTCTTTCAAGCGCTCCATCACGACGGGCACACTGTCGGATGACCCCGAAAAAAGCACGGCATCTGCGCGGAGATCTCGGAAATCGTCGAGGGAGGTGGACATGAGTGGCGTATGCATGGGCGCATCACTGATGCGCCCATGCATGCGCCCCTCGATCCATTCCCTCAAATACGGATCCTTCTTCGACAACTTTCCCGCGTAGCGGTGCCCCGCCCGAGCCACCGACACCACATCGTGCCAGCCCACAAGGGGGAGATTTCCGGCGTGGAGGCATAAGACCGTTTTAGGTGCGAAGTGAGAGGTGATAAGCGGAATGTCCGCTCTGGGTGACTTGCTTCTCACATCGCTCATCGCACGTTTCACGTCTTCAGGATGAAACCCCATCACTCTTCCTCCATGATGAAATTGCAACCGCGGAGCTGCGTGGGGTTGTAGCGGCCCAGAACGTCGAATGAGCCGTCGGGATGGAGACGGCCTTTGTCGCCGGTAAGCAGAAAGGGACAAGAATGGAGATTATTCTCATCGATCAGGCCGATGAGCCCCTCATCTCCGACCGGGAGTTCACGCAACGGATCTTTCGGATCGCGAATGCTCACATGCAGCCAAGGCGGAGTTCGGAAGCCGCCAAGGCCTGCGGCGTAGGCTTGGCTGAGGAGCTCGGTCATGCCGTATTCGGAATGGATCTGGCCAAGAGGCAGGGAGAACGCCTCGGCCAGGATCCGATGCATGTCGTGCCGGGAAATCTCGCGGCGGTAGGTTTTCATGCCGCCGGTCTCCATGATGATCGCGGACTCGGGCAACGCGACGGGATGTTTTTCGGCAAGGTCGAGCAGGCCGAACGCCGCACCGAAGAGCATCAGGGTTTTTCCGGAGGCGCGGACGTGGTCCAACCAAGCCGGGTCGATGGGTAGGCCAGGGATTAGAAAGCGGCTGAGGGGATGGGAGTTCTCCACGAGGTCACGGAGCATCCACATCAGCGAGGAATGCGGATTCTGATCATACCCCGGGGCGTAGGCTGCGAAAATCATCGCATCCACATCATAAAAATAGGCCATACCCTCTCTGAGCGATCTCCTGTACACCTCCGCATACGCCACATGATGCACAGATCGACGCATCTCCGTGGTGCCGCTGCTTCGGAATTCAAGCTCCGGCGGATGATCACCGGCGGCATAGATCTTTGTTTCTCGAAACGCCTCAACCGGAAGCAACGGAATGGAATCAATCATCCCGAATGCCTCATAGAAGCTTCTGTACACAGGATTGTGTTCCAATTGATGCTCAAGGAGTTCCGTGAATGCCATTTCCAAAGGTACGACGCAGGGTGTATCTTTGTCGCTATTCCATGGAACACCCGCATCTTCACATTTCCGGCGTCAGCAAGAGGTATGAGTCTCTCAATGTCTTGAATGAGGTGTCGCTGGACATCCGGAAAGGCGAATTCTTCTTTCTTCTGGGTCCGAGCGGATGCGGTAAGACCACTCTTTTACGGATCCTCGCCGGCTTGCTCGACCCCGACGAAGGCTCCATACATCTCGACGGCTCCGATATCACGCACATCAAGCCGCATTTGCGCGATGTGAAGACCGTTTTCCAGCATTACGCCCTCTTTCCGCACATGACCGTCTTCGACAATGTGGCGTTCGGTTTGCGGATGAAAAAAACTGCCGAATCCGAGGTCCGACCCAAAGTCGTCGAAGCCTTGCGGATGGTGGCCATGGAAGGCTTCGAGAACCGGAAACCCTTCCAACTCAGCGGCGGACAGTCGCAGCGCGTTGCCCTTGCCCGTGCTTTGGTCAATGAACCGAAAGTCCTGTTACTGGATGAGCCTCTTGGCGCGCTCGATGTCCAGCTCCGCCAGCAGATGCAGCTCGAGCTCAAGCAATTGCAACGCCGACTGAACACCACGTTCGTGTGCGTGACGCACGACCAAGAGGAAGCGCTTAGCCTTGGCGACCGCATCGCGGTGATGAACCTCGGCGTGGTGCAACAGATCGGCACGCCCGATGAGGTCTATCATCGCCCATCCAACCGCTTCGTCTGCGAATTCCTCGGCGCCAGCAACATCATGAGCATAGAGGGACGTGAGTACGGACTTCGCCCTGAACGCATCCGCATCGATAGCGGGTCCATCCAAGATGAGGTCGAAATCACCGATTGCTTGTTCAACGGCCACTTCCGACAGGTTCTCGCCCGACGAGGAAATGGCGAGATCATGCGAATCCATATTTCGAATCGCCCCGACGAGCAGGCAGTGAGCATCGGAGCTCGGATCCGAGTCGGCTGGAACCACACCGATCTCATGCCGCTATGAGAAAGTCGCTGCTTCTGGCTCCTGCGGCTTGGTTGGCGGTCTTGTTCATCACACCGTTGGCGGTGGTTTTCGCATACAGTTTTTTCGAGCGCGGCGCCTATGGAGAGATCATTCCGACATTCCAGTTCGATAATTACCTCCGCGCCATCGATCCGCTGTACGCATCCACCCTTTGGCGCTCCATCCGGCTTTCTTTGATCGCAACGGGAATCAGCCTCGTTTTCGGATATCCCTTGGCATGGTACATCGCCTCGCGTAGCGACCGAACAAAGAAATTGCTGCTGGTTCTGCTGCTGGTCCCTTTCTGGACCAACTTCCTCGTCCGCACCTACTCATGGATCTTCATTCTGCGCACCGAAGGACTCATGAACTCCGTGCTTCTGAATCTCGGCCTCATCCGAACTCCCATCGAAATCCTGTTCACGGAAACCGCGGTCATCATCGGCTTGGTGTACACCTACCTTCCGTTCATGGTGCTGCCGATCTATGTGTCGGTGGAAAAGCTGGACGGGCGTTTGCTGGATGCGGCCCGCGACCTTGGCGCCACCTCGATTCAACTGTTCAGGAAAGTGATCCTTCCGCTTACGCGTCCGGGAGTGATTTCAGGATGCATCCTGGTGTTCGTGCCCTGCCTCGGCGCGTACATCACCCCGGATCTGCTTGGCGGTGCGAAAAGCCTGATGATGGGGAATCTCATCCAGATGCAGTTCCTATCGGCCCGTGACTGGCCCTTCGGCGCAGCGCTGTCTTTTCTGGTGATGGGAATCGTGCTGGTTCTGCTGTATGTCTCGGCGAAAGCACAACAACAGGAATCCCGATGAGATCGCGCATCGCATTGCATCTGAACGCTTGGCTCGTGTATGGATTCATCTACGCACCCATCCTCATCCTGATCGTGTTTTCCTTCAATCAGGAACGGATCAACGCGGTATGGACCGGCTTCACCGTCGATTGGTATCTGAAACTCTTTTCTGATGGGGAAATCTTGTCGGCGCTGATGAACAGCCTGATCATCGGTATTCCCAGCACGCTGATCGCCACGGTATTGGGCACGATGGCGGCCTTAGGTATGCATCGGACCCGCTTCCGCGGGAAACAGCTCTTCGAATCGATCTTGTATCTGCCCATCGTCATTCCAGAGATCGTGATGGCGGTATCCCTGCTCACGTTTTATGTCTGGGTGCAGCTTCAACTGGGATCGGTGTCCGTAATTCTGGCCCATGTCACCTTCAACATCAGCTTCGTGTTCGTGATCGTGGCCGCCCGCCTGGCCGATATGGACGACCGACTCGAAGACGCCGCGCGAGACCTGGGCGCCACGGGCTGGCAGACCTTCCGTCATGTCACCTTTCCGCTCATCTCGCCAGGAATCATCGCCGGGGCGCTGCTCGCGTTCACCATTTCCTGGGACGACTTCCTCATCGCGTTCTTCACTGCGGGTGTGGGTTCAACCACCCTTCCGATGAAAGTCTATTCCATGATCAAATTCGGGGTCTCGCCCGAAATCAACGCCGTATCGACCATCATGATCCTGTTCACCATGATCCTGATGCTGCTCGCGCTTCGGTTCGAAGGAATCACCAAAACAGCCAAAACCTTAGGAAGCTGACATGAAAAACATCTGGATCATTGCAGGGATCCTGGCCGTCTCCGCTTGCGGTGGCGACACCCGTCCCACACTGAGTTTCTACAACTGGGGATATTACATCGCCGACACCACCATCCCCGATTTCGAGTCCGAATTCGGCGTGAAGGTGATTTACGACAACTTTTCGAGCAACGACGAGCTTTACGCCAAACTGCGGACCGGCGCCAGCGGGTACGATGTGACCATGCCCAGCGATTACATGGTCGAAATCATGACCAAGCAAGGCATGTTGGAGGAATTGGATTTTGCGAACATCCCGAACATCGAAAACATCGACCCACGCTTCAGAAATCTGCCGTTCGATCCCGAAGGCCGCTATTCCATCCCTTATCAATGGGGAACCACGGGAATCGGAGTGAACACGAAATACATCAAAGAGAACATCGACAGTTGGACAGCGCTCTGGGATCCCAAGTACAAAGGGCGTATCAGCGTGATCGACAACATGCGCAGCGGCTTGGTGCCGGCCTTACGCCTTCTCGGACACTCCGTGAATGAAACCGATCCAAAGAAACTGGAAGCCGCTCGCGACATGATGATCGCACAGAAAGAATTCGTACGCACCTACTCCAGCGACACCTATATCGACCTGCTCAAATCGGGAGATGTCTGGTTGGCGATGGGATGGAGCGGCGACATCTACCAAGTCATGAAAGAGAATCCGGATGTGATTTTCATCATCCCGAAAGAAGGAAGTTACGTCTGGGTCGACAACCTTGTGATTCCCAAGGGATCAAAAAACAAAGATTTGGCCGAATCTTTTCTGAATTATCTGTTGCGTCCGCAAGTAGGAGCCGATATCTCCAATTACACAGGCTATTCCACCCCGAACATGGCCTCCCATCCTCTCGTGCTCGATTCGCTACGCAACGATACGTCGCTGTACCCGCCTCAGAGCGTCCTTGATCGACTCGAATTCCTCAAAGACGTCGGTAGTGAAGCCACCGCGGTGTACAGCCGCATCTGGAACGAAATCAAATCGAAATGAGCGAACCTCTCATGAACACCCTTTCCGAGCCGTGCGACGCGGTATGGCGCGACCGCGGTTCCAAATTCCTCGCCTATGCGAGGCGGGTGGGTCAGGAGACGGAAATCGCTGCGTTCGCCAAAGAGATTCGATTGCGGTGGCCCGATGCCACGCATCATTGCCTTGGCGCGCGATGGAATCCCGACAGCATCATGGAAATAGGTCAGGACGATGGAGAGCCATCGGGTACCGCAGGCTTACCCATCCTGAACCAACTGCGTTCCCGAAAACTGGTGAACGTGGCCTGCATCGTGGTCAGATATTTCGGTGGCACGAAACTCGGGAAGCCAGGCCTAATCCAAGCCTATGGCACCGCGGCCGCCGCATGCCTGGATGAGGCTTCGCTGCTGCCGATCGAAAAGAAGAATCTGTTCAGGATTACCACCTCCTTCACCGAAATCAAATGGATCGAGTATCAGGTGAGGAAATCCGGTGCAAAAATCCTATCCACATCGTTCACAGACATCATCCGGTATGAATTGGGTGTTCCCGACGGCTCCACCGCCGAATTCCTGTCACAAATGCAGATCCACGGCATGCAGCGCGTGAAAATCGAACCCCTCGGCACCACCTGGGATCATAAAAGCGCTTAACTGGACGATTTTTTCTTGTAACAGGAATGGAGTTTGGCCAATAAGCGGCTTTTTCTGACCCGCACCAAAACCGGACTGATCTTGAACAGCTTGCTCACAGTCAGATACGACGCTTCGGGTTCATCCATATAGAATTGGATGAATGCGCGATTGGGTTCATCCAGAAGTTCCATGCATTTGCGGAGGATATCCTCCCTCTCCTGATCCACCAGTCTCTTGTATTGCTCGGCGGGATCCGTCATGTATTGCTCTTCCAGGACCATTCCCCCCTCCCGCATCTCTTTCTTCACCGTCTTGAAGAATTCATTGCGCGCGGAAATCATCAGATAGCCAATCACGTTCACAGACGTATCGTAATGGCCTGACTTCACCCTGTCGATCATCGAAAAAAGCGCCTGCTGGGCGCATTCTTCAGCGAGATAGGCGTTGGAACGTACGGTGATGCTCAGATACTCCCTGATCTGAGGTAAGATGATCCGCGTAAACGCATCCATCACAGGATGATCATCCTGCACAATGGCTTGGAGAATCTCTTCCGACGAAAATTGAGGGGCACTTGGTTTCGTTGACACGGGTCAAGTTACAAAATGCGAAGTGAAGCGCCACGCCATTTCAAAAGGATTTTTTTTGAAAATATTTTTTTAATTAGAGCTTCTTAATTATACTAAGTCATTAAAAATCAATGACTAAAAATTTTTATTAGAGTGCTGTAACATTTGGCACCTCTCGGAATCATATATATGAATAGATAAATGATCATAATCGGATAGAGTGGACATTCACTTTAAACTTAGTGAGTTTATCTTAATGGACTTATGCCTTATATCAACAAAACCATCATACCCAAGATACATAATACCATGAATACGAAATCCACCCTCTTCGCTGTAGCCGCTGCCGCTATCCTCTTGACTGGCTGCGCCAACTCCACTGACGCCCTCCGCAATGTTGGCGGTCACAGGGAAGGCATCATCGTCAACAAACCCCCAACCCGCGCGCCAAGCACCAATGCGGATGCCACCGACCGCGATACAGACGCGATCTTCAACGTCGGCGGGCATAAAGAAGGTATTATCGTCAACAAGCCGGAATAATCTTCGAGATCGCCGTGCTGTGGGTATATTAGCGACCGAACGCTACCCACAGACATGCTTCGAAACGTATTCATAGTGATGTTGATTTTCGTCTCTGAGGTTGCTTTTGGGCAACCTCAGAGATTCATTCAGCAGCAACAAGCCGATCAGCTCCTCCAGAGGATTGTTCAGCGCGAGTATGTGGCTATGCATGTTTGGGGTTTGTCTCAACTCACAGCCCAAGACACAGAGTTGCACAAGTATGTGCGAACCAGGGCGGGCACGTTCCAACCCAGGACATCCGCTGTTGATTGTTATCTGAACGCCATCACAGCCGTCGGTCATTCCGCCGTGATGAAAGCCGCATGGGACTGCGAGCGGCTACCCGATCTGGGCGTCCTGTATCTGTACAGTTTGGAACCGACCGAGAGGGCTGCCGCCTACCGATCGAACCTGACCCATTTCCGCTATTCCTCTTCCGATCCCGTGATAGATGCATATCTGAAAAGGGCGTTGAATCCGGATGCGGATGTGGCTGGCATTGCAGGAAAACGCGCTTTCCGAGCCGCAGACGTGCTATTGATTCCGCCAGGTTACGGGTATTCGGACGGGAATGCGGTTCATTACCTGTCGCTTCTCGACCATTGGTCTATTGGGCTTCAACCCACACGCAGAAGTCTCTCATTCGCAGACACCTATCAAGTCTTTCTGCTGATCGACTCCTACCATGTTCGAAGCCAATACGAAAGGGTCTATCCGTTCATGGAGACGATTTCGGGGTCAAGTATTTTCCCGGATATCGATATCAAGCTCCGCACGTACCGGCGGCTGGCGTTCGCCGCATACTATCTGGCGTATTACCAATCGGCATTGGATTTCTACAGACGCGATTTGCTGCCTACTGTCAGAAGGATGTCCGATGGAAATCCCAATTATGTCGAAGCGCGACTTCGAGTTGAAACCGATTTTGGGAGCATTCTTTTCCTTCTTGGGGATATTCAGAGTGCTAGAGACATCTATGCGAAGATTTTTCATCGCCGAGCGGAGCTGACCGATCTTCGCGCCCGATCCACGCTTCTCAACAACCTCGCCGTCGCTTATTTGAACACTGGGATGGTGGGCGATTATCTATCGCTGCAGTTTCAAGCCTTGTCGGATGCGCGACTTTCCAGAGACAATCAAAACCAACTGCAGATTCTGAATAATCTGTACGTGTTCCATTGGCGTCGGGGCGATTGGGAAAACGGAATCCGATACTTGAACAAGGCTTACGAAGTCGCACTTGAGTCGAATGCGAAAGAGGAATTAGGCAACATCCTGTCGTTGTATGGCACCTATCATCGTGAATTTCTAAAAAACCCTGCGAAAGCCCTCGAGTTCAACGACCGAGCCATCAGCCTCTTGCAGAGCACGGGGTCGAAAATCACGCTTCGGCTTGTTCAATTCGAAAAAGCACTCACTTTGGAGAGCTTGGGAAGATATGATGACGCGATTGCCTTGTACACTGAGATCGAGTCGGATGCGGCACTGCGGAATGATCTAGTTTCAGCTACGGTGACACGTATTCAACGCATCCATCTGTTGCAGACATTGGGACGTCACGGGCAAACCAGCGAGTTGGTCACCTCTCTGAAAAACAAGGACCTACGCAACACCCTTGATTTCGAGAAATTCATTGAGGCCGTGAATGTGGTTGCGACTGACGACATCCACCAAAACCAACCACGCAAAGCATTGGCGCTTCTCGAACCTGTGGTGACGGAGATTTTCACACGTATCGAGAACAGTGCGGATTCCCAGACCGGTTTCATCCGCTTCAAACCGGAATTCGCTGTTTCCATCCGGATCCTTGTGGATTTGCACCTTTCGTTGAATCAGCTCGAAAAGGCCGCTGAATTGCTTGATGCGGTAAAGACCGTGAATCAATCTTCCCTGAACAACAGCAATCTCATAAGATCATCCCTGTTCAGCGAATCTGAGCGTCTGGAAGATTTCAAATTGATGCAAGACATCGAGCAGACACGCGGAAAGTTGATGGATGCCAGCGAAACCCAGAAACTGGAATTGAACAACCGACTGCTGCAGTTGCAGCGCAAGCGACTTCCAGGTATCAACTTCAAAGACCGCTCCATCCATGAAGCGCAGCAGTTCTTGGGCAAAGGACATGCGATTGTTTCCATCACTGTTGTAGACCACAAGGTCTATCGCACAACGGTGACCAGAACATCGATCCGAGTCAACGCCTTGGCTGGAAGCAAAGGTATGTTGGAAGAATGGTCGCAGATCGGGACCAAGCTGCAATCCGGAACCACTCCGCTCAATGATCTGCACAAATTGTATCAGCGGTTGCTGGGTGATGTCATGAAATCGAAACCCAGTCATCTGATTTTCATTCCAGACGGTCCGCTTCATCGAATTCCGGTGGAAATCCTACCCACCACTGCGCCCGCTTCCGAGACATCCTTCGGCAGCGTTCGATTTTTGATTGAGGACCTGCCTGTCACCTATTCCACATCCATCAGAGAGCACCATTCCACTGACCGTACGCGCCCGGATTACACCTCCGATTTTCTCGGGGTGGGAATCTCCCGGTTGCGTTCTTTCCCGTTGATGAATCCCCTTCCGTTCGCCGAGCAGGAAGTGAACCGGATCAGCAACACACTGTCCAAATTGGGCAATCAACGCATCCTAACGGGTGCGGAGGCAACGGAAGCGGCCATCCGACAAAATGCGGCGGGAAGCAGGATTTTGCACATCGCTTCCCACAGCGAAGTGAACATGTCCGACCCGCTGTTTTCAGTGATTTATCTGGAAGCAAATGAAACCGACGATGGAGCCTTGTATGCCTATGAACTCTTCGGCATGAATCTGGACATGGAGCTCATCATGTTGAGCAGTTGCGAATCGGGCAGCGGCAGCTTCATCCAAGGAAGCGGCATGGTGGGTTTGGGCCGTGCGTTGCGATCTGCGGGAGCGCGAAGCCTGGTGATGAACATGTGGTCGATCCAGGACCAGACCGCCGCAGACATTTCCACTTGGTTTTATGAACATCTGAATCAGGGGTTCGCCAAAGACGAGGCCTTGCGCGCTGCGAAAATCCGATATCTGACCACTCGGAGCAGCAATCCCCATGTTTGGGGGTCATTCATTCTGATCGGTGAAAACGACCCTCTTATAAATAAAATCAGCATCAGGGATCTCTTCGTCGGGGGTATCCTGATGCTGATTTTGGGTGGGGCCCTGTTGCTTGTTTTTTATCGACGGAGCTGATCTTTGGCGTTGATCGCAGCTCGCTTGAATTCGCCATCCATCTGTATGACCTGATCCAGATACAGATCGGCTTCTTTGAGTCTGTTTTGGTGAATCAGGGCATTGGCCGCATACCAAGTCGATTTTTCACGGATGGATGGATCAGTGCCTGGCGTATCGATGATGACGGCGAACAACGCGATCGCATCAGCGTAGTTTTTTGAATTGTAATTCAACGCCGCCAGACTCAGCTGGGTTCGGGAACGTTGATCGAGGGTCAATTCCGATTCCAACAACGAATTGAGCCTGGACTCCGCCGAGGCCGTGTTTCCATCCAAGGCAAGTACGGTGACATCCCTCAAGGAGGCTTCGAACTCGTCTGAACTGACTTCCGCCGACCGCATCAAGCTGTATTCGACAGTGGCCAACGGGCGGAATTCAGCGGCGGAATCCGATCCGGTGAGGAAATACATCGATGTTCCGACCCCGATGATCACCGCCGCAGCCGCTGCAGTCGCAGCCATTCTGATGCGTTCTCGGTTCATCAACGGAATCGGGGTCACATTCCGCCCCACGGAGAGTTTCCTCAAGGTGGCTGCGGTTTTCATGTAATCGAGATAGTCGTGCTGGATGACATCCACCCATAGGTGGTCTATCTGTTTCTGGGTCAGTACACCCTTCACATATAGATCAATCCTATCTTCCAGGTCAAGGAGTTTGGATCGGGTTTTCACAAGGATTCTTCATGGTTTGATTCTCATAGTAAATCAAGGCTGTAACAAAAGACCGAGGAACTCAGAACGTGGGTTGTTCGCCACGTTTCTGCATCACAAGACGGATGGTGTTCAGAAGGTCTTCTTTTTGAAACGGTTTGGGCAAAAACGCATCCATACCGGCTTCCAGGCAGTGCTCGCGGATATTGGTGGTGAGATTCGCAGTGACTGCGATGATGGGAACATCCTTGTATTGCTCGATCCGACGCAATTGGCGGGTGGTTTCAATGCCATCCATCCCTTCGCCCAGGTTCACATCCATGATGATGACATCATAGTGTTCGTCTTTGGCAAGCTGGAGAGCTTCGGCGCCGTTTTCCGCGGCGTCAACTTGAAATCGCTTCTTACGTAGGAAATACTTCACGATCGAACGGACTTCCGCGTTGTCTTCCACATGGAGAGTTCGCAGTGATACCGATTCGATGGTGTCTGTTGCCGTTTCAGACACGGCTTCAATCCTTTCCGACTGTTCATCCCAAACATACCTCCTGACCGAATCCTTCGCACTGCGCTCAGTTAAGACAATGGATGGTACGAACATAAGTGTATCGGCAGAGGTCGTCTGCCTTAGGTTTGATTGGACGAAGTTGTGAAGTACTCGAAACATGGATGTTCCTCCTTATCTCTATGATCCTGAGGAACCCGATTTGTTACAGCCACCAGAAGATTATTTTTTTCTTATGGTACCGATGGCTCAAATGTATCTAAATATGCACTTCTTAATGATTTAAGATTTTCTAACGCTTCCCCGTACTGCCCAACGATGTGCGAATACGGAGAATGTTAGAAAATCCTAACCCTTTCTGGAGTCAATTTCCGGAGTAAGCCTCTCCTTTTCTGATCCATTCGGCGGCCGGAGCCCCTTTCAGATAGTGGTCGAAGTACTCTTTCATCCGGATGGTGTAGTCCATTTTGTTCGCATAACGCTGAGGATGGTGAGGTTCGCCATGATATTGAAGGAAGATGACGTCCTTATTGAGCCGTCGCATCGCCAGGTACAATTCGATGCCTTGATACCAGGGCACCGCGTCGTCTTCATCGCCGAACATGATCAGAGTCGGCGTTTTGATGCGGTCGGCGAAGAACACGGGTGAATTCTCGATGTACAGATCTCTGGCTTCCCACATCGTCTTCCCGATCCGGCTTTGTTGCTGTTCGTATTGGAACTGACGGGCCAGGCCTGTGCCCCAACGGATGCCGTTATAGGCGCTGGTCATGTTAGATACTGGAGCCCCGACGATTGCCGCCGCGAACAGATTCGTCTGCGTGATGATGTGAGCCGCTTGGTATCCGCTCCATGAATGGCCGTGGATTCCGATCCGAGCCGGATCAGCGATCCCCAGATCGATCAGCTTCTGCACTCCGGGAACGATGTATTTGGTGGACGAATAACCCGGCTGACCCAAATCATACCTAACGTCCGGCAAGAATATGGCATATCCGTTGCTGGCGTAATATGGAAATGAGGGGCGATGATTCACCGCCAAAGCATTGTATTCGTGCAATCGCTGGGAGAACAGCTCATAGAAATACACGATTACGGGTAGTTTGGTACCCGGTTTCCATCCACCCGGCGTGATCAGCACCCCTTGAACCGGAATTCCATCCATGCTCGACCATTCCACCAGTTGGGATTGTCCCCAAGCAAGCTCTTTCATGATCGGATTGACATCAGTGCGTTTCACTTTGGTCTTGAACTTGGAATCGGAGCTCCATAAATCAGGAAACTCGTTGTAGGATTCGCGTGTGTACAGAACCACGTCCGCATTTTTGGCTTTGGCTATGAAGTTGAGTTTCTTGGATTCATCCAGAAGCAAGGTGAGGCTTGGACGTTCAAATCGAAGCTCATAAAACCCGGTGGTTTTTTTCAAGTCGTGATAACCGGTGAGCAACAAGGGTTGGCTCACGGAAATGGTGGGCTTGTCGGTGGTGATTCTCACACGGTATTGGAGTTTGTCTCTTCGGCCGGTCCGGGTGAGATTCGCCGATGTTCCCGAACTCGGATCGAACGCCCAGATATCGAATTTGTCGTAAATGAGGACCCGGGCCTCATTGTCCAACCATCCTGCGATTCCATACCCTGAAGCGCTGCCAGGTGTGTCGTGGTCTTCGTTGGCGAAGGAAGTCGATATGGATTGCGTCAGATTGCGGCTCACACCGGTCGCGGAATTCGTGGCATGCCAATGTCCGTCGCGGAAATAGACCACCCAGACACCGGTTGGCGACAATTGCGCGGAACCGCTGTGACGTGTGAGTATTCTCCGGCGCGACCCGCTTTGCAGATCCACGACGGAAATATCGGATTGGTTACCGAACCACGAAATCTCCCGCTGATAATCGCTGTTGGATGTTCCAAGCGCGAAACGCGTGTTTTTAGGCACAGATACCGATGCCAAGCTCGAATCGGCCAAGGCTACCGTCCGATTTCCGGCCCTATGCCAAACGCTCATAAACGTCCGGTTTCTGCGTTGGGTAGCCGTTTTGATCTCATGAGGTTTGATGAGCGGATCTTCGCCATGCCACACATCCAGACCCCGATCGGCGCGGATGAATTCGGTGTCTGTGAAATTCGTCGTGCTCCATTCATCGCGCTTGGGTTTCATCACGGGTTTTTCCGCTTCCGGCTTCACTCCGAAAAAGAGAAGTTCGCCACGGTCCGACCAGCTCAAGGTGTTTCTGAACGGGACATATCGGCCCGAAAAAGCAGGTTCGATTTCACTCAGGGTGTTGGAAAAAACAAATAACTGGGATTCTTCCACTGCCTGATCCGCATCTTCCTGTGCGGAAAGAAACGCCAGACTGGAGGTCGATTCATTCCAAGTAAGCCTGTCGTATCGAGCGAACGGTGCGGCATGGAGGGTGTCGACGGTGCCATCCGCGATCTTGTAACGGATCAGTGCGTTGCCTTTTCCGGAACTGTCGGCGAGCGCCAGGAAGACGACGCTGCCGAGCGAATCGGCCTGAAATGCGGACACGAATGGAATCGTGCGGATGGATTCCGAACCCAAACTGCGAATTTCGAGCGTGGAGCCGATAGTTTTGCGCCATCCGCTTCCCGCTTTGCCTGCATTGTACCAGACCAGGATATATTTTGAATTCCCTGTGAACTGAAACGATTTCACATCCGCCAAGGTGGTCATCACTCCGGTGGATGTCGGGAAATACACCATTCCCGCTTTGGGGCGGTCGGCCGGTTTGGATGCGTTTTCCACGGCGATCACATCGGGTCGGACGGTGACTCCCGCAAAAGCCGCATCTGTTGAGAACACCGGTTTTTCACCGTTCGGGATGGTGTATGAACGCCGGCCTGCGATTTCCTTGACCACAGCCTCTCCATTGCCGCGATCGGGCCAGGTATCGTATCCCATCCAAACCCCGTTGTCGGAAATCGACGCATTGCGAAGGGTTCGCATCGACATCAGGTCGTTCAGGGTCATCGGTCGGTTTTGAGCGAAAGAGTGATCGGAGAACGCGAAAAGCGTGAGGACGAAGACGAACAGGAATTTGCGCATGGAGACCGTGGGTTGGTGAACGTTGAAAATCGAAAACCTACGCTTGGTATGCAATTTTCGTAACTTCAATTAACAAGAACAGCCGGGACCGATTTGAAAGTGATCATTATCGGGGCGGGCGAGGTCGGGTACGACCTCGGATCCATGCTCTCGCAGGAAAAACACGATGTCGTCATTCTCGATCGAGACAAAGAGGCGCTTCGCATCTGTGGTGAAAGCGATGTGATGACCATCGAGGGTAATGCGACATCGGCTCAGGATTTGCAACGTGCCGGTGTGGCGGATGCCGATCTGGTGGTCGCGGCCACGAACTTGGACGAAGTGAACATGGTCGCGGCATTGCTCAGCAAGCGTCTGGGTGCGGCCAAAGTGATCGCCCGCATCCGCAATGACGAGTTTTCAAGACCGAACGCTCTGGTGCGCCCGGCCGATATGGGCATCGATGTGATGATCCATCCCGAACAGAGCGTGGCGCGCGAAATCGTTCTTTTGGTGAAGCGTGCCGCCGCATCGGATGTGGTGAGTCTGGCGGAAGGAAAAATGCAATTGGTGGGCATCCGATTGGACAAAGCCTCCCCAATCGTCGGCAAGAAACTGATCGAAGTGGCTCCTCTGGCTCCTGAGACTCCGTTCCGTGTGGTAGCCATCTACCGTGGCGGCTTCACCCTCATTCCGTTCGGAAACGACCGCCTGCAAGCCAATGACCATATTTTCGTGCTGGCCAGAACCGAGGATGTCAGCGCGATGTTGAGCATCACGGGACATGAGAACCGCAAGATCCGCAACATCATGATCACCGGCGGAACCACGGTCGGCGCCATGATCGCCCGGATGCTCAGTCAGGACGAAACCGACTGGAAGATAAAGCTCATCGAACCTGACTATGAGACATCCTATGAGTTGGCCACGGAATTGAGGGATGTGTTGGTGCTGCATGGCAATCCCACCGATCCGAACCTGTTGGTGACCGAGGGTATCACCGAAACCGATGTGTTCATCGCCGTCACGGAAGACGAAGAGTCGAACATCATTTCCTGCCTGATGGCCAAGCACCTGAAAGTGCCGAAAGTGATCGCGATGGTGTCGAAACCCGATTACATTCCGTTGAGTCAGACCATAGGCCTGGATGCGGCGGTGAATAAGAAACTGGCCGCATCGAACGAAATCCATCGGCTGGTACGAAAAGGATCCGTACTCTCGGTGGCCGCGTTGCATGGTATCAAAGCCGAAGTCTTGGAATTCGAAGCCCAGCCCACCTCCAAAATCACCGGACATACCATCGCGAAACTCGTGTTTCCGAAGGGATGTGTGGTCGGTGGTGTGATTCGAGGCGGAAAAGCGGAAGTCGCCACCGGAAACACCGTGGTCGTGGCCGGCGATCGGGTGATCGTGTTCTGTCTGCCTGAGTCTATCGATAAAATCTCATCCTATTTCTGATGCTGTTCGGAAACCTCAACCGAAGCCGTAGCAAGATCGATGTCAAAGTGGTGGCGGGAGTCTCCGGCGCCCTCATTTTTTTCATGGGCTTCGCCCTACTATTGCCACTTCCTCTGTCTTTGTATGACCAGGAAAGCATCTGGTGGGTGTACGCCTCATCGGCGTTGATCGCATTCATTTTGGGTGGCGGGTTGTTCTGGATATACCGTCCGCAAACCGACCTCCGAGCCCGAGAAGCGTTTCTGGTGGTTTCCCTGACCTGGATTATACTTTCCGCATTCGGGGCGCTTCCGATGTATCTATCGGGAAGCCTCACCCATTTCACAGATGCTTTCTTTGAAGCGATGAGCGGCCTGACCACCACCGGAGCCACGGTCTATGGCGGAACCACATCCGACGGAGTCTTTAACGGACTCTTGGTCGATCAACCCCGAAGCATCCTGCTTTGGCGTTCCCTGATGCATTGGTTCGGCGGAATGGGTTTCGTGGTCTTATCCGTTGCCGTTTTGCCTTTCCTGAGCGTTGGCGGGGGTTCTCAGCTGTTTTCTGCGGAATCGAGCGCCGGGATGACCGATAAGATCACTCCACGGGTTCAGGAAGCGGCGACATGGCTTTGGGGAGTGTATCTCACCTTCACCCTCGTGAATTTCATCTTGCTTTGGGTGCATCCCAAAATGGATTGGTTTGACGCTTTGAATCATGCGATGGCCACATTGGCCACGGGAGGCTTCTCCACTAAGGATGCCTCCTTAGCGTATTACGACTCTGCCTATCTGGACTGGATCACCATCTTTTTCATGTTCTCGGCCGGCATCAGTTTCACTATGCATTTCAGGCTGCTTCGTGGTGAGTTCCGTGTGTTCGGGAATAACCGTGAGACCCGATTTTACAGTCTCATGGTGCTGATTTCCGTGGTCTTCGTGTCGGCTATCCTTTGGATTACCGGCGGGTACGACATATTGGATGCCCTGCGCTACGGAGCTTTCCAAGTGGTGTCCATAATCACTACAACAGGTTTCATCACCTACAACTACGAAGTGTGGCCTTCACTTGCGGTGCTTTTTCTCTTCCTTCTATTCTTCACCGGAGGTACAGCCGGGTCGACAGCAGGTGGCATCAAATCCTTCCGAATTCTCATCCTTCTGAAAAACACGATGCGTGAGATTCGACAGACCGTGCATCCCAGGGGCGTACTTCCAGTGCAGATCGGGTCAAAGAACATCGAACCCGCCACCATCATGCGGGTGTTGAGCTTCGTGATTTCGTATGTGTTCTTTTTCTCGATCGGATCGCTGATCCTTTCCGCACTTGGACTCGATTTCATGTCGGCCATCGGGGCGAGTATTTCCTGTCTGGGAAACATCGGCCCGGCATTCGGCGAATTCGGTCCGGTCAACAACTACGCGTCCATGCCCATGATGGGCAAATGGACGATGTCGTTGCTGATGATGATCGGACGCCTTGAAGTCTTCACCGTGCTGGTGCTGTTCTCCAAGGCGTACTGGCGCGAATAAAGGCTTATTTCTCGGTCAGGCAGTCGATACCCGGCAAGGATTTACCTTCCAGATATTCCAGCGATGCGCCGCCGCCTGTGGAGACGTGCGTCACTTCCGAGTCCAATCCGGCTTTCTTGATTGCCGCGGCCGAGTCTCCCCCACCGATGATGGTGATGGCGCCTTTTTTCGTGGCATCGGCCAAGGCTTGGGCCACGGAGAAGGTTCCGTTGGCGAAGTTATCCATTTCAAAGACACCCATAGGACCGTTCCAGACCACAGTACCCGCCGCGCGGATGGTTTCCCCGTAGAGGGCGACGGTTTTCGGACCGATGTCGAGCGCCATCCAGCCGTCTTCAATGCCGTCTTTGTCCACGGTTTTGAAAGGCGCGTCGTTGTTGAACTCCTGCGAGACGGTGGAATCCACCGGAAGAAGGAAATTCACACCCTTGGCTTTCGCTTTATCCATGATTTCGCTGGCCAAATCCACCTTGTCGGCTTCCAGCAATGATTTTCCGATCGGAAGGCCGAGCGCCTTATAGAACGTATAGGTCATACCGCCACCCACGATGATGGTGTCGACTTTGTCGATGAGGTTCTCAATCACGGGTATCTTATCGGAGACTTTCGCCCCGCCCAGGATGGCCACGAACGGACGTTTCGGATTGTGGATGGAATCGCTCAGATAGCGGATCTCTTTATCGAGCAGGAATCCGGCCGCAGCGGGTTGCAGGAAGTCGGTGATGCCGGCCACAGAGCTATGGGCGCGGTGCGACGATCCGAACGCGTCGTTCACGAACAAATCGCCCAATTCGGCGAGTTTCTTAGAAAATTCGGGGTTGTTTTTGGTCTCTTCCGGATAGAAGCGGACATTCTCCATCACCACGATCTCGCCTGGTTTGGCTGCGTCGATAGCGGCTTTGGCCACATCACCTACGCAATCGGTGGCGAAGTGCACTTTCGCGGACACTTTCGTGGCGAGATAATCGGCCACAGGCTTGAGCGAGTATTCGATATCGGCGGCGGTTTTCGGCCGCCCGAAATGACTCAGCAGAATGAGAGTTCCGCCATTCTCGAGAACATAGTTGATGCTTGGGAGAGCTTCGGTGATGCGGTTGTCGTCTGTGATGATTCCGTTCTCCATGGGAACGTTGAAATCGACGCGCATGACCACGCGTTTGCCGCTGAGATCCAGATCGGTGATGGTGAGTTTAGCCATAGGTACCCTTAGAATTCTAACATGATGATGTGGAGCGTAAGATACCAAATGATGGAATCCCAAAATGCCCTTACATTCAGCGATGCACACCGTTTATCTTGACAATGCCGCGACAACGCCTCTTGATCCTCGGGTCTTGGAGGCGATGCGGCCTTACCTGACCGACTTTTTCGGCAATGCCGCGTCCATCCATTCCATGGGACGCCAGTCCAATGTGGCCGTGGAAGAAAGCCGCGAGAAAATCGCCCACATCTTAGGCGCCCAGCCCGCCGAAATCATCTTCACCAGCGGTGGAACCGAAAGCGACAACGCCGTGATCAAAGGCGTGATCAAAGCCACAGGTAAATCGCATGTGGTCACCTCCAAAGTGGAACATCATGCCGTTCTGCATCCGCTTCAATACGGACGAAAAGACGGAATCAAAGCCACGTTTCTGGATGTGAAGCCGCTCGGACATGTGACCGCCGAAAAAGTGGAAGCCGCCATCACCGAAGACACCGCCTTGGTGACCCTGATGCACGCCAACAACGAAATCGGTTCGATCAACCCGCTCAAAGAGATCTCGGAAGTCTGCCGTCGGAAAGGCGTCCCCCTGCATTCCGACACGGTGCAAAGCGCCGGAAAATTGCCGATCCATGTTGATGAACTCGGACTCGATTTCCTTTCCATCTCCGCACACAAGATTTATGGTCCGAAGGGCGTCGGCTTGCTCTACGCCCGCGCTGGAGCGCCGTTTTCAGCATGGATGGAAGGCGGATCGCAGGAACGCCGACGTCGTGGCGGCACATTGAACGTAGCTGGAATCGTAGGCATGGCGAAAGCCTTGGAACTCGCCGATGCGGAAATGGAAGCCAACAAAGCGCATATTTCCGCTCTCAAAGCCAGATTGCTAGCCGGCTTGCGCGATAAATTCGCCGGGCTCATCACCTTCAACGGCGATGTCGACAACGGCATCTACAACATCGTGAACTGCTCCTTCCCTCTCGATGAAGAGGAATCTCTGGATGGGGAAATGCTGCTGTTGAATCTGGACATCGAGGGCATCTGCTGCAGCAACGGATCGGCCTGCAGCTCAGGCGCCGTGGAGCCCTCTCACGTGCTTTTGGCATTGGGGATGGTGACGCCGACGGCGAAATCCAGCCTGCGATTCAGCATCGGCAAATCCAATACTCTTGAAGAGATCGATTACACCATCGAAAAACTCGACATGGTGGTTCATCGCATGTTGAAAACCCACAAGGCATGAAGCGGATTTGCGTGTTTTGCGGCTCTGCCGAAGGGAACGACCCAGCCATATTGGATGAAGCGCGCACCCTGGGTCGATTGTTGGCGGAAAACCAGATTGGACTCGTGTACGGCGGCGCCGGAATCGGCGTGATGGGAGCCTTGGCCAACGCCTGTCTTGATGCCGGCGGAGACGTCACCGGCGTGATTCCGAGAACGCTGATGCGCAAAGAAGTGGCCCATCGCGGACTCACCAAACTGCTCGTCGTCGAAGACATGCATCAGCGCAAAGCCCTCATGGCTGATCTGAGTAATGCCTTCATCGCCCTTCCGGGCGGGTTCGGCACGTTCGAGGAAATCTTCGAAATGGTGACCTGGCGCCAGATCCGCATCCATGAAAAACCTCTGATGCTCGTGAACACGAACGGTTTTTATGACGGATTGGATGCCTTCATCCGTCATTCCGTCGCCAAGGGGTTCATCCGCGATCCCAATCTCGAGCTCTTGCCGATGACGGATGATTCGCGACAGGCATTGACGTTGCTTGGCTCAGGGTCTTCACATTTAAAATTTTAAATTTAAAATCTAAATGAAGACCATATTGCGAAGGTTCCAATCCAGGCCACTTGTCTCTTGTCTCTTAATCCTATTTCTGCTAAGCTGTGGCAAAGGGAGCGAGATCATGAACCATTTGCCTGCAAATCCATTGCCTGAATGTGAATCCGCGGGAAATTGCGCCCGAATGAGCGTGGCATTGAATGTCGGAGCGCATGAGGCCGCCCAGATGATATCGGATGTGGTCAGAGACATGCGAGGAGAACTTCGCAGCGCGGATTCGATGAGCGGTGAAGCCGTGTTCCGCATCCCTGTTTTCGGATGGAGGGATGATGTGCGTTTTCTTACCGAGCCCCTGCCGGATGGAGGTTCCGTTCTGCATCTGAGAAGCGAATCGCGCAAGGGTCGGTTCGACATCGGAGTGAACCGGCACAGGTTGAAGCGGATGGTTCGGTTATTGGGATATCAGATCAAGGAGTCGAATGCCACTTCTTGACGTATTGGCGATTGCGGCGCATCCGGATGATGTGGAATTATGCGCCGGCGGCACTCTCATCGCATTGGCTAAAAAAGGTCTCAAAACCGGAATCTTCGACCTTACGCGCGGAGAAAAAGGAACCCGTGGCGACGCCGAAACCCGGTTGGCCGAAGCATGCACCGCTGCCGAGATCATGGGACTCACGTGGCGTGGGAATGCGGGATTGCCGGATAACGGCCTGACCAACACCCCCGAGCATCGCGATGCGATCATCCGCGTGGTGCGTGAAACGCGTCCCAAGATCATTTTCATCAATGCTCCCTCCGACCGGCATCCTGATCACGGCAACGCCGCGGTGCTGACACTCGACGCACTTTTCTACAGTGGACTGGCCAAAGTGGAAACGGGTCAGGAACCCTGGCGCCCCAAACACATCTTCCATTACATGCAAGACCGTCCGGTGTTCGAACCCACTGTGGTGATGGACATCAGCGACGTGGTGGAGCTCAAGAAAAAAGCGATTCTGGCGTACAAGACGCAATTCATGGCTGAAGAGGGTGATGGCCCGCAGACGCACATCTCCACGGCCAGATTCTACAAATTCATCGAAGGGCGCTCACGCCACTACGGACACATGATCGGCGTCGAATTCGGCGAACCGTTTCTGCATGTGGGCGGTCCACTGCCGATGGAGTGCAGCCTATTTCATCAGCAGTAGTTTTCTGCTGATTCGTTGTCCGCCGGTCTCCAGTACATACATGTAGATCCCGCTCGGGAGTGCGGAGGCCTCGAAGGTGACGCTGTGCTCCCCTGCCGGGCGCATCCCATCCAAAAGAACCGCGACTTCACGGCCTGTCATGTCGACCACGGTCAAACGGACCTGTAGGGACGCAAAATCTTGCGTCCCTACGTTGAACCGGATCACCGTATTTGGATTGAATGGATTCGGGAAATTCTGATCTAACCGCATCGTCAACGGACGATCCGGCCGATCGATGCTGGTCGGGGTTTCGTGCGCGCCCTCGTTGATCCACGCCCGAATGAGGTCGATTTGTTGTGTGGTGAGCGAGCCTCCTTGCGGCATCCGTGAGCCGAATTGCGGATTGGCCAACAACTTGTCAAACAAAGGACTTGCCGCCGCATTGCCCGGGGTCACGATCTTCTTGCCGTACAGATCGCCTACGCTAGCCATGGTGGCTGAATACGAATTCAAGTTCACACCGGAGATGCCTCCATGGCAACTGGTGCACCGTGAATTGAAAATCGGCTGGATTTGCGTGGAATACGCGATTTGGGCGTTCGCCAAGGTTGGCAGACAAACGATCATGGATAGAACAATCCATCGTAGCTGAGTTTTCATGATCACACCTTCAAAATGATATTCTTCTTATACATCCAGTTCAGAATCAGGTACCAGACGAACACCCACACCACGCTGTAAGCCAGCGAGGCGTCGATGGTGGGCAACCACGATTCGAAGCCGTTCACAAAGATCCAGCGCTGAAGGCTGATGTCTCCGATCTTGATGAATCCGAAGGTTTTGGCGATGATGCCGCTCATGAAAAACACGGTGATCGCATTCACTCCGTACACCACGAAGGGCTTGGTCCAGCCGGATTTCCCCTTCACATCGATGAACCAGTAGCACAGTCCGAGGGCGAGCATGGCCTGGCCGCCGGTGAACACGGCATAAGAGCTGGTCCACAATGATTTGTTCAGAGGGAACATCCAGCTCCAAAGATATCCGATGCTGAGCAGGATGAAGCCGGTGACCATCATTTCCGCGGTTTTGCGCTCTTCGGTGGCATCCTGTCGCAGGATGCGCGCCGCCCACACTCCCATCAGCGTGGTGGAAATGGCGGGGATGGTGCTGAAAAGTCCTTCCGGATCCCACTGCCGACCGGCGCCGGCCCACAGATGCGTTCCGAACACCGCGCGGTCGATGATCGCGGCAAGGTTGTCGATCTTGTCGTCGAAGTTTCCATACCAGGCCATGGCTCCCCAATAGCCCAGCAACAAGCTCCACATCACGATCATCTGCGTTCTGGGCTTGGTGTACAGAAACAGCAGCGTCACTGCGAAATAACAGATGGCGATGCGTTGCAACACGCCCATGATGCGCAAATTGTAGATTCCGTTGCGGATCCATGCGAATTCGGGATCCCACTGGATGATGGGATACGCGGCCATGAACAACCCCAAGCCGAACAGGGTCAGCGCCCGTTTGCTGGATTTCCACACCAGCGGACCCCGATCCACCCCGTTCGCCACCGCGCTGCTGAAGGCGTAGGCGATGGCCACCCCCACGATGAACAGGAAGAACGGGAAGATGAGGTCGGTGGGCGTCCATCCATGCCAAGCGGCATGCTTGAAGGGGCCGTACATCGCACCCCAAGTGCCAGGATTGTTGACCAGGATCATCCCGACGATGGTGATCCCGCGAAAGGTGTCTAAGGAAATCAGTCGCTTGTTCATGGCATTACTTCATCTTTTCATCAAGGCTCAAAAACCGGATACGTCCACGGATTCCCGAGCATGCCCGGGCTCGCGGCCTGATACACGCCAGGTATGGCGACATTGACTCTGAATCTCTGACTTCTGGGTTTGGGGAGCAGAATCGATCCATCGGTTTGCTTGGCAAATACGGGTTCATCCGTCACCCAAAAGGTATGGAAGAAGGAGCTTAAACGGGCAAGTCGGATATCGGAGATGCCACGGCTCGAAAACTCGGTCAAAGCGAGATGCCCTTGGCGGATATTGCCTGTTTTCAGGTCGATCTCGTAGATGCGGTCGAAGGTGGTGAGCCATCGTTCACGAGGGCGTTCCGTGTCGGTGATGACCAAAGTGAGCATCGATGCATTCGCATTTCGGGACAACGAATACCGGAAACGAAGGGAATCGCCCCTGGCTTCCAAACTCCATGTGCCTTGCGGAAATTTCACGATTTCGCCAGATTTGACCGTCACTTTGGTGATCGGTGAACCTCGAAGTTCCATCCAATCTTTCCGGTTCTTCTCCCAATACGGCTTGAGGTCGCGGATGAAGGCCCTTTCGAAATCATTCGTCCCTACTGGAAGCTCACCGAGTTTTGCGAACGCCGAATCGACCGCGGCGCTATCCATGGCCGCGCCTGGGGCGTAGATTCCCGAAAAAAGATGGTCTTCCCACCCTGCCGCCGCATAGAGTTCGATGAAGGGACGGATACTGAGCGCGGTTTCCGGGGTGAACAACGAGTGGATCGCATGTTCCAAGGCCACGGTAGGATTGTACGACTTGGGCGAATTCGCATATTCGGCCACCGTATGCAGCGGAATCATGCTCAGATAAACCGATTCCATCGGATTCGCGAAGAATCCGGATACGATTTTCGGCAATTCGGGAGCACGACCCTGCAATGAGCCGATCAGCGGACGCCAGGTCTCGAAATCATTCACCGGAAAATTATCCCATAAGTACAACTCCCCTTTCAGCTTCAATCGCTTGATCCTGGCTTCGGAGACGCGGATGCTGGATGGGGCCACATCCCGACCTGTCCAAAACAACGGAATCTCCGGACCGATGCCACGGCTGAGAGTTTCGACATACTCCTGATCGCCCCAGGCATCGGTGTAGGTCGTGGGACACACCATCAGATCGACGCCATCTCGGATGGAGTTCACCAGATGGATGTGCGCTTCGGCAAGTGAGGAAAAAGCGGCGATGTCGGCCGGATGACTCAATTGCTCGGGCACGTCGTCCAGAAACAGAGCCACTTCATCAAAGCCGATGGACATCATGGTGCTGAGTTTGTCGCGCAGGATCTCCACATCGGTGGAATCGCTGTATCGGATGTTCAACCCGGGGCTGATCGCGAAAACCAGTTTGATTCCGGCCTCATCCGCAACCGATACCAATTCTTTGAACTGTTGGCGCATCGCGTAGGGGTAGCGTTCGCGCCAGCGGGATCGGTGATACGGGTCGTCTTTCGGGGCATAGACATAATGGGTGTACCCGGATTGACCCATGAACCGGATCATGTCGAGGCGGGCTTCGTGGGTCCAGGGTTTGCCATAGAACCCTTCCAGCACTCCGATTTTCTTGAAGGCAGGGTCTGGTGCCGAGCATGATGCCGTAAGCATCATGAGGGCGAGGAGGATCAGGCCTCCAATCGATCCGGATGGACGTCTTCGATCACACATTTGCTAAGATACTCGTGAATGGAGGAATTCGCGGCAATGATGCGTTTTCCATGTAACCAATTCTCTCCTGAGGTCCAGTCTGTCACTGTTCCTCCCGCTTCTCTGACGATCAGCCCGCCAGCGGCCACATCCCATGGGGCAAGTCCGTATTCGAAAAATCCATCGTAACGCCCGGCGGCTACATAACACAGATCCAGACTGGCGCTTCCGGGTCGGCGAACGCCTTGGGTTTCTCGCATGAACCGTCGGAAAAGCAGCATGTAATCTTCGAGCAAGCCAAGATCCCGATACGGGAATCCGGTTCCCAACAGCGCCATTTCTGGTTCACGGATCGTGGAAACACGGATCGGATTGCCGTTGAGCCAGGCGCCTTCGCCAGAAACCGCGGTGAACGTCTCGCCCAAAGCGGGAGCGTGAACCACCGCCACTTGGGGCTGATGGTTTTCCCAAAGGGCGATGGAAATGGCATAAAAAGGCACCCCATGGGCGAAATTGGTGGTTCCGTCGATGGGATCGATGATCCAGGTACGTGGACCGTGGGTCGTAGACCGTAGGTCGTGTGAGTCAGAAACGCCTTCTTCACCCAGAATCTGATCATCAGGGAAGGCGGCGCGGAGCACAGCGACAATGGCGGATTCGGAAGCGGTGTCGGCCCGGGTCACCAGATCATGCAATCCTTTGTGGCGGATCTGCAGCCCATCGCCATCAGAAAGAATCGAGGCGATGGTGGTAGCGCCAGCTTCCGCGGCGTTCAAGGCGATGGTCAGGTCGGGATGCAAAATGGAGCGATGTGCGTGGTGCGTTGCGAGTAGCGCGAGGTGAAGACCCCTTAAAATAGGAAATCCTTTCCTATCAACGTTCTACGGTCATCGATCCGCTTCCGCGCTCTTGCTTCTTGTTTCGATAAATGCTTAATTCACTGAGTCTTGCTACCAAACCTATAATAATCTTCCTATGAGCACCGTATTGACGTATACACACCCAGAAAAAGGCACCCTGACCATTCCGGCGGGAGTCGCCTATGTCCCCTTCGCACTTCAAACCTTCGGTTTAGGCTTTCTTTGGCTCGCATATAAACGAGTGTGGGATCTCGCCGGTCTTTATCTGTTCATCACTCTCACCTTGAACGCCACCATCCTGTTCACCATCAATGGAATCAGCTTGGATTGGTTTCAGTTGAGCAAAGGGTTCGTTTTGGGATCGACCTTCCTGAATACGATCCAACTCGGTCTGCTTCTGTATTCGTGGCTAACCATCGGTTTCCAAGGCAACCGTTGGGTGGAAAGCCGTCTCAAAGCAGAAGGCTACAACAAGCAATAAGTCAGAAAAGGTGATCGGCTGGGGTTTTTTCGAGCCTCAGCCGTTCTTTTGCCACATCCATTAGCAGTTTGGAACAGGATTCGCGGTCGGCCGGATCCGTGGCTTGGTCGAAGCGCTCTTTGAAGCGCACTTTCAGTCGGTCGAGATAGCGCATCTTCAGCGCTTTGAGCTCGCCTTTCACCGTGCGGAGGGCATCCCCATCCCGAGTGAGCTTTTTCCCGAGTTTCTCTTCATGCCGAACGCTGGGCGTGTGACGCTCCATCACCATGTCGCTCACCGCTGATTTCCAGCGCTCATCGGACAGATACACATCCACTGAAATCGGTTGATGCGCCGAGTACCTGGTGATCAAGTCGTCGAAGAGCTCTCTCATCGCCACATTCTCGAAATGATCGGCATTGACATGGCTACCCACGAATTCGATGATCGGATAGCCGTGGGTGATCATCAGCCTGATGAGCTCTTTTTCATAGCTCGGGGCTTTGGTCGGCGTTGGTGCCGGCCGCGCCGTGAAGCCATATCCCGGATCGTCCTGATATGGGATTTCGGGCGCAGGTGCCGTCTCTCTTCGCTCGGGCTCTTTGCGGGGTTTGAACGGACGCTCGGCCGCCGCCACCTTCTTGAGCTCCGCCAATAATTCGCGGTCACCGATCTTGGACACTTCGCTCAATTTCTGGATGTAAGTCTGCTGGGTGATGGAGTCGCGGATCTGGGAAATGCTTTTCAGGATGCGGGAAATCGTGGCGCGTCGCACTTGCGGCTCATCCCATTTACCTTCCTCTTTGGCGCGGTCGAGCAGGAATTGCATGAAATCGCGCGCGCCTTCTTTGACGATGGCGCGGAACGATTCGGCGCCGAACTGCTTGACAAAACTGTCGGGATCCTCCTTGTCAGGAAGATGAAGCAGGCGTACGCTAAGTCCTTCGGCCAGAGCGAGATCCAATCCACGATCCATGGCATTCTGTCCGGCATCGTCGGCGTCGTAGATCATCAGCAATTTGTCGCCATACCGATGCATGAGGCGAAGCTGATCGGCGGTGAGCGCGGTTCCCGAAGTAGCGATGACGTTCAGGATTCCGGCCTGATGCAGTTGTAGCACATCGGTGTATCCCTCCACCAAAATCACCTCCCTCGCCTTGCGTATCTCCGACTTCGCCACGTGGATCCCATACAAGGCTTCGCTTTTGTTATAGACCCGGGTCTGCGGCGAATTGATGTACTTGGGTGCTTTCTTATCGTCGGTGAGAATGCGTCCGCCGAAACCGGTCACTTTGCCCGCCGGATTGAAAATCGGAAACAGCAACCTTCCCCGGAACGTGTCCCACATCTTCGTTCCATTCTCATCCTGCTTCACCAGACCGGCTTCGATCAGATACTCTTCCGAGATGCCTTTTTCTTTCGCGGCCTCAATGAGCGCATCGAATCGGTCGGGCGCGTAGCCCAAGCCGTACTTCTTGATGGTGTCTCCGCTGAAGCCGCGCTTTTTCAGATACGTTCGCGCTTTCTCTGCCTCGGGCGCATCCACAAGCGTCTTGTAATAGAACAATCCGGCGAATTTGAGCGCGATGTACGCCCCTTCGGTGAGGATCGCTTCCTGAGATTGCACGCCGTCATCGACCTGAGTGCGTTCTGGAATGGTGATGTGGTAGCGGTCGGCAAGCACTTTCATGGCTTCCGGGAACGTGAGACCGTCGATGTTCATCAGAAATGAGAACACATCCCCGCTCTCGCCGCATCCGAAACACTTGTAAATGCCCAACGACGGATTCACATTGAAACTGGGCGATTTTTCATTGTGAAACGGACATAACCCTTGCCAGTTCGATCCCGCACGACGCAATTTCACATAACCTGACACCACATCGACGATATCCGCCGCGGCTTTGATGTCTTCCTTGATGTGGTCGTTGAGCATGGGGGAAGATACGTAGACCGTGGGACGTAGACCGTAGACCGTGGGACGTTTCAACATTCAACCTTCAACATTCAACATTGTCACCGTATCTTTAGCGCTTAATCTAATCTTCGTACATATGAGCGTTCTCGTTGGCAAACACACACGATTGATCGTGCAAGGATTCACAGGCAAGGAAGGCAGCTTCCATGCGTCACAAATGATCGAATACGGAACTCCGCTGGTCGGCGGAATCACACCGGGCAAAGGCGGAACGATCCATCTGGGTCGGCCGGTGTTCGATACGGTGAACGATTCGGTCGTGAAAGAAGGCGCCAATACCTCCATCATTTTTGTTCCTCCCGCCTTCGCCGGTGATGCGATCGTTGAAGCCGCTCAGGCCGGCATCAAGGTCATCATCTGCATCACGGAAGGGATTCCGGTTCGCGACATGATCATCGCCAAAGAAGTCGTGAAACGCCACGGCGCGACGCTCATCGGTCCGAACTGCCCCGGCGTGATCACTCCGGGTGAAGCGAAAGTCGGCATCATGCCAGGTCACATTTTCACTCGCGGCCCGATCGGACTCATCTCCCGTTCCGGCACCTTGACCTACGAAGCGGTGGATCAGCTCACCAAAGCCGGATTGGGTCAGACCACGGCCATCGGTATTGGCGGCGACCCGGTGATCGGAACCAACCACACCGACGCTGTGAAGTTGCTCAACGAAGATCCTGAAACCGAAGCCATCGTGTTGATTGGCGAAATCGGCGGATCGGCCGAAGAAGATGCAGCAGCCTACATCAAAGCGCATGTGAAAAAGCCTGTTGTGGCCTTCATCGCAGGTGTGACCGCACCTCCAGGACGCCGCATGGGTCATGCCGGCGCCATCATCTCCGGCGGCAAAGGTACCGCCCAAGACAAGCAAGCCGCTCTGAAAGAAGCCGGCATCACCGTGGTCGAAAGCCCGGCGGTGATCGGCGAGACGATGAGACGTCTGCTGCGCGGTTAAACCACCTCATCCGGACCCGGCTTCCGCGGCAACGGTCCACGGTAGCCGAACAGACGCTGCACCCAAGCGATGAGCGCGGGCGATTGCGCCTGGATGTACCACTGGTCTGCGGCACGCCGAGCACCGAGTCCGTACGTCGGGTACGGGAAGATCGTATCGGCGATGTTGCGCATCGATAGCCCGTTTTTCATGGCCATGGCATAATAGCCGATCATCTCACCGGCGCGCTCGCCAAGGATGTCAGCGCCGTAGATCTTTCCATTGCTCTTTTTGGCGTAAATCCGGATTTCGCCCAACGTGGCCTCTTCGGTGATGGCCCGATCGATTTTGGAATACGGGAAGCGGTACGTGAAATAGTCCACACCTTTTTGCTTCAATTCGGATTCTGTCGCGCCCACATGCGCCAACTCGGGCGAGGTGTAGGTGACCCATGGCGTGAGTCCGGGCGTGGTTTTCATTGGGAATTTGAGCAATGCCGTGAGCGTCGCCACTTTCGCGGTGTGCTCGCTCATGTGTGTGAAAGCGAACACACCGGTCACATCCCCGATTGCGAAAATGTGCTTGATGTTGGTCCGGCACGAGGCGTCGATCGTGATTCCTTTGTTCGTGGTTGTCACTCCCGCGGCATCCAGATTCAGCGATTCGATGTTAGGCCGGCGACCCGTGGCGATAAGCAGATGCGAGCCGGAGATCTCGGTGCCGTCTTTGAGGCGAATTAACGGGCCGTTGGACGGGCCGACCCGCGTTTCGGCCCATTCGATGCCCGCGCCGAGATAGAACCGGATCCCCTGCCCTTCCAGATGCGCCAGCAACTGCGCTGTGAGCGCTTCATTGTCGCGAGGCATGATACGTGTCGACATGTCGATGACGCTGACCTCCGCGCCCAGATTCCGGAAGGCTTGCGCCATTTCGATGCCGATGGGTCCGGCGCCGATGATCACGAGATGCTTCGGCGTTTCGGTCAGCTCGAACAAGGTCTCGTTGGTGAGATAAGTCATGGAATCAAGCCCGGGAATCGGCGGAACCGCGGCCCGTCCACCCGTTGCAAGAATGATCTTCTTGCCTGTGATGATCCTCTCGCCTTCCTCAGATGCGATCTTCACCGTATGCTTGTCGATGAAACTCGCTTTGCCGAAGGCGACCTCCACCCCCATCCGCTCAAAGATCTCTGGCCGATCGGCGTCGTGATAGACCTCATCACGGATCGCGCGCATGCGCTCAAAAGGGCCGACCAATGTGTCGGCCCGATCCCGGCCGACCCGTGTGTCGGCCCGAGAAGACAAATGCAACAACGCCTTGCTTGGAATGCATCCCGTCCAGGTGCAATCTCCGCCGAGGCGATGCGCTTCGATCATGATGGTCTTCGCGCCGAGGGAGGCGCCGATGCCTGAGGAGGTGAGTCCGGCCGCGCCACCGCCGATTACGATCAGGTCATACTCGAGCAAGTCGTTGCGTTTGGAGCGGATGTTCAGGGCCAAGGCCACCATCCCGTACACGATCAACGCCGCGATCACCACATAGACCCAGATTGGGACGGAGTTCCCCACTGCGATCACATACAGATAAGAGCTGATGGTTACCAACCCGGTGAATAGAACCGGAAATGTGATGGAGAGACTCTTGCGCAAGTTACTGACAATCCACGCCACACCGAGCCAGAAAACCGGTATCGCACCGATGTAAATGCTTGCGAAAACGATGAGATTCACGCCGTAGCCGGCGGCGAGTTCGGAAATGGAAGCAAGCCAGTCGCTCATCCGATTTCAACGAGGATCTGAACGGCCAAACCGACGGGTATCAGCATGCGGGTTGAATCGAGTTCCACCCGGATGGCATCCTCGCTGGTTTCGATCACTTTGAATGTGGCGCCGATCACCAATCCGAGTTTCGCAAGCAGTGTGAGCGCGTCGCTGTCTTGGGTTCGAACCCGGCGGATCACCACGTCTTGACCCGGAGTGAGTTTCATCGCGGAGATGAGTTTGGGGCCGTCAGGGAATGTGAGATCGGCATTGGGAATGGGGTCGCCGTGCGGATCGTGAGTGGGATGACCCAATTTTTCCGCGATCCGCGCTTCGAACTTCTCACTGATGTGATGCTCGAGTTTCTCGGCTTCGTCATGGATCTCATCCCAAGTATATCCGAGAACTTCTGACAGGTAAAGCTCCAATAAGCGATGGTGGCGAAGGACTTCCACCGCAACCCGCGTTCCCGCTTCAGTAAGGGTGACCCCATAGTAAGGCTTATGTTTGATCAAGTGGAGATCCGCCAGTTTCTTGATCATGCCGGTTACCGAAGCAGGTTTCACACGCAGATGATCTGCAATGAGCTGCGTGGTGACCGTACCGAACCGTTCTCCTAAAAGGAAAATCTGTTTGAGATAGTCTTCTTGGGATTCGGAGAGTTTCATTTCGGAACACGGATCATTTCAACCATTTCCTGGATCTCTTTCTCCGGAGCGGGGGTTCTGGAAGATACCAGGATGGAAACCGTCACATTCACCAACATCCCAACGGTTCCAATGCCTTCTGGCGAAATGCCGAACCACCATCCGTCCGGGTTGTTCGTCTCTGGCGACAGGTACGTAAACCAGGCGATGTAGCCGGCGGTGAAAACCACCCCGGCGATCATTCCCGAAATCGCACCTTCCGCGTTCATGCGTTTTGAGAAAATACCCATCACGATGGCCGGGAAGAAGCTCGCCGCGGCCAATCCGAAGGCGAAGGCGACGGTCTGGGCGACAAATCCCGGCGGATTCACTCCGAAATACCCCGCCAGGATTACCGCGCCTCCAGCGGCGATTCGGGCGATCTGAAGCTCTTTCTTATCGCTGATTTTCGGATTGAGCACGCCTTTGACCAAGTCATGGGATACGGATGTGGATATGACCAGAAGCAGGCCTGCGGCGGTGGAAAGCGCGGCGGCGAGTCCTCCTGCGGCGATGAGTCCGACCACCCAGGCCGGAAGATTCGCGATTTCAGGATTCGCCAAGACCATGATGTCTCGGTCGATGCTCAGTTCGTTGGTCTCATTGGATCCGGTGTATTGAACCACGCCATCGGCGTTTTTGTCATCGAATTTGATCAAACCGGTGGTTTCCCAATTCGTGAACCAACCCGGCGCTTCGCTGTAGGTCATTCCGCTCACCGTCTGGATGAGGTTCGTTCTTGCGAAAGCGGCCACGGCTGGCGCGGTGGTGTACAGCACGGCGATGAAAAGGAGTGCGTAGCCGGCCGACATCCGCGCATCCCTCACTTTCGGAACTGTGAAAAAGCGGACGATGACATGCGGGAGCCCGGCGGTTCCCACCATGAGCGCGGCGGTGATGCAAAACACATCGATCCAGGCTTTCTGTCCGACGGTATATGCGGCGAATCCGAGCTCGGTGGAGAGTCCGTCGAGTTTATCGAGTAATCCGGCGGAACCGAATCCGATCTGGGGCACCACTTGATCTGTAAGCATGATGGAGATGAAGATCGCCGGCACCATGTAGGCGAAGATCAGCACGCAGTATTGCGCCACCTGGGTGTAGGTGATGCCTTTCATCCCTCCCATCACGGCATACAGGAAGACGATGATCATCCCGACAATGACGCCTGTTTCGATGTCCACACCCAAAAAGCGGGAGAAGACGATTCCTACGCCGCGCATCTGTCCGGCGACATAGGTGAAGCTGATAAACAGAGCGCACACCACGGCGACCATCCGTGCCGTGTGCGAGTAGTATCGGTCGCCGACGAACGCGGGAACGGTGAACTTCCCGAATTTGCGCAAATACGGCGCCAGCAAGAGGGCAAGCAGCACATAACCGCCTGTCCACCCCATCAGATAGACGGCGCCGTCTCGACCCATGAATGAGATGAGTCCGGCCATGGAGATGAACGATGCGGCCGACATCCAGTCCGCCGCGGTGGCCATTCCGTTGGCCAAGGGCGAAACCCCGCCTCCGGCCACATAGAATTCATGGGTGCTTCCGGCACGCGACCAGATCGCGATACCGATATACAGGGCGAAGCTGAGCCCAACGATGAGAAATGTCCATGCTTGGATATCCATGGTTTACTCCTCCCGCAGGTCGAATTCGCGGTCGAGGCGGTTCATCAGCCCCACATACACGAAAATGAGGATGACGAAGGCGTAGATGGAGCCTTGCTGGGCGAACCAGAATCCGAGTTTGAAACCGAAGAATTGGTATTGGTCGAGCCAATCAACGAAAAGGATGCCCGCTCCGAAAGAGACGAGAAACCAGATCCCCAAAAGTATCGACAAGTAGAGGAGATTTTTCCTCCAATAGGCCGTGGCCTGCACTTGTTTTTCTTGCATTTGCGCTATTCAACAGAGTTGTAGTGGATAACTTCATCAACATTTTTGGGCGATCCGATGAAGATGGGGGTTGTCTGATGAATATGCAAGGGCTGAATGTCAAGAATCCGCCGGGTGCCGTCGGTGGCCTTCCCTCCTGCTTTTTCAACGATGAGGGCGAGAGGATTGCATTTGTACATGAGATGCAGTTTGCCTCTGGGAAATCCCTGATCGGCAGGATAGGCGAAGACTCCGCCTTCCATGAGGATCCGATGGATGTCAGACACCATCGAACCACCATATCGGAACGTGTACTGGCTTTTCGTGGCGTGTTCCAAATAGGCTTTCATGCCGTTGTTCCAGAACGAGACGCGTCCGGTGTTCATGCTGAACGCCTTCTTATGCTCGGGGATGGTCACACTTTCATTGGCCAGAAAAAATTCTCCTATGCCGGGATCCATCGTGAAGAAGTTCACTCCCATTCCTTCGGCCGTGAAGACCAGCATGGTGCTGGTGCCGTAAAGCACATAGCCACCCACTACCTGTTTATATCCTGGCTGAAGCGCTTCGTGCGCAACAGGTTGCGTATCTTGTGGTGACATTCTTCGAAATACGGAGAACGTCGTGGATACCGAGGCGTTGAAGGCGATGTTGGGAGTTCCGTCGAGCGGATCGATCACCACGATATACCTGCCGTCGCTGCTGGAGAGTCGCTGCGCTTGGTCGGCGGTGGCGTCGGTGATCATCAGGCAGGTGGTCGAACTCCGCCCCAACGCATAGCTCATCTGCTCCGTCGCATAGGTCTCCAACCGCTGCATTTTCTTTTCGGGCGTCTCTTTCACCCTTCTCACATCATGCAGATCTTTGATCGCGCTCTGATTGATCTCCCTGGAAATGAACTTGCATGCCAGTGTGATATCGAGCAACAATTGCGTGAGCTCGCCCGTGGCTTGCGGAAACCGCGATTGGGAACGGATGATATGTTCTTCAAGGGTAATCAAAATCAAGCCGCCGAAATGAGATTACGGATTCGGAGTTCGTGAAGAACACGCTCGGTCATATCGCTGCGGAATTGCGCCTCCATGCGGATATCCAATACATAGGCTTTCACTCGGAATTTAAGCAGATTCTGCGCCCCCACCGGCTGACTCTCCACATGCACCGCGATCGGTTTCTTCATGAAAACATAGCGTGAGGTATATGCGGCGCGCTTTCCGATCTCGATCACCACTTGGGGATCGATGCTCAGCGGAAGCAGCAGTTCCGCCACAACCTGGCAATCCAGCGCGCTTGAGTTCGAGTTCGACACCGCGCGGTTCATCAGTTCTCCGTTGGGTATGGAAACCACGGAATCGTCGTCGGTCACCATCCGGGTGGATCTCAACCCGATTTCGATCACTTCACCGTAATCGTCGCCCACTTCGATCTTATCGCCCACTTGGAACGGTTTGTCGAGGATGATCATCACCCCGCCGAAGATGTTCTTCAGGATGTCTTGGGATGCGAAACCCACAGCGATACCGATGGATGCGGAAACCGTGATGATGGTTTCGATGGGCGGATTGAAAATCCCGGCGATGATCACATACAGTCCGATCGCCCAACCGAGCACTTTGACGACAGGAATCAGGCGCTTGATCAGCAATCTTCTGCGGTTGAACCGTTCGGCAAGGCTGTTGAGCAACCCGGTGGTGAATCTTAGCCCGAACCAGATGGCGGCAAGGGCGACCATCGCCATGAACAGGTTCGAGCCGGTAAGGATTTCCGTGAGTGACATGTCAGTGCAGGATGTTTTTCTGTTGCAGGCGCAATGTGAGCGGACGTAGCAGGATCGAATTCAGCGAATACCTCCCTTCCGATTCGTTCAATATCCGACGGGCATGCAGCCGGGTGAGCGTCATGCGGCAATCATGCTCTGATCGGTTCTGATTCAACGCCAATTCATGGATGGTGACATCCTGATGCTGCAGGATGGCGGTGATCGCGAACAGATCGTCGAGAGTGAACGCATCCCCGATTTCGATCAGATCGCCGGTCACCGGTTGGATAGTCAACGCCTCATTGGTGACATCACGTATCGTGCGCAACCAGAACAGCATGGCGATAGTGATGTTCCCCCTGCTCCATTTCGCCAAATCGTCGAAATACGCCTTTTCCAAGAACTCCTGGCGGGCTTCTTCATCGTCCATCAGTTTCTTATATGCTCGTGAGCGTTTCGAGCTGTCAGATGGCGTGAAAACCGCCCGATATCCGCTCACCCGATGCCGCGACATGATCGCAGACCGGATTTCCGCGGCGCCAAGGGTATCTGTGACGATCTCATCGGTGAATGTGGATGAGACCTGTATCGCATCTTCAAGGTAATTCCACGCAAAGCGAGTGCAAGTAACCACCCAGAAGACATCATTCGCGGATTCCGTGATGAAAAGCAGGAACCGCTCTAAAGCTTCGAATCCGTTCATATGCCGCAGATACAGATTCTGCATCCCTTCCAGAACCACGCGCTGACGTCCGTGAGCGCGGATGGCCGCCATCAACTCCTCAAAATCCTCAGCGTGTGGAACATCGAATCCTGCTTTGAGGATGTCCAGCAGCTCACCTCGGGTGGTGACGGTGCGCTCCACATGGATCCGACGAACAGGGAGGTCTTTGAGTGTGGTGGATAAGAACTCATTCAGTATGGAGGTTTTTCCGCTTCCCCGTTCCCCGACGATCGCCAAAGATGTGAAATAGCCTTCCATCCATCTCTTATGGTCTTTATCCATGGTTTCCAACTGCCGTGCGCGGCCTTTCAGGTAACGAACATCTTTCACGGGCTCGAAACTGAACAGGGACCTGTAAATGAGCGGAAGCTGCGCCAAGCGGCGTTCGGTTTCCTTCAGATAATCCGAAGCGCGGCTTCGGGCTTGAGGCGCGGCGGCATCCTCATCCGCATAACCCAAAAACCGGCGGACCGGTAGCGTCACTTCATCCACTTTTTCAAGGGCGAAACGATATCTGACAATAAAGGCTTCCACACTTCGCGACCATAAGGCCACGGATCGGTTCCAAACGTCTCTGGCCTGCACCTTCCTTTGAAGAGAGACATGGACCGATTCCAGCTCGCTGAAGTCCTCACGTGCGAAACAGCGGCGTATGAGTTCCAATTCCGCGTCGATAGAAGAGCGGGCTTTGTTGGTGACCGACTCCAGATTCTCACGGTATTTGCTGGAAAGTTCCTGAATCCGTTGTGCGGCACGCTCGAGTCCTTCTCTGAACAAGGTCTCCTGTTCTTGCGCATCTGCGGCTTCCGCCAATCCCAGATTCACCTCCACCACATCGCGGATCTCATTGGCTTTGAGAAGCAACGATTCGTAATGTCGGTTCATGTCCTCCGACAATTGCCGAAGCATCGGATACAAGCGATAAGAGAACACGCCATCCGTGTGGATTCGAACGTCGAATATGCCGCGAGAAAACGGTGGGGCGGCCGCATCTGATGTGCGCTGAAACACTTCGGAGGGAAGTTGTTGGACGGCTTGGGTGTATTCCGAAATCAGTCGCTGAATCCCATGCTGTTCGAGGAACACGTTGCGGCGCTCTTGCAACGAATCCACCAATTCAGTGGTCAAACGTTCGTTCAGCGATACGGCCAGCGTTCTTAGGTTCTGCGGAAGCGGACTTTCCGCGATCTTCGAGACCGATTTGTACAGTTCGAGCACCGGTTTGCGAAATTTCTGCTCCCAAGACTTCCACTCCGCTTCCATCTTTTCAAATTCGCGCACCATGGCATCTGCCACTTGCTCGAAAGCCATGGCTGAATGGCTCATCTCAGAGGAATACGCATTCTCGGCGAGCCACTGCAGACGGGTCCATTCATAATTGGCGTACGCTTTGTCGCGTTGCCTGCGAGCACCGATCAGATAGTATTTGACATCCCGGTTCGCCCAGGTGGTTTCGATCGCCTCATCGAGCAATCGGGGCAATTGTGTTCGGTCTTGATAGGATTTCGCGCAGGCTTCCACACAAGCCAACTCCATCTGATGAGCCAAGGTCACTTCTTTGGCGGAGTACTCCGGTCGGTGGATCGAATCGCGACATTCCCGAATCTTCTGAATGTCGCCTTCCAAGGATCGGAATTTATCGAGCACTCGGCTCACTGGGTCAGTATCGCTCGGTTTCATGACTGCAATATAACCGATGTGGCCACACTTTTCGTATCTTGAAAACCGTTACGGAAGCACCACGTCTAACGGCTCGCCTTTCTTGAAATCCCGTCTCTTTACACTATTATTTCTGCTGCTGCTCGGGTGCTTCGCCTCGGGACATGCGCAACCGTCTGCGCTTCCCAACATCAGCGTTGCCACGCGTTCGGACGGACTCGGCTACGTTGTCCGCCTCCATCTTTCCACTCCTGCCGATTCTTTCCGCTTGATTCAGCCCTCTGCCGATCTCATCCAGATCGCGGTGTACAAGAACGGCATTGCCGCAGCGTCGGTTCGCTTACCCCAAATCCGCGATCCGTTCGCCGGTTTCCGGTTGCATGCCATCAACCGAGGGGTGGGTTTGGATATCCGCCTGCAGAAGAACCAGTTTTACATCGCCAGGGCGTATCCGGATGCGAACGGCCGACATCTGCTGATCGCACTCACACGCTCCACAGAACGCGAACTCTCTATACTGACCTCCGGCTTGACCGAAGTGAACTGGACCCCGGCCGAACAGACCGTTCCTCCAATCCAGACTCGCCCAATGCCTGAACCCGAGAAAAAACCCGGAACCGACTCCACTCCCCCAGCTACCCAGCCAAGTGCGATCCCGCTTCCCGCCAATAATTTCGACCGGAAGCTGAATACCATCGTCATTGATGCAGGACATGGCGGGCACGATCCCGGAGCCATCGGTCCCAGAGGAACCCGAGAGAAGGATGTCGTCTTGAAAATCTCCTTGCGTTTGGGCGAACTCATCAAAGAGCAGATGCCCGATGTGAACGTGGTGTACACACGAAGCGACGACCGATTCATCAACCTTTACGAACGCGGACGCATGGCCAACCGTGCTAAAGGCGACTTGTTCATCTCGATCCATGCCAACTCACACCGGAATTCACAGGCTTTTGGCGCCGAAGTGTACTTTTTGGGTTTGCATAAATCTGAAGACGCATTCGAAGTGATGAAGAAAGAGAACAGTGTGATCGCCTTGGAAGATCCCGCCACACGAACCCGTGAGCTGACCGACGAAGAAATCATCCTGTACGAACTCACCAACACCGCTTATATCGCCAACAGCCAGTATTTCTCCGCTCTTATCGATGAGCAATTCAAATCGAATGCCCAGCGCAAATCCAGAGGCGTGAAACAGGCCGGCTTCCTTGTGCTTTACCATGCTTCCATGCCTGCGGTTCTGGTGGAAGTGGGATTCATCTCCAATCCGAGCGAAGAACAATTCCTTCGAAGCGAGAACGGTCAGTGGTTACTCGCCGAATCCATCTTCAAAGGCATCAGGGAATACAGAACCAGAGTGGAACGATGAGCAAGCCCTTCGTGATCGGTGTGGCTGGTGGAAGCGGATCCGGTAAGACCACGGTCGTACGGCACATCATCGAACGGGTAGGACCTGTGAATCTGTCGCTCATCCAGCACGATTCCTATTACCGCGACATGAAACACCTGCCGTTTGATGAGCGGGTGAAGCAGAATTTCGATCACCCGGCATCGTTGGAAACCGAGCTCATGGTCAAGCATGTGAAAGCCTTGCTCGCGGGAATCTCCGTGGAAATTCCGGTGTATGATTTCGCGGAGCATGTGCGCTCCGACAGCGTGATCAAAGCCTCTCCCCGACCCGTGATTCTTGTCGATGGGATCCTGATCCTTTTTGAAAAAGAGCTTCGCGATCTGATGGACATGCGCATTTTCGTGGATACCGATTCGGATGTTCGCCTGCTACGCCGACTCAAGCGCGATCTGATCGAGCGCGGCAGAAGCATCGAGAGTGTTCTGAACCAGTATGAGTCGTTCGTTCGACCCATGCATCTCGAATTCGTGGAACCGACCAAGCGCTATGCCGACATCATCATTCCGCATGGCGGAGAAAACATCGCCGCGTTGGACATGCTCGACGCGCTGATCACGAAGAAAGTCAGCGGCTGAGCGATCGCAATCCGTCGAACAATACAAAGGGTCGCACCTCGCCCAATGTTTGAATCACCGATGCGTCAGCTCCAGTGACCACCACCTGCGCCTCCGGCGAAAACGCATGCAGTTGACGGATATGATGGATGATTCCCGCCGTCCAGGATTCGACCAGACCTGCTTTCAGGGCATCAACCGTACTCTTCGGCGGGTATGTGGATGAAAGTTCTCTGGGAACCGATGGCAACGCGGGAGCCTGGGTGTGCAGCGCGTTCTCGATCAATCCCAAACCCGGCATGATCACGCCCCCTTGGAACACTCCTTCGGCATCCATCAGGTCGATGGTGGCCGCCGTTCCGGCATCAACGACGATCACCGCCGTACCGAGTTCTTGCCAAGCGCCGTGACAAGCCACGAATCGGTCGATTCCGAGCGTCTGCGGAGTGAGGTAGTCTAACCGGTGGGTGGGCAGGTCGGTGCGACGAAGCCAGCGCACCGTCGGAAGCGTATCCATTATGGCGTCCACCACCGAACAGCCGCTGGCGGGTTCCAATTCCAGCGATTCGATCAACCCTTCCAACGCATCATGACGATACCGGCTCACGATCTCCCATCCATCGGTGGTGGGCCGAGCGACTTTCACGTGCGTATTTCCGGCATCCAGATAGAGCATAGGTTGGGCGAAATGGCTAATTTGACACAAAATACCACCCTCGCATGAACCTATCCAACAAAAGAGCGATCGTCACCGGAGCCAGCTCCGGCCTGGGAGCCGAATTCAGCAGAGCGCTGATCCGCCGTGGTGCCTCGGTGTACGCCCTCGCCCGACGTGAAGACCGTCTCCTGAGCCTGCGGGTCTCACTTGGGCCCAAGTTCATCCCTGTCGTGATGGATGTGACCGATCGCAGCGCTCTCAGCGCTTGGATCGATTCCACATTCAACCCTGCGTGCCGCCCCGACATCCTCATCAATAATGCGGGGTTGGGACATTTCGCGGGTGTGGACGCCCAAAAGCCCGAAGATTGGGACCAGATGCTCGCCGTGAACCTCACCGGAGTGTTCAATCTCACCCATCTGCTGGTTCCTCATTTGAAATCGAACCCGGAAGTCACCCATATCGTGAATATCGCTTCCGTGGCCGGACTCATCGCCAATCCGAATCTTTCCGGGTACAATGCGACCAAGTTCGGGTTGCGCGGCTTCAGCGAAGCCTTGATGAAAGAATTGCGTGAATTCGGCATCAAAGTCACCTGCATGTTTCCCGGATCGGTGGATACCGAGTTTTCGGCAACGAGTCATCCCAACATGATGCAAGCCGAGGATGTGGCCACTGTCGCCATCAATGTGCTTGAAATGCCGGATAATTTCCTGATTGATGAGGTCGTGATGCGTCCCTTGAATCCGAAACCGCCAGCAAAATGAAGAGCTTCCTACTCATTCCGATGTTCATCGTGATTCTGATGGGTTGTGAAAAGGAAGGGCCGCCGATCGACGAAGCGACCTATGTGAAGCTGCTCACCGAAGCGGCCATCATCCAATCGGCCTACAATGTGAAATACGACACACTGATTACCTCGTCGATGTTCGAGGAAGTGCTTCTGTCTTATGCGATCGACCGGAACGAGTTCCTGTACAGCCATCTGGTCTATCAGCAAGACCTTCAGGGACAGGAACGCCGTTGGAAAATCGTTCTCGACAGCCTTACGGAGCAGTCAAGCCAGCTTATGAAACCCTGAGCTGTCGGCTCTCACTTTCCCTTCCCTTTGCAAAAGGGTGAGCACTTGCCGGACCACCTTGCGACTTAGGCCGAGGCTTTGCTCGAGTTCTTCCAGTGTGCGGGATGTGCTCAGCGCGGCCAATACGGCGGCCACACGTTTCGCATCCACTCCATCCATTTCCGAGGCGTTCAGACATCGGTCGCAGAACCCGCAGTGTTCGGGTACGCTCAGTTCTCCGAAATACCTGCGGATGTAGGCGGTACGGCAGCCGCGGGTGGTCACATACCCATCCATGAAGCGAAGTTTTTCGATGAGCCGGTCTCGGTGTCTCTCCACATCCTCAGGGGTAAGAGGAAGTTGCCTCATTCTCGGATTCACCAGACGGATGCTCCACAAGCCTTCGCTGCGGTCGAACCGCAGAATTCCGTCCATTTCAAGAACTCGCAGCGCTTTCACCAAGGCATTATGGCTTATGGCGGTTTTTTCAAGCACCCAATCTTCGTCCAGCCAATGCAAGTCTTCGAGACATTCGGGACCGAAGATCCGGAACAGCGAGTCTACGAAGTCTTTTTTCCGACCGTTGGCCTGTTCGTCGAGCCAACTGCGCAATCCGTTCAGGCCGAGCAGGATGTGGACGCCGACGCGCGGTTTGTCGGGTTGCTCGGCTTCGATGAGTCCGAACTGGCGGAGGGAATTCCAGCAGAGTCCGACCGTGCGCATCGACAATCCGCTGCGTTTCGACACCGCGTCCAAGGCCACATAACCGGCGTCTTCCTGTTCGGAGCCGATCGCCAAATGGAGCGTATCCGCGGTCACATCATACACGGTCTGAAGTTCCTGTTTTGACGGATACCCTTGCTTGATGCGCGTTTTCGCCTGACTGGCGTCTGACCGCTTCACCAAAAGAGTGGGATAACTGATGGCGCCGTCGCGTCCGGCTCTACCCGCTTCCTGATAATAGGCTTCCAAGCTTCCGGGCATTTCGTGATGGATCACCCATCGGCAATCGGGTTTGTCAATTCCCATTCCGAAAGCATTCGTGGCCACAACAACAGGCAATTTCCCGCTCACCCAATCGCGCTGGATACGTTTGCGCTCGTCGGAGGTGAGTCCGGCATGGTAAGGCTCGCAAGCGATGCCCAGAGTTCGGATTTCAGCGGCGATTTCGGTGCATCCGCGGCGTGTACCGGCGTAGACGAGTCCGGACCCTGTGGCTTTTCGGACCATGAGTTTGAGGCGGTCCATTTTCTGTTCGGTCTCATCGACCCACCATTTCAGATTAGGGCGGCCGAAGCCTTTGGCGATGACCACCGGATCGGTGAAGCCCAGCACCTTCAGGATGTCGTCTTTGACCAAAGGTGTGGCGGTGGCGGTGAGCGCCATCCACCGGGCGTCGGGAAGAAGGGGTTGGAGGTTTGGACGGATGCGTCGGTAGGGCGGGCGGAACTCGTGGCCCCATTCCGAAATGCAATGCGCTTCGTCGATGGCCACCAGGGAGATGTTGAGGGCTGGAGCGTTGCGGATGAAGAGCGGGGTTTCCAGTCGCTCGGGCGCGCAGTACAGCAGTTTGTACATGCCGTTGCGGGCGTTGATCAGCCTTTGCTCCACCTCGCGCTGCGAAATGGTGGAATTGATGAAGGTGGCGGGTATTCCCATGCGGATGAGAGCGTCAACTTGATCCTGCATCAGCGCGACCAGCGGGGAAATGACGAGTGTGAGTCCGGGAAGCACCGTAGCCGGTACTTGGAAACATAGCGACTTCCCACCTCCGGTCGGAAACAGAACAAGCACTTCCTTCCCTTCCAACACCGCTCTGACGACTTCATCCTGACCCGGCCTGAAGGCGTCGTAGCCCCAGTGCCGTTTCAGGGAGTCGAGTGCGGGGGAAAGGTCGATTCCGGACATTGTGTCCTCGTCAGAGGACCGCTTTGATGTACTCGCGCCGCATTTCAGCGATCGCTTGGATGGAAATCTCTTTCGGGCAAACGGCTTCGCATTCTCCATGGTTGGAGCAATCGCCGAAGCCTTCTTTCTCCATCTGTTCCACCATGCGGATCACGCGACGTTCGCGTTCCGGTGCTCCTTGCGGCAGATGGGCGAACTGGGCGATTTTGGCCGCGGTGAACAATGAAGCCGAAGCGTTCGGGCATGCGGCTACGCACGCGCCGCAACCGATGCACGATGCGTAATCGAACGCCATGTCGGCATGTTCTTTCTGAATAAGGATGGCGTTGGCATCGGGCGATGCGTTGGTGTTCACCGAAATGTACCCGCCGGCGGCTTGGATGCGGTCGAACGCGCTGCGATCCACCACAAGGTCTTTGATGATCGGGAACGCCGTTGCGCGCCAAGGCTCGACCACAATCGTATCGCCGTCATTGTACTTGCGCATGTGGAGTTGACAGGTCGCTGTTCCTTTTTCAGGACCATGCGCCATTCCATCGATCACCATATTGCAAGAACCGCAGATGCCTTCCCGGCAATCATGATCGAATTCGATGGGCTCCTCCCCTTTTTTCATGAGTTTCTCATTGAGATGGTCGAACATCTCCAGAAACGACATGTGGTCGCTCACCCCGTCCACCGTGTAATCGACGATGGCTCCGGGCGTTGAGGCGTTTTTTTGACGCCAGACTTTCAAATGGATGGTCATGTTTTCCATAAAACGCTCTTACTTATAGCTCCGTTGGGTGAGACCGACTTCGGCGAAATCGAGGGCTTCCTTGTGCAAGGCTTCGGGTTTGTCGTCGCCTTTGAATTCCCACGCCGCCACGTAGGCGTATTTGTCGTCGTTGCGGAGGGCTTCGCCTTCCGGGGTTTGATACTCTTCGCGGAAATGTCCACCACAGGATTCCTCACGGTCGAGGGCGTCTTGCGCCATCAACTCGCCAAGCTCGAAGAAATCGGCGATACGGCCGGCATATTCCAGATATTTGTTGTAAGTGGAAGGCTCACCTGGCACAAACACATTGTTCCAGAAATCTTCTTTGAGCGTGCGGATCTGCTCAATCGCGCTTTTCAGTCCCTTTTCACTTCTGGCCATTCCCACTTCATCCCACATGATCTTGCCAAGTGCGCGATGATAATCCAACACGGTCTTGTTTCCTTTGACCGACAACAGCTTGTTGATGCGGCTCACCGCTTCATGCTCGGCGGCTTTGAACGCTTCATGATTGGTATCGACTTTGGCAGGAGGGTTGTTCACCAGATAATCGCCCAAGGTGTAGGGGATGATGAAGTAACCGTCGGCCAAACCTTGCATCAACGCGCTTGCTCCGAGACGGTTCGCACCGTGATCGGAGAAATTGGCCTCGCCAAGCACAAACAGGCCCGGAACCGTGCTCATGAGATTATAATCGACCCAAAGTCCGCCCATGGTGTAATGCACCGCGGGATAGATCATCATCGGGGTCTGATACGGATTGTCGGCCGTGATTTTCTCGTACATGTCGAACAGGTTGCCATACCGCTCACGGATCTTGGCTTCGCTGTCTCGCTTGATGGCATCACGGAAGTCCAGGTACACGGCCAATCCGGTAGGACCTACGCCCTGTCCCGCATCGCAAACCTGTTTCGCATTGCGCGAGGCCACATCGCGTGGCACTAAGTTTCCGAAGCTCGGATAGCGCTCTTCGAGAAAGTAGAAGCGTTCCGATTCTGGAATATCGTTCGCGGCGCGTTTGTCGCCTTTGACGCGCGGGACCCATACCCGTCCGTCGTTCCGAAGCGATTCCGACATCAACGTCAGTTTGGATTGATAATCGCCGGAAACCGGAATACAGGTCGGATGAATCTGTGTGAAACAGGGATTTGCGAAAAAGGCACCGCGTTTGTGCGCACGCCAGGCGGCGGTCACATTCGAGTTCTTGGCGTTCGTAGACAGATAGAACACGTTTCCGTATCCGCCGGTGGCCAGAAGCACAGCATCTGCGGCATGGCGTTCGATTTCGCCGGTAACCAGGTTACGAGCGATGATTCCTCGTGCGACGCCATCCACCACCACGAGATCGAGCATTTCATGGCGGGCGAGCATTTCGACTTTGCCCGCATCCACCATTTTCATCATGGCGGAATACGCTCCCAAGAGCAACTGCTGACCGGTTTGTCCGCGGGCGTAGAAGGTTCTGGACAACTGAGCCCCGCCGAAAGAGCGGTTATCGAGCAATCCGCCGTATTCGCGGGCGAAAGGCACGCCTTGAGCCACGCATTGGTCGATGATCAGGTTGCTCACTTCAGCCAGACGGTACACATTGGCTTCGCGTGCGCGGTAATCGCCACCTTTGATGGTGTCGTAAAACAAGCGGTACACGCTGTCGCCGTCGTTCTTATAGTTTTTAGCGGCGTTGATTCCACCTTGCGCGGCGATCGAATGCGCGCGACGTGCGGAATCCTGGATGCACATCGCTTTCACATTATAACCGAGCTCTGCCAATGCCGCAGCCGCGGAAGCACCCGCCAAACCCGTACCCACCACGATGACGGTGAATTTGCGCTTGTTATTGGGGTTCACCAGATTGATGTGGTCTTTGTGAAACGACCACTTCTGTTGCACAGGTCCGGGAGGAACTTTGCTATTGAGCTTCGGAGAGGAGCCTTCGTTCGGAGTTGTTTTTGACGTTGCCATAATTCCTCAATAGACGATGTAAATCCAGATGGGTAGGACGAAAAAGCCGAGAGCAATCGCCACGCCGATGATGCCCGCGACCGTGTACAGAACCGGCGCCATTTTCTTGTTCATAGCTCCGAGCGATTGCAAGGCGCTCCATACGCCATGGCGCAGGTGGAATGCCAGCATGAGCATGACACCGCTGTAAATGACCACTTTCAGAAGGTTGTCTTTGAAAATCTCAACCACCAACTTCGATACGTCGCGCATCTGTTTGCCGCCTTCAATCGTGGTATAATAAGCGACATCGGCCGTATCCCATCCGGGACCGAATTTCATGGTTTTCAAGTGCATGAACATGAACAGGAAGAGAATCGTGCCGCTGATGATCATGGTGCGGGAACTGAAGCTCTGGCGGCTTGGATTTCCGCGGCTTGCGGTAACCTCATACGCTTCGGGACGCGCTTTGCGCTTACCCAGCCAGATCGCGACACCGATGTAGGCGTGGATCAGAAAGATGGCCGCCAGACCGAACTCGATGATGTACAGCAGAAATCCCAGATCGTGCAGGAAAAGCGCATATCGGTTGAACACATTGTCTGGTACCGCCGGATCGATCACGAATAGGGTGAGATTGGCTGACAGGTGGCCGATGAGAAACAGGACCAATGCGATGCCTGTGACTCCAGTTAATAGTTTGCGTCCAACCGAATTTTGGAACGCGGTCAATAGGGTAAGCATGCTGGCAGGATGACCTATGGTTTGCGGTTTTTATTGTAAGGAATATAACGGTTTCAGACTCTTAAAAGAACTCAAAGGAACATGGTTCCGTTCTCCAGACAGGCCGCCAGCGCACGAAATGAGGCTTTTTTGTCGGAATGGCGAAGCAGTCGTTCCGAAAGCGTTCCATGCTTCAAAATGACATTCATGGCCGCCTCCGAATCGTTGTTTGGCAAGGCTCCTCCCTCTTTGTGACACGAAACCCAGAAATCGAGAACAGTGCCGAATGTCCCGTATTCAGGCAGGGTGTCTAAAGAGGCTTTTCCGCCATGGAGGATGGTGGTGGAGAGCAACTCCGCGAGCCGATCGGTGGAGGTCTCCCGTACGGTCTCAAACTGATCCATGAACCGATTCACAGCGCGGTCAATCATCATCAGAACGGCGATATCGGCCGCGGGACATTCCTGGATGTCGGTCACACGAATCTCGATGGCGTTCCGGTCGAACCGGGCGATGGCTCCGCGCGCGTTGAGCCATTCCTCCTGCAAGATTCCATCAGGATCCAGCGGAGCGATATCCTCATACATGGGCTTGAGAATGGTGTCGAGATACTCCTGTTCCGAAAACACGGGTTCGGGAATCACGTTTCCGGTGACGGATGGAATGCGCGCCGCGTTTGACCGATACACCGCAAGCCGACCATCCAACTCAGCAGCGACAACATTATCGCGAAATGGACTGGATGCGGCAATGGCAGGAATCAGGGGAAGAACCATCCGAATGGCGGCATGAAGCTGGGCGAATTCCTCATCTCCGTCGAAAGGCAGGTTCAGATGAGTGCTTTGCAGATTGGCCCACCCGTGTCCGCGGCAGTCGAAAATGCGGTCGAACGCGGCGTAAATCTCGTTATAACCGTGTGGCCACAGCACCATTTCCTTGTAGGGATCCATCCAAGGATGCATCGCGCTGGGCATGAGCATGGCGTGATGCGGCTCTAAAAGCCGGTTGATGGTCCTTACGTGGCTCTGAAACACATCCGCCAATCCTGCGAGCGACCTCACAGGCTCGGTCACTTTCAGCTCGATCACATGGGCCACGAGTTCATTCACCCAAGTGATGTCATCATGTTCCACTTCACCTTGAACGCCTAAGACGGACTCCGCGATGGGTTTCACATCCAAGCTCGCCCGGTCCACGATCATGTACTCGAGTTCGACACCGTACACCGATCCGAGCTTGTGCGTTGCCATCAGTAGGCGCTCCTTTCGCGCTTGCGCTCTTCGATGCGCTTGAGAAAGACCTGCATCACAGTCAGGTACAGATTGTCTTTGAGCAGGGTGTCTTCCACGCCCGAATCGATATTCGGATTGTCATTGATTTCAACCACGTAGGCCTTATCGCCGATTTGTTTCATGTCCACGCCGTACAGACCATCGCCGATGAGGTTGGCCACCGCCATGGCTCCTTTCATGACCGAACGAGGAACCAGTTCCACAGGGATGGTTTCCTGTCCGCCGAAACTGCGTTTTCCTTTCTCATCGCGCTTGATGATCTGCCAATGGCGCCGCGCCATGTAGTATTTGCAGGCGAAGATCGGGCGGCGGTCGATGATGCCGATCCGCCAATCGAACTCTGTGGGCATGAATTGCTGGGCGATGATCAGATCCGACTTATCCAGCATTTTGGTGGCGAATTCCAGCAATTCCTCGGGTGTGGAGGCTTTAACCACGCCTTGGGAAAACGCGCTGTCTGGCTGCTTGAGAATGACCGGAAGTCCCAACATTGGCACCACTTTGTCCACATTGTCCTTATGGACGATCAGTGTTTCGGGATGCGGGATTTCATGGTGATGCAACAGCTCGGCCAGATAGACTTTGTTGGAGCATTTGAGGATGGAGTCGGGGTCGTCCATCACCACCAGGCCTTCGGCGGCGGCGCGTCGAGCAAAACGAAAGGTGTGATGGTTCACATTCGTGGTTTCGCGAATGAACAGGGCGTCGAACTCTGCCAATCTGGAATAATCCTCTTTGGTGATCAGCTCCGCGCCGATTCCCAATGATTCCGCCGCTTTGATGAACTTCTGCAAGGCTTTGGGATCGGAGGGCGAATCCACTTCCTTCGGATTGTGCAGGATGGCCATATCGAACCGTGGTACGAACGGACGAGGTGAGCGCGCTTTTTTTCCTGAGAAATAGGCTTTGGTCACCTCCAGCACGAAGGGTTTGTGGTCTTCGGGCAACTCGCTCGCGGCAATGGGACTCATCGACGTGAATTGCCATTTCTTGCCCGTGTTCTCGAAATTCGCGCGGATGAACGGTGCTTGGAACAATCCGAAAAGCTGCTGTGCCAACCTATCGTAGCGCTTGGCCAGATTCCGACCGAAATAGATGCTTAGCACGAATTCGTGCGCTTTGATATGTCCCAGACTTTCCTGGATGAGCTCATCCAGATCATCACTCACAAACCGGATGATGGTCTGCGATTTCATGTCTTGGATGGTGGCGACATTGGGGATGGGCCGGTGTCCGCGCGCGGCGGCCAACAGCGACACATAATACCCGTTCGCTTGGTACCGGTAACTACGGCACAGGTTGAACACCTTCACTTTCTCGAGTTCGGAAAAGGATGGATCGGTCAGGTAACTCCGCGCCGAGACGACTTGGATTCCAGGCACATCGAGCTGCCAGTCGTTCGGATTGTTTACAACTACGATATTGTTCATGTGGGTTCTAAGACAAGCATGTTGGCATCATAAGTGAGGATTCCGAGCAAGATCGCATTGATCAAGCGGTCCATCCTCACGTGGTAATAGGATCCGGAAAAACCTGGGTTGTGTTGAAGAGGGTCTGCCACTCGAACGGTTTTTTCCGCCTCATCGTATCCTGACAGAACCACGAAATGTCCCGTGGCGAACCCGCGCAAGTCGTCATAATCGCTATTGGGACCATATTCCCGCTCACATTGGTACAAATAGGTGGCGCTGAGTCCGGTAAGTACAGGAGTCTCTTTCTTGAGCAGGGATCTGATCAGTGTCGGATTGAGGTCTCTGAATTGGATCGTTCCGCCGAGATCCAGGAATTCCATGTAGGCTTGGGCCGCTTTCTGAAATTTCCGCCCGGTCTTGTGCTCGTTCTGCTGGCGAAGTTTCTCTTTGAGCTCGCGCGAATCCAACCCTGCCCATGTGGGGTCGAACACGTGCAGATTGTAGGTGAACAGTGTGGCGTCATATCCCCGTTTGAGCGCATGGATGGCAAGAAGTACGGCCAAGGTCCCTCCTTCTTCGAGGGTCTGCACTTCTTGGATCACCTGGTTCAGATCCAAGGTTTCGCCGAAATAGCTGTAAACGGCGTGAAGGCAGGTGGGTCCGCAGGTGGTGTCGTCGGGTTGGGGAAGAATTTGAAGATGAAGCGGACTTCGCATCCCCTAATGTAGCGTCTTTTCAGCGAGTCTGTGAGGAAAAAGTAACCAGAGCCGCCCTTGCCGAAGGGCGATATCGACAACCGGTTCATCGAATTCATGAACGGATACGGTTTTGAAAGCGCCATCCATAATGAAGACGGATTTCCCTGCGCTTACGGCCAGGCCGTCGGCACTTCCGGCCACTCGGCGGATGGTTTCCGGAAAGGTTCGAAAACCGATTTCCAGGCCGAATCGGTTCAGAATGAACAGGGTTTTCCCTTGTGCGATGAGCACATGGTCGCCGGATACGGCCACATCCGCCACGCTTTCATTCCGAAACGAGGGCGGGGAGAACGCTGCATCGATTTCTCCATTGGGTCGGAATTTCCTGATCGCCCGCTGCTGGGTGTCCAAGGCGAATAGTTCGCGGTAACGGTTCAGCGCGATCCGGTCGAACCGATCGTTGCGGGAGTGGATTTCACTGACGAACTGAAGATGCCGGTCGAGCAGAACGATTCGCCGGGTTCCGGGATCGGCCACATACACGGTGAGTTCGTGGGTGGCGTCCAGGTCGGTGGGATCGTTGTAGGCATTGAATCGGGATCCGCGTCCGCCGCTGGTGCGGATACCGGCTTCGCCGAGGGCAAGCAAGGTGAACGAACCCGAATCCATCACAAAAGTTTCTCCGGATGCGGAAACCGATATGGAAACCGCGTTGTCGAATCTGAGCGAATCGGTTGCGAGAAAATTAAGGACGAGAAGAAGCCACACGGCGGAGTCCCTTCTGTCCGATGTCTATGCGGTAGGTGGCGCCTTCGAACTGGATCCGCTCCACCGACGCGTACGCCTTATCAATGGCTTCCTGCAGTGTCATGCCATGGCCGACCACGTTCAATACCCGGCCGCCATGGGTCACGATCTGTCCGTCGATTTCGGCCGTACCGCTATGGAAGACGGTCACATCCTCATCCACCAATCCCAATCCTTGGATGGGAAAACCCTTCATGTAAGCTCCTGGATACCCCTTCGACGCCATCACCACGGAGCAGAAATATCCGGGCTTGCTACTGAAGGAGGCGTATTCGAGTCGGCCGCTTACCGTCATGAGCATCATTTCGAGTAGGTCCTGTTCCAACGACGGAACGATGACCTGGCACTCCGGATCGCCGAAACGGCAATTGTATTCGACCACTTTCGGACCCTCCGAAGTCATCATCAAACCGGTGTACAGAACGCCTTTGTACGGAGTGGCTTCCATGGCCATCGCGTCGATCGTGGGTTGCACGATGGTGTTGAAGATATGCTCCAGAGCGGCTTGGTCGAGCAATGGCGCCGGGGCGTAAGCACCCATGCCACCGGTGTTCAAGCCGGTATCGTTATCGCCGATGCGCTTGTGATCTTGCGCATATCCGATGAGTTTGGCGGTTTGCCCATCCGAAAGGGCGAAAACCGAGACTTCCTCGCCTTGCATGAATTCTTCGACGACGAAGAAATCGGCGGCGGCACTCAGGTTCACGTCATTGAGGATGGTATCGAGCACATCGCTGGCTTCTTCGGCGCTGGAGCAGATGAACACGCCTTTTCCGGCGGCCAGGCCATCGGCTTTCAATACCACGGGAAACACGTCCATATTGGAGATGTATTCGCGGATCTGCGAGACTTCATGCCGTTCGAAGACATGGTAAGCGGCGGTCGGAATCCCGTATTTCTGCATGATCGATTTGGAGTAGCTTTTGCTTCCCTCCAATCTGGCTGCGGCTTTCGACGGACCGAACACCTTGTGCCCATAATCTTCCAGATAATCGGTGAGACCATCGACGAGCGGTTTTTCAGGTCCGATCACAACGAAAGTGATGCCGTTGGCTTCGATGAATTCCAACACCGCTTCGAAATCATCCACATCCAGAGACACATTGGTTCCGAACTGTGCGGTACCCGGATTGCCGGGAGCGATAAACAGTGACTCGAGCATTGGAGATTTCGCCAAGCCCCAGGCGAGAGCGTGTTCGCGGCCGCCACTTCCAATCAGGAGTACCTTATAGGTTTCCATATCAGCGGAGTTTGATTGCGGTTTGCACGACAGACATCAGCCCGTCGGCATTGAGACTCGCGCCCCCGATGAGTCCGCCGTCGACATCCGGCTGACTCAACAATTCACCCGCGTTATCGGGTTTCATGCTTCCTCCATACAGGATCTTGGTATCGGCGATGAGAAGCGAGCGGATGAAAGCGTGCATTTCCTGAGCCTGCTGGGGCGATGCGGTTTCGCCGGTGCCGATGGCCCAAACCGGCTCATAGGCGATCACGACCTTCGCGACTTCGGCGGCACTGAGTCCGTCCAAAGCGGCCAGAGTCTGGGTTTTCACCACATCAAAATGGATTCCTTTTTTGCGCTCTTCGAGCACTTCTCCGACACAAAGAACAGGTGTGATTCCAGATTCCAACGCTTTGCGCACTTTTTTGGCGACGATGGCATCCGTTTCACCGAAATACTGACGGCGTTCGGAATGTCCCACGATCACGTAAGTCACTCCCATCGCGGCGAGCATGGATCCGGAAATTTCGCCTGTGTACGCGCCATTGTTCTCGAAATGCAGATTCTGAGCGCCGATGGAGGCGTTACCGGAACGCACCAGAGCCGACGGTAGCGAGACGAAGGGAACGCAGATGAGCGTTTCCACCTCGGGATGGCGCGGCGCGTTGAACGCTGCGAAAAAGGCTTCGGTCTCGGCGGGACCATTATTCATTTTCCAGTTGCCGGCGATCAAAAAAGAGCGTTTCATTACAGATTCGGGATGGTGAGAAGTGGGTTGAGGTCGGCTTCGAATTCAGCGGTGTCGTACACGAAATAACGGCCGATCACTAATCCGTCGGATCCGACCAGATAACGCATCGGAACCCGGTCCACGCGCAGCTGATCTCCGATCGCAGACCGGTTGAACGCGCCGAACGGGGTGAACGTCCACTGTTTTTTGCGTTCGATGAAGAAACCGTCGATGATTTCGGGATAGGCGTCGAGAGGTACCGTGATGAATCGGATGCCTTTCGGCGCGGCTTTGGCATGAAGTCGGGCCAGAGCCGGATACGTGGCGACGTACGGACCACCCGCCAGCGTCACGAACTCAATCATATACGGCTTGCCCTTCAGGCTTTGCGATGTGATGGAATCGGTTTGGGAAGTGTAAATCGTGAAATCTGGAAGTCGTTTTCCGGGAATCAGATTCATCAACTCATATTCGAGGCTTTCGGCCCAGTTGTCGTATGCGGTGCCTTTGTGAGTTCGGCGGAACGCATTCACTTCGGCCAATGCCCGGGTTTCATCTCCCATCACCAACATCAGTTCGATGCGGCGCATATCCGCGGAACTTTTCAACTCCTTGTCTTTCACGGACGCTTTCAGAGCATCGACATAGGCCAATCCGGCTTCCAAACCGTCTTTTTGCAACGCCAATTCCGCACCTACGGTCAATTTGGTCGCGAAATCGGATTTTGAATTCCCCAATTCCGAAATCCGTGCACTGAGCTTTTCATTATCGACTCCGAACAACATTTCGATGCTGTTCATACTGCCCTGCTCGGCGGCATAGGTTCCGGGACTGGATTCACGCAGCGACCAATACAGATCGCTCCATTGCAGAATGAGTGAACGGACGGAATCGGGTGTGACTACGCCCGAAGTCGCGATCCGCATCAGCCGGTCGTATTGGCGGTTTAAGCGAAGCAGCGTCTGCCAAGCGTTGTTTTCCCGGGATTCGGCTTGGAACGTCTGCGCAAGTCTGGGAATGGCTCCTGAGATGCGGATCGTATCGCCCGGCGCCAGAATCACATCTCCCACATGCAGAATGCGGTTGTTGCGCGAGATGGTGAACGGATACGCACCGGGCTGCGATACAGTGATCACTCCACTGAAATAACCGTCGATATCCGTTTCAGCCTTGAAGAGCGTGTCGCCCAACATGGTGATGTCCACAATGATTCCAGTGAGGTCGTTGCTGCCATCTACAGTGATCACACCCGACAGGATCGTGGTTTTCGGAACCGGTTCCGTTTTTTGTGCGCAGGCCGCCGACAAGACCCAGAGTCCCGCCATCAACACCAATGCTCTCATGCTTGTTCTTTGAGTTTCCGAGTGACGATTTCAGACACCATCTGCGGATTCGCCTTTCCTTGCGAAGCCCGCATCACATTTCCGACAAAAAAGCCTAATAAGCCGTCTTTCCCGCTGTTATAGGCTTTCACTTTGTCCATGTTCGATGCGATCACCTCATCCACCAAGGGTTCGAGGAAGGAGGTGTCAGACACTTGGATCAGACCTTTTTCCTTGGCGATGGTTTCCGCATCGCGCGAATCGGTGAGCATCAAGGTGATCAGTTCGGTCAGGCCATTGGAGCTGATGAGTCCGTCGATGCGCAATTTCAACGCGCCACGAAGGGCTTCGGGCGTGATCGGAAACTCACGGATCTCCAATTTGCGCTCATTCAGAATCGTGTTCACGAAGTTGGTGATCAGATTCGAAGCCATTTTCACGTCGCTGAGCGTGGGCTCGTAGCCGGCCAGATTCTGCATGGTCACGGGCTGACCCGAAACCACCGTATCGAAATAATCGCCTTTGGCTTTGTCTTCGGTAAGCAGAAACGCATCGAAATCAGGCACACCGATCGAAGCGTAGCGCTGCAGCCGTTGCTCCGGCATTTCGGGAAGTTCGGCTCGGATGTCGGCCAAAAGAGCTTCGGTCACGATCACAGGTGGAAGATCCGGCTCCGGGAAATAACGGTAATCATGCGCCTGCTCTTTGGAGCGCATTTCACGGGTTTCGAGCTTGTTCGCATCCCATAAGAGCGTGGTCTGCACCACTTTTCCGCCTTTGTCGAGCACTTTTCCTTGGCGGGCGACCTCGAAATGCAGCGCTCGTTCCACATTGCGGAACGAGTTCACGTTCTTGATTTCAGTACGCGTGCCGAGCGTGGTTTCTCCTACCGGACGGATACTCACGTTCGCATCGCAACGCAGGCTTCCTTCTTCCATGTTTCCATCGCAGATTTCCAAGTATTGGACAATCTGTTTGATCTTGGTGAGGTAAGCGTAAGCTTCAGCCGGGTTAGAGATATCGGGTTCGGTCACGATTTCGATCAGCGGCGTGCCGGCGCGGTTCAGATCCACGAGTGTGTTATAAGGATCCTGGTCGTGGATGGATTTACCCGCATCTTCTTCCATATGGATGCGGTTGATGCGGATGCGCTTGGTGCTGCCGTCTTCAAGTTGGATGTCGACATGCCCGTTGAAACAGATCGGCGTGTCGAATTGCGAGATCTGATAGCCTTTGGGCAGATCCGGATAGAAATAATTCTTGCGTGCGAAGATGGAACGTGGAGCGATCTGGCAATTCGTGGCCAGGCCCATTTTCACGGTGAACCGCACATGGTTTTCGTTCAGAACGGGAAGTGTGCCCGGGTGACCCAGGCAAAGTGGTGTCACGTGTGTGTTGGGCGCGCCGCCGAATTCGGTGGTCACTGGCGCGAACGCTTTGCTTTTCGTCAGCAGTTGGGCATGCACTTCAAGACCGATCACAGTCTCGTACATGCCGGTTCTAAGTTCCGTATCCAAAGGAAAAACTTACATCCTGTGTTGGTGAGTGGCGGAATTTACAAAAAGTATCAGAATTCGTACGTGGCTTTGAGGATGGGCAGAGCGATGAATCCGCCCATATCTATCGTGGTGACGGGACGCATCACTCCGAAATCGATCGCCAACCCTTCAAAGGTGCGGTACCGGCCGCCAATGGAGAACAATCCTTTGAAATCCGTATCGATGGCTTCCGAAGAGCTGATGAATTCAGCCATGACGCTCATCTTCTGACTCGTTTTCTTGTTCGCACCCAAAAGAATCAGAAATCCGCTTCCGTCCACATCGAACGTTCCTCCTCTGCCAAAACCGACATGAACCGCTCCGTCCGGATTTCCTACGGATGCCAAGCCCATGAACGCAAACACTCGCGATTCCGGCAGAAAAGATGCGGTACCGGCCAATGCGATCTTATCATTTTTGAAGATCTGCTGTTTCACACCCACGGCAAATGAATTCGTGAAGGCTTCCACCGTGAAGGGAAAGACGCTGAAGGCGGAAATGTGCGTAGTGTTGGTCAGCGAATAGGAATACTGCAGAAACACCAGTTCATAGGAGCTCACCGATTGAGTTCCTTTTGGAAGCGTGTACGCCGTTGGCATGGCGAACAATCCGTTAGACGCCGTTTGGGCAGACACCACGGAGGTCATGAAGAGGATGAAAAACAAGGCTTTCATAAGATTCCGTATAGTTGTTGGGTGATGCAATGTATGGAACCTTGGCCCCAAACCAAGTCCTGGCAAGGAATGGCAGCGATGTGGCGATCCGGGAAGTACTGCTGGAAAATCTCAATCACCTTACCGTCGTGACGCTTATCGTAGATCGGCAGAAGAACCACGCCGTTGGCGATGTAGAAATTGGCGTAACTGGCCGGCACATGCTCGCTTCCATCCACCGTGGTTCCTTCGATGCGGGTGGTTGGCATGGGGATGTCGATGATGTCGAATCCGGTTCCCTGCAATATTTCCCGATTTTCGTGCAAAGCGCGGTAATTCACGTCTTTGGGATCATCCGTCATCATGGTCATGATGGTGGTTTCGTTCAGAAAACGGGAAAGGTCGTCGATGTGTCCGTCGGTATCGTCGCCCGCCAGACCTTCGTTGAGCCAGATGATGGTGTCCTGACCCAGGAAGTCTTTCATGCGCTGTTCGATCTCGGCTTTGCTCAGATGCGGATTGCGCGTGGGTGTGAGCATCACCGATTCGGTGGTGAGCATCACGCCTTTGCCATTTGTTTCGATGGAACCGCCTTCCAAGATCATTCCCGGCACGAATCGGCGGATGCCATAGGTGTTCGAGAAATACTCCGGAACTCCATTATCGCTGTCGAACGGTGGATATTTTCCGCCCCAGGCATTGTATCCCCAATCGCACAGGGCGATGTCGGGCCATTTGTTTGCCATCATTTCGGACGGCGCGTTTGGTGCCACATGCGGACCATAATGATGCGTGGCATGCCTCGCCAGCGATTCTTCGGTGCGTTTCACGAAGATAGGTCCGAAATCGCGAGCCCAGACGTCATTGGTGGTGCGGATGTGGAAAGTGACCGCATCCGGCGGCAGTCCGGCGTCTTTGAAGAGGCGAAGCACATGCGATTTCACATCGGAATCGTTCACCAACAGATGGATCGGCTCGTGCTCGAACAAGGCTTTGATGATGTTCAGATACACTCGCTCCACTCTCGGGAGTCGCTCTCCGGGCCAGGTTTCGGCGTTATACGGCCAACTCATCAGCGTGGAGGAATGGGGATGCCATTCGGCCGGCATCCGGTAGCCCATGTCTTTCGGGGTCATTGTGCGTCGAAACGGTTGGTGATGGCGCCGTAGCTGTCGATTCGGCGGTCGCGGAAATAGGGCCAGGTACGGCGCTGGGTTTCGATGGCGGAGAAATCGGCGTCGGCATAGAGAATTTCCTCGGAATCGCCGGCACGGGCGAGCCATTGTCCGAACGGACCCGCCACGAACGAGCTTCCCCAGAACGTGAGATGTCCTTCGGTGCCCACGCGGTTCACCGAAGCCACATAACAGCCGTTGGCCACGGCATGGCTGCGCTGGATGGTTTCCCAAGCGTCGCGGTATTCATTGCGCTCGGCTTCGCTTTCGGTGGATAACGTGCCGATGGCGGTGGGATAGAACAGGATGTCGGCGCCTTTCATGGCGGTGAGGCGGGCGGCTTCGGGGTACCATTGGTCCCAGCAGATGAGTACGCCGACCTTGCCGTATCGGGTTTGGAACACCTTATAGCCGAGATCGCCCGGGGTGAAATAATATTTTTCGTGGAAGCCCGGATCTTCGGGGATGTGCATCTTGCGGTAGATGCCGAGAACGGAGCCGTCGGCGTCGATCACGGCCGCGGTATTATGATAGACACCGGGTGCGCGCCGCTCAAAGAACGGAACCACGACCACCACGGAAAGTTCTCTGGCTAAGCGGGCCACGGACGTTACCGTGGGACCGTCAGCCGCCTCGGCCAGGTCGAAATTCTTCGCATCCACGGTTTGGCAGAAATACACGGTATTGAACATTTCCTGAAGGCAGATGATCTGAGCGCCCTCGGCGGCGGCTTGGCGGATGCGGGTGAGCGTCAGGGCCAGATTGGCCGAGGCATCTGGAGAAGCGCTGAGTTGGATAAGAGAGATGAGTGGCAAGGGGACGTGAGAAGTGAGACGTGAAACGTGAGACGTGAGACGTGAGAAAAATACTCATTTTCGATTTCTGAATTCCGATTCCCATGCGAATGCGGATTCATGATATACTCTCGGTCAACGGATTTGAGCCGCTTCTGTAATTCCAGGTGCTGAGTTTAGTTAAGAACCTACCTTGTTGCAGTAAAAACATGAGACTGCCCTCATTGATACAGAAAAGCGCTACGAATCAACCATTTGAATCAGACTTTACAGGGAAATACATTGTCGAAGGGGTATATTTCGCTGATCGGAACCAATCTCAATTAGGAGTTAATCGACATGACGATCCCGGAAATCAAAAACAAGAAATTAGCTGCATGGGTCCGCGAACAAGTCGACTTGTGCAAACCCGATAATGTTGTATTGTGTGATGGCTCACAAGCCGAATATGACCGTTTGACGGAACTGATGGTTCAACGCGGTGTGTTCAAACGCCTCGATCCTAAAAAACGCCCGAACAGCTTCGCTTGCAACACCGACCCCAGTGATGTGGCCCGTGTGGAAGACAAGACATACATCTGTTCGCTTCGCAAAACGGATGCCGGCCCAACCAACAACTGGATGGCGCCCAATGACATGAAAGCCATTTTGGCTCCATTGTTCGATAATTGCATGAAAGGCCGGACGATGTACATCATCCCGTTCAGCATGGGTCCGATCGGATCGCCGATTTCGCAGATTGGTGTTCAGCTCACCGATTCCGAGTATGTGGTGGTGAATATGCGGATCATGACCCGCATGGGACAAAAAGCCCTTGACGCTCTCGGAAACGGCGAGTTCGTGAAATGTCTGCATTCCGTCGGCGCACCGCTTCAACCCGGTCAGAAAGATTCCGTTTGGCCATGCAACCCATCCACAAAATACATCACACACTTCCCTGAAGAGCGCCTAATCATGAGTTACGGCTCGGGTTATGGCGGAAACGCTTTGCTTGGGAAGAAATGCTTCGCCCTTCGAATCGCTTCCACCATGGCGCGAGACGAGGGCTGGTTGGCCGAGCACATGCTTATTCTGGGCGTGGAATCACCACAAGGTGAGAAAACGTATGTGGCCGCGGCTTTCCCAAGCGCTTGCGGAAAAACCAACTTCGCAATGCTGATTCCCCCTAAAGAGATGGAAGGTTGGAAAGTGACGACCGTGGGCGACGATATCGCCTGGATCAAACCGGGTCCGGATGGCCGATTGTACGCCATCAACCCTGAGGCAGGATTTTTTGGTGTGGCACCGGGAACGAACATGAAATCGAACCCCAACACAATGGAGAGCATCAAAGCCGATACCATTTTCACAAACGTGGGTCAGACTCCCGATGGCGATGTCTGGTGGGAGGGCCTAACAAAAACCGCTCCGGATGGGCTCATCGATTGGCAAGGCAAACCGTATGATCCAGCATCCGGCAAACCTGCGGCCCATGCCAACGCCCGCTTCACCGCGCTGGCAAAAAACTGCCCAAGCATCGACTCGGAGTGGGAAAACCCCGCTGGTGTTCCCATCCACGCCTTCATCTTCGGCGGTCGACGTTCAACAACCGTTCCTTTGGTCTACCAATCGTTCAACTGGAATTATGGTGTTTACATGGCCGCTACGCTGGGTTCTGAAATGACCGCCGCCGCCTTCGGTGAGCTCGGCAAGGTGCGTCGCGATCCGTTCGCCATGCTACCTTTCATGGGCTACCACATGGCCGACTACTTCAACCACTGGCTGCAGTTCGGTCGCGAACTCAGAAATCCACCTCGTATTTTTGGAGTGAACTGGTTCCGCAAAGACAAAGATGGAAACTTCGTCTGGCCTGGCTTTGGCGACAACATGCGGGTCTTGAAATGGGTGGTCGAACGCGTACGAGGTCGCGCCTACGCTGTGGAATCCCCTCTGGGATGGATGCCTCGTTATGAAGACCTCGATTGGAGAGGTTCCGATTTCACCAAAGATGATTTCTACGGTGTGATGACCATCGACCGTGAAGGCTGGAAACAGGAGGTGCTTGGTCACGAAGAACTCTTCTCCAAGATGTACGACAAGCTCCCCAAAGAATTCCTCTACATGCGGGAACTGATCACCTCCGGACTCTGGCGTTCTCCTGAGCAGTGGGAACTGGCTCCTGAGCAGCACCATTGATCGAGACCCGATCCCGACACCAAAGCCCCTGGTTCGTTCCGGGGGTTTTTTTATATATTGCCGGATGAAAACCATTCTCAGTCTCTTCTTTGTTCTACTTTTGAGCGCTTGTCCGGCGAAAGACCGAAGCGATGAAGTGCCCGCTACGTTCAGCGTTCGCAATTCATCCACAACCACCGTGGCGATTCTACTCTTCGGTTCGCGCACCCATAACCTTTCCAATCTCCCATCCATCATCACAGATGTGGAATTCACAGCGAACCAAGTGAATCCGGGAAGCACGAAAGTGGGAATCGATGTGCCGGGTTATCAAGCCGGAGACTCCGTCTATTTCCAAGTGTATGCGAGAAACAACGGAATCAATGGAGTCACATTCTCAAAACTCTACAATTATGTGGAGATCATCCGCCAGAAAAAATTACTGGTCTATCAGAGCCCCTAATTTTTCGAGATTGTCGGCCACCTGAAGCGCGTGGATCACTTCGTCGATGCGACCTTTCATGATGTCGTCGAGATTATAGAGCGTGAGTCCGATGCGGTGATCGGTTAATCGCCCCTGCGGGAAATTATAGGTACGTATTTTGGCGCTTCGGTCGCCGGTGCTGACCTGACTCTTGCGCTGAGCGGAGCGTTCCGCCACTTTTTTCTCATATTCGGCCTCGTACAGACGCGTGCGGAGCATGGTCATGGCCTTGTCACGGTTTTTGTGCTGTGATCGCTCTTCCTGGCACTCCACCACCACTCCCGTAGGGACGTGTTTGATCCGGATGGCCGAATCGGTCTTGTTGATGTGCTGTCCGCCGGCGCCCGTGGCTCGGAAGGTGTCCACTTCCAGATCGGCCGGATTGATGTGGATGTCCACTTCCTCCGCTTCCGGAAGCACGGCGACTGTGGCGGCGGATGTATGCACCCTTCCCTGGGCTTCGGTTTCAGGCACTCGCTGCACGCGATGTACGCCGCTTTCATATTTCATCTTTCCGAACACCTGGTACCCGGCCAGGCTGAACACGATCTCTTTGAAGCCACCTTTGGGCGAATCGTTCATTCCGAGCAGGTCCAAGGTCCAGCCCATTTCGTCGGCGTAGCGGCGGTACATCCCGAAAAGGTCCCCCGCGAAAATCCCAGCCTCATCGCCACCCGTACCGGCGCGTATTTCAATGATGGCGTTCTTCGAATCTTCGGGGTCGGCCGGAACCAGCATCATCTTGAGCTCGTTCTCCAGCTCCTCGGCCTCTTTTTTCAGCTTCGGGACTTCATCCCTGGCCATCTCCGCCAATTCGGGATCGTCGCCCGATTCGATCAGCGCCAGATTGTCTTTCAGGGCGTTCGACACCATCCGCCAGCGGTCGAACTGAGCGATGATGCCTTTCAGATCGGCCTGTTCTTTGCTGGTCTCCAGATAACGCTTCTGATCGGCATAGATTCCGGGATCGCTCAAAGCGGTGGTCAGCTCTTCAAAACGCTCTTTGAGGCGCTCCAAGCGGTGTTCGATGTTCATTCATCAAAGATAAGGGAAAGGGTTGAGGGTTGAGGAAAGAAAGAAGTATATTTTCCTTAACCCTTAACCCTCAACCCTTGCCCATTGCCTTCCTACTTCCTACTTATCTATCTCTTCCTGATAGGCTGCGCCGCCTCCGCGCCGATGAGCGAGACGTTGACGTTTTACAGCGACCGAATCACCGAGGTTGAGCCCGTCGTCAATCAAATCCATTACAGTCTGCATTGGGATGGCATGAAGCCTCAGATGAAGTCGCAATTCGAAACGGAAGCCAAGTCGAATCCTGCGTATCTCGAAACCATCCGGTCGAACGTGAATTATCCGTTCATCGGAATCGTCGGTTCTTCTCATGTTCAGAAATATTTTGCAATGAGTATCTCGGCTGGATTTCCATTTGTGCTCAGTTCAGATTTCACGTTCAGACTCCCATTGGATATCTACAGCACGAATCGGGCATCCTTTGGTGGCGGCTTTGAAACCATCCTTCAAAAACCGGTACTCAAAACCGATAGAATGTCGCTCAATCTGGGATATTCGTACCGCGTAGATACCTATCAGTATGAATTTCGCTATTACAGGAATGTTGGTGACGCTTGCCTCCTCTTTTTCTGTAATGAAACGGGCAAACGCTTGTTGAGCGAAAACGCGAGAACTCATGGGCCGCGAGTGTCAATCGCATCCCCGTACTTCTACATGTTCGCGCATTACGGGGCGTTTTCGAAGCTGAACAAACCCGTTTTTTTCATCACGCTGTCGACGTCGTTGAAATATTGAGGGGCGCATCGAACGGGCGCATCAATGATGCGCCCTTGTCTCTTGTCTCTCCCGCCTTGTCTCTCTTTCCCCGTATCTTCGATCATGTTCAAAACCTCCCCTTTTTCTTCGGGTTTCCGCATCGGGTTCATCGGCGGCGGACAATTGGCCCGGATGTCGGCTTTGCAGGCCTTCCGTTTCGGGATGGATGTGGCCGTGTACGCCTCTTCGCCTGAGGAGCCGCTTTGTTCGATGACGCCGCACGTCACCATCGGCGCGCCGGATGATGAAGCCGCATTGACCTCGTTCGCCGCATCGTGCGATGTGGTGACGCTCGAAAACGAATTTCTGGATTCTTCCCTCCTGCTTCGGGTGCGCGATGCGTCCGGAACGCCGATGTTCCCGTCGCCCGAGAGTTTCGCCAAGATCGAAGACAAGATCATCGAAAAAACCAGCTTCGCCGCGGCCGGCATCCCGGTGGCGGATTGGCGGGAAGTGCGCATCGAAGCCGACCTACAAGCCTTCGGCGACGAATTCGGCTGGCCGTACATCCTGAAATCCGCCAAAGGCGGCTACGATGGATATGGAAACGCCACCGCGCGCGATGTGGAGTCGGCCCTTGCCGGATTCAAGAAACTGGGCGGCGATTCTGGACGCGCCATCCTCGCCGAAGCGATGGTTCCCTTCACCAACGAGCTGGCCGTGATGGTGGCCCGCAATCTGCACGGCACCGTGGTCTATCCGTGCGCCGAAACCATCCAGCAGAACCATATCTGCAAGGATGTGTTGGCACCGGCGCCCATCCCCTTGCCATTGCAAGTTCAAGCGCAGGAATTGGCCATCGCGGCGATGGAAGCGATCGACGCGACCGGCATCTTCGGATTCGAGTTTTTCCTGACGCATGACAACCGCATCCTGTTGAACGAATCGGCGCCTCGTCCTCATAATTCCGGCCATTATTCGATCGAAGCCTGCATCACGTCCCAGTTTGAAAACCATGTTCGCGCGGTCTGTCAGTTGCCGCTGGGAAGCACCCAGATGCGCCGACCCGTGGCCGTGATGGTGAACATCCTCGGCACGCACAACCGACCCGCATTCGTGGAAGGATTGGCACCTGCTTTGGCCGAGAAAGACGCCCATTTCCATCTCTATGGAAAAAAACACAGCAAGGTCGGACGCAAAATGGGTCATTTGACGGTGTTAGGCGACCAAATGGATGTAACTTGCGAGAACGCCAGAAGCTTGGCAAAATCCATTCAGATATGACCCCTGATAAACCATTGATCGGAATCGTGATGGGAAGCGACTCGGATTGGCCCGTGATGAAAGCGGCCGCCGAGGTCTGCGCCAAGTTCAGAGTGCCATTCGAGGCGAAGGTCGTCTCGGCGCACCGCACACCCGACGACATGACCGAGTATGGCAAGAAAGCCTCCCGGCGCGGACTCAAAGTGATTATCGCCGGAGCCGGTGGCGCGGCTCATCTCCCCGGAATGCTGGCATCGCACACCACCTTGCCGGTGATCGGCGTGCCGGTGGAAACCAAGCATCTCAAGGGCATGGACAGCCTCCTTTCCATCGTCCAGATGCCGAAAGGTATTCCGGTGGCCACGGTCGCTATCAGCAACGCTGAGAACGCCGGGCTCCTCGCCATCCGCATCCTCGCCACCAAAGACACCTCGCTCCGAAAAGCGTTGGAACAGTTCCACCGCGACATGGCTGAAGCGAGCCGGTCGAAAATCCTGGACTAAGTGAGTTTCGAATTCAACTTCTACTCCTTTTTCCTGTTTTTAGCGGCGATTCCCACTGTCGCCATCTGCTATCTGCTGATACAGAAAGAAGGCGCATCGAAACATTTCGGATTCCTGATGGGTGTCAGCGCAATCTGGGCGATCGGGTACGGGATGGAACTGATGAGCTCCGATTTGGACATGATGCTGTTCTGGATCCGCATCGAATATCTTGGAATCGCTATGATTCCGGCGTACATCATCCAATTCACCCTCGCATTCACCGGTCGCGAACATTACATCCATCTGACAAATCAGATCTCCTGGTTCTTCATCCCCTTTCTGACGTTGATCCTTGTGGCGACCACTCCTCTGCACGGGCTGCATTATTCATCCGTGGGTGTGGACACCAGTGGACCATTCCCCATGTTGGCCTTCGAGCGCGGCCCATGGTACTGGATCCACACCGTGTATTTCTATTTGGCCATGCTCTGGATTGTGCATGAACTTGGAAGCTGGTATCGCAAATCGGATGGCTTATACAAACGCCAAACCATGATCATCATAGTGGGTGCGGCTATTCCCTGGTTCGTGAATCTGCTTTATTTGATCGGATACCGCCCATTCCCTTTTCTGGATCTCACGCCCTTCGCATTTCTGGCCACCGGATTCGTGATCGCATATGGTTTGATGCGTTTCCGTCTGTTCGAGCTGGTTCCGATCGCCAGAGACAAGGTCATCGAAGGCATGTCTGATGGAGTGATGGTCTTGGACACTCTCGATCGAGTGGTCGATACCAACCCGATGATGAGAACCCTTCTGGAGAATTACACATCGGGGTTGATCGGAAAACATCCGGCTGAAATCGCTCCTGCGTTGCATGTGTTGAAATCCCACCTGGCCACGCGAGAGGATGCCAAAGTCCTTGTTCGAATGGGAAGCCGGACGCTTCAGATACAATCAACACCCATTTTCGATAAGAACAAACCCAACAGCATATCCGGCAGATTAATGATTTGGAGGGATGTGACCGAACAGGAAGCGTTCGAGCAGGAATTGCTCCGAGCCAAGAAAAAAGCGGAAGAAAGCGACCGGCTCAAAACGGCGTTCTTGGCGAACATGTCGCACGAAATCCGCAATCCGATGCATGCGATCCTCGGGTTCACCGACATCATCAAAGATCCCGACACCACCGAAAGCGACCGGCTCAAATACACCGACATCATATCGCACAGCGCGAAGAAACTGCTGACGCTGCTCAACGACATCATCGATCTGGCGAAGATTGAAGCGGGTCAGGAGTTGATCAACCTTGAAACTGGAAATCTCAACAACACCCTTGACGATGCGCTGATGTTCATGGCGCAAACCGCGAAAAAGAAAGGAGTGGAACTGGTTGTGACCGAGACCTTGTCTGACAAAGACGCCATCGCCACCACAGATTTCACCAAACTCAGTCAGATCCTACTGAACCTGATCAGCAACGCCATAAAGTACACCGACCAAGGAACGGTCACCATTTCCTTGACCCGTGTGAACAAGCATCTCTTTTTCAAAGTGAAAGACACGGGCATCGGAATGGATGCAAAAACAACCGCCATCATTTTTGATCGCTTCCGCCAGGCGGATAATAAATCGACGAGGCATATCGGCGGAACCGGGTTGGGCTTATCGATCAGCAAGGCGTACGCGGAATTGCTTGGTGGCTTGATTTCCGTGGATTCCACCGTCGGAGAAGGCAGCACATTCACCTTGCGCATCCCTTACAACAAAGGGCGCGGGATCATTCAAACCCTGACCATAGGAACTGCATCGGTGCAAGACCCATTACCAGATTTCAGCGAATACTCCATCCTCCTGGCCGAAGACGAAGCCGTGAATGTGAAGTTCCTGCAAATTGTATTGAAAAAGACCCAGGCGAATGTCATCATCGCTCACAATGGAATCGAAGCGGTGAACATCGCATTGGACCAGAACGTGAGTTTGGTGCTCATGGATATCATGATGCCGGAAATGGATGGCTTCGAGGCCTCCAAACGCATTCGCAAGCATAAACCAGATCTGCCGATTCTCGGACTCTCAGGTCATGCCATGGTCGAGGAAGAACGCATCATTGAGGCGGGCATCACCGAGTTGCTGACCAAGCCCATCCAGGGAATCGACCTGATCCGCAAACTCGAGACCTATCTCACAAAAAAGCATCCTTGATCTTGTCGAAGATGCCTTTGTTCTTAACCGATTGCGGATTGAAATTGTCGGATTCCTTCAATTTCTCCAGCGTCTCTTTCTCCGATGAGCTGATGGATGTGGGCACGAATACATTCACCTGGACGTACTGATCGCCGAAATGAGTGCTGTTCAAGCCCTTGATCCCTTTCTCGCGCAAGCGAAGCAGCTTTCCGGGCGTAGTGCCAGCATCGATCTTCACTTTGGCTTTCCCTTTGAGAGTGGGTACTTCCACTTCCGTGCCTAAGACGGCGTCCGGAAAACTGATCGACAACGGAAAGTAGATATCGTTGTCGCGACGCTCGAAAAACTCATGTTCCTGCTCGTCGATGATCACCAGCAGATCGCCTGCAGTACCGCCGCGCAAACCGGCGTTTCCTTGTCCGCGAAGGGTGAGATAATTACCTTTGGCCACACCCGACGGGATTTTCACCTTCACCGTCTCATCCCCTTTCACACGACCCTCGCCTGAACAGGTTTTGCACTTGTTACGGATGGTGCGTCCTTCTCCATGGCATGAATGGCAGGGTTGCACATTCACGAACTGGCCGAACATGGTACGGCTCACTTGGCGGACCTCACCCGAGCCGTTGCAGGTGGAACAGGTCATGAAATCGTTCGGAGTGGCCGCTCCGGTACCCGAGCAGGTATCGCAACCGAGATATTTCTTCACTTTCAGCTTTTTCTCCACGCCGAAAGCGATCTCTTCCAGAGTTAGGGAGAGATTGAGCTTCATGTCGTCGCCGGGTCGGCCGGCCTGACGGCGGCCGCCACGTGTTCGTCCGCCACCGGCTCCACCGAAAACATCGCTGCCGAAGATGTCGCCGAAGCGTGAAAAGATGTCGCTCAGGTCCACGTCCTGGAAGTTGGGCTCATTGTAGCCTCCGGTATGCAGGCCTTGGTGACCGAAACGGTCGTAACGCGCTTTCTTATCGGGGTCTTTGAGCACATCGAAGGCCTCAGCCGCTTCTTTGAATTTGGTTTCGGCATCGGGCGCTTTGTTGCGGTCCGGATGCAGCTCCATGGCCTTCTTGCGGTAGGCGCGTTTGATGTCTTCGGGCGAAGCGTCTTTAGTGACTCCCAAAACCTCGTAATAATCGCGTTTGCTCATGGATTTACTCGCTGACAATGACTTTCGCGTGTCGGATCACCCGATCACGCAGTTTGTACCCAGGTTCCAAGATCATCAAGACCGTGTTGGATGGGGTTTCGGCATCGGGTGAGGGTTGGCGCAACAGCGCTTCATGCAGATTCACATCAAACGGAACGCCAGACTCGCTGATCGCGCTCATTCCGTAGCTCTTCAGCACATTGGTGAATTTTTCTGAAACCAGGCGGATGCCGTCGAGCACCGCGTCGGGCACAGATTGTCCTTCGATGGCTTTCAGGGCGCGGTCCAGATCGTCGTTGATGGGTAGGAATTCGCGCAAAGCTTGTACCTGGGCATCTTCAAACAGTTGCACACGCTCACGCGACTGGCGTTTGCGCATGTTCTCCATATCGGCGGTTCGGCGAAGAAGCTGGTCTTTCAATGCGGTGATTTCCGCGGCCAGATCCGGCTCCACCACCTGTTCCACAATCTGTTCCTGTTCCTGTTCGATGTTTTCGATGTTTTCTTCGTTCATGGTCATTTATTGGTTAAATCGTGCGGCCAATTGCTGGACCAACGCCATCATGCGCGGATAATCCATGCGTTTGGGTCCGACAAGGCCGATGGTTCCTTTCGTGGAACCGATCGAATAAGGCATCGACACCATGCTGCAATCGTGCAATCCCGGTGCCTGGTGTTCGGTCCCGATTCGGATGCGAAGCTCGGGTTCATCAAGACTGTCTTCCAACAGATGTACCATCGTGCTCTGATCTTCCAGGCACTCGATGAGTCCTTTGTATCGGTTCAAATCCGTGAATTCGGGATGCAGCGCCAAATACTCCACTCCACCTACGTGGATGCGGCGTACCGAACGGTCTTCGAAAAGCAATTCGGCGCGGTCGATGAGGATACGGATGAGTCCGGTTCGGTCCAGGGCCACATCCTCATTGAGCAACTGTCGGATATTCTTGGCGATATGCGACAATTTCCGACCCGAGAGACGTTCGTTCAAGCGAGAAGTGACGCGGTCAAGATCGGTGCGGTCCAGCGAGGAGCGCACTTCCATCGTGACTGTGCGCAACAGGCCGCTATCGACGGTGATCACGGCCAGAAGCCGTGTGGAGCTCAACGAAACGCATTCCATGCTGCGGAAGACGGAATCCGATAATTTCGGAGCCACCACCACCGCCAAGGTGTGTGCGAGTTTGGCCAGAAGCCGTGCGCCTTCCTGAACCGCCTCATCCAACGATTCCGGATGCAGTGCATCCAGCACCTTGGTCTCTTGTGCGGTGAGCATCGGAATGGTCATCAACGAATCCACAAAGTAGCGGTACCCCGATTGTGTGGGAACGCGGCCGGCCGAGGTATGGGGCTGTTCCAGATATCCTTTCTCCTCCAACGACGACATCGTGTTGCGGATGGTGGCCGAACTCACTCCAAGAACATCCGAACCCACCAGCGCTTTGGAAGCCACCGGCTCGGCCGAATGCACGAAACGGTGCACAATCCTGTGAAGCACGTCATGTTCGCGAGGTGTGAGTGAAGCGGAGAAAGGCATGATTCAGGATTCGCTGTAAAATTCGAGGAGATTGCCGTCGGGATCGGTGATGAACAGGAAACGGCCGGCTTTGCGATTCGCCGGACCGGTCACAATCGCCACATCCTGTTCCTTGAAATACGCGGCCCATTCATCCACGGCGGCGGCCGAAGAAAGCATGAACCCGAAATGATCCACGCGATAATCACGAGCTTTGTCGTCGTAGGCGGTTTCTGCTTCCACCAAGACCAGGGTGTCTGTTCCGATCCGGAACACCGACATGCTCTGACCCATTTTGCGTTCAAGGGTGAATCCGAGCACGTTCGAGTAAAAAGCGTCGGCTCGCTTGATGTCGTTCACGCGGAGGGTAATATGATGGATGCCTGTTGGAACAGTCGGTTTCATGCGTACATTTTTTTTTGAATTAAAACGGCACAGATTGTGCCACAACCCCTCTATCTGTCAAATTGGCAACGCTTTATCTCATCGCCACACCCATCGGCAATCTGTCAGACTGGTCACCCCGAGCCGTTGAAGTGGCCGGCGCCGTAGCTCATCTGTTCTGTGAAGATACCCGTACTTCAGGATTCCTGCTTCACCATTTCGGCATCAAGACACCGATGTCGAGTTTCCATCTGCACAACGAGCACGACAAGGTACAAGACGTAATCCGCAGATTAGATACCGGTACGGATGTGGCCCTGGTATCGGATGCGGGCACCCCCGGAATTTCGGATCCGGGCTTTCTTGCCACGCGCGCGGCGCATCTTGCCGGCCATACCGTCTGCGCGATTCCGGGTCCTTCGGCGGCGATCACGGCCTTGGTCGCTAGCGGACTCCCCTGCGACCGGTTCGTCTTCGAAGGCTTCCTCCCGCCTAAAAAAGGGCGTCAGACCCGTCTCAAAGCCCTTCAGAACGAAACACGCACCATGATTTTTTTCGAAAGTCCGTTTCGAATCGTAAAATTGCTCGCCGAACTTTCCGCCACCCTCGGCGAAAACCGTTTGGCTTGCGTGGGACGCGAACTGACCAAGAAATTCGAAGAAGTGAAACGAGCCGATTTGAACACATTGCATAGCGATTTCTCGAAACGGGAATCGATCAAAGGGGAATTCGTGCTGGTCGTTGCCGGATTGGAGTACGCCGAATGACCTGGTGGATGCGTTCCATTCTTGCGGGCTGTCTTGCCGCCGCGGCGTTTCCGCCCATGCCCAGCGCGTTCGCTCTGTTGCTGATTCCCGCGTTCCATTTGCTGATCGGAATCGCTGAGCAGAGCTCGAACGCCCGCGCCGCGATGATGCGCGTATATCCGGGTTTGCTCGTGTGGAACATCTTGGGCACTTATTGGCTAACTATCGCGACGGTGGGAGGCGGCACGGCGGCGATCATGGCCAATGCCGTAGTGATGAGCATCCCGTTCGGCGTGTATCATCGCCTGCGCAAACCCGGGCATACGATCTGGCAAAACGCGTCGCTTTTTACTGCATTATGGATAGGCTTCGAATGGATCCATCACCAATGGGATCTGGCTTGGCCTTGGCTCACCCTCGGGAACGCGTTCAGTAATGCGATCGCGGTGATCCAGGTGATCGAAGTGGTCGGCGTGATGGGAATCTCCGCCTGGGTGATCGCCGGCGTGTTCGTAAGCCGAAAGGTGATGCAGTCGGGATGGAAATCTTCCCTGGCCCCGATCTCCTTGATGCTGCTACCTGTCGTCGTATCCTTGGTGATGTTTTCGGTGATCCGGGAATCCGCGGTCGGCACGCTTCCGACCCTCATTGTACAGCCGAACATCGATTCGTATTCGCCCTATGAGGAATTCGGATCGGATGCGGAGATTCTGGACAGCATTCTGACGATGTCTGACCGCGGCGTCACCGAACAGACGTTGCTCGTTCTTTGGCCTGAGAATGCTGTGGAGGGATGGATCTATTCCGATCCGAACCGGTATCCGAATCCCGGAATCATGCTGAAAGCATCGGTCTGGAGTAGCACGATCATCGGAGGCGGCACGTACTTCAAAGCGTTCGAGAGCGTGGAATCCGCACCCATCCCCTATCGATTGACTTCGTCCGGCGTTCCATTCACGATGTACAATGCTGGAATCGCCTGGCAACCCGATGGCGGTATGCAGGTGTACGGCAAGCGGAAACTGGTTCCCATCGTGGAGCGGTTCCCTTTCGTGAGGGAATTGGCTTGGTTGATGCCGTTCGTGGATTGGACCGGACTCATGGGCTATGGCAAGGGTCGCGAATCGGCGAATCTGAAGGTCGGAGGGTTGCTCGTCACCGGCTTGGTGTGCTACGATTCGGTCTTTCCGGATTGGGTGCGCCGCCAGGTGAACGAAGGAGCCGGAATTGTGGGCATCATCACCAACGACGGTTGGTGGGGCGACAGCAGTGGCCACGAGCAGCATTTCGCGTTCGCCCGCTTACGGGCCATCGAGACTCGCAGGACCGTGGCGCGAAGCGCGAACAACGGCATCAGCGGAGTCATCCTTCCCGACGGATCGGTTCCATACCGCACCGAGTATTGGACACGGACTTCGGCCCATATCGACCTTCCCGTATATGACCGCATCACGCTGTATGTCCGCTTTGGAGATTGGCTGATTGGCGGACTGATCGCCTTTGTTCTACTGATCAGCTACGGATGGAAACCACGATATTCAGCCTGAAGTCCTGGTTCGTGCGTGGAAAGACGCCGGTCGATTTCGGGATGAGTCGGTCGTAGCGGTACTCGAAGTTCATCTGCACGGTCTGAGAGAACTGATAACCGATGAGCGGAGTGACTTGGATCCGGATATTGCCCCTCTCGTTCGGTTTTCCAGGATTGTACAGGTTCACATCTTTGACAAGGCTCGCAGGCGGCGCATTCAGCACATCCTGCAGATCGCTGTTCAACCGGTAGGTGTTGGTCAGGTCTTCGATGTAGTTGATGCCCAAGCTGGCGTTAAACGTGTTCTGCAACCTCGGAAAGAAAGGCAACTGGAACCCGCGCTTGTTGTAGCGGGCGGTGAATTTGAGGCCGTTCGAGATCTTCTCGGTCACCGTGGTGTTCGACAGGCTGAACGAGGTTACAGTAGAACTGGCGTACTGGATGTCGGTGGTGAGGCCGTTTTTCCACGATAGTTGCAACCCGATCAGCGGATTGAAATTCTGCGTCAGATTGATGCTGTTCGGACTGTACTCTGGGCGCTCATCGGTGATACGGTACAAACCGAGCTGACGTTGCTGTTCGGTTCCTGCATCCGGATTGTACACCCATCCCATCTGGTAGCGACCCACATACGTGTGAGAAATAGTGACACGCTGGATGTAATCGGCCGCCCAAGGGATGTATTTCTCCAAACCGGACCAGGTGATTCTCCAGTTCGGAAGCGGCATCGGAATGAACCCTTTCGAACCCAGAGCGGTGTTACCTGATTTTCCGAGATAGGATTTGCGGAAATCATCCATCAACGATCTGCTTCCGAGAACTGTTTTACCATCCTGGTTCCCGTTGGCATCGGATACGCCCGTGGTCGATCCGATATCGTCGAACGCCGTTCCGAGCTGTCTGCGAAACAGTTCTTTATAGCCGTTGCCGAAGACCCAGACAGTGGCCGCCACATTTCCGTTCTGCGAACGCAGCGAGGTGATGTCGGAAACACCGGCGTTCAGAGTGTTTGTGGTATTGTCGTCAAAGGTGAGATTCCAGTCCAGATTCACTGAAATATCGCGTGTGGGTTGCATCACCGAACGAAGCGAAATGTTGTCTTGCACATTCGAGGCTTGCGACAAGGGGATGATCACGTTCGAATTCCGGCTACGGATGAGCTGGCTGTTCGGAATCTTGCCGTTGAGTCCGATACGGTAGCCAATGCCGGGTGAGAACGCCGCATCTTTTTCGTTTCCGAACATATCCCACAGGCTGGAATTTCCGGTGTACCCGGCCTGGGCTGATCCCACGGTATGACTCCAGGTCACATCTAGGCTCTGGAAACTGGTGCTTGCCAACAGACTTCTGCGCGACCAGAACTTGAGTTGCTCGCTGAAACTGCGTTTTGTTTTGGCAACGGGTTGGGCGTTGGCTTGTGCCGGAGGCGCGCCACCACGCCCCACCGCTTGAGCAGGTTGGGGCAGAGTTCCGGGCGCGGTTGTCGCCGGTAGAGATTCCGCCGCGGCTTTCTTGGCCGCTTTCTCTCTATCCCTTTGCTGGCGCAAACGGGTGCGCTCGGATTCGCGGGTGCGGCGTTCGGCATCGTCGGCCTTGAGCATCGCATCGTACCAATCCATTTTCTTCATCAGATCCTGCACACGGATACCCGGGTTGTTATCGATCTGGTACTGGTTTTGGATGTTCGCACCGCGGTTCGATCCCAGCGGAGTATTCTGCCAACGGAAACCGCCTCGATAGCTCGAGCTGTACGTGAGCCATGACAGCGACGGGAACCGGTTGATGCGTGGCCGCCAGCTCATGGAGTAATTCTCAGCGTAATCGCTGCGTCGCGGACGCAGAGAATCGGCTTTGAACACGTTCGAAATCACGGAGTAGGAATCTTTGAGTGCGAAACGGTTTGTTCCGGGTATAGAATCCTGCGCCAGGATGGTGAGGTCGTCGCTGATGGTGTTCCCGAAGGTGAGGGCGACCGTCGGCATGACATTGTAATTGAATCCGAAGGCGCTGTTGTACCGAAAGGCATGGTTCTGGCTGATCACACTGGGTGTGTTATTGAAGGCACGGCGCTCGGTGTCTGAATAGGTCCGGTTCAGTGTTCCCGAAGCGTTCACCGATGCAGGCAGATAGGCGAACTCGGCACCGGAAAGCATACCCAGCAATGGAACCTCATCCAGCCAGTAGAACGGTTTCACGGTCTTGACATTCCGGTTGCTCAACTGATAGTTCACACTGGTGGTGTAATTCCAGTTGTCGTTGCTGAGTACCTGGAAATCGCGGCGCGAGGCGGTGTTATACACATAACTGAAGCGGGTATTGTCGAGTGTGAGCTTACCGAGTTTGCTTTGGGAGAACCGCTTCGAAATGTTCGTGAGATTGAAACTGTAGCTTTCCGAATAATCCTGGATTTCGCGAAGCTGACGGTTGATTTCGGCGTCTTTTTCGGCGTTGGTCAATGAATCGGACGCAAGAACCGCTTGACGGAACGAATCGAAGGTGAGATCGCCCTGACGCGGCAGATATCTCGGTGTTCGCAGGCTCTGCCGAGCAGAAAGACTCAGCGGGATGTTCCACCCGTATCGGTCGGGAATGAATCGATGCAGATTGAGCGTGGTACTCACATCGAAAGAGGCCTGGTCGAACTGGTTCCTTTCACCGAGTTTCGAATCCAGGCTTCCGAATCCGTCCGTGGAGCGGTTATAGGCGGCGTTGATGGTGGCGAAATCCGCAAGGGTGAGCTGGGTTCGCAGATTCGCGGCCCATCCCGATTGATCCTCGAAACCGGAGACACGCATTTCGTTCACCCAGACCTCGGCATCGAGCGAGGGCACGCCTCGGCCCGCTTCGTCCGGATTCCGAATTCCGATTCCGATTTCCGTGATTCTGTTGAGCGCCGGCTCTCCGCGGATGGCGATCACCGTTCCCGGAGGCGCTCCACGCAAGATGTTCGGATCGGAAGATTCGAAGGTCTCGGTCGGATTGAACCCCGCCAGGTTCCGTGCCTGTTTGAGGGTGTTCATGGTGGAAAGGATCAGGTTCATGCCGTTCTCATCGGGCAACCAGACCTGGTCGGAATCCTCCGAATTCGACACCCGGTCGCGGGCGGAGTTGTACGGATACAGCGTATCGCTCGGGGTAAGCGGCTGGCGGTATTCGTAGTAGTTGTTAATCAGATCGCTTCCCAATCGCACCACCAATTCGATATCTTTGCGTTCACGGTAGCCTTCGCCGTGAACGAACATCCGCATATTGGTGTAATTCGTCAGGTTCAAGCCCAGCGGATAACTCCGCTTGATCATCCGGATGTCGCCCCGAGGCAAAGATTCCACTTTCAGCGCCAGCGATTGCTCATTGGCGAGCACGTCCTGCTGCTGTCCGCGCTGGATGGAGCGGATCGCGCCGTTCGGTATCCGGTAAGGTATCGGGCGGCGGTTCGAATTCTCTTCGATGTTGATGGTAGACACTTCGAACACCGTGCTCGGACTATTGATGGTGCTCACCAAGGGGTCTTTCCGCCATTGGTTTCCGACGAGCTCAAGCGTTGCGAAACGCATCGTGAACGGCTGGCGGTAGCCCGACATCCACATCCGGATATGGCTCACACGCTGCAGGTTTTCGATGCCGCCCACCGCGCGGGTGAAATCACGCAGCGGAATACGCACCTGATACCAGGTGTTGTATTGCTGGCCGCCATCCACTTTGTCGATGATATACTGGCTGCCGATTTTCAGGGAGGAGGTATCGGCCGGATTGAAAGAGAATTCATATTGGAAATAGGTGTTTTCCAGATTCACCACCGCACCGTTCAGCAAGCCTTCGGAATCGGGACGGTTCGTGATGGCTCGGCTGTCGTTCTTGGAAATCGCGTTCCCTTCGGTATAGGCGTACAACCGATGAAACCGCTTATGCAGAGGTTGGTCGCTCATCGCATTGCTGTCGAAATAGATGTAATCATCATTCGACGGATCGGCCTGGATGCGAGCCAGCATATCCGGCTTATCGGCATACAAGATCGCCATCTGCTGAAGAAACTGGTTGAAGAGCACATCCTCGCCGGTTCCGTCGATGCCGTTCTTGTTCAGAGCCCCATCCAGACCCGCATCTTCCAGACCGATGGTTTCCTGGCTGAACTGGCCATCCAAATCGGGAATGTTGTTGTACACATACGACCTACCGAATTGGTCGGGTTTGAGATTTCCTGAACGCTCGGCGATACCATCTTCACTGTTGTTCAGGTTGTTGGGGATCACGTCTTCGGAAATCACGCCCACATCGAAGTAAAGTTTTCCGGAATAATCGGCCACATCCTGCATGGTCGGCGATTTTCCGTCGGGAAGAATGGCCATCACCCAGAATTCAAGAAACTCGATGTTGTTCTGGGTCAGATCGTCTAACCCGCTCGGAATCACGGCCGTCATGCCACCCCAGGTGTCGTTCGGCCGGTTTTCCAGCAGATTGCGCAAATCCATATTGTAGTTGTATGGTCCGCGGGAGGTCGGGTCGTACCACACATCCAGCGTCTGGAGGATGTTGTCTTGGCGCAGAACATCGCGGTCGGGAAAAACATCGGTGACAGCGATAGGCAACGATTCGACCGTTCTCGACGCGCCGGTGATCCGTCCCAGGCTGATGGGAACTGTGTACCATGTGAAATTGGAACGATGATCGGTGCGCAGGATCCGACTTGGGATGCCTTGGTCGGCGCCGCAGTTGTTCGGTGAAGCCAAATTGCCGTAGCATTGGGGATCCACGCCGGGAATGGCATCCGGCGCGGTAGCGAGTTTCCATCTTCCCGGACTCATGAAACTGATCGAGGTCTTGCTTCCCTCGAATTCATCGATGAAAGACACTCCTCGCTCCTCATCGCCATAGAGGATGCCTCGGCGTACGGCGTCAGACACGGCGTTCGTCTGAGCCACACCCGGATGGATCTGCGCGAATTCGCCAGTGAACGAGATATTCGACATGGTTTTGGTCTGAAGCAGCGGAACCCTGTCGATGGCTCGGGTGAGCCAAGGCGTGTCCCATCTGCCTTTCGCATCGAAACCGATCACAGTATTGTTGATGGGTTCATCCCCGATGGGAATCTTGTCTTGCAATGGTCGGTCTTTCTGGGTGAAGATGGTGGACCCGAACGTCACTTCCGGATTCACATTGTACTGGGCCCTCAATCCGGCGAACGTGGTCTGCTGGATCTTGAAGACGTTGTTGCTCTCGTAATCGATTTTGATCTCCTGTCCGGGAGCCAGAAACGCGCGATTGGTGATGGTGATGTTGCCGAGCGAATAATCGACTTGATAATCGACGCCTTCGTTCAAGGTGCGGCCGTTGGCGGTGACCCTAACCGAGCCTTGGACCAACGCCATGCCGAGGAAATAACTGTCGGATACGCCGCCTTTGTTGGTGCCTTTGATGCGGTAGAGATTGTTCTGCGAGAAATTCGATGCGTTCGATTGGGTGCTGGTGTACAGATTCCGGAATGCATATTGGCTGATGGCGGTCGCTTTGTCGGCATCACTGAGCGAACTGGCTTGGATCACATCGATGATCCGTTGACCGAAAGGTTCCAGATAGGGGAACATGATGCGCCCGTCGCGCGGATTGAGCGTTCCGGTGCCGAAATCGAGTTGGTTGTCGGAGCCGAGCTGACCTTGGGATCCGACACGGTCGAGTCCCAGGTCGCGCAGAAGGATATTGCCCAAGCCCGGGAAGTTGGTCTGTTCCACGGTTCCTTGCGCGAAGTACACATCCAAGTGCAGATTGTCGCGCGAGACATTGCTTGTTCCCAAAGAATAGACATTGCGAAGCGTGAGCGGCCAAGATGCGGAAGACGGTGTGTAACTGGACGGACGAAGCAGCTTCAGAAACAACCGTGAGTTATCGCCCAGGTTCACATCCCCCACATAGATGATCTGATTGTTCTGATTCCGATAGGAGTAAGAGATCGCGAGGGCTTGGCGAGGATTCAGGCGCTGACGTAAGGAAATGATCCCGAGGTTTTCGTCGAGTTCGTAATCCTGACCGGGACGCAGCGGAACGAAGAATCCATCCGCGAATTCATCCGGTTGAACGCCGAAGTCGGTCGCACTGATTCCGATCGACGGATCCCGGAACGGCTCGAATTGCGACGGATTGAAACTGTCGTTGGCTTCGTTCGGTGCCTGGTAACTGCCGGCCGAACCGACGACGCCCAAGCCAAGCAACGCCGCGGCGGTACGCTGGCCTTGCATGGGGGCCAACGTCTCGTTCTGGACCCAAACCTCCACATTCACCATGCTGAACAGCCGGCGGATAAATGTGGGATCGCTCATGTTGCGCTCGAATTCCTGCAGAGCGAAGAAATCGATGAAAAAGTGTCGATCGCTGTCGTATGCGTTGGGACGCAGATCGATGCGGGTCTCCTGCGCCCCGCCGGTGAGGTTTTGCGAACCGCCGCGGCCTTCCTGTTGCGAGAGAATGCCTGTGAGCTCTAACGGACCCATTTTCGCGCTGGATTTGATCCCGAACAGGGCTCCGCCACCACGCACGAGGGTGTTACCTGTATCCATGCTCACGTTTCCAAGCTCGATCGATTGGATGATCTCGTCTTCGTAGCCCTTGTAAGCGATCTTGAGCTGGTTCTGATAATTGAAGGAACGCTCGGTATCCCAATCGGTACGGATGGTGAGTTTATCGCCGATGGTGCCTTGGATATTGAGTTTGAGATTCTGCTCGAAGGTGGGATCGACGCGTTTCTGCTGGTCGGGCGGAACCGCCGGATCCCGGGTTTCCTGAATCGAAGCCCCGATGTTCATGTTCGCTTGACCGGTGACCCGCAGATTCACTTCGGGTTTCCCGAAAATGGTGGTGAATGCGGAACGCTGTCCGCCGGGAATATTCACTTTGAAATCGAGCAGTCCGCGTTGGGTTTCATTCCGGCGGCGGGCCTCTTGAACGAGTTTCTGCCAGTTGTCTTGCGTGGCCGCGGCAAGTTTGGCTTGGGCGTAGGACTCGAACGAATATTGGGCCGGGGTTCCTATCCGGCGACCGAACACATCCCTTATGACGATGAATCGGCCGGTGGAATCGCGAGTGACCGTTGTTTTATCGTCATTCGTGCGCAGTTCGGCCAGAGGCGATCGTTTTCGCGCGCCGATAGGTGGAGTGTGGGAGAATTGCGGACCACGGATCTGCACGACCTTAGTCGAATCTTGGGCGTAGGCATCCGGAGCGGTTCCAAGCATGAGCAGGAACCACGCACAACCGAGCCAGAAGGTATGGGAAGACGTGTAAGGCAGAAAAACAGACGTTTAGCGTTAAGCGGAATTCAGTAGCGTAGCGTCAATAGGCAGGGTCTTGGTTGTGCGCCTCTAATTTCACGATTTTCCGGCACTTGGGCAACGTAGTTAGGGATATATTTAGCAAATGAGATTCAATGCACTGCAGATAGATGTGATAAGGCGCCATTTGGGGCCGTTCTTCTTCTGTCTGGCCACCATCCTGTTCCTGTTGCTGATGCAGTTCCTGATCCTGTATCTGGATAAGATCGTGGGCAAAGGGCTTGCCATCCCTGTGATTCTGGAGTTGATTCTGATGCAGATACCGTCGATGGTGGTCTTGGCTGTGCCGATGTCGGTTCTGGTGGCCACATTGATCGCATTCGGACAGTTTTCCGAGCAGAACGAGCTCACCGCGGTCAAAGCCGCGGGGATATCCCCTTGGAAACTGATGTCTCCGGTGATGACCCTCGCCTTCGCGCTGAGCGTATTCCTGGTCTGGTTCAGCAATTCAGTGCTTCCCGAGGCGAATTTCAAGGCGAAATCGCTGTTCATCGACATCCGGATGAAAAAGCCGGGATTCGATCTGAAACCGAACATCTTTTACGACGGAATCGCCGGATACACCTTCCATACGAAACGGATTTCTGAGAACGCGGATACCTTGTTCGACATCACCATCTTCCAAGACCCCACTGAAAACCGCGAGCAGGCCATCATCACGGCATCATGGGGAATATTAAGCGCGGTTGAATCGTCTTCGCTACTGGAACTGAATCTGCATGAAGGGATGGTGTTCCGCTATCTGAGCACCCCCATGGCGGATGTGCTTCGTGTGGAGGAAACCGGATTCGGGCACTATCTGATCCGATTCGATTTATCGGATCTGCAATTTTCGCGAACCAATCCGGATATCCGAAGCCGAGACGACCGAACGATGTCGGCCCAAGCCATGCTTGTGGTCAGAGATTCTCTCCACGCCATCATCCGGCACGACTTGAACAACATGATGATGCAGCATTCGCTTACCGCGCTTCGCGGCAATCTTCCAATCCCCGACAGCCTCATCACCGCCCCCATCCGGCTCGGCGTTGCCGATTCTTCCGGCGCCGCGGTCCGTACCCCATATGTCGCGCTCAACCGGCTTGGAACGATCGACGACCAACGCTACGCCACTCTTCAAGCCACCCAGATCGCCCGAGACGCGGTCGCCAACATCGACGGTATCGGCAACGGCGTTCTTTGGCGCTATGAGCGCATGGCCCAATTCCTGGTCGAAGTTCACAAGAAATTCTCCATCCCCTTCGCCTGCCTCGTCTTTGTGCTATTAGGTGCTCCGCTGGGCATGCTCATCCGCAAAGGGAATCTCGGGTTTCACGCAGTGTTGAGCACCATCCTGTTCACGTATTATTGGATTTCGATCATCCAAGGTGAGAAACTGGCCGACCGCCTGATCATCCCCGCCGTGGTCGGCATGTGGTTCGGGAATCTGACTCTGGCCATCCTCGGAGCCATTTTGCTGTTCCGTATCAGCAGTGAACGCCGACTCAAGGATCTGTGGTCATGACCACCCGCATCGACCGCTCCATCCTCTCGCGACTGACCATGATCACCGGTTTGGTGCTCCTGCTGCTCATCCTCATCTTCATCGTCATCGATTATTCCGAGAACAGCGATGATTTCACGGATCGCGGCGCTTCATTGCCAGTGATCTGGTCGGAGTATTATGTACCCTACATCCCTGAAATCATACGCCTGGTCTCTCCCGTGGCCGTGTTCACAGCGAGTTTGCTCATCATGGGTCTGATGACCCAGCGCAACGAATGGACGGCATTGAAAGGCTCGGGAGTGAGTCTGTTCCGGATTCAGCGGCCGTTCCTGATGTTCGGAATCCTGATCGCAGGCATGGTTTTCACGCTCGACGGATTCGTGATCCCTCCGGCCACGGCCAAACGTCTGAATTTCGAGCGCGAGTACATCATGACCCGCTCAGACCGGGTCGAAAACAGCACCATTTACAGGCAGGAATCGGCCGATCGGCTGATTACCATCAATTTCTATTCTCCCATCGATTCCACCGCGCATCGGATCTTCATCTACCGTTTCGATGGCGAGAAGATCGCTGAAACCTACGAAGTGCAGCGCATGAGATACGAATCGTCGACCGGCAAATGGCTTATGTATGATGTGAAGCGTACGGTGTTCGATTCGGTGACGGTGAGCCGAACCCGTATAGACCGCATCGACACCACGTGGGCGGTGTACCCGCGCGATCTGGCTCGAACCACCACCGAAATCCTGCAACTCACCTATCCGGATGCGATCGATTACATCGCATCGCTGCGCAGGGTTGGTGTTGGCGGACTCGAGCAGCCGTTGGTCCAATTCTACGGCCGGTTGGCCTATCCCCTGTCCATCCTGATCGTGACCATGCTTGGCGTCGCCATCGCTTCCATCCGCTTCAACGGTGGAACCGGGATGCATCTTGGAATCGGCTTGGCCGTGAGTTTCCTGTATCTGGCGATGATGAAACTCATCGAACCCTTCGGGTATTCGGGATTGCTGAGCCCGATTGTGACCATCCTCTTCCCTCACATGTTTTTCATGGTCACCACGCTGATCGTGGTATGGCGGGCCCCGAAATAAGGGTCAGGCTTCGGGAACGGGGCCGCGGTAAGTGAACGGAACATCCGGCCGATCTTTGGTGTCGATCAGGCCATGCTGCTCTTCATAGCGCTTCACATTGTCGAGCAGCGCGGCGGAAAGGCGTTTTGCATGATCGGGAGTAAGAATCAGGCGCTTCACCACTTTGGCTTTCGGCAAACCTGGCATCACGGCGATGAAATCGAGGATGAACTCGGAGGCCGAATGCGTGATCATCACCAGATTGGAGTACGTGCCGGAGGCTTCGTCGTTGGTCAGTTCGATTTCGAGGGGCTTATTTTCCATGATCAGTCGATTTTCGATTCAAGGTGGGAAAGGACGTGCATCAAGTCGCTGCGCGTGAGGATATCATAGCGGTTTTCCGACAACAACACCACAACCGCGGATGCTGTTTTATTCAGCAATTTGCTGATGTGGTCCATGCGGACATCTCCGGTGATGACCGGAAACGGCGCATCCATCACTGTGGCAACGGTGGCATCATGATTGGCCGCGTTTTCAAGTAGTCGGTTGAGAATCCGCAGTTCGGTCAGACTTCCCACCAAGGTGGCGCCATCGGAAACAGGAAGTTGGGAAATCCCTTCTTTCTGCATGAGAACCACGGCTTGGCGCAAGGTATCGTTCACATCGACCGTTACCAACTCGGACTTGCGCTCCGGTTTGCGATTCAGCAGATCCAGGGCTTTCATGGTCGTGGCTTCGTCAAGGAAGCCGTTCGCTTGCATCCAGTCGTCATTATAGATTTTAGAAACGTAGCGGCTTCCGCTATCTGGAAGAAGCACCACAATCAGAGCATCCGAACCCAGATTGTTCTTACGTGTGAACTCGAGAGCTCCCCAAGCCGCCGATCCGCATGAGCCGCCAACGAAGAGGCCTTCGCGTCGGGCGAGAGCCCGGGTGGTGAGGAACGCGTCACGATCCGTGACTTGAATCACTTCGTCAATCACAGACATGTCGATGTTCGCAGGAATGATGTCTTCACCGATACCTTCTGTGAGATACGGTGCCACTTGCGACTTGTCGAATTCGCCGGTTTCAAACAGCTTCTTATAGATGGAGCCGTAAGTGTCGACGCCGATGACCTTGATCTCCGGATTTTTCTCCTTTAGAAACTTAGCTGTTCCGCTGATAGTGCCACCCGTTCCCATCCCTGCCACGAAATGAGTGATCTTGCCATCGGTCTGATCCCAGATTTCTGGTCCGGTGCTTTCATAATGCGCTTGGCGGTTGCTCAGATTGTCGTACTGATTCGGATAATAGGCGTTGGGAATCTCCTTGGCCAGTCGTTTCGCCACGGAATAATAACTGCGCGGATCTTCAGGTTCAACATTGGTCGGACATACTCGAACTTCCGCACCCAAAGCCCGCAACATGTTGATCTTCTCAGGACTTTGCTTATCCGTTGTCGTGAATATGCAATTATACCCCTTCACAGCGGCCGCCAAAGCGATACCCATTCCGGTATTTCCGGATGTGCCTTCGATGATGGTTCCACCCGGCTTGATCAGACCCGCTTTTTCAGCGTCTTCGATCATTTTCAAAGCGATTCGGTCTTTAACCGACGATCCCGGATTGAAATATTCGACTTTGGCCAATACGGTGGCGCTCAAACCCTCCGTAACGGTGTTCAAACGAATCAGCGGTGTGCCACCGATGGTTTCTAAAATTGAGTTATACCACATAATGGCCCAAATTACGGTATCTTTGCCACAACTTCTGAAGCTATGTTCATACCTGACCGAAAACCCAAAGACACCGACTGCGGCTACAATCTCGACCTGATGATCGAAGCCCTACCTCGTATCACGAACGAACAGGAACGTATCGCATACGCCAACCGTATCGTGGGCCTGATCAAACAAAGCCATATCAACTGGGTTGATTCGCAGGGTAACAGCAAAGACGCCTGGGATCATTTCTTCCAACTTGCTGAATTCAACCCCGAAGATCTAGGGATTCTGCATCCTTACTCCCACAATCTGCCGGACAACGCCCGCTGATTTTCGTTTCGGATTCGGTTTTTTCGAGTTTTCAATTTAAATTGAAAATAGAAAAACAAGGATTCGCATGTCCGTCACGTTGGATTTGTTATCGGCTCCGGAGGCCACTCCCGCTCAAATCGTGCGCAAAGCGTTGTCATCAGCGCTTTTGCAGGACAGCGTACGTTCCGTTGTCGACAGAGCTCAGAAAGGCCCGGTACTTTGTTCGCTGACCCTTCCGATGGAAGGAATCGATCCCTTGGCGGCTTTGGAAATCCTCGGGCGACCCGATTCCTTCAGATATTATTGGGAACATCCCGACCAGGAATTGGCGATCGCGGCCGGCGAGCAAGTGGTTCGCATCCGATCTCAGCAAACCGACCGATTCAACTACATTGCCAAACAGATGGAGTATTGGAAAGAGCGCACGGTATCGTTCAGCGCATTCCAGCACAGTCTGTCCGGTATCCATTTTCTCGGTGGTTTCTCCTTTCATAATCAGCCACAGAGCCATCATTGGCGCGAATTCGGTACCACAGGGTTTGTCATTCCCCAGTGGCTGATTGTCCGAGACGGACAGCTCACCATGCTAACCCTCACATATAGAGTCGCGCCTTCGGAGAGTTACGAAAGTCTGTTTCAGCGCATTGAAAACCGTCTCGAACAGATTGTCAGGAACATCATGGCGTTTCACAGTTCTGATTCGGAACTCATGGACGGCTCCTGTTTCAATGATGATGATTCGCTCTGGACCGACCACAAATCAGATTTCCTGCGATCCGTGAACCTGGCCACCAAACGCATCGCGAGTGGACTCTTCAAAAAAGTGGTGTTGGCCAGAGAAGTGATCATTCCTTTGTCTCGTTCCGTGAATGTCACGCACATGCTCAACATGTTGCGCACCTCGTACCCGACCTGTTACACCTTCCTTTTCCAACTGAATCGGAATGCGGCCTTTGTGGGTTCATCTCCGGAACGCCTCGCCTCATTCCGATCCACCATCCTTCTAACCGAAGGACTCGCAGGCTCCACGTTCAGAGGAAAAACCGCGACGGAGGATGCTTCCCTCGAGAAAGCGCTCATCCAAAGTGAAAAAGATCTTCACGAGCACAAAGTGGTGGTCGATGCCATCGGTGAGCGACTAAGAGCGTACAGTGAGGATGTGAATTATCCGGCGAGTCCGAGTGTGCGCAAGTTCAAGAATGTGCAGCACTTGTACACGCCGATTTCCGCGCAATTGCAGGAACAGACCGCGCCGATCACCATCCTCGAAGCGCTGCATCCTACTCCCGCCGTGGGTGGGTTCCCACGCGACACCGCTCTGGAGAACATGCAGGAATTGGAGAATCTGGATCGCGGATGGTTCGCGGGTCCGTTGGGCTGGTTCAACACCCATGGCCGAGGTGAATTCTGCGTCGGTATCCGCAGCGGATTGATCGAACCGCATCGCGCGCATCTGTTTGCCGGATGCGGAATCGTGGCCAATTCCGACCCAGAAGCCGAATGGACCGAGACCCTGATCAAATTCCTGCCGATGCGAACCGCCCTGAACCATGGATGATCGGAATCTCGCGACCTGGTGGTGTTCCCAATTCGCGGATGCCGCGTATCTGAGCGGATTGCGCCACGTGGTGATCGCTCCTGGATCGAGATCCACACCACTCACCTTGGCGCTTGCGGCGCATCCCGGAATCCGGACCCATGTGATGATTGATGAGCGCGTGGCCGGGTTTTATGCGCTTGGGATTTCCAAATCCACCGGCAGCGCCGCCGCGGTGGTCACCACATCCGGAACGGCGGTGGCCAATCTGTATCCGGCCGTACTCGAAGCCCGAGCCTCTGAAACGCCTCTTCTCGTGCTCAGCGCCGATCGGCCGCCACTTCATCGGAACATCGGCGCTTCGCAAACGCTCGATCAGATCAAGATCTTCGCCGACGCTCCCCTCTTTTTCCATGAAGTGGGCGAACCCCGGCACGACGACCTCGACGTGAAACGCCTGCGCATGCTGGCGGCGCAAAGTCTCAGGATCGCGAACATCGGCGGACCGGCGCACCTGAATTTCGCTTTTCGGAAACCGTTGGAGCCCGGGAAAGACTTCGTCTTTCCGTACTCGGTAATCGGTAATCGGTACTCGGTAAAGAGTCCCCTATCGAATTCGTACCAATTACCCATTACCAGATACCCATTACCAAATACCCAGCGCCCCATCCTGCTCGCCGGACCCATGCACCACCGCAAAGGGTACGGCCGGGCCATCGCCGAGCTCGCAGTCAAGCTCAACGCTCCCATCTTCGCCGAACCCGGTGCCTTGGATGGCACAACCTTCCCTGAATCGCACGTGTTTCCAGCCACAGACCGTTTTCTTCGCGACATCCAGCCTGAACTGATCTTGAGATTCGGTCATCATCCCGTCAGCAAGGGCGCGGAAATGCGGATGTCGACCGGCGTGAAGCAGATCCATTTCTTCGATGGAAAACAGATGCAAAACCCCGATGCGGCGGATGTGGAATGGATCGACGCACCGGGTGAATCTCTTCATTTCGAGGTAGCCACCCCGGCCGATCCATCCTGGCTTAACTCCCTGCAGCAAAACAAGATGCGGTATTTGTCCAACCGGGATGCGATCCTGGCCAACGAACCGTCCTTCAGCGATCTTCACGTCTATCAGGCACTGTTACCGCAAACGGAAGGGATGGATCTTGTGGTCTCGAATTCCTTTCCGATCCGGGATTTAGACCTGATGTGGAACCCGGTCCTCTCTGCCGGTGGGATGCGGGTCTTCACGAACCGGGGCGCGGCGGGGATCGACGGCGTGACCTCCACGGCCTGCGGCATCGTGGCCGGAAGCGGGCGACCTGCGGTCCTGTTCACGGGCGATCTGGCCTTCATTCACGACCTGAATGCCCTGTTAACCCGCTCGGAACTTCCCTCACGCTTGGTTGTGGTGGTGATCAACAACGGAGGAGGGACGATTTTCCGGATGCTGCCCCTCAACGAATCCGAGGAAACCCATCGCCGCTACTTCGAAACCCCGCAGGATGTCGACATCGCCGCCCTCTGCGCCGGCTACAAAGTTGATTACAAGCGCATTACCTCCGCTTCTTCACTCACCGATTTCCGATTCCCGATTTCCGATGCGGGCATCACTGTCATTGAATGCATCACCGATCCCAACTCATCGATGAAACTTCGCAAATCCCTCCTTTCCGCATGAAACCTCGGTTGATCATGTTGCACGGTTTCACAGGCTCGGGCGCGGTGTTCGATCACCTGAGGAATGGATTGCGGGATGTGGTGGATCTCGAAACCCCGGATTTGGCTTTTCACGCGGGCGGAC
>CAMTWZ010000010.1:0-68577 GCA_947085565.1 uncultured Bacteroidota bacterium
ACCGGGGTCTAGCGAAGGTGATGAGTTGGAAATATTGGGAATCCTGGTCGATGATTATGAGAAATCGCATTTCCGGATTGACTCACCAGATCCTGTGGAAGCGGTCAAATTCAGAATGGATCAGTTGGGGTTGACGCAGAAGGATCTGGCAGATCTGATCGGATCGAAATCAAGAGCCAGCGAGATTTTGTCAGGAAAGCGAGCGATGTCGCTGAGGGTCATTCGGTTATTGAATGCCAAGCTCCGCATACCGGCAGACGTGCTCATTGGCGACGTTGAGCCGGTATCATAACAAGCGTTGCGTACGGACTCGCCTCGCCTTCGGGGTTTGTCAGGGTGCAACCTCCCCTAAAAATCACCCAGTGATAATCTGGAGAATAGGCTGAGGGATAAAACGGTGATGATGTTGGTACCCAATCGAGTACCACCCATAAAAAAAGGCTTGTAAATCAATGACTTACAAGCCTTCGTGTGCCCTGGACTGGACTTGAACCAGCATGCCGTTTCCAGCACCACCCCCTCAAGATGGCGTGTCTACCAATTTCACCACCAGGGCTAAGGGACACAAAGATACGGCATAACGTGAAAATGTGGAAACGTGAAAGTGTGAAAATGTGAGGAACTTGCCCTGAGCGAAGCGAAGGGTGGAAGCGTGGTCGAATTAAAGGGTATCTTTACCTCGCGCTTCGCACCCCACGCTTTGCGCCGACCTACGACCTACCACCCACGACCTACGTTCCCATGCGCCTCAACCGATACATCTCCAATTCCGGAATCTGCTCTCGCCGTGAAGCCGATACGCTGATTTCTTCCGGCGTGGTGAAAATCAACGGGAAGGTGGTCAAGGAATTGGGCACCATCGTTCAACCCAAAGACAAAGTCACCGTCCGCGATGCGGTGATCAATCCCGAAGGCTTCCAATACATCCTGCTTCACAAGCCGAAAGACACCATCACCACCACCGACGACGACCGTGGCCGCAAGACGGTGATGGATTTGGTGGAGGATGTCGAGAAAGTGCGACTTTACCCCGTCGGCCGGCTCGACCGCAACACCACCGGCGTTCTGCTCATGACCAACGACGGCGATCTGGCCCATCGCCTCATGCACCCGAGTTACGAGGTGCGCAAACGCTATGATGTCGAAACCAGATCCACCATCACCGACGATCAGATCAATGAGCTGCGCCGGGGAGTGACGCTCGACGACGGTCCCGCCGCGGCCTATTTCATCGAACGCATCAACGGAATGCCCAACCAGATCCGTCTTTCCATCCATGAAGGACGCAATCGCCAGGTCCGCCGCATGATGGAAGCCATCACACACGAAGTGAGCCATCTTCACCGTTCCGATTACGCAGGCCTCACGGTGAAGGGTATTCGTCCCGGCCGGTGGCGCAAATTATCGGAAAAAGAAGTCAATCAACTCCGTTCTTTGGTTAAATTGACATTCAGCGAACCCAAAAAACCCGATGCCAATCGTCCCGGTAAAAAAGCACGCAGGTAGCCTGCCCTCTCTGAGCGGAACTCCGATCACGTACGATCTTTATGTTCCGTTCAATGCGCATGGCACTCTGCAAACCATTGTTTTTTTACACGGCAAGGGATATTTCAAGGATTGGGGCACGTTCCCCGACGCCTTCATCGAAATGGCGGAACGCGGGTACGCGGTGGTCGCGTACGATCATTCCCAAGCCGGAATCGAGCAGGAACTCGACGATCTGGGCACGGTTCTCGACGCCATCCAACGCAATGATATCGGCGCGGGCGCCGGCTTGGTGAACATGTATCCGGTGGGTGTTGTGGCGCATGGAGCAGGCGTCACCACGGCGCTGGTCGGCGCCAACGTGCGAGACGACATCCAAAGCATCGTCACTCTTTCCGCCACAGCCGACGAGGCTTCGCTGGCCGCTGTCACCCAATTGTACATTCCCTGCTGTTTCATTCACGGGATGTTGGATGAAACCGCATCCTACCGCGATTCAGACCGGCTCTATCAAGGATGCGTATCGAGGGAGAAAGACCGGATCCTGCTCGACAAGGCCGATCACACTTTCGGGGCCACACATCCCTACAATCCCGACACGCTTCCAAAAGAATTCCAGGAAGTGATCGATCATTCCCTCCGCTGGTTCCAAAGCACGATGTTCTGATGGGGTTTCCTGTACCGGTGGAATGGATCAAGCGCAGAGGGCAGAGGAATCTGCGCCTCAGAGTGAAGGTCGATAAGATCGTGGTGTCGGCCCCGTACCGCTGTTCGGAGCGCGATATGCGCCATTTCGTGGAAGAACGCATGGATTGGGTGCTGCGCGTTCACGCCGATCTGGTGCGCAAGGAGATGGAGATGGAAGCCTCGCTGGCCACGAAATCCGATCATCTGCTGCTTCGCGGTGAGTGGAAACCGGTCCGGGTGGTGAACGGTCCCACCGGGCGGAAAAAGTGGTCGTGGGATGAAACCGACGACCTGTTCACCATCGTGCTGCATCCATCCATCCCTTCGGTGACTTCAGACATCCTCATCGACATCTACAAGCAGTTGGCCACCATCGAGTTGACCGATCGAATGCAGGAATTGGGAAAAACTTTGCCCTTCCGTTGGAATCGGATATTCATCCGGTCGCAGAAAACGAAATGGGGAACCTGCTCGCGCGACAAGCATATTTCGCTGAATTGGAGATTGATCAAATGTCCTGTCACCATCTGGGATTATTTGATCATCCACGAGTTATGCCACACCGTCCATTTCGATCACAGCAAGGTGTATTGGGCCTTGGTCGAGAGTCATTATCCGGATGTGGACGGAGCGAACCGCTGGATCAAATCCAACACCCGGTTGGTCTTCTCAGATCCGCTTCTGGTGGTTTCATCCATCTGAAGCGTGAACAATTGTGCCGGAGGCATGTTGCGCCAGATGATTTCCGTCCGACTCAGATACCGTCGGAGCATGTCGCGCTCCAAGGAGGGTTTCAACGGCGCCGGACTCACATACCGGTAGTAGATGATGGTTCCGTCGAATTTGGCCAAGCGCTGCTTTTTCTTCCAGATTGCGGTGCTGATGCTCGAAGGTAGAGCGCGGTAAGGGATGCTCGAATAGATGAAATCGTAAGGCTCGGGCGCTTGGAAATCCAGCACGCTCATGTGGTACACGGAAACCGAGCCGCCGTGGAAGCGGTCGTGCACCATCTTATAGAATGAGGAATTCAGTTCCACCACATCGAGGATGTCTGCCGGGCGAAGCGAATTGACCAATGCACGAGTGAAAACGCCGGTTCCGGGACCCAGTTCCAAAATTCGAACGGGCTTGGATGGATTCCGTCGCAGATGGTCTTTGAGTTGGTTCACTGCAGCATCCACCAAAAAGCGGGAGCTCGGCATGATGGCGCCCGTGTTGCGGATGTCGGTGATGAAGTGGAGAATGTCTTTCATGGTGGGACAATGTAAAGATTGATTACAGAAGAGACATCATAAACTTTAGATGTTTACATTCTTGCCATGAAACGCAGATCATTTCTCAAGAATCTGGCGCTTAGCGTCGGTACCCTTCCGCTGATCGGCGCATCGCGCGCATCCCAATCGGCATCCTCCTCTTTCACTTTCGCGCATCTGACCGATACGCACGTGCAACGTCGCCGGGCCGGACATCTCGGCTTCGCCGAATGCGTGAAAAGCGTGAACTCGCTCGCATCCAAACCCGATCTCGTGCTCATGGGCGGAGACATGGTGTTCGATGGCCTGTACACCGATAAGGCCGTGTACCTTGATCAGATCGCATTGTTGAAGGATGGAGCCTCGAAACTCGACATGCCGTGGTATCCGTGCATGGGAAATCATGATGTGTTCGGACTCTCGTCTCGCCGAAAAACTACTGTCGACGATCCCGACATCGGCAAGAAACTCATTCTCGATGCGCTGAATTGGAAGCAGCCCTATTACAGTTTCAATCACAAGAACTGGCATTTCGTGGTGTTGGATACGATTTTCCAGGTGGAGACGGAAAGCGGTCCGTCGTATGTGCCCAAGATCGGCGAAGAGCAGCTCGAATGGCTGCGTTTCGATCTGGGTGCGCACAAAGGCATGCCCACGGTGGTGATGATGCATATCGCGGCGTTCTGTCATTCGCCGCTGTTATCCGGAAATCCGGAAGCCCGGGCCTATGGCGGACTCGTCGTTTCCGACAACAATCCGCTCCGCGAAATCCTTGAGCGGCACAAAGTGAAAGTGGTTCTGCAGGGGCACACCCATCAGAACGAAGATTTCCGTTGGAACGATGTGTGGTATGTGACCAACCAGAGCGTGAGCGCGGCCTGGTGGGGCGGTAACTGGCGCGGATTCAATCCCGGTTACGCCATCTTCACCGCGCATGAAGACGGGCGCATCACCTGGGAACGCAAGGAATTCGCTTGGGAGCACCAATTGGAGCCGGAAGACAGCTTGGAGCGCGATCGCATCAAGCAGCGGGCGGATTTCGTCGAGGCGCAGCGCGAGCTTTATCTCACGGAGATCGGCGCCCGTTGATCCACACATCGTCGAAGCCTTCCGCGAAGCGATGAGGTTCGGTGAAGGTGGCGTTATCGCGGATTTTCGAGGGATCGAACAGAAGCACATCCGCGCGTAACCCGACGCGCAGATAGCCGCGGTCGGTGAGGTCGAGGATGTCGGCGGTTTGTCCGCTCATCTTGCGGATGGCGCCTTCCAATGTAAGCAGCGGCTCTTCGATGACATAAGCGCGGATGATTTTCGCGAAGCTGCCATAGCCTCGGGGATGTTGCATGGTAGGACTCCCGTCGGAGGAAACCACCACGGACGGATGCATCAGCAGGCGCCGCATCACCGCATCGTTCATGACGAAATACGCGGCCGAAGCGCCATGCGGACCGATATCATCGATAAGCACGTCTTCGAACGGCTTGCCGAGCGAATCGGCCACTCGCTGGAGCGTGCGTCCGGAGTAGGGCGCAGTGCCGAACAGGGTGGCGGATGGACCGTTGCGCTTGGTCACGCGCTCGCGCAGATACGCGGCTAACTCCTCCCGACGCGTCGCCCGTACGCTCGCAAAATCATTGGGTGGCATCGCCCAGTCGGGGAAGACGATCCCTATGCCCGTGTAACTTGCCACATACGGGTACACATCCGCGGTGGCGCCGGCCTTCCGGATCAATGCCAACAAGGGCTCGGCTTCGGCCGGGTCGTTCCCGAACACGATCTTCAGGTGGCTCACATGCACCCGGGCAGCCCCGCGGCGCCCTTGCTCGATCAACTCCCTCACCGACGCTTCCACCGCGCCAGAGTCCTCATTCCTCACATGTGAATGGATCCGTTTCCCGGCCTCGCCCACGGGTCGGGCCACCGCCGCGAGCTCATCCATTGTGGCCATGTATCCAGGATAATATTCGATGCCGGTGCTCAGGCCGATGTATCCCGCACCGAAATGCCGTCGGATCGCATCCGCCATTTGCGTGGTGTCCGCGGAATAGAGGGTGCTCAGGGTTCCGTGTCCCACCATCATCAGCACCGATATTCCGGTGTTCAAAGAATCGAGACGACGAAGATACGTGTCGGGGTCGTCGGCGCCGGGGCTGCTTCCATCCATGCCCAGAACGATGGTGGTGACTCCCATCCGCCGGAAATTTTCGAAATCGGGCGTGCGGAACGGGTCGCCATGGGCATGCGGATCGATGAAGCCGGGTGCGACCACACGGCCCTCGGCGTCGATCACGGTATCGGCGTGGTAATCGCGAAGCGGATTTTTTCCGACATAAGCGATGGTGTCGCCGCCGATGAGCAGCGAGCCGGTGTAGGGGCGGTTGCCGGATCCGTCAACGATCGTCGCATTGCGGATAAGTACCGAATACTGCGCGGTGGAATCAGGCAGGGGAGCGGTTGCGCATCCCCATCCCAAAACGAATGCCAGTAAGAGGGTGAGCGTTTTCAACCGATTTCGGAGGTGCAGTGCGGACAGCGTGTGGCCTTGATCGGAATGGTGGAGTAGCAACGCGGGCACTCTTTTGTGGTGGGGACCGCGGCTTCTTGAGCGGCGGCTTCCTGCTTCTCTTTGCGGTCGGTGAGTTCCTGCAGTTTGTTGATGTTTTTGACCAACAGGAAGACGGCGAAAGCGAGGATCGTGAAGCTGATCACCGCGTTCACAAACAGACCGAGATTGAGTGTGACTGCGGCGGTGGTTTCGGTCGCATCGCGAAGGGTGATGTAGATGTCGGAAAAGTCGATATTGCCGACCAGCAGGCCAAGGGGAGGCATCAGCAAGTCTTTGACGACCGATTGAACGACCCCGGTAAATGCGCCGCCAATGATGATTCCGACGGCCATATCCACCACGTTGCCTTTCATGGCAAACTTTTTAAATTCATTCAGCATAGTTGCGGAAAAGTTAAGTGTTTAAAATTCTAACGTGACCATTTTGAAAGTACAACGCAACGGGCTTATTGTCATCCTGACAGTGTTTTTATGCGGTGTTTTTTCACCTCAACAGACACAAGCGCAAATGCTGGATTGGGAAGACGAGGTGCTTCCCGTTTTAGCCTTGGGCTTGGTGACGGGTGTCGCCATGCCTGCGGTACCGACCTATTTCGGGTACAGCCGGGAGTATTCCTACATATTGTTACCCATTGGCGCACTCGCCACCTTAGTTGGATTGTCTGACATGGACGAACCCGGAGCGCTCATTATTGGAGCTCCCATACTGGTTGGAAGCATCTATCTGTATATCGACAATAAACGGGCGCCGCTTCCGCAACTCACGAATCATTACGTCCTCAATGTGGCCAGCATCTTCGCTGTCGCGTTCATGTCAGGCGAAATGGACCTGTATTTTCAGCCGATCGTGACTCCGATGGGAGCAGGGTTCCGTTATCGGTTCTGATTCGATGCGAACGCATCGCGGATATCCGATTCCTCGAAATACCCCGTGATTTTCCCTTCGCGCGCATACAGATACAGCGCGGCCTGGTAGATACCCGACATCGTGGTCATGAACAGGACCAAAGCCATGCAGTAGGTCATCAAGATCACCAGCGGAATGACGCTCGAGCTGAATAAGGGCGCCGCCAAGATCAGCAGAACCCCGGCTGGCAATGCCAACACGAACGTGAGCACCCCGAAGCCGAACGAGCCCGAGAGTTGCTCACCCCAGGTTTTCTTGAGCATGTTTTTGGAGCGGTGAAGCGCATCCAAAGGAGAGATTCCTTCCACGATCAGTACCGGAACCACGAAGAAACTGATCAGATTCCAGCCGATCTCCAGAATTCCGCCGAACAAGGATCCGAAGGCGCCGGCGCGTTTGCGAAACGCGTTGAGCAGGATGCCGATCGTGGCGGCGATGAGCGACCATTGGGCGATGAGTCCGACCCGGCGCCATGCTTGGCGGAATCCCGTTTTCAAGGTCGGATTTCCACCGTTCAGCCGCACCAACGCGCTGCTCACCAACGCCGCATTGAAAAACTGAACGATGAAGGTCACTCCCAGATAAACCAGGAAGAAAATGAGCAGACTGATGCCCTCGTTGCCGAATCCTTCCGCCAACAGCATCGGCAGAAAACTGACGCTCAGCAGGAGCATCACAGTGATTCCGCTGAAAATGGGATACAGCAGAAGTTCTTTGTCGGCTACGATCACCATCCAGGCGATTTTTGCCAGATGAAAGGCTTTGCGGATAGAGTTCATAAGACTATGATAAAAAAAACACATATCATTAACGCCATGTCCAACATCCCTCAAGAGCGGCTTCTTCTTCTGTTCGATTTGATCGCCCACATCAATTCGAAAATGGATCTCAACCGACTGTTGACAAGCATCATGGAGGCCGCAAAAACCATGATGGATGCCGAGGCCAGCTCACTCTTTCTGCTGGATGCCGAAAAGAAGGAATTGGAGATCAGCGTTCCGACTGGTGAGGCCAGCGGACGCATCACCGGTTTCCGAATTCCGATGAACCAAGGCATCGCAGGATGGGTGGCCACCAATAACGAACCGCTGTTGGTGGCTGATGTGAGCAAAGATGCGCGGTTCGGCGGGGATGTGCCCGGGGCTGGCTTCATCACCCGGAATCTGCTCTGCGTACCCATGAAGAATGCCGACGGCAAGCTGATCGGGGTGCTTCAAGCCATCAATTACAAAGGCGGAGACGTGTTTCCGGAGTCGGAAATCCCGTTGTTTCAGCGGCTGGCCGATCAGGCGGCGATTTCCCTCGAGCGTGAGCGTCTTTTCCATGAATTCATGGAAAAGCAGAAGATGGAAGAGCAACTCAATCTCGCCCGTGATATCCAACGTCATCTGTGGCCGCGCCATCTGCCGAATCTGCCCGGATACAGCATCATCGGCCAAAGCAAACCGGCCTTGGAAGTGGGTGGCGATTATTATGATTTCATCCCGCTGGATGATGGCAAATTCGCTTTCGTGATCGGCGATGTGTCAGGCAAAGGCGTTGGTGCCGGACTCATCATGGCCACCCTTCGGGCCACGCTCCGAACCCAGTTCGCTCAGCATAGTGATATCGACAAAGCGATGCAGTTGGTGAACAAGGCGGTGACGAACGACACACGTCCCACCGAGTTTGTCACGATGTTTCTGGCCGTACTTGATCCTGTGACCCATGTGCTTCAGTATGTGAACGCGGGGCATAACCCGCCGTACATCGCCGATCAGGATGGTACGCTCACCGAACTCAAGGCCGGCGGACCTGTGGTCGGCATCATGCATCCGATGGTGTTCGAATCACGAACCGTAGTGATGAAACCGGGATCCATCCTGCTTCTCTACACCGATGGCGTGACGGAAGCGGAAAACGCCAAAGGTGATATGTTTGAAGAGCCTCTGTTGGAGATCTTCCTGCGTTCGCACGTTTCCGAATCCATCGATACCATCCATAAGAACCTGATGGCCGCCCTCGAAACGTTTCAGGGTGATGCGCCGCAATCCGACGACATCACCATCATCTTTCTGAAACGCGACGTTTAACGCTTGCGGGTTTTCAGCGCGAAGGATCCGGTCTCGCCGCTTTCCAATGCGGAGACTCTCAGCACATAGGTGCCGGCCGCCGCGAAACGGTACACGATCTGTGAATTGGTCCCATCCGTGTAATCGTCATTCTTTTCCAACGAATTGTAGTTGGAATCCAAGAGTTCCAGAACGGTATCGAAATCGTCCGAATCCAGCGTGAACTCGATGTTGTCGTTACGTCCCGCCCGGATGCGGTAATCTTTCGAGTATGCGGTTTCGCCTGGCAGGATCAGTGAGGATATGCTCAATTCGCCATTCACCGTCTTGTTGACGCCCGTTTCGGGAAGTGAATTCACCGCCGCGGCGCGATACGTTCCCAGTCTTGTGACCTTGAGGATGTATTTCCCGGTCTCATCGCTCCCCATGGTGTTCGCTCTGATGGTGTAGGTGCCGGCATCGGCGAAGGTGTAGGTGATCAGAGAGTTGGTTCCACCGTCGCCATCATCGTTCGTGGTGATGCTCTCGAAGTTGCCGTTGATCGAACGGCCGAACAAAAGGTATGCGTCGAAATCGGTCGACATCAGGCTGATGCTCACCGTGGCGTTGGCTTCGCCGACAATGGTGTATTCATCAAAATGCGAATCGTCGTCCATTTTGACCGAGGCTGAGGTCAGCTCACCGGATACGGTTTGTCCGATCATCACGTTCCTTGCCACGGCGGTGGTGGCTCTGGAAGAGGGCGCGCTTCCACCCGAGGTCACGCTCAGGCTGTAGCTTCCGGTTTCGCCTTCAGACAATGTGTTGGCGCGGATTTCATAGGTGCGTGCATCGGCGAAGGTGTACACGAGCTGCGAATTGGTTCCGCCGGCACCGTCATCATCGGTTGCTAGGCTTTCGAACGTGCCGTTCGTGTTCACGCCGAGATTCAGATAGGCATCGAAATCCGCCGATTCATAGGTGATGGTGATCGTGGTATTCGGCACCCCGCGGATCTGGTACGCGTCGAAGTAACTGTCGTCATCGGCTTTGGACGAACTGGAATTGAGGATGCCTGTCACACGTTGACCCACGGTGATCTGTTTGGCCGCGGTCGCCCCACCTTTATGCTCCACGAACAGGGCGAATTCCCCTTCTTCTTTCTCACCGAGCGAATTGACGATCACGACATATAAGCCTGCTTTCGGTGCGGTGTAATTGATCCGGGCATCGGTTCCGCCGGCTCCATCATCATCTTGAGCCACAGTGGCTCCATTGTATTCCTGCAACATCAGATAGGCGTCGAAATCATCGCCTTGAAGCGTGATCTGGATGATTTGGCCTTGGGTGAGTTGGATGAGATAGCGCTGAGCGTAAGATCCGTCTTCGAGCACTTCATTGGCCGAAGTGAGTCGATCGGTGACGGTCTCACCGATATTGAGATTCTTGATGGCTCGGGATGCGGGAGACTGCGGCTGTGCGCTCGTGCTGTTGACCGCTAAAAAAGAAATGATGAATAGTGCAATCAGCGACTTCATAGTGAAGGTCCTAAGTTGGTGTATGGCTATGAACGTAAGGAAAAAACCATTCAATTTGAACGGCTCAATCGAATGCCTTTCGCCTCATTTGCTGTCGGTGATGTCTTCGAATTCAGCGTCTTTGATCTGACTGAAGCCAGTGCCTGGCGAGGGAGGTGGCGCGCTCATGTTCTTAGGCATGTTCTTGGCGATGAACCGCCCGATGAAGAAGCGGGCGATCATGCGGATGAGCACGAAAAAGAGAATGACGTAGAGGAGAAACTTCAGCATCAGCGTGGATACAGATGGATGCGTTGGTTGCGCAGGGGTTGGCGGAAGATGTTGTCTTCGATGTAATCGAGATGTTCCGGCTCGTTCAGGAAGTCGATGTCGTTGACATTGATGATGAGCAGCCGGCTGCGGTCGTAATGATGGAAGAACTGGTTGTAGGCTTCGTTGAGTTCCGCCAGATAATCGGGAGAGATGTCTTGCTCGTAGCTGCGTCCGCGGCGGTAGATGTTGTCCATTAGCTTTTCCACGGAGCATTGCAGGAAAATCACCAGGTCGGGTTTGGTCGCGATGCTGCTCATGATGGTGTAGATCCGGTCATAAAGCGCCATCTCTTCGTCGTTGAGGTTGATGCGGGCGAAGATGCGGTCTTTGTCGAACAGATAATCTGAGACGGTCATGTCGTGGAACAGGTCTTTGGCCGCCAGGTTTCTTTGCTGGTTGAACCGGCTGGCCAGGAAGGAGAGCTGTGTCTGGAAGGCGTACCGAGCGCGGTCTTCGTAAAAACGCGGCAGGAAGGGATTGTCTTCGAATTCCTCCAGCACCAAACGGGCTTGATGCCGTTCGGAAAGGAGCTTGGCGAGGGTGGTTTTTCCGGCTCCGATCACCCCTTCGATGGCGATAAAATCATATGTGTTCACGCGGCATAAACTACCAAAAAGCCGCGCCTTTCTGAATGCCTGATTCAGGTAATTCACTCAGCGCATCATCAATTCTCACGCCTTCGGTGGGATGAACCCAATTCGGGGCGATTTCCCTCATCGGCTCCAAAACAAACCGACGCTTCAGACATTCAGGATGCGGTATCACCAGTTCCGCTTGTTCGATATAGCTCCGGTCGTAATCGATGATGTCTAGGTCGATCAGCCTGTCGGTCCAACGGCCGGCATCCGGATCCCGCCCTTGCCAAACCTCCCATTCTTTGATCAACCGAAGCAGCGCCTCAGGCTTTAGCCCGGTGCGTATCCACGCCGCGGCATTCAGATAATTTCCGGTCGACGCGCCCATCGGGGCCGTCTCATACGCCGATGAGACTCTTATAGGCGCTTCGGAAAGACTCTGCAGAAACTCGGCCGCCTCTTTGAGCATGCGCTCACGGTCGCCCAGGTTCGACCCGATGGCGATGATCACATCCGCCATGTCTCTCTCACTTCGCTGTAAGCGGCTTGGCCTTCGATCGACGGTTTCAGCTTGCGCACGACCACCGTAAGCTCGAGCATCGCAGGGAAGGCCGACATCAGCCGATCGCCGATGCCATGGACCAGCGTTTCGATCAGGTCGACCGATTTTCCATGCATCACATCCCCGACGATGAGCGCCGCCCGGCCGTAATCCAAGGTGTGGGTCAAATCATCGCTCTGCGCAGCATTGAGGATGTCGTATTCGGCGATCACATCCACCTCGAAATCATTCCCATCCACCTTCTCCTGAGGAAGCACTCCATGCCTGGCATGAAACCGAATCGATTTTAAGGTGATGGTAGCCATGGAGAGACAAGGTGGAAGAGACAAGAGACAAGAGACAAGAGACAAGAGACAAGAGACAAGAGACAAGAGACAAGAGACAAGAGACAAGAGACAAGGGAAGACGGAAAACTAGAAAGCAGATAGTTCGATCTTCTGCTGGATGTCTTTGATCAACTTGGCGTGCTTGGAACTGGATTTGATGCGCTCCTCGACGGAAGTGATGGCGTGGATCACGGTGGAGTGGTCGCGGCCACCGAACTGGAGTCCGATGGTTTTGAGCGAGCTCTTGGTCATGTTCTTCGACAGATACATCGCGATCTGGCGCACTTCCACGATTTCCTGCTTGCGGGTCTTTTCACGCACTTTGTCGGAGTCGATGCCGAAATAATCGCAGACCTGGGTCTGGATGGTGTCGATCGAGATATGGCGTTTGGTCTCCTTGACCATGTCTTTGAGAATGCGCTTGGCCATGGCCAGATCGATGTTGTCGATCTTCTGCAACGAGGATGTGGCCAGCAATTTGATGATGGCGCCTTCCAGGTCTCGGATGCTGGTCTTGAAATTATAAGCGATGAATTCGAAGATATCGGGATCGAATTCGATGCCGTTGTCGCGGGCCTTGTATTCGAGGATGGCATAGCGGGTCTCGAAATCGGGCATCTGCAGATCCGCGCTCAAACCCCAGTTGAAACGGGAAATGAGGCGCTCTTCGATATCGGGCACGTCTTTGGGCGCACGGTCGCTGCTCAAGATGATCTGCTTGCCATCCTGATGCAAGGCGTTGAAAATGTGGAAGAACTCTTCTTGGGTTTTTTCTTTTCCGCTGAAGAACTGGATGTCGTCCACGATCAACACATCGATGTTGCGGTAGAACATCGTGAATTCGCTGGATCGGTTGTTCCGGATGGCATGTACGAATTCATTGGTGAAGCTCTCCGACGACGTGTAAAGCACTGAGCGCTCATCGCCGTAATCCTGCTTGATCTTGTTACCGATGCTCTGGATCAGGTGCGTTTTTCCCAAACCCACGCCGCCATAGATGAAGAACGGATTGAATGAGTTGCTGCCCAGGTTCTCGGCGATGGCCATGGCCGCGGAACGGGCCAAACGGTTGCAGTCACCCTCGATGTAGCGCTCGAACACATAGTTCGGGTTGAGGTTCGATTCGATCCGGGATTTGCGGATGCCGGGAATGACAAAAGGGTTGGTGATCGGTCCCATCGTGTAATTCGAATATCCCGAAATCTCTTGAGGTTTGCTAGGCGGAACCGGACGTTGAGGCATTCTCACAGAAGTGCCGCCAAAGGTGTCTTCCGCCCGCTCCATCACGATAGAATACTCCAGTTTGCCATCAGGTCCAAGGACCTTCGACAAGGTCGCCCGCAACATGTTGTAATAATGCTCTTCCAACCACTCATACCAGAACTGCGAAGGCACCTGGATGGTGAGGGTGTTGTTCTCCAACTTCACCGGTTTGATAGGCTCAAACCATGACTTGAACTTCTGAAAATTAATATTGTCTCGAATGATTTCGAGGCACTGACTCCAAGCCGCAATGGCCGCTTCGTTACCCAAGGTGTTATGCTCCTTTTAATCCCAATTCCGGAAACCTTCGATTGGAGGCCGTTGAGGGGTTATCCACAACGCTGATCGACTGACTGCTTCCACAGAGGCTAAATTGCCGATTCTTCTCCACGTTCGCAACAAGCAAAACAGGACGGAAAGGACGAGTTATCCACAAAGTTATACACACCCTTATTCATTGTGGCGCAATGTGTTGAACAATATTCAACATTTTTTTGCAGGACCTATTGACACGTCATAACAATTCGTTAACGCAGGTTTTTACAAAGCCGAAGGTCGGTCGGCGCAAAGGAATTTCTTTTCAACAAGTTATCCACATCTTCAAGAACCGCGTTTTGCCCGCCGAATCACGGAAAAAACGACCCTCCATCGATGCCGGAAATCCGCCTTCCTCAAACCCGCTTCGATGCTCGTTGAGTTCTACCCAAAGTGCCCCATGGGGATGCAGGTCGGCACGTGCGATTTCCGCTAAGCGCCCGTAGGTCAGATTCACCGCTTCGCAGAATAAAGCCACGTGCGGTTCATAGTCGAGAACCTGCTTGTGCATCAGCTCGGCTTCTTCTTGGTGGATGTACGGAGGGTTGGAAACGATCAGGTCGAAAGGGCCGACGGGCATCCCTTCACCCGTCAGAAAGTCGGCTTTGCCGAACCCGATGTCAGCGTTGTTCATGTCGGCGTTGAAGCGCGCCGTGGCCAAGGCTTCTTCGCTGATGTCGATGGCCATTATCTCCCAGTTTGGCCGCGCTTTCTTCAAGGCGATCGCGATGCATCCCGATCCGGTTCCGATATCCAGCACGCGTAAGCGCATATCTTCGGCATGCTCACTCAGGATGAGTTCGACCAGCTCTTCGGTTTCGGGTCGGGGAATGAGCACACTCGGGTTCACATTCACCCGGATCTTGTGGAAGTCGGTCGTGCCGGTGATGTATTGAAGCGGCTCATGGGCGGCTCTTCGCTTCACCCAAGGACGCAAGATGGTGAGATCGGACGATGACAGCGGCCTGTCGAATTGAACGTACAAATCCAGCCGTTTCACATGGAGCGCATCCGCAAGCAACCACTCCATACTCAGGCGTGGTGAATCCACGTCGCGTTCGGAAAAATAAGCGGTGCCCCAAGTGAGCATCCGCTGAATGGTCCAATGCTCGTCAGGAGCCGGTTTCGACGTCTGCGGTTTCAAAAACTTCCTGAATGGTCATGCCGAGACGCTTGGTGTAGTCGAGGATGTGGTCGGTCACCACTTCGTTGAGTGGAATCTCTTCGACCAAGGCGGAACGGAAGGCGACTCGTCCGCCCGTGGCTACCACATCAATCTTGAGTGAGCGCGCCGAGTACTCCATGATCACGGTTACGCTCATGTTGGGTTGATGCATCTTCGGCTTGTCCGCATAAATCAGGACATTGACGGACTCTTCCGTGTCGGAGGTGGTATATTTGTAGGTATGGACGGGTTTGCTGCTTTCCGCCATAGCGATCGGCATGCGTTCGAGTGTATCGGATGGACCGTACACGATGAATTTTCTCGACAAGCTCATACGTTCAATGATCTGCGTTCGTTCTATATTATCGATGGGGGGAGTATAATATACGGACCCCCGACCCTGAGGGAACGTAAATCATCGTAACGTATTTTACAGGATATGCATTCACGTCATTTTTATTTCATTTTCCTGGTACTGTTCGCTGTGAACGTGGTGAAATCGCAGGCCCCTCGCGAGCCGGAACTGCTTCCCATCTCACAACCCAATAGCGGTTTCGCCGAAGGCTTGAAGAACGCGATGGCTTTCACCATCTCCATCAACAATTTCGGATTCGCCATCGGCGCCGAATACCGTCGGTCGATCAGCCCGTTCACCGATCTGATTTTCGAAACACAATGGGCAGGCTTGAAAGACGATACCGAGCAGAGTTTCCAGTATGTTACCGGTCAGCAAGTGGTTCCCAACAAGCAGAACCGTGTGATGGCGTTTCCGATGCTTGCGGGCGTCAGAAAGCGGGTTTTCGCCGAGCAAGTGACCGACAACCTGCGAATTTATGTTTCAGGTCAGGCTGGACCCACCTTCGCCTTCGCCTACCCCTATTACAACCAGTCGCAATATGCAGACATCCCGTACTTCTTTTTCGACGATCCGAACACGTTCTACCCGGGTCCGGTGCCCGGTCGTGATCCCATCATCTATCCCAACGAGGCGTTATCGGGATGGGGCCAAGGGGAGTGGATCCGAGGCATGGCTGGCCAATTCGCTCTCAACGCTGATTTCGGCGCAGGTTTCAAAGCCCTGCAAAGCCTGAAGATAGGATACGCCTATCAATACTATCCGGAAGGCATCCAAGTGCTCGAAGCCGTTCGCGTGGTCGATTACTACCCGCAAGTGCAGGCGTATGGAGTCGTGAAAGGGTCTCCGAAACAGAAGTTCTTCGCCACGCCGGTCATCACCTTGGTATTGGGCGGAATGTGGTAATTCAGTCGGTTTAGCCGTACCTTCAAGGACCTAAAAACAGATGTAAAGGACCTTTATGGCTATCATTGAAGATATTGTTGCCCGGCAGATTTTTGACTCACGCGGCAACCCCACCGTTGAAGTGGATGTGATTACGGATACAGGGATTGTTGGTCGCGCCGCGGTACCCTCAGGTGCCTCCACTGGAGAACACGAAGCGGCTGAATTGCGCGACGAAGACCCCTCCGCCTACATGGGCAAAGGCGTTTCCAAAGCCGTTGATAATGTGAACGACACCATCGCCTCCGAACTGGTCGGCTTTGATGTGTACAGCCAGATCGATGTAGACAGTTACCTGATCGCGCTCGACGGCACACCGAACAAATCCAAGCTTGGCGCCAACGCCATTCTCGGCGTTTCCTTGGCCGTGGCGGATGCAGCCGCTCAAAGCCTGAGCATGCCGCTGTGGCGTTACATCGGCGGAGTGAATTCCAAAGTGCTTCCCCTGCCCATGATGAACATCATCAACGGCGGTTCGCATGCCGACAACAACGTTGATCTGCAGGAATTCATGATCGTTCCGGTTGGCGCTGTGAGCATCGCTGGCGCGTTGAAAATCGGCAGCGAAGTCTTTCACAATCTCAAGAAAGTGCTTTCCAGCCGAGGTTATAACACCTCCGTTGGGGATGAGGGCGGTTTCGCACCGAACCTCAAATCGAACCAGGAAGCACTCGAAGTGATTCTGATCGCTATTGAGAAAGCCGGTTACAAACCCGGTGATGATGTGATGATCGCCTTGGATCCCGCGTCTTCCGAATTTTACAATAAGAAAACCGGTCTGTACGAGTTCAAATGGAGCGATAACTCCAAGCGCACGTCCGAAGAAATGGTCGCTTTCTGGGCCGATTGGGCTGCGAAATATCCGATCATCTCCATCGAAGACGGCATGGACGAAAACGACTGGAACGGATGGAAGCTCCTTACAGAGTCTCTGGGCAGCAAAGTCCAGCTCGTGGGCGACGACTTGTTCGTGACCAACACCGAGCGCTTGGCGCAGGGTATAGAGCAAGGTGTGGCCAACTCGATCCTGATCAAAGTGAATCAGATCGGCACACTCACCGAAACGCTGGATGCCATCGAAATGGCTCACAAAGCCGGCTATACCGCAGTGATTTCGCATCGCTCGGGTGAGACCGAAGATGTGACCATCGCCGATATCGCCGTCGCCACGAACGCGGGTCAGATCAAAACCGGTTCCATGAGCCGCACCGATCGGATCGCCAAATACAACCAGTTGCTCCGAATCGAAGAACAACTGGGCGAAGCCAGCATCTTCCTCGGACGCGACGCATTCAACGTCTGATATGAATATCTACGTAGGAAATCTGGCCTGGAAGGTCAAGAAACAAGATCTCGAGGAGTTGTTCGCCCACTTCGGTGGTGTGAGCCGCTCGTTCATCGTGCGCGACAAAGCCACACGCCGCTCCAAAGGATATGCGTTTGTGGAGATGACAGACAATGATGAGGCCCTGGCCGCCATCGAGCATCTCAACAATACCGTGTTCATGGACCGCGCATTGGTGGTGAACGAAGCCAACCCCAGAAGAGAAGAAGACACCGAAGAAGATATCCTCCTCGACGAAGAGGAATGACGTGTTCTGTTCCCGCATCGAACTGAATCATTTCCGGAATCATCAGGAAATGAGCTTGGATTGGGCTCCCGGAGTGAATCTGCTCTCCGGGCCCAATGGCGCGGGAAAAACCAACGCGATCGACGCCATCCATTATCTGTGCATGAGCCGCAGTTTTGTGACGGCGTCCGATCAATTCGTCTCCCAACACGGACATCACGCGTTCTCCCTGAACGGTGTGTTCGGCGGATCCATCCGCAAGGAATTCTCTCTGTCCTGTACCTACGCCCGCGGCGAGGGTAAAACGTTTTTCGTGAACGGGAGTCCGCTCGACCGTCTCGCCGATCTGATCGGCCGCGTTCCGGTCGTGGTGCTGAGTCCGGAAGACCGCAAACTCACCGGCGAAGGCCCCGATGAACGCCGTAGCTTCATCGACGCGCTCATCTCCCAAGCCAACGCCGGTTATCTGCAGGATCTGATGGAATACCGCCGCGTGGTGCGTCAAAGGAACCGGATCCTCATCAGCTGGGCGCTACATCGAAATCCCATCGGCAACAGCCTCGACGCTTGGGACGATGCCCTCATCCGCACCGGCACCCGCATCATCGCCAAAAGAAAACAGATTCTGAGCGAATTCGAAGCGTACATGGCGCAGGAATATGAGTTCATGGCAGGAGTGGGGCATCATCCCACGTTCCGATATCGCACTTCCGTTGAGGATGAAGCCGACTTCAAGGCGAAACTGTCCGCATCACGAACCAAGGAGATGGAACGCGGAACCACCTTGCTGGGACCGCATCGCGACGATCTGATCTTTTATCTGGATGGCATCGAACTTAGGCGTTTCGGCTCGCAAGGCCAGCATCGGCTCTTCGCATTCGCTCTGAAACTGGCGCAACGCCGCTTTTATGCCGAACATCTCGAAGATCAGCCGATCTTTCTTCTGGATGATGTGTTCGGCGACTTGGACCCGTCGAAGATCCGAACCCTGCTTACCATGCTGGATGAACAGAACGGCCAAACCTTCATCACCGCGGCAAATCCACAACCGTTGACGAATGTTCTGGATTTTAACGGCCGACATCGCCATTTTACGTTCGATGTCCACTAAGAACCCAGAACCGCTCGAACACCTGCTCAACGTCTTCATCGAACGCTTTCCTCAGAAGAAAGCGATGAAGAGGGGAATCATTCTGCACATGTTTCCGAAAATCGTCGGAGAACGTGTCGCATCGGAGTGTGTTCAGCTTAAATTCAACGGAAGCACCCTGTTGGTGCGAATTCCGAACCCCGCATGGCGGCACGAAGTGCACATGCAACGATTTTCCATACTGACCAAACTGAATGCCGAAGTCAACGAAGAAATTATTAAGGAACTTGTGGTCCTGGGTTGATAAACTCTCCTCCTGGCTGAAACCATCGCTTCCGAAAGACGAGAATTCCAACTTCACAAAACGCGAGAAAGTGACGGTTTTGGGTGTGGCGTACATGTTGGCGCTCGGACTCTGGTTCATGGTGAACATGGATCGTGAATTCACGGTCAATTTCAGTCTTCCCGTCGTGCTCGGCGAGTTGCCCACGGGCCAATCCTTGCAACAGGCGATTCCCTCGGTTGTGCAAGTGACCGTGAACGGTGCCGGTTGGCAGTTGATGAATCTTTTGGGAAGCGTACCCACCATGGTGTTGGATGTGAGAACCTCCGAAGTGGATGTGCTCACCACCACTCGCGATCTGATTGGCACCACCGACGGACTCACCGTGATCCGCGTCCAGCCGTTCATGCTCAATGTTCGTTTGGAAGAGCGGATTGTGAAAAAAGTGCCCATTCAATCCAGGTTGAGCATTGAATTCAGGAACCGGTATGATCAGGTGGGTCCCACACGTTTGTTTCCCGACAGTGTGGAGATTGCCGGTGCACGATCCGTGATCGACACCATCAAGTCGTGGCCTACCAAACGCAGCGAGATCGACGGTGTGCGCGATGCGCTCGATCTGACCCTCCCGCTTGCCGAAGCGCCTTACATCCTCCAGCTCTCGCACAACCAAGTCAGAATCGAGGCGGATGTGGCCGAATATACCGAAGGCGAAGCGCGGATTCCGATCCGCGTGCGCGGACAGCCCAGAAATCAGGATGTCGTGTTCAGTCCGGCGTCCATCACCGTGAAGTATGATGTTCCGATTGAAGAATACAGCCGATCACTCTCTCAAGTGCTGTTCACGGCGTATGTTCCCTATGCGATGACCACCCGCGACTCCACCGGCTTCGTGGTTCCCCAAGTGGAACGCACCGAATCGGCGCTGCATTTGCGCATCCGATCCACGCAACCGCGCACCGTCTCTTATTATCACATCGTCAACAAGTAGGGAGCCATCGCTTGTTCGAGCGAACGCGCACCTTCCGTGTAAGAGACCAGCTTGAGGATGACCTCATCCACCAGCGCGTCAGGGCAGGAGGCGCCGCTGGTGAGCGCGATGGTGATCGGATTCCGGTGTGTCGGGAACCAAGCCTCCGTGGCATGCATCTGCTTGTCCCACTGGCTGAAATGTCGTATCCGCGCCGCAGATTCGATCTCCGAGCCGTCGCGGATATGGTACGTCGGAAACTTCCTCTCCAGAAGCTCGACGATATGCAACGTGTTCGATGAGTTGTAACCGCCCACAACGATCGCCAGATCGGCATCCTCTTCAAGGAGTCCGTACGTTGCCGATTGGTTCTCATTCGTGGCGTAACACAACGTGTCGCTGGTGTCGGCGAACTGGTAGCCCAATGTTGTGGCCGCCTCCTTGAGAACATCCATCACTTCGCCGGTTTCCGTGGCCAGCATGGTGGTCTGGTTGATGACCCCGAATTTCGCCAAATCATGCACCGGATCGAATCCCGGCGTGGCTTTGTGTCCGAACACAGACTCGAACTCGCTGTACGGCCGCTTTCCAAGCATGAATTCGGCCAGTATCCGTGCCTCGTCCACATTATAGACCACCACCACCGGACCGTCTTTTGCCGAGTGTGAAAACGTGGCGCGGGTTTCTTCGTGCTGATATTTTCCGTGAATCACAAGCGCATGGCCTTTCTTGCCCAGTTGCTCACCACGGCGCCACACTTTGACCACGAACGGACATGTGGTGTCGTACTGATACGGATCGATGCCTTTCGCTTTCAAGCGCGCCTGCATCTCCAAGGTCGTTCCGAACGCGGGAACGATCACGATATCCTCGGAAGTGAGGGTATCCAAAGAGATCAGCTCCTCACCGTGCGTGTCGAACAGAAACCGGACGCCTTTGCGCAGCAGATCCTCATTCACCGTCGGGTTGTGGATCATTTCGCTGAGGAGGTAGATCCGCTTTCCTTGATTCTCGAAAACCGTTTTGTAGGCGATGTCGATCGCGTTCTGAACGCCGTAACAGAATCCGAAATGGCGGGGAATGAGGAATCGGATGCTTCCGAAATCCAGCACCGCAGGACGCATATCCTTCTTCATTCCGTCTTGCGCGGCACGGAACTCTTTGATCTGGCGGATCACCGGAGATTCGTAGATGCTGGGTATGAGGAAAGATTTGGCCAATGCGAGGAGATTTTAAATTTTAAATTATAAATGTGGGGTGTCGAGAAGGGATTTGCTTTCGTGAACGTACCGATTCCCGATTCCCGTCCTAATCCATCTTCACTGCCACGAGTTTCGAAACCCCGATCTCTGGCATGGTAACGCCATAGAGCATTTCAGAGTTCTCCATGGTCTTCTTGTTATGGGTGATCACGATGAACTGGGTGTCTGTGCTGAATGTTTTGATCATGCTGGAGAACCGTTCGATGTTGGCATCGTCGAGCGGAGCGTCCACCTCATCCAGGATACAGAAAGGAGAGGGTTTCACAAGGTAGATCGCGAAAAGAAGGGCGATAGCGGTCAAGGTTTTTTCTCCGCCCGACAACTGTTCGATGTTGCTGGGTCGCTTTCCACGTGGGTTCGCCACGATCTGGATTTTCTGTTCCAGCGGATCTTCCACCGAACCGTCGAGCAGCAGATCGCACACATCGTTCTCATCGAAGAGCGTGATGAACACCTTCTTGAAGTTATTGCGCACCTGGTTGAACGTGGTGGTGAACAGCGTGGTAGCCGTGGTGTTGATTTCGTCGATGGTGGCCAGGAGTTTTTCCTCGGCTTCGGCAAGATCCGCGATCTGGGTTTCGAACAGGTCCAGGCGCTGCTTCTCCTCTTCGTACTCGTCGATGGCCAAAGGATTCACTTCGCCGATGTTCTTGAGCCGCTCACGAAGCATGGAGATGGTTTCGCGAAGGCTGCCGGCTTCGGCATCTTCCGGAATCGTCTCTTCCACGGCGTCCATCATCAGTCCATACGTTTCCCAGATATGATCGGAAATGGTTTTCGCTTGAAGATCGTAGCGCTCTTTCGACATCGTGAGATGGTGCACCAGTTCCAGATTCACTTCCTTGCGCCGACGCATATCGCGCAGATCGGTCTCGATCTGATTGAGTTTTCCGCGATGCCGGGCCGCCACGTCATCCGATTCCTCCATGACGCCGTCGGCATCGATTTTTTCGGATTTGAGTGCGGCAAGTGTCACGCTCAGGTCTTTGATGTTCTGCTTGATCGCCAGGATGCGGTCTTTGCTTTCGCGGGCGTTTTGAGCGCGGATATCCAGGCGCTTGCGGATGCCGGACATGGCCACGGTTGCCCGTTCGATGTCTTTCTTCAGATTCTCGACGATGTTCTCGGCTTGTGAACTGGCCAGCTGATGCTCATTGAAGACCTGCTGCGCTTTCTGCCGCGCGTCTTCCTTGAGCTCAAGCTCGGAACGCAGCTCCACTTGGCGGCGGATCGCCGCATCCAGCTTCGCATGCAAAGCCTCGGTTTCCGGCTCGAACGAATCGATCTCATGTTTGGATGAGGCGAGCTGATCGGTGGCTCGGTCGCGCCGCTCCCGGACCTCCAGCACATTCTTCTCATAGACACTCTTGCGCGCTTGAAGCGCGTTATGCCGGTTTTCGAGGGCTCTTACAATCTGATCGGCGTCTTTCACGGCGTTGGCCAAGGCCTCGACATTCAGCCGTTCCGATTTCTGGCGGATGTCGGCCAATTCAAGTTCGAAGTCACGGATCTTCTTCTCGTTCGATTCAATCGTTTTGGAGAGGGTCTCGAGTTTGTCTTTGAGTCCGACCCGCAGACCCACATTCTTATGATTCGAACCGCCGCGATACAGGAATTCGGCTTCGATGACGTCGCCATCGAGCGTGACGGCGCTGAGCCGCTGACCGGCGACAAGGGATGCGGCTTCGTCGAGGGAAGTGGCCAGAACCACCCGACCCAGAAGCAACTTCTTCACGTTGTCGAACTTGGCGTCGCACCGCACGTGATGATAGAGGGACCGAGGATGCACGGACAGATCGGAGCTGAGCGTATCCAAAGGCAGGATTCCGGCTTTGCCCTTGCGAGCCTCCCTCAGCCTGCCGAATGCCGATTTCGCCTCGGAGAGCGAATCCGACACGAGAAGATGAACGGCTTCGCCCAGCACCGATTCCAAGGCTATGGCGAATTCCGACGTTGTGGAGAGGAGGTCCGATACCGGCCGCAAGCCGTCGCTTCTCAGAAAATTCACGCTTTCGGGGAAGGCATCCGAGCTACGCGCCAATCCTTCCAACATCGCCGTTTCCGCCGACGCCGCGTCCACATCGCTCTTCGCCACGCGCAACTGGTCTTTCAACGCTTCCTGCCGCTCGGAGAACCGCTGCCGCTCGATCACCGCATCCTCACGACGCTCCTCAGCCAGCTCCTTTTTCTCCGTGGCCGTCTTCAGTTCGAATCGGATCTTGGCTTCTTCCTCCGCGAAACCGACCACGTCCGAGTCTTGCGACTCGATCTGCCTGTTCAGCCTCCCGATTTCCTCCTGCAACGATTCCATCCGCGATTCCAACCGGATCTTTTTCGCTTGCAAGGCGGAGATCGCCTGATTTGCCTCGTTGTACGCGCGGGTGGCGGCATCCAGGCTTTCCCTAATCCGGGCCACATCCGTTTTTGAACGTTCGAGTTTCTCCGCAGAAGCGCTTGCCACCACGTTTCTGGCATCCCATTCCTGCTGAGCGCTGGCGAGCTGCTCTTCGGTCCTCAGTTGGACCCGCTTCCAATCGTTGAGCTCGTCTTCGCTTTGCACCACATCGTCTTCAAACTGTTTGATCACGCCTTCTTCGGAGGCGATCTTCCCGGTGTCGATGGTGATCGCGGTTTCCGCGTCGCGGATGGCGCCGGCGATACGGTTCACATTGCGCTGGGCGTGGATCACATCCTGCTCTTTGGCGCTGAGCGTGTCTTTGGTGAGTGTGTAAAGCTGCTCCAACGATTCGGTGCCACGCGAGAGATCGTCTTTTTCCTGCTCGGCATGGATGATCCGCTCCATCAACGGTAGCGATTCTGCGCGGATGGTATCGTACTCATGCTTGGAGAGCGCGAGGTCCAGGCGGCGCAACTGCTCGGAATATTCTTTGGCGCGCTGGGCTTTACCGGCCTGAATCTGCAGCGAGCGCACATTCTTGCGGATCTCCATCAGAAGATCATCCACGCGGCGAAGATCGGTGCGCGTCTCTTCGAGTTTCTTCAGTGTCTGTTTACGACGCTCTTTATACTTGGTGAGCCCGGCCGCTTCTTCGAAGAGTCGGCGCCGGTCGTTGTTCCGGTCGGTGAGGATCTCCTCCACCATCTTGAGCTCGATCACGGAATAAGCGTTCGATCCCATCCCGGTATCCATGAACAGATCCACGATGTCTTTGAGTCGGCAAGGGACCTTGTTCAGCAAATAATCGCTTTCACCGCTGCGGTACAAACGCCGAGTGATGGTCAGATCCCGGAACTCCGTGGGGAGGATGCCCTTGTTGTTACGGATGGTGACCGAGACTTCGGCCATTCCCAAGGGTTTTTTGCTCGCGGTACCGTTGAAAATCACGTTCGCCATCGCCGTGGATCGCAGCAACGACGGACGCTGTTCTCCCAGGGCCCAGCGAAGGGCATCCACGATGTTCGACTTGCCACATCCGTTCGGACCCACGATCGCCGTGACTCCGCTACCGAAGGTGATCTGCGTCTTCTGCGCGAAGCTTTTGAAGCCCTGGAGTTCGAGTTCCGCTAAATACACGGAATCAGACCGTCAGAATGTCTTTTTCCTTGTGCTTGAGCAATTCTTCCACCTGATGGATGTAGGAATCGGTCAGCTTTTGGATGCGGTCTTCCGCTTCGAAGCGGGAATCTTCAGGCAATGATTTCGACTTGACGGTGTTTTTGACGTGGTCGTTGGCATCGCGACGGGCGTTACGTATTGAAATGCGTGCGTTTTCAGCCATGTGCTTGGCCAGTTTCACCAAATCGATACGACGCTCTTCCGACAGGATCGGAAGAGGGATGCGGATCACTTGGCCATCGTTCATCGGATTCAATCCCAATCCCGAAGCCATGATCGCTTTTTCAATCGCACCGATGGAGGATTTGTCCCAAGGCTGCACCATCAGAAGTCTCGCTTCCGGAGCGGTGACGCTCGACATCTGCGCCAAAGGTGTCTGCGAACCGTAGTATTCGACACGGATGCCGTCGAGCAAGGCAGGATTGGCTTTTCCTGCGCGCAAATGTGACAATTCACGTTTGAGGAAGTCGATCGCTTCCGACATTTCGAGTTCGGCGTTCTCGTAAAATTCGTTGAGTTCTGGTAGCATGGCGTGATGACGTTTTGTTACCTGAATTTAAGGATTTTACGCGTCTGTTCTCACCACGTCACCGTAGTTCCAATCGCTTCGCCGTTCACTACACGGGTCAAGTTACCCGGAACATTCATGTCGAACACGATGATCAGGGTGCCGTTGTCGCGGCATAAGGTGAACGCGGTCAGGTCCATGACCGATAAGCGCTTCATCAGCACTTCATCGCCGGTGATGGTCTCGAATTTGACCGCATCCGCATATTTTTCCGGATCCTTGTCGAAGATTCCGTCCACACGGGTTCCTTTCAAGATCACATCCGCTTCGATTTCAATGGCGCGGAGCGAAGCGGCGGTATCGGTGGTGAAGTAGGGATTGCCAGTTCCGGCTCCAAAAATGACCACGCGGCCTTTTTCAAGGTGGCGCACCGCACGCCGGCGGATGAACGGCTCGGCGATCTGCTCCATGCGGATGGCGGTGAGCAGACGGGTTTGCACGCCTTTGCGCTCGAGCGCATCTTGCAAGGCCATCGAATTGATGACCGTTGCGAGCATGCCCATGTAATCGGCTTGGACGCGGTCCATGCCCTGGGTGGCGCCTTTCACGCCTCGGAAGATGTTTCCGCCACCGATCACAATGGCGATTTGAATGCCGTGGCTATTCGCAGCCTTGATCTCTTCGGCATATTGCTCAAGGACGTTTCCGTCGATGCCGTGTCCTTGTTCACCGAGAAGGGCTTCGCCACTGAGTTTGAGGAGGATGCGTTTGTATGCGGGCATAATGGATGTGGTGAACGAATAAAAAAAAGGCCACCCTTTTGGGGTAGCCTTAAACTAAGCAAATCGGTTATTCAACGCCAAGTTGAACCCGGGTGAACCGGTTCACATCGGGCGCTTTGGAATTCGCCAGATATTCGCGGACGGTGATCGCACCATCCTTGACGAACTTCTGTTCCAAAAGAACACGCTCCTCATAGAAACGGCGGAGTTTGCCGTGAGCCGCTTTTTCAGCGATCTCGACAGGCTTGCCTTCGTTGATGAGCTGCTCTTTGGCGATCTCGAGTTCTTTTTCGAGCAAAGTGGCGTCCACTTCCTCTTTGCGGACAGCGATCGGATTCATCGCCGCGATCTGCATGGCCACATCTTTTCCGATGTCATCGGAAACGGCGCCTTTGAAATCCACAAGCACCGCAAGCGCATTGCCCGGGTGGATGTAGGAAAGGATGGCGCCTTCGGTCTGAAGCAGAACCACACGGCGGATGTCGATTTTCTCGCCGATCTTGCCAACCATCGATTTGAGATGTTCGCTGATCGCCAATCCATCCATGGAAGCGGCACGAAGAGTATTGACATCGGAGATGTTGTTGTCGAAAGCGGTTTTGGCAAAGCCGTTAGCCGTAGCGATGAAATCTTCGTTACGGGCTACGAAATCGGTTTCGCAGTTGAGCTCGATGGCGACAGCTTTCTTCTTGTCGTCGGAGATCAGAGTCACGACCACGCCTTGGTTGGCGTCGCGGTCGGCACGTTGGTCAGACACTTTCTGACCTTTCTTGCGAAGATACTCCACCGCGGCTTCCATATCGCCGTTGGCTTCGGTCAACGCTTTTTTGCAATCCATCATCCCTGCGCCTGTAAGGTCGCGAAGGTGTTTCACATCAGATGCGGAAATTTCCATAATCAATAATCGGTAATCGGTGAGCGGTGATCAGGGTTTGCGGGTGCGGCGACGACGTTTGCGTCCCTCTTCTCCGCCGGCTTCGTCGGGTTTGACATCGCCTTTGTTGTCGGCTTCCATCGCTTCCAAAGCCAGTTGCTCTTCTTCGAAGACTTCACGCTCAGCGGCACCTTCGATGATGGCATCGGCCACGTTCGCGGTGATCAATTGGATGGCCTTGGCGGCGTCGTCGTTGGCCGGAATGATGAAATCAGGCACGTCCGGATCGCAGTTGGTATCCACGATCGCGAAGATCGGGATGTTCAAACGCTGCGCTTCCTGGATGGCGATGCTTTCTTTAACGATATCGACCACGAAAAGAGCCCCTGGCAGACGCGTGATGCCGGAGATCCCTCCGAGCACTTGCTCGAGTTTCTCTTGCTCACGGTCGAGCATGAGGCGTTCTTTCTTGGTGATGTTCTCGTAAGTGCCGTCGGTACGCATTTTGGAGATTTCCTCCATGCGAGCGATGCTTTTGCGGACAGTCGAGAAGTTGGTGAGCATGCCTCCGAGCCAACGGTGGGTCACGAAAGGCATGCCGCAGCGCACAGCTTCATTGCGGATGATCTCTTGCGCTTGCTTCTTGGTACCTACGAAGAGGATTTTTTTACCGCTGCGAGCCACTTTTCCGATGGCGTCGAGGGTTTCCTGCAGAAGTGCGTGGGTTTTCTTAAGGTCGAGGATGTGGATTCCGTTGCGTTGCATGAAGATGAATTCACGCATTTTCGGATTCCAGCGACGGGTAAGGTGGCCGAAGTGGGCGCCAGCCTTGAGGAGTTCTTCAATCGTTACAGCTTGTGCCATGGATTTGGATTTGTTAGGCCTCTGCGCCGGTCAGCTTCGTCAGGGATCCGCCTTTCGGCAGACACGCCCCATTCGAATCGCGACGCATGTGGGATGGATGGTTCAGACAAAAAGAAGGGCCATTGAAGGCCCTTCCCGGGGTATCCGAAACGTGGATTAACGTTTCGAGAATTGGTAACGCTTACGCGCTTTGGGTTGTCCGTATTTCTTACGTTCAACCATGCGGTCGTCACGGGTAAGCAAGCCGTTGAGCTTGAGCGCGCCGTGATGCTCGCTATTGAATTTGTCGAGTGCCCGGGCAAGACCGAGCATGATGGCTCCTGCTTGTCCGCTGATGCCGCCACCGGAAACGGTCACTTTGACATCGAATTTGCCTTCGTTCTCAGTGACAGTGAATGGTTGCAGTACGGTGATCTGGTGGGCCAGAATAGGGAAGTATTCGGTGAACGGGCGGTCGTTGATGAGGATAATCCCTTTGCCCGGTTTCATGTAAACACGAGCAGTGGAGGTTTTGCGACGGCCGAGGGCGTTGATCTGTTGCATCAGAGCGTAATGGTTTCAGGGTTTTGAGCCTCGTGCGGGTGGGCTGGACCCACGTACACACGCAGGTTGCGCAGCATCTGGCGCCCGAGAGGGCCTTTGGGAAGCATACCTTTGACCGCGAACATGACAGGGCGGTCTGGGTGCTTGGCCAGCAGGCTTGCCGGAGTTTCGAGTTTCACGCCACCAGGATAGCCGGTGTGGCGGAAATACTGTTTATCGGTCATTTTTTTGCCGGACAACGTGATTTTCTCCGCGTTGATGACAATCACATTGTCGCCGGTGTCCATGTGAGGGGTGAACATGGGTTTGGTCTTGCCGCGAAGGATGGCAGCGACTTTGGCGGCGAGGCGGCCAAGGGTCTGACCTTCAGCATCGATCAACACCCATTTCTTGGTGATGTCGGATGGCTTGGCCGAGTAGGTTTTGAAACTGATCGTATCCACTTGTGAAAAAATTTCGTGCGTTTAGCGTGAAGTCGAGAAAGATACGGCACACGGCTTTGAGAATCAAGAACGGAAGTGGGTCGAAATTTCGGAGTAGGGAGGGGAGGTGTTGGTTAGGAGTTTATTTATACTGTCCGCAAGTTGCACTTCATACCCCTCGAACCTGGCAAAACCCCCGCTCATTGGCTCCAGTAATCGATTTCAAATCCCAAAAGCACCGAATTCCGCACAGTTTCCACAGATTTTTTTAGGAATTAAAAATTAGTCTTAAACCAATAAAAAATATAGAGTTATGTGAGAATTTGAGTTATTAGTAGAGGATTACTTGCGGACAGTTTTTTACCAATAGATGCTCTTTCTCTTGACTCGTACCGCATCGTTACTCTGTGAACTCCGGAGGCGTCAATCCCAGATCCAGAGCCGCTTTGGTGTAATACTCACGCCGGGTCGGTCTGTCACGATCTACCGCGTTCACCACTTTACCCCATTCACCCGTCAGTATCATCAGCACGGCGGTTTCCACAACCAATTCCTGCGGTGATATGGAGACCAAGCCATCGGGATCTGCCACATTTTTCCTTCCCGCCAGAAAGCGACCGGGTTCCCTGTCTGGACCGACCAATCCGCCGCACCTCAATATGGAGTGCCGCTTTCTTTTGACATCCCAAAACACACCTTCAGCCAGTATGAGATCGGATATTGGAATGGAGGAGTGTTTCGATGTTCTTGTGAAATCCTCGGGCTTGGGCACTCCCGGGATGACTTGCGTTTCCGGAAATATGTCGGGACGTCCGGTGTAAACGGATGTGGTACTTATGAAAAGGACATTGGACTTGGGTTCTAAACCTTCTGCAGTCGTTCTGAGCGAATCCAAGTAAGATGTTGAGCCACTGGGTGGAACATTGATGACATATATGGATGCGGCTGGCGGATTCGGTTCCCCGATTCGATAGATCCTGCCATGGATGTTGTGCGAGCGGAGTTCCGGAATCCGGTCCTCCCGTGTGGTCGTTCCGATCACTCTGAAACCACGCTCGGCGAGATCCTTGGCGATGGGCAATCCCAGCCACCCGCATCCTATGACGGCTATGGTGCTCATGAGACCCCCGCAATGATGCATTTGTCGAGTCCGATACCGGTTCGGAAATTTCCCGCGAAGTGGAGACCGGGATGATCTCGTTCTACCGATTCCAAAGAATCGAGGAAGTCGCCGAAATCAAGTCCATATTGAGGAATGGCAGTATTCCACCGAGTGATTTGTGTGACCACGGGGGTACCACTCACTCCAAGCATGATGCCGAGTTCGTCAAGTGTCATATCGATGAGTTGTTGGTCGGTGAGTTCTGTTAAGTGGGGTTGTCGACTTCCGCCGATGAAGCATGTCAATAAATGATGTCCGGTTGGTGCCCGACCTGGAAAAATGGCTGATGGAAACAACACACCGAGGAGGTTGCGTTGTTCTTTTTTCGGAATCAGCATTCCGAAGCCGTCGATCGGATGACGAATGGATTCCTTAGTGAATCCGAAGCTGAGACTGACTATCGGAGCATAATGCAGATGACGAACGGCGGATTTAAATCCGGAAAGGTTCCAGGCGTGTGGTGGAGAGGTTAGGATGACCTTGTCGAAATGCTGCCCGTTGGCCACGAATCGAGAACCGTCTTTCTCAAGGGATTCCAAGCTCGTTAGGGCATGAAACCGATCCCCAAGCTTACTTGCGATATGATTGGGAAGAGTTTGAAGCCCATCTTTGAATGAGATGATCTCGGTTTTGGGACCAGCTGATTTTTTCCGGAACGCCCCTTTGATGAATGAACCATACTCCTGTTCCAAATTCCACAGTTTTGGAAACGCATATTTCACAGCCAAGGAATCGGGATCGCCGGCATAAATACCGCCCACCATCGGATTGATGAGATGTTCGAGAGCTTCGGATCCGAGGCGTCGGCGAACCATGTCGCCAAGGGATTCAAGCGCCGCATCGGTGCGCTTCGGGACCCACGGCTCACGCAAGATGCGCATTTTGGCCCTGAAACTGAGCAGCGGGGATGTGATAGCCGAAATGGGGGATGTCGGGGTGGGTACAGGCTTGCCATCCAAGTAGATGTATCGGCGTGAGGCGGCACGGTCGGCGGTGAGAAGCTCGGAAGCAAGGTCTAGCTCGGAAATAAGCTGGCCGATGCGTGGGGCGGAGTTTTGAAGGGAATTGGGGCCGGCCTCGATGAGGAATCCTTCTTTGAACGAACTACGGATGGCGCCTCCGGCTTCGGAACGCGATTCCCAGACGCACACGTCATGACCTAAATTGGAGAGGTGCCAGGCGTGGGTAAGACCGCTGATACCGCCGCCGACAATGAGGGTTTTCATGATTGAATGTAAGGGTTTCTGCTGTCCGCAAGTATAACTATATAAAATATCTTATAAATTTCGTAAATCTATTATTAATAGCATTTTATGCGAAAATACTGATTCCTAAAAAAATCTGTGGAATTTGTGCACAAATCGCAAGAATTCAAGTTAAGAATCGCTGAATAGGGCGTTTTTTAGCGATTTTATTCCGTTAGAGAGGCGTATACGGACAGTACAACTCTATAAAAAACTACGCGTCACCTATTTAGACGAAATCAAAATAATAGTTGCTACTTCGAATATAAGGTTCATAATTTAGATGCATTCCAAATAAAGGCGAACAAACTCATGCATCTACCTTCGAAAACAGCGTTTCTGCTTGCCATCTGCTTCTTTCCCGCTCTTCTCTTCTCTCAATCACCCGACTCCATCAGAACCCGAGATATGCCTCAAATCGAGGTGATCGGCCGTCAAGACCATTTCATCCGTCTCCCGGGCTCCGCGTCCGTCGTCAATCGTGCCGCTATCCGCTTGACGTATCCGGTTTCGGGCAATGAGGTGCTTCGAAAAGTCGCTGGTCTTCATATTGTCGATGAGGAAGGTATCGGGATGCGTGCCAATATCGGTATCCGTGGCCTGGATCCGGATCGATCCAGAACGGTGCTGATTTTGGAAGATGGAATTCCAGTTGCTCTCGGGCCATATGGTGAGCCAGAGCTGTATTATTCTCCCTCCATCGATCGCATGAGTGGGATCGAAGTTCTAAAAGGATCCGGTTCGATTCTCTTCGGCCCCCAAACCATCGGCGGAGTCATCAATTATCTCACAGCCAATCCTCCTCCGGTTCCGACGACAGAGACGAGTATCCGAGGTGGGCAGAACGGGTTCTTTGTGGGCAGATTCTCTCATGGAACCACCTCCGGTAACACCGGCTATCAAGTCTCATTGTTACGCAAGTCCGGTGAAGGTGTCGGAATTCTCGATTACGCGATCACCGACCTGAATACGAAATTCAAGCATGTACTCGCTCCTAATTCTGTGCTCGGAGTGAAAGTCGGTGTCTATGATGAAATTTCGAATTCCACTTATGTCGGCATTACACAAGCGATGTATGACTCGGGTCTTTATGACTTCTCTCATCCAGCTCCCGATGACCAACTGAGCATCCGTAGATATTCACTCAGCGCAACCCACGATTATTTCTTCAACCCGGCTATCCGTTTGCGGACAACAGCTTACGGATACACAACAACGAGGGATTGGTCGCGACAGGATTTTAGAACGTCCTTCCGTCCAACCGATACCTACGTCAGAACTCTCGGTGATCTCTATTTTTTCAACAGAACCGGAAACAGAAATCGCGCCTTCGAGGTCCTCGGCTTCGAACCCCGTCTAAGTGTGGATTTGGATGTGTTCGGATTCCGTAACGAGGTGGATCTGGGATTCCGATATCTGTACGAGAAAGCATTCGAAAAGCGGATTGATGGCACCGTAGCCCGACCTACATCAGGAATCCTTCGTGAAGATGAAATCAGAACGGGCCATGCGAAAAGCGGATACATTCAATCCCGCATTCACTTGGGTGATGCTCTCTCAGTGACCCCAGGGGTTCGTTACGAACACTTCACCTATGAGCGGGATATTTTGCGATCGAACAATGCCGAGGTGAACTTCACCACGCAAGATCAGACTTCGGAAATCATTCCGGGAATCGGATTCAATTATAGAATTAACGATTCTAACTCATTTTTCACGGGTATCCACAGAGGATTTTCGCCACCCCGGATCAAAGATGCCATCAGCAGGACCGGAGTCAGTGAACAGTTGGATGCCGAACTGAGTTGGAATTCCGAAATCGGTTACAGAGGGGGTCTGGCTTCAGGGTGGAAATTCGAAACCACCTTATTTCACATGAACTTCGAGAACCAGATTATTCCGGTCTCGGAATCTTCAGGTGGACTGGGTTCCACAGGCGCATCAGGTCTCACCAATGGTGGTCGCACGCAGCATTTCGGAATGGAATTCGCTCTATCAGGGGAGTGGCTGAAGATCGCAGATTCCGACTTTGGCGTAGGTTTTGACGGACAACTGACCTACACCAACGCCACGTTCTCATCTGACAGATTTGTAACCAACGGCTCCACTACGGTCAATGTGAAGGGTAATTCACTACCTTACGCTCCGGAAATCACTATGAATTCGACCGTCAAATTGATAATGCCTGCACGGCTATCCGCAAGCTTAACGACCAATTACACCGGAGAACAATTCGGGGATGTGCTGAATCGAACCGTTCCAACCGCAGACGGGCAGCAAGGACGCCTGGATCCGTTCTTCGTGCTGGATGCGAATCTGATATGGGTGGTTCCTAAATTTGAAAAAATTTCCTTGTCGGTGGCTGTGAAAAATCTCACAGATGAGCGTTACATTGTGAGCAGACGCCCTCAGGGGATTCGGCTCGGTCTCCCCCGTTTCGTGAGTATAGGCCTGGAAGTCATGATGTGATCGATTACTATGAGAGGCAACATCACATCCAAACGCAGGGAGTCGATGCTTAACGCATCTGACTCCCTGCTATTTTTAACCTAAAGCGGATCATGTCAAACCGATTGAAAGCTTTTCGTGAAAAGCGCAGCGCATTGAATGGGCAGATTTTCGCACTCGATCATCTTGGTGTGAAGCGCTTCTTCAACTTGGATTCGAACACCTATAAAGATGGGGCGTTGTCTGAAAAACAGAAGGAATTGCTGGGATTGGTTGCCTCAGCTGTGCTCCGATGCAACGACTGCATCGATTACCATCTGGAGCAGTGCGCCAAGACGGGTTGGTCGCACGCCGAAATCATCGATGCGATGAATGTGGCTCTTGTGGTAGGTGGAAGTATCGTGATTCCACATTTCCGACACGGTGTTGAAACGCTGAACTTTCTCAAGGAAGAAGGGTATTTTCAGGACTGAATCTGAAACTACCCCATGAAATCTGGATTTCTTCTCGTTGTAATTCTCTCGCTGTCAACCGTTTGCGCTCAAACTGACAGTACGAAATTCGGAATCCTGCCGGCTTTGGGATATTCATCGGATTTGGGAATAGTGGGTGGTGGCGTGTTGAACAGATTCCATTATTCGGAAGGATACCGCCCATATAAAGCGATGCAGATGGCTTCGGTCATTGTGACGACCCGAGGTTTTTTCGCCCTCAATCTGCTCCACGAACGTACGTCTATCAGATCCATACGCAGTCAGTATCTGGTTGTCGCGAACCGCACCATGGAATCCACTTGGTTCGGAATGGGTCCCGATGCGCCGTTTGTTTCCGATGATTACAATGCGGATGTGAACTATTTCGAATCCCTGAATTTGGGTTTCATGTACCGGGGAAGATTGCCGATTTACAAAACAGGTTATCCTGGAGCGCAATTGGATGCCTTGTTCATCGGGCAAATCGGGTTCGACAATCCTCTTAATGAGAATCTGGGACGCGCTTTCTGGCAAGACCGTCCCGAAGGTGTGGATGGAGGATGGACTATCGGAGTCGGAATCGGACTTCAATGGGAAAACCGTGACGAGGAAGTGGCACCGATCCGAGGAAACAAGGCCCTTGTTGAGGCGAAGTTCCTTCCGAAGTTGCTTCCCGACTCATATGGAGCGTTTTTGCTGAACGCCGAAGCAAGCCAATATGTCCCGATCCGTGTAGGACATCTGTTCGTGCTGGCTGGCCGGCTAGGATTGCAGCATGCTTCAGGCGATGTTCCTTATTGGTTGATGCCGTTTTTGGGAAGCGATCTGAATGTGCGTGGGCTCGCACTGAACAGATTCCGCGGAGACGGTGCCATCTGGTACAATTCCGAAATCCGAACATGGGTGTACGAAAACCGGAAAGAAGCCATCCGATTCGGTCTTCATGTGTTCCGCGATGGGGGAGGAGTCACGATCGGTCACGATTACGCTGAAATTCCAAAATCCATGGTGCATACATGGGGTGTGGGTTTTGCATTCTCACTGTTCACACCTGATTTTATGGTCCGTGGAGACTATGGAGTCAGTCAAGAAATGTCACGGTTTTACATGGGAATCGGGTACACCTTTTGATCATTCTGATTCTTCTTATCGTAGGTATTCTCACAGGAATCCTCGCCGGAATGCTCGGAATCGGTGGTGGATTGATATTCACCCCGGTACTTTATTGGATCTTCATTGAGGCCGGAATGGAACGACCCGAGTTGTGGGCCATAGCTACCTCACTTTTCTGCACATTCATGTCCTCATTGGGAGGAAGCTTGCGCCATCATTTACGCGATAGCATTTTTCTGAGGGAGGGATTGGTGGCCGGAGCGTTCGGAATTGTTGGAACAGTTGTCGGAAAAACCATTTCCACCAGTCCTTATTTCACAGGGCCGAGCTTCCGGATTTTGATTACCCTTCTGTTGGTGTACTCCATCGGGCAGTTGGTGTATAAGACGTTTTTCAGTCGACAGCTCGGGAAACCCTTGTTAGATTCAGACCGAGCCTTTCGGACATCCGAGTTGGCTGTCATAGGATTGGCGGGAGGGTTCATCGCGACCCTGGCCGGAATCGGAGGCGGATTGTTGATGGTTCCCATCATGCATCTGGCGTACAAACAATCCTACCGACGAACAGTCAGCATCTCGGAGTTGGCCATCGTCGTGATCTCCGCGGCAGGAGCCATCCAATTATGGGAATATGTGGACATCGGCAGGGCTCTGCCATTGTTGGCGGGGGCGTTCGTCGGGGCGTTCATGGGCGTTTGGCTACACGACAAGACCGATATGAGAGTGATGAAGCTGATGCACGCGGCGCTGATGGTGATGGCGACGTGGGTGATGTGGGGCTGATGGTTATATATTAAGTTGTACTGTCCGCAAGTTGCCATTAATTAAAAATATCGTTGAACTGGCATCCCTATCATCGAATATTGTATAGTTTTTTCGAAGTCGGGCACAGATTTCACAGATTTTTTTCACAGTGATTCAAGGATTCGGGTGCATGATTAGGAGATCGGAACTCACCTCGTGTCTTGAATTGCATAACTTCGTCTATCCAATCACCCATCGATCACTATGCGCTACTTGATTCTGCTTCTCGGAGTTCTGACATCGTGCACTTCCTTATCCAAGCTGGATTCAGAATCCAATTCATCCCTGAATCGGGAAACTAGGCACGTCCGAGCTATTTTCGAAGAATATCATGTTTACACACAGTCATTCAATCGGGGTGATAGTTTGCAAATCGTGTCTGCGGATTTCCAACTTGCACAACTTCCACAGCTTCGCTCTTTCCTGAATCGGATCTCCTCAGCATCGCTTCGGAATCTGACTCCCTCAGACAGCCTCTCCGCCCTGGTCCTTTCCCACTTCCTGCGAGACCAAATCGAATTCCTCGAAAATGAATATTTCGTTCTTCCTCTGAACGGTTGGTTCGATTACCACACCACGTTCGCCAACCTCCCCATCGGCCGCGATACCCTCGCTTATTTGGTCAAATTGGCCGATTTTCCGCGGCTGAACGACGAATACATCGCTCTCATGCGGCGCGGTATCCGTGCCGGACTCGTCCGCCCGAAGGAAGTCTTCGTCCAGTATCTCCCCACCATTGAGGCCCACATCACCGACCTAGCCGAGGAAAGTCCATGGGGCAGAACTCTTTGCAGTCCACGTGAAGTCATCTGCACACTCACTCCGGAACAAGGCCTGCTTGTCGAATCCGTCATCTCCGAATATCGAAAACTGCTCGATTTCCTCAAGAATGAATACATCCCAGCCGGATCCGACACTCCCGGTATCCGATCCGTTCCCGGTGGCGAAGCCTACTACCGATACCTCGTTCGGCACCACGTCACCTACGACATCTCTCCGGATTCCGTGCATGCCATCGGTCGGAGGGAGGTGGCAAGGATCCGGGCCGAAATGGAAATCGCTATGCGGAAAACCGGCTTCAATGGCGATTTCGCTGAGTTTTTAGAGTATCTGCGAACCGATCCGAAGTTCTATAACCGCACGCCTGAAGAGCTTCTGATGCGTACCTCGCTTGTCCTGAAAAAAATGGACGGCCAACTTCCACGACTCTTCGGTCGTCTTCCGCGCCTTCCTTATGGTATTATTGAAATCCCGGCTTACATGGCGCCCCGAATGACGACAGCCTATTACAGTCCTGGGTCGGTCGCAGCCAATCGGGCCGGCAATTACGCGGTGAACACCTATGACCTCCCTTCACGGCCGATTTATGAAATCGAAGCGCTCAGCTTTCATGAGGCTGTGCCGGGACATCATCTGCAAATCGCTCTGGCCCAAGAGCTTGACCTACCGGCTTTCCGTCAGGGAATGTCATTTACCGCGTACACCGAAGGCTGGGCGCTGTATTCGGAACGACTCGGACTCGAAGTCGGATTCTACACCGATCCGTACAGCGATTTTGGCCGCCTCAGTTATGAAATGTGGAGAGCGCTTCGATTGGTGGTGGATACCGGAATTCATTGGTATGGCTGGACACAAGCCGAAGCCGTCGAGTACATGGCTGTGAATTCCGCGCTCTCAATGCACAATATCCGGAGCGAGGTCACTCGGTATACGTTCTGGCCGGGACAAGCCTTGGCCTACAAAATGGGGGAGATCCACATCCGCAATCTTCGAGCGCAGCAGGAAGCCGAGATGGGATCGCAATTCGACCTGCGCAAATTTCATGACGCGATTTTGAGCACCGGCGGAATACCCTTGCAATTGGTGACCGGAAAATAATTTGAGTGATGTAAAAATATTTTTAAAATAAATTTGCACTTGCCAATACTTACTACATATCTTCGCTCATAGTCACCTTTGTGACTCACCGCCAGACCCCCCAATGCGATGCGAAAAATGGAGATTGTGCTCAGCATAATCTCCATTTTTTTTGTCAGTAGGCAAAGGGAGATCCGTTAGTAATTTTGGGGCTGGGGTGGTGCCGAGATACTGTACTCTACTAGTAGTAGAGTGACACTGTCCGCAAGTTGCCATTCACTCCTAAACTGCACCACACGCTTCAGAATCGCCGATTCTGAGCCCGCCAATCCCGAAAGTGCCCAAAACACTGTGAAAAATATCTGTGGAATCTGTGCAGGTATAACGGATGACTACTTAATAAACGATGTTTTTATCATTAAAAGGGCATATTTTGAAGTCAATGGCAACTTGCGGACAGTGTCACTCCACTCCACTCCAATCTCCGTGCTCCTTCTCCCTCCTTCCCTCTCCCACAAACTCGGCTTCGACTCCATCCGCGAGTCCGCGGCCGGGCTATGCGCATCCGCCATCGCGCAGGAATGGATGGCCCAACTCGCTCCATCTTCCGATTCCGCCACCGTCACTCGACGCCTAACCCTCACCTCGGAACTGATTTCCGTGATCCGCCACGGCGATCCGCTCCCTCTGCCCGATCTCGACGACCCCCGCGACGCCCTCCGCCGAGCCCGACCCGAAGGCTCCGTCCTCGACGCCGATTCCATCCTTCGCGTCCTGAAAATCGCACTCACCGCCCGACGCGTCCGCCATTACCTCTTCCAACGCACTGATGCCTGCCCCGCCCTGAGTGCCTGGAGCGCCCCCCTCATCCCCCTGAAATCCGTCGAAGACGCCATTCTCGCCATCCTCACCGAAACCGGTGTGGTGCGCGACAACGCCTCCCCCGAGCTCCAACAGATCCGGAAAAGCCTCCTCTCGCGCCGGAACGACCTCCGAACCACGCTCTCCCGCATCCAAAGGCAGGCCGCGAAAGACGGAATCCTCAGTGAGAACGAACCGACCATCCGCGGCGGACGCATGGTCCTCGCCGTACGCGCTGAGCACAAACGCCACATCAGCGGCTTCATTCACGACACATCGGCCACCGGGCAGACCGTCTACCTCGAGCCTGCCGAAGTCCTTCACATCAATAATGATGTGCGTCAGCTTGAATCGGAGGAATTCCGCGAGATAGAACGCCTGTTGCGAATCCTCACGGGAGTGATTCGGGAACATCGCAACCCATTGGAACGCAACGCGATGCTTCTCGGTGAACTTGACGGGATGCGGGCCGTGGCACAGCAATCCATCCGTTGGAACGGAGTGATTCCCATTCTAAGGACTGACGATAAGATCGAACTGATCAACGCTCGCAATCCGATCCTGGGGACGAAAGGAGCTTTCCATGACGCGCCCGGCGCACAGATTTCACAGGTCGTTCCGTTGAACCTCGAGCTCCGAAAAGAGGAACGCGGACTGATCATCACCGGTCCCAACGCAGGTGGTAAATCCGTAGCGCTGAAGACCGTCGGTCTATGCGTCATCCTCGCCCAATGCGGATTCGCCATCCCCGCCACGGATGGATCAGGCTTTCCCCTGGTCGACATCCTGGCGGTCGATATGGGCGACGATCAATCCATCGAAAACGACCTTTCCACCTTTTCCAGCCGTCTCGCCTGGATGAGGGATGTGTTAACCGTAGGTAGTGGACCGTATGTCGTGAGCGGTAAAGAAATTCGATCTACGGCACACGGTCTACCGTCTACGATGGTACTCATCGATGAAGCCGCATCCGGCACCGATCCCGAAGAGGGAGTGGCTCTGTATCAATCGCTGATGGAAACCCTGCTGGATCGTGGCTCGAGATTGCTGGTCACCACGCACCATGGAGCATTGAAAGTGTTCGCGCACAATCATCCGGGGATGGTGAACGGCAGCATGGAATTTGATCGGGAGCAGTTGTCGCCCACCTACAGATTCCGGAAGGGGATTCCGGGAAGCAGTTACGCCTTCGAGATCGCCCAACGCATCGGAGTTCCGGATGAGTTGACATCCAAAGCTCGCGGATTGATCGGTGATAAGCGGAACCACCTCGAAAGTCTGATTTCGGATCTTGAATCCGCATCGAAAGCGGCGGTGGATCGGGCCGAATCGCTAGCCACGCAACTGAAGGCCGCCGAGCGACTCGCATCCGACTATCGCCAAAAATCGGAAACCCTGTTCAAAGAGCGGGATAAGATCCGGGGCAAAGCCCTGGAAGAGGCGAAATCCATCATTCTGGAGGCGAATCGGACGGTGGAGCGTGTTGTGGAAGAAATCCGCGTCGCGAACGCATCCAAAGACGCCATCAAAAAAGCGAGGGCGGAGCTCCGTAAGGGCGCATCAGCAGATGCGCCCGCCGGATCGCATGCGCCCGCTGGAACCACCCCAAATGACGTTCCCGATGGCGCAGAACGCCCTTCCCTCCCCGATCCGAAGACGGACCGGGCAAGGAGGGGGGACCTTGATCGGGGCACACCGCTTGCGCCAGGCATGTGGGTACGCCTGCGCGACACCGATACCGTGGGAGAGCTGGTTGAGATTTCGGGAAAAACCGGCTTTGTGTTGGTGAACGGCATGAAAATGAGGGCGAAACTGGATTCGTTGGACGTGGAACGGAAGACGAAGGACGATGGACGTAATGCAAAGAAATCAGGCGGATGGAAGTTGCTGGAAGATGAATCCGGCGATACGTCCTACGTCCCACGTCCCTCGTCCCACAATATCGATCTTCGAGGCCTCCGCAGTGAAGAAGCCGTTGCGGAAGTGGAGCGGTTTTTGGACCATGGGTTCGCGGCCGGGCTGAATTTGTTGGAGATCATTCACGGGAAAGGGGATGGGATTTTGCGCAAGCGCATCCACGATTATTTGCGAGGAAGAAAGGATGTGGCGGGGTTCAGGATCGCGCCTTGGGAGCAGGGCGGGCCGGGGGTGACGTTGGTGGAAGGGAGATAACGGTGAATGGGGTCAGATAATGAGGATTCGGCGCTATTTGGATGTTTTATAAGTGATACCGTCCGCAAGTTGACATGTACTCCTAAATGTGCCATAGCCTCCATCATTCATCGTTATTTTAGAAGTGTATAAGATTTTGTATCAAATCACTGTGAAAAAAATCTGTGAAATCTGTGCATAAAATGGCAATGACTAATAAAAAATCGCCATCTGCGAGCAAATTGAAGCGATTTTTCGAGATAAGTGCAACTTGCGGACAGTACAACTCTATTCAAATCAAAATACAAACCCCGATTCCGCCATCCATGCTACGTTTTTTAAATCGGACTTGGTCTCATAATCGAGTATGTAAGTGATACTTGCGGACAGTTATCCCCTTCCTCTCCGTATCTTCCTCCAATGAAACTCGCTCTGATCTCCGACATCCACGCCAACCTCGCCGCGCTCGAGGCCGTTCTCAAGCACCTCGATTCCCAAGCTCCTGATGCCATTTTCTGCCTGGGGGATCTCGTCGGCTACGGTCCGCAACCCAATGAAGTGATCGACATCATCCGCTCACGAAACATCCCTTGCGTGGAAGGGAACCACGACGCCGGCGTCACCAAGCGCATGCCTCTTGAGCATTTCCGCGAACCGAACCGAAGCGTGATCGTCTGGACCCGCGCCAACATCTCCCCCGACAATTTCGCATTTCTTAAAAATCTTCCACTAACACTCAGTCCTGATCTTCCAGCTTCTGGCGATCAGCGTCCGGCGCCCGGCATCTTGCTAGCTCACGGTTCCCCCATCGAACCGAATAAATGGCACTACCTGAATTCCGCCGTCAAGTGCCGGAAGGTGCTTGAGCAGGTTTCAAATGATCTGGTTTTCGTCGGACACACCCACATCCCCGGCCTTGTGGCCGATGAGCTCGGTGTGATGGGGATGGAGAAGGGATACCGATTCGTGATCAATCCCGGCGCGGTGGGGCAGACCCGAGACGAAGACACCCGCGCCGCGTACGCGATCGTCGACACCGAGGAATACAACTGCACATTTCACCGGGTGTCGTACAACATCCAGGAGACGCTTGATGCCTATCGCGCGCTGGGGATGGATAGTGCGACGGGGATGAAATTGCTGCATTTATCGTAGACCGTGGGACGTAAACCGTAGACCGGAATACGGGGGACGCCTATTTCGGCATCCTCGACATGTGCTCAATCGAAATAATGCGAATTTCATTGTCAGTTTCGATGAAATTGATGAACCAACTCATGCAGATAGAACGACGATAGTCAGGTAGAATTGGATGCTTCGGATAGGCAGATGATATCGTTGGAATCAACGAAATTCGATCCAATATAGCATGTACTACATCATCGGCAGGCTTATCGGCTTTGTGATCCTCGCTGATGTAAGCATGCAACTGATTTAGTTGACGAATCGACGCTCTCGATAAAACTACTCGCTTAGGGCCGTTTTTCCTGTTTGTATCCTGCGTTTCCATTCTAATTGAACGTGTTCAATGGGGGTGAACGGACCTTTTTGCGCTTCATCAGCCATTTCAACCACCTGCTTAAGATCAAAGGGCTTGCCAGGCAATGCCATAGAATCGATGAGGTTGGTTGGCTTTGAATTGGGATTCATGATTCCAATCTAAACAACGACTTGTTACGAACCAAACCTTTCGTTCCGTAAAAAATCTGTGGAATCTGTGCAGATTTTCAGCATGACTACATAAAAACCCTTGAAAAAACTATCGTTAGGGCCGATTATTTTTAATAAGTGTAACTTGCGGACAGTACAACTTTATAAGATGCAAAATGCCGGACGCAAGACGCTAGATGCTCTTCTTACAGCCCTTATGTGAATACCCCCTGCTATAGTCGGTCTTTAGCGTTTCGAGTTTCGAAAACATTCAGCTTCCTGCATCATGCTTCTTCCTTGTCTCATGTCTCTATAATCTTCCCTCTATCTTCACTATCTTTACCGCCAAGAGAGACCCTACCGACCCCAAACCCAGCAACCAGTGAGCGATCCCCTCTGGCGGGCATTCTATTGCAAGCCCAGGCACGAGAAAAAAGCCAAAGACCGCCTCGAATCGGCCGGCTTCACCGTGTTCTGCCCGCTCATCAAGACCAAAGTGCGATGGAGCGACCGCTGGAAACGCGTCTCCAAACCCGCCATGCCCGGCTATCTCTTCGCCAAGGTCGATGACCCCGGCCGCCACGCCGTGCTCCAAGACGAATCCATCCTGAACTGCGTCTTCTGGAACCGCAAACCCGTGGCCATCTCCGACGCCGAAATCGACGCCATCCGCCTCATCCTCGATCACGCCGACGAACTCACCATTGAACCCGCCCGCCCGTCCATCCCCCCTGGCGCCACCGTCCGACTCGATCACGGCCCCTTCGCCGGCCACGACCTCATCGTCCTCGACGCCTCGCGGACCACCGCACGACTCGTGTTGCCCGCACTGGGATGTGTGTTGGTGGCGAAACTCGGGAATCTTGTTTTGATGCAGAAAGAGTAGGAAGTAGGAAGTAGGAAGAGGTCTCTTGCCTCTTGTCTCTTGTCTCTTGTCTCTGTTTTGCATAGTTTGATTACTCATTCCGACAGCCCTACCTGGGACTGACGTCGGCGAAGCCACGCGCGGCGCGAAGCGCCGCCCAACGCTAGACGCTCAACGCCTGACGCCAGAGGGTCTTCAGCGTCAAGCGTCAAGCGTCTACCGTCCCGCATCCCGCATCCCGCACCTTGCTCGACTCCCTCATCCAATCCCGCACCCGAATCCGCCTACTCACCCGGTTCTTCCTGAACCCGGAGCAGGGCGGCTTTCTCCGCGGTCTGGAAAAGGAACTCGGCGAAAACAGCAACGCCCTGCGCATCGAGCTCAACCGCTTCGAGGATGCCGGAATGCTGCGTTCCGAATGGCGCGGACACCGCAAATGGTTCCTGGTGAACCCCGCCTTCCCGCTGTTCGCCGAACTCCACAGCATCGCCATGAAGCAGTTCGGAATCGACCAAGTGGTGGATAAGGTGCTTCGCAAAATCGGCGTCGTGGATGCCGTCTACCTGGTGGGCTCCCTCGCCGCCGGACTCGATTCCGACACCGTCGAGGTGCTCATCCTGGCGTCGGATGTGAACCGCGTCGAACTCGACCGCCTCACCGCCAAAGCCGAAACCCTCATCAGCCGGAAGATCGTGTGCACCGTCCGGGAACTTGGAGATGGGGATGGGGTTCCGGTACCGAACGTGCGACTCTTATGACATCAATTCTTTATCTTAAAAGGCTTCGGGAATGTGGAAGTGTGGAAATGTAAAGACGCCTCTTCTACCAGTTACCATCCTACCATCCTACCATCATACCATCCTACCAACGAATGGCTGAAAATAACCCTAACAACAACTCCCAAAATGGTCGCTATCGTGGCGAATACATGGGCGAGAACCTGAGTCCGCAGACAAATTCAAGCGATTTCGAGCGAAACGACGATGAAATCGATCTGAAGCAGATCCTCGGCCTCCTCTTCCACCACAAATGGATTGTGATCGCAGTCACGATGGTCACCACCTTGATTGCCGGAACCTATGCATTTTTGGCTCTTCCTATCTATCAAAGTGATGGTGCCATTCTGGTCACCCAGTCTGGAAACCGGTATTCCATGGCGGGGTCGGACCTGTCGAACCTGCTCGTCTCCAACTTCGGGGTGGGGATGGGATCCACCATCGAAAACGAGCTGCAAGTGCTCCAAAGCCGGCAGTTCAGTTTCGAACTGGCCAAACGGATCTATGAGGAGCGATACCAGAGCGACGGACGGATGTATCCGCTCATTTGGCGGGCTTTCCCCCAAGATTCATCTGTCGTATCCATCGATACCGTGTTTGTCCGGATTGCGGAAAACATCAAGTTCACTCGAGCAGACCGTTTGAGTGATTTGGTGAGGATTTCGTTTGAAAGCCCGTCGCCTGAAGAGGCCCAACGTCTTGTGAACATGGCGATTATCGCATACACGGATGTGTCCACCACCATCAACCGCGCCCAAGCCACCAACGCCATCGGATTTCTGACAGCCGAGAAAGACAAGGTGGAGGATCAGGTGATTGAGGCGGAAGAGAGGCTTCGTGATTTCATGAACCGGGAGAAGCTGATTCAACTCGACCGGCAGACCGAGGAACTCATCACCCAGATGTCGAAACTTGAGGCAGAGCGTCGGGCTGTAGATGTGCGCATTACCGCCGTGAAAAGCGGAATCCGCAGTTATACGACCGAGCTGGACCGGATCAAACCCGGACTCAGCGGCCAGCTCACCTCCGGACTCGCGCCGATGCTTACCCGCTTACAGTTCCGCCTTGCCGAACTGGAAACGGAGCGGATGTTGACCTTTTCTAGGAATCCATCGCTGACCGAAGACATGCAAGAACCGCAGATTGTCGCCTTAGACCGCCAGATCGCCAGCGTGAAGCAGGAAATGACCAAGGTGACGACGGATTTCCTTCAAGGGGACTCAGCCGATCTCGGGTTTCTCACCTCACCGGACGGCGGCGTGGCCGTGCGCGCCAACGAGTACCGGATGCAGCTCATCCAGCTCGAGATCGAAGACAAGCAACTTGAGGCCCAGGCCAAGGTGATGGACCAGAAACTGGCGGAATTTCAGTCCTTTTTCAACGATCTTCCCGACAACATGATCCAGCTTGCGCAGCTCAAGCGCGAGATGCAGATCAACGAGGCGCTTTTCCTCATCATCTCCCGTCAGGGCGCGGAAATGCAGCTCTGGGAGCAGACGCAGAGCGGACTGGCACGCGTGGTGGATTTTGCATACAAACCGATACAAGCTGTGAAACCGAAGAAAAGGATCGTAATGATCATTGGGTTCCTGTTAGGTTTCGTAATTGCAGTTGGATATATCTTTATCCGTGAATACACCATCGTTGAGATCAACAGCATCGAGAAGCTCCGGAAAAAAGGATACCCGTTATTAGCCGTGATTCCGGACATGACGGATTACATCAAGGACAACTTCGACGGGCGCGATACCGTCCGCGTGAAAGGCCATACGGTGGACACCAGCCTGGTGATGGTGCTCGATTCCATCTCCCCGATCTCGGAGAGTTTCCGCCGCCTTCAAGCCAACGTGATTTATTCGCAGCCGGACAATACCTTCAAGACGCTCATCGTGACCTCTTCGAACAAGTCGGAAGGAAAAACCACTCTGTGCACGAACCTGGCTGTCGCCCTCGCCGAGAGTGGCAAGAACGTCTGCATCATCGACTGCGATTTCCGTCGCCCGAGGGTGCATAGTGTGTTCGGGTCTGCCCAGCAACCTGGAGTCATCGAGGTGCTCTTCGACGGGGTACCTTGGAAACAGGCCATGCAAGACACTATGATTCCGAACGTGAGCGTGCTGACGGGTGGAAAGCGTCCGCCGAACCCGGCGGAGATCATCCGCTCGCACAAGCTTCATGATCTGATCGCGACACTCAAAGAGCATTACGACCATGTGCTGATCGATTCGGCACCCTTCGGCATCATCTCCGATGCCGCACCATTGATCAAGCAGGCGGATGGGGTGATACTGGCCGTGCGTTTCAATGTGGCCAAAGAACCAGAACTCGACCTCACCATCGAAAACCTGCAGAAAGTGAAAGCGAACGTGCTCGGCGTGGTGATGACCGCCTTTGACCATAAAAAATCCAGCGGGTACTACTACACCAGCTATTATTACAAATATGCCTACGACTCCTATTACAGCTACCATGAAAAAACATCTTGAAAAAATTAACAGGGAGGATGGGTGGATGGGAGTAAAATGTATTGTTTTACCTCTCATACTCCTCTCCTCCCTGTTTATTAGTCCGCTGCAAGCCCAGTTCCAGCAGGGGCAGTTGCAGTACTCCCAGCAATTCCGCCTTGGTGAGACGATCATACGCGTGGCGGAGGTGGGGCAGTTGGCCGATTCGGTGCACGTATGGGGCGATGTGAACGTGGCGGGTGTGTATGTGGTGCCAAGAGGTGCTACACTCGCACAGATCATCTCCTATTCACGCGGACCTGCGCGCTATTTCACGAGCGAAACGGTATTGGATTGGTCCAAGCTGCGGATCGAAGTGACCGTGAGCAGTTGGAACAGGGAGGATGAGAGGATGAGAGGTGAGACGTACACCTTTCGATACAACGAGCCGCTTCCGTCAGCTATGACGAGCTACGTCATCCAAAACAACGATGTCGTGATGGTGGAGCTGAAAAGAAAGCCGGCGTTCGTGGATTGGGTACGGGTGATTGCGCCGGCGGTGAGTACGGTGGCGACTACTATTTTAATAATTCAAAATCTTAAGTAAAAGAAGTGATAGCAGAAAAAGCACTTCAAAATGCAATAAAATTTAATACAATCGGTCTTGTTGTTTCTAAACTAATAGGTGCCATCGCTGGGTTACTGTTTGTGACAATTTCAATTCAACACCTAGATCCAGAAAGATTAGGTGTTTGGTTTGCTGTGACCTCACTGTTTGCTTGGTTTAGCTTGTTTGATATCGGTCTTGGAAATGGGCTACGTAATAAACTTTCTGGATTGATTCAAGAAAATAAAATTGAAGAAGCTAGGGAATATGTGAGCACGGCTTACGCATTAGTATCAATTATATTCCTGATTGTTTTCGTAGTTTATGTACTCTTAAATCAAATCATAGATTGGTCGAGTATCATTAATTCACATTACATTCTGAATAGTGAGATAGCAAGATTCTCAATATATTTGTGTGCTGTAGTTTGTTTAAAGTTTATTGTACAACTAATTGTACCCATATCTGCGGCAATGCAGATGGTAGCAATAGGTAATTTGATTGAGTCTGTATCTAGGCTTGTAGCAGTTCTAATTCTCTACGCTTATTCAGAGAAAGTGCAGGTAGACCTATTAAGTTATGGCATGCTGTTCTTTTCTCCATACTTATTTCTTCTATTTATTTTTAGCATAACAATATTTGTAACGAAGTTTCGAAATATATCACCTAGTATAAGCCGAGTTCGAACTAGAATACTCCCGGAATTATTTTCGTTTAGTTCAATATTTTTCATCATACAAGTATGCGGTATTGTTGTGTATCAATCAAATGTGATATTGGTGTCAAATCAGCTTGGACCACAAGTCGCAGGTGAGTTTTCAATTACATTTCAGTATGTGAGTTATGTTATAATGATATTTACTATGTTTTTGACGCCTTATTGGAGTGCGATCACGGCATATTATACAAAGAATGATTTGGGTTGGATTAAAAATGGAGTACTAAAACTAGAGAGAATATGGTTTGTAATGTTTGCAATTTTAATTTCAATGGTTCTTTTGAACGATGTTGCTGAATACATTTGGCTTAAGAATAAAATAACCTTCAATCTATCATTACTTGCATATGTTGCATTGTATACTGCACTTTTCATGTATGGTTCTATTTATGTTACTGTACTAAACGGAGTCAGTAAGTTGCAGGTGCAATTTTACGTTTCAGTTATTTCGGCTATTGTGCATATACCACTTTCGTTAGTATTTATTAAGTTATATGGTATAGTCGGTCCGATTATACCACTCGTTATATACACTTCGATATCAGTAGGTTTATACAAGTACCAGTCAAAGTTAATACTTGAAGGCAAAGAGTTTGGGCTATGGAATGCGTGACTGTCTTATGAACAATGCCCGGCGGTCTCAACAATTTAGTGCAACAGGGTACCAATTCCCTCATATTATTGCACTATGCGAACCCAAAAACGCCTTACACCCTACGATCGTGAACGTATCCTGACCGGACTCACCCTAGGTCAAAGCCCAGCTGATCTGGCCCGGCTTCTAGGTCGGCACCGAAGTGTGATCTGCCGAGAGATTGCCAGAAATACCCGTTCCAAGCGCTCCTACTCGGCCTATTCCGCCCAGAAGGCGGCACAGAATCGAGCGTCATCGCGTCGCGGTGGGCGCACCAAGTTGGCGACACATCCCGAACTGTGGCAATTCGTCCGCGAAAAGCTGAACTTTCGTTGGTCGCCGCAGCAGATCAGCGCCGACTTGGTCAACACCTATCCTTTCCGTCCCGACATGCGCATCTCTCACGAGGCCATCTATCATTACCTGTATGTGCTCCCGCGCGGAGAAGTACGCAAGTCGATGATTAGCCTGTTGCGTAGAGCAAAACCCAAACGCGGGCGAAAAACAAGTCAAAACGAGCTCAAAGGTCGAATCCCGGACATGATCGGCATCGACGAGCGCCCTCATGAGGTGGACGGTCGCCTTGTTCCAGGGCACTGGGAAGGCGACATGATCATGGGTGCGGGCAACCGCTCGGCCATCGGCACCCTGGTCGAACGGGTCACCCGTTACACGCTGCTGGTCAAGCTCGAGTTCAAAGACACCGACTACACCTGTATGAGTTTTGCCAACGCGATCAACAACTACCCGGAACTGCTGCGCCGTTCAATGACCTACGATCAAGGAAAGGAGCTGTCAAACCACAGCACATTCACGGAACTGTCTGGAGCCAAGGTCTACTTCTGCGACCTGAGGTCGCCGTGGCAGAGGGGCACCAACGAAAACACGAACGGCCTGCTTCGGCAGTACTTTCCGAAGGGAACGGATTTGTCCGTATTCTCTCAGAACGAACTCGATCGCATCCAGGATGAGTTCAACGGCCGCCCTCGAAAAGTACTAAACTGGTACTCGCCGAAGGTGGTCTTCAACGAACTTGTTGCACTAAATTGTTGAGACCGCCCCCTCTAACCAATACATTAACCGAGATAAACCATTGATCTAGGTAATGATTAGGATCGCAATAGTAAATTATTACGCTAGCAAAGGAGGCGCTGCCGTTGCGGCAAACAGACTCTATAAGTCGCTTAAGAACAACGACCAGATTGATATTTCTTATCTAGTTATAGAAAAGAACTTGGGCGAAGACGCAACAACAATATTTCCGTTTATATTTTCTAGGAAAATATATGCGTTTGTAAATGCATTATTAAAGAAAACATTCTTTCGAAGGCAAACTAATCTTGTTAATGTTAATCTATTGCCCAATAAAATAAGTAGTATAGTAAAAAATTATGATGTAGTAAATTTCCATTGGGTTGGAAATGGTTTGCTGCCATTTTGGAATATTGCTCCCGGGAAAAAAAATATCTATCACCTACACGATGCATGGGCTTTTAGGGGCGCTGAACACCACGACTTAGATGATTACTATATTAATGGGATTGTCGCAAGTGATTTGCTTGACATTCCCAAGCTAATCAATTATGCAATGGTAAGACGTAAGGCGCATGCCCTCAGGACTAATCAATGCTTATTTATTGCCCCAAGCAATTGGATATATGAACAAGCAAGAAAGAGTATTGTATTTAGGGACGTTCCGGGATATGTTGTTAGAAATCCACTATCAAATGCATACTTTAATTCTATGTACGAATATAATGAAAAGAAACAAAATGAAGGTCAATTGAAGATAGTTTTGGTAATTGGTGGTGATGTTGACAACAAGAACAAAGGCGTTCTCGACTTTATTGAAATAAGCAATAGTTTTTGTGGTTCTGTTGAAACCACAATTGTTGGGAAAAATAGTAGTAAGTATAATCAAATATTCAGTCATTGTATTGATTCAATCGAAGATGATCAAAATATGATTAAAATATATTTAGAGAATGATGTATTGTTGTTATTATCGAATCATGAGAATATGCCACAGGTAGTCATCGAAGGTACAGCATTAGGATGCTTCATATTAGCGTATGATGTTGGTGGCGTTTCGGAGATTGTCGATTCCTCAAATGGACTACTTTTCAATCAAGGTGATGTTCATGAAGTCATCAAAGCACTTGGAAACATTGTTAAAAATCTGAATCTTTTAAGAGAGCAAAGATGTTTCAGAATTCATGCAGTTGAAAAGCGATTGCTAGAGTACCAGCCAGATATTGTTGCGAAAAGAGTTCTTGAACTATATCAAAGCAAATGATTAAAGTTTCAATACTCATGCCGATGAAAGGCAACTCCGAACGTGTCAAAAACAAGAACATGCGTGAGTTCGCTGGTAAGCCTCTCTGTCACGCGGTACTTTCGGAGCTTTCGAAGTCTAGATACCAACCTACGATTGCGATCGATACCGACAGTGAAACCATCAAACAAGATTTGTCCATTCACTTCCCCAAGGTTCAAATCATTGATCGACCGACAGAGCTCATTGGTGATTTTGTTCCGATGAATGACATCATCCGGCACGATCTCAGTGTTTTGGATGCCGATGTCTTCGTTCAGACCCATAGCACGAACCCATTGATGCTGGCGTCCACGTTAGATCGCGCTCTCGATGAGTTCACTGCGAATAGGGATCGATATGATTCCGTGTTTTCGGTCACCCGCTTTCAGACACGATTGTATTGGAAGGATGGGAGTCCGATCAATCACAATCCTGCGGAACTACTTCGAACTCAGGATCTCCCACCTGTTTTCGAGGAGAATAGTAATTTCTTCATTTTCACACGGGATTCCTTTTTGAACTCAGGTGGAAAGCGGATCGGTATCACACCGCTGATGTTTGAAATCGATAAAATTGAGGCCGTTGACATCGATGAGCCCGTCGATTTTACGATTGCTGAAATCCTTTACAAATCCCTCAGAGTAAAGGCACCATGATTTTTCAAGATGTGACTGACTACGGATCGTCATTTCTGATACAGTATGATGATGTTCTGAAGGAGATGAACCGTCGGATCGGTGAAGACATCCCAGGCGAATACCCTATCCGTGATTCGGATATCTTTGTCAAAATACTCCATTACCGTACGAAGACTTCTGATTTCATTACAGAGAGCCATCGTGACTATGTGGATTTCCAAGTGGTTTATGATGGTGTCGAAATCATTCGACTGTTCGATATCGACCGTCTTCAGATCAAGGAAGAGTATAATCCTGTTTCCGACTGCCAGTTTTATCATGTGCGGCAGGCGGAACCCCATGCTGTTCTTACTCTTCGCCCGGGCAAAGCTGCCCTCTTTTTCCCGCATGATGCGCATGAGACACAGATCGCATCAGATCTTATTCCCAAACCCATCAAAAAAGCTGTGGTGAAGATTCATGTTAAGTTTTTCGCATAAGCGTAAGAGTCCGCTAAAAGCCGCACTTCGTGATCGAACCCTCACTTTGGGATCGTGGCTGACAATTCCTCACCAGGCCGTCGTCGAAATCATGTCATCCGCCGGATTTGAATGGCTGACGGTCGATTTGGAGCATGCGGCCATCGATATTCAGGATTTGGCCAATGTGATCGGACACATTCAAGGAAATGGGATGGAAGCCTTGGTTCGAGTGTCCAAAAATGAGGAAGTCGTCATCAAGCGAGCCATGGACGCCGGTGCGAATGGTGTGATTGTTCCGATGGTTAAAAACGCTGAAGAAGCCCGGCAAGCGGTCGGCTTTGTGAAGTATCCACCCTTAGGGGTTCGTGGTGTAGGACTCTCGAGGGCCCAACACTACGGCGTCGGTTTCGAGAGCTACATGACATGGCTGAAAGAGGAAGCGGTTGTCATAGTTCAGATTGAGCATATCGAATCCGTGAGAAATCTGGAATCCATTCTTGATGTGGAGGGCGTTGATGGGATCATTGTCGGACCTTATGATTTGTCTGCGTCCATGGGCAAGCCGGGGAAATATGATGAACCCGATGTGGTTGAAGCGCTGAAACGTATTGATCAGATCACGCTCGCCTCGGGTAAGCCTCTCGGGTTTCATGTGATCTCTTCCGACCATAAGAAGACGATGGATAAAATCTTCGCTGGATACACGTTTCTGGCATTCAGCCTTGATTTCTTCTTTTTAGGTGACAAGGCTCGTGAGGAGATGGCGAAAATGAGAGATGCACTATGAAGAAAAAGGTATTGGTCTTTGGGGGTAGCGGGTTCATCGGACAATATCTACTGTCCGAGCTTTCTAAGCGAAGGTACGATGTTACCAATGCGGATTTGAAATCAGTGGAAGGACTTGAGCAGATTCGTCACGTCGACTGTGACATTCGGGACCGCTCGAGGGTAACAGCACTTGTCGCTGAAGGATTTGATGTGGTGTACAACCTTGCTGGATTTGCCAATCTTGACAAAGCAGTTCAACAGCCCGTTGAAACCATGGAGTTGAACATCATCGGGAATATGACTGTCATGGAAGCCTGTATTGCTCATCGTCCAAAGCGCTATGTCTATGCGAGCAGTGCCTATGCGATGAGCAACAAAGGCTCGTTCTATGGCATCTCAAAGTTGGCCTCGGAAAAGATTGTTGAAGAGTATCAACGTCGGTACAATCTGCCGTTCACGATACTCCGATATGGATCTGTGTATTCAGAACTTCCTTTCGACAACAACTACGTGTATTGGTTGGTCGACGAAGCTGTACGGACCGGGGTGATTCGACACAAAGGGGATGGGACGGAAACCCGAGAATATATTCACGCATCGGACGCGGCCGAATTATCAGTGGATGTGATCGAGTCTGACGAGTATGCGAACATGCATGTGATCTTGACTGGAAATGAACGACTTCGTCGTTTGGATCTCTTCGATATGATCAAAGAGATGCTGAACGGAGCTGTCGAGATTGACCTCATGGAAGAGGGTGGACACGCCCATCACTACAAATTCACTCCATACTCGTTCGATCCAAGCGTCAGTCGGAAATTGGTCTCCAATCCTCATATTGATATGGGGCAAGGGATTTTGGAATGCATTCGTACCGCGTACAAGCGGCACAAGGAATGAGAGTAGGCAGATTCTTTGAATTCGAATCGGTTGAGAGTTGGGCAACGTCCGCCGCTACTGCGCTATTCGAGAGAATACGTCACACTCTTGATGAAAAACAAGACGTATGGGTGGCTTTGTCGGGTGGAACAACGCCGACTCCCGTGTACGCCGACTTGGCAGTTCAGATCCTCACACTTCCAGCAGAGCGACAAGCTCGCATTCATATCCTGTTGGTCGACGAGAGAGCCGTTGAGTTCAGCGACCCAAGAAGCAACAGCTTACTGATCTACAATGCACTCCACGAGACAGGGGTATCGCTGCATCTGATCTCTAACGCAGAAAATGCGGAGAACGCGTCATTTCATTACTCCCTGTATCTGAATAATCGGTCAATTGACGTGTTGGTGCTTGGAATGGGCGAAGATGGACATACAGCTTCTTTGTTTCCTGGAATGCGGTCAATGGAGGACATTACGTACGCATATATCGTCACGGATTCACCGGTTGATCCACACAAAAGAATCTCTTTGACCTTTCCGGTGGCAAACGCTTCACGACATCGCTTTGTCCTGATTCGTGGAGAGCGAAAAAAAGTCATGGTCAACCAACTGGAAACGCAGCCTATGGCAGAATGGCCAATTGAACGACTCATTTCCGATTCAGGAACCACCTTGCAGTGGTATTGGACCCCATAAGTGCATGATTAAGAACATTTTCTTTGATTTTGACGGTGTATTGGCCGAGTCTGTCAATGTGAAAACCGAAGCCTTCAGAGCGTTGTATGCCCCATTTGGAGAGAACGTGTCTGACAAGGTCGTGAGATGGCATGAAGCCAATGGGGGGGTCTCCCGGTTTGAAAAGATAAAGACCTGGCATCGGGAATTTCTTGGAATCCATTTGACGGAAGTGGAAATCAACGAGTGGGCGGATCGCTTCTCAGATCTGGCCCTCCAAGGTGTAGTCCAATCTCAATGGGTAGCTGGGGCTGATGACTTCCTGATGAATCACTCCGGCTCCTACAAAAAATGGATCATCTCCGGCACGCCAGACGAGGAGATGAAGCAGATCGCAAGGCTAAGGGGTATCGCCGACTTATTCATTGGTGTACATGGCTCGCCACGAAAAAAAACCGATTGGTCCGGAGAAATCATCACCACCTTCGGATTGAGACCGAATGAAACCGTCTTCATCGGAGATGCCCGATCGGATTATGAAGCAGCCTATGCCTATGATTTGCACTTCATTCTTCGTGAGACACCTGAGAACAAAACCCTTTTTAATGACTTCAAGGGACCGAGGGTGAACGACCTCTCTTCACTTGAACAACTTCTTGTCACTTTATAAGCTATGCGTGTACTGCTGACGTCCACATCCTTTCAGGACACCCCTGGATCCCATCATGATCTCTTGAATAGCCAAGGATGGGAGATCGCCACCATGAGGGGTCCATTACGAGAGGATGAGCTTCTACCGATCATCGCAGAGTATGATGCCGTGATCTGTGGGGATGACGAATACACTCGAAAAGTGCTGGAAGCAGGTAAAGCTGGAAAATTTAAGTTCCTGTCAAAGTATGGCGTGGGGCTTGACAAAGTCGATCTTGTGGCTGCTTCAGAGTTGGGGATACCTGTACGAAATTGCCCAGGAGTGAATCAAATCTCGGTGGCTGAGCATGTGTTCGCTTTGTTACTCACGTTCGTTAAAAACATCCATATCGAATACAACATCACGAAAGCGGGTGGTTGGAAGCGATTAACAGGGACAGAGATTTACGGAAAGACGATCGGAATCGCAGGTTTGGGATCCATTGGCAGGGAAGTGGCTAAACGTGCTCCCGCATTTGGAATGAAGGTGATCGCCATGGATCCAGTTTGGGACAACGCCTTTGCAAGCGAATATTCCATTGAGCGCGTCGATTCCATCGAAACGTTGCTCGAAGCAAGTGACTATCTCACATTGCACATGCCTCACTTGCCATCCACAGAGAAAATTATAGATGAGAAACGTCTATTGAATCATTGTAAGCGTGGGTTGATCCTGGTGAACACCTCGAGAGGTAAACTCGTGGAGACAGACGCTATTGGTCGAGCTCTCGAGAGCGGCTTGCTTGGAGGGTACTTGGCTGATGTTTTGGATATCGAACCGATGCCAGAGGATTACATGATGAAAGATTGGCCAAATGTGATTATAACGCCTCATATAGGAAGTAGGACGAAAGATAGTGTTGAGAGACAGGGAATTATGGCCGTTGGAAATTTAGCAAAGTCAATTCTGTGATAAATATTGTAACTAATGGTACTAAATATAGTCACCATGAATCATATGCTTCAACCGTAAACGGTATTCTAATTAGGCGGAATGTAAAATCGCTTGTGTTCAAAGAAAGTTCACTGAGGATAATATTCAGTAGTAATCCCGTCATTTTCATTGATATTGATAATAACAATAGATTAATCACAATTATAAGAACAATACTTGGGCTGCCGACGATAGGATTAAGTGTTAGAATGATTGACTTTGTAAGTAACGCCAATAGTGTAAAACACAAAGTGCGAAATGTTATGATGAAGTCTTTTTATCTATTATCAAAGCGACGAGGTACGTACATAATTGCAAATTATGAATGTTTTAATAGCTTAATTAAAACCTGTGAAGGATATACAAGAGGGTTTTATTTAGACTTTCAGTATTATGATCAAGAGCGAGCAAGGAATAATCTCGAACAAGACAAAATCTTCATTACGCTGTCAGGTGACTCTGAGCGTAAAATGCTAAGCGAATATAGGAATTTTCTTGGTGGTGACATTAAAAAAAAATATGTGATTTATGACCCATCACGCCATTTAGAATGTGGTATATATAGTAGTTCAATAGAGATTATATCCGACTATCTTAATGAAAATGAATTGAATGATTTAATGAACTCATGCAAGTATGTGTCTTGCTGCTTTGATACAAATAAACCAAGTGGGTTTCATGGAAGAGCAATACAAATGGGTAAAGTCATTTATGTTTTTAGAGAGTCAATTCTTGCGGAACTAAAGTACGAGAAAAGTATTCTAGTTTCGTCTATTTCTGAAATTGATATTTGCGCAAATAATATCGACATCAACAATGAGGGCATGTGTGAATGTATTTACAAAAAAAGAGAGGATGATACATTGTTTAAATTGGTTACTGGATTATGCGTAGAGTAGTAGATTATCTGACATTACTTATTGTTTTGTTCATATCTGGGCATCCAATCTATACCTTGTTGTTGAGCAGATCTACAGTTCTTCCGCTAGTCAGTGTACTTATATTTGCTATCTATTTTAAAAGATATGGTTTCTTAAAGTCTAAGAACTTTCTGTTGTACCTAGTTCTCTTTAACGCAATATTTCTTGCGCAATATCTACAATTTGGATTGTTTGTGACTACATTTATTGGCTTTAGCTTGGTGTTGTACATTGCCCATGTTACTGCTAGGCTAAGAGATTTTTCTGGTATGTTTATAAATATAATGACCATCATTGTTTCTGTAAGCCTGCTATTCTTTTCTATTCAGCTTGTATTTGGTCAAGATTCAATACCGGCGATACGTATCTCAAACTCAACAATATTTACATCATTTTTCTACAATTACGTAGTAGAACAGAACGTAGGTCTCCGAAATTCAGGCTTTTTCTGGGAGCCAGGTGCATTTCAAGGGTACATTATTATTGCGTTGCTCCTGCTAATTTCAAAGGATGGGTTTGTGATATACAGAAGTAGTGCCTGGAAAACAACTGTACTTTTAGCCGGCTTGTTAAGCACGGTAAGTACAACAGGTTATGTTGCACTGTTTTTCTTACTTTCGTACAGTGTTTATAGGTCAACTGTGCACCCGTACACTAAGTATGTAGTAGCGCTACCTGTCGTATTGATTTTGGTTTTTCTTGTATATCGAGAATCTGCATTCTTGTCAGAAAAAATTGAGCAGCAGATTGTTCGTTCTCTAGATGTTAATGGAGACCAATTCCTGCCGGATCGCTTCTCTGTTTTTTTATTTGATATTAATTATATAGTGAAAAATCCATTATTTGGAAATGGTTTCGATGAGAGAACAAGGTTTGAAGACCATCCTAAACTCATTGGCGAAAAATTAGGTCATGGTAATGGTCTAAGCCACTTTGTTGCATCAATGGGCTTTGCTGGCATTGCTCTGTTCATTTTTGGTATTCTATCGGCGAATGCTAAACATGCAGTTGTTGATAGAGTATTTATTTGCTTACTTCTTGTATTAATGCTTAATGGACAGCACTACTTAAACTACCCGCTGTATTGGGTAATGATGTTTTATAAGGACACTTGATATGAAGATTGGAAGATTTGATTCACGAGAAATGTCGCTATCTAGGATATTGCGTGCGCTAATAAGAAGATTGAGAAACCAGATACATTGGTATAAATGGAAGCATTCTAGCTTGTATTTGGAAAATCAGCGAATACTAAAGTCGTTGTCTAATATTCATAGCGGTGAAACATGTATACTTATGGCTAATGGACCAAGTTTAAATCGTGTAGATCTAGGCAAGCATATGAGTGTACCTAAAATAGGTTTGAATAGAATATACTTGTCTAATGATCCATCCAAAATGCCCGATTATCTTGTATGTGTCAATAAAGTACTTATAAACCAGTATTATCAGGAGATAATGAATGTTAAAGCAATGGTTTTTCTCGACTATCAAGCAAGAGGTGTAATACAGTCACATGATAAAGTATTGTTAGTAGGAGGGGGATTATTTACCAAGGAGTTTTCAGTAGACATCTCTGATGGAATGTATGTTGGTCCAACAGTAACATATGCCGCACTTCAGTTAGCTTTTCATCTAGGATTCATGAAAGTTGTCATTGTTGGTCTAGACCATAACTACCATTTTGAAGGAGGAGTAAATGAAATGCAATCTGTTGATACTGACATGAGTAATCATTTTATAAAAAACTACTTTCCTGTCGGTACTAAATGGGAGACTCCGGACATTTCTTCGAGCGAGTACTTTTATAGTAAGGCCAATGATTACTTTCTAAGGCATGGACGAGAGATAGTTGATTGTACTGATGGTGGGAAATGCCAAATATTTAGAAAATCAAACATCAATGATGAAATTTCTTAACTGCAGCAAGTATTATACTCGAATCATATGCGGCGCCAAAAATATAGTTATAATAATATATAGTAACATAATATGTGCGAATGTATTGTGGCATCAATAATCATAATCCATCCATGATGATACATACTAATTATAAATCACAGGCCATTCCTATTCTAGTTAAACTGTTGAAAAACACTTCTTGTAAATGCATATTTAAGCGACGGAAATACTAGTAATGGTACATGGATTACATACTGTGAACCGTACTATATTATGATTATAAATGATCATATTAAATTGTATTATAAGTAGCGGATCTGAAACAATGCTATGGTTTAGTGAGTCAATATTAGACTACAAAGTCTGTAAACTGGGATGCAAAGCGACTGTAATTGACATTATTAACAGTATGGTTCAACCCAAAGGTAAATCATGTCGTTGGATGGCTTGTCTAAACCCCCATAGTTACACCGTATCGACTAATGACATCACATTCTCCAGCGCTCTTAAGAATGCGGATTGGTTGGTGCCTGATGGTGTCGGTGTCATCTTGGCATCCAAAATTCTTGGAGGCTCTATCCGCGAGCGTGTCACGGGAAGTGATGTTTTCTTCGGACTTTCTGAAGCGCTCAATCATCGCGATGAGCATACGGTATTCTTTCTAGGGTCAACAGAATCGACACTTTCCGAGATCAAGGCACGTTTTGAGCGGGACTATCCAAAAATTCGAATTGTCGGGATGATGTCCCCTCCCTTCAAACCGGCGTATAGCTGCGAGGAGATCGATCTTATGATCTCAACTATCAATTCGGTTTCTCCGGATGTCTTGTGGGTTGGGATGACCGCACCTAAACAGGAGAAATGGATTTACGAAAACCGCGACCGACTCAATGTGAAATTCGCAGGAGCTATCGGTGCTGTTTTCGATTTCTATGCGGGTAAAATCAAGCGTTCCCATCCAATATTTCAAAGTCTCGGTTTGGAGTGGCTACCTAGATTCTTACAAGAGCCACGCCGATTGTGGAGACGCACATTTATTTCCGCTCCTATTTTCTTGTGGCATATCCTTCTAGCCAAATTCAATTTCAAAACGTTTTAATGAAACACATTTTCATCCCCGGCCACAATGGCATGGCCGGATCCGCTGTCTGGTGGGCCTTGTCCCCTCGAACAGGTGCAACCCTTCATGGCAAATCCTCCAAAGAGCTTGATCTCCGAGATCAACGTGCTGTGTTCGAGTATGTGAAGGATCTCAAACCCGATGCCATGGTCATTGCCGCTGCAAAAGTCGGTGGCATCTTAGCGAATAACACCTATCCTTGGCAGTTTCTTTATGAGAATCTGATCATGGAGGCGAATCTGCTTCAGGCGGCTCATGAGAACGATGTCAAGAAGGTGATTTTTCTCGGCAGCTCATGCATTTATCCGAAGTTGGCGGAACAACCTCTGACGGAGGACTCCCTGCTGACAGGTCCGCTCGAACCGACCAATGAATGGTATGCCATCGCAAAAATCGCGGGTGTGAAGATGGTCGAGGCTCAGCGCAAGCAGTACGGACGCCAATGGGTTTCCCTCATGCCGACCAATCTGTACGGCCCGAACGACAACTTCGATCTCACAAGTAGCCATGTGCTCCCGGCCATGATGCGGAAATTCCACGAGGCGATGCTAAACGGACATGCGCCAGTGACCTTGTGGGGGGATGGCAGTCCGATGAGGGAGTTCATGCATGTGGATGACCTAGCGTCAGCGGTCGCCTTCGCATTGGACAACGATCTTCCAGAGACATTATATAATGTTGGAACCGGAACCGATCTGCACATCCGTGAGTTGGCAGCCATGATTCAAGAAATCACGGGCCACCAAGGCGAAATCGTATGGGACACCACAAAACCTAACGGAACTCCTCGTAAATTGATGGATGTGAGCCGGTTGAAGTCAGCGGGTTGGTCAGCGACCATCCGGTTGGACGACGGATTGCGATCCACCTATGCGTGGTTTTTAGAACATCAAGACACCTTTAAGAGAGTCACCATCCATGGGTAAAATCGCCCTCATCACCGGCGTCACAGGACAAGACGGCGCCTACCTTTCAGAATTGCTGTTGGATAAAGGATACACCGTACACGGGATCAAGCGCCGTTCGAGTTCCTTCAATACCTCGCGCATCGATCATCTGTACACGGATCCGCATTACAAGGGGAAACCGTTCTATCTGCATTATGGGGATTTGACCGATTCCACAAATCTCATCCGCATCATCCAGGAAGTGCAGCCCGACGAGATCTACAACCTTGCGGCGCAAAGCCATGTGAAGGTCTCGTTCGAGACTCCGGAGTACACGGCGAATGCCGACGCGATCGGAACCTTGCGCATCCTTGAGGCCATCCGGATTCTCGGATTTACAGAGAAAACCCGCTTCTATCAGGCATCGACCAGTGAATTATATGGTTTGGTTCAAGCTGTTCCTCAATCCGAAACGACCCCTTTCTATCCGCGTTCCCCCTATGCGGTAGCCAAGCTGTACGGGTATTGGATCACGGTGAACTACCGTGAGGCCTATGGCATGTATGCGTGCAACGGAATTTTGTTCAACCACGAATCGCCCTTGCGTGGTGAGACCTTCGTGACGCGCAAGATCACCATGGCGGCTGCAGCCATTTCCAAAGGGAAGCAAGAAAAGCTGTTCTTAGGGAACTTGGACGCTAAACGGGACTGGGGACACGCCAAAGATTATGTCGAAGGAATGTGGCGGATGCTGCAACAGGATACACCGGAAGATTTCGTGCTTGCCACTGGCATCACGACAACCGTGCGTGAGTTCATCCACATGGCATTCACGGAAGCGGGAATCCAGCTTCGTTTCGAAGGCGAAGGGGTGGATGAGAAGGGTATCGACATCGCGACTGGAAACGTGTTAGTGGAGATTGACCCCATGTATTTCCGTCCGACCGAAGTGGATCTGCTCATCGGTGACGCTACCAAGGCGAAAGAGAAGCTGGGTTGGACAGCAACATATACGCTTGAAGCGTTGGTGAAGGAAATGGTTCAAGAAGATCTCAAGGCCCTGAAGGGAAGCACGTCCTGATCACCGGCGGAGCAGGATTTCTCGGTTCACACCTCTCTGAACGGTATCTGGCGGATGGTTGGAGAGTCACAGTCATGGACAATCTCCTGACTGGTAACATCGACAACATCGGGCATCTCATGCCTCTGAAGGAATTCACCTTCATGCATCAGGATGTGACGGAGTTCGTTCATGTGACGGGTCCGCTCGACCTGATTCTCCATTTCGCATCGCCAGCATCACCCATTGATTACCTGGAAATGCCAATCCAGACATTGAAAGTGGGAGCCATGGGCACTCATAAGGTGTTGGGATTGGCCAAGGAAAAGGGCGCTCGCTTTTTACTCGCCTCCACAAGTGAGGTCTACGGCGATCCACTCATCCATCCTCAACAGGAAGAATACTGGGGCAATGTGAATCCGATCGGCTCCAGGGGAGTGTATGACGAGGCCAAGCGTTTCGCCGAAGCCATCACCATGGCCTATCATCGGTATCATAAGGTGGACACCCGCATCGTCCGGATCTTCAATACCTATGGTCCGCGCATGAGGCTCAATGACGGACGTGTGGTTCCAGCATTCATCGGACAAGCCTTGCGAGGTGAACCATTGACCATTTTCGGAGACGGTCAGCAAACCCGATCGTTCTGTTATGTGAGCGATTTGGTCGAAGGGATTGTCCGTTTGGCTGCAAGCGATTATACCAACCCGGTGAACATTGGAAACCCGGCGGAGATCACAATCCGGCAGTTTGCCGAAGAGATTCTGGCGATCACAGGATCGAAAAGTGAGATTTCCTATGTGCCGCTACCGGAAGACGATCCCAAGGTGCGCCAGCCCGATATCACCAAAGCCAAATCGATTCTGGGTTGGGAGCCGAAGGTGGATCGTTCAGTCGGCTTGGTGTCTACAATTGACTACTTCAGGAAAGTCATCTGAGCCGATAGATCAGCTTATGGACATGGGGAGGACAGTATCTCACCACCCCTCTCAGCAGCAGAAACAACAGGTCACTTCGGTGGCCTGTTTTGTTTTGGATCATCCGATACAGTCGCCACTCGTTCGGCCACTTGTCCCCCGATCTCCGTCGATAGAAATTTCCATCAAACAACAACACGGTGTGGATGACGGGTTGATTTCGGGCTAGAACCCCATCCAACAACAATCGGCTGTGGATTTCCAGGTCGATAGTGTTCCTCATCGATTCATCGTACCGCAATGCGTCGCCCAACCGGGATCTCCGATACCCGACACTGGAGTGCGCGAACGGCGCCCGACGCGATAGGGTGGACAGAATCGAGGAATGGGATGTCGGGTACGACAGCGCTTTGATCCGGTCGCTTTCGATGTGGAATTCAATGGCCTGAGCGCCGAGAAGGTCCACGTCCGGATGGGCATCAAAGAACAGGAGACTCTGTCTGAATCGTTGGGGTAGGCTGAAATCATCCCCATCCTGAATGAACACGATGTCGTCGCCCTTGCACATCTCCAGCATCCGATTGAGTCCGTGTGATGGACCTTGCTGCACTTCACCTCGCATCACAGCGGCATCCGTGGCGAAATGCGTGAGCACGGTTTCGATGTCGTCAGGCACCGGTCCGTCCACATACACCCGATGGGTTCCCGAATGCGGGGATGCGTTTGAAATGGCTATCTTTGCGGAAGTCAACGACAAGACCAGCAGATCCGGATCGGAACCGGAATAGACGGTGGTCAAAACGGAAAACCGGTGAACGCTCATTCAGTTGTGGAGATCAGTAGTCCAAGGATCAGGAACCGGTACGGTGGCTACAATACCTATGTCCACGCCTTGCAAGGGTTGAGCGGGAAGGTAACAAGACCCATGAGAATCCACATCACCTGGACCGCATATTGGGCGAACCTTGGGTTTTTGTCCACCCGACCCTACTGGGTCACGGTTCATGGAAAAGAGATTGGCCTGAGATCGTCGTGGTTGTTTCACCACATGCAACGCTGGGTGTACCTTCGAGCCAAAGGAATCATCGCCATCAGCGAGTACACCCGAGCGGAATTGGTTCGAACCTTCCCTGAAATGGAATACAAAGTGAGAATGATCCATCATGGACTGACCTTCGAAGACCGTTCAAAACGTGAGACGACGGGCTCTGTCATCCGGATCCTGAGCATTGGCCAATGGATCCCGAGAAAAGGATTCGATGTGCTGATCGCCGCGGTGAATCGGCTGTCAGACCGGGTTGATCTTCAATTGGACATCCTCACCGATGGGGTGAAACCGGAATGGGAGTCGGAGCGTGTTCGAATCCATGAATCAGTCACGGAGGATGAGAAGAGCCGGTATTTCGCTGAGGCGACGGTCTTTGTGTTGGCGAACCGGCACATAGGCTCCGATTTCGAAGGATTCGGCTATGTGGTGCTCGAAGCGATGGCTAATGGGTTGCCTTGCGTGGTGGGTCGGAACGGCGGACCTGCGGAACTAATTCGTCACGGTCAAGACGGATTCGTGATCGATGCTGATTCGGTCGATGAGCTGTGCTCCGCCTTGGAGACTCTGTGTACAGATGCAGGATTGCGTGAGCGCATGGGTCGGTCCGCCAAGCAGCATGCGAACGATCGGTTTTCCGAGGGGGCGTTTCAGAATCGGATGCTGGAGGTTCTGGCAGAATGAAACGTCGTTTCCTTTTATGGCTGTGCGTGCTCGGACCAGTATCCTTGCAAGGACAAGAATCCGGTCTGTCCGGGTCGCTGACCATCGGTTCGGCGTATGAATCGGGTCGCCCGCTGATGCCCTATCAACGAAGCCGTGGCGCCAATGGCCTTGTCGAGGCGGATCTTCGATTCGACTCCAAATGGCTTCAGATTCGAGCCAATCCGAGACTGTGGGCTGTTGAAAATAAGACCGTGGAACGCTTTCCGGTGGGGAGTCTCACCAGCGCTCAGTTGCCTTTGTATCGCAAAGAATTCGGGTGGATCGATCTTCCCGAGGCCTATGGCACCGAACCCGCTTGGCGTACTCATTGGGGAGAAACCCGGGTTGCCGTCGGTCACCCGAAGGTTCGCGTGGGGGTGTCCACGGAATCACGCGCTTGGGGCGCAGGACAACGCCAGCATTTGCTCTTGAGCGATCATTCGCTGGGGTTTTGGCATGGCTTCGCGGAATTGGACAGGATTCCGATCGGTCTTGGAACCGTCGGGTTGACAGTGATCGCCGGGCGCTTGGATTCATCCGGGTATGCGAGATTCCCGATGCCGAAGGAGTGGAGAGTCATTTCCGGGGTCGATCTTCATGGGTCACTTCACTTCGTGCCGGGTCTCACCGTCGGGTTGATCCGCATGTTCGTTCAGAACGGAAGTCAGGTATCGTCGGTGTCGGATTGGTTCCCCTTCCTGCAACCCTTTCAGAAGGCGGCGTTGGGCGCCGGAACGGATGGGGGAGGAAGTCAGCCCGACAATCAGCTCGCTTCGGTTTATTTCCGTTGGAATTTCGATGATACGGGGTTGATGGTCTATGGTGAGTACGCCCGTGACGACCATAGCCTTGATTTCAGGGACGCGTTTTTGGAACCGGATCACATGAGGGCCTATGTTTGGGGTGTGAGCAAGTCGATATCAAACGCCCGAAAATTTGGTTTTGAAATGGTGAATGTGACCCAGGTCAACCCAAAACAGGCGCGTGCCTCAGGGTGGTGGTACACCAATGCATCCGTCCGACATGGCCACACCCACCTCGGACAACTTCTCGGCGCGGAGATCGGTCCCGGAAGCCGCAGTATAGAAGCGTGGGTGGAATCAGAGTCTTTGAAACTGTCTCTGCGCCGTGTGGATGTGGATCGCGATCTGTACGACGCGGCGTTTTTCAGGGGTGGTTACAGGCCGGAAGTCGACTGGATCGTGCGGATGGGTTCTTCGGTTCAACGTGGTCGAATGTCGATCAAACCGGAACTCTCTATCCGACATACCCGGAACAGGTTCTATCTGTCCGGAAATCATGAGACATCGATCGGTGCGGGGATTTCGCTGAGCTGGTCTTTCGCCGGCTCAGATCACTGATTCTCGTTCTCGATCCGTTCCATTGTGCCGAACGATTCCCGAACAGGAACTCCATTCGCCGTGAGAACGGACGAACTGCCTCTCTGGCGCTCAAGCAACGCTTCTTTGAGCGGATCCGGATAGGATTTTCCGAAAAGGTCGAAAAGGAAGATCAGTTTGGAACGCGTCGGCAACACGATCAGACAGGCCACCACCAATAAGGCGAGCACGGCGTTGATGTTCACGCCAGAGGCTGCGAGAGTCATGGTAAACAAGATCAGGAAGATGTTCGCGCCGATCAGGTAGGTTGCCGTTTGGCGGTGGTTGAACCCGTACCCCATGAGCACGTGATGCACATGTTCCTTGCCTGGGCGGAAAGGGGATACGCCGCGTTTGGTTCGGATGACCACGACCCGCAAGGTGTCATACAATGGAATGATCAGAACGCTGATCAGCACGATGGATGCATACTCGCCGGAAATCCAGACGGTATCCGCACCGCTGAGTCCTTGATACTGCAAACCGAGGAAGGCGAGGGTGAAACCGACGATGAGAGATCCGGTGTCGCCCATGAAGATCTTCGCCGGATTGTAATTGTAGATCAGGAATCCGGCCAATGCTCCGACCAGGCCGAAAGAGTAGATCGCCATTTCATAATTCTGATTCAGTAGGAAGAATCCACCGAACGTGGTGGCGATCACGATTCCGATCCCGGAGGCGAGTCCGTCCACTCCATCGATCAGATTATAGGCGTTGATCACTACGATGAATGCCGCGAGGGTGACCGGATAGGACACCCAGGCCGAAACGGCATGGATACCGAAGATGCCGCTGAAATCTTGGATCAGAACGGTGGATCCGGTGATGGCGAGCCCTGCCACGATGATCTGGGCGACGAGTTTTTTATTGGCGGAGATGTGGATCAGGTCGTCCGCGATGCCGGTAAGTAGCAATAAAACTGTACTTACCACAAAAAGAGGATGGATGTTGTATCCCATCAAGCTGGTCATGATCGTGCTGGCGAAGAAGAAACCGGCGAAAATGCCGATACCGCCGAGTGTGGGGATTTTCTGTGTGTGGATTTTCCGATCTCCATCGGGTTCATCCATCAGATTTTTGGAGACCACAACGCGGATCACGATAGGAATGGCCTTGTAGGCAACCCAGAACGCAGTGACAGCGGATAATAGGACGGCGAGGAAATGCGATTGCATAAACAGTTGAACTGACTAACTTTAAATTCGTTCTCTCTTGATAGCTTGTAGTTCAAAATACCGATAAAGTTCCCATGAGTACAATAGGCATAATGGCTTACTTGCGCCCGTTTCTCTTAAGTCTGTTGTTGATTTTGATCTACTTGGGAGCGTGGCGTACTGTCCGAGTTTTTCTGACATCAGAGCTCATTTTCCCGATGATAGAAACTCGGATCGGCGTTGATTCGGCTTTGGACGTGATGCCGAAAAAAGGAGCAAGCCTGGTGCTGAGAACGACCGAAAGTGACTCGGACTATGTGTTTTCCGGCTTCGGCAATTCCTTCTTCCTCCTCGGCGCCCTCTATTTCCTGGCCTTCGGCTTCGGTTGTAAGCCTGTCGGCTGGCTGTTTCTGTTGCATCTGGGCATCACGGCCTTATCCTTGATTTGCCTCTTTTTAGCTGTGAGTACCCATCCCGCATGGCTATATCCGATGAATTTGCTGGTGACCTATATCACCCCCGCAGCGACCGGGATGTTTGTTCTTACCGTGGGTCGTAGGCGGTAGACCGTAGACCGTGGGACGTGAGACGGTTAACGCATCTCACCTCGCACCCCTCACTTATTCCTTGTCTCTTGTCTCTTTCCCCTTGTCTCTATTTTCTTTCATCATATTGAACAAAATGTGAAAAAGCGTGCGATGTTTTCGATATAAGTAACAAAATAAAGAATCTCATCCCCGCCGACTGGTGGTGCACAGCCTGTCGTACCGTGAATTCCTTCAGTTCCATCAGTTGTTTGATTCAAGTGAAAGCTTGGACATGTACATGAAGTACAGTGGACTTCCCTATCTGAAGTACGGCTACACCGTTCGTGTCGGTGTGTTGGGATCCGAGGAGATCGATTTCGTATGTGAGCGGAACGGAGAGAAGATGTATGTGCAGGTGACCTTGACCATTCAAAACGAAAGCACTCTCAAAAGGGAGTTCGGAAATCTGCAAAAAATCAAGGACAACTATCCCAAATGGGTCATCAGCCTGGATGAGTTCAGAGGGAACAGTATCGACGGTGTGCGACACATCCACCTTCGGGATTTTTTGCTTGAGGGTTCTTCGGCGCTTCGCGGCTCAGGATGACAGTGCCGCGTTTGCCCCCTCTAACCCCCGGTTTAAACCGGGGGTTAGAAGAGGCCTGGCGAGGTTGTCATCGTTCGCATGACGCATATCGTACCTCCTCCTTGTCTCTACCCCCTTGTCTCTCCGTAGGGATGCGGCGTTTACCCCCTCTAACC
>CAMTWZ010000011.1:0-103394 GCA_947085565.1 uncultured Bacteroidota bacterium
AACTCAATGGGGAGTCATTGAGAAAAAAACAAAAGTTTGAAACAGTAACGATCAACACGTAACATCACACTTGGAAAGTGGCACCATATGCTCCGAAATGAGTGGCACAGTATGACCGAAATAGCCACATGGCGGAAGGATGAAGGTTGAATGGCGGCTTTCGTTATGTCATAATATAAGGATTCATGGGGGCAATGTCAAGCTCGGGGGTTATGCAAAGGGTTCTATAAATGAGTTATAAGTAGGCCTAAAACAACATCATACATAATGACACATCTTCTTTCAGAAATTATAATTCGAAATTTCAAGTCAATCCAAAACGAAACATTTGAATTGTCTGCCTTTACACCTCTTGTTGGATATAACAATGCAGGTAAATCAAATATCTTAGAAGCGATAAAATGGTTGCTAAGAAAAACTTCTTTATCAGATTCTGACTTTAATGACATTGCCCAACCTATTGAAATAGAAGGGCATATTTCGGGGATTACGGCAGCAATACTAGCACAACTACCAACTAACCAACAAGCAGCTATTACGCCATTCTTATTTTCGGATTCATTGTATATCAAAAGAATACAACCGGTACCAAATGCCGGAGTTGCTCAAATTCGTCTCTTTGTTAAAGACCCAGCACAAGTTGGAACTCCAGACGAATGGCGAAATAACCCAACAGGCTTAGACCAAGCAATTCAAGCTTTATTTCCTGAGCCTATTCATATTGGTGCAATGGAAAATTCTGAAGAAGATGTTAGTAAGAGCAAAAACACAACAACCATAGGAAAATTGCTTGGTGAGATAATTGGCCCAATACAAACCAATTATAGCACTCAAGTTCAAGCCGCTTTAAATGGAATAAAAGAACTTTTAGACGCTGACGGCACTGCACGAGCCACAGAACTTACAGCATTTGACACTGCTGTAAATGGTAAAGTTGAATCTTTCTTTCCTGGGGTTAGCATCAAGGTTCACGTTCCTACACCTGAATTGAAAGAGGTATTTTCAAAAGGGACGATAAAAGTATTTGAAAATCTAAATCCAAGCGGTAAAGATGTTTCGGCATTGGGACATGGTGCACAACGTTCTATTCAAATGGCGTTAGTTAGACATTTGGCGGATATAAAAAGAGCATCAGGTGGAACAACTTCAAATACAATACTACTTATTGACGAACCCGAGTTGTATTTGCACCCGCAAGCTATTGAAGTTTTGAGAGACGCACTTAAAACACTTTCAGACCAAGGTTATCAAGTCATATTCTCAACGCACTCGCCGTTTATGATAACATCAAAGGACGTTGAGAATACGATACTAATTAGAAAAAATGATGCTCTCGGAACTCATAAACGAAATTCACTAAGAACTGCTATTGCAACTGTTGCAGCGGCACATCCTAGTCAATTGGCAATCATCTTTTCTTTGAGTAATTCATCAAACATATTGTTTGCAGAAAAAGTGATTTTAGCAGAGGGAAAAACAGAAAATAGATTACTGCCTAAAATCATTCAGAAAGTTACAGGACAAACTTTAGGTCTTCACAAAACGGCATTAGTGCCATTAGATGGTTCAGGTAGTTGCCGTAAGACAATTGAAGTTCTAACTGCTATGGCAATACCCACTAAAGCAATTGTTGATCTCGACTACGCATTAAAGGAAGGAGAACGTCAAGGGTTCTTATCTGCGGGAGATTCAGACGTGGCTGCTATAAAAGCTCATCTTGCAATAATTGCACCGACTCATTCAATTAGCTTGAGCGGAGGTTGGCCAACAAAAACTCAAAGTTCTATGACATCAGCGGAGGCTTTTACTTTATTAGCAAGTGAAACTGCAATACAATCAAATATTGCCTCATTAAAAGCCAAAATGCTTGCAGCGGATATATATATTTGGACAAAAGGAGCAATTGAAAATCATTTAGGAGGAATCCCCAAAAATGAAATGGGATGGGCAAATTTTAATGCAAGATTAGAAGCAGAGGAATTGAATGTTATTTTGCCAACAGACCACACAGAAATAAATGACTTAGCAATATGGCTATTGACATAGGGCCCGCAGCTAACACTGGTGTGGCAAATGTGGCGATTCAGTGCTCCGCAGACATATTTGTGGTTAATCAAACATTATTTCTCCGTATCAACTTTCATGGTGAGAATCGCCACCTTTGCTAATCCCGAAACCGTTACCCCCCCCATGACCTGCCCCTCCTGCTCCACCGCCATCCCCATTCAGAACATCAACATCCACACCGATGTGGGACAGTGTTCGGCGTGCGGGTTTGTTTTCAGGGTGTCGGATCAGTTGGATGACGGCCCGGCGGTTGGGTTCGATCTGGATCGTCCGCCTATCGCTAAAATTCGCTATACACAGTAGGAGTTATCAATGAAAGAAGAGGAATTCTGGAGGGCAATTGCCGAAGCCACTGACCCGCATGAGAATTATCTCGCATCACTTTCGAAGCTGAATACACTCGCACCGGGTTACTCTCTACTGTACGCATTCAACTACGTTGACGCAGGTATTTCGAATGCCGGCGTCTCAGGATTCTATTCAAGCTCGGCATGGCCACTCATTCTATCAGCTATTTCGGCATGCGAGCGGGCCAAGGCGGCAGATGTTGCTTTGGTTCTTCGCGAAATGATTCTCTATTACGATCGAAAGGGGCGCTCGAAGCTAAAGCGCCAAATGCAAAGCGATTACTTGTCTGCACTTGAGAACAGTCCCCCGCGATCCATAATGGACATCGAGAACGCCTACTATACCTTGGCGCCTAAAAGACAAGCGGTCTGGTCTTCACTTCTTGATGATGACGAACTTTGGCTACCTGCCTAACAAGCGCACCAACCTTATGCAGATAGTGTCTCAACTTTTCGCTTGAGCAACAGATTGCGAAATGGGAACGCAGACTATTCTGTTATTCACCTTTCCCGTTTTTCCTGAGGTTCTTTGATGATTAACAATCAACCTCTGTTATTTATCACAACGATAAACGCCGTATATCATTTTTTAACAATGCTTTACGGCATATATTTTTGTTTGACCGTTGTTTGATTAAGGCACCACTTCCCCATCCGATTTGTTCGTATTCTCTCTCGTCGTCAACCTTATCCGATCGTTTGCACATGAGATCCTTGCTTCTTCTAAGCGCGCTCCTGCTCGCGCACGTGTCCGCTTTCGCGCAATCCCAAGCCGTCGCTCCGCTGCGGTTTGAACGCTATACGATCGATCAGGGGCTGGCCTCCGATCGCGTCCGCAGCATCACCCAAGACAAACTCGGGTACATCTGGATGGCCACCGACGGCGGTGTGAGCCGCTACGACGGCTACACCTTCCACAATTACCGGAATTTCCCGAACAAACCGGGGAGCCTGTCCGACAATTTCACACAGGTGGTCTTCACCGACAGCCAGGGCTTGGTCTGGATCGGCACGCGCGACGGGCTGAATCTCTATCTGCCCGCTTCCGACCAGTTCCAACGGTTTTACCACGCGCCCGACGATCCGGGCTCGATTCCGCACAGCTCGGTGCATTCCATCTATGAATCGCCCGCCGGAACCCTGTGGTTCGGCACGGAAAACGGCCTCGCCGAATACGATCGCGATGCCAAGCGCTTCATCACCCGGGCGGAAGGGCTGCGCGGGTCCACCGTCACCACCATCGACACCGACAGCGAAGGCCGCTTGTGGATCGGCACCAACAACCGCGGCGTGGTCACCTTCCAACCGTCTGACAACGCCATCCGCTTCCTGAACGAAGACGCCTCCATCGGCATCGATTTCCCCTCGGTGAACGTCTCCAAGATCATGGTCGACTCGAACGGCGACTGCTGGATCGGCTTTCTGCAAGATTCCGGATTCTTCTCTTCGATCGCCGTGCAATTGCAATACGGCTTGGTCCGCTACAATCCGAACACCCAAGCCTACCGTCTCTATTCTCACAATCCGGAAATGGGAATCGATCTCTGGCACCGCATTTCCGACATCCTCGAAGATTCCGAAAAAACGATCTGGGTCACTACCTACCTGGGAGCCTCGCAGACCGGACTCCATCGCTACAACCGGGAGTCGGACACCTTCACGAAGTACACCCACGACCCGAACAACCCGACGTCCATGAGCTGGAGCTACGGTCAAGCCGTGTTCGAAGACCGGAACCGCAATCTGTGGGTGGGCACCTCGCGCGGGGTGAACAAGGCCGATCTCGGCCGGTGGCAGATGGGCATGATGAACGTGGATCCGACGAAACCCATGGATCTGATCAACAATTTCTATGGAATCGAGGAAATCGAGAAGGACATCTTCTGGACCGGCACCGACGGCCAGGGCGTGATCGTGTGGAACCGCGAGACCCTAGGCTTGCGGATCATCCCCACCGATCACCCCATGGTTCTCAGCGGCAACATCCACGCCATCCGCAAAGATCCGTTCGGAGTCATCTGGCTCGGAACTGCGGGACAGGGGCTCATCCGCCACAACACCACCACCCGGGCGAACGAGTATTATCGGAGCCTGGACAACGAATCGGGCTCCCTGGTCGGAAATTACATCACGGATCTGCTCGTGTCCCGCGACAGCACGATTTGGGTGGCCACCAGCAGCGGATTGAGCCGCTACAACCAGCGCACCAACAGCTTCAAGTCGTTCCGGCAGGAGACCCATCCGAGCTGGATGACCGGCAACGCCTTGAGCGCCTTGATGGAAGACCGCCACGGAAATCTCTGGATCGGCACCAACCGCCACGTGTACGATCCCATCGCGCGGAACGCGTCGGGACTGATCCGCTGGAACCCGAACACCAACGAGTTCAAGACCTTCCGCAATGTGGCGAACACGCCCGGCACACTGAGCAACGACGCCATTTTCTCGATCGCGGAAGATCCCAAAGGCAACATCTGGGTGGCCACGAACAACGGCTTGAACCGGTATCTGGTGGATGAGGACCGGTTCGAGGTGTTCTTGGAAGCGGACGGTTTGCCGAGTCCGAACATCGTGGGCCTGGTGTTCGACAATGCCGGCGTTCTGTGGATCAGCACCTTGAAAGGCATCGCGCGGATGGACATCGAGACGGGCGCGATCCGCGTGTTCAACAAATCCGACAATGTGCAGGGGAACCGCTTCAACACCATTTCCTTCTTCAAAAGCAGTCGAGGCGAAGTGATGTTCGGCGGCGTGGCAGGGCTGAATTACTTCGATCCGGCGAAGATTTCGGGCACGGATGTGGTTCCGCAGGTCTGGATCACCGGACTTACCGTGAACGACACCATCGCCCGATTCGACAAGCCGCTCCACGAGATGGGATCCATCACGCTGAGCTGGTCTGAGAACTCGGTCGGTTTCGACTTCCTGGCCGTCAATTTCCGCTCGACCGAGCTCACCACCTATGAATTCATGCTCAAGGGCTTCGACGCGGATTGGGTGCAGGCCGGAAACCGCCGCTACACCAATTACACGAACTTGTCGCCCGGCACCTACACGTTCAAAGTGAGGGCCCGGAATGCGGACGGCATCTGGAGCGAGAACGAAGCGTCGATCGAAATCCGTGTGAGTCCGCCGTGGTGGAGAACGCTCTGGGCGTACGGGTTCTATGTGCTGCTGATCGGGTTCGCGGGTTTTCAGGTCGACCAGTTCCAGCGCAAGCGCCTCATCACCATCGAACGCGAACGCACGCGCGAAAAAGAGCTTCAGCAAGCCAAGGAGATCGAAGCCGCGTACACCGAGCTGAAAGCCACGCAAGCGCAACTCATCCAGTCCGAAAAAATGGCCTCGTTGGGCGAGCTCACGGCCGGCATCGCGCATGAGATCCAGAATCCGTTGAACTTCGTGAACAATTTCAGTGATGTGAGTCGCGAGCTGGTCGACGAGATGAACGAGGAATTGGACAAAGGCGATCTGGAAGAGGCCAAATCCATCTCCAAATTCATCAAAGAGAACCTGGCCAAGATCAACCATCACGGCAAGCGCGCCGACTCCATCGTCAAAGGGATGCTGGCCCATAGCCGGTCGAGTTCCGGTGAGCGCGTGCCGACCGACATCAACGCCCTGGCGGATGAATATCTTCGGCTGTCGTTCCACGGACTCCGCGCCAAAGACAGCACATTCAGCGCCGAATACCGCACCGAGTTCGATCCGGAAGTCGGGACCCTGCTTATCGCGCCGCAGGATATCGGTCGCGTGCTGCTGAACCTCATCAACAACGCGTTTCAGGCGAAGCGGGAATCGGAAATAGCCAAGGTCGTCGTCACCACGAAAAAAGAGGCGACGGGTGTGCGCATTTCGGTCTCCGACAACGGAACGGGCATTCCAGACGCCATCAAAGACAAGATCTTTCAGCCGTTCTTCACCACCAAGCCGACCGGACAGGGAACCGGATTGGGATTGAGCCTGAGTTACGACATCGTGAAGGCGCACGGGGGCGAGCTGACCGTGAGCACGAAAGTGGATGAGGGAAGCACGTTCGTGATTACCTTGCCATACACCATCACGTCTTAGCCACACTCTTATGTTCACACTTTCCATCGCCGCGCAACTGATCGTTGCCGCATCCATCGTCATCGTCTGGGTCTTCCGTCACGAGAACATCGTCAAGGAATTCGAACAGTACGGCCTTGACGGACTCACCCGCTCCGCCGTCGGCGCCGCCAAGATCTCGCTCGCCACGCTGCTCGTGGCTGGAATCTGGTACCCAGGCTTGGTGCTTGTCCCGGCGATCGCCATGGCCATCCTGATGGTCAGCGCGCAGTATTTCCACTTCAAGGTGAACAATTCTTTCGCGAAACGGGCGCCTTCGCTCGGTTTGCTGATTTTGTGCTTGTATATCGCCGCAGAGTCGGCGGGTTACCTGTCTTGATCAGCCTATTCGATGCCGCGGTCTGGTTTTCGAGTCTTTCATTCGTAGGGTACGGCATCACGTACTTCACGTCGGCTCACATGAAAGAGGAATTCGTGCGTTTCGGTCTGCCCGGACTCGGCACCCTCACCGCTGTTTTTCAAATGATGGGCGCGGCAGGGCTCATCGCCGGATTTCGGTTCCCCATCCTGCTTGTGCTCGCCTCCGGTGGCCTCGCGCTGATGATGCTCCTGGGCCTGGCGGTGCGCATCAAAGTGAAAGACAGCCTTTGGGTGTCGCTTCCGGCGCTGTTCTACTTCGTGCTGAATTCGGGGATCTTCGTGGCGGCGTTAAGGGGACATCCGGAAGGGTGATTTCGGTATCTTAGCGATGTGAAAAAGACTCTTTACATCATCGCCGGGTGCAATGGAGCGGGCAAAACCACCGCGTCGTTCACCATTTTGCCCGAGATCCTGGATTGCAAAGAGTTCGTGAATGCCGACGAGATCGCCAAAGGGCTGTCCCCGTTTCAGCCAGAACGGGTTTCGATCGAAGCGGGGCGGATCATGCTCGGCCGCATTCAGGATCTGATGATCAACCACGTGACCTTGCTTTTCTTTTGGTTGCAATCGGTTGAACTTGCCATCGAACGCGTCAGAATCCGAGTCCAAGAAGGGGGACATCACATCGAACCGGAGGTCATCAAACGGCGATATTCGAAGGGAATCCACAACTTGTTCACGATGTACTTGCCCATTGTCGACGATATTCTCATTTTTGATAACTCATTCGGAAAACACGAATTGATCGCTAAGAAAGCTATCGAGTCCGAAATGGATGTATTCGACCCCGAAAAATTCCAACAACTCACCGCCCAATTCCATGAATCCCAAAAATCTCACAGCTGAGCAGAAGAAGATTGTCGATGGCATGGACAAGGTCTATGAGAAGCTGATCGCGTTCAAGCGGAAGATGAACAGCGAACTGGTGGTCATGAAAGACGGGAAGATCGTCCACATCAAGCCCTGAGACAATCCCGGGAATCTTCCCCTGTCGCAGTCTGTTAACTCGACATGATTCCCGACTTTCCCACCCGCATCGGCCTCGTTTTTCCGCATCAGCTCTTTGAGCAGACGCCGCTTTCGGGCTGCGGGTCGATCCACCTCGTCGAGGAAACGCTCTTTTTCAAGCAGCTTCCCTTCCATCCGCTGAAAATCGCCTTCCATCGCAATAGCATGCGGTTTTACAAAGAGTTTTTGCACGAAAAAGGACATAAGGTGAGCTACATCGAGTCGAATGATGCGCTCAGCGACGTACGCCTCCTCCTTCCGCATCTGCATGCGCAGGGCGTGCGGCGCATCGAGATCATCGAACCGACCGACACCTGGCTCGAGCAGCGCATCGCCAAGGCGTGCAAGGCGTTGGACATCGAGCTGATCATGCATCCTTCGCCGATGTTCCTGAATTCGTCCGCCGAGATCGCCGCGTACGCGAAGAACAAGAAGCGCCTGTTCCAGACCGATTTCTACAAGCAACAGCGCCTCAAACGGGAGATTCTGATGGATGCGGATGGAAACCCCGCCGGCGGAAAGTGGACCTACGACGATGAGAACCGCCTCCGCTATCCGAAAGGGAAGACCCCGCCCAAGGTCGACATCCTGCCGTACCCGACCACGCACCAGGAGAGTCGACGCTGGTTGCGTCACTTCTTGGCGACGCGCTTCGCCGAGTTCGGCGCGTATGAAGACGCGATCGTGGTGGGAGAGCCGATCCTGCATCACAGCGTGCTCTCACCCATGCTCAACGTGGGGCTGATTACTCCGCACGACGTCATCGACGAAGCGCTCGAAGCCGCCGCCTCGCAAGGGATTCCGCTGAATTCGGTGGAAGGCTTCATCCGCCAGATCATCGGCTGGCGCGAGTTCATCCGCATGGTGTATGTGCACAAAGGCACCGAAGAACGCACGCGGAATTACTGGGGCTTCACGCGGAAAACCCCGCATCCTTCTGGACCGGCACCACGGGCATCGAGCCGGTCGACGCTTACGACTGGGTGATGGTGCCCAATGTGTATGGAATGAGCCAATTCGCGGATGGGGGACTGATGTCGACCAAGCCTTACATCAGCGGAAGCAACTACATCCTCAAAATGAGCGATCACAAAAAAGGCGATTGGCAGCCGATCTGGGATGGATTGTTCTGGCGGTTCATGCACGTGCATCGCGACTTTTTCTTGAAGAATCCGCGCTTGGGAATGCTGGTGAAGCAGTTCGACGCGCAGCCCGAGGCCAAGCGTCAGGCGCATCTCGACCATGCGGAGCGCTGGTTGGAGAGCTTAGACCAACGGAATCTTCAACTCGAGCGATAAACCGCCTTCGGAGCTCCATATCTGAACAGCGCCGAGCTGTTCAGAGAGCATCATCACCAATTGGGTTCCGAGACCGGTCGATTGCTGCGGGTCGAACCCGGCCGGCCAACCCACACCGTTGTCCGAAATCCGAAGCAGGATATGATTCCGATCGGGATGGGTCAACTCCACACTCACACATCCTTCTCTCCCATCCGGAAACGCATACTTGATGCTGTTCGTGATCATCTCGTTCAGGATGAGTCCGATCGGCATCACCAAACGTGAATTCACTTCGACCGATTCGAGGCGTAAATCGGACTTTATTTTTCCGTTTACGATCAGCGATTCGGTCAATTTGTAGATGTAGGAATTCAACGACACCATCGATTTCGCATCGCCCGCGCGCAGCATCGAATACAGATACGACATCGAATTCACACGCGCATTCATCGCCTTCAGTGCGTTTTGAGGCTCGGCGTTGCTGTATTTGTCCATCTCCAATGTGAACAGCCCGCTGATCATCATGAACGTGTTCTTGATGCGATGCTGCAATTCACGGAACAGCAGGTCTTTTTCCTGAACCGCCTCTTTCAGCTGCTGTTCCAATTGAACCTGATTGGAAATGTCTTTCGACATGCACTCGATCGCTACCAGTTGACCGGTTTCGTCGCGCACGGGGATATTGTGCGTCTCAAGCCACACCAGGTGACCGTCTTTATGGACGTGGCGAAGAACCAGCTTTTTCGGGTATTTCTCGGGGTGCTGGATGTAATCATTCAAACTGAAGCGGTCGTCAGGATGTATGGTCTTGAAACCCAATTCCGGATCGGCATAATACTCGTCCGGGTGATACCCCATGACCGCCGACGAGGCTTCGTTGATGAACTCGAACTCCGGCTTCGGCGCTAACCGATATCGGAAGACGATATCTTGCGCGTTCTCGGCAAGCAGTCTGAACGACAATGGTGTGGTGGCTTGGTCGCCCATTTCCGGCGATGACTATGTTTTAACGACGATTAATGCAGTATACTGAAATCAACCCAATCAAACTAGAGTCTCCAGATTAGGGATTCATCACAACTCCCACGAAGGCACGAACGCCAAGCAATAATCCGCGCTCATCGATCACGAATTCCGGTGTATGATGGCTCGGTGCCAGAGCGCGCGGCGTGTCGGGCGACATCCCGCCCAGGAAAAAGAAAAATCCGGGCGCTTGCTGGGCGAAGAAGGAGAAATCTTCCGCTCCGGTCATCGGCACGCGGATGGTCACGTTCGCATCACCCGCTATGCGTTTCAGCAGCGCCGCAGTGGTTTCGGCCAAGACCGGGTTGTTGTAGGTCACCGGATATGCCGTGGTGTACGGAAGCTGGATGTCGACCGTGGCGCCGTGGCTTTCCGCGATTCCGGTCACGATTTTCCGGAAAGAGGTATGGATGAGCTCGCGGTCAGAGGGCGAAAACGCGCGGATCGTGCCCAACATTTCCACTTGAGAGGGAATGATGTTGCTTCGCACTCCGCCATGGATGCTTCCGATCGTCACGATGCCCGCATTCTCCGTGATGTTCAGCTGGCGGCTGATGATGGACTGCAGATTGTTCACAATCTGTGAAGACACCATGATCGGATCCACGCTGTCCCACGGCGCTGCGCCATGGGCTTGTTTGCCACGGACGATGAGCTTGAAGTCGTCAGCGCTGGCCATGATGCCGCCCGGGCGCCAAGAGATGGTGTTGATCGGTGTTTGGGAGTTGATATGCAGCCCGTACACGCGGTCGATGCCTTTCATCACGCCTTCTTTCACCATCAGTTCCGCGCCGCCCTCTTCGCCCACCGGTGGACCCTCTTCCGCGGGTTGGAAGATGAACGTCACCGTTCCGCGGATCAGATTCTTATGCTTGGCCAACACCTCGGCCGTGGCCATGAGAATGGCGACATGGGTGTCGTGTCCGCAGGCGTGCATCACTCCTACTTTTTGTCCGTTGTATTCGCTGGTCGCGATCGATCGGAACGGAAGATCGTTCATTTCGGTGACGGGAAGCGCGTCCATATCGGCGCGAAGCGCGATCGACGGACCCGGCCTGCCGCCTTTCAACACCGCAACCACGCCGGTATGCGCCACGCCTGTGCGGACCTCAAGCCCCAGCGCCGTGAGATGCTCGGCCACGAGTTTCGCCGTGCGGAATTCGCGGTTGCCGAGTTCCGGATGCTGATGGATGTCGCGCCGCCACGAAATCAGCTTCTCTTCCACCTGGCGGATGGAAGCGTCCACCGGTGCGGGAATGGGAGATTGAGCGATGAGCGAACCCGCGCCGAACGCGATCAGGAAGAAACAAAGAAGATGTTTCATGGGTCGACGAAAAAGACTGTGGAATAGAAAAAAGGCTCGGTGGTGACGAGCTGATTATTGCGAAGCACTCTGAAAAAGATACGGTATCGGTATTCACCCGCCACATCGGCCATTTCGATATGGGTGATGGTTTTGCCCGGTTTGATTTCGATCTGAACCGGCACGATCTCCGGACAGGCGGTAGGCGGAGGCGGCATATTGAACTGATTGTTCGCCGCGAACTCGCGCAAGAGTCCCGCCGTGGCGTTGTTCGTGGAACAACCCGGCAGGAAATAGATGGATTCGGTGGCTCCGCTGCGGATCTTGAGCTTCACCTGCTCACCCACTTTGTATCGGACCTTATCCACCGTCACGGAAAATCCCTTTTCCTGCATCCCGTCGAGACACGACACGGAGAACAGCAAAAGCCCTATCAGGTAAACGGAACGCAGAAATTCACTAACTTTAGGCATTAATTTTAACTCTTCGATCAGAACAGGAAACTCCGCATGGCACGTGTAGACGTGGTGATGCCCAAAATGGGCGAATCGATTATGGAAGGTACCGTCATTGAATGGACGAAAAAAGTCGGTGACACCGTCGAACTTGACGAAACCCTTCTGGAAATCGCAACCGACAAAGTGGATTCGGAAGTGCCCTCACCGGCGGCCGGTACCTTGGTTGAAATCAAAGCCGAGCCCAATGAGACCGTGGAAGTGGGCCAGGTGATCGCTGTGATTGAGACGGACTTGGGAAGTGTGAAGCTGGATGCGGGAAGCGGAACGCCCGACGCCGGACGCTCGACGCCTGAATCCCCAGCCGCACCGGCTCCTACACCATCGGTCGAGATTGTCTCCCCTACAACAAACGACACACAACCTACAACAAACAACGAACCACAAACAACCAACGATTCCCGCTTCTACTCCCCGTTGGTCCTTTCCATCGCGAAAGAAGAGAAGATTTCCCGTGCCGAGCTCGACAAGATCGTAGGAACCGGCGCCCAAGGCCGCGTCTCCAAGCAGGATGTGATGGACTACCTGGCGAAGAAGACTTCGCCTGAAGTTGGACGCGTGACGCAAGAAGTTCCAGCGCCTGCTCCAACACCAGCGCCGACATTATCGCGTCCGGCGGCATCCGCATCCTCATCCTCATCCGGCGAAATCAACGCCGGCGAGATCAAGGTTCATCGCCCGAGCGCGGGTACCGAGATCATCCAGATGGACCGCATGCGCAAGATCATCGCCGAGCACATGGTGAAATCGAAGCAGACGTCGGCGCATGTCACCACCTTCGCCGAGGCGGATGTCACCAAGCTGGTGCAATTCCGCGAAACGCACAAAGACCGCTTCGCAAAAGAGAACGGCTTCAAGCTCACCTTCACTCCGTTCTTCATTGAAGCCACCATCCAGGCGCTTCGTGAATTCCCGCTGATCAACAGCTCAGTGGACGGCGACAAGATCATCCTCAAGCGCGACATCAACTATGGAATCGCGGTGGCTTTGGGTGAGTCGGGAAGTGGCGGACTCATCGTCCCGGTGATCAAGAACGCCGGAGATCTGAACATCGGCGGGCTATCGCGTGCCGTGAACAACCTCGCCCGCAAGGCGCGGAACAAGCAATTGTCGCCGGATGACCTCACAGGCGGAACCTTCACGCTCACCAACTACGGAAGTGTGGGCAACCTGATGGGAACGCCGATCATCAACCAGCCGCAGGTGGCCATTTTCGGAACGGGAGCGATCAAAAAGCGTCCGGTCGTGATGGAAACCGAAGTGGGGGATGTGATCGCGATCCGCCACATGGTGTATCTGTCGATGAGTTACGATCACCGCATCATTGATGGCGCCTTGGGAGGCGCGTTTGTGCAGCGCGTGGTGGAATTGCTCGAAAATTTCGATCCAAGCCGCAGCCTCTGAACCAAGATGATTCTCGCGCGACGCATCGATGAGGTCCGCGCGGCCTTGTCGGCCGCGCGGCAAGAGGGCAAGCGCATCGCGCTCGTACCCACCATGGGCGCGCTTCACGCCGGCCATCTCGACCTCGTGCGCCATGCGCAGGCCGCGGGAGACCTGGTGGTTCTCACGATTTTCGTGAATCCAACACAGTTCGGGGCCAACGAAGATCTTTCCCGATACCCGCGGCCCCTCGAGCGCGACCTTGCGCTTGCCCGGGAGAGTGGCGTCGGTGTGGTGTTCCAGCCTTCCGACGGCGTGATGTACCCGACGCCACCGGCGCTCGGCGTCAGCATCCTCGGCCTGGCCGACCATCTGTGCGGCGCCTCGCGCCCCGGCCATTTCAATGGCGTGCTCCAGATCGTGAACAAGCTCTTCAACATCGTTCAGCCCGATGTCGCCGTGTTCGGCCAGAAAGACATCCAGCAGTTCCGGCTCATCGAAACCATGGTTGATGAATACAACCATCCCATCCGCCTGATCTGCGCCGAAACCACCCGCGAACCTGACGGCTTGGCCCTTTCCAGCCGCAACACCTACCTCACGCCCGAACAGCGCGCCGTGGCCCCGAACATCCACAAAGAGCTTCTCCGCATCCAAAACCGTCTTGTTTCGGAGCCGGATGGCGACATCGACGCCCTCTGCGCCGACTCGATCTCCCGTCTGGGCGCCGTTGGTTTCAAAAATGATTATCTTACGGTTGTTGATTATGCGTCACTTAGACCCGTTCAACAACTGATTTCCGGTAAGGCGCACATCATCGCAGCCGCACAGTTCCTCGGAACGACCCGCCTCATCGACAATGTACTTTTAGAATCATGACGCTCGAACTCTTCAAATCGAAACTGCATATGCTCACCGTAACCGAGGCCGACCTCTATTACGAAGGCAGCATCACGATCGACGAGGACCTGCTCGACGCGGCACAACTTCTTTCCTATGAGAAAGTGCAGGTGGTGAATGTGAACAACGGCAGCCGGTTGGAGACGTACACGATTCCGGGTCCGCGGGGAAGTCGCATCGTGTGCTTGAACGGGCCTGCCGCGCGCTTGCATTCGGTGGGCGACCGCATCATCGTCATCTCTTATGGCCAATACACGCCCGAAGAGGCGAAAGTTCACAAACCGCGCATCGTGATCATGAACAAAGAAAACGTGGCGGTGAAGATTGTGGACGAATCCGTCTACCGTCAGAATTACGCGTCGGAAGTCGGTTTTTAGATGCTTTTTTTCGCAAAAACCCTCCCAGGGCTGGAAGACATCCTTCGCAAGGAATTGCTCGACCTGGGTGCATCCGAAGCCAGATCCGTCTTGCGCGGCGTCGAATTCGAAGGCGACGAAGAGCTGATGTACAAAGCTCTGATCCACAGCCGCCTGGCTTTGCGCATCCTGGTGCCGATGGTGTCCGGACACGTGGAATCCGAGCAGGATATCTACGATCTCACGAAGACCGTTCCCTGGTACGACCATATCCGCCGCACGAACACCATCGCGATCGACACCGTGACCACGCACCGGGTGATCAACCATGGCGTCTTTCTGTCGCAGAAAACGAAAGATGCGGTTGCGGATGTGTTCCGTGAGCGGTTCGGCGAGCGTCCGTCGGTGGACGTGAAGAATCCGGATGTGCTCATCCATCTGCACTTGAACAACGAGGGAAAGGCTTCGCTGTATCTGGATCCATCGGGACGATCCCTCAACCAGCGCGGATATCGGCAGAACGCGTGGAAAGCGCCGTTGAACGAAGTGTTGGCCGCGGGACTCATCACCCTCAGCGGTTGGGACCCCGAGACGCCATTTCTCGATCCGATGTGCGGATCCGGAACGTTGCTGATCGAAGCCGCGCTCATCGCGAAGAAAAAAGCTCCGGGTTTGGTGAACCCCACCTTCGGAGTGACGAAATGGCCTGGGTTCCGCAAAACGCTCTGGCAGGGACTGATGATGGAGGCGCGGGTTCAGGTGCGCCGGGATGTCGACTGGATTTTCGGAAGCGATATCGAGCAAGGAGCGGTGGATGCCACGAAAACCAACCTGAGCGCGGCAAGCCTCATGCATAATGTGAGGGTGGGAGTGGCGCCGGTGATCGGGTGCTGGGTTCCGAGAGAAGCGGGGCACATCATCACAAATCCGCCTTATGGAGAACGCCTCAGCGAGGGCACGTTTCAGAACATCTACGCCGACATCCGCACCATGCTGCTCGACAAAGCCTACGGCTACAAAGCCAGCTTCATCACCAGCGATGTCGAATTCCGGAAATTAATCGGCCTGCGCGAAGACCGACGTATCTCCTTGAAAAACGGACCTTTGGACGTGGAATTCATCACATACACCATGTATCCGAAACGCGCCTGAACGATTTTTTTATTCAGTTCTGGAAGCGCTTTTCTGAAATTCTTTGTATACTTACGGCGTAAAAATCATGAAGCATGTCCACTGATTCCATCACCGAAATCACCGTCGATACCCAGTTCTCCATTTTCGATCAGATCGAAAAGCGCGAGCACGAACAAGTCATCATCTGCTCCGATCCGAAAGTGGGCCTGCGGGCCATCATCGCCATTCACAACACCACGTTGGGTCCGGCTTTGGGCGGAACCCGCATGTGGCCCTACAAGTCTGAGAAAGACGCCATGCGCGACGTGTTGCGCCTCTCGCGAGGCATGACCTACAAAGCCGCAGTGGCCGGACTTAATCTCGGTGGCGGCAAAGCCGTCATCATAGGCGATCCGAAATTACATAAGAGCGAAGCGCTCTTCCGTTCGTACGGCCGTTTCGTGGAAGGCCTCGCCGGACGGTACATCACCGCAGAAGATGTGGGCATCACTGTTCGCGACATGGAATATGTGCGGATGGAAACCAAATATGTGACGGGCATTTCGCGGGCGCTCGGCGGCTCGGGCGATCCTTCTTCGGTCACCGCCTTGGGCACCTACATGGGCATGAAAGCTTGCGCGAACAGTGTCTATGGCTCCGACAGCCTCAAAGGCAAGAAAGTGGCCATCCAAGGCGCCGGTTCCGTGAGCTCGCACTTGGCCGCGTTCCTGAAAAAAGAAGGCGCCACGATCTACATCTGCGATATTTTCCCGGAGAAAGTGAACCGTGTGGCCTATGATGTGGGCGCCGAAGTGGTTCATCCCGACCAGATTTTCGACTTGGATGTGGATGTGTTCAGTCCTTGCGCCTTGGGCGGAATTCTGAACTCGGACACCATCCCGCGCCTGAAATGCGCCATCATCGCCGGTTGTGCGAACAACCAGCTCGACGACGAATCCAAGCATGGTGAGATGCTGCTCGACCGCGGCATCCTCTACGCTCCCGATTATGTGATCAACGCCGGCGGGCTGATCAACGTCGCCAATGAGCTGGAAGGGTATAACCGCGATTACGCCCACGAACAGGCCACCCGCATCTACGATACCATTTTGAACATCATCCGTTTGGCCAAAGAAGAAGGAATCCCGACCTATGAGGCTTCCAACCACTTGGCAGAACAACGGTTAGCGCAAATCGGTCATATCAAACAGCTGTATGCTTCCAATAGCAAGTATTCGGGCAGACTTGGAGAATTGAACCGCTCCTCGTCGTGATCCCATAGAGATACCCTAACATCCCTAACATGAAAGGCGGCCTGGTGACACAGCCCGCCTTTTTTTTATCCGTATTTTAGGGCACCATGTCTAAAAAAGAACAATTCCTCAATAAAGACCGCCTCATCAAGGGCATCACGTCCGACGGTTTTTTCAAAATCTCTGTCGTGAAAACCACGGAAGTCGTTCAACTGGCGGTGGATAAGCATCATCTTTCTCCGCTAGCGACGGTGATCCTGGGTCGCACGCTTACCGGAACCCTGCTCTTGGCGAGCGAGCTGAAAGGCGAAGAGCGCATCCGGCTGGATCTTCAGGGTAATGGTCCGCTCGAGCATGTGATCACCGAAGCGAACGCGGTAGGCGAAGTGCGCGGGTATGTGGCCAACCCGAAAGCGGAGTTGGATTATTCCTTAGCGACGAGCATCAGCGATGGCATCGGGCTCGGCGTTCTCACCTTTTCGAAGACGCTGTACAATGAAGCGCGACCTACCAGCGGAACCGTGGAACTCGTAAAGGGTAATGTGAGCGAAGACATCGCGTTCTATTTGTTCCAATCGGAACAGATTCCATCCGCCATAACCCTCGATGTCCAGATCGATGAACAGGGCAAGGTGCTTGCCGCGGGCGGAATCTTGGTCCAAGCCCTTCCCGGCGCGCCGGATTCGGCGATCGATGCCCTGCAGGCCAACATCACAGCCCTGATGCCGATTGGTGACCGGTTTCTTGCCGGCGATTACATCGACGATTTGATGCGCAAAGTCTGCACCACACTGGGTGTGAAAGAGCTCGACCGCAACCCCGTGCACTATTTCTGCAGATGCACGAAAGACCGCTTCGTCGCGGCGTTGTCGATGCTGGATGTGGAGGAGTTGGCGGAGATGTCGAAAATCAAGCAGGACTTGGTCTGCCACTACTGCAACAATCTGTATGAGATCTATCCCGCCGAAATGGAAATCATTCTGCGCGAGAAGAAGATCAAGATGAACTGATCAGATTTCGTTGTTAGCCAGGGCGATGAGGATGTCGGCGAAGCGGGCGCAGGTCGGAGCGATGATCGACTCGTCGATATCGAAATAATTGCTGTGCAATTCGTGCGCGGTGCCGTCGTCTTTGCGCGATCCCACTCGGATGAACAAGCCGGGAATCCGAGCTGTGTAATGCCCGAAATCTTCGGCGCCCATGCTTTGTTTGCGCTCCACGGCGTTCAGAACGGGAGCCACTCGTCGCACCAGGTCTTCATTGTTGACAACGGGCGGCGCACCTTCGTGCCGAACCCGGGTCACACGCACTCCATACACCGATTCATAGGCTTTGAGCAGCGCCTCCAGATGCGTGTTGAGCACGTCGCGCTCATGTTCGCCCGAGGTGCGTATGGTGCCCGTGAAGCGCACCGTATCGGGAATGGCGTTGATCGCTTCGCCGCCATGGAAGGTTCCGACCGCGATCACGCAAGGCACTTGCGAGTCGGTGATGCGAGTGGGCAGGGCGTAGAGTTCGTTGGCGAGCTTGAGCGCGATCCACATCGCGTCGGGACCTGTATGCGGACGGGCCGAGTGCAACGTGAAGGGAGCGTTCACTGTGATGTCGAAGCCGTCGAAGGAGGCGGTGTCGGGACCGGACTTCAGTCCGAACTGGCCAGAAGGGAGGTTTGGGTCGCAATGCATGCCCATAACCATCGTGGCCTGGTCGAGCACGCCGGCTTGGAGGATGAGCGGCGCGCCGGAGGGAGAGGTTTCCTCCGCCGGTTGGAAAATGACGCGGATGCGGGTCTTGAGCTGCGCCTCGCGCGATTTCAATAGACGTAGAATTCCCGTGGCGACAGTACTGTGCACATCGTGGCCGCACAAGTGTCCGTAGCCCGGCCGCGTGCTGCAATAAGAGACGCTCTTGAAATCGGTGATGGGTAGCGCGTCGATATCGGTGCGATAGGCCACGAACGGACCGCTTTTGGGTCCCACATCCACATAGAAACCGGTGATCGCGACGGGCTCGGAGGTCGAATATCCCGCTTTCTCACATTCCTGACGGAGCCGTTCGGAGGTTTTGAACTCCTGAAAACCGACTTCCGGGTTCGCGTGAAGATGGCGCCGGAGGGAGATCAGATCCGGTTCGAGGGCCGGCGCTTCGGCCAGAAGCGTGGCGAGGCGTGTGGCGGACTCAGGCACTGAACGACGATCCGCAACCGCAGGTGCTTACCGCTTTTGGATTCGAAAAGACGAATCCGCGGTTGTCCAGCCCTTCCGAAAAATCGAGCTGGGTACCGCCCAGATACAGCATATGGCGCTTATCGACCACGATCTCTACGCCAGGTTGATCCACGATCACATCCATTTCGGATTTGGTTCCGAACTCGAGGATGTAGCTCATTCCGGAACAACCGCCACCTTTCACTCCGATGCGGAGGTATTGGTCTGACGGCACATTCTGTTCGGCGCGGATTTTGTGAATCTGCCGAATCGCCGATGGGGTGAGTTCAACGGTATCCATAGCCTTGTTCATTTAGAATCATTCAAAATAAGGCTTTTTTCAGGCGTGTGTGAAAAATTCCTGTTTCTCGTGTGTGAAAAGGCGCAAAATCCCGGCGGATACAAGGTTGGTCAGCGCGCGTGAGGCCCGTCGCTGGCTGATATTCACCAGGTTCGCGAATTCTGAGACGGTGATGCGGTCGTATTCGCCCAGATAGCGGAACAAGCGCTGTTCGTTGGGTCCGTATTGGAAATGGATTCCACGTTGGGAGGTCGAATTTCTGAGCACTGCTGCCACTTCCTTGCTGGCTTGGAGGCTTTTGTCTTTTTCGCGGATGTACACGGTTCGTTTTCCATCCGCATCCACATAAATCGGTTTCTTTTCCGCCTCCGGGATGCGCACGATGATCAGCTCACGTTCGTAATAAGGCAGGATTTCGATATCGGCATCCACAGCGGGCTGGCAATAATAATCGAGCGCTTTTTCGAGAGCCATTTCCTCTTCGTAATAACTTTCGACGCCGATCACGGATTTGTTGTCGTTCACGCCGATGAGCAGAATGCCACCACGGGTGTTGGCGAACGCTGCTATTTCCCTGGCCACCTTTTCGGGAGAGGAGATGGTGCGTTTGAATTCGAGAAAGCCGCTTTCTCCTGTTTTCACCAACCGGATGAAATCAGGAATCGACATTCCGGATTGGACTGGATTCTTCATCTCGTAAGCAACACCGATCAATACGCGATGGTTTCGTCTTTCGCTTCGCGCATCATCAATTCGCGCATGGCTTCCAACGCCCCTTTGTCATTGAACAGGATATCGTACACGCGTTCGGTGATGGGCATTTCCACATGCAACTTTTTCGACCATCCGTACACCGATTTGGTGGTGTTCACGCCTTCGGCCACCATGGCCATGCGCGAGACGATGTCGCCGAGTTTTTCGCCTTTCCCGATGTGGAAGCCGACATAGCGGTTGCGGCTATGCTCGGAGGTACACGTCACGATAAGATCGCCGATGCCGGCCAACCCCGAGAACGTGTCTTGGGAGGCGCCCATGCGTATGCCGAGGCGTTTCATTTCTTGGAGTCCGCGGGTGAGGAGAGCGGCTTTGGCGTTATCGCCAAGATCGGCGCCATCCACGATGCCGGCCGCGATAGCCATGATGTTTTTGACGGATCCGGCAATCTCGACCCCGATCAGATCATGATTCACATACACACGGAACATCGGCGTGAGGAAGGCCTGCTGGATGGCAATCGCCGTGCTTTTTGAATTCGCCGCAGAGACCAGGGCCGTCGGCTTGAGGCGGCTCACTTCTTCGGCGTGACTCGGACCGTACAGCGCGCCAATGTTGTCTTCTTTGACGAGTCCAGCCAACGTCTCGGCCAGCACCTGTGTCATGGTGAGGTAGGTCTTGTCTTCGATGCCTTTCGAGACGCTGACCACGATTTCATCGCCCTCGAGGTATTTTCTCACCCGAAGCGACACTTCGCGCATGGTGTGCGAGGGCGTGGCGAACACAATCAAGTCCCGGTTGCGGGCGCAATCGGCGAGATCTGTGTATGCGGTGATTTCATTGGGCAACACCAGGTCGGGGAGATAGGTGGGGTTGTGGTGATTCAGATTGATCGCGTCGGCGATCTCTTTTTCACGCGCCCATATTCTTACATCGTGCCCGTTCGATTGAAGCACGACGGCAAGTGCGGTTCCCCAGCTACCGGCTCCGATCACAGTGGCTTTCATTCCGTTGGTTTCTTGGTTTTGAAGATGGGTGGTATTCGGCTTTCGGTGCCCTTGAACAGACGGCGGATGTTGTCTTTGTGCTTGTACACGACGGTGAGCGGAACCAAGATCCCCGCGATGTACAGATACGGACCCGCGTTGATCGCCTTGTCGAACCCGAATTGAAGGATGAACGGATAACTGATGACCGCCAATACCGAGGCGAGCGACACATACCTCGTGGCAAACATCACGATCAGGAAAACGGATATCGCGAGCAGAGCGGAAATCGGCGCAACGCCCAACATCACGCCACCGGCGGTGATGGCGCCTTTTCCACCACGGAACTGTGAATAGATCGGAAACATGTGTCCGAGGATGGCAATGAGTCCTGCCGCCATGCTGATGAGCACGTAATATTCACCGTGCGGCACCAATTTGGCGATCTGGTTGGATGCGATCCAGCCCTTGCCAAGATCCAGGATGGCGACGGCCACACCGCTCTGCCATCCCAAGACGCGGAAGGTGTTGGTCGTGCCCACATTGCCACTCCCGTGTTCACGGATGTCAATTCCTTTGGTCAGCTTCCCGATCCACAATGCGGACGGGATGGAGCCAATCAAATAACTGAGTACGGCTACAAGAATAAATTCGAACACAAAATCTCCGAAGACCTAAGGTTGGAAACGCTTCGAGAATATACTCTTTTTTTTAGACGTGGCGTTCGGCGTGGTAGGACGAGCGCACCAGCGGACCGCTTTCCACGTGCCCGATGCCTTTTCCTTCTCCGATTTCCTTATAGGTCGCGAACATGTCCGGATGCACCCATTCCACCACCGGAAGGTGCATTTGGGTGGGTTGCATATACTGGCCGATGGTGAGAACGTCCACTTTGTTGGCGGCCACATCATCCATGAGTTGGAACACTTCGGCCGAGAGTTCGCCTAAACCGACCATGATGCCCGTTTTGGTGCGGAGTCCGGCTTCTTTGCAACGATGGAGCAGTTCCAGCGAGCGCTCGTATTTGGCTTGCGGACGCACCACGCCGTACATCCGAGGTACGGTTTCCAAGTTGTGGTTCAACACTTCGGGTTTGGCGTCGATCACGGTCTGAAGAGCGTCCCAAGCGCCGCGGAAATCCGGAATCAGCACTTCGATGGTGATTCCAGGAATCTGTTCGCGTAGGCGATAGATCGTTTCAGCGAAGATCGGCGCTCCGCCGTCTTTGCGTTCGTCGCGGTTCACCGAAGTGATCACGGCGTGCTTCAGATTCATCAATTTGGCGGCGTTGGCCACACGGTTCGGCTCATCCCAATCGAGGTCTTTCGGCGGGCGACCTGTTTTTATCGCGCAGAATCCACATGAACGCGTGCACACATCCCCCAGGATCATGAAGGTCGCGGTACCGGCGCTCCAGCATTCGCCCATGTTCGGGCATCGGGCCTCGGCGCACACCGTGTTCAGCTTGTGCGAACTGATGATGTCGGCTACGTCTTTGAAGACCGGGCCTTGGGGAAGTTTCACGCGCAGCCAATCGGGACGGCGCTTGGTGATGGGTGATTCGGTTTCGAGGATCATGATCGAAAGATACGGGTATTGAAAACCTCCCCGAAATGAACGAGAATCCGTTCTTTGACTTCGGAAAGGTCAATCGGCGCGCCTGTGAGCGCTTGCAGGCTGGTCACCGGCTTATCCGGGATGCCGCAAGGCACGATGTGCCCGAAATAGCTCAGGTCGGTGTTCACATTCAGCGCGAAGCCGTGCATGGTGACCCAGCGCGAACATTTGATGCCCATCGCGCAGATCTTGGATCCATCCACCCAGACTCCGGTGAGTTTTTTCTCACGCCCGGCCGTGATGCCGTAATCGGCGCATACGCGGATGATCACCTCTTCCAACTCTCGCAGATAGCGGTGGATGTCGGTGTAGTGGCGGTCGAGGTCGAGGATGGGATATCCGATGACTTGGCCGGGTCCGTGGTAGGTGATGTCGCCGCCACGGTCGATCTTGACGAACTCCGCCGCCGCATGCAGCAGGTGCGCAGCATCGCCGCTTTTGCCCAAGGTGTAGACGTGGGGATGTTCCACAAAAAGAAGCAGGTCCGGCGACGGGTCGTCGATGACGGCTCCGTTGCGGACCTGCAGTTTCTCCTCGATCAGCTTCCGCTGATGCGAAGCTTGGAGCTCCCAAGCCTCGCGATAGGGCATCAAGCCCAGATCGATGACGTCGAGTCGGTTCAGTGTTTCGCGGGCGTGCCCAAGTGGACACCCTCGCCATACGCTTCGGCGACGGCTTCCATCACCGCTTCCGATAGCGTCGGATGCGGGTGCACCGCGTTGATGATCTCGTGAGCGGTGGTTTCCAGATCACGCGCCACAACGGCTTCCGCGATCATTTCCGTCACACCGTAACCGATCATGTGGCAACCGAGCCATTCGCCGTATTTCGCGTCGAAAATCACTTTCACAAAGCCTTCGGGATGTCCTGCAGCTTGGGCTTTCCCGTTCGGCGAGAACGGGAACTTGCCGATTTTCACATCATAACCGCGGTCTTTAGCGGCTTTTTCGGTGAGTCCGACAGAGGCGATCTCCGGCTTGCAATACGTGCAGCCCGGGATATTCTCGTAATTGATGGGTTTCGGATTCTTGCCGGCGAGGGCTTCGATCAGATACACCGCTTCGTGCGACGCTTTGTGGGCAAGCCAAGGCGCGCCGGCCACATCGCCGATGGCGTAGATGTTCGGAACGGTGGTCTGCATGGTTTTGCGATCGACCACGATGCTTCCGCGCTCATGCTTCACGCCGATCTCGTCGAGGCCGATGCCTTCCACGTTACCGGTGACACCGACCGCCGAAAGAACCACATCCGTTTCGATGATTTCTTCGCCTTTCGGAGTTTTCACAGAAACCAGAACCTTGCCGTCTTTCTTCTCCACTTTCTCTACCGTGCTTTCCAGCAGGATGTTCATTCCGGCTTTCTTGTAGATCTTGCCGAGCTCTTTGCCCACATCCTCATCCTCGATCGGGACCAAGGTTTTCTGCAATTCCACGATCGTCACTTCCGTACCCAGGGTGTGGTAGAAATATGCGAACTCGACGCCGATGGCACCCGCACCCACGATCACCATGCGCTTGGGTTGTTTTTCGAGCTTCATCGCACGCTCGGAATTGATGACGGTTTCCCCATCGAATTTGAGGGATGGCAACTCACGGCTGCGCGCACCCGTGGCGATGATGAAATGCTTGGCTTTGAGACGGTCCACTTCAACGCCGTTCTCATCCAAAATGGCCAATTCCGTCTTGCTGGCGAACTTCCCGTGGCCTTTCACGACCTCGATCTTGTTCGTCTTCATCAGGTATTGAATACCCTTGCTTTGCTTGTCGGCAACGCCGCGGCTGCGGGAGATGATCTTGGTGAAATCGAAACTCACTTCACCGGCAGTGACACCGAATTCGGCCGCTTTCTTGATGGATTCCACGGTTTCAGCCGATTTCAACAGCGCTTTGGTCGGAATGCAGCCGATGTTCAGGCAGACACCGCCAAGGTCGCGTTTTTCAACGATGGCGGTTTTCATACCGAAATGTGTGGCGCGGATCGCGGCGACATAGCCACCTGGACCGGAACCAATCACAACAACATCAAATTCTTTAGCCATGAGTGTGTCTTCTTAGGTTGGGATTAAGCCAGTTTGGAAACGAAATCGAGTTGTTCCCAAGGAAATTCAGGGCGGCCGAAGTGACCGTACGCCGCGGTTTTGCGGTACATCGGGCGTTTCAGGTCGAAGCGTTTCACGATTCCGGCCGGGGTGCAATCAAACTCGCGGGCCACGATGGCGGCCATCTCGACATCCGATTTCACGCCGGTGCCATAGGTGTTCACCGCGATGGATACCGGATCGGCAACACCGATGGCGTACGCCAATTGAATGAGCGCGCGGTCGGCCAAGCCGGCTGCGACCAGGTTTTTCGCGATGTGGCGCGCCGCATAGGCCGCGCTGCGATCCACTTTGGATGGGTCCTTACCGGAGAATGCGCCGCCGCCGTGCGCGCCGTGGCCACCGTACGTGTCGACGATGATCTTGCGGCCGGTGAGGCCGGTGTCGCCATGCGGGCCGCCGACAACGAATTTACCCGTCGGGTTCACGTGCAGAATGGTATCGGCATCCATCATTCCGGCAGGAATGACTCTCGGAAGCAGGTGCTTGATCACATCCGCTCGGATCTGGGCCTGATCGACGCCCTCGTCGTGCTGCGTGGAAAGAACGATGGTGTCCACACGTTTCGGCTTGCCGTTGCCGTCGTATTCGATGGTGACTTGGCTTTTCGCATCCGGAGCCAGATACGGCATAAGGGATGTGGTTTTGCGGATAGCGGCCAATTCGCGAACCAGGTCGTGGGATAATTGGATGCTCAACGGCATCAGCTGCTCGGTTTCTTTGATCGCATAACCGAACATCATGCCTTGGTCGCCGGCGCCTTGGGCTTTGTTCGCGTCCGAATCCACGCCTTGGGCGATATCCGGGCTTTGCGTGTGGATACTCACCAGGATTCCGCAAGAATCGGCATCGAAACGATAGGTGGGCTTGGTGTAGCCGATTTCGCGGATCACGCCGCGGGTCACTTCCTGAACATCGACATAGGCGTTGGTGGTCACTTCACCGGAAATCACCGCCAAACCGGTGGTGACGAGAGTTTCGACTGCGACGCGCGAGTGGGCATCTTGTGCGAGCATCGCATCGAGGATCGCATCGGAAATCTGATCTGATACTTTGTCCGGATGGCCTTCAGATACCGATTCCGAGGTGAACAAACGTTTCATTATGTATGTGGGATTGAATGTGGGTCTTAAAAAATCAAGACCTTGAAAATACGAATTTCTGACGGTATTATCAGGGATGATCACTGTTTTATCCGTCCTCGTCGTCGCATTCGCACTCTCTTACGCCCTCTTGACCCTGTTCCGCAGGCCATTGCGGAAATCGGAAGCGTTCACCACCGTCTCTTGCAAGAAGTGCGGCACCGTTCCGCATCGTGTGCATCGCGGAGCCATCGTCAAACTCATCAGCAAGGTGATTCCGCTCAGGTCTTTCCAATGCAGAAGCTGCAAAACCCGCTTCGTGAGAGTGAAGCCGCTAAGCGAAAAGGTCGGGGCCCACGCCTGATATCGGAACCCCAAGGTACTCATAGCCTTTCGGGGTCACCACGCGGCCTTTCGGAGTTCGTTGCAAAAACCCTTCCTGGATGAGGAACGGCTCATACACTTCTTCGATGGTGCCTTTGTCTTCGCCAACGGCTACAGCCAAGGTTCCCACACCCACCGGACCGCCCTTGTAATTCTGGATGATCGCCTGAAGGATGCGGATGTCCATGTCGTCGAGTCCGCGCTTATCCACATCCAGCGCATTCAGGGCTTTGTCCGCGATTTTCGCATCGATGGTTTTCTGTCCGGCCACATCCGCGAAATCCCGAGTGCGACGCAATAATCGGTTCACGATACGCGGCGTTCCGCGGCTTCGGCGGGCGATTTCATACGCGCCTTCCTGAGAGATGCCGATGCCCAGAATTCCGGCGCTCCGTTCGGTGATGGATTGAAGCAGCTCCACATCGTAATAATCCAGCCGCGCGTCGATACCGAAACGGGCGCGAAGCGGCGCGGTCAAGAGTCCTTTGCGGGTGGTGGCTCCAATGAGCGTGAATTTTTTCAGCTCGATCTGGATACTCCGCGCGTTCGGACCCGAATCGATGATGATGTCGAGCTTGTAATCTTCCATCGCTGAATACAGATATTCTTCTATGACCGGATTAAGCCGGTGGATTTCATCGATGAACAGCACATCGCCCTCATCCAGATTCGTGAGCATTCCGGCGAGGTCGCCCGGCTTATCGAGCACCGGACCTGTCGTCGTTTTCATCCCCACGCCCATCTCATAAGCGATGATCGCGGCGAGGGTGGTTTTTCCGAGTCCGGGCGGACCCGATAGCAACACATGATCCAGCGGTTCTTTCCGCATTTTCGCGGCACGGATGAACACGGTCAGATTGTCGATGATCTTGCGCTGACCGATGAATTCATCGATAGATGCGGGTCGCACCGTCTGTTCGAAAGCGGCTTCGCGGGTGGATGCGTTCAGGAGGGGATTCGACACCGTAATATTGAATTCATTTGTTCATTGTACCTTCCGCTAAAGGTACACCCTTCATCGCGTATGAGAAAATCCGTTCCGAAAACCGAATTCGCCCGAGAATTGTCAAACGGCCATCCAGGCCTCAATCCCGACCACTTCCTGAATTATGAATCCAGCTGGCTGACCTTCAACTGGCGGGTGCTTGAATTGGCCCAAAATCCTGAAACGCCTCTTCTGGAACGCGTCAAATTCATCGGAATCGTGGCGTCGAATCTGGATGAGTTTTTTCAAAAACGCGTGGGCGGCTTGAAGCGTCAGTTGCAAGCGGGCGTGGTACATCCGTCGGTGGACGGAAAAACTCCCGCCGAGCAGCTTCGCACCATCCGTACCGAAGTGAAAGAGATGATCAAAGGGTTGCGCGGCACCTTTTTCGAGCAACTGGTGCCCGACCTGGCCGCAAACAATATTCTTTTCAAGACTTACGAACAGTTGGATGAGGCCCAGAAAGCCAAGATGGACCACTATTTCAACCGGCAGTTGTTTCCGATATTGACACCGCTGGTGGTGGACCAATCCCATCCGTTTCCGTTGATTTCCAACAAGAGCCGCAGTTTCGCGGTCGAATTGCACGATCCGAAACTCGGCGCGAATGTGTTTGCCCGACTCAAGATCCCGGCGAACCGTCCGCGTTGGCTCACCGTGGAGAAAGACGATGATTCGATTTCGCTGTTGCTCATCGACGACCTCATCCGCGCCAAGATCCATGCCTTGTTTCCGGGGGCGAGCGTGTTGTCGGCCAATGTGTTCCGTCTCACGCGGAACGCCGACATGGAGCGCAACGAGGAAGAGGCCGACGACTTGCTCGAGCTCATTTCCGAGGAATTGCGCGAACGCCGATTCGCCGAAGTGGTGCGCTTGGAAGTGGATGTGGAAACGCCGCAGCATATCAAAGACCTGCTGATGGAGAACATGGACATCGCGCGGATGGATACCTTCGAGATCATCGGTCCGATCGGCTTGGCCGATGCCGTGGAGCTCTACAAGATGAAAGGATTCGAGGATCTGCGTTATCCCCAGTTCACGCCCACACTGCATCCGGCGTTGCGGCATGCCATGGACGAGCAGTCTCCGGACATCTTTTCCACAATCCGGAAAGGTGATTTCATGGTGCATCATCCCTATCACAGTTTCGCGACCTCAGTGCAGCGGTTCATCGAAGACGCCGCCAAAGACCCGAATGTGCTGGCCATCAAACAGACGCTGTACCGCACCTCGCGCGATTCGGCGGTGATGCACGCGCTGATGAACGCCGCGCAAGACGGCAAGCAAGTGGCGGTTCTGGTGGAGCTCAAGGCGCGTTTCGACGAAGAGCGGAACATCGAATGGGCGCAGAAACTCGAAAAAGCCGGGGTTCACGTGGCTTACGGCCTCACCGGACTCAAAATCCACTCGAAAGTGACCATGGTGGTGCGCGAAGAGGAAGACGGACTACGTACGTATTGCCACATCGGAACCGGGAATTACCACCCTGATACCGCGCAATTGTATGAGGATTTCGGCCTGTTCACGTGCGATGAGATCTTGGGCGACGATGTCACTTCGCTGTTCAACTTCCTGACCGGCTTCGCGCCGGATGTGCGTTATTCGAAACTGCTGGTGGCCCCGCACTTTTTGCGGAACAAGATCATGGACCACATCCTTTTCGAAACGGAGGAAGCGAAAGCCGGTCGGCCGGCGCGCATCTTCCTCAAGACGAACAACCTCGAAGATCCGGGCATCATCATGGCGCTGTACGAAGCGTCGCAAGCCGGAGTGGAGATCGACGCGGTGGCCCGCAGCGTGACCCGTCTCCGGGCGGGCGTTCCCGGACTCAGCGACCGAATCCGGCTTCATTCCGTGATCGGCCGCTATCTGGAGCATTCGCGGATGTATTATTTCCATCACGGCGGGGAAGAAATCACGTTCATCGGCTCGGCAGACATGATGCATCGCAACCTCGACGCGCGGGTGGAAGCGCTCGCACCCATCGAATCGCCTGCCTTGAAGAAATATCTCGCCTTCGTGCGCGAAACCTACCTGAACGACACCCGGAACCGTTGGGAGCTGCTCGGCGACGGCGGACACCGCAAAGTTCCCGCCACGCCCGGTGCGCTCGGCATCCACGACACGCTGATGCTGCATGCGCTGAAAGTGGCGAGTCCGGTGCCTTGGAGCCAGGGCTGATCAGGGTTTTTGGATGCAGTTGACCAGGATTTTCAGAATCCGATGCTTGCGGGTGGATATCGAGCTTTTCGTGATGCCGAGACTCTCGGCAAGCTGAGCCACATCAGGATCGGAGAACCACTTCAGCAAGAACGCGACTTGCTCCCGAGTGAGCTTATCCAGACATTGGTGCAGGCGTTCCTTTTTCTCACGCTCCTCCAGTCTCACGGCCTGGGTGGCATCCAGGCCATATCCCACATCCATTTCCGCCATATCGCAGATGATGTAGTCTCTGGCGACGGTTTTCATGTATTCGCGCTTGCAGATGGTGCTCACATAAGAGCCCAGCCGCTCATCGGAATGAAGTTGTCCTCTTTTTACGGATAAGTAGAAGGCGACGATGGTCTGTTGAACGGCGTCTTGGGCATCGGCATGCTCAGCCTTGAAATGACGATGCAAAAACCGATGCAACGCCAGTTCAACCTGTTCCAATGAATTCCCGATTTGCGTACTGTCATCCCGAGCGAACGCCTCCTTCAATTCCCGGATTCCTCTCATGGTCCTGGTACTGAAGTTGGGGGTCTGTTCTTATTCCGCAACGGCCTCCACCGCAACGGTTTCGGAAAATCTAACTCTTTGTTAAGTGATTCACAAGGGGCTTGCGCCCATTTTCGTTCCTAAATCTGTGCCGGATTTCACCACGACACTCTGAAACCCACGCTCATCGGCGTGGTGACCGCCGAAATCTCGACCTTCGAATACCGGAACCCGTCTTGGGGCGGCAATATGCCGTCGATCAGGCTTCCCACGTAGATGGTGGCGGTGGTCACTACGAAGATATTCCGCATCAACTGCATCGTTTCCACTTGCGCTTTCGCTTTGGCGATGGATCTGTCGATGCCGGCGGCGGGTCCGCCCGAGTTGGAGACTTTTTCCTTGTACCGTTCATTCCTCTGATTATACACCAACTGATACGCGCCGGCGGTGGCGGCCGCCAAGCTGAACGAGACCATGATCCGATCCGCCTTCACCCTTTCGTCTTTGTAGTACTGGCTGGCGGATGGAATCAGCGCCAAGCCATAGCTTACGCTGCGCAACGGGCGCTCATCCGGCCAGTCTTGCGCGGATAGGGTAGTGACAGACAAGATCAGAAGAAGAAGCGCGAGGGCCGATTTCATAGATGATGGGTTTGGTCGGTGAAGAATATACCCCGATTGCCGTTATCTTTGGAGCCATGTATCGCGTGCAACTCACGAATTTCGAAGGTCCGCTCGACCTGCTCCTTTTTTTCATCAAGCGGGATGAGTTGGATATCTACGACATCCCCATCGCCTACATCACCGACCAGTTTCTCGAGTATCTGCATTTCATGGACGAGCTGGATCTGGGAATCGCCTCCGAATTCATCTACATGGCGTCTTCGCTGATGTCGATCAAGGCCAAAATGATGCTGCCCCGCGAAGAAGCCGTTCTCGACGGCGAGTTCGATGAAGCAGATCCGCGGTACGAGCTTATGCAAAGTCTGCTCGAATATCGCAGATTCAAGGAAATGGGCGAGGAAATGCGTCTTTTGGACGACGCCGAGCGCCTTAGTTACCGTCGCGGCACCTTCGAAAACGACCGCGTCGAAGTGGATCATGAATCGGGCGAACTGCTCCGCGAACTCACCTTGTTCGACCTCATATCGGCGTATCAGCAAGTGATCAAGCGCGGCACCCGCGAAAAACCCGTGCATACCGTCGAATTGGTCAAAACCTCGATCGAAGAGCAGGAAAAACTCATCTTGACCGCCTTGCGAACCGGCGGGCGCCAATCGTTCCGCTCGCTCATCCCCGCCGACGCCTCCCGAATCCTCATCGTGGTCATGTTCCTCGCCATCCTGGAAATGATCAAAGAGCAGAAAGTCGTCCTGTATGTGGATGACAGCGTCACTGATTTCCATCTTGATTTACCATCCATCACAGAAACCGTTTCCCTATGACCCGTCTTCTCGGCACCGTCGCCATCCTTCTTTTGCTCGGCGCGTGCAAAACCCAGGAGCTTCCGCCCACTCCGGCACAACGCACTCAGAAAGCCTATGCGAAAACCGCGCTGATCGATGTCGATTTCATTCGTCCGCACATCTACGCTCTGGCCGACGATTCCATGAAAGGCCGCGATACCGCTTCGCCGGAAGAACTCATCGCCGCACGCTATCTGGCTGATTTCCATCAATCGTTGGGATTGGTGCCGATGGGGGATGGGGGCACGTTTTTCCAAGCGGTTCCCTTCACCGGAAGCGTCACCCGCGGGTACAGTTTCGTGTTCAGCACGCCATCGGGAACTCAATTATTGAAAGTGGATGCGGATAATGCCGATCCCATTCTGGTGATGTCGGGCGCGCGCGGAACCCACGAAGCGGGAATCGTTTTCGCGGGATTGGGGATTCAGGACACCACGTTGGGCATCCGCCATCTCGACGGAGTGGATGTGAGCGGGAATTATGTGCTCGTGTATCAGGACATTCCGTCGTCGGTGAGCGGATGGACGAACAACCGCCGTCTGCGCGATCTTCTTCTCTCTCGCGGTGCCATAGGCGTCATCGCCATCAACACCGACCCCGCCGCAGACTTCGCCCAAGACGTCGAGCTCATGCGAAGCGGCTTCGGCGAACCCGATGGCTTGCGGCTTGCCGGCTCCAACGCCCAACCCCGCCTCCAACCTCAGATCTACTCCATCACGCCGGCTTTGGCTTCGGCGATCCTCGCGGGCGGCCTCACCGAACAAGGGGTGCGCGATCTCGGGGCTTCTCTCTCCGCCAACCCGCGGAATTTTTCCCCACGCGCCACCTCATCGAGTCTTTCCGTGACCGGCGTTACGGGCGATGAACCCTTTCCGGGACGGAATGTCGTCGCGATGCTCACCGGCTCCGATCCCGCCCTGGCCCATGAAGTCGTCGTTCTCGTGGCGCATTACGACCACGTGGGCGTAGGCAATCCCGACGCGTCGGGAGACCGCATCTACAACGGCGCCGACGACAACGCCTCTGGCACGGTCGGACTCCTCGCCATCGCCAACGCTCTCAACGAAGCGAGAAAAGCGGGTTACGGTCCGCGCCGATCCGTCCTTTTCCTGCATGTGACCGGCGAAGAGAAAGGCCTGCTCGGTTCGCGCTATTACTCCGATAATCCCACCGTTCCCATCGCCAACATCATCGCGAACATCAACATCGACATGATCGGCCGCATCGAGGACAAAAGATATACGTCGGGCGACACCAATTACGTGTATCTGATCGGCGCATCGCTCATTTCCTCGAAAGTGGACAGCCTCGTGCGTGCGGCGAACGCCAAAACCACGAACATTTTCCTGGATCCGGGCCTGAACGACCTCAACGACCCGCAGCAGATCTACCGACGCAGCGACCATTGGAACTTCGGTCGCTTGGGAATTCCGTTCGCCTTCTTCTTTTCGGGAATCCACGACGATTACCACCGTCCGGGTGATTCGCCCGATAAAATCACCTACGAAGCCATGGCCGACCGCCTGAAAATGATCTACGGCGCCACCGTGGAACTCGCGAACTACACCAAGCGTCCGGTCGTGGATAACCCGGCCTTCATCCAGCGCACACAGGCAAGTCCAAGATAATCGCCGTATTTTAGGCGGATGTCTGATTCCATATTGAAAGAAGTCGCCACCCGCCGCACCTTCGCCATCATTTCCCACCCCGACGCCGGGAAAACCACCCTCACCGAAAAGCTGCTTCTTTATGGAGGAGCCATCCGCGAAGCCGGAGCCGTGAAATCGCGCAAAGCCGGAAAAGCCGCACTCAGCGACTGGATGGCGATCGAGCAGGAACGCGGCATTTCCGTGACCAGCTCGGTGCTGCGTTTCGAAAAAGACGGCGTGAAATACAACCTTCTCGACACTCCGGGCCACAAAGATTTCTCCGAAGACACCTTGCGCACGCTCGTGGCCGCCGACTGCGCCCTCATGGTGATCGACGTGGCCAAAGGCGTCGAAACCCAGACCGAAAAACTCTACGAAGTGTGCAAACTGCGCGGAACGCCGGTGATCACCTTCGTGAACAAATGCGACCGGCCGGGAATGAGTCCACTCGAAGTGATGAGCGACATCGAATCGAAGCTCGGACTCCGCGCCATCGCCGCCACCTGGCCCGTGGGCTACGGAAGCCAGTTCGAAGGCGTGTACGACATCAAGAACGACGAACTGTATCGATACACCAAAGTGGATCATGGCGCTCACGAAGCCGAAGCCGTGATCACCGACCTTGAAACCGGCCTGGCCAGCAGCCTCATCTACAACGACGACAAAGAAGAGCTCCGCGAAATCGTGCAGCTCATCGGCGACGAATACCGCGACATGGACCTGAACGACTTCCTCAGCGGAAAAGTCTCGCCCGTATTCTTCGGATCGGCCTTGAACAACTTCGGACTGGATCTTTTTCTGCGCCATTTTTCCAGCCTGGCGCCCTCGCCGCAGCCCTACGAAAGCGACACCGGCGACATCCGCAGCCTCGACGCGCCGTTTTCCGGCTTCATCTTCAAGATGCAGGCCAACATGAATCCGGAACACCGCGATTGCACGGCGTTCGTGCGGGTCGCGTCCGGAAAATTCCGAAAGGGGATGGACGTTGTGCTCAGCGACAGCGGGAAAAAAGTGCGCCTCAGCACGCCGCACAGCCTGATGGGGGATGAGCGGTCCATGGTGGAAGAAGCCTGGCCGGGCGACATTCTCGCGCTGTTCAATCCCGGTGATTTCCGGATCGGAAGCACCCTGTATGAGAAATCGGCCGTGCGCTTCGATGTGATTCCGCTGTTTTCGCCCGAGCATTTCATGAAAGCGAGCAGCAAAGACCCGTTCAAGCGCAAGCAACTGCGCGAAGGACTCCAGCAGCTCAGCGAAGAAGGCGTGGTTCACGTGTTCGAAGTGCCGAACGGCGTAGGGAACGAGCTGTTATTGGGAACCGTGGGCGCGCTGCAGTTCGATGTGGTGAAACACCGGATGATGGCCGAATACAACGTCGAAATCACGCTCTCGCCCGTGCCCTATCATACCGCGCGTTGGCTGCCGAAAGACGACGCCGTGATCGGAAAACTCTCGAAAAGCTATTCCACAGCCGTGACCTACGACCTGGACTCGAACCCCATCGTGCTCTTCGACAGCGCCTACGCGCTGAACCAAGCCACGGAAGCGGTGGGCGCTGCAAATCTGTACAAATACAAATCAGGCTAAGGGCGGACCCACGTGTCGGCCCAACACGCGGGCGGACACGTGGGTCCGCCCCTGCACATTCGACACATCATGCACACACGTCTCGCCGACTACCGCTCCTCTGACGACCTCGATCGCGTGATCGCGATGCTCGACCTGTATGCCCGCGACCCGATGGGTGGCGCCAAGGCCTTGAGTGAGGACGTGAAGCGGAAGCTGCGCGCGGATCTGCCGGCGGTACCGGGCGCGTTCTCGATCCTGGCGGAAAACGAAGACGGAACGCCAGTGGGCGTGGCCATCTGTTTCATGGGATACAGCACCTTCGGCGCGAAGCCGCTGGTGAACGTGCACGATCTGAGTGTGGATCCCGCCGCGCGGGGCCGGGGCGTGGGCAAGGCCCTGCTCGACGCTGTGGCGCGCCATGCGCGCAGCCTCGGATGCGGAAAAGTGACCCTCGAAGTGCGCGACGACAACCCCGCCGCACGCCTCTACCGCCGCGAAGGATTCACCGACGGCGACGCCCCCATGCGTTTTCTAACGAAAACGCTTTGACCTCAGACGGCGACGCGTTCTGATGGTATTTCAGATAGTCGTATAACGCCTTCTCATCGCGCAGACCGAAACGGATCGCCACCTCGTAATGCTTCACACTGGGGTGCTGCGCGAGATAGACCATGATGGAATCCACCCGCACCGTGTGGAACATCTTCTTCGGCGGAATCTCGAAGCTCTTCTTGAAGCATCGGGAAAATTCAATCCGGTTATATCCCATCAATTTCGCCCATTGGGTGATGCCTTTGATGTGGTTGAGGTGCGACATTAAGATCGTCTTGGCTTTGTTGATATCAATTCTTCTCATTTGGGGGCTCCTGACTGAGTTTAGTGTTTGTGAATGACGTTCGACCTTTCCCTTATAGAGGCGGGAAAGCGAAAAATCTTACATTAGAATTTCTTAATCTTTAGAATTAAGTGGTAGCGCGTTCTAAAGCGCTGAAAATTATGCACAGATTTAGGAACGAAAGATTTTGGTTTGTCAGGCAACTATAGCTAGACTTGGAACAGGGCATCTGCAAATCAACCCATAACCTCCTAAACCATAGGAAACAAACCATATGAAACCCATCAAAAAACCCCTCGCGGCGCTCGCCCTCGCCGTAGTGATGATGTCGACATTGAACATTTCGCCCGCTCGTGCAGAAGGCCCCTTCGAGTCTTTTCTGACTTGTGCCCAAGGGTGTATTGACAAGTACGCTCAATGGACATGGCGCCGTAGCGCGTGTGCCGCTGATTGCTATCTCGCTATCAGTGGGAATGCGGTGAAGGTTGTCATCGGCATGTCTTGACCCTTCTCTTCGTGGTGGTCCCCCCACGATTATATTTTTAATCGAGCACCCATGACCCGCTACTTACCCATTATAATCCCCCTTTTGGTCGGCTGCCACGCCAATTCTGGCGAATCGACAATCCCGCAAACGAATCTCGTCGCAATGGATTCTACAGATATTTGGGAGAATGGGATCACCTCCCTCGTGTCCCTGATGATTGTCGATGATGATTTTTACGGTGTAGATCGAGCATCAAAAAAGATTGTACGCCTATCGAGGTCGTTTGCCATATTGAACAGTTATGAAACGCAAGGAAACGGACCAGGAGAGTTGGGCGATCCATTTGATATCGCCGCTTGGGATAAAATTGTTTATGTCATCGACTTCAGCGATCGGAAAATCCAATCCTATACCCGACAACTAGAACCCATCGATGAATTGGTCTCTAAAGAACCGCCTTTCAGTCTACTTGCTATCGATGATGGTATCCTGTTGATGGGTACAATGAACATGGAATTTGAAGATGTCTATGAAGTTGACTTCTCCAAATCCACCTTCCGCCTTGATGGCCGATCAATAAAAGTGAAATACCCCTTTGAAGGTATCGTTTTGCATTCAAGAAACTGGCGGGGTGATTTACTTCGCTACCACTTGTTTAGCCATCGCTTTAATGTCATTACCATCGATGGTCGCGAAGGCGCCTATACAAACAAAACTCAAGCCGCCCACCCAGCGATTGTTGAAAACCCCTATGGTCCACCAATTTTCAAGGACAAAATCCATAACGCCGCATTTTTAACACATGACCGCGCTTGTTTCCTGAGCGGAGATCACACCGATAACAGCCAGCCGATGCAGTGTTTTTCATTCGACGGCACCTTGGTCGCCCGATATGTCCTTCCGAAACCGGCTTCGATCGCAGTTTATGCTGATTCCATCCTATACGCCTATTCCCCAACCACCAATCACATCTATGTCTATGACCTTGGATTTTAAGTCCGTCCGCAAGTCCTTCGGACGGCAGACCGCGCTGAAAGGAGCCTCGTTTTCCCTGTTGCCGGGCATGGTGGTGGGGCTGATTGGTCCGAACGGATCGGGTAAAAGCACCACCCTGAAACTGCTCTCCGGCGCCATCCTGCCCGATGAAGGGGAGATTTCGGTGCCGGATCCGCTCCGGCGCATGGGTCTGCAGACCGAGACCTTCACCATCCCCATCCGCATCACCGGCGAAGGCTGGCTTCGTTTCCAACGTCGGATGGAAGGAGCGATTCCCAGCGTGTTCGAATCCGAACTGGCGCGCCGGCTGGGAATGACCGAGCCTTTGAAGAAGTCTGCCAAGTCCTATTCGAAAGGCATGCTGAAGAAACTCGGCATCCTGAGCGCGTTCGTGGGCGTGCCCAACGTGGTGCTGCTCGACGAGCCATTCGAAGGGCTGGATCCGGTCGATCGGCACGAATTCATGCTCATGGTTCGCGATTATGCCATGATGGGAAACCTGGTCGTAATCTCCTCCCACATCCTGTATGAGCTCGACGACGCCTGCGACCGCATCCTCATTCTGAAACAGGGAGAGGTGCTTCTCGACCTGGGTCGCGACCGGCAAAACCTTCAAACCATGTACATTGACCTGTTCCGGGAGGCACGATGATCCATCTGATCCGCTACCAATTGGCGCTGCATCTTCGGATGTTCAGCACCGCTGTCATTCTCGCATTTATTCTGCTCTGTGCGTGGATCGTGCGGAGCAATGCCGGAAGCGAGAATGCCCAGGACATCATCATCATGCTCGGAAGCCAGCTTACGTTCTGGGTCACGCTGATGTATTTCTTCCAACTCACGTCGTATCACTCGTTTTTTTTCCGTGCGGAGGCGCTGCAATACCGCCTGGCGCGGATTCGAAACCGGTCCACCGTGATGTTGGCGACGTTCGCGCATGTGGCGATTCTCGCGGCGGTCATCACCTTGCCTTATGTGGTTCTTTACGGTGGCCTGCTGAACACCTCGACCGCGATGATGTCCATCGCGAACATGTTCCTGTTCAATCTGTACATCGGCATCGCTTCTATCCTCATCCTTGGCTTCATCGGCACCGGCGCCACGTCCACCATCATCCTTCTTCTGCTGCTGTTCTTCCTCCCTCTGGGTACGGGCGCCATACTCGCCCTGAAACCGGCCCTGGCCGCCAATCCGGTCGTCTCCTTCCTCAGCTCGTTGATCCAATCGCATCTGGACGTGTCCGGAAACCCCGACATGCTGATACTCCGCGGCATCCAAGACACCGATGCGCTGCTCCGAACCCTCATCCTAACCCCTATCCTTGCCACGATTACCTATGTCCGCTTCCTCCGCGCCGACCATCATTAACGCCGTCTTCCTGGTCCTCCTCGCCTCCGCGTGCGAGATCCAGCAATCCGACGCGATCTACCGAACCCCGGAAATGGCTGCGAAATGGGTGTCCCTGCTCGATTCGCTCCACGCGCCGGCCGATTCGGTGCTGCACACCGTGATCCTGCTCGCCCCGCCCACGCACTGCCAGTCGTGCATCGACGAACTGGCGATCTGGATGCGCGATTATTGGAAATATCCCATCCGCCTGGTGTGGATTTCCCCCACGACCGACGAAAACGAGCTGATCCGCTTCCTGCAAACCCATTCGTTCATTTTTCCGGTTCGGTCGTGGCTAAACGGAAATCCATCCGAACTCGGCATGCTTCCGTTCTCACCGGCGAAAGTGCTGATGAGTCCGGACCGGCAGATCCTCCGCATCAATGTCTTGGGCCGGGATCCGGATTTCGAAGCGTTCCTGAACGCGGCCACTACCTACTGAGCCAAACTCTCTTATCTTCCCCGATGATCTTGAAACGACTTCGGGAAAACCTTCCCCTCATCCTCCTGGTCCTCATTCCGACCGTGCTGGCTTTGGGAGCGCGCGAACTGAATCAGCACCGCGCCAACGACATCCTTCTCGAAACCCAGCGCTTGAACGCGGAGCTCGAGGCCTATCGCAGCGAGCAATCGCTCGTGCTCGAGGAGCAGCGCCGTGCGAATTGAGACCAAAGACTTGGCCATCGGCGCGGTTCTGGCCGCAGCCGTCATCCTCACCGATTCCTGGATCGCCGCATCGATCATCATCGTGCTCGCGATCGGCTTCCTTCTCGGGTCGGACCATGCGCCCAATCAGCACCGACTGGCTATCGCCGTCTTTTTCTGGGGCGTATTCACCTTTTTCTCGCAAGGAAACGAATGGTACCGCGCGCAATACGACATTCCCATGGTTCAGCGCGAGTATTTCTACCGGAAAGTGGCCACCGAGGCCGGCGTAGCGTTATCGGCTTGGGCGCAGCGTCCGTTGGAAGATGGCGGCGGCGGCGGGAAATTCGTTTTCCTCAAATCGCTGACACCCGAAGAGTTGAATATTTTTCCTTCGAATCCGGTCTGGACCTACCGGATGTCGATGCCGAACGACACCCTGCTGTATCTGTACATGATCCTGAAAGAGGACAACGGGTCCGAGCCGCTGTTTCAGAACGCGAATGGCGATTTGGGTAGGCAGCAGTATCGGATGGACATCACGCCAGGCGAAGTTCCGGACATCATTGTGGAGAACTGACGGGCTAATCGTCGAGATCGTCCCCATCCGCCGCGGAAGACCCCTTGGCGATGGATTTTGTGGTCTTGGCGCCCAGTTTTTTCATCGCCTCGGCGCGTCGGACCACATTTCCCGTGCCTACGCGGAGCCGGTTATCGGCCGATAGGTAGGTGTTCCGCATCGTTTCCATCTGCTTGCCGACTTTTTCGAACTCTTCGATGAATCCGTACAGCTTGTCGTAAAGTTTTCCGGCTTCCTCCGCGATTTTCTCGGCATTCTTGATGCCTTGTTCCTGCCGCCAGATGTTCGCGACAGTTGTGAGGGTCGCCATCAGAGTGGTCGGACTCACGATGATGATTTTCCGGTCGTACGCGTTCTGCCATAAGGACGAATCGGCGCGAAGCACCATCGCATAAGCGGGTTCGATCGGCATGAAAAGAAGCACGAAATCGGGGCTGTTGATGCCATAGAGCTTGGTGTAATTCTTGTCCGACAGGCCGCGGACGTGCGACCAGACGGACGTCGCAAAGGCTTTTTCGGCGCGCTGGCGATCTTCGTCGGAATCGGCCGCCACCCATTCCGAATAGCTGAGAAGCGATACTTTCGAATCTACCACGATGTGTTTGTCGCTCGGCAGGGTGATCACCACGTCGGGCATGTTGGAACGGCCTTCCTCATCGCGGAACGAGCCCTGAGCGACGTAATTCACACCTTCCTGCAGACCGGACTGCTCCAGGAGTCGCTCGAGAATCACTTCACCCCAGTTTCCAGCGGCTTTGTTATCGCCTTTGAGCGCTTTCACCAGATTCATCGCATCCGTGCTCATCTGTTGGTTCATCACCGCGAGTTGCTGGATCTGCTCGCGAAGAGTCGCTTTTTCGCGGGTTTCCATCGTGAAGGCATCGTTCACCTGCTTCTCGAAGCGGGTCAGGTTTTCGCGCAAGGGACCCAGCACCTGATCCAGGTTCGTCTTGTTCTGCTCCGTGAATTTCGAGGTTTTTTCGTCAAGTATTTTTTGCGCCAGATTCTCGAAATCGGCGCGGAATCGCTCGCGAAGCTCGCTCACTTCCTGCTTGTGGATGGAATATTGGGCCTCGAGTCGGGCGTAATCGGTGGACAAGCGTGAAAAATCGGATTGAAGCGAGTTCCGCGCCGACTCGGAATCGGAAAGCTGTTTCTCGGTGAGCGACAGGCGCGTGGTGGCGTTGTTACCGGCTTCGCGGACGGCGGAGAGTTCGTTGGCGGAGCCTGATTTCGCAAGGAGCCAGGCGATGGCGGCGCCGACGGCGGCACCCAGAAGCAGTTGAAGGAGTTCCATGAAGGGAAGGTAGGAAATGACAGTGACAGAATGAGTCACCGGGATGTGAGCGGCAAAAATGGTATTTTTTCCACAGATTTTTTTAGGAATGATCGATCTGTAAAACCTGTTGTTATTTCTATACTTAGACGTAGCTAACGGTTAATTAAGTAACACTGTCCGCAAGCATCCCTTATGTCCACACTCTCCGCCCTTACTGTCGAGAAGGAAGCCCAAATATTGGTAGTCTCGTTCGCCGACGGCCTCTCCGCCGCGCTCCGTCTCGATTCGCTCCGCCGGGCCTGCCCCTGTGTGATGTGCCGTGGCGGACACGAGAACATGGGCGCCCCCATCGATCCGGCGATCTTCCTCGAAACTCCGCAAAAGATCCGCACGCTGCGCGCGATCACTCCGATCGGCACGTATGCCTTGCAATTCACCTGGGAAGACGGCCATAACTCCGGGTTGTATCGTATCGACACAATCCGGAGCTGGGCCGAGTTTGTCAGCGCGCCGTCGTCTGCGCGCTGATGGTGTGACCGAAGAAGATCGCGTTGGCCAGTAATTTGTCTGTGCCGAACCAGAACGCGCGGAACACGGGGTTGTCGGTCGCGGCGATGACTCTCCCCGAGCCATTGGCACCGACGACGACGGCCGCGGAATTCTTCAATCGGTCCAATTGTGGTTTGGAGATGTAGCCGCTGATCAGGGGTTCCGCGGTGTATCTCATCGGCGAGGCGTACGCATTGGATGGGAGTTCCAGCATCAGCGCGGTATTTCTGAACGTGGCGAGGGTGGATGCGCGGTATCCGTAGAAGAGAGGATGCGTCGGGTCGATGGTGGCCCGGAAAATGCTTCCACCGATCTGCTGCGCTCCCGCCTCGTTCGTGGCATCGATGTAACGCCGCATGGCGGTGTCGTCTTTCGGTTTCGTTTCGACGATCTTCGCCGCGCTGAGTCCGTTCTGGGTCGCCCACGTGATCGCCGATCCATACACGACCAAGGTTCCTCCGGCCGACACCCATCGCTTCAGCTTCTCCACTGCTCCCGAACTGATTCCCGAATGACTTCCGGCGGGAACGATGATGGTGGTATATCGGTCTAACGACACCCGGTTGAACACGTCCGCATCCAATTGGGTCATTTCCATTCCCCAGCGTACATCCAACTGATGCCAGATTTCCCCGGCGGCGCTTGCGGCCACTCCGGCACCCGAAAGCATCGCCACGAGTTGGCGGCGAAGGGTCGAGAACGAGCCGCTTCCCAGATCGATTCCATCTTGCGCCAATCCGGTGTTCACCGAATACACTTTCACCGCGTCGTCTTTCGCGATCGATTCCATCATCGCATGCACACTTCCCGGCGCGTCTTGGATTCCGAGTGCGACGAGAATCGTGCCGTAGGTGAAGGCTTTCGTGGTTCCGTCACCCAATGGCAGGGTGAACGGTCTTTGAGCCACTTTCACGCGAAATCCGGCGTTCAGAAGCTTGTTCAAGGCGCGTGGCGCGTAATAACTGTCCCACTCGAACACATAGGCGTATTCCGAAAACCCGCCCACGACCGCGCCTTTCGGAAAGGCCGGCAATCCGGCTTCGCGACCCATCACTCCGGGCACGAACGTGCGCGCTTGAAGCGCGGAATACTCCAGGTTGAACGCCAAGGGTAGCGTCCACGAACTCACATCATAAAACAGGCTGTCGGTGAAGCTGGTCATGGTGTCGAACATACCCCGGATGAGGCGGTGCCGGGGCTGATCCAATGGCACGATGTAAGAAGTTCCGGGCTCGAACGACTTCCCATCCACGCTGATCGTGCGGGCCACTTCGTAGACTTTTATGTCGTGATGGTTCAACATGTCGAGCAGATGCCACACTCGCGCCGGATCGTGCTTGTCGCCGAAGACATACGCTTTCACCGGATGCGCCGCCGCCTCGCGCGCCGCGTTGTTATGCACTTCGCGCTGATGCGTGAGCAATTCGGTGCGCAGATCGAATGAAGCTTTCAGTGTGGATAAGGTGGTCGTGAACTGGTTTTTGATGGTGAAGGGAAGCGTCACCACTCCGTGATCACTCTCCTGGCGCGCGCCTCGGCTGCTGGCCTGTTCGAAAAGAATGCCGACCGAACCGGTGATGTCGGGATATGTGGATCCTTTTCCGATGTAGAAATCGTCGAAGCTCTCTTTGGTGTAATACAGGCTTCCGATGCGGTTCAGATACTGCGCGTGGACCTGTCCGATTTTCGCCGTCAATTCGAAGGCGCGCTCCGGCGATAGCGGGTTGTTCCGGCTCGGAATCCCCGGCTGGAAGAAGAAGGTCGCGTTGGTTCCCATTTCGTGGTGGTCGGTCACCACGTTGGGTTTCCATCGTTGGTAATTACGCAAGCGAGCGCGGCTCTCGGGCTGCTGGACCGGCATCCAATCACGGTTCAGATCGAAATTGTAGTAATTGAATCGTCCGCCGGGCCAAGTTTCGTTGTGCTCGCGATCGCTCGGATCCGCGGATGGATTTTTCCCTCTCAAGGTGTTCGTCCAATGCGCGAAGCGGTCGATTCCGTCCGGATTGATCGCCGGTTCGATGATGATGATCATTTTTTCGAGCATGGCGTCGATCTCGGCTCCTTGCGCCGCCGCCAAATGATACACCACCAATGGCACGGCATTCACGCCGCTCGGCTCGTTTCCATGCACCGAATACCCCATCCAAACCACAACGGGCGACTTCTCATCGGGCGCTTCCATCGCAAGATGTTTATTGCGCAGCTCTTCGATGCGCGAGTGATTCGCGGGTGAGGTCACCGTTAGCAAGAACAACGGCCTTCCGCCATGTGTTTCGCCGATTTTCGACATCGTGATGCGATCCGAAACGGCATCCACCGCTTTCAGATAGTCGATGAGCTGATGATGATGCAGGTGCGTATCGCCCGGCACCAGGACAGGAATCGCAGGGTCATAGCTCACTCCATCCGGCAGATAATAATCGAGCCGGGTTTGCGCGTGACTGTTCACAAGAATGAAGAAGGAAAAAAGCAGACTAAGGAGCCGTTTCATGGTATTTTCTTTTGGTTTGGAGAGTGAAGTTAACCCACCGTCCACAATACTCTTATCGTTTTTGCAACCCTTAACAATCCCATACCGAGGAGTTCGAGAGCCCGTCAACGCCTTCACTCATTTTGCGGGGTCGGCGGTTGCGCTCATTCTCGGAATCGCGCTGCTCATCGCGCATCCTTCCTGGCCGATCGCGGTCTTCGTGATGGGCATCACCACCATGCTTTTCGTGAGCGGGATGTACCATTCCGTCTCGAAAACCGCCCAGCGGATTTTTTTCTGGCGCCGACTCGACCACATGTGCATTTATCTGCTCATAGCCAGCACCTACACGCCGTTTAGTCTCATTGCGATGCCGAACGCTACCGGAACCTGGATTCTGGGCGCCGCGTGGGGACTTCTCGCCATCGGATGGATCCTGAAACTCTTCTGGATGCAGGCGCCCACGGCGCTCAGCCTCGGCATCTATCTCGGAATGGGATGGATGGCGGTGATCATGATGCCCGAATTGTATGCGCTTCACGGATCCGAGATGATTATCGGTATTGCTGTCGGAGGCGTGTTCTACACCATTGGCGCGGTGATTTACGGACTACGCAAACCCAACCTCATTCCCGGTGTCTTCGGCTTTCATGAATTATGGCACCTCTTCGTTCTCGGCGGCGCGTTCTCCCATTTTTATACCATCTACAAAACCCTCGTCCCACTGCTATGAGCCGTTCCGCATCGCTTCTGTGTCTTTTTTCGCTGATTCCAGCCCTCGCTTTCGCACAGATGCATCCCACGGTGCAGCGCCCGAAAGGCGATTGGATGGAGCTGAAAACGCCTCATTTCCGGATCATTTTTCCGGCGGGACATGAATCCACCGCCATCGAATCCGGAAAAATCCTGGAATCGCAGGTGACCTCAACGACGTCTTTCTTCGGGTCATCGATCAAGAATCTACCCGTAGTTGTGGATCCGTATTCGCATTCCGGAAACGGTTATGTCACGATTTTTCCCTTTCGGATGGAATTCAACACCGCGCCGGTGAAGGGAAACATCATCAATCCGCGGTCGGCCACTTGGCTCGAAGCCATGCTTCCGCACGAGATGGTTCATGCGGCGCACATCAATACGATTCCCGAGAACTCGATTCCCAAATTCCTCAGTTTTTTTTCGCCGGACATGGGTCGTTTCATGCACTTTACCACACCGCTGGGAATCATCGAAGGTTTGGCGGTGCATCATGAATCGAATCTTGTTCCGGGTTATTCGGGTCGCTTGAATTATCCCTATTTCACCTTGCAGAACAACGGTTGGGGAGTTTGGCAGTCGATTTCGCCCGCCGGCGCCACGTATCCAAGCGATCGGCATTATATCGGCGGATCGATGTTCACCGAGTATCTGCTCGAAACCTACGGCGAGGAAAAAGTGCGGAACTTGGTGCGTTCACAGGCGTCTTGGCCGTTTTTCGGATTCGGTTTCCAAATGCGCCGAACCCTCGGAAAATGGTCGTGGGACATTGAAAAAGACTATCGCGCCGTGATGGATGACCAAGAGGAATACAGCCGCGACGGCGTTCAGGTGTCGCGTCCGCAGTTTCTCGATAACGACCGGATTCTCAGTTACCAGACCGGTTACCGGAAGCGGCCCGGATTTTATGTGACGGATGTGAGCAGTGGCGCCACCTCGTTGGTTCACGAGGCCCAACTCACCGAAGACGGATTTTTCTCGCTGAGCGACGACCGAAAAACCGTGGTTTTCAGCCGTTATGTGCCGCATCCGCGTTATGAGGGGCAGAATATGCTCAAAACCCACACCTTGGATGTGGCCACTTGGACACGCGCCGATCTCGTCGAAGGCCTCCATACCGTGGTGATGACTCCCGACACATTGATCGGATTCCGGCCGGTGGATCAGGAAAAGCAGAAAGTGATTCCGAATCCGGCGTTTCCGAACATCCGCGCTGTGATCATGCGCGATGGAGGGATGCAGGGGTTGTGGCTGATTTATCCGCGCCAGGAAGACCTCATCCTGTCTCTTCCGCCCGACATCAGCTTCCCGATGGCGTCGGTGCTGGATGCGAACTGGAGCGCTGATGGACTCCGATTGATGATCACCTCAGACTATGACCGGACGTTGCAGGTTTATGAGTACGACTACGAGAACGACCGCATGTTCAGGGTGAGCAACGAGCCGAAAGGCGCGTTGGAAGGAGCGATTTCGCCGGATGGACGCCGCTACGCGTACGTGTCGGTGCGGGGCGACCGGAAGACGTTGTCGATCGCGGAACGCCGCGACGCGGGAAAGACCGAGCTGGAGCGGCAGGTCTGGACACGCGGCTACTTGGAACATCCGCGGCAGGAGAAGATGGGGGCGCAAATACGTACCGAAGGCTGGAGTTCCGCGCCATATCGAAGCGCGGATTGGCTCGCGCCACGTCTCTGGTTTCCGCTCTTCGGACCGGTATCGAATGGCGTCATCCTCTCCAGCGGCGACATCCTCCGCCGCCATTCCTACGACGCATATCTCGGGTTCGGAGAACGCCAGGCGTTTTACGATTTCCGGTATACCACAACGACCACGCCGCTTCCAGTCACCCTCAGATCCGCCAAAATTGCAACGACTACGGGAACCGGCAAAAACATCACGTATTCCGGATTTGAGACCTCAAACCGTATTTCTGTGAATTTCACCCGCTATCCAGATGCCGATGCGAGATACAGCCAATTCACTGCGAGTCCATTTATCGGGTATCGGACCGTGCGCCATGAGGCTGGCACGTTGGCCGGGCTCGAGATCGACTCTTGGTTTATAGGTGCCGACCTCATCCTCGCGCATCGCTTGCGACAGTTTCTCCGCGATCCCCAGCCTAGCGCCGGGATTCTTTTGTATGGAGATGTGGACATGGATCTGAGTTATGAACGTCGGTTTGTGACTCCCTTGGTGATGGTGGACCCCGCCCGCGCGTTCCGCGGGTTGGCCTTTGTCTACACGCCGATCGGATTGCGGCTCGACAGCGAGCTTTTCCTTCAAAACCGCCGTTACCATGTGTTCAACTCACATCTTGCCACTAACTTCAACACCCAGCAAGTGGTGAATCCCGACTCCGAAATGGCCGCATCGCTTGGAGCGCGGTATGCGTTTCCGATGTTCCATCCCGACACGAAATGGCCTCTCATGCCGTTTTACTCAGAGCGGTTTTATGGTGTCGTGTTCGGCAAAACAGTGCTGGATGACGCACTCACTAACCGAAGCTTGATCGGAGTTGGCCTCCGGTTCAAATCCCGGATCGGGAATTTCGGATTGGATATCGGGGCCGGTGTGGCCTGGGAGCCGGCTAACGGCGACGTCCTCTTCACCTCCAACTTCTAACGCCATGCATACACTCATCACCGGCGCATCGGCCGGAATCGGTTTCGAGCTCGCGCACTGTTTCGCCCGCCACGGCCACGACCTTGTGCTCGTAGCCCGCAACAAGGCATCGCTTCGGTCTCTTGCGGCCGATCTCAGCGCCCAACACGGCGTCGATGCGAAAGTCTGCGTCGACGATCTTTCCCAATCCGGCGCAGCCGGACGTATCCACGATTTTTGTGCACAACATCGGCTCGATGTGGATATCCTCGTGAATAACGCCGGTTTCGGGAGTTACGGGTTCTTCCATGAATCCGACAGGCAAACCCAGCTCGATATGATCGCGGTCAACATCGCTTCGTTGGTCGACCTTACCCATCGTTTCCTGCCCGGCATGGTGAGCCGTGGGTACGGGCGGGTGCTGAATGTCGCGTCCACCGCGGCCTTCCAACCCGGACCCTTGATGAGTGTGTATTACGCTACGAAATCGTTCGTTTTGCATTTCAGCGAGGCCATTTCGAACGAACTTTCGGGCACGGGCGTCACGGTGACGGCGCTATGTCCAGGCGCCACGAAAAGCGAGTTCCAGGAACGTGCCAATCTGAACGGCAGCCGACTTTTCGAGAACCGTAGCCTTCCCACATCCAAAGAGGTCGCCGATTACGGGTATGCCGCGACCATGCGCGGCCAGCGCGTCGCCATTCACGGAATCCTGAACGCGATTCTGGCGAATTCGGTGAGATTTTCCCCGCGCGGACTCGTCCTCCGCCTCGCCCGCTTCATTCAAGGAAAAGGAAAATAAATGGTGAAGGAGCTGACGCTGCGCCTGCTTCCGGAAATCGCGAACGAACCGGATGAATTGCGCAAAGCCGTGGCTCGCAAGGCTGGAATTCCGTTTTCGGATCTGTCGCATGTCGAAATTCTGAACCGCTCGGTGGATGCGCGTCAGCGTGTCGTTTATGTGCAACTGCGAGTGAACGCGTATGTGAAAGAGGCGTTCGTGGAACGTCCGATCCTCCCGCCCGACGCGCCCGATGTCTCGAATGCGGAAGAAGTGATCGTGATCGGGATGGGTCCGGCCGGACTCTTCGCGGCTATCCAGCTTATCAGGAACGGGAAAAAACCCGTGATTATTGAGCGCGGAAAGAACGTGAAAGACCGCATCGTCGATCTGAAAGGCATCAACGTGCGGCATGAAGTGAATCCCGATTCGAATTACTGCTTCGGCGAGGGTGGCGCGGGAACCTACTCCGACGGCAAGCTCTACACGCGCTCCAAAAAGCGCGGAAATATCCGTGAGATTCTTGAAACGCTCGTCGCTTTCGGCGCGGTTCGCGAAATTCTGGCCGACGCGCACCCGCATATCGGTACCAACAAGCTTCCCGCGATCATCGCGAACATGCGCAATTACATTCTCGAGCATGGCGGCGAAGTGCGTTTCAATACGCGGGTGACCGATTTCATTCTGGATGGGGACCGAATTGTCGGTGTTCAGACCACCGAAGGTCCGGTGAACGCGAAGAATGTGATTCTGGCCACGGGACATTCGGCCCGAGATATTTTCGAGCTTCTGGTTCGCCGCGGCATCGAAATCGAGCTCAAGCCCTTGTCGATCGGTGTGCGCGTGGAGCATTCGCAATCGCTGATCGATTCGATCCAATATCATTGCGAAGTGCGGAGTCCGTATTTGCCTCCGGCGCCGTACAGCATTGTGCGCCAGGTGAACGGTCGGGGAGTGTATTCGTTCTGCATGTGTCCGGGAGGAGTGGTGGCGCCGTGCGCGACGAGTCCGGGAGAGATTGTGACGAACGGATGGTCGTCGTCGAAGCGGGCGCGGAGCACGGCGAATTCGGGAATCGTGGTGGAGCTGCGTCTGGAGGATTTCAAGGAATTCGCACACTACGGGCCGCTCGCGGCGATGGAGTTCCAGCGCGCGATCGAGCAGAAAGCGTGGGTGGAAGGCGGGCGCACGCAAGTGGCGCCCGCGCAACGGCTCGACGATTTCGTTCGCGGACGTGTTAGCGTGGACTTGCCCGACACCTCCTACGCCCCGGGAATCACATCGGTGGAACTTGGGAGCGTGTTGCCGGGGTTCATCCATTCGGCGCTAAAAGACGGATTCCGCGAATTTGGAAATGCGATGCGTGGTTATCTTACCAACGACGCCGTGGTGCATGCTCCGGAAACGCGAACCTCGTCGCCCGTGACCATACCGCGCGACGCCGAGACACTGGAACATGTTCGCATCCGCGGACTTTATCCATGTGGCGAGGGTGCGGGTTACGCGGGCGGCATTGTGAGCGCCGCGATGGATGGCATCAACGTCGCCAATAAACTAAACTGATTCATGAACCGGATTTTCAGATACCTGCTCCAGGGCATTCTTTACACTGCGCCACTCGCGGTCACCGTCTACATTCTGTTCATCGTCTTCGATTTTCTGGATGGGATCTTGCGCGGACTCCTCATCCACATTGACTGGGATGTTCCTGGAATCGGGCTGCTCATCATCGTCACTTTTCTGATCATCGTCGGATATTTGGGCCAGACCATCATCGCCAACCCCCTCAAGTCCTTTTTCAGGGCCACCATCCTCAAAATTCCGATACTGAATGTGGTATATACCGCGTTTTCGGATCTTTTTTCGGCGTTTGTGGGCAAAGAGAAGAAATTCACGCGACCGGTGTTGGTGTTGATGAACCCGGGCACGAATGTGTATAAGCTCGGATTTCTGACCGAAGACGATCTCACGATCTTGGGCGAGTACGACAAGGTGGCGGTGTATTTTCCACACTCCTATAACTTTTCTGGGGAGATGTTCATCGTGCCGAAAGAACAGGTTCAACCCGTGAATCTTAACCCGGGTGAAGTGATGAAATTCATCGTTTCGGGTGGGGTATCGGAGTTGTGAATTCGCCCTTACGGTTCGTTTTTCTATCTTAACACAATCTTCGAACGAGCGGGCGCATCAGTGATGCGCCCCTAATTTTTACACAATCTCAATTACAATGAAACCCTTCCTACCACTTTTCCTATTCCTTGCCTTAGCAACGACCCTCATCGCACAACCTGCACCTCCACGGCAAAGCCCGATTTCGCTGTCGGCGGTGAAGGTGGATGGGGCCTATATCAAGGTCGTTTATGGCGCTCCGTACATCAAGGAACGCGAGATTTTTGGAAAACTGGTTCCTTTCGGCCAAGTCTGGCGCACGGGCGCTAACGAGGCCACTGAAATCACCTTCACGAAAGATGTGATCTTCGGCGGTGCGGCGGTTTCGGTCGGCACGTATTCGGTGTTCAGCATTCCGGGCGCAACCGAATGGCAGATCATCCTGAACAAAGATCTCGGCATGTGGGGCGGTTACAATTACAAAGAAGCGCAAGATCTGGTCCGCGTGAAGGGCACGGTTACCGCTCTGACCGAAGCTGTCGACCCGTTCCGAATCCAGCTGAAAAACACGGATGGCGCGGTGACACTGACCCTTAGCTGGGATAAGACTGCCGTGACAGTGCCTATCACCGTGAAGAAGTGATCAGAGATCTAAGATCGTTCTGAGCGATCTGTTCAGTTTTTCTTGATCCGCGTCTGACAACCGACCGATTTTTTGAATGAATCGTCGGTTGTCAAGCGCTCTAAGTTGATCAATCATCACATCGCTCTTTTTTTCAAGACCACTGGTGGTGTCTGGATGGATGGCGAAACGCAGCAAACCGTGTTCCAAGTCAATGATTTGGGTCGTTAATGGGCACACGATTGTGGATGGATGGGTGTCATTAATCAGATCCGTCTGAACGACCACAACCGGTATCACTTTTCCTGGTTCTGTTCCTTTTCCAGGATTCAGATTTGCCAGCCATATCTCAAATCTGTTCATCACCATCACCTAACTCTTCCAAAATTCGATTCATTTTCATCGATTCCGCTGAAACGAGTTTGGATTCCCTCTCGAGTTGGGCTTTGATGAGTTCCCTTTTTTGGATCACATTATAGTGAGCGACCGCTTCGTTGATATAGCGATTCCGGGATTTCCCAAGCGCTTCAAGCACTTCCTCTGTCTCTATATAGATAGGGTCATCAAGTTTTAGTGATACGTTTTTCATATCTTAAAAATATATACTATTAAGGTATAAAGCAATTCTATAACATCAAAAATTCATATCTATAAACGTGATTTTTTATGGCTACCAATCTGGATATAGACGATGCGTTGCTCACCGAGGCCCTGAATATCGGTGGGTTCAAATCAAAAAAAGAGACGGTGAATCAGGCGTTGAAAGAGTTCATCCAGCGCCGAAAAGCGAACGAGATCTTAAAAAGTTTCGGAACCATCGATTTTGATCCCAGCTACGATTACAAAGCGGGACGCACGTAACCTAACTCACTCCTCCGGACCGAATCCAGCAACTCCTCCGACACCTCGACCTCCATCCTTAGCAAGGCCGTGGCATGCGTCTTCCCCTGCGCGTCGAGTTTGAGCGATACTGTTCCGCCGCCGCCCAGGCTGTCGTGAAGAAGAAAGTTCAGAGCTCCCAGATTAGGCAGCTCGAACCGCTCGACTTTCCCTTTGCAGATCGCCGACATATGCGTCTTCACCCGCTCAGGCGTAAGAATTTCCACTAAAAAGGGATACACGTCCGGGGTGCGCGCAATGATTCCCACATTACTGGCATTCCCTTTGTCGCCGCTGCGTCCGTACGCCAGTTCGATGAGTTGCACCTTAACCATCAGACCACCTCTCCGATCACGTGAAGCCCGCCTCCACGCGTCGCCCCCCAGTCAAGCACAGTTCGTACCGACGCGGCGTCGACGACAGCCACAAGCCCGATTCCAAGGTTCAGGGCCTGGCGGATGTCCTCTTCCGGGACATTTCCCACTTCCTGGATCAATCTGAACAACGGCGGACGTACCCACGCGTCGTAATCCACCTGCAGCGACAATCCTTCCGGAACCACGCGTTTGGTGTTCCCCTCTATGCCTCCGCCCGTGATGTGGCTGAACGCATGCACTCCCTCGAACGCTTTCAACGCCCGGATATCCGATAAATACGATTTATGCACTTTCAACAGCGCCTCGCCCAAGCTCATTCCTAATTCCGGAAGCACATCGTTCACTTTGAATTCCGAAAACAGCACTTTCCGAGCCAATGAAAATCCGTTGGTGTGCAATCCTGTGCTTTCGAACCCGATGAGTACGTCGCCTTTTTTCACACGGTCGCCGGAGATGATTTTCTTACGGTCCACCACGCCGACGATGGTCCCGGCCAGATCAAATTCACCATCTTTGTACAAACCAGGCATTTCAGCGGTTTCCCCACCGATCAACGCGCAGCCATTCTCTTTGCAAGCAACAGTGAACCCCTTGATCACTTCATAACCCACATCGGGTTTCAGTTTACCAGTGGCGAAATAATCGAGGAAAAACAGTGGTTCGGCGCCACAAACGGCAATGTCGTTCACACAATGATTCACCAGATCCTGACCCACTGTGTCGTATTTCTCCATCATGAACGCCACGTTCAATTTGGTGCCCACCCCATCCACACTGCTTACTAAAACGGGTTCTTCATAGGCGGAGAATTCGGGGCGGAAGAGTCCGCCGAAACCTCCGATATTGCTCAGAACCGAAGCATTATGCGTTTCTTTGACAATCCCTTTGATAGAACGGACCAGGGCGTCTCCGGCTTCGATATCGACACCGGAATCTTTATAGGTGACAGGAGTGTTGACCATCACCAAAGATATTCAAGTTTTCCACAGCTCTTTACGAATAGAGAATATTTTAAACCTTTGTCTTCTTGTTGTAGAGCGTGTGGATATGTGAAGAACTTCTTTTTAAACATGCTTGACACCCACTTCCCCACATCTTGTGGACAACCATGTGAATAAGACGGCTTGATTTTATTCAGCTTGATGCGCTACCTTTTTTCTTATTCACACCCGCACCTATGACTCACATATATGAGGGTCGGATTTCATCCACACGAAAAGTTATCCGTCGAAGATGTGAATCAGTATCTTCGAATGTTGACAGCCTGGGATAACTCAGGCTGATTTTAGTTTAACACAGGTTATCCACAGGCTTCCCCACAAGTTATGAGAGCGGTTGTTCAAAGAGTCAGCGAAGCGGCGGTTCGCATGGAGGGTGATGTGGCCGGACAAATCCACCAAGGATTGCTCGTCTTATTGGCGGTTCACGAAACCGACACGCTCGATCAGGTGAGGTGGATGGCCAACAAAGTGGCGAATCTGCGCATCTTCGAAGACGCCCAGGGAAAGATGAACTTATCGGTGAAGGATGTGGCGGGGGGACTTCTCGTGGTGTCGCAATTCACTCTGTATGGAGATGCGCGTAAGGGGAACAGACCCAGTTTCATCGAATCGGCGCGGCCGGAGCTCGCGATTCCGCTGTATGAGGCGTTCAAGAAGGAAGTGGCGTCGGCTTCGGGTTGCGAGGTCGCCGCGGGGGTCTTTGGAGCCGATATGAAAGTGAGCTTGGTGAACGACGGGCCGGTAACCATTCTCATCGATTCCTGATGGCGGTATTTTTTCTCTTCATAGATGGGGTCGGACTCGGGGAAGACGCTCCGCACAATCCGTTTTCCAGTCTGGATTTCCGTGTCGCGCAGGAGATCACCGGACATGAAACCATGGTGAAACGGAATGATCACGAAGGACTCGATGCCTGTCTGTCTGTTTCCGGACTTCCTCAAAGCGGAACGGGTCAAGTAAGTCTCTTTACCGGAGTGAATGCGGCGAAACTGATAGGGCAGCATTTTGGACCTTATCCACATTCCGGAATTAAAGAAGTGTTGACAACCGCATCCATTTTCCACAAAGCTATCGAAAAAGGAGTGGATCCGGTGTTTTTGAACGCCTATCCGGAGCGGTTTTTCACATACTCGGAATCCAAGAACCGATGGAGCGCCACCACATTGATGACCCGAAGCGCTGAGAAACATCTCCACACAGTGGAGGATGTCCGATCTGGAACCGCAGTCACGGCCGAAATCATGCAAGATTATTGGAAATCGCAGTTATATCCGGATCTGGAGGCGATCTCCGCCGAAGAGGCCGGTCAACGCGTCCTCAAAGCCGGACTTTCCCATGGCTTGGTTCTCACCGAATATTATCTCACGGATAAGGCCGGACATGAGCGCGATGAATCACGCGCGAAAGAAGCGATTTCCCGATTCGACCGGTTCGCGACGGAAATTTTGCACGGCTTATCGGCCGACGACACCCTTATCATCACCAGTGATCATGGAAATGTGGAAGATCTTTCCGTGAAAACACACACGATGAACCGCGTGCCGTTCCTTGTCGCTGGAAAAGGGAAAGAGGCCGCCACGGCATGCGCCGACCTGACCAACGTCGCCCCGTTTATCCTCGAACGGCTGTAAGCAGGCGATTCTGGATCTCTTCGACGGTTCCGAGTCCGTTTACCGCTTGAAATCGGCCTTTGTGACGGTAATACTCCATCACCGGCGCGGTTTCTTTCTTGTAGACGCCTAAGCGGATGCGCACCTTGTCAGGAGAATCGTCTTCGCGTCCTTGTCCGCGGTTCACCAAGCGGCTGACGAGCTCCTCATCGGGGACTTCCATCGAAATGAAGGCATCGATCGCTTCGCCACGTGAGGCGAGCCAGGCATCGAAACTTTCGGCTTGGGCAATGGTTCGGGGAAATCCGTCGAGGATGTATCCTTTGTCGTATTCCGGTTTCTGAAGCGCCTCGGCAACGAGCTTCATCACCACATCATCACCGACCAGCTTTCCGGAAGCCATGATGGCTTTCACTTCGAGCCCCAGCGGAGTTTCATTCTTGATGGCGCCGCGGAACATGTCGCCGGTGGAGACTTGCGGAATTCCGAGTTCGTTTTCCAATAATTTGGCCTGAGTGCCTTTTCCCGCACCGGGAGGCCCGAATAAGATCAGTTTCATGGACCAAAGATACGGTTTCCAATATTAAGTTTTTCGTTGGGGCTTGTCCGGCATGACGCAATGCGTTATCATGAAGGTCCTATGACGACTGTAATCAAGCGCTATCACAACCGGAAACTCTATGATGTGGAGCAGAGTCGCTATGTGACTTCTGACGACCTCGCCCTGAAAATAAGAGAAGGGCAAACCATCCGCGTTTTGGACCATGAGTCGGATGAGGACATCACGACCACCGTGTTGGCGAAAGTTCTTCAACAGACGGGGATGTCGGCCAGCTTGCTTCATCACATGATCCGTTTCGGGGCGACTTCCGTGGAGGAAGGGCTAAGCCAAGCGCAACGCGGTATCTCAGAGCTGCAAGAAGATCTTCGTCAACAGGACCTGGTTGACATTGAACAGAAAATCGAAACCCTGGAGCGGCTGATTTCCGAATTGGTCGGCATCCACGAAGAAACCGAAAACTAACCTTACCTACCATGTCAAAATTAGACGATATCTACCGCGCCGGACTCGGCGCCCTGAAAAAAGCCCGTGAAGAAGGATCCGCCCTGTTCGACGAATTGGTCGATGAAGGGAAAAATCTTGAGAAAGAGGGCAAGAAACGCGTGAAGGGATTGTTGGAAGAGCTTTCGGAGAGTGTCAAAGAGACGACCGCATCCATTTCGAAAACCTCCAAAAAGGAACTGAAGTCGTTGAGCAAGCGGCTTGAAGAGCTGACCAAGAAAGTGGAGAAGTTGGCCAAGAAGAAAAAAGCCGACAAGGCTCCCAAAGGGGCAAAAGCTCCTAAAGCCGATAAGGCTCCCAAGGCGCCGAAAAAAGAGAAAGAAGCCAAGAAAGAGAAGCTGGTAAAAGCGCCTGCCAAAGCGCCTGCCAAAGCGACGAAGAAGAAACCGGTGAAGAAATCAGAGGCTCCGAAAGGGGAGTAGCATCAAAATGCGATGCGATTTTAGTCGCATTTGAAGCGTTTCCTTCTTATAATTGGATATCTATTGACGACTAAGACCCAGGCCTCGGCTCCTGAACAGGGACGGGGCCTTTTTATTTACGGGAATATGCCCGAGTAATCGTAGTTCTTGGCGATTTTCTCGATCGCGCTCACAAAGGCCGCGGTTCGCAGATCGATTTGATGCCGATTTCGAATCTCCTTGATTTCCTGATACGCGGCCGACATGGTGTTCATGAGTCCGGTGTCCACGATTTTTCGCTCATCGCCGCCTTCCATCATGCGGCCATAGCGCACGTGCTGCAGGTTTTTGAGCCATTCGAAATAAGACACCGTGACCCCGCCCGCATTCAGATAGGTATCCGGAATGATGAGCGCACCGCGCGATTTGATGATGTCGTGCGCATCGGCGGTGGTCGGGCCATTGGCGCCTTCACCGATGATTTTCGCCTGGATGCGGGGCGCGTTTTCGGCATGGAGCTGGTTTTCAAGCGCGGCGGGCACCAGGATGTCGCAAGCGAGCTCGAGCCCGGCGGCGGAATTCGGAAGATCTTTTGCGCCCGGGAACCCGAGAATGGATCCGGTTTCCTTGCGGTGCGCAACTACAGCGTCGACATCGAGACCTTTTGGATTGTGGATGGCGCCCTCGTACTCGCACAGCCCGACGATGAGCGCACCGCCCTCCATGAGGAAACGTGCGGCGTGATAGCCGACGTTTCCGAGTCCTTGCACGACCACCGTTTTGCCCTCGATGCCCGTTTGCAGGCCCAGAGCCCGCATGTCCGCCGCATCGGAACAGGCTTCCTTGATGCCGAAGAAGACGCCTCGGCCGGTGGCTTCGGTTCGACCACGGATTCCGGATAGCCGCACGGGTTTACCCGTGACACAGGCCTCGGCGTCGATTCCAGGACTCAGAGCCCGGAACGTGTCCACGATCCACGCCATTTCCTGCTCGCCGGTTCCGTAATCCGGCGCAGGGACATCCATCCCCGGTCCGATGAAATTCTTCGTCCACAACTCGTAGGTATAGCGCCGGGTGATCCGCTCCAACTCCCGTTGTGAATACATCTTCCGATCGATCCGCACCCCGCCCTTCGCTCCGCCGAAAGGCACATCCACCACAGCGCACTTGTAGGTCATCAACGCGGCCAGGGCCGTCACCTCGTCTTCGTTCACCATCAGGCTGTAACGGATGCCGCCCTTGGTGGGGGTCTTGTGTGAAGAATGCTGCGCCCGCCATCCGTGGATCACTTCGAGGCTGCCGTTATCGCGCTCTAATGGAAATGCGAAATGATACACGCTGTTGCACGATTTGATCTGTTCGAGAAGTCCCTTTGGATAGTTCACAAACTTCGCGGCACGGTCGAAATTGCGGTTCACTTGCTCGAAAAACTTGAAATTTTCCATGGATGGGCTTGAGATTTAAGGGTTTGGAAGCGCTTTTCAGATTTAAAATAACATTTATTTTTGAACCGGCAACCCACCTTCTGAAAACGCTTTTCTAGCAAAGAAACCACATTGGAAGCGCTATTGGAAGTAATGAAAAAGTAATAAATTAGAAATAGATTAATGTATTTATATGTTTATTTATTGCGATTGTTTGTAAATTTGGACTATGAAAAACAAACTATTCTTCCTCATGCTGATGCTGGCCATCGTGCCGACGCAATTGATTTCCCAACCAATCGATCTGAAAGCCGCCCGTCAAAATTATCTGATGGGCCTGCGATCGGACAATACCGGAGTGGTGGAATCATCCATTTACAATGTCCTTCAATTGGTGAAAGCGGAACCCTCGCAGCCGATTGCCGAAATCCGTCAACAACTGACCAAACTCAGCACCTCGGCCAAATCCGACCGGGTACGTTACAAAGCGGGAGTGGCGCTGATGCTCTTGGCGCAGCCATCCATCCTGATGAACTTGAAGTACGACCGCGAATCAGTGGCGGACGATTACTTCGCTGAAGCGATGGCACGCATGACGGCCACCTATCTGGTGGTCAACCCTCAAACAGAGCCTTGACGAAGGCTTCGCGGTTGAAAACCTGCAGATCATCGATCCCCTCGCCCACTCCGATGTACTTGACCGGAACATCGAGCTCTGAAGAGATGCCGATCACGATGCCACCTTTGGCCGTGCCGTCGAGTTTGGTGAGGGCCAGTCCGGTGATCTGAACCGCCTCGGTGAAGGCTTTGGCCTGCTGCATGGCGTTTTGTCCGGTGGAGGCGTCAAGCACGAGAATGGTTTCGTGCGGGGCGCCATCCGCGATTTTTCCCATCACACGCTTGATTTTTCCCAGCTCGCCCATGAGTGCGGTCTTGTTGTGCAAGCGTCCTGCGGTGTCGATGATGACGACTTCCGCGCCGCGACTCACTGCCGCCGCTACGGTATCGTATGCCACGGCTGCCGGATCTGCATCCTGTCCTTGTTGGATGATGGGAACGCCGGCGCGCTCGCTCCAGATGGTGAGCTGCTGAACCGCCGCCGCGCGGAACGTATCGGCCGCGCCCAAGATCACGGAACGACCCGCATTCTTATACTGTGCCGCCAATTTGCCGATGGTGGTGGTTTTACCCACGCCGTTCACGCCTACCACCAGAATCACATGCGGTTTGGTGGGAAACGGCGCGTCGAACTCGGCCGGACGCTCTTTCTCGTGCGCTTTCAGCAGGAAAATGATTTCTTCGCGCAACATCCCCTGCAATTCCGAGCTGTTGAGGTATTTGTCGCGCTTCACCCGCTCTTCGATGCGCTTGATGATGGCGAGCGTGGTTTTCACACCCACGTCGGAGGTGATCAGAATATCTTCGAGATCATCGAGAACTTCGGCGTCGACGGTGTCTTTTCCGGCAACGGCGCGACTGAGGCGGCCTAAGAGTCCTTCACGGCTCTTTTCAAGCCCTTCTTTGAGGCGCTCTTCCTGTTTCTCTTTCCTGAATCCCAACTTTTCGAAAAAACCCATACCCTCTTAATTGAATTCCGCCCCTTTGAGAATCTCCCTCAATCGGATCGCATAATCGTAAGACGACTGCAACAGCAATGTGCAGGTCGCGATCAGCAGAATGAATCCGAGTTTCTTTTCAGCCGGAAACGCCATCACGACGATCCAATATACCGCCAACACGTTCACAAACACTTTGCCGGAGGTGACCGACATCGCCACTTTTCCTCGTTTCGTGCGGATATACAGCGAGAAGTATGAAATGAGCAGATCTCGGAAGACGGCGATCGCCAGAAACCATTGCGGGATGTAGCCCAGCCAAACCGCATAAATGAACAAGATGAGAGCCATCAGTTTGTCGGAGATGGGATCCAGCGCTTTTCCGAGCTCGGAAACCTGGTTCAGCATCCGCGCCGCCCATCCATCCAGATAATCGGTGAGGATGGCGACAAAGACGAGAACCCAGAACAGACGGTTGGGTCCGTGCAATTGGTGGGCCGTGATGATGAAAAACGCGAACACAATGCGGGATAACGATAGCACATTGCTGATCGTGAACACCTTTTGGGTGACGTTTATCCTCACTTTGTCGATATTCCGGCGGCGTCTGAATTTCATAGGGGCAATTGGGTTGTCAAAAATAACGAATCCGAACCGGCTTACTCGTATGCGAAATGTCTTGAATCTGGTGGAAACGAGGGTGGAAACCGCGGTGGTCTATGATGGAGCCTTGCTGAAGGTGAATCGTGATGTTGCCAAACTGCCGGATGAGTCGACCTCGGTTCGCGAATGGATCCGCCACCCCGGCGCCAGCGCCGTGGTTCCGATTTTCGCCAATGGCGACGTCCTGCTGCTTCGGCAGTTCCGTTATCCGGTAGGACAAATCTTCTACGAAGTTCCCGCCGGGAAACTGGATCCGGGTGAAGCGGCCGATATCACCGCCGTGCGCGAGTTGGAAGAGGAGGCCGGGCTCATCGCCGAAACCATGCCTTACATCGGACATTTTTATCCTGGTATCGGATATTCCGACGAGGTGATTCATATTTTCGCGGCGCTCGGACTCTCTTCCGCGCCGCAAAACACCGATGCCGATGAGTTCGTGGAGCCGTTCCGCATCCCGTTCCAAGAGGCGGTGCGATGGGTGCACGAAGGGGTGATCAACGACGCGAAAACCGTGATCTGCCTGCTTCGCACCTGGCATTGGTGTAATAACCAACCCCGCTGACCATGCGCAAGATCATCACACTGATAGTGCGTTATGCCGATTTCGAGATCGCGACCCGAAGCCGGAGTGAAGGAGGTTCGCTTGCGGGGGATTTCCGTGTCGAATCTGGATCTGGCCCCTGAGGAGAAATCCGACCCGAAAATCCTGTTAGAGCTGGGTTTTAAGCATCGATTGATACGCTTTCTCGCTGAGCTCGACCGATCCGAATTGCTTGAGGAAATCGTTCTGAAACGGGACATCCCATAAGCCGAATCCGTTTTCGGTAAGCCACTGATGCGTGAACCACAACGCCGCTTTCATGGCTTCGGGCTCGGTTTGGAAAATGGATTCGGCGAAGAACGCTCGACCGATGGTCAAGCCGTAAAGTCCGCCGACAAGCGCGTTGTCTTTCCAGACTTCGATCGAATGCGCATGTCCTTCTTCGTGAAGCGCGTTGAACAACGCTTCGATGTCGTGGTTGATCCAGGTGGTTTTCCGGTTCGCGCAACCGGCGATCACTGCGGGAAAGGCGGTGTCGATACGGCGCTCGAAGCCGTGGGTTCGAAAATGCCTCAACGCCCGACGCGGCATGTGGAACGCATCCATCGGAAGGATGCCGCGCTTTTTGGCGACGTACCAGTTCACTTCGTCGCTGTCGCGGTTGTCGGCCATGGGAAAAGCGCCGCTTCGGTACGCCTCCAACACCCAATCGAGGGTCATGGCTTCATTCGCTTCAGATAGTCAGCCAGGGCTTCGCGCACTTTTTTGCTGAGTAGGATGCTCGAAACCATGGTCGGGATCGCCATCATGGCGAAGGCGCCGTCGATGAGTCCGATCACGGCATTGATGGAAACCACCGCCCCGAACCAGATGGAGAAGATGTAGAAGTAATTATAGTAATGCTGCCGCTCCGCGCCGATGAGAAAGCCCAGGCACTTGGTTCCGTAATAGGAATACGTGAACATGGTGGTGAGGCTGAAGATGAGCACGCAGATCATGAGAATGACGGTGCCGATGGTGCCGGGGATGCCGAGTTGGAAAGCGTACGAGGTGAGGGTGACGCCGTCCAGCCCGGGAACGAGATATGCGTCGGTCATGATGATGGCCAGGCCAGTCATGGTGCAGACGATGAGCGTGTCGATTACCGGTTCGAGCATGGCCACCAGGCCTTCGCGCACGGGCTCGTTGGTGCGCGCGGCGCCGTGGGCCAAGGCCTCGGTGCCGATGCCGGCTTCGTTGGAGAATGCGGCGCGACGGATGCCGGTACGGATTACTTCGCCCAGCGCGCCACCGGCCACGGCATGGCCGGTGAAGGCATCGGTGATGATCAACCATAAGTGGGATGGGACGTTCGCCCAGTTCGACATCACGATGTACAAGACCGCGGCGCCGTACAGAACCACCATGAGAGGAACCAACTTCGCGGCGACATTGCCGATACGGCGGATTCCCCCGAAGATGACGAGCGAGACGAGACCCACGAGCACCAACCCGGTGATGGCATCGCTGGTGAAACTATCGCCCGGGGTGGAGAGTCCGTTCGGAACCAGCACCAGATCGCGGAGGATCTGGGTGAGCTGATTGGCTTGGAACATGGGCGTGCATCCGATCAATCCGCAAAAGGCGAAGAAATACGCCAAAGGCATCCACTTTTTACCCAATCCATGCTGAATGACATACATCGGTCCGCCCTGGATCTTGCCCGAACTGTCGGTGCCACGGTACATCACCGCCAAAGTGCAGGTGTAGAATTTGGTGGCCATGCCCACGAGCGCGCTCACCCACATCCAGAACAGGGCGCCGGGTCCGCCAGTGGCGATCGCGATGGCCACGCCACTGATGTTCCCCATCCCGACGGTGGCCGCCAAAGCGCTGGCCAGAGCTTGGAAGTGGTTCAGGTCGCCGGGCGCGTTCGGATCGTCGTACTTGCCGGTGAGGATCTGGATCGAATGCCGGATGTAGCGATAGGGCCGGAATCCGGAGGATATGGCGAAGAAAAGCCCGCCTCCCACTAGCAGAACGAGCAGATGGGTTCCCCAGGCCCAGTTTCCAAAGGCCACCAGGCCGGTTTCGAGAAAGTCTAACATGGGTTTTCCTTAGCCAAGAATCGGACGGATGCCGTTGATGATGAACTGAACCCCGATGCACAACGCGATGAATCCCATCATTTTCGTGAAGCCGTTCATGCCCGATTTGCCGAGCAGTCGAACGATTTTCGGTGCCAAGCGCAGCACCACATACGAACCGAGCGCAGTGAGCATGATCGCGGCGATGATGAGGATGTAGTTGGTGATGGAGAGTTCCTGCGACGCGAAGCTCATCACCACGGCGATGCTTCCGGGACCAGACAACAACGGCATCGCCAACGGCGAGAAGGAGATGTCGGGTTTTTCACGGGCTTCGTTTTCCGAGGCGCGATCAAGTTTGCGTCCGCCATCTTTCTGATTCAGCAAAGAAAACGCCCAACTGATGATCATGATGCCGCCGGCGATCCGGATTCCTTCCATGCTGATTCCGAAAAACTTGACGATATAGGTGCCGCCGAGTAGAAAACTGACCAGGATGCCAACCATGAAGAACGCCGCTTTCAACGCTTGGCGGTTGCGCTCGGCCGAGGTGTTTCCCTCCGTTAGCACCAGAAAAACCGGCATGGCGGTTACCGGGTTCACAATCGCGAAAATGGCTATGAAATAGCCCAGAAGCAGGCTCAGGATGTGTGCGGTGGTTTCCATTTGGCAGAAGGTAGTGGTTTTCCACCGTATCTTTGAAGCAAAAACAGCCTCATGCTTCAATCCCTACCTTCTTCTGTCCGTGAAATCGTTGTCGGCGCCGGAACCCGCGACGAGAAACTTCAAGCCGTTTCCGCCCTCATCCACGACTCGCTCGAGGCGTACGATTGGGTCGGTTTTTACCTGGTGGATCCCACCCAACACCGCATGCTCAAACTCGGGCCTTATGTGGGCGCACCCACCGATCACGTGTTCATTCCCTTCGGTACGGGCATTTGCGGCCAGGCCGCCGAAACCCTCGAAACCTTCGTGATCGACGATGTCACCGCGCAATCCAATTATCTGGCTTGCAGCATCGATGTGAAATCGGAAATCGTGGTTCCCATCATGAAAGGGGATGAATTCATCGGCGAACTCGATATCGATTCGCATCTCGCGGCTCGCTTCGGCAAAGATGACCAAGCGGTGATGGAAGAAATCTGCGTTATCCTGGCAGATCTTTGGTGAGAAACCGCCCCGTGTGACTCGTCGGATGTTTCGCGACGGTCTCGGGCGTTCCTTCGCAGACGATGGTTCCGCCGCCATAGCCGCCTTCGGGACCCATATCGATGATCCAGTCGCTGGCGCGGATCACATCCATGTTGTGCTCCACCAGAATGACGGAATGCCCGTTTTCAATGAGCCGGTTGAAGCAGGTCAATAAGCGCACGGTGTCTTCGAAATGGAGTCCGGTGGTGGGCTCATCGAAGAAATAGAGGGTGTGTTCCTCGTTTTCTCGGGCCAAGAAGCGGGCCAGTTTCACGCGTTGCGCTTCGCCGCCGGAAAGAGTGGTTCCGCTTTGTCCGAGCTTGAGATAACCCAGGCCCACATCCTCCATCACTTGGAGTTTCGAGGTGATGGAGTTTTCCCCTTCGAAGAAGCCGAGCGCTTCGCTGATGGGCATTTCAAGCACGTCGAAAATGTTTTTGCCACGGTATTTCACACTGAGAACATCCTTGCGGTAACGCATGCCGTTGCAGGCCTCGCAAGGAAGCACCACATCGGCCAGAAACTGCATTTCGATGGTCTGCACACCTTCGCCCTGGCAGGTCTCGCATCGGCCTCCGGGCACGTTGAATGAGAAGTGTCCCGCCGTGTATCCCATCATTTTGGCCTGGCGCGAATCGGAAAACACATCTCGGATTCCGTCAAACGCTTTCGTGTACGTCGCCGGATTGGAGCGTGTGGAACGGCCGATCGGAGTCTGATCCACCATTTCCACATTCACGATGGAGGAATAACCGGTGATGGACTTATGCCGACCCACTTTCGGCACGGCGTTGCCCATCTCTTTCATCAGCGCCGAATACAGGGTGTCGTGAACGAGGGTCGATTTCCCCGAACCGCTCACTCCGGTCACACAGACCAGCTTCCCGAGAGGAAACGACACGTCGAGATGCTTCAGATTGTGTTCGGAAGCCCCCTTCAGCTTGATGGATTCCTCGGTTCCTTTTCTTCTTTTTTCGGGATGGGGGATGCGTTTGCGTCCGCTGATGTACATCCCGGTCAGAGATTTCTTGGAGGCGCACAGCTCCGGGTATGTCCCCTCGAAGACCACTTCCCCGCCATACGTGCCCGCGAACGGACCGATATCGATGATGTGATCTGCCGCGGCGATCATTTCAGGGTCATGCTCTACCACGATCACAGTGTTTCCGATGTCGCGCAGAGTTTTGAGAATGTGGATCAGTCGGTCGTTGTCGCGGGGATGCAAGCCGATCGTGGGTTCATCCAACACATACAGACTTCCGATGAGAGAGCTTCCGAGGGCATTGGCCAAATGGATGCGCTGTGCCTCGCCCCCCGAAAGGGAATTTGTGAGGCGGTCGAGCGTGAGATAATCCAAGCCAACATCATTGAGATATTTGAGCCGCTTGCGGATTTCGTAAAGGATCTGGTTGGCCACACCCATCTCGAAATCCGTGAGGGTCAGCTCGTCGAACCATTCTTTGGCATGACCGATCGTCATTTCTGAAATCTGACCGATCTGCATCCCGTTGATTTTCACATACAATCCGTCTTTGCGGACGCGGTATCCGTCGCACTCGGTGCAACGCGAGTACCCGCGGTAACGCGCATAAAACACGCGCATATGCACCTTGTAGAACTCGGACTGAACTTCTTCAAAGAAGGGGAATATGCCGGCGTATTCGTCTTTTCCTTTCCAGATGATGTCTTTGAGCTGGCGGTCGAGGTCTTTGTATGGCTTGTCGATGGGATAGCCGTAGCGGGCGCAGACTTTGACGAGATGGCGCAAGTTGGAGCCGAATTTGGGTCCTTGGAACGGTGCGATGGCGCCACCGCGTATGGAGAGCTCGGGGTCTGGAATCACGAGATCTTCGTCGATGCCGGCGATCCGGCCGAAGCCTTCGCATTTCGGGCAGGCGCCGAACGGATTGTTGAAGCTGAACATCTGAGGCGTGGGTTCGACGAATTCCATCCCATCGGCTTCGAACTTCTCACTGAATGCGAATTCAGCACCACCTCTGAGCTTCACGAAGCATCGGCCCAATCCTTCACGGAAGGCGGTTTCGAGCGAATCGGCGATGCGCGTGCGCGTGGCATCGTCTTTCTGGATCACCAAACGATCGACCAGCACCCGATCCGTTTTTTTGGAGATGGAAGAGCGGTCAGCATCCGGATCGGTGAGTTCGATCACGGTTTCGTCCGGCTTGAGGATGCGCGTGAACCCGCGCTCCATCAGCACCGACAATTCATCTTGGATCGCTTTGCGCCCATGGTCGGGTAGAGGAAAGGTGATGTAGAACCGGGATCCGTCTGCAACGTCTTTGAATAAACTATCGATGACGCTCGCGGGCCGGTCTTTGCGCACTTCCTTTCCGCTGATGGGCGAAATCGTGCGACCGATCCGGGCGAACATCAGCCTCAGATAGTCATAAATCTCGGTGGTGGTGCCCACCGTTGAACGCGGATTCGACGTCGTATTCTTCTGCTGGATCGCCATGGCAGGCGAAATCCCTTGCATGAAATCCACATCCGGCTTGTCCATGCGTTCCAAGAACTGGCGCGCATAGCTCGAAAGGCTTTCCACATATCGGCGCTGCCCTTCGGCATAGATGGTATCGAACGCAAGGCTCGATTTCCCCGAACCGCTCACGCCGGTGATGACCGTGAGAGAATGGCGGGGGATGCTCACACTGATGTTCTTCAGGTTGTGGGTCCGGGCGCCTCGGATAACGAGCGGACGATCTTGTTTTTCAGGGAGTTGCGTTTTCATCAGCCGGGTAAGTTACGCATCCCTACCGTCTGATACGTTGGAAAAAAATCGTGTTTAACCGCTTCCAATGCCGATTTTCGGTAATAAAGTGGGGAAAAAATGATAAGTTCAATACCGTTTACCCTATCGATACACGTGAAAAAGCGCTCCTATTTCAGTTTAATCATGTCTTTCAGCCTGCTCATGTCCTTTTGGCTTGTCATGAGTGGGTTTCTTGATGTGTTCCACATCGGGTTGGGAGTGGTTTGCGTGCTTATTGTGATGGGAATCGACGCCAAGTTGAAAAACTTGCAATATTACCATGACGACCAAGACGCACTGTCTCAAATCCGGTATGGTTACGGATTCTATTATGTGGGTTGGCTTATCGTGCAGATTGTGATTTCGGGTATTCATGTGGCAGGCGTGATTTTATCGCCACGAATGCAGATCCGCACGAGCATCGTGAAATTCAAGGTGGATCTGCCCAATGCGCAGTCCCGGGTTATTCTCGGTAACTCCATCACACTCACACCCGGGACGTTGACATTGGACATCCAAGGAGACGAGTTCACGATTCATTCCCTTATACCTAGCTCGTATGCCGGAATCGTGGATGACACCATGCCGCGAAATGTCTTGAAATTGTTCACCAAGGAGGTGAGGCAAGTGGTGAGCGATGTGCGCATCTATCATAACGGGGAGGACATCGGATGACCGAGTTTTTTCTGGGTTGCACCATCTTGCTCACAGCCATTATTCTGATACCGGTTTACCGCGTGGTTAAGGGTCCTTCTGTGTTCGATCGTCTTGTGGGCGTGAACGCCATCGCCACCAAAACCATCGTTCTGATCATTCTGATAGGATATGTGTATGGTCGCATCGACATGTTCATCGACATCACCTTGGCTTATGCGATATTGGGATTTGTGGGCTCTATCGCGATCGCCAAATACATGACAACGGAAAGGGGTGAAATGTGATAGACGTATTGCAACATATTGCCAGTATTTCGCTGATCGTTGTCGGCATCTTCTTCATATTAGTTGCGGGAATCGGCATTGTTCGGCTACCCGATTTTTATTCGCGCACCCATGCGGTCAGTAAATCGGACACATTGGGCATATTATTGGTCGTGTTGGGACTCATTGTGTACGAAGGGTTCAATATCAACAGCTTGAAATTATCGTTCGTGTTCATTCTGGTGGCACTGGCGAATCCGATCGGTTCGCATGCCTTGGGAATGGCGGCGTTTAAAAAAGGGCTTAAGCCGTTGTTAGGGAGGCGTGATGTGGGGACTTGAACTCATCATCTATGGTTTCATCTTTTTGATGGCGGTTTTGGCGCTTCAATCAAAAGATTTGTTGGTGGCGGTTGTGGTACTGACGGTGTTCAGCTTCGCCATGGCCTTGCTGTTCACCACGATGGGGGCGGTTGACGTAGCCTTCACGGAAGCGGTTGTGGGTGCAGGTGTCACCGGAATCTTGTTTGTGGTGGCCATCTATCAAACCAAACAAAAGGCGGACGATTGAATTACCTCAAACTCCTCTTACTGTCGATGTTCGGGGCATTGCTTATTTATGGCGCCTCGGATTTACCATTCCGCGGCGATGCCACGAACCGCATGCATGCGGAGAAAAGCGTTACGGGGACGGTGGTTGCCGGAAACTATTACATTCGGCAAGCCTATATAGATGCCAAAACCCCAAACATGGTAACGGTGATTCTGGGTGATTATCGGGGGATTGATACGCTCGGGGAAGTCATTGTGATCTTCACCGCAGGCCTGGTGATGTTGTTGGTGCTAAGAAGGACGCGCAAGCCATGAGAAGCGAAATGCCAAGCCCGATCATTCTGTTCGGGGCTCGCTTGTTGAGCCCGTACATCATGCTGTTCGGGCTTTATGTGATCGCGCACGGCCATTATAGTCCGGGTGGAGGGTTTCAGGGCGGAGCCTTGTTGGCCGCATCCATCCTGTTGGTTCGTCTCGCATCCGGTCGGCAAGTGGCCCGCACCCAATTGAAAGATAACCTCACCATGCCGATGGGCTTGATCGGAATCGCGATTTATTTCGGCACCGGTTTGGTATCTGTTCTGATGGGCGGTTATTTCTTGGATTACGGCAAACTCCCCATTCCAGGACTTGAACCCGCCATGCTCCGGTTTTATGGACTGTTGATCATTGAAATCGGTATTGGACTGGCCGTGATGGCAATATTGATTATGTTGTTCGACAATATGGTAAAGGGGGAGGACTGATGGGTGATTTTCTGATCGGACATTTTTCCTACTGGCTCACCATCGCCCTGATTTGCGTGGGTTTGTATGGCATCGTGTTCAAGCGAAATCTGGTGAAAAAGGCGATTGGCCTTTCCATTTTGCAATCGGCGATCGTGTTGTTCTGGGTGTCCATCGCCTCGAAATGGGGAGCCACGGTGCCCGTGCGAGATCCGGGCATACCCACGGCCGATGTGGCCAACTATCTGAACCCGCTTCCTCATACGCTCATGCTTACTGCGATCGTGGTGGGCGTTGCCACACTCGGTGTCGGGTTCGCCTTGTTGATCGCCATTTGGAACCGGTACAAAACCCTCGACGAGGCCGAAATTCTTAAGAAGATCCAGTGAGCATTTCGCAACTACCCATCATCATTCCATTCGTCTTTCTGGCTTGGGCACTGCTCATACCGCTAGTCGCATTTTGGAAAAATCGCTTGGCCCAACCCTTGGCCTTGCTCGGAAGCGGTATTTCGGCTGGGTTCAGTGTGTACGGATTTGTCTCGCATATCGGCATGGATCCTATTCGGTACCGTTTCGGGGGATGGGAGCCGCCCATCGGCATCGAATTCGTTTACGACGGACTTTCATCATTTGTGGTGATGGTGATCAATTTGGTTGCGTTCTTCGTTTTTATGCACTCGAAGCACGTGTCTACTCTTGAATTCAAGGGTAAGCAAATGCCGTTCTATTCTTTGGCCATGCTGATGATGCTGGGTTTGAACGGAATCGTGCTCACAGGCGATTTGTTCAATTTGTTCGTGTTTCTTGAAATCGCATCCCTTTCGGGGTACGCCTTGCTGTCCATCGGCCGGCCGGCCGCTCCGTTCGCCGCCTTCCGGTATCTGATTATCGGCACGGTCGGCGGATCGTTCTATCTGCTGGGCGTCGGGTACCTTTACACCGTGACCGGCACGCTCAACATGATCGACATGAAGGCGATGCTGCCCCAATTCGCCATGCAACCGGCGGTGGTCACCGGAATGATTCTCATCACTGTGGGCATGGGCATCAAGTCGGCGTTGTATCCGATGCATGGATGGTTGCCGGATGTGTACACAAACGCGAATTCGACCGCATCCGCGCTGGTAGCCCCGATCGGCACGAAAGTCGCGGCGTATGTGCTCATTCGGATATTGTTATTGATGTTCGGTATCGACCTGATGGATGCGGTGATTCCACTGTCTACCATCATCGGGGTATTGGCGAGCATCGGCATCATTTATGGGTCGGTTCTGGCAATCCGGCAGACTGATTTTAAACGGATGCTGGCCTATAGCTCGGTTTCCCAGATCGGCTATATCCTGCTCGGACTCAGCCTGGCCAACCCCATCGGTTTCGTTGGTGCGGTTCTTCACGTGTTGAACCACGCCGTTATGAAAGGATGCCTTTTCCTGGTTTCGGGAAACATCCAATTCCGAGAAGGCCATACGGATGTGACCCGCTTCGATAAAACGTACTCCAAGAAATACCCATGGACGATGATGTCGTTCACCATCGCCGCGATTTCAATGATCGGATTGCCGCCATTGGCCGGTTTTTTCAGCAAATGGTATCTGGCAATGGGTACTGTTGAAAACGGAAGCTGGCTGTTCCTGGCCGTGATTTTGGTCAGTTCGCTGCTCAATGCCGTCTATTTTTTCCGCATCATCGAAAAAGTATATCTCTCCAAAACAGAGGTGGCGGCCGAGTACAACGAAGCACCCGCTTCCATGCTCATCCCGACGATTGTATTAGCTATCGCCTTGTTGGTCATCGGACTTGCGAATGCCTGGATCGTGTCCACAATCCTTCCTTTGTATGATTGAATCGTACGTTCCATTAATGGCTGTGATGGTGTCGCTTGCGGCGGTTCCGTTCATCCTGTTCAGTGATTCGAAACCGAACCTGCGCGAATTCTGGACCATTTTGGCAGCGGTCGTCAAATTCGGACTGGTGATGTCGCTCTTGCCTTTCGCGTTGAGCGGCCAAGTGGTTCAAACCACCTTGTTCGAGATCATACCCGGAATTCCAATTTTGTTGAAAGCCGACGCATTCGGCATTTACTTCGCCATGATCGCATCGGGATTATGGATCGTGACGTCGTTCTACTCCATCGGGTACATGCGCGAAAACAAAGAGAAGAACCAGACGCGGTATTTCGCCAGTTTCGCGGTGTGTTTGTCGGCCACCATCGGAATCGCGTTTTCAGGAAACCTGATCACTTTCATTCTCTTTTACGAGATGTTGACGTTGGCCACATATCCCCTTGTGATCCACAAGGAGAATGCGGCGGCCATATCGGCTGGTAGGCAATACCTGGTATACACGCTCACGGCCGGGGTTCTGCTGATCGCGGCGTCGGTTCTCACTTATACCTACACGGGTTCGATGGAGTTCACTCCTGGAGGGTTGTTCGCGGGCGCAGGACAGTCGTCTGCGATGATGGTTGTCATCTTCCTGCTGTTCGTGGGCGGAGTGGGAGTGAAGGCAGGGATCATGCCGATCCACTCATGGTTGCCGAGCGCCATGGCGGCGCCAACGCCCGTCAGCGCCTTGCTGCATGCCGTTGCCGTAGTGAAATCCGGGGTATTCGGCGTGATCCGCGTTGTGGGGTTCATCATCGGCACCGATGTGATGGCGGAATTCGGTTTGAACGACATCCTGATGTTCCTGGCCGGAACAACGGTGATCGTCGCGTCGCTAATGGCCTTTAATCAGGACAATCTTAAGCGTCGGTTGGCGTATTCCACCGTCGGACACCTGTCCTATATCGTTCTTGGCGCGGCGATGCTCACCTCGCTCGGCTACATGGGAAGTATGTTGCATATCGCGGCTCATGCGACAATGAAAATCACCCTTTTCTTCTGCGCCGGAGCGATCTACGTCAATTTGCACAAGGAGAACATCAGCGACTTGAACGGCATCGCGAAAGTGATGCCTTGGACCATGGCCGCGTTCACCATAGGCGCGCTTGGCCTGGCCGGCGTACCGCCCCTGAACGGATTTGTGAGCAAATGGACATTGGCGCTGGGATCGCTTCAAGGCGATATGATCATCCCGGTCGGTATTCTGGTCGTCAGCGGCCTTTTGAACATCGGGTATTTCTTCCCGATTATCCAAAGGGCTTATTTTCAAGAGGGCAAAGGGTTGGAGGGCTATGGAGAGGCATCCCCATTCATGGTGGTTCCGATCATGATCACAGCCGCACTGTCAATCGCCTTCGGACTGTTTCCGGACCTATTCTTCCATTTCTATGAATTGGCCGGTTCCATCGCAGACTCATTAATCACAGGAAACTGACATGAAAACCTGGCATTGGATTGCGCTCGGACTCTTGGCGCTCATCAGCCTTATCCTGGAATTCACGTTTCTATCGGAATACGATTCGCACTGGTGGAACAAGATCCCGGGTTTTTACATCCTGTTGGGGTTCATCGGTTGCATCCTGATCATCTATATCTCCAAATGGATCGGATACGGACTCCTATATCGAGACGAGCAGTATTATGACCGCTGAGATTCTTTTATCACCCGCCCTGATTCTGATATTGGGTGCCGCCGTTCTCGGGGTGCTTCCATCCCGCTTGCGTTCGCCTTTTTTCGTGTTGCTTCCGATGGTCGCGCTCGTCGTGTTATGGAATTACAGCGAAGCCGATAAGCTGAGCTTGGTATTCGGTACCATCTTCGCCATGATAGCATCCATCAGCGGAATCTACGCCTATCACATCAAAGACAATCTGCAGCAAATTTCGGCGATGATCTACGCCGGTGGCGCAATCGGCGTGATCTTGGCCCAGGATTATTACACTCTCTTCGTTTTCTGGGAATTGATGGCCGTGAGTTCGACCTATCTGGTTTGGGCCAATCGTACGAAGGAATCGCAAGAAGCTGGGATGAGGTACTTGGCGGCACACATATTCGGTGGAGGATTGTTGTTCGCCGGAATCCTGTTGCTGGTCAGTGAAACCGGATCGACACTCATTACGAGTTTGCCAGATGCGTATTCGCTCTCATCCGTACTCATCTTGATGGGAGTGGCATTGAATACAGCCATCCCACCCCTGAATGCCTGGTTACCAGATGCATACCCAAGAGCAACCATCACCGGCGCAGTGTTCATGAGCGCGTTCACCACAAAATCGGCCGTATATGTGTTGATGAGGATATTTCCAGGATGGGAGATACTGATTTGGCTTGGCGTCGTCATGGCCTTGTACGGCGTGGTATATGCGGTACTGGCTAACGACATCCTGCAGATCCTATCCTATCATATCATCAGCCAGGTCGGATTCATGGTGGCTGGTGTTGGAATCGGTACCGAAATGGCACTGAATGGAACGGCGGCGCACGCGTTCAGCCATATTCTGTATAAATCATTGCTATTTATGGGCGCCGGTACGGTATTATTCGCCACCGGCACATCGAAATTGACAGGTCTCGGAGGAATCGCATCCAAAATGAAGATTCCGCTGTTCCTGTATATGATAGGAGCGTTTTCCATTTCAGGGTTTCCGTTATTCAACGGTTTCATCAGTAAATCGATGATAGTGTCGGCAGCGGGCGAATCCCACTTGGAAATCGCGATGTTGCTTCTCCTATTGGCTTCGGTGGGTACGTTTCTGTCAATCGGCCTCAAACTTCCGTATTTCACATGGTTTGGAAAATCGAAAAGCGAGATTAGCGTTGCGCCCGTACCTAACAACATGCTGTATGGCATGGGATTGGGTGCGTTCTTTTGCACCTTATACGGCGTATATCCGGATTTGCTGTATCGCATTTTGCCCTATGAGGTCGCATATAACCCGTTTACGATTTATCATTTCGTTGAGATCATCCAAATCGCAGTCTTCACGTTTGTCGGCTTTTGGATTCTTCGTAAGAAACTGGAAAGCCAGCCGTCAATCGCATTGGATACCGATTGGTTCTATCGCCGATCGGCTTCCCTTGTGAGTCGTGTGTTCGTTTCGGGAGTGAGTGGTGTATTCGACGCTTCCGAGCGTGCGGTAAAACGACTCACCGACGTCACCATACAAACGGTGAACGGATCGGGAGCACGCTCGGAAACCGACATGTATCGGATATTGTCGGGGGTACTGATCGTATTTGTGCTGCTTGGCCTGTTGTTGGTCTTCAGCTGACCAGCCTTAATCGGTGGTGATGGTGACGCTTCCGGATGAGGTTCTTAGGCGAACCGGGATTCCTCCACCGTTCACGTTGCCGAGCATGCGATTGTGTTCGCTTCTTCCGCTGAAGGAGAGGTCATTGGCGTTCACCCGGTTTGCCCGCGCATCCAGATGAAAGGAAAGATTACGCGGTAGTCTCACATTGATGGAGCCTCCGGAAGTGCCAAGAGTCAGAGAGCCGGTGACCTGTAGAAAGTTTGCGGTGATGGCTCCGCCCGATGTGGCCGCGTCGAATTGACCTCGACCGTTTTTGATGTTGATGGATCCGCCCGATGTTTTCATGGTCGCTTCTCCGGTGATATCGTCCACTCGGATGGATCCTCCGGATGTGGCAACATCAAATGTGCCGTCAATCTTGGATGCGGTGATGGCTCCTCCACTGGTGCGACCGCTCACGCTTCCCGATAGGTTTTCAAAAGACAATGTCCCGCCACTGGTGCGCACGCGATGTGAGCCCACTAAATTCGACAAGCTGATGCGCCCCCCGCTCGTACTTAGCTCGGTGGAATAGGAAGATGGCACATACACCGTGAAGGAGATCGACTCGTCGTTGATGTTCCACAGGTTGCCGATTCCGCTGGATTTACGCTCCGCTCTCGCGATGATGTTGTTCCCGCTTTTTTCGATCGTGATGTGATAATTGGATAAATCGGTGTCGCGCTCAGACAGATTTCTGCCGTTCTTACGGACATGCATCTCGACCCTTGCCTCCGACTTATCTGTACCGATAACCCGGATATTCCCTCCGGAGGTTTGAACGGTTAACAGGCCGCCTTCAGAGACAGAGAAGACTTCCACACGGTAGGCATCGTTGGCGTATACCACGGATGTGGATAGGAAAAGAAGCAAAACATAGATCATAATGGTTTTCATAAGCGTGTTGGATTTGGTTCATCGACCGTCTGCTACGCCTTGATGCGAATCGTTGTTGCTTTCGGTAACTTTGGTCCATGAAACTACCATTTATCTTAGCCAAGCGCTTCGTTGCCGGTGAAGTGCTGGCCGATGCAATCCCGAAAGTCCAATCCCTTAACGCGAAAGGCATCCGTGTCTCATTGGATTTACTCGGCGAGAATGTAAAAGACCGCAAAACAGCGAATGACACCCTCGATGAGTACATCGTACTTCTGAACACGATCAAAGACAAGGGAATCGACAGCAACATCTCCATCAAACTGACGATGATGGGGCTGGATATCGACCTACCCTACGCTAAAGACAATCTCTTCTCGCTTCTTGACGTGGCGAAAACGAACAGGCAGTTCGTGCGGATCGACATGGAGGGCAGCCCCTATACCCAACTCACCATCGACATGCTCAAAGAAGCGCATGCGGCATACCCCGGCCATGTGGGTACGGTGATCCAGGCGTATCTCAAGCGCACCGACGCAGACATCGCCACGTTGGCTGACCTTGGCGCCGACATCCGCCTATGCAAAGGAGCCTATAAGGAACCGGCCAGCATCGCGTTCCAGTCCATGGGCGATATCCGCGCTTCCTATTTGCGCAACGCAAAAGTGCTCTTGGAAAAGACATCTTTTCCACGGTTCGCTTCGCACGACGATCTGCTGATCAACGCGCTCAAAGCCCATACCGCCGAACAGAACATCCCGAAAGACCGGTTCGAATTTCAGATGTTGTACGGTCTTCGCCAGGGAACCTGCGAGCAGATGGCCGCCGACGGTTACAACGTTCGCGTATATGTCCCTTATGGCACCATGTGGGTTCCATATTTCAGCCGCCGGCTCCGTGAAAGAAAAGAAAACGTGTTTTTTGTGCTTGGAGCGATGTTTCAGAAATGAAAGGTTGACAAATTGGGGATAACCTCCCTAAATTAGAGTCTCTATTGAGGTCCGGTAGTTCAGTTGGTTAGAACGCTTGCCTGTCACGCAAGAGGTCGAGGGTTCGAGTCCCTTCCGGATCGCACAAAAAGCCATGTAGCACCTTCCGTTACATGGCTTTTTTTCTTTCACCACGATGAAGCTTCCATCCCTATATCCATCCTACGATGTGATCGTTGTTGGCGGCGGACACGCCGGCAGCGAAGCCGCCGGTGCCGCGGCACAACTCGGTTGCAAAACGCTGCTGATTTCGATGAGCCTTAACGCCATCGGGCAGATGTCGTGCAACCCCGCGATGGGTGGTGTGGCCAAGGGCCAGCTCGTGCGCGAAATAGACGCCCTGGGTGGCATCTCAGGGCTCGCAACGGATGAAGCCGGGGTGCAGTTCCGGATGTTGAATCGGAGCAAGGGACCGGCCATGTGGAGCCCCCGAGCGCAGTGCGACCGTATGCTCTATGCCGAGCGCATCCGACATCATCTCGAGCAGAAAGAACATCTGCAGTTCCGTCAAGACAACGTGGTGCGCGTGCTCATTGACGACGACAAGTCTGTCTATGGCGTGCAAACCCAGACCGGACAAGTGCTCCACTCGAAAACCGTGGTGTTGACTTCGGGTACGTTTCTGAACGGACTCATCCACATCGGAGAGAAGCAATATGGCGGTGGTCGATCTGGCGAGAAAGCCGCTCACGGTATCACGGAAAGCCTGTTGGAGCAAGGATTTGAAGCGGGTCGGTTGAAGACAGGTACCCCGCCGCGTCTCGATGGGCGCTCGGTCGATTATTCGAAGCTCGAGCTTCAGCCCGGAGACGAGAATCCGGAGCCATTTTCATTCATGACTGACGCGTTACTTCAACAAAAACAACAACTTCCGTGTTGGATAGGGTACACCACGCCCGAGGTTCATGAGGTTCTTCGCACCGGATTCGACCGCAGCCCCATGTTCAACGGATCGATCAAGTCTACGGGACCGAGATATTGCCCCAGCATCGAGGACAAGATCAACCGGTTCGCCGAGCGCGACCGCCACCAGCTCTTTTTGGAGCCGGAAGGGTGGAATACCTACGAGATGTATCTGAACGGCTTCTCCACGAGCTTGCCGGAGGATGTTCAGTACAAGGCGCTTCAAACCATACCAGGATTTGAGAATGTGGTGATGATCCGTCCTGGCTACGCCATCGAATATGATTTTTTCCCACCGCACCAGATTTTCCGAAGCATGGAGACCAAACTCGTTTCCGGCTTGTTTTTCGCGGGGCAGATCAACGGAACAACGGGTTATGAAGAGGCCGCATGCCAAGGCCTGATGGCTGGCATCAACGCGGCTCAGAAAGTGAAAGGAAACGAGCCGCTGATTTTGAATCGGTCGGAAGCGTACATCGGAGTGTTGATCGATGATCTGGTCGGGAAGGGGACAGACGAGCCATATCGGATGTTCACATCCCGAGCCGAGCACCGGATCTTGCTACGGCAGGATAACGCAGATCTGAGGTTGACGGAATTCGGATATCGCATCGGGATGGTGAACGAAGAACGCTATCAGCGCTATCTCCATCGTAAATCGGAAATCGAAGCGGTTCAGTCTTTCGTGGCGGGGTATTCCGCCAACATGGATGTGTACAATCCGATTTTGGAATCACTCGGAACCGCGCCATTGAAACAGACGATGAAAGTGCCACAGATCATCACGCGTCCGCAAGTGTCCTTACCGGCATTGATGGAGATGGATTCGGCGTTGAAATCCGGCATCGACGCGCTCACACAAAATCCGAATGTGGTGGAGCAAGTCGAGATCCAGTTGAAGTATGCCGGCTACATCGAGAAGGAATTCGAAATGGCCGAAGAGATGGTGCGGCAGGAAGGGTTCGTGATCCCGGATAAGATCCAGTACCAGAACATCAAAAGCTTATCGAAAGAAGGGCAGACCAAGCTCGATAAAGTCCGCCCGGAAACCATCGGACAAGCCAGCCGCATCAGCGGCGTGACACCCTCCGACATCGCCGTGCTCATGGTTTATCTCAAGAACTGAGCGATGTTTCACGTGAAACATATTCCGGTGGGACCGCTCGATGTTTCACGTGAAACATGGGAATCTCTGAAGGTGGAGATCCAACGAAAGGCCTGCGCGTTTCAGGAATATGGCGAAGTGTTGCTGATGTGGAACGAGCGGGTAAATGTGGTGAGCCGCGGAATGAACATCATTGAATTTGAGAAGCACCAGATGCACAGCCTGATGTGCGCGCTGTCTTCGGTGTTCCAATCCCATTCCCGCTTCGTGGACATTGGCAGCGGAGGTGGACTCCCAGGCATTCCTCTCGCCATGGCGTTCCCCGAGAAAGAGTTTCTGTTGGTCGACATCATCGAGAAAAAGACCATCGTGCTCAAAGAACTGGTGCGCACCTTCCATCTGAAAAATGTCAGAGTGGTATGCGCCGATATCAAGAAATTGGCTGTGGCGTCGGATCAGGTGATTATCAGCAAGCATGCTTTTAAGCTGGGGGAGTTTTCGAAGGCGATGTCAGCCCAACCCTGGAAACACGCACTCTTTCTCAAGGGCAAAGATTTCATGTGGGAATTGGAGGATGTGTCCGACGCATGGACCGTGAACTTCGCCGATCTCGATAAGCTCGATACGGACGGGTTTTATGAGGACAAATGCCTGGTTGAACTGACTCGGGTCTAATCATAAGTCATTATTATAATTAGTCTTAGATATTGCCATTGGCAACGTGCCTAAAAAGACGCATCTTAAGGGCATGAAAAGCGCAGAACGACGGATGAAGCTCTTGCTCATGCTTCAATCCCGCAAAAAAAACATTACTCCAGACTATCTCGCCGAGTACTTCGGAGTGAGTCGAAGAACGATATTCCGCGACATGAATGTGATGCAGGAGATGAATGTTCCCGTTTCACATGAGCAGCATGAAGGATATTTGATCCCGAAAGGGTACACCATTCCGCCACTCATGTTCACGCCCAAACAGATCGCTACCATCATGATGGGACTCTCTTTCGTGAAATCGCAGGTCGATAAAGACATGGTGGAAGATGCCCGTGACGTGGAGCTGAAAGTGCGTAGCGTGGTTCCTGGCGAGCTCAAAGACCTTATGAGCGTGCTCGACGACCATACCGTTGTGAATCCGTTCACCGTGAATGTGCCCGAAAAAAAGCAGGGCGGAAACTGGTTCCATATCGCCAATGCGATCGCCTTTCGGCAGGTGATCCGCTTCCAGTACAAAGACGAACTTCGTGATATGGATCCCTATCAACTCGTCTATTTCACGGATCACTGGAATGTCATGGGTTATTGCCACCTGCGCAAAGAGATACGGAGCTTCGTTTTGGATCGGATGTCGGAAGTCCAGATCACCACCACGTCATTCACCATGCCGAAGCTCGACAAAGAAGAGATGATCTTCCGGCTCGATAAGAAGCCGCATCAGATCGATCTGGATGTGGATGCGTCCGTGTTGCGGCCTCTTCTTCAGAAACTTCCCGCCCGTGTGATTGAGATGATAGCGGGAAAAACCGCCACACGACTCTCTTTCGAGTTCGACAATCTTCCGTTTCTGAACGAATTTCTGCTCCAGTTCGGAAACAAACTCACCATTCTTGCGCCAAATCAACTCATATTGATGCGGGAGGTCCTATTGACCGAAATGATGAATCAAATCCAGTCCAAACACCAATGAAAACCACTCGCATCCTTCTGTTATTATTCATCTTATCCTTCTTTTTCAAAGATGCGGTCGCACAGAATCTATTTTTTGATAATCGCATCCCCCATCAAATGCTCGGCGGTGTGGGTGGAGGTATCCTTGGAGGGGCGGCTGGCGGACTCGCCGGTAAACTGATGACCGGCGACAATCCAGAGGGATTTGAAGACATCGCCAATGTGGTGATGGGCGTTCTGATGGGGTACACGGTAGGCAACGGATTGGGTGTATACTTCATGGGGAATACCGCCACGGAAAAAGGAAGTATTGGTTGGACGTTGGCCGGCTCGACCCTTGGCTTAGTGGCAGGTGTCGGCATAGGCGCGAACATGGGTGAAGCATTGCTTCCGTTCGCGGCCACGTCGGTCTTGGTCGGCTCGATGGTGGGGTATAATCTGACAAGGAAGTCTGCCGTGGCGTTTTTGAGTCCTGCGACGCGTTCAAACACAGCGATGAGCACCATCCGCACGCCGTTGGACATCCCACAGTCCAATGTCTCTTTGCTGCGAATTCGATTGTGAACCATGAAACCTGTGACTTGGGGCGTGCTTAGCACGGCCAAAATCGGGCTCCAAAGCGTGATCCCATCCATGATGACCTCACCCATGTGTGAGGTGAGGGCAATCGCGTCGCGAAAGATCGAATCGGCTCATGATGCCGCATCAAAACTCGGAATTCCGAAGGCGTACGGCTCTTATGAGGAACTATTGGCCGATCCCGACATCGAAGCCGTGTACAATCCGCTTCCGAACCATCTTCACGTCCCCCTCACCATTCAAGCGCTCAAAGCCGGGAAGCATGTTCTTTGCGAGAAGCCCATCGCCATAAGCGGCATCGAAACTGAGCATCTGATGAGTGTGTCGGCGAAATTTCCGCATCTGAAGGTGATGGAGGCGTTCATGTATCGATTCCATCCCCAATGGGAAACGGTGAAACGGATGTTGGCGGCGGGCGACATCGGAGAAATCCGTTTGATTCAGGCGGAATTCACCTATTTCAACATCGATCCTGCGAATGTGCGAAATCAGGCCGACATCGGAGGAGGAGCCTTGCTCGATATCGGATGCTATGGCGTGGATGTCTGCAGATTCCTTTTCGATCGGGAACCGATCGGTGTGAAATCCCTTGTGGACCGTGATCCGGTATTCGGCACTGACCGGCTGGCCAGCGCCCTTCTGGATTTCGGTGTCGGGATGGGAATGGTGCTGTGCTCCACCCAACTGGAACATCGGCAGTCGGTGAAAATCTCGGGAACGCGCGGTACCATCGAAATTGCGATTCCGTTCAATGCGGCGAATGAGAAAAAAAGAACGATCGTCCTCGACTCTCGGGGCGAGTCAAGAACGATTGAGTTTGAGGTCTGCGATCAGTATGTGTTGCAGGCCGAGGCGTTCTGCCGTGCGGTGAGAGGCGAGGCGGAGGTCCCCATCCCGCTGGAAAGCAGCTTGGGAACGATGCGCGTGCTGGATTCTATTCGCGGATGATGGCTGCGCCGCTTCCGGAAGAAAACGAGACGTCACCGGTGAAACGCTTCAAATCCACGTCGCCAGTGCCGAGGGAGGTTTTTAGATTCATCTGAAGGTTTTCAGCACGGAAGTCGCCCGAGCCGGTGCTGAAGCGGACATCGAGTCCATCGGGGACAGTAAGCGTCCAAGTGGAGCTACCGCGGTTATTGCGCCCGGCGAAATCTTCCTCGAGAAAGAGGATGGAGCCGGATTGGCGGATTTTCGGCTTGAAAACGTCATCCGAGTAGGTGTATTCCAAATGGAGCTAGACGGTTGAGCGCCGCCCCTCACGATGATCGCATCGCCAGATCCGGTGGATAGGTCGATACGGGTGACATCGCTGAACGAGTCGGTGATCACGCCTTGCGAGTTCGAGAGAACGGGCGAAAGCATGAGTAGAAAGAGAAAAACAAGGTTCGTAGAGATTCCGGAAGGTTGAGAATCGACCTACGGCGGAGGTATCGGTTAGGTGGCAAGGATGACTGTCCGCAAGTCCTTCAATCGTAGATTCCAGCGTTCTGGGTTAGGTTTTGGGGATAGAACCTCGAAATTTTAGTGAAAGTTGTACACGAATGATGGAGAATGCACAGATTCCACAGATTTTTTACGTAATGATTTATTCGCCTAAGAGTAATATTTTCAATAAAATACAGCCATTTGTTAGGATGGTTAGTGATACTGTCCGCAAGTTGAAGTAAACTCCTACCCAATTAAGAGCCGAATTGAAAACCCTTCTCTGAGGCAAAATCCATCGGTGTTTTTCCTTCCACCGTTTTCGCTGTTCGATCCGCGCCGTATGACAAAAGCAGATCCACGATATCCTTCCGGCCGTTGTATGCCGCGGAATGAAGCGCGGTCGCGCCACGATCTTGGCGAGCGTTGACATCCGCGCCGGCCTCCAAAAGTTTACGCACGATTCCGAGGTTGGAGATCGCACTCGCCGAATGCAACGGAGTCACTTTGAACGCATTATCTGAAGCCGCGTTCACATCCGCGCCGGCCTCCAGCAACACATCCACCAGCCACTCGTGATCAAAGAAACACGCCAAGCCCAAGGGTCCGAATCCATCCGCCGATTTGAGGTTCGCCGCTGCCGGGTAAGCCCGAAGAATGGTTTTCACACGGTCGACATCCCCCCAACAGCACGCCTCGTGGATATCCATTTCCGGAAGGTGAGACATCAGGATGCGAGCCGAGGCCTCGCTGCGGCAGTACGCCGCAAATTGAAGCAAGGAGATTCCGTTTGGCGCCCGCTCGCTCACACGCGCCGGATTCGCTGCCAGTTCAGCGGTCAGTGCTTCAGTATTGCCGGATCGGATGCATTCGGCAAGGTCAACTACGTTTGCCATGGGACCCCTAATGAATCATGATGTTCGGCGCTGACGATCGGCTTCTTCAATGTTGAGCGCGATTCCGTTCCTGGCCGACTTCAAGATAACATCCAAAACCTGTTGGGCTTCATCACCATTGTGCTGTGCTTTCACAAGCTCGGTAAGCAATTCCTCCAAGGGCATGCTCAGACGACGCATAGCAATGATGTCTCGATGTGAAAGGCGGAGTCCGCCCCAATATCCCTTCAGCCAGTAACGAAGCAGGAGTCGGTAATAGGCATAAAAGGCGATGGTGCTGATGAGCAGAATTAGAGAATGACCGTCGGGCAAAGTGATGAAGTTCCACATAATGGCACAAATTCCACAGATATTTTACGTAACACGGATTCTTTGTAAAAGCAAGGCAGCCATCGGGTTGCGCGTATTTGATAGGACTTTAAGTGGCGCTGTCCGCAAGCATCACTTAACCCAACGAAAAAGCCCCTTTCGGGGCTTTTTCTCAGTTCACGAACCGTTAAGGCTTAGTCTTCGAAGAGCTCGGGTGCATCTGGCGCCACATCGGTCGGCGCTAGGGGCGCATCCGGCGCCGGCGCGTCGCTGTGTCCGTCGCCATTGAAGTCGAGATCCTCGTCGTCTTCGTCACGCACAACACGCGTCACGCCGCCGATGTAATCATCCCCGCCGAGGCGGATGATCCGCACACCCTGGGTGTTGCGTCCCATCGAACGGATGTCGTTGCAATGCATCCGGATGATCTTCCCTTTCTGGGTGATGATCATCAGATCGTCTTTGTCGCTCACTTCTTTCGTGGCGATCAACGATCCCGTTTTAGGTGTGATCTTCATGGTGATGACACCCTTTCCACCGCGCGATTGCTCGCGATAGTCTTCCACCAAGCTCCGTTTTCCGAAGCCATGCTCCGAAATCGCCAGGATGGTGGCTTCATTCACGTTCTTGACCACAACCATGTCTACCAACTCGTCTTTGGCGTGATCCAGGCTCATGCCGCGAACGCCACGCGTGTTCCGTCCCATTTCGCGGACATCACCCTCTTTGAAGCGGATGGCGCGACCGTTCCGGGCTGCGAGTATGATGGTGCTGGTTCCGTCTGACAGCGACGCCTCAAGCAGATGATCCCCATCATCCACGTTAATGGCGATGATTCCATCCCGTCGCGGACGACTGTACGCCTCAAGCAAGGTTTTCTTGATGGTGCCTTTCTTGGTCGCCATGATGATGTAGTGATTCTCGATGTACTCTTTGTCAACGAGGCTTTTCACCGGCACGAAGGTCTTGATGCGGTCGTCTTTGTCGATCTGGATGAGGTTCACGATTGCGCGACCACGGCTCAGACGGGTTCCTTCGGGGATTTCATAAACTTTCAACCAGTAACATTTGCCCTTCTCGGTGAAGAATAGGATGTAGTTGTGGTTGGTGGCGACGAACAGATGCTCGATGTATTCTTCATCGCCTTTCGTTCCTGCGCCCTTCATGCCCACGCCACCGCGTTTCTGGCGGCGGTAACCGCTAACAGGAGTGCGTTTGATGAATCCGTTGTTGGAAATCGTGACGACCACATCCTCATCGGCGATCATGTCTTCGATGGTGAAGTCTTCGGCCGAGTACACGATCTGCGTGCGACGCTTATCGCCATATCGGGCGCGGATATCAGACAATTCGATCTTGATGATGTCCAACTGCGCCTGGCGGCTGCTCAGGATGCGGCGATACTCGCGGATCTCGTCGAGGATGTCGCGATACTCGAGGTCGATTTTGTCGCGTTCGAGCGCGGTAAGCTTCTGCAACCGCATGTCGAGGATGGCTTTCGCCTGGATGTCGGTCAGACCGAACTTGCGACGCAATTGGTCGTTTGCCTCGGGCACGTTTTTCGATCCGCGGATGGTCTTGATCACTTCATCGAGGTTGTCGATGGCGATCTTCAGTCCTTCCAAGATGTGCGCGCGGGCTTCAGCCTGGTCAAGATCATAGAGAGTACGGCGGATGATCACTTCCAAACGGTGATCCACGAAATGCTTGATGATCTCTTTCAAGTTCATCACTTTCGGGCGACCCTTCACCAACGCCAGGTTGATGATGCCGAAGGTGCTCTGCAGCGCCGTGTATTTGTACAATTGGTTGAGAATCACGCTCGGGATGGCGTTCCGCTTCAGAATCACCACGATTCGCATGCCTTCACGGTCGCTCTCATCACGCACATCGGCGATCTCGGTGAGCTTGTCTTCGTGGATGAGCTCGGCGATCTTCTGAATGAGCATCGCTTTGTTCACCTGGTACGGAATCTCGGTGATCACGATCTGTTCGCGATTGCCGCGAAGCTCTTCCACCGTAGCCAAGGCACGCATGGTCACTTTGCCTCGACCTGTCAGATAGGCGTCCTTCACTCCTTCATAGCCGTAAATGATGCCGCCCGTCGGGAAATCCGGAGCGGTGATGTGCTTCATCAGCTCAGGAATCTCGATGTTGTTGTTGTCGATGTAGGCCGTCACACCATCGATCACTTCGGTGATGTTGTGCGGAGGCATGTTCGTGGCCATACCGACCGCGATCCCAGACGAACCGTTGATCAGCAGGTTCGGCACCATCGCCGGCATAACGGTAGGCTCGGTGAGCGTATCGTCGAAGTTGGGCTGGAAATCAACCGTGTTTTTGTTGATGTCGGCCAATAACTCTTCAGCCAAACGCTGCATGCGCACTTCGGTGTAACGCATGGCCGCGGCGGAGTCGCCATCCACGGAACCGAAGTTTCCTTGTCCGTCGACCAATGGGTAACGGAGCGAGAAATCCTGCACCATCCGAACGATGGTGTCATACACCGCCGAATCGCCGTGCGGGTGGTATTTCCCGAGCACTTCGCCCACGATTCGGGCGCTTTTCTTGTACGCGCGGTTATGAAGCATGCCCAGCTCGCTCATTCCGAAAAGAACGCGTCGGTGAACGGGTTTCAAGCCATCGCGCACGTCCGGTAGGGCACGCGAAACAATGACAGACATCGAATAATCGATGTACGAAGACTGCATTTCGTCTTCGATGGTGATTTTAATGATTCTATCGGTTGCCATCAGATGTCGAGTTTAGCATACTTGGCGTTGCGCTCAATGAATTCGCGGCGGGGTTCCACGGCGTCGCCCATGAGCATGGAGAAAAGGCGGTCGGTTGCGGCGGCGCTTTCGATCGTCACCAATTGCAAGGTGCGGCGCTCCGGATCCATCGTGGTTTCCCACAACTGTTCGGGGTTCATCTCGCCGAGACCTTTGTATCGGGAAACTTCGATTTTCCGCGTCGAATTGCTTTTTTTGAGGCGCTTGAGGATGGTGTCGCGCTGTTCGTCATCCCAAGCGTATTCAGTGTTCGAGCCTTGCGCGATCTTGTACAGAGGCGGCGTGGCGATGTAGATATGCCCGTTTTCGATCAACGGCATCATGTAACGGTAGAAAAACGTGAGCAGAAGCGTGCGGATGTGCGATCCGTCGACGTCCGCATCCGTCATGATGATGACTTTATGATAACGGAGCTGGGTGACATCAAAATCTTCCGAATGTCCAACCCCGGTTCCAAGTGCCGTCACCATCGCGCGGATCTCGTTGTTTTCGAGGATCTTGTTGATGCGCGCCTTTTCCACGTTCAGAATTTTCCCGCGAAGCGGAAGAATGGCCTGAAAGCTTCGATTCCGACCCATTTTGGCCGAGCCGCCGGCCGAATCACCTTCCACAAGGTAGATTTCGCAATGTTCGGGATCGTTGATTGAGCAATCGGCCAATTTTCCTGGAAGTCCACCGGTGATGAGTGCGCCTTTGCGCTGCACCAACTGGCGCGCCTTGCGTGCCGCTTCGCGCGCTTCGGCGGCCAAGAACACTTTCTCGAGAACGTTGCGGGCGATTTTCGGATTCTGCTCCAAGAACTCGCTCAGCTTGTCGTAAACCACCACTTCCACCGCGCTCTGCACTTCGGAGTTGCCCAGCTTGGTCTTGGTCTGACCCTCGAACTGCGGCTCGGCCACTTTGATCGAAATGACGGCGGTGAGTCCTTCACGGAAGTCATCCCCCGTGATGGCGACTTTCCCCTTGATGAGATTGTTTTTGTCGGCGTAGGTCTTCAGGCAACGGGTCAACGCGCGACGGAAACCCGAAACGTGCGTTCCGCCTTCGTGGGTGTTGATGTTGTTCACAAACGAATGAACATTCTCGGTGTACGTGCTGTTGTACTGCAGAGCCACGGAAACCGGAACATCGTCGGATTCGCCGTTGATGAAAATCGGCGCTTGCATCATCGGTTCACGGTTCTCATCCAGATAGCGGACGAAATCAACCACACCGCCCTCATAATGGTAAGAGGCGGAAATCGGCTCTTCTTCGCGGTCGTCGATCAGCTCGATGGTGATTTCAGGATTCAGGAACGCGAGTTCGCGCATCCGCTCGGCGATGATTTCGAACTTGAATTCGATCGTCTGCTTGAATATGGAGACATCCGGAAAAAAGGTGACGATGGTTCCGCGCTTCTCGGTTTTGCCGGTGACGCTGAGTTGCTTTACCGTCTTCCCTTCTTCGAATCGCATTTCGTGGATTTTCCCGTCGCGGTGCACTTCCACATCAAACCAGGCAGACAGGCCGTTCACGCAAGAAACCCCTACGCCGTGCAAGCCGCCCGAGACCTTATACGTGTCTTTGTCGAACTTGCCACCGGCGTGAAGCTTGGTCAGAACCAATTCAACAGCTGGAATACCTTCGGTGGGATGGATGTCGACAGGGATGCCTCGGCCGTTGTCTTCAATGCGGCAGGAGCCGTCTTTCTGCAAGAGAACGCTTACGCGATCGCAATATCCGGCAAGGGCTTCATCGATCGAATTGTCGACAACTTCATTGATAAGGTGATGCAAACCGCGGATTCCGGTATCCCCGATGTACATCGCGGGGCGTTTGCGAACGGCTTCCAAGCCCTCGAGGACCTGGATATTACTGGCTTTATAATCTTCTGCGTGTGAATTGGTCATGGAATGGGCGGGGTTGACTGTTGCTATTTAGTCGCCGTCAGACAGTGGTGGCAGGGGATAGGGCTTCCCAAAACGCGGTGAGGCGTGCCGACAGGTGACGTAATGCGAGAACTCATGCTGTAGCGCAAAATATGACTTTTTACCCATACTCATACGGATTTGATTTTATTGATTATTGTGGAAAAGTGGTGTATATTTCGCGTCTTTCCCGAAAAGCTAATAAACCAACAATGGCACGCAGAGACGATTTAACAGGGGCCAAGGCGCTGAATGGCTGGCGTTCTTCGCACGCTAACAATAAGACGAAGCATAAATTTCACCTGAATCTTCAGGAGAAACGCTTCTACATTCCTGAAGAGGATCGCTGGGTGACTCTCAAAGTCACGGCGAAAACCATTCGTACGATCAACAAAATCGGTGTCTTGGCCGCAGTGATTGATGCTGCCCAGAAAGGCACGTTGAGAAAGGACGTCTGACATGGCAAAATCCAAAGGCAACCGCATTCAGGTCATCCTGGAGTGCACGGTAGAACCCGGCACTTCACGCTACGTGACCACCAAAAACCGTCGCAACACCACGGGTCGTATTGAATTGAAGAAATACAACTCCAATTTGCGCAAACACACGGTTCACAAGGAGATTAAATAATGGCTAAGAAGCAGACCTACGGTGAAAAGGCGCTCGCGTCGAAAATGTCGCAACGCAAGATGGCGAAAGTCATCGTTTCCGTGAAGTCCGAAATCGGCACATTCAACTACCGCGAGTCGATGGTTGAAGTCGATAAAGTCAGCGACTTCCTCAGCAAAATCAAAGCCTGAGTTTTTAGGCCCAGATTGTCTCACATTGTTCTTCGAAAAGGGTTGCGCGTACCACGTGTGACCCTTTTTTAGTTTGTACCTTCCCACCATGAGCACAGTTTACAATACCTTGATGGCCGACATGAAAGAGGCCATGAAAGCGCGGGATGCGGTGAAAACCGCCGTTTTGCGTTCCCTGAAAACCGCATTGACCGAGAAAGAGATCGCCGCGCGCACCGACGGTTCGCGAATCGAACTCAGCGATGAAGCCGTGATCCAGGTCCTGATGAAATCAGCTAAGCAGCGGAAAGATTCCATCACGCAGTTCGAAGCCGCAGGTCGGAACGACCTCGCCGATATCGAGAAAGCGGAATTGGCCGTCATCGAGTCGTATTTGCCGAAAATGATGTCGGAAGACGAGATCCGAGCCATCGCGTCGGCCGTGATCGCCGCAGTAGGGGCCACAGGTCCCGGCGATATGGGCAAAGTGATGGGCGGACTCATGCCCAAAGTGAAAGGCAAAGCCGACGGCGGCCTGGTCAACGCGGTCGTCAAATCATTGCTGGGGTGAGCCGACGATGAGCGCACTCGACATCCTTCTCATTCTTCCGTTGGCCTATGGCGCTTGGAAAGGGTATTCGAACGGCTTTGTGAAAGAAGTGGCCCAACTTTTAGGATTGGTGATCGCACTGTTTCTCGCATTCCATCTTATGAATTCAGTCGCAGATTGGGTCTCCGCCAAAACCGGGCTCAACGGCACCGTGGCTCATATTGGAGCCTTTCTTCTCATTTTCGGTGCGGTGATGTTCGTCGTTTCCGGACTGGTGTACGGACTGAACGTCATCCTCAAAATCACGCTACTAAGCATTCCGAACCGCATCATGGGACTCGTATTCGGCGTCCTGAAAGCCGGAGTCGCCGTTTCCGTGCTGCTGACCATGCTCGCATCCATCGGTCTTCCCGAAAAAGGGATGGTAGAGAAGTCCAAACTGATCAAACACATCAAGCCCCTCGCATCCACCACGTACAATGTCGTCGCGCTGATCGTGCCCGGCGCCACCACCTTCGTGAAAGACGTGGAGAATGAGATGGCGCATTGAAAGGGCGCATCAATGATGTGCCTCTGTGATGCGTCCCTGTGATTCGCCCCAATCCAATAAAACTCCAATGACCTCTCTCGATACCCAACTTGAAATCATCCGCCGCGGAACGGTCGAGATCGTGCCCGAGCCCGAGCTCGTCGCCAAACTCGAGCGTTCGGCCAAGACCGGCACGCCCCTGCGCGTGAAGCTGGGATGCGACCCTACGCGCCCCGATCTTCACTTGGGTCATTCCGTGATTCTGCGCAAACTGCGCCAGTTTCAGGATCTGGGACATCACGCCATCCTCATCATCGGCGATTTCACCGGGATGATCGGCGACCCTACCGGCGCGAACAAGACGCGTCCGTCGCTCACCATCGAGCAGGTACGCAAGAACGGGGAAAGTTATTTCCAACAGGCGTCCAAAATCCTGGATTCGGATCCCGCGAAGCTCACCATCGTGCATAATTCGACCTGGCTCGGACCGATGGGCTTCGAAGATCTCATCCGCCTCGCCTCGAAATTCACCGTGGCGCGCATGATCGAGCGCGATGATTTCACCAAGCGTTATAACAGCAACGAGCCCATCTCTCTGCACGAATTCCTCTATCCTCTGGCTCAGGGACAGGATTCTGTGCATCTCAAATCGGATGTGGAATTGGGCGGAAGCGATCAGAAATTCAATTTGTTGGTCGGGCGCGATCTTCAGCGCGCCGACGGACAAGAACCGCAAGTCGCCCTCATGATGCCGCTTCTGGTGGGCACCGATGGCGTGAACAAGATGTCGAAGAGCTACGACAACTACGTCGGGCTGGATGAAGCCCCTAACGACATGTACGGCAAGGTCTTGAAAGTGAACGACGACCAGATCTATTCCTGGTTCGAGCTGCTTACCGACGTGTCGAACGAGGAACTCGCGGCGATCAAAACCCGTGCGGTAAGCGATCCGCGCAACACGAAACACGATTTGGCGCTCACGCTCACGCGCATGTATCATGGCGAAGAGGCCGCGGCGGCCGCCCGAGCGCATTTCGTGAAGATCATCGTGAACAAGGAAGTGCCCGATGAGATTCCGGAATTCACCCTTCAAGCTGATTCAGATCATCGGTTATTGGCGGTGATGGTGGCATCGGGGGCGGCGCCATCCATTTCCGAAGCGCGTCGATTGGTTCAGCAAGGAGCCGTCTCCATCGATGGCGTGAAAGTGGCGGACGTGGCCACGGAACTTGGCAAAGGTGCCACGGTGGTGCTCAAAGCCGGAAAACGTACGTTTTTAAAGTTGCTCAGCGTTTAAATCTCATGTTCCTACCCCTACTCCTCCTCTGGTTCCAATCGCACATGCCCTTCGCCGAGCGGCTTTATCCGTTTTCGGGCGTGGAATCACGCATTGCGAACATCCCGAACCTGCTTTCGCTTCAGTTCGAGCAACAGTTCGCGGAGACCGCGCTCTCCGAGACAGGAAAAAGCACGTTCAAGAAAATGAGTCTGGCGTTCGCCCCCGATTCCATGCGGAAGGATGCGAAAACCTGGTTCTCGACGAACATCAAGTCCGATTTCGCCGCCGCGGTGGATACGTGGCTGACCGATTCGAAAACCCGGAGCATCCATGTGTTGCTGAATCGTCCGCTCGACGAGAATCTGGTGACCCTTCTTGAATCCCATTTCGACAACGAAGCGAATGTTCCCGGCGAAGAGCGCATCAAACGCCTTATCAAGCTGGATGAGCGCATGCGAACATCAGAAGTCGAAGCCATGGTGATCGTGAATGTGTACCTGAGTTTCGTGACGGTGATGAACCCCTATCTGCCGCAGGAAGAGCGGATTTCCGAAGAAGACATGCCCGAAATCGCCCATCTCATGCATACCGACCTGTATCAGGCATATCAAGGTGCGAACCTCGGGCGCTTGGCGTATCTGTTGCGGGATGTGAGCGATGCGGACTTGCAGAAATTCAGCGACGCGTATGCGAGTCCGTCAGGGATGTGGTTCGCCGATCTTGGAAAATCCACCACCGAATATGTGCTTGAGCGCATCGGACAGCGGATCGATTCCAACCTATGAAAATAAGCACCTACAATGTGAACGGCATCCGCGCCGCCACGAAAAAAGGCCTCGTGGATTGGTTGAAGCGGGAGAATTCGGATGTGGTCTGCCTGCAGGAGATCAAGGCCGATGCGGACCAGTTTCCCGCAGAGCTTTTCGACCTCGGTTATGAGTTTTTCATCCATCCCGCACAGAAAAAAGGCTATTCGGGCGTGGCGGTTCTGACGAAAACCATGCCGCTGAAAGCCACCGTCGGGATGGGGATCGATTGGGTGGATGCGGAAGGACGCGTGCTCACCGTCGAATTCGAGCATCTGCGCGTGGTGAGCGTGTACGCACCCAGCGGAACCACCGGGGAAGAGCGCCAAGGCGTGAAATACCGCTTTCTGGACGTGTTTCTGGACTGGATGAACGCCCTCACCGCCGACGGAAAACCGACCGTTTTTTGCGGCGACATCAACATCGCGCACACGGCGATCGACATCCATAACCCGGTGTCGAATAAGAACACGTCCGGATTTCTGCCCGAAGAACGCGCCTGGTTCACGAAAATGCTGGAAACGGGGTATGAGGATGTGTTTCGTGCGCTGCGTCCGGGCGAGAAAGACCTGTATTCGTGGTGGACGGTTCGCGCCAATGCCAAAGCCAATAACAAAGGCTGGCGGATCGACTACCAGATCGGCACGAAAGGCGTATCGGCATTCGCCAAAGACGCGAAGATCGGCGCCGAGTGGAATCTGAGCGACCATGCGCCGGTGACGATCACGTATACCGTAAACGGTAGGCCGTAGAAAGCTTGCCCTGAGCGAAGCGAAGGGTGGGAAGGGTGGGAAGATTTGCATATAATCATTGCCCGTTCATGCATATACTTTGTATCTTTTCATATGCGTACCACCATCGACATCCCGCAAGAGTTGGTTGATAAGGCCATCGAACTGACCGATGCCAAGACCAAAACCGACGTCATCAAATTGGCTCTTCAGGAGCTGATCCGTCGTGAAAGCATGAAGAAAATCTTGGCATTCCGAGGAAAAATCGATTTTGATATCGACTTGGATGAACTTCGGCAGCGGGGTTGAATGATATTGGTTGATACGTCCGCTTGGATCGCCTTTTTCAAGGATGAACAGGGCGCCGACCGCCTTCAAACCGTGTTGGAGGGTGGTGCGGTTGCAACATGTCACTCGATTCTAATTGAACTATTGCCAATTCTTCGAGTGAAAAAGCAAGACGTGATGGCTGATTTGGTTATTCTGTCGTCCTTTCTTGCGACTACACCGGATTGGGACTGGATCTTGGAATCACAAACGTCCCGCGCGCTCCAAGGCAAGCGCCTTCTTGGCCTTGCCGATTGGTTGATTTTGGATACAGCCCGACAGAACGAGGTTCCACTGCTGACCTTGGATTCAGCCCTCGCCGATGCCGCAATGGGCGCCATGGTGGAACTTGCTTGAGTTTCTCCGTATATTAGTTGTTTAAACAACTATCGGAGGTTCCGCATGGAACTCGGACTTCACACCTTTGTAGATAACCTTGACGGCCTTTCCCCCGAGCGGCGCATGGCCCAGCTCATGGAGGAAATCCGCCTGGCGGATCAGATCGGGCTGGATGTGTTCGGCGTCGGCGAGCATCACCGCGAAGAGTACGTCGCTTCGGCGCCGGCCGTGATCTTGGCCGCGGCAGCCGCCCAAACCTCGCGCATCCGCCTCACCAGCACGGTCACTGTGCTGAGTTCGGAAGATCCCGTTCGCGTCTTCCAGCAATTCGCGACGCTCGATCTGATTTCGGGCGGACGCGCCGAAGTGATGGTCGGTCGTGGCTCCTTCATCGAATCGTTTCCATTGTTCGGCTATGATCTGAGCGAGTACGACGCGCTGTTCACCGAGAAACTGGATCTGATGCTTACGTTGCGTAAGGGAAATCCTGTGACGTGGAGCGGACGCACCCGCGCGTCGATCGACGGACTCGGCGTCTTCCCGCAGCCTGTGCAGAACCCGCTTCCCATGTGGATCGCTGTCGGAGGCACGCCTCAGTCGGCGTATCGGGCCGGTTCATTGGGCTTGCCCATGGCCTTGGCCATCATCGGCGGTGAGCCGGCGCGTTTCGCGCCCATGGCGGAGCTGCATCGTCGAGGCGCTTCGGAGGCGGGCGTCGCTTACCCCGGAATGAGCATCAATTCGCACGGCCTCATCGCCGACCGCTCGCAGGATGCGGCCGACATCGCTTTTGGTCCCACGAAACGCGTGATGGACAAGATCGGACGCGAGCGCGGATGGATGCCGATGTCGCGCGAGCAGTTCGAGGCCTCGCGCGGACCGAGAGGCGCGAACTTCGTGGGGAGTCCGCAAGAAGTGATCGACAAGATCCTGTACCAGCACGAGATCTTCGGTCATAAGCGCTTCCTCATGCAGATGGGCGTCGGAAGCATGCCACACGAGGCCGTGATGCGCAGCATCGAGCTGTTCGGGACGGTGGTGGCGCCGGCGGTGCGTAAAGCAGTTGGGGAATGAACAGGAGGATGGGAGGAGGGGAGGTGGGAACGATGATGGACGATATAATTGTTGTTTGAACAAATAATACATCGCAACACATCATTCAGACATGTCCAGAATCCTCATCCTTCCTGCCAGTTTCAGAAAAACGTCGTTGAACCGGGCGCTATCGAAGTTGGCCGCATCCATCCTTGAATCGAAAGGCCATACCGTTGACCTGGCGGACATGGCCGAGTTCGAGACCCCATCTTACAATGAGGACGCGCAAGGTGGCGCGATACCGGCCGGAGCGGTGGCCTTGAATCAGCGGTTGCTGGACAGTGACGCGTTCATCATCGCGTCGCCGGAGTTCAACGGATCGATGCCGGGCTACTTGAAGAATACGCTCGATTGGCTGTCGCGGGTGAAGCCGAATCCGTTGAACAAGCGCAACGGGATGCTGATGTCGGCCTCGCCGTCGATGTCCGGCGGCAACATGGGCCTATGGCAGTTGCGCATTCCGTTGGAAAAGCTGGGTGCGAGGGTGTATCCGTCGATGTATTCGTTGGCCGTAGCGCAGAGGGCGTTTACCGAAGAGAGGCGCATCGCTGATCCCGCGCTGAGTAAGCGGTTCGAGGATGTATTGGGCGAATTCGCGGAGCTGGTAGGGAAGAATTGAACAGGGAGGATGGGGGGATGGGAGGTTAATCGCGTCGAACCGCGAAGCCAGAGACCGTAATCACAGTGTAGACCAAGCCAGTATCCTCGATAGGCTTATTTTCAAAAGTTAATTTTGTGACAGCATCTGCACCCATGTTAGTAGCTAGTCGATACATCTCATCAAGTGCATTTTGAATATTAATTTGAGAGATACCATAGTAGGTAAATTGCCCATTTAGAAGAGGAAACTCATGTACCATTGCGTAATTGACACCTTTAAGAGTTAAGGACTTATTCTTTCTAAAAGCCTCATAATCGGCAAGTTGTAATTCGACTACCGCAGGTGAAAGATCGACTTGAACAAGACCTATCGAAGCGTAGTTGCCTGTCGGAATCTCCGTTGTGAATAAAAATCCTTTTTCAGCATATGAGCTAAAATCAATGACCCTGTAAATTGCTCCGCCAGAGGAGGTTGTAGGCCTAGGGACAGCGCAAGAACTAAACAAAAATAATAGAAGTGGTAAAGAGAATGCTAGTTGTTTCATAATGTGCTGGAGTAATAGGTGATTCCGTGTTTCTCAATGTAAGTTAATGCGCCATGTCGCGATTCGTCGAAAGAAAACGAGTAAATCAACAGTATCGCGACATTAATTGCGACATCATGTCTCGTTATTGTCGAGAAATGTCTAAATCTATCCCCAGTTCCGATTGCATCCATTTTGGCGCTCCCAATCCATAGCGGCTTCTCGGGTTGTGAGCAGACCTTCTTGTACTATGTGTCCGTCTCTCCAATAGTAACGAGTGCCGTTAATGGTAGTGTAGTTGCCTGAATTTTGATGTTCACGTTCTCTTCGTGTCAAATGATTCGTAATTCCGCAATGGACTTTGAAATGACCGACTTTGAACCAGTATTTGTAGGTATCTCGATTTGAGCTCATGGTTTTTGGGATTTGTATATTGATTGATGGGTGATATAGGCATGCCTTGAAGGCAAGGTGTTTTCAATTGGTACTCAGTATTGCCTTCTTTGATGTGAGGAAGAGGTTAAATTTGACTTCATAATCATCCAAGATGGCGATGCATTTTCGCAGCTGCTGATCGGATAAGAATTTCTTGAGCTTATGGACCTGATTTAGATGACAATTTTGGAGCACTTTGCCATTTCCGCACGGGCAGGCGGAGCGAGAATTAAAAGACTTGATAAGTGTAAGTGAAAGGAGAGATTTCAATTGACGTAGACTTGTTACACCTAAAAACTCTCGTAAGAACTCCAAAGGACCATGCTCATGTGAGCGGTCACCATATGGCATGGTACCATGCTCCCTGAAATAGTGGTAGGAGTAATAATAGGGCAGAACGAGATGTTTGAAGAAGTTGACCAGATCAGGGTGTTCGCCGACGGAGATCTGACACTCGAATTCCGTTCCAAGACACAGGTCTCCATCCTTCAGTTTGTGGAACTTTGGGTTTGAGTATTCGGTGACTTCGAAGACTCGGGGCACATCAATAGGAAAATTGATGGACACATGAATATCAATTTCGACATCGACCAAGTATTCGACTTCTCCCATTTTGCAATTCTGCAAGAGATGGCCACGAATGACCCATCCCCATTCCATGTCAGACATGACACGGAATGAGGAATTGTATTCTTGAAGCTCAAGAACAAGGAGGTGAAGATCGATGTCGTCAATCACGAATCTCACCCCATGGTTTCGTTACTGGGGTGATATTGGAGGGTGCGGCACTCAGGACAGCTGGAGCCGAAGTTGATGCAAGGGAGGCAATCGCTTTTTCTACCACAGGCCGACCAAATGCTCGTGAGAAATTTTCTCGGAGGAGTGTCCTATCCGAATACTCAATCCCGAAGATAGCCCGCATCTCACCCAGCCATTTCAGAAAGGCTTTCTCATATCGTGGATCCAGAGCCCATTTGTCGGCAAAGTTCTCGCCCGGATTAACCGGATTCAAGATCTGAACTTGCCCATTCGTACCGCGGATCATATGTAGATGCAGATTGCCAACAATCGTTCTCAATGCCTCGGCAAGACTTTCCTCGTTTCCATAGGCATGGGTGGCAAGCGTAGTGATGATGATGGAAATGGGCTTGAATTCCTCGTCGGGCATCCCTTCAAACATCTTGTTACGGAGATATTTCAGAACCTTGATTGCCTTTTGCAAGGTGGTGCTCGCACGAGTGGTTGGCAGTTTTTCGACCGACTCCATCATTCGTTTGGCTTCTGCAGCAAGTTGAATCTGCATTCGTGAGCGGAACCAGAGATTCAATCCCTTGGGATTGCTTACCGGCCAATTTTGCGAGATAGATGCATACTCAGGGCGGGTATTGTCCGTGATGGCAATTCCTGTTCGGAAATAATCCTTGCGGTCTCCGAAGCGAGCTCCGTACTCAAGTAGAATACGGTCATCCGGAATTGCGGGAAGGATGTCGATGTGAAATTTGCTTCCATCGGAGTACTCGATAGTCCAGCAACGGGTTTTTTCAGCCACTGGAATTGCAAAACCGCGACTTTTCGCATAAGCCTTGATCTCATGGCCGATCAATGTCTTGAGTTGTTCTTGGGTGATTTTCTCCTTTGACAGGCTTAAATCACAAATCAAGTCGATGTCGTACTCATCTGCACCGGATGTTGGTTTGATGGCAGTACCGAGCAGGAATGAGCCTTGAGGGTAGATGCGCGGGTTAAACCGTGCAATTGTAGATTCTTTTCGATTTAGCCATTCGCCTATTGCAGTGTAGCGAGTTTCGGCATTTTCATATTGAGCCTTGCTTATTTGAATCTCTCGAAGGATCTCAAGCAAGAGCTTGTTGGATACATTGTTCATTGTTTCAGGTAGTAGGAATTGGGGTGAATTGAGGGGCTTGATGTGACAGAAACCGGGTTTTGATCGCCGGGCTGGTCATACGGCTCTCCGTTTCTGCCAATGAACGGAGGGCATGGAAGTTCAAACGGTCAAGGCCCAAAAGACCGTCCGGGACAAATGGATTGACGCGCAATGCATTGTCGCCCAAAAGGAGCTTGGCCTGGTTGAACGCGGCCAAATCTTGGCCATGCAGAGCGGTTTCGACGCCGGCTTTTTTCCACTGCCAAAGTCCTCCTTCATCCAGAGACTCGGTCAGATGTTTTACTGCATGGGATGTCCCAACATTTAGTAGACGAATGTTGGCAATGGGCACATCCAAGGACGTCAAAGCTTCAATGATACCGAGCATGGATGGGTTGTTGGCCCAAACGCCGCCATCGATCAGCCGAGTGTTACCATTCAAATGGAACGCCTTGAAGTAAGTCGGAGCTGCTGTAGTCGCCATACAGATCTCCCATAGTGGAATCTTGTGATCCCGGGCGTATCGCTCATGGTGACGGGTTTTGAATACCATTACATCATTTCCATCCAAGTTGTAGGCCGGGATGACGAGTCTTTTAGCGCTGTCCCCGAGTGTGCGTTTACCGAAGCATTCGCGAAGGGCCTCTTTTAGTGGATCGCTGGAATAGCGCGATTTGAAACAGCCCCAACCGGTGCTGGTCTCCCTCAGAAGGCGCTTTTCAAAAATGGCGGGACCGTGATCCTCATAGAATTTCACAATTTCATGGGGACGCATTCCAACTCCCAGCGCGGCGGCAATGATACCGCCCGTCGATGTGCCGGTAATCAGGTCAAAATGATCTGTGATGGTACAGTTGAGGTCCTCTTCAAGTCGTGCCAGGTAGGTTGCCGAGAAGAGACCTTTGATTCCCCCGCCGTCAAGGGCGAGGATTTGGAAGTGTGTTGAATCTTGCATGTGCTCCTAGATTGTTGTAATTTTACCCGTAATATACAAATAAATGGGTAATAAAGCAAATAATATTTAAGCATGGACACACAAGGCCGCCTGATACAGCACTATCGAACTCTGAAAGGGCTAAATCAGCTTGAGCTAGCAGAAAAAATTGGCATGTCTCAGACCGCCATCTCTCAATTTGAGAAGGACCAGAGACGCCCGACCCCCGTTGTGCTGAAGAAAATTGCAGAAACTCTTGACATAAGTGAAAATCAACTCAGCGACAACGACTATGAGGAGTTCAATAAAGAGGCGTTATTTCGGAACGTCAACCAGTTGTCTCCCGAGGCTATTGAGAAGTTGAAAGACCTTTCCGAGTACTTTTTAAAGCTTAAATGATCTCGCCAGTTGAATTGGCAAGGAGAGCCAATGAGCTAAGAGAAAACATTCAACTTGGTTTGGTTGAGCCACTTCCAAGCGTCTCCGAGATGATCGAATTAACTGGTCACGAGTTGGTATTCGATTCATTCGGCGATTCGTTTTCAGGTGCGCTGCGTCATCTAAAGGGAGATAGGTTTCTGATTCTGATCAACCGAGAGCTCGCATATGGAGACAGTCATGTCCGATTTACACTTGCACATGAGCTGGGTCATATCAGCTGCGTCGAACACCTCGCCCATATGATTCGAGAGGGTAAAAAAATGAAGTCTTGGTCTGAATTTCGTAGTGATGATGTGATTGAACGCGAGGCTGATCAATTCGCTGCCTTTTTTCTCGCCCCGACACCAATGATGAACATGTTGCTGGATGGGCGGGAAATGAACATCGATACCATCCGACAAGTGGCGAATTATGCTCAAGTATCAATTCTATGTGCAGCCTACAGATGCATGCAGACGACGGATCTACCTGTCGCGTTGATTCTTTCCGATTCCCGCACTGGAAAAATTCGCCAGCGTTTCCATTCAGCGGCGCTGCGAAAAGAAAAAATTGGCCTCTATGATGCGGAGGGAGTTGTTCCCAGAGGTGGCTTAACAGAAGACATTATCCGAAATCAGTCTCCAGATCGCGAAGGCCATACCACATTGTCTTTGTGGTATCCGCATGTAACACGGAAAATCAATTGCCTTGAAAGCTGCATGAGTTTGGGCTACAACAATACGATCATAACCGTTCTTACAGTCACCGATGACTTGGATGACGAAGATTTGGATGATTAGTCCCTACCTCCTCAAATTCAGCAACCCCTTGAATGTCGAGTTCTTCCGGATGTCTTCATCCGCGATGAGCGCATAAGCCCAAGGTTTGCCACCATGCGCGGTGGTGAATGTGCTGGCGTGCTTGCAAAAGGTTTCGCCGGCTTTCTTTTTCTGCTTCACTTCGTCGGTTGAAATTTCTTTGGCCGCTTTGACCTCGATCATCCAGATACCGTCGTTCGTTTCCACAATGAAATCGGGGTGATAGCGCTTGCTGTTGCGATCCCAGTACAACTGAAACTGGGTTTCGGCCGGACGCAGCCACTTCATCACCTCGCTGTCACTCTCCAGAACCACCGAGAAATCTTTCTCTGTGTGTGAGTCGAATTTGTACCTCGCATGAGCCGATTTCTCGAAGCCCATGTATACAAACCGAGTCACATTGGATTTTGGCGTGATGTCAGGCCGATAATCTTTTACGCCATCTTTGCCCGGCATGGTGAAGTTCCATGGCTCGATCTTCGTGAAGGGCAAAACGCCCGGCTCGAGATAGTCCGGCTCCGACTGCCGGAAGTGGAGCATCATCTGGTCATAGATGCGCTTCGCGATCAATTTCCGGTATTGTCGTACCAGGACAGACAATTCACTTAGATCTGCAACTTGTTCCCGAAGCTTGGCCAACGCCTGAGCCGCCAGTTTTTGCAGCAGTTCCGCATTCTGGTCATAATCAATCTCTGGGTAATCGATGAGTGTCGCGACGAGTTGGCGGATCGGTGACTGTCGGTCAAACGCTCCATGTCGCACCGCCACACTTGTCTTCTTTTGGCTCTGAAGATCCATGACTTCGATCTCCTCAGCCAATTTCCGCTGATCGAAACCGGTGGTTGTGTCCAGATCAAAGTCTTCAAACCAAACCCTAACCTGTTCCTGAACCACGCTGATCCGGGGAATTTCAATGACACTAGCCTCGAAATCGCGAACGATGGCATCATACACCACGGGGATCTCTTGGATGATGAGGTCTTTGTCCAGATTTAGCTGTCCTTTCTCCAACGATTGCCGAATGATGGCGTGAGCCTGTTCACGAAATTCCGGTTTCCGAAGGTCCTCGATCCGATTCACCCCGACAATCTTGCCGAGTTCAGGCATCACATCCACGATGGCCTTTTTTGCATCGATGGCGGCGACTTTGCGTTTTCTCACATCGTGATTTTCTATCTGTATGGCTTGATTCCGTTCGGTAACCAGTGCTTCGTCCGTCTTATTGGACGATGTGACCGGAACGGTTGGCACTTCTGGCAGCTCAACGGACAATTCAATGTGACTGAATCGTTTCAGGATGGAATCGGGACTTTGTGATTGTTCAATCACTTTCTCGAAGTTGTCATGCGCAACAACCGTCAATCGGTCGATGGCAACTACTTGGGTCCGCTCGCCTTGGAACGGAAGCCGGAGTCCGCGACCAATGGTTTGTTCCACCAAACGTATTGCATCGGCTTTGCGAAGCGGACAGATGGTGTACAGGTTGGTGACATCCCATCCTTCTGCAAGCATGTTCACGTGAATGACAATCTCCACCGGATTGTCATATTGCTCCACTGTTTCCAACAACCGGTTCACCTCATCATCATTCTGCTTCGAATCAATCTGAATGGCTCTACCGGCGTATTGGCCGTTATAGAAATCCGAAGATTGGACATAGTCCAAAATCTCTCTGGCGTGTTCGATATCTCGGCAAACGACCAGCACAAAGGGTTTGACCATCGGTTTGTCGAAGCTCTTCGAATACACCTCAAGCTCTGCTTTCGTGATCGCATGGAGCGACAAGGCATCTTCGAGTTTGATGCGATCCATTTCTTCGGCAGACCGCTCATTGGCTTTAAGGTCTTTTCGATAGGCGATGGCCGGACTCTTCACATACTTTCCATCTACCAATGCCTTGGCCAAATTGTACTCGTACACCACATTCTTAAACACCTGTGTGTTGTTCACAAGAGGTGTTGCGGTGAGCTCGATGCCCAACACCGGTTTCAGTTCATTGATCGCGGCGGCGGAAGCATCGGCCCGATACCTGTGTGCCTCATCCATCAGCAAGACCAGGTCGGTCAAGCCGCTCAGATACTCCCAGTAACTTTGGCCAAGCACTTCCGCGATACGCTTGATCCGGGGCGGTTTGCCCTTCTCCGCACCACGTGGCGCCGCAGCATCCCGGTTGAATTTTGAGATATTGAATACATTGATGTGCACTTCCGCGTCTCGGAACAGTCCACCCTGCGAATCATAATTTTCGCCCGTAATCACCACGGGTCGGTTGTGCACGAACTCCGCGATGCCCTTGAACACGTACTTCGGATGCCCCGGATCCCCGAAATCCTGCACCAGTTTTTCATAGATCGTCAAGTTAGGAGCCAGGACGAAGAAATTGCGGATTCCCTTTTCCAGATACAGATAGGTGATGATCGCACCCATGAGGCGGGTTTTCCCCACGCCCGTCGCGATGGAGAAGCAGATGGAAGGAAATTCGCGCTCGAAATCCGTGCATGTTGGATAAAGCGCCTTCACTTTCGCCAAAGCGTCGGACAAATCTACCTCTTTGGTGAGTTCCAATTCGTCCGAGAGGCGGGCCACAACATCAAGGGCCTCTTGAAGGGGTTCGCGTAAGGACAAGCGCTGTTTGATGGAATTCGCTGTAGTGCTCATGATCAGAACAATGAGGTTTGAGTGGGGGTTTCAGCCTCGGGGGAATCCTCATCTGGGTTATCCTCGGTCAGATCTGGCGCCTCATCATCTTTCGGAAGATTGACGATGTTCAAGCTGTAATCGTCCTTACCGAACTCACACCGATCATAGAGCATGGAAGGTATTTTTTTGATAGTGATCTGGCTGCTCACCCGAGTGCAGGCGTCTTGATAGGCCTTGCAGGCGATGAGAAGCGATTCTCCCTCGGCCATCTCCGTGACAATTCGATCCACCATTTCGACGGTGAGGAACTGTGTGGTAGTGAACAGATAGTCCTTTTCGGAACTACGAGCTTGCTTCCAATACACATCAGCATCCGGTTCGTATCGGAATCCTTCTTGTTTAGCCACAGCTGCAGCAAGCATCTGGGCATTGTATTCCGGCGCAATCACCCAATTGTCAAAACGGTCTTTGTTCAAAAGGGATGGAGCTAGGCGGTAGAATTTGAAGCCGCCGCCGCCTTTCCAATTGGATATCTCTGTGATACCAGAATCATCTTTATTATCTACTACATTTCGTATACGAGGTTGAATATGTGTAAATGCTTGATTCTTTAATTCTACAGTAATCCATCTCCTGTTCAGTTTATGTGCTACTGCCGACGTTGTTCCAGACCCACCAAAAGAATCAAGTACCAAATCACCTTCTGAGCTGAAATATTCTACAATGATTTTTAGGAGATTCTCTGGTTTTTTACCACCTCCAAAACTAACCCCACCCTCATGCCGACAATTGCCAAAGTTTCCAGATAAGTCGTAAAAATTCTCGATTGGCTTAAACTTACTGACCTTACCATTCTTTAGATCTTCGAGAGTTTTTAGCGGTATACCAGAATAGAATTTCCCCTTAGTAGCGGATAATTTCTTTGGGCCGCTCATATATCTGTATCCCAGACCATCTTCTCCAATCCCGTAGACCTTATAAAGAGCTGATAAACCATCCTTTTCTTTTCTATTTGCCAAATATTTGTCTAAAAACTCCCCCGAACTACCTGTTTGCCTAACCAGCGATCCTGTCGCCCACGTTTCTTTTAGCCCCGTTAGAGATGGTTTAATTTTAACGATTTCATACTCTCCATTCTTGAATATTGAGACTTTTTTTCCACCGATTTCAATCATTTCACCTTTCACAAGTTCAATAATTTCCCATTCAAACTTTTCTACTTTATATGGCTCACTCCTTCTGTTAGCCTTTGCAAGTTTATTATTTTTAGAATAAACGTGTATTTGTTCGATTACTTTTTGGTAATCATTGTCCTCGGATAGTGTTTTATTGGATCACGGATAAAATCTGGGGATTTTGGAATATATACATAGCTTCGAGCTATGGAAAAAGACTTACTTGAATTGATTTTGCCGGAAGGCATGTTGACGCATTTTGACATCGACCGTGTGGAACAGGGTGTCAATCCCGGA